>NZ_JAQQEK010000049.1:0-43084 GCF_046027355.1 Paraburkholderia sediminicola | reverse complement strand
AGACCTGGGGGGGGGGGGGGGGGGGGCGCCCCCCCCCCCCCCCCCACGACGAGGATGTTTACGGTGCTGCAAACGACTTGTACGGTGACGATATGCCAGACATCCCCTCTGGCACGCTCGATCCAGACGGCGGTGACGATGCCATAACACGCGATGCAGGAGGAGGGCAAAGGCGCACAGGTAAAGGGGGTACGCTAGACGGTGGCCGCCTAGGAGCCCGCGATTCGCACGAGGGCGCCGGGCGATCAGGCGAGCCCAGCGGGACCGGCAGCAGTGCTCATGATAGAAGATCGCCCGGACAAGCGGCTAGTCGTTCCTTTATCTCATATGTGGGCGCACATCCCAATGAGCAGGAGGCTGATCCAGACGGCATTGACCATGCCGCACGAATGAAGATCGAGGAGCAAGCCATTGAGCAGATCATCAAGTTGGAGCCGACGCTGTGCCGCACACCGGAAGGTAACCCTGGGTATGACCTCTACGAGAAAGACAGCTCCGGCAAGCCCATCCGATGGATCGAGGTGAAGTCAATGACCGGCTCGCTCGCGAACCGTCCTGTGGGCCTTTCTCGGGTCCAGTTCGAGTATGCTCGAGAGCGTGGCCCCGCGTACTGGCTTTACGTCGTCGAGCACGCAACCGACCTTGCACAATCGCGAATTTTGCGCATTCAAGATCCCGTCGCTCATGCGCGAACGTTTACGTTCGACCGTGGCTGGATAGAGATCGCGCGAAGTGAGCCGCCGGCCTGAATATTCGAGTTAGAGACAATGGCATTAGTCGCTCACCATCTAAGTGATCGATCCTCGCAGGCGCAAGAGCAGGCTCTTATTTTCCTGATCGGCGAGTCGAGGTGGGCCCGGTTTTGTGCCCTGCCACCAGTTACGAAGAAGCCAGCCATTCGCGGTTCGTTTCCTACTCCGATTCGAACGCGAATGCCGGTGCCGCGCAAGTTAAGGGCGCCGCCACAGGCGCCGCAGGCGTTGTGGACGAGCACTGAACGGACGACGCCAGCGCGCTATACAGCAATTGCGCGAGCGCGATCCAGCCGGTCTGCGAGTCTTTTAACCCATGTGTCGTGTGTTTCAGATTCCCAGCTGTACGAAAGAAATATGCGAATGGTTTCCATGGCTCCCCGTCTCTATCAGGTTCTTGTTGGATTGCAAATGGCAAGCGCGTTGCTGCCCGAAGCGAGCTTGTTAAAAAGTCCCGCACACGCCGTTTCTGTAGATCACTAGTTCTAGGCGCGAGGTTGGCGGGCGCTTGCTCCGCCAACCGTCCGAGGCTCTAGGGACGCGGTCGTTGGTCACATGAGCCCTTCGCCAAGTCCTCAGCGCGCGGATGGTAATAGCGCATCAGCATGCGCGGTCCTTGCGCCCCGTAATTTTTGTTAGTTCATGCATTGGGAAAATCGAAGCTAGTCGAGTTGTGGCCCTGTGCCGCAAATCATGGAAGCGTAGGTCGAGCAAATACTTGGCGTTCGGCTGTGACCCTGCGACCTTGCATTGTTCGACGTAAGCTTTCGTGCGCGCGTCACCGAGCGTTCGAAGGCTCTGGTAACTGCATCGTTTCAAAAAAAGAAGACCCGATACGCGCGCACCTGATTCTCCTCCGCGATGTTGATCGAACCCACCTCCATAGCGGTATTGCCCCACACCCGAACGCGTAAAGGGTTACAGGCTTTTCACCTATAACCCTCAGAGTTCCGCCATCGGGCAATTCGAGCCAACCACAGCCGAATCGCCCCTCAATACATGCGACGCGCACCTACCGTTCAGTGCTGTCCGATGACAAGCACGAAAATCTAATCATTTCCCTACATTCGAGTCCAGCTAACTTGGCGTTAGTCCAACGATTTCCGTTTCCCTGCAAAACCTACAACATCAAACATCAATATTCCCCGCCCTCAACGCATTCGACTCAATAAACGCCCGCCGCGGCTCCACATCATCCCCCATAAGCGTAGTGAAAATGCCGTCGGCAGCAATAGCATCCTCAATCTGCACACGAAGCAAGCGACGCACGGTCGGATCCATCGTCGTCTCCCAAAGCTGCCCAGGGTTCATCTCACCGAGCCCCTTATAGCGCTGCTTCGAAATATTGCGCTCAGCATCAGCCAGCAACCACTTCATAGCGGACTTGAAGTCAGTAACCGCCATACTCCGCTCACCACGCTTAATGACAGCCCCAACCCCAATCAACCCCTTAAACGTATTAGCGGTATTGATCAGCTGTTGATAGTCAGCAGTGAGTTGAAAATCCTGATCCAACACAGAAATCTTCTGATTCCCGTGATGCGTCCTCGCAACCCGCAGCGAGCGCAATTCACGCACCGGGTCATACATCGTCGTGACCTTAACTTCAGGCTTCAACGGATCATCCCGCAGCTTCGCTTCCAGAGCCTTAGCCGATGCATCAGCCGCTTCCTCGCTGGACAGATCGATCGCAATCCCATCCATCACAGCCTCGAGCGCCCCAGCGTCATACAACCGGCTCAACCGGTTAACAACAGCCTGAGCAAGCAAATAAGCCCGAGCCAACTCACCCAACGCATCCCCAGTAATCGGCGTAGCACCTTCAGAAGCCAGCAACTCCGACCCCTGCAAAGCCAGCTTCAAAATGTGAGCATTAACCTCAGCCTCATCCTTCAAATACCGCTCATCCTTACCCGCCTTGATCTTGAACAGCGGCGGCTGCGCGATATAGATATACCCACGCTCGATCATCTCCGGCATCTGCCGATAGAAGAACGTCAACAACAGCGTCCGAATGTGCGCACCGTCAACGTCAGCATCGGTCATGATGATGATGCGGTGATAACGCAGCTTATCGAGGTTGTAGTCTTCCTTACCAATCCCGCAACCGAGAGCGGTAATCAGCGTAACAATCTGCTCCGAAGAAAGCAGCTTGTCATACCTTGCCTTCTCCACATTGAGCACCTTACCGCGCAGCGGCAGAATCGCCTGAAACTTCCGATCCCGACCCTGCTTCGCCGACCCGCCTGCCGAGTCACCCTCGACGATATAAATCTCAGACTTCGCCGGATCCTTCTCCTGGCAATCCGCCAGCTTCCCAGGCAAACCAACGCCGTCGAGCACACCCTTCCGACGCGTCATCTCCCGCGCCTTCCGAGCCGCATCCCGCGCGCGCGCCGCATCCACAATCTTGCCGCAAATAATCTTCGCGTCATTCGGCGTCTCAAGCAGAAACTCCTCGAGCGCCTTCGCGACCACATCCTCCACCGGCGCGCGCACTTCCGACGACACCAGCTTGTCCTTCGTCTGCGCACTGAACTTCGGCTCCGGCACCTTCACCGACAGCACGCACGACAACCCTTCACGCATATCGTCGCCAGAAGTCTCAACCTTCGCCTTCTTCGCGACTTCGTGATCGTTGATGTACTTGTTCAACACGCGCGTCATCGCCGCACGCAAACCGGTCAAGTGCGTCCCACCATCACGTTGCGGAATGTTGTTCGTGAAGCACAGCACGTTTTCGTTGTAGCTGTCGTTCCACTGCATCGCCACTTCCACGCCCACGCCGTCTTTCTCGCCGCTGATGTGGAAAATGTTCGGGTGCAGCACGGACTTGTTCTTGTTGATGTACTCGACAAAGCCCTTCACGCCGCCCACGAACGCGAAATCTTCTTCCTTGCCGGTGCGCTGGTCGGTCAGCTTGATTCGCACGCCGTTATTCAGGAACGACAGTTCGCGAATCCGCTTGGCCAGAATGTCGTAGTGATATTCGATGTTGCCGAAAATCGTCTCGTCGGCGAGGAAGTGCACTTCGGTGCCGCGGTTCTCGGTCTCGCCGGTAACTTGAATCGGCGAAACGGCCACGCCGTCGATCTCTTCGATAATGCGGTTCTGCGGCACGCCACGGTGGAATTCCATGAAGTGCTTCTTGCCGTCGCGGCGAATGGTCAAACGCAGCCACGCGGACAATGCGTTCACGCACGACACGCCCACGCCGTGCAGGCCGCCGGACACCTTGTAGCTGTTCTGGTCGAACTTGCCGCCGGCGTGCAACTCGGTCATCACGATTTCAGCGGCGCTGCGCTTCGGATCGTGCTTGTCGTCCATCTTCAGACCGGTCGGCACGCCGCGGCCGTTGTCGGTGATGGAAATGGAGTTGTCCGCGTGAATGATCACCTGGATGTCGTTGCAATGCCCCGCTAACGCTTCGTCGATGGAGTTGTCCAGCACTTCGAATACGAGGTGATGCAGACCGGTCCCGTCCGATGTATCCCCGATGTACATCCCGGGCCGCTTGCGCACCGCCTCCAGACCTTCGAGGATCTGAATCGAGGATGCGCCGTAGCTGTTGTCGGGTTGCGAATTGTTCGTTTCAGTCATGGATTTTTTCCGGTTCTGCGTTGCTGCAAGGTTGCTGCTCGGGACTTTTCAAATCACCATAAAAACGCCAAAGGGGCGCTGCGCCCCTTGGTGTGTTCTTTGGTGTTGGACGCGTTAGATGCGCATCGGCATGACGACGTATTTGAATTCGTCGTTCTCGGGAATCGTGATCAACGCGCTGGAGCTGGCGTCGCCCAGGCTCACTTGCAACGTGTCGACCTTCAGGTTCGCGAGCACGTCGAGCAGATACGTGACGTTGAACCCGATATCGACGCTGTCGCCGTCGTATGCGATTTCCAGTTCTTCCTGCGCCTCTTCCTGATCGGCGTTGGTCGACATGATCTTCAACTGGCCCGGCTCGATGATGCAGCGCACGCCCTTGAATTTGTCCGAGGTCAGAATCGCGGCGCGTTGCAGCGAGCGCTGCAGTTCTTCACGGCCGATCACGAACTGATTCTTGTGCGACTTCGGAATCACGCGCTGGAAGTCGGGGAATTTGCCTTCCACCAGCTTCGACACCAGTTCGACCTGGCCGAACGTGAACTTGACCTGCGTCTGCGCGATGTCGATCTTCAGCGTGTCGTCGATGTCTTCCAGCAGACGCTGGAGTTCCAGAATCGTCTTGCGCGGAATGATCACTTCCTGACGCTGGAACGAGCCTTCGATCTTCATGGACGAGAACGCCAGACGGTGGCCGTCCGTTGCGACCGCCATCAGCTGGTCGCCGTCCACCACCAGCAGCATGCCGTTCAGGTAGTAGCGGATGTCCTGCTGGGCCATCGAAAAATGGACCATGCCGAGCAACTGGCGGAACGTCTTCTGGGGAACCACGAGGTTCGCGCCGTAGTCTTTAGCTTGCGCGACCGTCGGGAATTCGTCCGCGGCGAGCGTTTGCAGCGCAAAGCGGCTCTTGCCGGATTGCACGGTCAGACGCTTGTCGTTCAGCGTGAGCGTGACCTGCCCGTCGGGCATGGCGCGCAGAATGTCGAGGAGCTTTCTCGCTGCCACCGTGGTCGCCACCGAATCGCCGCCCACGCCGAAATCGGCACGCGTGGTGATCTGCAACTCGAGGTCGGTCGACAGGAACGACACATCAGGGCCGTTCTTGGTAATCAGCAAATTGGCGAGGATCGGCAACGTATGGCGGCGTTCGACGATGCCGCTCACGGTTTGCAGCGGCCTGAGGAGGTTATCGCGTTCGGTCTTGACCAGTTGCATAGAGTTCCTTCGTTGATATAACGGCCTGCGCGCCTTGCCAGGACAGCTTTCCAGCACGCAGCCGTGGCTCCCCGCCGGCGCCACGCAGCGCCTGTCACGGCGTGAAATCCGCCCGCGGCCGCCGGGCGGTTAAACCTGTATTGTGCCTGAAAACGGAACCGCCTCACTAAAATGGGGGCGAGTTTGGAAATAAACAGGTCGTTTTTTCCAGACAGACCGCTCAGCCCTTCAGCGTCTGCTCCAGAACGTGCAGTTCGTGGTTCAGTTGCGCGTCCTTGCTGCGCTCGTCGGCAATTTTGCGCACCGCGTGCAGCACCGTGGTGTGGTCGCGCCCGCCGAACAGTTCGCCGATTTCCGGCAAACTCTTCTGGGTCAGCTCTTTCGCCAGATACATGGCGATCTGCCGCGGCCGCGCGATGTTCGCGGGACGCTTCTTCGAATACATGTCCGCGACCTTGATGCTGTAGAAGTCAGCCGTGGTCTTCTGGATGTTTTCCACCGAAATCTGCCGGTTCTGCACCGTCAGCAGGTCTTTCAGCGCTTCTTTCGTCACTTCGATCGTGATTTCGCGGCCGTGGAACTTCGAATACGCGAGGATCTTGCGCAGCGCGCCTTCGAGCTCACGCACGTTCGAACGCAAGTGTTTCGCGACGAAGAACGCGACGTCCTCATTCAGGCTCACGAACTCGGATTGCGCCTTGCGCATCAGAATCGCGACGCGCATTTCCAGCTCGGGCGGCTCGATCGCGACGGTCAGGCCGGAGTCGAAGCGCGAGATCAGGCGGTCGTCGATACCCGAAATTTCCTTCGGATACGTGTCGCTGGTGATGATCACCTGCGCCTTGTTGGCGACCAGCGCCTCGAACGCGTAGAAGAATTCCTCTTGCGTGCGCGACTTGCCTGAGAAGAATTGAATATCGTCGATCAGCAGCAGGTCGAGCGAGTGGTAGTAGCGCTTGAAATCGTCGAACGCCTTGCGCTGGTACGCCTTCACCACGTCGGACACATACTGTTCCGCGTGGATGTAGCGAATCCGTGCGCCGGCCTTGTCCATCAACAGCTGGTTGCCGATCGCGTGGATCAGGTGAGTCTTGCCCAGACCGACGCCGCCATAGAGAAACAGCGGGTTGTACGAGATACCGGGGTTGTCCGCGACCTGAATCGCCGCAGCGCGCGCCAGCTGGTTGGCCTTACCGGTCACGAAGTTGTCGAAGGTGAGCACCGGGTTCAGCTTGGAACGCTCGTACATCGAGTCGTTTTCGCCGTTGCCGTTCGAGCCGGCGCTTTGGCCCGGACGCCACGTGCGGCGGGCGGCCGCGGCTTCGTTTGCGTCGAGGCTGGGCAGGTCGAGGTCGGCGGAATCTTCAGCCGCGGCGCGTGCGTTTGCGTGGTGTTCAGCTGCCGCGCGGGCATTCGCGTTGAGGTTGGCCATCGCGCTGTTTGCGCCGTTCGCGCGTACGGCCTGCGCCGCTTGCACGGCGCCGACGGCTGCGTCCACCGCAGCGCCATTGCCGGCACTACCGCCCATCGAGCTAGGCGCGGAAGCCGGACGCGCCGGTGCCGGCGCGGCTGCCGCAGGGGCGCGCATGCCGGCTTTCGGATCGAGTACGAATTGGACGTCGACCGGGGCGTGCCAGAAATCGCGGGCCATATCCGCGATGCGGCCGGAGAACTGGCTCTTGACCCAGTCGAGCTTGAAACGGTTCGGCGCAGCGATGCTAAGCGTGTTCGCAGCGGCGTCGAAGGCGACCGGGGCCAACGGTTTGATCCACGTCACGTACTGCTGGGGCGTAAGCTCACGCTCCAGCAATGCGGAACAGTGTTGCCAGAAATCGTTCATCGAGTTGCTGTCGTTATGGTGTGCACGGCGGTTGCCGCTGCCCCTGTCGCGCGCACGCAACAAGGCCCTGAGCAGCCAGACTAACCAGGCGCAATGGCTCCAGGCGCTTGTGCCACAAGGGTTTGCGGGGCAAGCGAGCCGGAGCGGCGTGCAGGATTTTTGGGAAGTAAGGCGAGATTCTAACGCCAAAACGGACCCGCAAGGGAGTTATCCACAGGGACGGATCATCAGGCGAACTCCTCGCGGGGCGCGGCCGAACCAGGCTAAACTATTGACGGTCAACGAAAAACCGGTTTAAATAGCGGGTTCCGCGAAAACCAATTCTGTAAACGCCCGGCCATTGCCGCTTCAGCGATGATCGTGCGGTTAATTTTCGATCAGTCGATCAAGTGAGAGCAACATGAAACGTACTTACCAACCTTCCGTTACCCGTCGCAAGCGCACCCACGGCTTCCGCGTTCGCATGAAGACCGCAGGTGGCCGCAAGGTCATCAACGCACGTCGCGCGAAGGGCCGCAAGCGCCTCGCCATCTAAGGCAGGCGAGCGGATTGCGCGCACTGTGTGTGCCAAGCGACGCCAGCGGTAAGGCGGGAACGGCTGGGGCGCAGCAACAGGGCTCGGTTCCGTTGCGAGCGCAAGCCGCCTTCCCTAAAGCCGCAAGGCTGCTGAAAACGGATGAATTTTCATCCGTTTTTCGTTTGCGCCCGTGGCGCCGCACCGCGCACTTCGTGGTGTACGGCCGGCCCACCGGCAACGAAGCTCGCCTAGGCCTCGTGATCGGCAAGAAGTATGCGCCGCGCGCGGCCACGCGTAATCTGGTACGTCGAATCGCGCGCGAAGCCTTCCGGCTGCGTCGCGCGGAATTCGGCGGTTGGGATGTGCTGCTGCGTTTGCACACGCGCTTCGACAAGAAGGCTTTGCCGAGCGCCTCGTCGCCGCCGTTGAGGGCGCTGTGCCGCAGCGAAATTGAGGCGCTGCTCGACAAGGCCGCGCGCGAAGTGACCCGTCGCGAGGCGCCGCCCGCGGAAGCGCCCAAGACGGAATGACGCTCAAGTGACCGCCCGCTTTGCAGTTCAGGCCGCTCCGGCGGCCGTGCTGCGCGGGCGTCGCCCGGTACTCCACGTTGCGCGGCGCCGTCCGGCCGCACTAGCCATGCAAACGGTACTCATCGCTTTATTGCGTTTCTACAAGGTTGCCGTGAGCCCAATGCTCGGCAACCGGTGCCGTTTTTACCCTTCCTGCTCTGATTACGCGCGCGAAGCAATCCAGTATCATGGCGCCGCGCGCGGGACTTATCTCGCCGCCAGGCGTATTTGCCGCTGCCACCCGTTTTCCGCGGGTGGCATCGATCTCGTCCCGCCTCCCACTTCTGAAAAGCGCTGACGCGCCGTTCCATCGACACTGAGACAACGCATGGATATCAAACGCACCGTCCTATGGGTCATCTTTTTCATGTCAGCGGTCATGCTGTTCGACAACTGGCAACGCGACCACGGACGCCCGTCGATGTTCTTCCCGAGCGCCACGCCGACCAAGACCGTCGGTAGCGCCGCACCGGGAACCACGACGCCGGGAACCCAGCCCGCCGATCTGCCGGCCACGAACGCAGCCGCACCGGGCAACGCGCCGGCGGCGACGCAATCGCAACTGATCAAGTTCAACACCGACGTCTATAGCGGCGAAATCGACACTCGCGGCGGCACGCTGTCGAAGCTGTCGCTCGTGAAGCAAGGCGACGGCAAGCAGCCGGATCTCGTCATCACGCTGTTCGACCGCACCGCGAACCACACGTATCTGGCGCGCACGGGCCTGCTCGGCGGCGATTTCCCGAATCACAACGACATCTACACGCCGCTGCCGAATCAGCAACACGATCTGACGGGCAACGAAAAGTCGTTCCAGCTCAGCTTCGAATCGCCGGTGAAAGGTGGCGTGAAGGTCATCAAGACCTACACGTTCACGCGTGGCAGCTATGTGATCGGCGTCGACACGAAGATCCAGAACGTCGGCACCACGCCGGTGAGCCCGTCGGTCTATATGGAACTGGTGCGTGACGATCAGCCGGTGGAAACGCCGCGCTTCTCGCACACGTTCATCGGGCCGGCTGTCTACACCGACCAGCATCACTTCCAGAAGATGACGTTCGGCGACGTCGACAAGAACAAGCAGGATTACGCGACCTCGGCCGACAACGGCTGGATCGCGATGGTCCAGCATTACTTCGCGTCGGCCTGGATTCCGCAGCAGGGCGTGAAGCGCGACATTTACGTCGAGAAGATCGATCCGGCGTTGTATCGCGTCGGCGTGAAGCAGCCGGTGCCGACCATCGCCCCGGGCCAAACTGTCGACGTCTCCGCGCGCCTGTTCGCCGGTCCGGAAGAAGAGCGCATGCTCGAAGGCATCGCGCCGGGTCTGGAACTGGTGAAGGATTACGGCTGGGTGACGATCATCGCGAAGCCGCTGTTCTGGCTGCTCGAGAAGATCCACAGCTATGTCGGCAACTGGGGCTGGTCGATCGTGCTGCTCACGCTGCTGATCAAGGCCGTGTTCTTCCCGCTGTCGGCCGCGAGCTACAAGTCGATGGCGCGCATGAAGGCGATCACGCCGCGCATGCAAGCGTTGCGCGAACGCTTCAAGGGCGATCCGCAGAAGATGAACTCGGCGCTGATGGAGCTGTACAAGACCGAGAAGGTCAATCCGTTCGGCGGCTGTCTGCCGGTCGTGATTCAGATTCCGGTGTTCATCTCGCTGTACTGGGTGCTGCTGTCGTCGGTGGAAATGCGCGGCGCACCGTGGATTCTGTGGATTCACGATCTGTCGCAACAAGATCCGTTCTTCATTCTGCCGGTGCTGATGGCCGTCTCGATGTTCCTGCAGACCAAGCTGAACCCGACGCCGCCGGACCCGGTTCAAGCCAAGATGATGATGTTCATGCCGATCGCGTTCTCGGTCATGTTCTTCTTCTTCCCGGCCGGTCTGGTGCTGTACTACGTCGTGAACAACGTGCTGTCGATCGCCCAGCAGTACTACATCACGCGCATGATGGGTCAGGCGAAGGCCAAAGCGGCTTGATGATGTTTTGCCTGAGGTGGGCGGCAACGCCCACTCTCTCTTGAAGCTCTGATAGCAGCAATAGAAAAGCCGCCCGGTGCGAACCGGGCGGCTTTTTTCATGCTCGCGGCGTGGCTACACCTCGCGATGCCGCTATCACTCCTCTTCCGCGTCTTCACCGTAAAAGCGCACGATCATCTCTTCGACTAGAAAGCGGTCTTTCGGCGTGAGCGACTCGATCTTGGAAGCAAGCTCGATCGTTTCCGCCGACGGCGGATATTTCTCGCCACGCGCCAACGGCCTCGCGTTCACGCCCGGCGACGGTCCATAGTGCAGCCAATGCTCCTTGACGTTCAACCATTCGGCTAACGTACGCAACTTATCGGGCTTCGGAATCGTCGTACCAGATAACCACTTATGAGCGGTTTGCGGCGTGACCTCTCGCTCGCCTCGATAGCGAAGGTTGAACTGCTCGGCAAGCTTGGTCCCGCCGCGAATCTTCAGCGGCTCCAGCAGGTCCTTCAACCGTTTGGCGAAGGCGGCTTTTTCTTTATTGGTCGGCATGGGCCGAATTGTGCAATTCAACGTTCAATCACTTGACAACCAAGCAAGTTTAGTTTTAGCGTATTTGAGATACTTTTAGCTTGCGGGCCGCTTCGGGCAATGGGTCTGCCGAATTTGTAGAATTTGGTGTTTTTTCCTTGCCTGGTGCGCCTGTCTGCGACTTCGCCGTCCTACAACCTCTTATCTATTCTCAAGATACGCAGTAGCAATCCTAGCTCGTTTGAGATAAATCCCAACTGCCTGGATAAGTCAGCTTCCGCCATCAACGAGAGCGCTGCGACACGGCCGCTGGATGCGCCCGCGTTACAATGCCTCGCGCCGCGCTGACCGACGCCGCCCTGCCCTCCTCTCCGTTTTTGCCACGCTTTCTATGCTCACCACCGATTCCGATCCGATCGTCGCCATTGCCACCGCGCCCGGCCGTGGAGGAATCGGTGTCGTGCGGATTTCGTTCGGCCGCGCGGGAGAGGCCGCGGCCCAGCCGCTGATGCAGGCGCTCACCGCCCAGACACTCGCGCCGCGCCACGCCAGCTACGTCCCTTTTCTCGACGCCAGCGGCAATGCGCTCGACCGCGGCATCGCGCTCTACTTTCCGGCGCCGCATTCCTACACGGGCGAGCATGTGCTCGAACTGCAAGGCCACGGCGGTCCAGTGGTGCTGCAACTCGTGCTGCAGCGTTGCATCGACGCCGGCCGCGGGTTCGGTTTGCGCCTGGCTGAGCCCGGCGAATTCACGCGCCGCGCCTTTCTCAACGACAAGCTGGATCTGGCGCAAGCCGAAGCGGTCGCCGATCTGATCGAAGCCAGCACCGAGGCCGCCGCGCGCTCGGCGGGCCGCTCGCTGGACGGCGCGTTTTCGCGCGACATTCACGCGCTGGTCGAAGACGTAATCACGCTGCGCATGCTGGTCGAAGCGACGCTCGATTTCCCCGAAGAAGAGATCGACTTCCTCGAAGCCGCCGACGCCCGCGGCAAGCTCACGCGCATTCGCGAGCGCCTAGCACACGTGCTGAGCGAAGCGCGGCAAGGCGCGTTGTTGCGCGAAGGACTCTCGGTAGTGCTGGCCGGGCAGCCGAACGTCGGCAAATCGTCGCTGCTGAACGCGCTAGCCGGCGCGGAGCTGGCCATCGTCACGCCGATCGCCGGCACGACGCGCGACAAGGTCGCGCAGACGATTCAGATCGAAGGCATTCCGCTGCACGTGATCGACACAGCCGGCCTGCGCGATACCGAGGACGAAGTCGAAAAGATTGGCATTGCGCGCACATGGAGCGAAATCGAGCGCGCGGATGTGGTGCTTCATCTACTCGATGCGCGCACCGGCATGACGACGGAAGACGAGGCGATTGCCGGACGCTTTCCCGGCGGTGTGCCGGTGGTGCGCGTGTTGAACAAGACGGACCTGACCGGCCTCGCGCCGGCGACGCAGGCGCTCGACGCCGACCTCGATCTGAGCGAAGTGCGGCTGTCGGCGAAACAGGGCGACGGTGTTGCGCTGTTGCGCGACGAGTTGCTGCGGATCGCCGGCTGGCAAGCGGGCGCGGAAAGCGTGTATCTGGCGCGCGAGCGGCATCTGATTGCACTGCGCGCCGCCGAGGAGCATCTGGCGACTGCAGCCGCGCATGCCGATCAGAACTCGCAAGCGCTTGATTTGTTCGCTGAGGAACTGCGCCTCGCGCAGGATCAGCTGAATTCGATCACTGGTGAGTTCAGTTCGGACGACCTGCTCGGAGTGATTTTTAGTAGGTTCTGTATTGGGAAGTGAGCGAGGGTCGGTTGGTAGGCGCCGAAGTCATAACTATAAAGGCCTTCGGCGTAACTCAAAGCGCAGATTCGCGAGCGCGAAATTCCGCTGCGTTGACCCAAAAATCGCTAAATCTTTGGTACACAGCCGCCATAAGGTTTAAAATCGCCGCTGTCCGCATATCAGTGTCAGCGATCCGAGCATGCCCCGCTTAGCCGTCCCCCTCACCGAAGCCCAGATCCGCGCGCTCGAACCGCGCGCCACCCGTTATTGCGTCGCCGACGGCAACGGCCTCGTCATCGAAGTCATGACGACCGGCACCAAGGTCTGGCGTTTCCGCTACACGTTGAACGGCGAGCGTCAGCCGCTCGCCACGATCGGCGACTACCGGATGATCTCGTTGCGCGTCGCGCGGGCCAAGGCGCAAAAGTACGCGGAGATGGTCGCGCAAGGCATCTCGCCGGTCGCCACGGCGCGGCGCGACCGCGGCGCGGAAAGCAAAGCCGATGTGCTGCGCGAAGCCGCCGAGCTTTATCTCGCGACGGAAATGGCGGGCAAGTCGGAGGAATACCGCCGCACCACGCGTCGCGCGCTCGACAAGGATGTTTTGCCCGCCATCGGCCACATGCCGATCAAGGCGGTCACCGCCGATGACATCGTAGCGATATGCGACAGAATCAAGAGCCGCGGTTCGCCGAAAATGGCGCTGCATACGCGCAATGTGGTCAAGCGCCTCTACGAGTATCTGATCGCGCGGCAACTCGCGGCCAGCAACCCGGCCGAGGTCGTGCCGGCGCGCTCCATCGCCACGTTCGACAGCCGCACCCGCGTGCTCTCGGGCGACGAGATCGGCGCCATGTTTCGCTCGATCGACGCGTCGAGCATTCGCCGGCCGCTGAAGTTGGCGCTGCACTTGCTGGTGCTGACGATGGTGCGGAAATCGGACCTGATTGAATCGACGTGGGCCGAATTCAATCTGGACAGAGCGTCGTGGACGATACCCGCTGCCCGTCTGAGAAAAGATCGCGATCAGCGCGTACCGCTTTCGCAGCAGGCGGTTTCGATGTTGCGCGAGCTTCACGACGCCAGGGCCAGCCGACACTTCGTATTCCCGAGCGTCAGGGGCGACGATCGGCCGATCGCCAAAAGTACGCTGAATCAGGCGGTCAAGGCACTCGGCCTCGACGTGGAGCATTTCGTCCTGCATGACTTCCGGCGTACAGCAACGGCGCATCTGCGCGAGATCGCAAAGCCGTCAGACGTGCTCGATCAGAACACGGCCGATATGTCCGAGCGCATCAAGCAAGGCGCGAGCGCGGAAAAAAATGCGGCGGAACAGCGTCGGGTTGTGCAGCAATGGGCGGATTTCGTGGATGCGCAGATCGAAGCCGCCCGAAAGCCGCCGACCAGCGCGCGCTGAACGAACAACTGGCCCGCCGAGCCTTCAAATCAAGTGATTTTGATGGTACACAAAATCAATTCAATCTGAATCAACTTTTTGTTTTAAAAGAGAAAATAAGATTTTCCACTAGGTTTCAAAGGTGAGAAATACGCCGGAACCAGGCACTCGCCACAATCGCATCACGCGGACCTTTTCTCCCGCATTTCATCGCCTAAACTGAAGGGTGGACGCAACTCGATACGGAGGCTCCCATGTCTGAATCGTTGATCGCTTATTTGCTGGGGCCTGCTGTCATGCTGCTGGTCGGCGTTGCTATCTGGGCCGCGTCCCACTACCACCAGAAGACAAAGCCGCAAAGACTCGAGCGCTGGCTTGACACGCACTATGCGGAGTGGCTGCATCACAGGCACTGAGTCGCGCATTGAAATGAAAAGGCCGTCGCGTAACACGACGGCCTTTTTGCCTATGGCGCGCGCAACGATGCGCGCGTTCCGCGATTGATTACCAACCCGGCTGAGGTTGCGGATATCCGTATTGCGCCGGCGGCGGCGCACCGCACGCCACATAGGCACGTTGGTATGGGTCATAGCAGTATCCCGGCGGCGCTTGCGCGTAGACCGGCGCGGGCTGATACGCCGGTTGCGCATACACAGGCTGCTGGTAAGCCACCACCGGCGCTGGATTCAGCGCCGAGGTCACCACCGCCCCGAGCACGGCCCCGCCGATTAGCGCACCGACGACATCGCCGCCATTACCGTGCGCCGACGCTTGGTCCGCCACGCTCAGACTTCCCACCATCAACAACGCCACTGCGATCTTTTTCATGTTTGACTCCCCGCCGTTCAGGCATGGAACAGATTGTGGCTGGCGCGCGCGGAAATAGATGCTGCAAGTGGTAACCGGACATTACCCATGTAACGCGGCGCGCGGAGTCGCGTGGCAATGCTCGCCACTGAGAAAGAAAGGAAGGACGCAAGCGACCGCTCGGCCGCCACAGCGCAAACCATTTTTCCCAAGCGGGAAAAATGGTCGTATCCCGTTCCAGTTGATGGCAAGGTCCGCGCAATCACTCGCGCTAGCGCCGCCACCCAATCAAGCGCGATACCCACTACCCCATTCCACCGATCAATGTAAAATTCGCCGCATAATCTGTCGGATAAATCTGACAACCCGCAAAGCTCTCCGGCCCGTCGATCGCAGGATCGGACCACGTCGACAACACGGGTCGAGACAAGCGACAAAAGTAAGGGGCGTGCGCGTGAAACAATGGACCATCCGGCAACGGATTCTGTGCAGCTTCGGGATCGTGCTGATCGTGATGCTGGCAATGGCAATCGTCACCTTCGAGCAGCTGGGCGGCATCGACCGCGACGCGAAGAGCCAGCAGCAGGACTCGATGCCGGGCCTCTACTATGCGACCGCGATGCGCGCGGCCTGGTTCGAGAACTACACCGTCACGCAGCGCCTCATCTATGTCGACGCGGACCCCGACTCCGTCAAGCGCGACACCGATCGTTTGCAAGACACCGAGCAAACGCTGCAGAAGCTCCTCGGCGACTACGGCGCGACCATCTTCCGCGACAGCGATCGTGAGTTCTTCAACGACTTCCGCCAGCAACACACGCAGTACCTGCCGATCCAGGCATCGCTGCTGAACGCCCTGCCGAGTTCGAAAGAAAACGCCGTGCGTATCTTCAACACGCAACTCACGCCGATCTGGGAAGCGGGCCGTCTCTCGGCGCGCAAGCTGGTCGAAAACAACAAGGCCGACGCCGACAAAGCCGCTGAAAGCATCCGCACCTCGGTCGAGACGACCCGCATCGTGCTGCTGGTGATGCTGCTGGTCGCCGCCGTCGTCGCCGTGCTGGCCGGATACTGGCTGCTGCGCGCCGTCACCACGCCGATGGCCAAGGTGCTGCGCGTTGTCGACGTGATGCGCACAGGCGACCTGACCCAACGCCTGCAACTGAATCGCGCGGACGAAATCGGCGCGCTCGAAGCGGGCTTCAACCGCATGACCGACGAACTCACTGCGCTGGTCGGCCAGGCGCAGAAGTCAGCGGTACAGGTGACGACATCGGTGACGGAAATCGCCGCGACCTCGCGCGAGCAACAAGCCACCGCGAACGAAACCGCCGCCACCACCACCGAGATCGGCGCTACGTCGCGTGAGATCTTCGCGACCTCGCGCGATCTGCTGCGCACCATGAACGAAGTGTCGGAAGTGGCCGGCCAGTCGGCCGCGCTCGCGGGCACGGGTCACGCCGGCCTCGCGCGCATGGAAGAAACCATGCGTCTCGTGATGGAAGCGGCCGGCTCGGTCAACGCGAAGCTCGCGATCCTCAACGAGAAGGCCAGCAACATCAACCAGGTTGTCGCCACGATTACCAAGGTCGCGGACCAGACCAATCTGCTCTCCTTGAACGCAGCGATCGAGGCCGAGAAAGCCGGCGAATACGGCCGCGGCTTCGCGGTCGTGGCAACGGAGATTCGCCGCCTCGCCGATCAAACCGCCGTGGCAACCTACGACATCGAACAGATGGTCAAGGAAATCCAGTCCGCGGTGGCCGCCGGCGTGATGGGCATGGACAAGTTCTCCGAAGAAGTGCGGCGCGGCATGCTCGACGTGCAGAACGTCGGCGGTCATCTCACGCAGATCATCCAACAGGTGCAGCAGCTCGCGCCGCGCTTCTCGATGGTCAACGAGGGCATGCAGACGCAAGCCACCGGTGCCGAGCAGATAACCCAGGCGCTGACGCAACTCTCGGAAGCCGCGCAGCAGACGGCGGAATCGCTGCGCCAGTCGACTCAGGCGATCGACGATCTGACGCACGTCGCCAACAGTCTGCGCACCGGTGTGTCGCGCTTCAAGGTGACGGCCTGACGCGCCACGGCGCGCTGATCGAAGCCGACACTCGCACGCCCCTCCACCGCCCACGCACACGCCGATGCTCTTCATCCTCTTCACGCTCGATAGCGAACGGTATGTGATCGACGCGACGCAGGTGGAGCGTCTGATGCCGCTCACGCCGCAGTCGCCGCCGAAGACGATCCCCGGCGCGCCGTCGTGGGTGGCGGGCGTGCTCGATCACGAAGGCGGGCCGCTGCCGCTGATCGATCTGCCGGCGCTCGCGCTCGGCCGTCCCGCCGCGCAACTGATGTCGACGCGCATCGTGCTGGTGCGCTATCCGCATGCGGGCACGACGCGCTTGCTCGCGCTGCTGCTCGAAGGCGCGACGCGCACCATTCGACTGGACATGACGGCGTTTCAGGATGCCGGTCTCGACATGCCGCACGCGCGTTATCTCGGCCCGGTCGCGAGCGAAGCGGGCGGCCTCGTACAGTGGATCCGCGTCGAGCATCTGCTGCCCGACGACGTCAAAGCTATGCTGTTCCCCGAGGCGCACGCATGAACGCGCATCACGACAACGCACCGCTCTATCGACGCTTCGCCGAGCTGCTGCATCGGACCATCGGGCTCGATGCGGCATCGCTTGGCCATAGTGCGATCGAGCGCGCGGTGGATCAGCGCGCGGCGGCGTGGTGCGCGGAAGGCCGCGCCGAAGCCACGCTCACCGACTATTGGGAAGCCGCGCAAAGCTCGCCTTCGATGGTGCAGGCGCTGATCGAAACGGTGGTCGTGCCGGAGACCTGGTTCTACCGCGACGCCGACGCGTTCAAAGCACTCGCGCGGCTCGCGCATGAGCGTCTCGCGGAGCGCGGCAACGCACTGCCGCTGCGCATCCTGAGCCTGCCGTGCTCCACCGGCGAAGAACCGTACACGATCGCGATGACGCTGCTCGACGCAGGCATCGACGCCGCGCAGTTGCGCATCGACGCAATGGATATCAGCGAGCGCTCGCTCGCAGTAGCACAGCGCGCCGTCTACGGACGCAATTCGTTTCGCGGCAATGCGTTTCCGTTTCGCGACGCGCACTTCGCGCGCACTGAAGACGGCTGGCGTCTCGCGCCGCGCATCGTCGAAGCGGTGCGGTTCTCGCGGGCCAATCTGATGCAACTCGACGCATCGTCGCTTGGCGTCTACGATTTCGTGTTCTGCCGCAACGTGCTGATTTACTTCGACCGCGATGCGCAGCAAAAAGCCTTGCAGGCGCTCAATAGCGTGCTGGCCGAAAACGGCACGCTGTTCGTCGGTCCCGCGGAAACCGGGCTGCTGATGCGTTACGGCATGCAGTCCGCAAAGATCCCGCTGGCATTCGCATTTCATCGCGGCGCGCCCGACGAGCCGCAGTTGAAGGGCTGGCACACCGCGCCGCTCGCCACTGCCGCCGCGCTCGCAATGACACGTTCGCAGGTGCCGGCGCTTGCTCCGCCACCCGTGTTTTCCGCGCAGCCTTTTGCGTGGCCCGATCCGGTTGCGCGCACGCCGTTCAATGGTGTGACGCAGTTCTCGCCGCGTGACAACGTCGCGCCGCACATGCGCGAGACATCGATGGCCGCTCCGCTGCCGGCACACAAACCGCTGTCGCCGCCGACCAACGCCGCACGCGACACATTGCAAGCCGCGCACGCCTTGGCCGACGCCGGCCGCCTCGCGGAAGCCGCCACGGCGATCAACGCCCATCTGGAACACCACGCCCCGCACGCCGACGCGTTTTATCTGCTCGGCGTCCTGGCCGATGCCAACGGCGATGCGAACCTCGCACGCAGCCACTATCGCAAGGCGCTGTATCTCGACCCTCAGCACACGGAAGCGCTCGCGCATCTCGCGACCTTGCTCGAACTCGAGGGCGACCGCGACGGTGCGCGCCTGTTGATGCAACGCGCGTCGCGCGCACAGGGAGCGCAACGTGGCTGACGCGCAGACGGTGAGCTTCGACGATTGCTGGAATCGCATCGGCGTGCGCGGCGATTCGTCGTGCGAGCGTCTTGTCGAATACGTGCGCTGCCTGAATTGCCCGGTGTTCGAAGCGGCCGCGGCCAAGCTGCTGGAACGGCCGATTCCCTTGGTGGATCTCTCGCAGCACGACGTGCGCGCACGGGCGCAACCGCAACAGAATGTGCAGGGCACAAGCGAATCGTTCCTCGTTTTTCGCATCGGCGACGAATGGCTTGCGCTGCCCACGCCGATCTTCAAACGCATCGTGCAGACGCGGCCGATTCATACGTTGCCGCATCGGCAGCATCGCGCGGTGCTGGGCGTGGTGAATGTGCAGGGCGAGTTGCTGGTGTGCCTGTCGCTCGCGCATCTGCTCGGCTCCGAAACCGGCGGCGGCGCCGTACGTGACGATCGCGCGCGTCAGGATCTGCCGCGCTTGCTCGTCGTCTCGCGCGCTGAAGAACACGCGGTGTTCCCGGTGGATCAGGTCGACGGCGTGCACCGGATCGCGACGGCCAGCTTTTGCCCGCCGCCCGCCACACTTTCGCATGCCGCCGCCGCGCATACGCGCGCAGTCGCGCCGTGGCGCGGCATGAGCGTCGGCCTGCTCGATGCCGACGCGCTCTTCGACACCTTGAACCGGAGTCTCGGATGACGGACGACCCACGCCGCCCGTCGCTGATCGATCTGTTCCGCGAAGAAGCGCGGACGCAGGCGCGCGTGCTCAACGACGGCCTGCTCGCCCTCGACCGCGCGCCGCGCGATGCCGGCGCGCTCGAGGCCTGCATGCGGGCCGCGCATTCGTTGAAGGGCGCGGCCCGCATTGTCGGCGTGCAGGTCGGTGTCGAGCTAGCGCATGCCATGGAGGATTGCTTCGTCGCCGCGCAGGAAGGGCGTGCGTTGCTCGACTCGGCCTGGATCGACGAGTTGCTGCGCGGGGTGGATATCGTCGCGCGCATCGGCAACGATGAAGACGAGTCGGCTCGCGACGCGGTCGGCACGTGTGTGGCGGCGTTGCAGGCGCGTATGGCGGGTGTGGTGCCGCATGGCGCGACGATGCGGCGGGATGTGACGCCATCGGCAGCCGCGCCGTTTGAACCCGCGCGCAGCATTGCCACCGAGCCGCCAACAGCCTCGGTCGCCTCGATACCTTCGGGCTCAAGTTCGGGCGCAGGCGCAGACGCCGCATTCAACCTGCTAGCCGATGCGCTGCGCGCCGAAGCCACACCGGCTTCCTCCGCGCCACCGTCCGCACCGGACAATACGCCCGCCACGGCACCCGCATCGAGCAGCGTACGAGGCACAAGCGCCACAACCACCGAAGCCGGCCGCATGCTGCGCGTGCGCGCCGACAACCTCGACCGCCTGCTGTCTTTGTCAGGCGAATCGCTGGTCGAATCGCG
Organism: Paraburkholderia sediminicola; assembly: GCF_046027355.1. Lineage (GTDB taxonomy): Bacteria > Pseudomonadota > Gammaproteobacteria > Burkholderiales > Burkholderiaceae > Paraburkholderia > Paraburkholderia sediminicola_B. The sequence continues at coordinate 22,669 of NZ_JAQQEK010000049.1, read as the reverse complement.
CTGGCTAAAACCCTTCGCGCAATCGATGCTGCGCGTAAAGCGCGTCCAACGCGACAGCACCCGCGCGTTGGATCAACTGCACGAAACGCTCGCCGACCTCAAGCTCGACCCGCGCGCCCAAGCCGCGCTCGAAGAAGTCCGCCGCCTCACCGCCGAATCGCAGCATCTGCTGGCCGAGCGTCTTGCCGATCTTGAGAGCTTCGACCGCCGCTCGACGCATCTGTCGCAGCAACTCTACGACGCCGCCCTGCAATGCCGCATGCGTCCTTTCGGCGACGGCACCGGTGGCCTCGCGCGGATGGTGCGCGACGTCGCCCGTTCGCTCGGCAAGATGGTGCGCTGGCAGTTGGTCGGCGAATCGACCCAGGTGGACCGCGACATTCTCGATCTGCTCGAAGCGCCGCTCGGCCATATGCTGCGCAACGCGCTCGACCACGGCATCGAAACACCCGCCGTGCGCCTCGCGTGCGGCAAGCCGGAAGAAGGCACGCTCACGCTCGACGCGCGTCACACGGCCGGTGCACTGCTCATCACCGTTTCCGACGACGGCGCGGGCATCGATCTCGACGCCTTGCGCGCGTCGATCGTGCGCAAGAAGCTCGCGAGCGAGGAAACGGTCGCGCGTCTATCCGAAGCCGAGCTGCTCGAATTCCTGTTCCTGCCGGGCTTCTCGCTACGCGATCAGGTGACCGAGGTCTCGGGCCGCGGCGTCGGACTCGACGCGGTGCACGACGTCGTCAAACGCGTGCGCGGCACGGTGCGAATCACGCATGAACCCGGCCTCGGCACGCGCGTGCAACTGCAGTTGCCGTTGACGCTCTCGGTGATCCGCAGCCTGCTGATCGAAGTCGCGGGCGAGCCGTACGCGGTGCCGCTCGCGCATGTGAACCGCACGCTGCACGTGAGCCGCGCGGAGATCGAATTGCTCGAAGGGCATCAGCACATCGCCTTTTCCGGCCGGCGCATCGGCGTCGTCACCGCGCATCAGATTCTCGACACCGCGCCGCCCGCGGATGAAAGCGGCACCGTCAGCATGATCGTGATCGGCGACGGCCCGCAAACCTATGGCGTGGTGGTCGACCGTTTTCTCGGCGAGCGGATGCTGGTGGTGCAGCCGCTCGATCCGCGTCTCGGCAAGATCCGCAACATCACCGCCGGCGCGCTGATGGAGAACGGCGATCCAGTGCTGATCGCCGATGTCGACGACTGGCTGCGTTCCGTCGAACGGCTCGTGGCGGGCGGCGATCTCAAGCACACGCAACACGGCGTCGCACACGCGGCTCAGCGCGCCACGCGCCGCGTGCTGGTGGTCGACGATTCGCTCACCGTGCGCGAACTCGAACGCAAGCTGCTGGCCACGCGCGGTTACGACGTGACGATCGCCGTCGATGGCATGGACGGTTGGAACGCCGTGCGCGGCGAGCGCTTCGACCTCGTCATCACCGACATCGACATGCCGCGCATGGATGGCATCGAACTCGTCACGCTCATCAAGCGCGATCCGCAGTTGCAGTCGCTGCCGGTCATGATCGTGTCGTACAAGGATCGTGAAGAAGACCGCCGCGCCGGACTGAACGCGGGCGCGGACTACTATCTGGCGAAAGGCAGTTTTCATGACGAAGCACTGCTCGATGCGGTGCGTGATCTGATCGGCGAAGCTTACGGTTAAACCTACGGGTAAAAACGGATGAAAATCGGAATCGTCAACGACATGCCGCTCGCCGTCGAGGCGCTGCGTCGCGCGCTCGCGGCGCGCCACGACTACGAGGTGCTGTGGATCGCGCAGGACGGCCAGCAGGCGGTCGATTTCTGCACCGCGCAGCGGCCCGACATCGTGCTGATGGATCTGGTGATGCCGAACGTCGACGGCATCGAGGCGACGCGCCGCATCATGGCGCGCGCCCCATGCGCGATCCTGATCGTCACCGTTGACGTGGGCGCCAACGCATGGCGCGTCTATGAAGCGATGGGCGCGGGCGCGCTCGACGCCGTCGATACGCCGTCGCTCAGCGGTCCCGACGCGCACAAGAGCATCGCCACGCTGATCGCGAAGATCGACCGCATCGCGGCGCTCGTCAAGGAACGCAATGCACCCGGCGCGGCGGCCGCGTCGTCGTCCGCCTGCGCGACGAACCGCGACACGCCGCTGGTGGCGATCGGTGCATCGGCGGGCGGACCGGCGGCGCTTGCCACGCTGCTCGCCGGCCTGCCCAGGGATTTTGCAGCGGCCATCGTCATCGTGCAGCACGTCGACGCGGCGTTCGCGGCCGGCATGGCGGACTGGCTGAACCAGCAATCGGCGCTGCCGGTGCGAATCGCCAGCGAAGGCGACCGTCCGCAAGCGGGCATCGCGCTGCTCGCCGCCACCGATGATCATCTGCATCTCAGACTGCCCAACGTGCTCGGCTACACGCGCGTGCCGGAAGAGACGCCTTACCGCCCTTCCGTCGACGTGTTTTTTCACAGCGTGGTGGCGCGCTGGCCGGCGCGTGCCATCGGCGTACTGCTAACCGGCATGGGCCGCGACGGCGCGATCGGGCTCAAGGCGATGCGCACCAAGGGTTATCACACGATCGCGCAAGACGAGGCGACCAGCGCCGTGTACGGCATGCCGAAAGCGGCTGCCGCGCTCGACGCCGCCGCCGCGATCCTGCCCTTGCCGCGCATCGCTGCCGCGCTCGCGACCGCGGTCAACGCGCGCTAGCCGCACACGTGCCGCCTATGATCCGCTTCGAATCACTGACACTCATTCTGGGTGAAACACATGGACACTCCTGAACCGCATCAAAACGCCGCCGCGCAGGACCTTGCGTCGGACGCGGTGGTCGCCCCCAATCTCGCGATCGATGACGCCCTGGCGCGCATCCTCGGCAATCCGCCCGCAGCCGAGTGCCCGATCATGGTGTTGCTGGTCGACGACCAGGCGATCATCGCCGAGGCGATTCGCCAGGCGCTGGCCGACGAAGCGAGCGTCGACTTTCACTACTGCGCGTCGCCTGAAGAAGCGCTGCGCTGCGCCGCGGAAACGCGCGCGACGGTGATCCTTCAGGACCTCGTGATGCCGGGCACGGACGGTCTCACCCTCGTGCGCCAATACCGGCAGAATCCGGCGACGCGCGATATTCCGATCATCGTGCTGTCGACCAAGGAAGAGCCGCTCGTGAAAAGCGCGGCCTTCGCCGCCGGCGCCAACGATTATCTGGTGAAGCTACCGGATCGCATCGAGTTGATCGCGCGCATCCGCTATCACTCGCGCTCGTATCTGAACCTGATTCAACGCGACGAGGCGTACAAGGCGCTGCGGCAATCGCAGCAGCAATTGCTCGCAACGAATCTGGAATTGCAACGGCTCACGCATTCGGACGGCCTGACGGGACTGTCGAATCGCCGCTATCTCGATCAATATCTGGCCGCCGAATGGCGTCGCAGCACACGCGACAAAACCGGCCTCGGCTTTTTGATGATCGATGTGGATAACTTCAAGGCTTACAACGACACCTATGGGCACGTCGCCGGCGACGAAGTGCTCAAGCGGGTCGCGCAAACCGTCGAATCGTGCCTCGGACGCTCGGCCGATCTCGCGGCGCGCTTCGGTGGTGAAGAGTTCGCGGTGGTGGTGCCGGGCACGTCGGCGGGCGGCTTGCGTCTGCTCGCGGAAAAGATCCGCATTGCAATCGAGGCGCTGGCGATTCCGCATTCGGGCTCCGCGACCGGCGTCGTGACGATCAGCATTGGCGCGGCGACGCTCGTGCCGTCAGCCGCCGAGCCGGTGACGAAGCTGATCGAAGCGGCCGACGTCGGCTTGTATCGCGCGAAGCGGGACGGGAAGAATCAGGTGGCGGTGAGTGACTGATTGTTCGAGATGTGATGCTACTAACGTGCAATGAAAACGCGCCCGTCTGCAGGGCGCGTTTTCATTTGTCGCAATGGCAATGGCAGTAACGATGCGTTAGGCGTTTTCTAGCATTGCCAGGACGCTGCGCCGACCGCGGCGTCACCGAGGTACTTGCTACGCGCTTCGACAAGCACGCTTGTGTCGATTGCGCCCTCGTCGGCCAGCGCCTTCAGCGCGGCGATCACAATCGCCTTGCGGTCTACTTCGAAAAACTCGCGCAACGCCTGACGCGTATCGCTGCGGCCGAAACCGTCGGTACCGAGCGTCACATAACGGCGTGGCACGTATGCGCGAATAAGTTCTGGCACGGCACGAACATAGTCGGTCGCGGCGATAATCGGGCCTCGCGACGGTTCGAGCGCTTGCGTGACATACGGCGCGCCGGTCGCTTCGCCAAGACGCGCGAGCCGTTCCGATGCCATGCCGTCGCGCTGCAATTCGGTGAAACTCGTGACGCTCCACACCGCCGCGTCGATCCGCCAGTCGTCCTTCAACATCTGTTGCGCCGCAATCACTTCGCCGAGAATCGCACCCGCGCCGAGCAGTTGCACTTGAGCTTGCGTGCTCTCCTGCTCCTGCGCTTGCGCAGCCAGCGGATAAATGCCCTTGAGAATCCCTTCGCGCAACGCCTGCATGTCACCGCCCGGCACCGAAGGCTGCGCGTAGTTTTCGTTCATCACCGTGACGTAATAGAACACGTCGCGCTGTTGTTCCACCATCTCACGCATGCCCTCGTCGACGATCGCGGCAACTTCGTACGCGAACGCAGGATCGTAAGCGCGGCAGTTCGGAATCGTCGATGCCGCCAGATGGCTCGAGCCGTCCTGATGCTGCAGGCCCTCGCCGCCGAGTGTCGTCTTGCCCGAGGTCGCGCCGATCAGGAAGCCGCGCGCACGTTGATCCGCCGCCGCCCAGATCAGATCGCCGATGCGCTGGAAACCGAACATCGAGTAGTAGATGTAGAACGGCAGCATCGGCAGATCGTGCACGCTGTACGACGTCGCCGCCGCGATCCATGACGACACCGCGCCCGCTTCCGAAATGCCCTCTTCCAGGATCTGGCCTTTCGTATCCTCGCGGTAGTAAAGCATCGAGCCGAGATCTTCCGGCTCATACAACTGCCCGAGCGGCGAATAGATGCCGACCTGACGGAACATGTTCGCCATGCCGAAGGTACGCGCTTCATCGGCGACGATCGGCACCACGCGCGGCCCGACTTCCTGATCCTTGAGCAGCGCGGTCAGCATGCGGACCAGCGCCATCGTCGTCGACATCTCGCGGCCGTTCGAGTCCAGCGAAAATTGCCCCCAGGAGGACACCGGCGGGACGGTCAGCCCCTTCGATGCAACTCTCCGCCTTCTGGGCAGATAGCCTCCGAGAGCCGCCCGGCGTGCATGCAGGTATTGCATTTCCGGGCTGTCTTCCGCGGGTTTGTAGAACTTCACCTGTTCGACGTCCTCGTCCGTGAGTGGCAGGCGGAAGCGATCGCGAAACGCCTTGAGGTCGTCGAAGCCCAGCTTCTTTTGCTGATGCGTGGTCATGCGGCCCTGGCCCGAGGTGCCCATGCCGAAGCCCTTCATCGTTTTCGCGAGGATCACCGTCGGCTGGCCGCGATGGTCGAGCGCCTTCGCGTAGGCCGCGTGCAGTTTGCGCACGTCGTGACCGCCACGGCGCAGGCGGTCGATGTCGTCATCGCTCAATTGCGCGGCGAGCGCGGCAAGCTCCGGGTTCTGGCCGAAGAAGCGCTCGCGGTTGTAGGCGCCGTCGTTGGCCGAGAAGGTCTGGAATTGGCCGTCGACGGTATGCGCGAACGCGCGCAGCAAGGCGCCGGTGCGATCGCGCGAGAACAGCGCGTCCCAGTCCGAGCCCCACACCACCTTGATCACGTTCCAGCCGGCGCCGATAAAGTGCGCTTCCAGTTCATCGATGATGCGGCCGTTGCTGCGCACCGGACCGTCGAGCCGCTGCAGATTGCAGTTGATCACGAACACGAGGTTGTCGAGCCCTTCGCGCGCGGCCAGCGAGAGCGCGCCGGTCGATTCCGGCTCGTCCATTTCGCCGTCGCCGAAAAAGCCCCACACCTTGCGGCCTTCCGTCTGCGCGAGGCCGCGATTGGCGAGATAGCGCATGAAACGCGCTTGATAAATCGCGTTGATCGGGCCGATCCCCATCGAGCCGGTCGGGAACTGCCAGAAGTCCGGCATCAGCCACGGATGCGGATACGAACACAAGCCCGGACCGCCGATCTCGCGACGGTAGTGCTGGAGATGCTGCTCGCTTAAAAACCCTTCGAGGTAAGCCCGCGCATACACACCCGGCGACGAATGCGGCTGGAAGTACACGAGGTCGCCCGTACCCTCTTCGCCGCCAGGCGCGGCCGCGCGAAAGAAATGGTTGAAGCCGACCTCGAACAGATCCGCCGCCGACGCGTAACTCGCAATATGGCCGCCGAGTTCGCCGTAGGCCTGGTTCGCGCGCACCACCATCGCGAGCGCATTCCAGCGCAGCGCGGCGGCGAGCCGTTCTTCGAGTTCGAGATTGCCCGGATAGCGCGGCTGTTGCTCGAAAGGAATCGTGTTTTGGTACGGCGTGACATTGGTGCGCGCCGATTCGACACCAAGCGTCAACGCATGACTCGCGAGCCGGTCGAACAGAAATTGCGCACGGTCACGGCCGACGTGCGCGACGACCGCGTCGAGCGCTTCAAGCCACTCGGCGGTTTCCTGCGGATCGGTGTCCGCCTGCTCCGCGCTTTCAACACGCTGCGCATTCAAAGACCGCAACTGCTCGCTACCGCTGGACAAATCCGTCATGGCACCACTCCCGCATCGACGCGTTTGGTTCAAGATCGAGTGAGTCAATGGTAACCACGTGCTCACAAAATGAGCGTCTCATTTGCTTGTGGTCCCGCGCTGCGATAGGCTATTTATTCCGGATTTCGCCACCACGACAGAATATTTCATCTATGACCACGCCACCCAGACGGCTGGACCGCATCGACATCGGCATCCTCAGCCAGTTGCAGCAGAACGCGCGCATCACCAATGCGGATCTCGCGCGCTCGGTGAACCTATCGCCCACGCCGTGCTTCAACCGCGTGCGGGCGCTCGAAAAGCTCGGTCTGTTCAAGCAGCAGGTCACGTTGCTGAACCCGGAGCCGCTCGGGCTGCGCATCAACGTGTTCATTCAGGTGAGTCTGGAAAAGCAGGTGGAAGACGCGCTGCAGCGCTTCGAGCAGGCGATCTCGGAACGTCCGGAGGTGATGGAGTGCTACCTGATGACGGGCGACGCCGACTATCTGCTGCGCGTGGTGATGCCGGATATGCAGACGCTGGAGCGCTTCATCGTCGATCATCTGACGAAGATTCCAGGCATTTCCAATATCCGCTCGAGCTTTGCGCTCAAACAGGTGCGATACAAGACGGCGTTGCCGTTGCCGTCGTCGGGATTGACGCTGGTCGATCCCGACGACGTGTCGACTGACTGGCGCTGAAGGCGCTTTCAGTCCGGCTTTACGCGGAAGCAGCGCCGCGCGTGTAGCGTGCGGCCGGCAGCTTATGCGACAGATTCGGCTGCAGGTGCTGGCGCGCGCTGTTGAAGCGCTCCCAATCCGTCGCATCCGGCAACGACGGAATCGTCACCAGTTCGCCCTGGTCGAGGCCGGCGAGCGCGGCGTCCACCATGTCTTCGGCGGTCATCACGATCTGTTGCGGCAGATGTTCGACCGCGAGGCCCGCGCGGTCCCAGAATGCCGTGCTGGTCGCGCCTGGCAACACCGCCTGCAATTGCACGCCCTTGCCACCCACTTCGTGATGCAGCGACTGCGTCAGGTTGAGCACGTAGGCCTTGGTGCCGCTGTACGTGCCGTTCAACAGTTCCGGCGACAGCGCCACGATCGACGAAATATTGATCACGACGCCGTTGCCCCGCTCCACCAGGCCCGGCACGACCGCCGCCGTCAGGCGCGTGAGCGCGGTGACGTTCAGGTCGATCATTTTTTCGAGCTCGTCCACGTCCGAATCGATCAGCGAGGCCGTCGCGCCGACGCCCGCGTTGTTGACCAGCATCGTGATGCCACGGTCCGCGCGCAACCGTTCTTCGATGCGGCGCACGTCGGCTTTGACGGTGAGGTCCGCGCCGATCGTCTCGACATGGCGGCCGGTTTCCGTCTTCAGACGCTCGGCCAGTCCGTTCAGCCGCTCGACGTCGCGCGCCACCAGAATCAGGTCGTAGCCGCGCCGCGCGAGGCGGTCTGCATATACCGCGCCGATACCCGACGATGCACCCGTCACCAATGCCGTTCCCTTACCTGCTTGCGTTGCCATTTGAATCTCTCCTTGCGGGCGTCGCGCGTTGTGCCTCTGCCCTGTCCGATGAATGGGAAAACCCGGAAACCTCCGCCGCCGCAACGTTTTTGGTGGCATTGCGGTGTTGACGAGGCAAGTCTAGGCGCGTAGCCTGTTGTCTCAAATGTCGTATTTACCTCGTTTTAGGACATCGCAATGAAACACGTCGGCGTGGTGGTTTTTCCCGGCTTCCAGATTCTCGATATGGTGGCGGTCTCGATCTTCGAGCTGGCCAACCTGGAGGCCGGCCAGCCTGAGTACGACGTGGAGGTTATTTCGGAGCATGGCGGCATGGTGCGCAGCTCGGCCGGCGTCGAGATCGCCACCCGACCGTTCGGCGATCCGGCGTACGACACCGTGGTGGTCACCGGCGCGATGCAGATCGCGCCGTCGTCGCCGGGATTGCTGGCGTTTCTGAACGAGGCGCTGGTCGCCTCGCGGCGCACCACCAGCATCTGTACCGGCGCGTTCGTGCTGGCCGAGGCCGGGATTCTTGACGGCCGCCACGCCACGACCCACTGGATTCACGCTCGCAATCTGCAGCGGCGCTTTCCACAGGCGCGCGTGGATGAAGACCGCATCTTTATCGTCGATGGGTCGGTGTGGACGTCGGCCGGCATGACGGCGTGCATCGATCTGTGTCTGGCGCTCGTTGAAAACGATCTCGGCGTGGAGGTGTCGCGCGCAATCGCCAAGAAGCTCGTTGTGTACCACCGCCGCACCGGCGGCCAGTCGCAGTTCTCGGCCATGTTGGACTTGGAGCCGAAATCCGACCGCATCCAGAACGCGCTGTCGTACGCCAAAAGCCATCTGCGCGAGCCGTTGACGGTCGAACAGCTCGCCGACGTCGCGCATCTCAGTCCGCGCCAGTTCAGCCGTGCGTTTCGCGACGAAACCCGTCAATCGCCCGCCAAAGCCATCGAGGCATTGCGCGTCGAAGCCGCGCGCGCCATGCTGGAAGCGGGCCGCCATTCCATGGAGGCGGTGGCCGCGGAGACCGGCTTCGTCGATACCGAACGGATGCGGCGCGCCTTTCTGCGCGCGTTCGGTCAGCCGCCTCAGGCGATCAAACGCGCAGCGCGCGTGGGCGTGGTGTAACACAGGTGATGGACAATGTCGGCAACAGCGCTTTACCCGATATGACCTTCCACCATGAGAGGAACGCGATGAAATACGACGACAGCAATCCCTTCGCAAGGATTCTGCGTGGCGAACTACCCTGCATCAAGGTGGCCGAAACCGATGCCGCCCTCGCCTTCATGGACCTGATGCCCCAAGCCGACGGCCATCTGCTGGTGGTGCCGAAGGAAGCCGCTGCGGAGATTTTCGAGTTGTCGGATGCCTCGACGGTGGCATGCATGCGCATGACACAGAAGCTCGCGATTGCGGTGCGCGCGGCGTTGCGGCCGGACGGCGTGTTCATCGGACAATTCAATGGCTCGGCTGCGGGACAAACGGTGCCGCATGTGCATTTTCATGTGATCCCGCGTTGGGAAGGCCAGCCGCTGCGCATGCATGCGCGCGATGTCGCCGACGCGGACACGCTCGAAGCGCTCGCTAAGCGGATTCGCTCGCACTGGCGCGCCGACTGAGGCCGTCATGCGCCGTAACATGTGTAAAAGCCGCTGAAACCAGCGTTGCGTGCCGCACGGCTAGACTGCTCCTTGCCTTGGTCCTCACAAGGCATTGAGTGTGGATCTCTTTTTAGCCTGCCCGAAACGGGCAGGCTTTTTTATTGGCGCACTGCGCGTCGCCCCGCCCCTGCCCTTGCGGCACGCGCAAAAAAACCCGCGCGCGGCGGGTTTTCATTTCATCACTACCGATGGTATGGCGCCGGCCCGTGATGCGGCGGCGGACGACGATGATGGTGATGGCGCGGCGCCGGCACGCGACGGCAACGCTTCACCAGACGGCCATGCACCCATACACGTTTGCACACCACGCGCGAGTGCGCCTCGGCAGCCGCCGGCACGAAGCCGGTGGCCGTCGCCGCCAGCAGCATCAATGACATCAGTTTGCGCACGAATCCTCCCGTTCAACGGGCCGCCATTTTAAGACGGCACATGGATTCGTGCAGTGCAGCACGCAGGAGGCCCAATCGGCGAGCCAACGCAACGCGTTAAAGACGATCCCGCGAGCGCCGCAGCGGATGCCGCCAGTCGATGCGGCGCGGTCTCACATGCATGGGCCGCATGTCGTGCAGGTGCCGGTGTTCCTGCCACAATTCGTCGGAGAAAAGAAATGCGACGATCAGCAGCGGAATGACCAGAAAAACGCCCAATATCAAGTTCTCGATCACGGTGGCCTCCGATTGCAGGAGCATGATTTCATTGTAGAGCACCGCGCGTACCCGTACCGTGCCGCGCGCCTCACAATCGCGACGATCGAGTCAAACACAGGCCTGCGACAACGCGACGCCCTTCACTCGCGGGACTCGCATGCCGCCGGGCTTATCGCAAGATAATGCTGTGCGGGCGCGAGAGCTTGCAAGAACTCCCCGCACCGCGCCCTGACTAACTGGAAAGCGCCCGAGCCGAGACGGAACGCGCGTATCCAAACCAATAATTCTCAAGGGGAATCCAATGACGACCGAACGCAGCAGCGAACTCACCTTGCGCCCGCTCGAGCGCACCGATCTGCGCTTCGTCCATGAAGTGAACAACAACGCGAAAATCATGCGTTACTGGTTCGAGGAGCCGTACGAAACCTTCTCGGAACTGACCCAGCTTTACGACCAGCACGTGCACGACCTGCGCGAGCGGCGCTTCGTGGCGATCGACAACGAGGGGCAAACCGTCGGCGTGGTCGAATTGATCGAGCTGGACTATATCCATCGACGCGGCGAGTTTCAGATCATCATCGCGCCGCATGCGCAAGGCCGCGGCTACGCGACCCTCGCCACGCAGCTCGCAACCGACTATGCGTTTTCAGTGCTGAACCTGCGCAAGGTCTATTTGATCGTCGACAAGTCGAATACGGCGGCGATCCACGTCTACGAAAAGTGCGGCTTCAGGCACGAGGCCGAGCTGATCGAGGAATTTTTCGGCAATGGCAGCTATCACAACGCCTTGCGTATGTGCATGTTCCAGTCCGAGTTCTTCGAGGCCAATCGGCACGTCGATTGACTCCGCGAATGCGCACAGGGTCCTCCGTTTGGCAGACCCTGTGCGCACCACCCTCACACCTGGCACCGTTTATCTTCTGCAAACACACCGTTATTTCGCGATTCCGCTTTAGTCGGTTGAATGACTTTGTGTGCAACGCACCAATTGCGCCGATTAAATGTAGTAAATCACTTAATTGGTGCCTCTCGTTTACGCGAATACGCGCCGCAAAGCTTTACTGGTTAAAGCGCCGTGCCCCGCCCGTCGTTTAGTTATCCGTCGCAATCACGACTATTTAAGCCATTGCTCAACGATTAAGCAGGTGTCGCGGACGGTGCGACAATTCGCCGCTGTTGCGACCGCACACAAGATGTGCTTGTCGTTCTCTCGCGTTCTCCTAAAGTGCAAGATGCGGGTTCAACGTTAAAGTTAAATACATAGCTAACCTGAGTATCCACCCGCACCGGAGGAAAATATGAAAATGCGATTCGCCCTTGTTTTCGCCATTGCGGGATTGGCTGCCGCCACTGTTCAGGCGCAAGACGTCATGATCAAGCCGCAGCAAACCATCCAGTTCAAGGCCAATGCATATGGCTGCCTGTCGAAGGATAAACTCGACGCCGCCGACCAGCATGCGCAAGCCGGTGAACAGCAAAAGATGCAGGAATTCTTCTCGGGATATCAATGTGTTTCGACACCGGAAAACTCGAGTTTCCGCGTCGTCCGCGTGGTCGGTCACGACGTCGAATTCGTGAATTCGAGTAATAGCGATACGCAAGGCCTCTGGGCAAACGATCGATTCATCAAGCAATAAGCTGAACGCCGACATTCCGGCGAAAACGCCGGAATGTGATTTTGCGCGGGTGTACATCCTCTGGCTTAATAAGCCGGGGTGGTGAACCTGTGAGTTAAAAATCGGCTGGGCATAAAATGCCCGGCCGTTTTTATTTGCACGCGTTGGCTTCGCTTTGAAACAGGCAGAAAAAAGCCGATGCGGATCGTCTGAATCCGCATCGGCAGTACGCCTTCTCGCAAAGCGCAGGGAACAACTGTTAGCTCATGACGTGCGGATCAATGTGAGTCGCGTGGCACCGGCGCGCCGCTCGATCCGACGAGGAAGTCGAGATCCGCGCCCTGATCCGCTTGCAGCACGTGTTCGACGTAGAGCTTGTAGTAGCCGCGTTTGGGCGCCTCCGGTGGCTGCCATGCGGCGCGCCGGCGCGCGAGTTCTTCGTCGGTGACATCCAGATGTAGGCGGCGTGCTTCGACGTCCAGTTCGATCATGTCTCCGGTCTGCACGAACGCGAGCGGCCCGCCCGCAGCCGCTTCCGGCGACACATGCAACACCACCGCGCCGTACGCCGTGCCGCTCATACGGCCATCGGAAATGCGCACCATGTCCGTAATGCCCTTCTGCAGCACCTTTTTCGGCAGCGGCATGTTGCCGACTTCCGCAAAACCCGGATAGCCCTTCGGCCCCGCGCCCTTGAGCACCATGATGCAATGCTCATCGATATCGAGCGACTCGTCATCGATCTTCGCGTGCAGTTCCTCGATGTTCTCGAACACCACCGCGCGACCGCGATGCTTGAGCAACGCCGCTGTGGCCGCCGATGGCTTGATCACCGCGCCATTCGGCGCCAGGTTGCCCTTGAGCACAGCGATGCCGGCCTTCGGCTTGAACGGCTCGGCGAACGTCGTGATGACTTTCTCGTCGTGATTCGGCGCGTTGCGTACGTTGTCCCAGATCGTCTTGCCGTTGACGGTCAACGCTTCTTTATGCAAGAGCCCTTGCTCGCCGAGTTGCTTCAACACGGCGGGCAAACCGCCCGCGTAGTAAAAATCCTCCATCAAATACTCACCGGACGGTTGCAGGTTCACGAGACACGGCACGTTCGAACCCAGCTCCCAGTCTTCAAGCGATAACTTCACGCCAATCCGCTTGGCCAGCGCGATCAGATGAACCACCGCATTGGTCGAGCCGCCGATCGCCGCATTCGTGCGGATCGCGTTTTCAAACGCCTGGCGCGTCAGGATCTTGTCCATCGTCAGGTCTTCGCGAACCATATCGACGATGCGTCGTCCGGCCAGATGCGCCAGCACCTGGCGGCGCGCATCGACCGCCGGAATCGCCGCGTTGTGCGGCAAGCCCATGCCGAGCGATTCGACCATCGACGCCATCGTCGACGCCGTGCCCATCGTCATGCAGTGACCGCGCGAGCGGTTCATGCACGACTCGGCTTCGGTGAATTCTTCCTGCGTCATCGTGCCGGCGCGCACTTCCTCGGACATCTGCCAGACACCTGTTCCCGAGCCGATGTTTTTGCCACGAAACCGGCCATTAAGCATCGGGCCGCCGGAAACCGCGAGCGCGGGCAGATTGCACGACGCCGCGCCCATTAGCAAGGCGGGCGTGGTCTTGTCGCAACCCACCAGCAGAATCACGCCGTCCATCGGATTGCCGCGAATCGACTCCTCGACATCCATCGAGGCCAGATTGCGAAACAGCATCGCGGTAGGGCGCAAATTGGTCTCGCCGAGCGACATCACCGGAAACTCGAGCGGCAAGCCGCCCGCCTCATGCACGCCTTTCTTCACGTACTCCGCCAGTTCGCGAAAGTGCGCGTTGCACGGCGTCAGTTCCGACCACGTATTGCAAATGCCGATCACCGGACGTCCGTCGAATTCGTCGTGTGGGATGCCCTGGTTTTTCATCCACGAGCGATGCAGAAAACCGTCGCGGTCCTTGAGGCCGAACCACGCCTGGCTGCGTAGCGGCTTTTTAGTCTGGTTCGAATCAGCCATGAAATCTCCTGTTGGCAAACATGTAGAGCGGGGCGCGCGTCAGTGCACGCGCTTGCTGCGGCGGAACTGATCGAACAGCACCGCGAGCAGCAGAATCCCGCCGCGAATCAGGTATTGGTAGAAGGTCGGCACGTTGAGCAGGCTCATGGCGTCCTGCACCGAGCCCATGATCAGCACGCCGACCAGCACGCCGGAAATCGTCGCGACCCCGCCCGTGAGCGAGACGCCGCCGAGCACGCACGCGGAAATCACGCCGAGTTCGAGGCCGACGGAAGTCTTTGGGTCGCCGAGGCTCATACGTGACGCAAGCATCACGCCTGCAAATCCGGTGACGAGGCCCTGTAATACGAACACTGTGATCTTGATGCGAGTCACCGGCAAGCCTGCCAGCAACGCCGCCTCGCTATTGCCGCCGACGGCCAGCACGTTCTTGCCGAACACGGTTTTCTTCAGCAAAAAACCGAACAGCACGAAGCCGACGATGTTGCTCCAGATCGGATACGAAATGCCGAGGAACGCGCCGCCGCCGAGGTCGAAGAAACGCTCTTCGGAGATCATCACGGCGTCGCCGTTCGAGGTGATGTAGGCGAGGCCGCGCACGACCTCCATCATGGCAAGCGTGACGATCAGCGAGTTGATCTTGTAGCGCGCGACCAGCACGCCGTTGACGAGTCCGACCGCGCCGCCCGCGAGCACGCCGGCCGCGACGCCGAGCAGCACGCTATGCGTCGCGGTGATCAGCGTGGAGGCCACCACGCCCGCAAACGCGACGATCGACGCCACCGACAAATCCACTTCGCCGAGCGCGAGAACGAACATCATCGTCACGGAGATCGAACCGATCAGCGTGACGGAGAGCAGCAAGCCCTGGATATTTCGCGAGCTCAAAAAATCCGGCACGGTGAACGACAAAGCCGCGAACAGAATCACGAACACCATCACGATGCCGGACTTGTTGATCAGGTCCCAGGTACGCGCGGCGCGCGCGCTCAGGCCCGCTGAGGCGACGGCTGGGGTCGAGGAATCGGTTGAGGGTGTATGCATGGTGTGTATTCCGTGTCAATGGCGCGATTCGATTCAATTGCCTTCGTTGTGTCGAGGATTTAAGGCAGCGTCAGCGGGGCAGGGCGAGCTTGATCAGCGCATCCGGCGTGGCCTGCGCCTTGGGCAGATCGCCGACGATGCGGCCTTCCTTCATCACGATCACGCGATCCGCCACGCCGATCACTTCGGCCAGATCGCTCGACACGACGATCACCGTGCGGCCCGCCTCGGCGAGCCCATACAGCAGGCCATAAATCTCGCTGCGCGCGCCGACGTCGATGCCACGCGTGGGTTCGTCCATCAGGAACACGTCGATGTCTTCAGCGAGCCAGCGCGACAGAATCACCTTCTGCTGATTGCCGCCGGAGAGCGTGCCGATCGGCGTGTCGCCATTGCGCGTCTTGATCGCGAGCTTGCCGATGAACTCTTTCGCGGTCTGTGCTTCCTTGCGGCCGTTGAGCACGTTGAAGCGGCTGAAATGGCGGCGGCAACTGATGTTGAGGTTGTCCGATACCGAGGCAATCGAGACGATGCCTTCCTGCTTGCGATCTTCGGGACACAGCGCCACGCCAGCGCGCACGGCGTCGCGTGGTGTGGCAAAGTGCACGCGCTTGCCTTTGAGCGTGATCTCGCCGGCTGCAGGTTTGACCGCGCCGTAGATGAGCTTCATCAACTCGGAACGTCCCGCGCCGACGAGTCCGAAGAAACCGACTATTTCGCCTTTGCGCGCCGTGAAAGAAGCCGGTTCGCGCAGGCCACGTCCCATCAATTCCTTGACGTCGAGTTGCACGTCGCCGAGGTCGCGCGAGCGATAGCCGTACACGTCGGCGATCGAACGGCCCACCATGCAACTGATCAGGCGATCGCGATCGAGTCCTTCACCCGCTTCGAACGTATCGATGCGGCGGCCATCGCGAAACACCGTGACGCGATCGCACAGTTCGTAGACTTCATCCATTCGATGCGTGACGTAGATGATCGCGCGACCCTCGGCCTTCAACGCGCGAATGATCCGGAAGAGTTGCGTCGTTTCACGCGACGACAGCGAACTGGTCGGTTCGTCGAACGCGATTACGCGCGCGTCGCGCATCAGCGCCTTGCCGATCTCGATCATTTGCCGCTGGCCGATCGAGAGATTCTTCACTTGCTGCGACGGATCGATCTTTTCGCCGAGGCGTTCCAGTTCGCGCACGGCGCGCGCCACGAGCGCTTTTTCGTCCAGCACGCCGAAACGATTCGGCAGGGCGCCGAGCATCAGGTTTTCGGCGACCGTCAGTTCCGGCACCAGATGCAATTCCTGATAGATGATCGCCACGCCCGCGGCAATCGCGGCCTTCGTCGTGACGAACTGCTGTTCGACGCCATCGAGCGACAAGGTGCCCGCCGCGGGCTGATTCACGCCGGACAACACCTTGAGCAGCGTCGATTTGCCGGCGCCGTTTTCGCCCATCAAGCCGTGCACTTCGCCGCGCCGCACTTCGAGCGACACCTGGTCGAGCGCGAGCACGCCGGGAAAGCGCACGGTGATCCCGTCGAGTCGCAGATAGGGCTCGGTGGACGCGAGCGCAGGCGAGGGCGCCGCTTCGGCGATATGGGACTCGGTGTGTGAGGACGTCATCGAAAAACCTCAAGCTGGTGAACAACCTGTGCGGGCCGCTCTCGCGTGAGCGAGAAACGGCCCGCAGCGTGCAAACTCGAATCTCGCTTAAATACCGAGTTCTTTACGCACGTCCTGCCAGTTGCCACGCACCATCAGCTTGCCGGTGGTCTGCGTATCGGCGGGCGGCTGCTTGCCGTCCTTGATCCACTCGACGAGGTTCTCCGTGCTTTCCTTGCCGTGCATCGTCGAGCTGACGGCGATCGTGCCGTAGAAGCCCGTCGGTTCCTTCTTCTGGAATTCGGCGAATGCTTCGCCCGCGCCGTTGATGCCGACACCGATCACGTCCGCCGCCGGAATGTGCAATTGCTCGGTTGCGCGTACGCCGCCCAGCACGCTTTCCTCGTTGAGCGCGAAGATCACCCACTTCTTGATGTTCGGATGCTGCGCGAGCACCGGCGACGACGCGTTGAAACCGCCTTCGTCATCGGTCGTCTTTTGCGGGGCGTCGAAGATGTTTTCCTTCTTGAAGCCGCCGGCGATGAGCGATTGCGTCGCGCCATCGGTGCGTAGTTTCGCGGTCGGCAATTCGTAGTTCGTGATGCGCAGCGCGCCGACTTCTTCCGGCTTCCAGCCACGGCGCTTCATCTCTTCAGCGATCGCGGTGCCGACCTGATTGCCGATCTTGAACGCGGACATGCCGAGATGCGGCACGTTCGGCAGCGGCTTGCCGGTGGAGTCGACCAGTTGATCGTCGACCGTGACGAACTTCATGTTGTAGCGCTTCGCCCGTGCCTGGATCGCCGGTCCGAGACGCACGTCCGGTGCGCAGATCACGAAGCCTTTGGCGCCTTGTGCGCCGAGGTTGTCGATCGCGGCCAGCACTTTTTCACCGTCCGGCGTGCCGATGTTCACCACCGAGAAGCCGTCTTTCTGGCCGAGCGCGCTCGCGGCTTTCTGTTCGTTGATGAACCATGCCTGTTCCGGCATCTTCACGAGGAAGCCGACTTTGAGCGGCGCGTCCGCGTGTGCGGAAAGTTGTGCGGCAAAAGGCGCGGCGAGGGCGGCGGCCGCCATCGCGGATAGGGTCAAACGGCGAAGCTTGCTGGTCATATCTGTCTCCTGAGGTTGAAGGGCTGCATTGATTTCGTTTAATTGCAGCGGGTGATGCGCGGCGGCGTCAGCCGGGACGTGGATGAGCGTCGGGGTGCGCGGTGAGGTGAAGAGATCTCGTCACCATCAGCCCGCCACGTACGCCGTTTTCACGGCGCTCCAGAAGGCCGCATCCGTGGCGCCGTAGGCGGACGCCTTACGGCCGCCGCCGGGCGCGTGATGCTCGACGGCAGTGGTCGGCAGATTGATCGTGACGAGGCCACTGTGCACATGACGGCGAAAATGCCGCGCGCGATTGAGCGAGCGCGTGCAGATGCCGGCGCACAGACCGTATGCGGTGTCGTTCGCGAGATGCAGCGCGTGGTCGTAGTCGTCGGCGCGCAGCACGACGGCGAGGGGGCCGAAGATTTCCTCCCGCGCGATACGGTGTTCGGGTTCGCCGATGAAGAGCGCCGGTTCGAAAAAGTAGCCGCGCGTGGCGCGCTCCAGTTGCCGGCCGCCATGCAGCAATTGCGCGCCTTCCTGCTGACCGATGCGCACGTAGTCGAGATTGCGCTCCAACTGCGCGGCGTTCGCCACAGGACCCATGTCCGTGCCGTGCTTTAACGCGTGGTCGATCAAGAGTCTGGCGAGCTTCGCCTGCAATGCGTCCACGAACGGCTCGAACACCGCGCGTTCGACGATCAACCTCGCCGCCGCTGTGCTGCGTTGGCCCGTCGAGCCATAAGCGCCGGTCAAAGCTGCCTCGACGGCGCTGTCGAGATCGGCATCGGCCAGCACCACGAACGGATTCTTGCCGCCCATCTCGAGCTGCACTCGCGCCTGCCGCGCGGCGGCGGCTTGCAGCACGCGTGTGCCGGTTTCCGCCGAGCCCGTGAAGCTGATCGCCGCCGTCAGCGAATGCGCGACGATCCGCGCGCCGACCTGGCGGCCGCTGCCCATCACGAGATTGAACACGCCAGCGGGCAAACCGGCGCGGCTGATGATCGAGGCCAGCGCCGCCGCGCAAGCCGGCACCGATTCGGCCGGCTTGAAGACGACGCAGTTGCCGTGAGCGAGCGCGGCGCCGATCTTCGCCGCGGCAATCGCCAGCGGCGCGCTCCACGGGGCGATGATGCCGACCACCCCGAGCGGTTCGCGCGTCACGTCGATCTCGACGCCGGCGCGCGCTGACGCGACGGGCTCGGCGAAGGCGCGCATTGCCTCGGCCGCGCACAGCTTGAAAATCTGCCCGGCACGCGTCGCTTCAGTTAAGGCCTCGGGCAGCGTCTTACCGACTTCACGCGCGAGCAGCCGGCCGAGTTCGTCGCGGCGCGCGAGCACCTCGCTGCCGATGGCGTCGAGCGCATCCGCACGGCGCTGCGCCGAACCCATCGACCATTCGCGGAAGGCCGCGTGCGCCGCTTCGATGGCCATATCGGTTTGCCGCACGTCGGCTCGTACATATTCGCCGACCGGTTCGTCCAGGTCCGACGGGTTGAGCGAGACGCCCGTGGTCGCGCCCGTCTCCCATCCGCCGTTGATGTAGTGGCGGAACGGACTTGCAACGAGTGGGACGAGCGGATCGCGGTTCATCGACGGAAAGGCGCCACGTGAGGAAGCTCAGAAAGTCCACGAATGGTATGAGCCGCCCCAATAACTTTCCAATCCCTTTTTAGGCCATCCCGATATCAATTCCGGTATGGCATGATGGAGCCTTGCCTCGGCAGAGTGCGCGGTTCGTGGCTTCGAGCCGCGTCATCAGAAAACAGGTTGGAGACAGGCCATGACGCGTAGCTACTCGAACTGGTTCGTGCGGGCGCGGCTCAAGACGCGGCAGTTGCTGCTGCTCGCGGCGATGGAAGAGGAGGGCAACGTCCGGCGGGCCGCCGACGTGCTCGGCATGACCCAGCCAGCCGCGTCCCGTTTGCTGAAAGAGCTCGAGGACATGCTGGAAGTGAGCCTGTTCGACCGCACGCCGCACGGCATGCACGCCACGCTGTACGGCGAGGTGATGATCCGTCATGCGCGCATGGTGCTGTCGAACCTAAGTCACGCACACGACGAAATTTCGGCACTGCGCGCCGGTCTGGCAGGCCAGGTGCGGATCGGCGTGATCGCGGCGGCCGCGGCGACCATGGTGCCGCGCGCGATCGCCAGCGTGAAACAACGCTATCCGCAACTGCAAATCTGGGCAGAGGTCGAAACCTCCGATGTGATGCTGCCGCGACTGGCGGAAGGTGAATTGGACATCATGATCGGCCGCGTATTGGAGCGGCAGAACCAGTTCAAGACCGAAGTCCGCTACGAACCGCTCGCCGACGAGCCGCTTTGCGTCGTGGCGCGTCCCGGCCATCATCTCGAAAATGAGACAGGTTTGACACTGCGCGGAATTGTCAACGCCAGCTGGGTTTTGCATCCGCCGGGCAGCGTTTTGCGCCATCGCTTCGATCTGATGTTTTCGCAAATCGGGCTGAATCCGCCGCAAAACGTGGTCAATACCAACAATTTTCTGGCGATTTCGAGCTTGCTGCTCCAAAGCGACATGTTGGCGGTTTTACCCGACGAAGTGGCGCGTCAATACCAACAGTATGGCGTTCTGAAGCGAGTACCGATCGATTTACCGTGCAGGATGGATACATTCGGTATCATCACGCGCCAGTCGCACCTGCTTTCGCCGGCGGCCTCAGTCGTGCTCGAAGCCTTGCGGGAAGCCGCTGGCGAGGTCTACGGCACCGCTTTCGAACCGACAGTGGCGCGATAAATGCTTCTCCCGTGGTCATGGCAGCCGGCTGGCGGCGCGGGAGGAACAGAAGATGTACAACAAACACGGAAAACGGCAACGCGCCGTCGACGATTCCTTTTCAGTTCGCTCCGGTGGAGCGAGCGCCTGGTTTAGCAACGGCATGGCTCTCAAATCGACGATTTACAAGGCGGAACTGCAGATCGCCAACATGGACCGGCACTACTACGCCGACCATTCGCTGACGATCGCCCGCCATCCCTCGGAAACCGACGAACGGATGATGGTCCGCGTCGCCGCGTTCGCGCTGTTCGCGCAGGAACGTCTCGAATTCTGCAAAGGCTTGTCGGATGTGGACGAACCGGATCTGTGGGAGAAGGATCTGACCGGCGCGATCGAAACCTGGATCGAGGTCGGCCAGCCGGATGAACGGCGCATCGCCAAGGCGAGCGGCCGCTCGAACGAGGTGATCGTGATCGCTTACGGCGGCCGCGCATCGGATATCTGGTGGCAGGGCGTGCGCAACAAGGTGGAGCGCATGCGCAACGTGACGGTGTGGTCGCTCGGCGAAGACGTCGCCACTGCCCTCGGCTCGCTGGCCGAACGGACCATGCGGCTGCAATGCACGGTGCAGGACGGTGAAGCATGGCTCGGCAGCGCCGAAGCCGATGCGGTGAAAATCGAATGGACGGTGCTGAAGGCGCCCGCCAACGCCTGACGCTTTTTGAGGGCTACAAGCAAGCTTATAGCGACGTCACACGCGCCGCTTCCGGGGGCCCCTTGAGTTCGACCATGTTGCCTTCCGGGTCGAACAGATACAGCGACTGTCCGTAGCCGTCCGCGCCGTAGCGCTGCCCCAGTTCGCCCAGCCGCGCGCCGTGTTCGACCAGATGCGCCTTGAGCGCTTCAGCGTCAAACGGATCGATGCGCAAACACACATGATCCATATTCCGCCCCGTACCGGGCACGCCGTTTTCAGCGTGGTCGAGCTTGGCGCCTACCTGCAACAGGTCGATTAACGAACGGCCCGCGCGTAACTGCGTCAGGCCCAGATCGCGCTGCTCCTTTTCGATGCGGCAGCCGAGCACGTCGCAATAGAAACGCGACATGGCTTCGACGTTCGTCGCCCGAATGACAACGTGATCGATCTCGCGAATGTGGATTTTCATGTGGAACGCCCCTTGGCTGACTCTCAGAACGGGTGAATTGCCAGTGTAGAAGAAGAAAGGGCGGCGCTGCGAGTACAGGCCGTGAAACCGCCTTGAGGGCCCGATCAGGACCGTATGGACGAAAAAAAGCCCGCTCTATGTGGAGCGGGCTGAATCCATATCAGGAGGAGACATGGAGGAGACAAGTACTAATATACACATGCACCTGGTGCGGCGCAATAACTTTTTAAGGGAAAACCCGATATCGTGCCAAATTGTCGCAGTTTTCCGCTAAACGGACGCCTGGCGGGGCTTTGGGTCTACGAAGAAGCGCAATGACAGAGCAAGAACCGGAGCGTAGTGTGTCGGCATGCGGCCTACATTGGTGAGCATCGACACCGTCTCTCCGGGACCATCATGAACCGCAAACCTACTGATACCGCCTCCAGCGCCACCACGTGGACTTCCGACGACGCGCGCTGGGAAGCCGTCACGCACCGCGAATCGCAAGCCGACGGCGCGTTCTTCTATGCCGTCAAAACGACCGGCGTGTTCTGCCGTCCGTCGTGCGCCTCGCGCCTGCCGCACCGTGAGAACGTCGCGTTCTTCACGGACGCTGCCGCCGCGCGCGCCGCGGGCTTTCGCGATTGCAAGCGCTGCCAGCCTGGCGGACTGCCGCGCGAGCTGGAAATCGTCAATCGCGCGTGCGCCGCGCTGGACGCCCAGCCGCAAGAGCGCCTCACGCTCGCGCAATTGAGCGACGCCGTGCACGTCAGCCCGTTTCATCTGCAACGGCTGTTCAAGCGGGTGGTGGGTGTGTCGCCGCGTCAATATCAGGCCGCGCAACGCGGCGCCGCGTGGCGGGACGCGCTCCAGAGCCGGTGGGGGATAGACA
>NZ_JAQQEK010000048.1:0-51901 GCF_046027355.1 Paraburkholderia sediminicola | reverse complement strand
GTTGTTCTTGATGCTGCCGCCGCCGCACGTAATCAGCACTCGCGCGTTGGGCGGGACGTGCGCATCGAGTGCGGCGATCTGGCCTTCGCCGAAAATGATTCGTGTGGGGTTATGAAACATGAAATTTTGCATGAAATACCTTTCCGGTAATTTAGATGACCGGTCGTCTTAAGCTTGATGAAAAATTGTGACTGATCGAGATCCAAGGAGGTCAGGAGGATTGAGACGTTAGGCGCGTCGATCACCTCGGCGTCCCGTTCGGCTTGTCTGATAAATGCGCTGAACTCCATAGCTGCCTCCACCACAACTACGTTTTCTATACTCGGACCAAGCCGGCACGGCTGACGGAATGGAAAGCGCCATAACGGCAGGTTGCAATCGCTTCAGCGTCGGACTGTGAAGCGGCCTGTGCGAAGGCGACCGACCAACGGCCGCAGCCAGCGCGATAACGGATCAAATAGATGAACATGGCAATCTCCTGTGGTATTCACTATCAACGCGTCTTGGCGCCTTTCGGCGCTGACCGGACGGGTTGATTCCATTCTGGCCAACCGCTGTTGACTCGGTCCTGTCTCTCGGATTACATGCTTGTTATCTCGAAGCAATTTGTGCGCGTCGCAGCCATCCACCGATTTCTTCCGCACGAACGCTGAACCCAATACGACTTCGGACATGCTGTCAGAGAATGGCTCTCGCCATACGTAAGCGGCGAGCGCTTTCTCGATGAGAGAAGAATAGGTTTTGCCGAAGGGCGAATCTACTCTACGGTCGGGTATGCCGATACCGCGTTAGCGTTGCCTGGTTATACGGACGTATAACCGCGGTAAGGTGCGCTCCTTCGGCGGATGAAAAATGTCCCATCTGAGCCGCCTGCGAAAAATGGCAACGACGACGCATTGTCCTCTTCGCGACGGGCATAGAGCGGGGCATTGGCGCCGCTATCGCGAATCGCTCGCGACCGGGGCCGGCCTGAGCTAACCGTCAAACTCTCTCATCCGGCGCTCAAGCTCGGCAATATCCTTCGAAGCTGCGAGGTGTTCATCACGGCGGGTCCGGTGGAAATTTCTCAGCCACTGGTCGAGGCGTTCTAATAGGAGCGTCAAAAGCATACGTATACCCGATTCGGTTGATGGCTATTTAAGGTTTCGTTGGCGGAAACGCTTTACCGTTGTGCATGCAGAAGCTCTTCTGGCACTGCACGGTATTCCCGAATGGTAGATAGCAATCCGACGGCGTTCCCTTGAGGTCAGTATGTGATGCGGGCGACTCTCATTCAATCGAGTGGATGCATCGAAGCATGCCAAACGTACAGCGTTTCATGCCACGCCGGGCGACTGATTTCTTTTGTGTTCGTTGTCGTGCGGACTGACAGAACCGGGGAGATACTGCCTGGACGTCGATCGGTTGAAATTCCCGGTCATCATGCGGGCTGCGTCCATCGAAAGTGAAAGTATGGGTTGTGCGACAACTGTCCTTGGACAAACTATGGATGCCGCGTAGCGCAGGTGGTACCGCGTTGGGTCCGCTAGCCGCCGTTCGCCTTGCATCGAGGACCGGCCGTAACGGGGTCGCGTGCGGCCGATCGCCGGCAGGCAGTAAGCGGCCAAGGATGGGCGGTCGTCATCCGCAGTCCACGGGCCGTTGCTCATCCTGTAACAGACACTCCCGGTATTTTGATAGTCGACCTTCACGGGTCGAGCGAGATCAACTGGGCAACCGCTTGCCTCGTGAACGCAGAAAACCGAATGGTTCGATAGCCTGGTTGCGCGGCAATTTCTGCATCTGGCCTCGCCTGTCGTGTCATCGATAGCGGCGGTTCAAACGTTAGAAGGGGGACAGTCGCTACCGCGACCAACGAAGGTCCGACATCTTTATTACATTCCACCTCAATGTATCTTTCCGCGTGAATACGATCCAAATGCCATTTTCTATCGTTTCCATTACAAGGATCGGAGCGCTCGCCGCGTCGCTGTGCGGCATGCTGGCCATAGCGAATTGCGCGAATGCCGCGGATAGCGTAATCGTGCTCGATTCCGGTGAAGCGCAACTGACGCTGATCGACGAGGTCACGCACAAAATCATCGGCACGGAGCCGACCGGCAAGGAACCACATCATCTGATGATCACGCCCGACGGCCGCTCCCTGGTCGTTGCTGATTCGGTGTCGAACAACCTGATGCTCGTCGACCCGCACACCGGCAAGTTGCAGCGCATTGTGGAGGGCGTCGAAGATCCGTATCAACTCGGCTTCTCTCCGGATCGCAAATGGTTCGTCACGGCTGCGCTGCGCATGAACCGCGTCGACATCTACCGCTATGACGGTACGAATATGGCGCTGGTCAAGCATATCGAACTGGCGAAGACACCCAGCCACATGACGTTCGCCTCCGACAACCGCACCGTGTTCGTCACGCTACAGGATTCCGGCGAACTCGCAGCGATCGATCTGCCGACCCAGAAAGTGCTTTGGAAAATGCACGTGGGCAATGAACCCGCAGGTCTGTGGATGACTCCCGGTGACCACTACCTGCTGGTCGGCATGACTGGCGAAGACGATGTGGCCGTGGTGGACTGGCACAAGCAGCAGATCGTCAAGAAGATCCACACGGGCCGTGGCGCGCACAACTTCCGCAACCTCGTCGACGGCAAGCATGTAGTGGTCTCCAATCGCGTCGACAGCACCATCAGCATCATCGACTACACCACGCTCACCAATGCCGGCGATATCACCGGCTTGATGCCCGGGCCCGATGACATGGAACTAACTCCCGACAAGCGCTATCTATGGGTGGGATTCCGCTTCGCGAAGCATGTGGGCATCATTGATCTGACCACCCGCAAGCTGATCGATACCATTGCGGTGGGCCGCTCGCCGCACGGCATCTTTTTCGACAACCGTGCGCCGGTCGTGGCGCCTAATCCAGACTAGGCGGGGCAAGTCCTCTGAAACTTGCCGTTACATGCGCTCTGGCAGAACTGCTAAAACACGAGGATTCTGATGTTTCATGAAATCGTCGCACAACTCGACAATATGGTGTCCGCGCTGCAGACGCTCTTATATGTCGACGTCGTGCAGCCGTTCTTCTATCGCTTCGGCTTGATGGGTTACGATGAAGACAGCTATGACGCACTGTACTGGGTGATTATCGGCGTGCTGGAAATCGTCGTGATGTATCTTGCGTTGCGGCCGCTTGAAGCGCTGCGCCCCATTGAACTGTGGCAGGATCGCAAGGCGCTGCGCGCCGACGTGATCTACACGTGGATCATCAAGCTCGGCATCATCAACATTGCGTTCTTTTTCATGTTGCAACCGCTATTCTTTCACTGGCAGAGCCTGATATCGATCTACGACATACCGAACGTCAATATCGACGGCCTCTGACCAGGCGTGACGGATCAGCCAGTCGTGTCGTTCCTGATCTATCTGATCGTGCTCGATTTTGCCGGCTACTGGTATCACCGCTGGCAGCATCGATTCGGCGTGTGGTGGGAACTGCATGCGGTGCATCACAGCCAGCAGCAGATGTCGCTGTGGGCCGATGACCGCAACCACTTTCTCGACGACATCATCCAGGCAGCGTTCTTCGCGGCGATCTCGCTGTTTATCGGCGTGCAGCCGAGCCAGTTCGTGGTGCTGGTCGCGGTCAGCAACTCCCTGCAGAGCATCCAGCACGTCAATGCACGCCTGCCGTATGGCTGGCTGCTCGAGCGCATCATCGTCAGCCCGATCTTTCACCGCCGCCACCACGCGGTGGGCTACGGCCATGAAGGCACGGCTTACGGCTGCAATTTCGGCGTGCTGTTTCCGTGGTGGGACATGATGTTCCGCACCGTTTCATGGAACCCCGCCGTCGAGGCGACCGGCATCCGCGACCAGCTACCCGTGCCGCATGGTTCAGGGCGTTCGTATGGCGACGGATTGATCGCGCAGCAGTGGCTCGCGTTTGGCCGAATTGTGAAACGTCTGCGCGGGCAAAGGAATTACGCGGGTGGTGCCGTGGAGTGAGTGCAACTGACGCCGTGCACCTTGTTGCTGCGGTCGCACAGAGCTGCGCCGCATGTTTGCGACCCGGTCAAAACCCGACAGCGCCGTCGGCCCTGGTCCGCGCGCCCGGAGTTGCGCACGTTTTGTAACCGACCGCTTTGGATGGTGCAGCGGACGGTCGTGAGTCGCACCCGGATGTCTCCGGGGCGCGGCCACTGCCGGTCGCGGCAGGCAGCAGGCGCATTGAGCGTGGCAATGGAGCCATACAGCGGCGCTAGCCGCCTCGCGTCACGCACCGACCAACGAACAGAACAAACCGTGCAACCATGCCGCACGTTAGGGCGGCCCGACGAAATCGACCTCCCCAACTAATGTGATGGTCCACCCCGCCCCGCCGGACGGGTTAGGCTGTTGATTTTTTGGGGGGACTCGCAGTGTCTGTGGTCTGTGGACCGGCAGGCGATATTCTGGAGTGGAGGGCGCTCGTGCCCATCCACTCCCGCTACAAGTCCCCTAAGGCATTTACTTTTTTTTTCAGTTTTTATCGACAATCGGGAACGCTGCATCTCGACCTGCGTACTCCGAAGGCGCCGCTCGCTTCGGCGTTGCGACGAACGGCATATCCGGTTTCATGATAAAAGACAGCAGTACACCGCAGGCCATTACGCCGATGGACAGCAGAAAGGTGACATTCCAATTCCCCAGTCGGTCGATCAGATAGCCCGCCACAACCGGGCTGACGATCGCTGCCGTGAAGCCCGTTCCGCTCATGATGCCGCTGGCCGTACCCGAGCGGTCATAAGCGATGTCCATCGGAATAGCCCACATTGGCCCGATATTCATTTCGTTGAAGAACATCGCCGCGGCCAGAAAAATCAGCGAATACATCGGTTCGTGGATCAGCACCACCGGGATCAGCGACAAGCCGGTCATGGTCATGCAGAACGCTACCAGGACGCTGCGAGCGAGCTTCAGGCTGCCGGTGCGTCGAAGCAGCTTATCGCTAATGAGGCCGCCGATCAGATCGCCGAACACACCGGCGACGAACACCCCTGACGTGAAAATGACCGCCTTCTTGATGTTCAGATGGAAGCTATGCATGAAGTAGAGCGGCATCCAATCGAGCATCAGCCAGAGGATCCAGTTGTAGCAAAGTACACGGCAGAGACAGGCAGCAAACGACGATAGAGACGCGCCGAGATGCCGGGCACTTCCACCGGACGAACTCTCGGCGGTGGCAGGCTCTCAATTTCGCCAGTTGTGATGCGTGGATGATCCGCCGGTTTTTCTGTGTAGCTCACGTACCACAGGACCAGCCAGCCGAAACTCAGCGCGCCGAGCAGGTAGAAGGCGAATCGCCAGTCGAACGCAGTCATCAGAGCCAGCACCAGCATCGGCGCCACCGCGTTGCCGAGCCGCGCCGACGAGTGAGTGATACCTTGGGCCATGCCGCGCTTGTCCTTCCTCACCCACGACGCCATTGCGCTGGTGGACGCGGGGAAGGTGGCGCCTTCGCCCAGGCCCAGCAGCAGCCGAGCCGCGACGAGCGTTGCGAAGCCGCCGGCGAAGCCCGTCAGCGTTGTCGCCACCGCCCAGATGAAGGCACAGGCGATCAGCGTGCGCTTGGCGCCGAATCGATCGCTGACCCAGCCGCCAATGAACTGGAATATCACGTACGGGTACGCGAAAGCCGAGAAAATGAAGCCGAGTTGCGTGTTGCTCAGCCCGAGTTCGGACTTGAATTGCCCAGCGGCGGTGCTGATGTTGACGCGGTCGACGTAGGTGATGAAGTACATCAGGCACAACATCAGCAGTACGGTAGTGGTCGCCTTGAACTGTATTCGTTTCATGTCTCGCTCCACATTGCTCGTTGTTATTTTTCAGACGATCCCGAGGTAAAGGCGACCACGGCGTCTTTGAAACGGGCGCTGCCGTACACCTCTTCGATCAGATCTTCGTCGTCGAGCCGCTGTTCGACGACGATGCGGCGCAGGCTTTCCTTCACGGCCTTCTGCGTGACCGGCGAAAGCGCCATGAGTCGTTGCGCGAGCGTATGGGCGTCGTCTTGCAGTGTGTCTTGCGAGCACACGTCATAGACATAGCCGCACGCTAGCGCTTCGTGCGCGGTGAGGTATTCGGCGAGCAGCAGCATCTTCTTGACCTGCGGCACGCCGAGCGCCGCATACAACCGTGCGATGTTGCGCGACGACAGCGTGTTGGAGAGGGTCTTCGCGATCGGCGCCCCGAACCGCGAGCCGTCGCTACAGAGCCGGAAATCGCAGGCCGTTGCCAGTGCCAGGCCGCCGCCGACGGCCCACCCGTCGATCACGGCAACCGTGGGCACCGCAATGCGTTCGACCGTGTCGATCACTCGCTCGACGAAGGCCTCGTAGGCGACGCCATCGCGGCCGTTGCGGAAGTCTCTGAAGTACGCGATGTCTGTGCCTGACATGAATGACTTGCCGCCCGTGCCCCGGAACAGGACGCAGCGCACGCCGCTGTTCTTTGCGCACTCAGCGATCAGCGTCAACAGCGACTTGTACATATCGAGCGTCATTGCGTTATGCCGCTCAGGGCGGTCGATCACGATCTCCGCTACGCCCGACTGATGGATCGTGAGACTGACCAGTTCGCTCATGGCGCCGTCCCGTCGATCTCGGCGAAGATCTCGTCGTTGTGCTCGCCCAGCAGCGGCGGATGACGACGCACCGTCTGCGGCGTGCCCAGCATCTTGACGGGAAAGCCAATGTTCTTGACCTTGCCTTCGTTCGGGTGATCGATCTCCATGCACATCCGACGGTGCGTGGCGTGCTCGCTCTCGAACGCTTCGGGATAGGACAGGATCGGGCCGGCCGGAATGCCGGCGGCGAGCATCGCGTCGACCCAGACGGCGCTGTCGCGCTTCGCGAATTCCTGCTCCAAGGCCTCGATCAGCGCCTCGCGATTCTTCAGTCGCAGCGACACGCTCGCATAGTCGACGTGAGCGACCAGGTCCGGACGCTCCAGCAGTTCGCACAGCTTCGTCCAGAGCTTCTGATTGGTGGCGCCCATCACGAAGTAGCCGTCTCGCGCCCTCACGGCCTGGTAGGGCGCGCTCATTTTGTTACTGGTACCGAGGGGCGTCGGCGGCACGCCCGTGCCCCAGTATTCCGACATGTCCCAGATCGAGAAGGCCATGACCGAATCGAACAGTGACGCGTCGATGTGCTGACCCGCACCGGTTTTCTGCGCGCCAACGTAGGCAGACAGCAGGCCGTAGACCGCGAACAGCGCGCAGCCGATGTCGGCCACTGGTACTCCGGCCTTGACGGGTTTGCCGCCCTTGTAGCCGGTCACACTCATCACGCCGGACATGGCCTGTGCCATGAGATCGAAGCCGGGCCTCGACGCCCACGGTCCGCTTTGCCCGAAGCCGGAGATACTGACGTAGACGATCTTCGGATTGATCGCCTTGATCGACTCGTAGTCGATGCGCAGACGCTGCACCACGCCCGGACGGTAGTTTTCGACGATCACGTCGGCGGTCTTGGCGAGCTTGTAGAAGAACTCGCGCCCTTCGTCGCTCTTGAGGTCGAGCGTCAGCGAGCGCTTGTTGCGGTTCATGTTCAGGAAGCCCATGCTGTCGGGCCCTTTCATCTTGAAGCCCATTGCGCCGCGGGTCTGGTCGCCTTCGGGCGGCTCCGCCTTGATTACGTCCGCGCCCATATCGGCCAGCAGCATGCAGGCGAACGGGCCCGCCATGACCTGGCTGACGTCCAGCACGCGGATGCCTTGCAGCGGCAGATGCTTCGATTCGGTCATCCCGAGTCTCCTCTGTAAAAGGTGTGAGTGAGACCGCTAAGCCATGCCGGGTGGCCAGCGGTCTTCTGCTCTCACTGTCCGCTACAGACAGGGCCGCCGCAAGAACGCCTGGATCATGTCTGGTTTCGCGCCTTGCGAAACCGGGCGGCGCGCCGCGCCCGGGGACTAGCCCGGTCTGCCGAGCAGTTCGGTCACCACGTTGCGCAGGGTCTGCTTCTGAGCGTGGCCCTCGACGCAGGACAGAACGTAGCTGCGCTGGTGCCAGTCGCCCTGGAGCTCGGCGGATGCCAGCGATTCCTCAGGATGAAAACTGCGCAGGACATCGGGCGGCATCAGGCCGACACCCAGGCCATGGCGCACCATCACCAGCATGGTGTCGAAACCGCTGACGGTGAAATTGTTGGGGAACAGCCGCCCGCGGCTGCGGTACGCGCGCTTCACGGCGGACAGGACCGCGGAGCCCTTGCCGAGACTCACGATAGGGAGATCGAGGATATCGTCGATTCCGACGGGTCCGTCGGGAAACTGGAAATGCGGACGGTTATAGACCAGCACCAGGCGGTCCTCCCTATACGGGGACTTCGCCAGATCCAGGAAGCCGCTTTTCTTCTCGTAGACGCCGACGTCGATCACTTTGTCGCGCAGCAGTTGCTGCACGATCTTGCTGTTCTCCTCGACGATCTTCAAGGAGATGCCGGGATATTTGCGCTGGATGCCGGCAATCTCGCGGGCCAGGAACTGGATGACGACGGCCTTGGGCGCGCCGATGATAATGCGGCCGTCGAGGCCCTGGTTGAGAGCATGCGCGTCGCCTTCGAGGCGGTCGATGAGGTTGTCGATCTGCCGGACGTATTGGAGTAGCTTGTCGCCCGATTCGGTGATTTCGACCCCATGCGGTACGCGCTTGAAGAGTTTGGCGCCGAGTTGGTCTTCCAGGTCCGTCACGCGGCGGGATGCGGCCGCCACTGCCAGACTGAGTCTGTCGGCAGCACGGGAAATGCTGCCCTCCTCAGCGATGGCGAGGACCAGTCGGATGGTAGTGGTGTCGAATTTCACGGAGGCTCCGGGTCGTGGCGAAGGAGTTGGCGGCGCGGGGAGAGACGCCGGACGGTTGGGGGGCTCGGGGCGCTGCCCCGATTTTGGACATGATATCGGGCGGGCAACGCCCCTCCAACTCTACGCAGCCGTTCGACTCGAACGGAGACGACTATCAAAACCCCCTATGGGCTCCGGGTGACGCGAGTCAGGGTCCGCGGAAACAGGCAGACGGGCGATTTCACATGCACATTCTGGTTGCCGCAGGGCACGCCAGCGTAGTCGACTACTGTGCCATCCGATGCCTGTTGGTTTGAGGTGGGATGGCGCAATTGCGACTGCGTCGCGCAACCGGTTAGCACGATCGCAAACGAAAAAATTGTACAAAGTCGTTTCATGATCTGTTTTATCGCGGTTGGTTTGACGGGAACGTCGAGACGAGTGAATCGGACCGATTCCACCAACCGCCACCCACGGCCTGGAACAAGGCCGCCGTATCCGCCAGTCTGGCGGCCCTTGCCTGTATCGACGCAATGCGTGCCATTTGCCAGGTCTGCTGCGCGGTCAGCACTGACAGATAAGACACTTCGCCTGAGCGCAGCTTTTCACGTTGGATAGCCACACTGCGCGAGGCAGCCTGCTCCGCATTGACGGCCGCCTGCAACGTCTTCGCGTCCGCCTGCACGCTCTGCAATACATCGGCGACGTTCTGACATGCGTTGATCACCGTCGAGCGGTATTGGGCGCTGGCCTGATCGAATGCCGCCTGCGCCGCGCGCTGGCGATGCAGCAGTGCTCCACCCTGGAAGATCGGCTGGGCGATCTTCCCGACAACGGTGAAGAACTGGTTGTATGGCGTAAATGCGTTCGCGATGGCACTGGGCGAAGTTCCCAACGCCGCCGTTAGCGATATTTGCGGCAACCGATTGGCGATTGCGACACCCACCTGCGCGCTGGCAGCATGCAATGCCGCAGACGCGGCGAGAATGTCGGGCCGGCGCTCCACGAGGGTCGATGGGAGGCTGACGGGAAGATCATCAGGCAGGCGTAACGAAGACAGGTCGAAGTCGGCCGCGACGTCCTCGTTCGGAAAGCCGCCCATGAGCGCGATCAACGCGTCGCGCTGCAGCGCCAGTTGTTTCTCGAGCGGCGGTATCGCGGTCTGCGACTGCGCAAGCACCGCTTGCTGTTGCACGACGTCCGCCTCGGCAACTTCACCGAGCACGCTTTCACGCCGAAGGATGTCGAGGAGCTCGACATTGGCCTTGATCACCTCCTGCTGCGCAGCGATCTGCCCGCGCAGCGACGCAACGTTGAACGCTGTAAGCGCTAGATTGCTGCTCAAGGTCAGATAAGCCGCTTCCAGTTCGAAACGCTGATTGTCGGCTTGCGCGGCTGTCGATTCGATCATGCGGCGATTCAAGCCGAATGCGTCGAGCGAATACGATACGGTCAGCTCGCCGGTATAGAGCGAGTAAATGCGCTGGTTGTTCGCGGCGACGGGAGCGAGGCTCGCCGTGGACGTTTCGTTTCTACTGCCCGATGCGTCGACGCCGATGCTCGGAAAGAGTGTCCCCCTCTGGCTCAGCACGTTCTCACGGGCCACGGCAAGCGCAGACTGTGCGGCAGCGATAGTTGGGCTGGCCTTGAACGCGCGGTCGATCATCGCGTTGAGCTCGGGCGACTGGAACAGCGTCCACCATTGGCCCGGAATATCGCCGCCAACAGCGAATTGCTGCGCTCCTCCCACTGCGCCGGTGGCCGCTGCGGTCTTCGACGGTAGCGGAGCTTGCGTGTAACCCGCGCCGCTCGGGGCGGCCGGCTGCCTGAAGTCAGGACCTACCGCGCAGGCCGCCATCAGTAGCGGCATCAACAGGGCGGATGAACGTTTTAGGGCAATCACGGTAAAGTATCCTTCCATCATTCTGCGAGTTGCGTTTCGCGCTCATGCAGCTCGGCAGGACGCGACGTGTCTTTGCGGCGATCGAACCACGGATAAACAGTCGGCAAAACCAGCAGCGTTAGCAAGGTTGCCGACACAAGGCCACCGATAACGACAGTCGCAAGCGGACGCTGGACTTCCGCACCCGAGCTCATCGAGAAGGCCATGGGCAGAAAGCCGAGGCTGGCCACGGTCGCAGTCATGAGCACAGGCCTTAGCCGGGTCGCGGCAGCCTGTTTCGCAGCCTTGACGGCACTCAGGCCGCGATCCCGCATCTCAACGATGCTGCTGACCAGTACGACGCCGTTGAGCACGGCGATACCGAAGAGCGCGATAAAGCCGACCGCAGCGGAAATACTGAACGGCAGTCCTCGTATCCAGAGGGCAAGAACGCCCCCTATCGCCGCAAACGGCACGTTGCAGAAGATGAGCGCTGCAAGGCTGGCATTGCCGAACATCAGGTACAGCAGCGCGAAGATCACCGCAAGCGAGATGGGCACCACGACGTAAAGCCGTGCCATCGCGTCCTGCAGGTTCTTGAAGCTGCCACCCCACGACACGGTGTACCCAGGCGGGAGCTTGACTTGCGTCTCGACCGCATGTTGTGCAGCGAGGACGAAGCCGGCGAGGTCGCGGCCGCGCACGTTGGCCTGAACGAGGGTGACGCGCCTGCCTTCCTGGCGCTCGATGGTCGACGGTCCCGGCTCGATGCGAATGTCCGCCACCGCCGACAGCGGCACGGCACGGCCGTCGCCATTGCTGATGCGTAGCGCACTGATGCGCGCCACATCGTCGCGATCCTTTGGTTGCAGGCGTACCCGGATATCGAACTGACCTTCAGCGTCGACAACCGTCCCGACATTGCGACCGCCCAACGACTGAACGACATCGAGCACCTGGCTCGCATTCAGTCCGTACCGGGCCACCGCGTCGCGCTTGACGATGACACGCAGGTAAGGCTGGCCAGTCGTCTGCTGCGCCGCGACGTCTGCCGCACCCGGCACCCGCGAGATCACAGCCGCAACCCGCTCGGCGGTATCGTGCAGTGTTTGCAGATCGTTCCCGTGAATCTGCACGGCAACATCGGCCTGGACGCCCGCGATTATGTCGTCCATGCGCATCTGGATCGGTTGCGCCCAATTGAGCGTCAGGCCTGGGACGGCGCGATCCAACGCCGCGGAGTACCTGGTGACGAGCCCGTCCTGCGTTTGCGCCGTCTTCCACTCGGATTGCGGCTTCAGCATGATGAAGGTGTCGCTTTGCTCCACGCCCATCGGGTCGGTCGGAATCTCCGAGCTGCCGCCGAGCGTGACAGCCGACTGCACTTCGGGAAAGCGCATCAGCGTGCGTTCGACCATGGTTTGCGCCTCTACCGCGGACGGCACGGATATGCCGGGCAGCTTCGTCGTCGTGACGGTCAGCGCCCCTTCGTCCAGGCGCGGCAGAAATTCTGCGCCCAGCCTCGTGGCGGCGAAGACCGCGACCGCGAGCAGCGCGACGGCGAGCCCCATCGTCAGCGCAGGCTGTTGCGCGGCACGCGCGAGAATCGGTTCATAGCGCAGGCGCACCCAGTGAAGGATGCGGCTCTCACGCTCTGCGACCTTGCCGCGCAGCAACAGGCTGGCGAGCACCGGCATGACCGTCAGCGTGAGGACTAGCGACGCGAGCAGCGCGAAGATAACGGTCATCGCCATCGGCCGGAACATTTTGCCTTCAATACCCTGAAGGCTCAGTATCGGAAGGTAGACGGCCGTGATGATGAGAACCGCGAACGTTACAGGCCGGGACACTTCTTTTGCTGCCTCCAGCACGAGCGGGCGTAACGGCTGATTGGGCGCTTCGGAACGCCGCCGCACGACGTTTTCGATCATCACCACCGCACCGTCGACAAGCAGGCCAAAATCGATCGCGCCGAGACTCATCAGATTGCCCGATAGTCCCGTAGCGTACATGGCGATGACGGCGACGAGCATCGACAGCGGAATCGCCATGGCGACGATCAGCCCCGCGCGCGCATTCCCGAGCAGCAAAAGCAGCACCGCGATGACCAGCACTGCACCTTCGACCATGTTGTGAGCGACCGTATGCAGCACCCGGTCCATCAGGTCCGCGCGGTTATAGTAGGGCGCCACCTCGATGCCGGGCGGCAACGTCTGGTTGATTTCCTTGATCGCGTCCTGCACGCGCTGTGCGACGACGCGCGTGTTTTGCCCGATGCCCATCAGCACGACGCCGACGACGGCTTCGCCTTTGCCGTCACGCGTGACCGCGCCGAGCCGGGGCATTGGCGCTTCGTCGACATGCGCCACGTCATGAACGTAAAGCGGTGTGCCGCCCGCAGCGGTACGCAACACGATGTTGCCGATGTCGGTCGTGTTGCGCAGCAATCCCTCGCCGCGGATGATCGATTCTCCGCCGTTGTGCTCGATGGTCGCGCCGCCTGTTGCGCCGTTGTTCATCTGCACGGCATTGAAGATGTCGCCGACCGACAGGCCGTAACGTGTGAGCGCATTGTCGTCGACCTGCACTTCGTACGTCTTCAGGAGGCCGCCGTTCACGTTCACGTTGACCACGCCTTGCACCTGGCGCAGCCTTGGTGCGATCTGCCAGTCGAGCAGTGTGCGCAACGTCATCAGCGACTGCCCGTGGCCACGCACCTGAAACTGATAGATCTCGCTAAGGCCATCCGACAGCGGCCCCATCTGCGGCGCGGTCGTGCCGGGCGGAAGCTGGATCGTCTGCAACCGCTCACCGATCAGATTGCGGTCGAGGTACAGGTTCGTAGCGTCGGCGAATCGCACATAAAT
Organism: Paraburkholderia sediminicola; assembly: GCF_046027355.1. Taxonomy (GTDB): domain Bacteria; phylum Pseudomonadota; class Gammaproteobacteria; order Burkholderiales; family Burkholderiaceae; genus Paraburkholderia; species Paraburkholderia sediminicola_B. Next base: position 38,331 of record NZ_JAQQEK010000048.1, on the reverse strand, counting down.
CACGGAAAGACCGTAACGCGAGATCGAGCGCAGGCTCTGCATGCCTGGCAGACCCTGCAGCGCGAGCTCGACAGGCGTGGTGATCGAGCGCTCGACATCGACTGGCGCGAGGCCGGGCGCCTGGGTCGTCACCAGCACCTGCTGCGGCGAGATGTCCGGCTCAGCATCGAAGGGCAACCGTTGCATGCTGTAGAGCCCGGCGACAATCAGTACGGCAACGAGAATCAAAACGGCGGCGCGATTTTTCAGTGCCGCCTCGACAAGTTTGGTAATCATAGCGTGCGCTCGCGGATCAGCCTTCGTCGGGAATGGTGCTCTTCATGAGCGAAGCCTTCAGCCAGTAGCTGCCGTCGGCGACGACGGACGTGCCGGCCGACAGGCCACTGAGAATCTGTGTCATGCCGTCGGCGGCATAGCCGGTGCGAACGGCGCGCCACGTGAAACGGCCGTTGCCGGAAGGGATGAATACGGCCGTCTGTCCATTCACATCCTGGAGCGCCGCGTCCGGTACAAGCGTCGCGTCCCGACCGAGCGGCGCCTGGATCTCGACCGTGCCGAACATATTTGCGCGGAGTGCGCCGTCGCCGTTAGGCAGCTCGCAGCGGACCGCTACTGTGCCGGTGTTGGTGTCGACCTGGTCGGCGACATCGATGACGCGGCCGGTGAACTGTCGATTGCCATACCCATCGAGGTGGACAAGCACCGTCTGACCGGGGCGCACTTCTGCGGCTTCGCGTTCAGGGACGTTGGCTTGCACCCACATCATCGAAAGATCGGCCAGCGTCACAATCGGCGCCGACATGTCGACGATGTTGCCTGCGCCCGCGCTCACGCTGCTGATCACACCGTCGAACGGCGCGACGAGCGCACCCAGCGAATCGCCCGGACTCAGTCGGGCTAGCGTGGCCGTTCCATTGCTTCGGCTCGCCGAGGCACCGATCGGCATCAGGCGTTGTTGCATGCCCTGCCACTTCTGCAGGTCTGCCTGGCGCGACTTCAGCATGGCCTGCGCATTGACCGCGGCAGCACGGCGGCGGTCGAGCTCGCTCTGCGCGATGCCGCCTCCGGTGACGAGCTCGGTGCCGCGCTGCAGTGCCGCATTGGCCGCATCGGCTGCAGCCTTCGCGTCCGCCACTGCGGCGGACGCACTTGCGACCTGACTACGGATGTCGCTCAAATCGAACTCGTCCAGCGTAGCGAGTCGCTGCCCCGCGCGTACATGGTCGCCTGCGGCGACATCGACAGCAACGATCCTTGCCTTTGAAGGAGAGCCTAGCTGCGCGAGCCGCTTCGCGTTGAATGCGACAACACCGGTAGCGGCAATCGTATGCACGCCGGGCCGAAGCTCCGCTCTCGCGAACTGCAAGTTGACGTTCGCGAGCGCCTCGGGCGACAGGTCCACGGTATTGGGCAGAGGCGGAGCCTGATCGACTGCCGTGGCTGGCGGCGCTGACCCGGTAGCCGCGGGGGAAGTCCGCGAGTGAAGGGAAAACAAGGCACCGCAAAGAACGAGGATGCCCGCTGCACCGACAGACAACTGCAGACGCTTGCGATAGCGGATGTTCACGAAAGCTCTCGATGGTTGAACAAACGTTGGGATCCCGAGGGATCGCGACGGCTTCCCTCAGTGCTGGAGAGTGCATTTTCGTGTTGTGCGTCTGATTGCGAGGTGGCGGGGAGATGTCATTTCGGACATCTTGGGGAGGCAAGCGCAGATTGCGCCGTTGGTTTGAGGACGGAAGGCGGACGCGGCGCGAGCCAGGGCACGCCGTCTTGAGCGGATCAGCTAACGGAACTCTGCGAGAAAAGAATGCCGCGCGATTGCGCGGCACGGCGACTCAGGGTGTCACTCGGTAAAGGAAGGAAAGTAAAGCGTGAAGGTCGTCAAGCCGGCGCGGCTCACCACGTCTACTCGGCCACGATGCAACTCCATGATCGATCGCACGATGGCGAGGCCGAGTCCCATGTTCTTCGCCGACCCTTGCCGCGCGGAATTGACTCGATAAAAGCGGTCGAAGATCTTGTCGATATGCTCGGGCGGGATGGTTTGGCCGGTGTTCGTGACTTCCACGGCAACGTACTCGTCGGACCGGTAGGCGCGCAGCGCGATCTTCGATTCGGCGTCAGCATGCGCAAGCGCGTTCGATACCAGGTTGCTGAGGGCGCGTCGAAGCATCGACGGATCGGCGCGAACCTGGATCGCGCCGTCGATGGCGAAATGGACGCCCTTGTTCTCGGCCACTCCTTCAAAGTACGAGGTGAGCCTTGCGAACTCTTCATGGCAATCGAGTACGCCCGGCCGAAGCAGTTCCTTTGAATGGTCCGCTCGCGCGAGGAACAGCATGGTCTCGATCATCCGTTGAAGGCGCTGGCATTCTTCGATGTTCGAGTCGATCAGTGCTTCGTACTCCTCGATGGATCGCTCACGCGAAAGAGTGATTTCCGATGCGCTGATCATGTTGGCGAGCGGAGTGCGCATATCGTGCGCCAGATCGGACGAGAACTGCGAAAGTTGCGCAAATGCACGTTGAAGCCTGTCGAGCATCCGGTTCACCGGACCCGCGATGTCATGGAGTTCGACGGGTCCGCAGCCGATATCGAGGCGCTCACCAAGATTGTGGGCTTCAATGCGCGAAATTCGTTGGCCGATGGTTTTGACCGGCCTCAATCCCCGTTTTGCGATGGCGTAGCCAAGTAGACCCATCAGCGCGGAACCACCGAGGAGAACGAGCCATACATCGCCTTGATAATCGCGAAGGACGGAGTAGCGTTCCATCGCTTCATGGGCGAGCAGCACGCGTATCGATTCACCTGAACGCAACGTTTCGTCGCCGAATACGCAGCGAGAAGGCCCGATGGACGGCGGAGAGCATGAATAAGTCTGTTGTTCTGCCGGATTGCCCGACCCAATCGACCGCAAGGGCTGGTCCCCACGGCTTAAGTCGGCCAATACCCTTCCTTGACCATCCAGTATGGCGAATGAGATTGCGGGATGCGCCAGCAATGCCTCGCGAAACTCGCCGTTATTTCTGCCGATCGCCTCTGCCGAGCCGTATTCGCGAGCTGCCGCCAGAAACCCGCCGAGCTGGACCGAAATCTCGCGGTCGTCGCGGTCCATGAGTTGGCTCGACAGCGAATGATAGAGAAGGGCGCCGGCCAGCGAGAGCACCAGTACGGCGACGACGGTAAAAGCGAGACTCAGACGCCTGAGCAGCGAGTACGCTCCGTCCGCGGCAGTCATGGCCGCTCTTCCATCACATAGCCCATGCCACGGACCGTATGGAGCAGTTTCTTCTCGAATGGGTTGTCGATCTTTGCGCGCAGACGCCTGACAGCCACTTCAACGACGTTCGTATCGCTGTCGAAGTTCATGTCCCAGACGTGTGACGTGACGACTGCGCGCGTGATCACTTCACCCTGCCTCTCGGCGAGGAGCTTCACAAGCGTGAATTCCTGCGCAGTCAGGTCGATGCGGACGTCACCGCGCCGCACACGGCGCCTGAGGAGGTCGATTTCCATATCGCCGACACGCAGCACAGTGTCGACCGATTGCGTGGGTCTGCGCAGCACCGCGCGAATCCGCGCAAGAAATTCGGAGTAGACGAACGGCTTCGCCAGGTAATCGTCCGCCCCCGATTCAAGTCCGGCGACTTTGTCTTCGACCGCATCGCGCGCCGTCAGGAGGAGCACGGGTGTGCGTTTTTTCGCTCGCAAGCGCTTGAGCACCTCAAATCCGTCGATGCCCGGGAGCATGACGTCGAGTACGATGAGATCGTAGTCTTCATGGAGCGCGAGGAACAAACCGTCGTTGCCATCGTTAGAGACATCGACAGTGAAGCTTGCCTCCATCAGGCCTTTGCGAAGGTACGAGGCCATTTTCGGTTCGTCTTCGACGATCAGGATACGCATGATGAAAACCCTTTCGCACAGCAAGTCGTGCATACAATGTAGATAGTACCCGACGCTGATTGCATCTGCGCAGCGTGTCGTGTTGAGCCTGAGTTAATTGAGTAGCGTACGATACGTCTAAACTTGGCACCGCTGCGCGCCGCGCGGCAATTTCAAGCAAATACCAAGGTATGGGCAGTGTCGCCGTGGGCTCTGTAGAACCTTTTATGCCCCAACGGCGAATGCGCAAGTTCTTTTTGTTTCCCGCGACGGTGGCAGAAGAACGGCCATACCGCTTGTACGTTAGCCATCCACTGGGCGGGCCGGAAAACTTCCTCGCCCACCTGCTGCCAGGTCATGCTTTGCACGGTGCGACTTCCTTGGACCCAACCATGCTAGCTGCGGCAGGGATTACCAACTCGAAGGATAATACTGGCAACTCTATTGGCATCGCCTCGGTAGTGCTCGCTCTCCAAAACGACAGCCAGATAAATATAGAAAAACCATCCTTGCGTCGAGATGGACGGGAAATGACAAAAATGTCATGAATCGGGACGCTTGTCCGATCAAGTCTGGTACGCAAAGCCACACGCATAAATTCAAGGCTTTCGGGCCTCGAAGTCAGCCACATTCGACTTTTCTGCCAGCGGTTCGTCGGCCTATTGCGACACGCGTGACCTGCCCGCTTTCGTGTTCGGCGAACTTCCGCGTCTGCGTCTCATAGATGCAAGGAACAAATGGCGGCTCACTCCGGGAATCCAAATCCAAACATGACGGCGATGTAATGCGCGCGTCAGGACAGGTCCACCTTCGCTATGCAGAATAACTGTTGCTCACTCCCGTTGCGACGAGGAAGGAGATCAGCGGTTTGGATCACCGATCGAAGCCGACCAAACTCACGTTTATGAGGTAATCCACGATGAAGTCGCATTTTTATGCTGCCCTGGTTACTGGGCTGCTCGCACTCCCGACCGTCTCCTTCGCTCAGGACGCTAGCGTGTCAGTGACGCGTGCGGACGTACAGGCGGATCTGATCAGGTTGGAACAGGCCGGCTACCGGCCGAGCAAACTGAATTATCCGGCTGATATCCAGACGGCAGAGGCCCACCTCAACACGCAGGACGTCACGGCATCGAGCAACACCGATGTGGGTGGCGTGTCGGATGGCTCTTCGCAGGTGAGTGCGCCTACGACAATCGGGGGCGCCCACTCGATCTATTCCCATCACTGATATTGATCGTCAGTGCACGCGGTGACCATCAGGCTGCTAACGTGGGTCTTTTTTTGTGGCCTACGTCAATTGGTTTGATAAAGTTATGCGGGGGACGCGAGCCGGAATGAAAACGAAGCTCAAGTTGACAATGTGGTTGCGGAACCTGAAAGCGCCAGAGACCGCACGTGCTTTTCGTGCGCATCTGATAGTCGCGTCAGCGGCGGCGATGTTGATCCAGTTGGTTGCGTTGACAGCCATTTTTGTAGCTGACGTACCGGAGCACTTCTTTGAGACAGGCATTTTCCGTCTGACAGCGGCGGTGTTGATACTAAGCATAGTCGCAGTGACGAGGTACGTTGCGCGGAGCGCCTTCGTGGCTGCCATGGATCGAAACGAAGTGACATTTCTCGGTGCTCAACGCCGGCTCGTATCGGTTTCGGCAACATGTCCGCGCCGCAAACTGGTTTTTCTTCACGCCAGATTCGCCGGGTTCGTGGGAGACGTGTTCAATGAGTAGATTGGCAGAATATCCGTACGTGTCCAATCGTGACCGTACCTGAACGCGCGCCGATGTCAAAGTGCTGAACGCGATTTACAGTGGGTTCAGATGGCGTCGGCGTGAAGCCGATGGGCAACGACCCATGGCAACAGTTCGTCCGTGCGATTGACTCGATTGACGGGATACTCTGCAATGCGAACATGCGTGCGCTTCCCGTGCTACCCCTTTGAGTGGGAGTTCCATCGGGGTGAGAAGGTCACGGAGATACCCGCAGAGGGCCGTCTCCTCCTGTCGGACGTGCAAACCATGCTCGGCGCGTGTACGAAAGCGTAGGGCAGGCGCGAAGGCGAATACGGTTCTTTGTGACGACGACGGTGCACTGCTCGCGGGTGGGGACTCCAAACCCGGCAGGCGACGACACCGACGCGCGCTATTGACGCCCGACCCCTCGCTCACGCCGCAAGCGGATAAGCGCGCATCGCCAGCCTGCTCGCCTTTGCCGAAAACGCGTTCCACGAACCCTCATCGTGCCGGAAGAAAACGATGGCGGATTCAACCGACCTTAACCTCACCCATGCTGTCACTTTCGGTCCGAAACGCCGGCATTTCGGTTCCCTAATAGATGAATTTTCGAAATAGATTGCCGCCAAAGCATCGCCCATCCGTCGCGCCCAAACTCCGAACTCAATTGCGCCTGCGCGACGCCAGCGCGCCGATGTTAGAAACTCAGGGTTTCGTGTGCCTTGACGATGTCGCCAGCCACCGTCTCGATCTGTTCGCGTTTGAGCATGGCCTGTGAGCGCAGCAACTGATACGCATCTTCTTCAGACATGCCGCGCGAGTCCATTACGATCCGCGTGGCCTGCTGGATCACCCGAACCTTCGCCTGCTTCTGCTCGAGCCGTTCGATGTATCGCTCACGTGTGCGGGATGCCTTGAATTGCGTAAGCGCGACAGCGATGGCGGTCAATAGTCCAAACGAGCGGACCGGCGACGGGATTGTCGCGAACGCATTTAACCGCAGCACCGCTTCGATGGTGATCGGATTTTCGTAAGTCACGACCGGAATCACAGGCGGCGACGTGCTGGTTCCGAGCCAGGGATAATCGACTGACAGCGTCTCAGGACGCATCGCCATCAGGACGAGACCGGTGTCGCAAGGCAGGCTATCGAGGCGCGGCCAACATACCTGCACCTCACAACCGATGCGCTGAAGCTGCGCGAGCAACTCTTCACCGTCCTGATCCTGCGGATGAATCACAACGACTTTTAGCGAACGCAGGTCGCGCAGGATCGCCGGCGTCTGCGCGGTGCGCTTCATCGATCCGCTCCCGTGCGTGCGAGTTCAGGATGCGCGTGCGCGGTCCACGCTGGCGTGCTGTGAGAGACGACGTAGGGATCCGCCTTCACGCGTTCAGGCGCGCGCCCGATGATCTCGAAGCGGCCATGCGCGCCGACCCGGCCGATCAACGGATGCAGGTAGGTATGGTTATTATGCTCGTCGATACGCACGCGGCCCTGCGGCGCGTCGAATTCGAGTCCGGGCAACACGCGCAGCAACAGCGTCGGGTCGTCGGAGCCGACGCGGCGGATCGCATCCGCGAGCAGATGCATCTGGAAATAGGAGGCTTCCCAGCACATGTTGGTCGGCTGATCGTCGCCGAAGCGAGCCTGATAGCGGGCGACGGCGCCGAGGTTCGCGGCTGTATCCACACTCTGGAAGTACGCGGCTGAGGTGATGTGTCCTTGTGCGAGGTCCTTTCCCATTACCGCGATTTCGGCTTCACTGGTCATATGGCTGGCGATAGGCGTGCGGTACGGATCGAGCCCGACCTGCGCAAACGCGCGGTACAGATGCGGAATGCCTTCTCCCACTACCGTGGAGAAAATGAAGTCGGGTGCGAGTTGCTTGATCCGCTTTGCGGCATCCAGATAACTCTCCCACGGCGCATCGAGCGACAGATAGGTTTCGTCCACCTTTTCTCCGCCGCGTTCGAGGATCAGATCGCTCATCACGCGATTCGACTCGTACGGGCACACATAGTCTGAACCGATCATGCTCACGCGTGAGCCGAACTGCGTGAGCATGAAACCGGCGAGCGGCAAGGTGTTCTGATTCGGTGCCGCGCCAGTGTAGATCACATTACGGCTGTATTCGAAGCCTTCATACGGTGTCGCATAGAAGAGCAGTGCATTGTGCCGTTCGACAATCGGAATGACCGCCTTGCGCGTGCTGGACATATAGCAGCCGACAATAATCCGAACCCGGTGTTCGAGAATCAGTTGCTCGGCGAGGTCGGCATAACGCCGCGGCTGGCACTGTGGATCGAGACAGACGAGTTCGATCTCGCGGCCAGACACGCCGCCTGCGCGATTGATCTCCTCCGTCGCAAGCATGGTGGCTTGCAGTTGAGTGAGCTCCGCGGCTGAGGTCACGCCTGAGCGTGAATACAGGACGCCAATTCTGATTGCGTCCGAGGTACGTCCGGCATCAATACGGGTCATTCGTCAAAACCGATGGTCGCTACGTTTGGGGAGTACGCTGTTTGTGCGTGTGGCACGCGGCTGGTGCGCACGCGCACTGTCTTTGTGCGGCGCTGAGCCAGTGAACCGCGCAGGCTGCTTTATTTATGATGCCTGCCGCTTTGACCGGAATGCAACTGTTCAATTCGCATCCGGTCCACAAAAGGGTTTTGCGGCACGCATCGCGGCCGGCTGCAAAATCTGGCATAGCCGTTGCTTATAGAGTCACGCTGACCCGTCGTGCATAACGGGGAACCTCAGCAACCATTCGCTGTTCGAGACAAAGGCGTCTTGAGTGGCACCGGCCAAAAAAGCCCGAAACCAGCTTGTCTGGTTTCGGGCTTTTTGCGTTTGCGATTTCTAATCCATGTCGGAGTGAAGCAAATGAAAAGACGTACCTTCCTGTCGGCAGTCGGCTCCGGGTTGGTGACCGCTGCGGGCACTGCGCTACCTAAGGCTGCGTTTGCCGCGGGAGCCAGCGATCCGATCAAGCTCGGCCTGCTGTTTTCGCAATCGGGCACGATGGCCAACGGCGAGTCGCTGCTAAAAGATACGGCGCTGATGACGATCGATCAGATTAACGCGAAGGGTGGCGTGCTCGGGCGCAAGCTTCAGGGCGTCGTCGTCGATCCGGCGTCGGATTGGCCGATGTATGCGCAGCTCTCGAAGCAACTGATCCTGCGCGACCAATGCGCGGCGCTGTTCGGCTGCTGGACGTCGGTGTCGCGCAAGTCGGTGTTGCCGGTAGTCGAGTCGCAGGACAGTCTGCTGTTTTATCCGCTTCACTTCGAAGGCGAAGAGCAGTCGAAGAATGTTGTCTATCTGAACTCGCCGCCGAGCAGCTCGGTACTCCCGGCGATCGACTACCTGATGAGCGATCAGGGCGGCGGCGCCAAGCGCTTCTATATGATCGGCAGCGACTACGTCTGGCCACGCACGATCAACAAGATGCTCAAGGGCTATCTGAAGACCAAAAACATTCCGGACTCGGCATGGCGTGAACATTTCGTTCCATTCGGGCAGTCGAACTTCCAGACCATCGTGCGCGATATCAAGGACTTCGCCGCGCAACCGGGCGGCCAGGCCATCGTCGTGATGACGGTGGTCGGGGATTCTATTCCGGCAATGTTCAAGGAAGCGATCAATCAGGGCGTGCGCGCAACCGATATTCCAATTCTTGGCCTGGATGTGGTCGACAGCGATCTGGAGGGTCTCGATACGAAGCCGCTGGTCGGCCACCTCAGTTGCTGGTGCTACTTCCAGAACGTCGATACACCGCAGAACCGCCAGTTCAAGAGCGACTGGAAGAACTACGTCAGCGCGCATAACCTGAAGCATCGGCCGGACATGGTGATCGACCCGATGGTGTCGACCTACCTCGGTATCAATCTGTGGGCGCAGGCTGCCACGAAGGCGCACTCCACCAGCACGGACGCGGTGAGCAAGGCGCTCGCGGGTCAGTCGATGGTCGATCCGGCAGGCTACACGGTGAAGATGGATGCTTCCACGCAGTACTTGTGGCGTGGCGACATGATCGGCTCGATCAACGCGACTCAGGGCTTCGACATTTTGTGGAAGTCTAAAGACATCGAGAAGCCAGTGCCGTTCAGCCCCTTCATCGGCAAGGCTTGACAGTCCCTGTCGCATCGTCAGGCAGTGGTGGGATCGGCATACGCAAGCATGCCGGTCCCTTAGCAGGATGGAATGGAAACACCCATGATCAATTTCAGGCAGATCTTTCGCGCGATCGCTTGTCTGGCACTTATTTGGGCCACTACGGCGAGCGCCGCGCCGGGCCGTGCCGCGATGCTCACGTCGTTCTGCGCGACGAACGGCGATAAGGCCGCTGCACTAGAGCAACTTGTCGAAACCGGCGTGTCGGACGATACGCGTGCGCGTGCGTGGGCGCGTCAGATCGTCGACGTGATTCGTAACGGCGCGCTGGTGTGCGGCGCCGACGGTCAGGCGACACTGCAGGGAAACCCTGCGCTCGACGCCGCGACCCTCCAGCCGCGCGCCAACGCGCCGGCGGATTCGCCCTATGTGCCGAGCATCGTGATGATGCGCAGGCTCGCGGTGGCGTCGGCGGAAATGGACCTGTTCTCGCCGCAGCAGGACACCCGCGCGACGGCTGCGCGGCAAGTCGACAAGTTCTATGCATTGCTCGATCCCGCTGTCGTCGCCCGTGCGGTCAAGGCGCAGCACGACCCGGATATCGCGACCATTCTCACGCTGGCTCTGGCTAAGCGCGGGCTGAACAGCAATGTGAAGGCCGATCGCCTGGCGGCGATCAAGGCTGTGGCCGAGGTGCCGAGCGAAACCGCGCGGACCGCGCTGGCGAACTTTGCGGCGCAGGATTCCGTGCGTTCGGATCCCGACGTGCTGGCTGCCGTGCAGGGCGCGATTCGCCACATGGACACGTGGCTGTCGCTCGGCAAAGGCTTGTCGATTCTGTTTAGCGGCTTGAGCTATGCCGGCGTGTTGTTGTTGACAGCGCTCGGCCTGTCGATCGTGTTCGGCCTGATGGGCGTGATCAATCTCGCGCATGGCGAATTCATCATGATCGGCGCGTACGCGACGTATCTCGTCGAACGTTTCATGCAGACGCATTTGCCGGGCTGGTTCGACGCCTACATTTTCGTTGCGATTCCCGTGGCGTTTGTGATCTGCGCAGCGTGCGGCATGTTGCTCGAATTCTTCGTCATCCGTTTTCTGTATCGCCGGCCGCTGGAGACGCTGCTCGCCACCTGGGCGGTCAGCATCGCGTTGATCAAGCTGATTCAGGTGTTGTTTGGCTCACAGAACGTCGAGTTCATCACGCCGGGTTTTCTCAACGGCGGCATGCAGGTCTCGCCCGGCTTCTTCGTGACCTACAACCGCGTGTTTGCAATCGTGCTCGCCGTGTTGATCTTCGTCGCGACCTTCACGGTGGTCCGCTTCACGAAGCTTGGTTTGCTGATGCGCGCCACCACGCAGCTGCGCGACATGGCGCGCTGCCTCGGCGTACCCTCTGAGCGCGTCGATCGCATCGCGTTCGGCCTGGGTGCTGGCCTCGCGGGACTGGCCGGCGTAGTGTTGACGCAGATCGCCAGCGTCAATCCGTCGATGGGCACGGGCTTCGTCGTCGACTCGTTCATGGTAGTGGTATTGGGCGGTGCGGGCAGCCTCGCGGGGACAGTCGTCTCGTCGCTCGCGCTCGGCGAAATCAACCAGTTTATCGAACCGTTCTACGGAGCAGTTGCCGCCAAGGTGGCCGTGCTTCTGCTCATCGTGCTGATTATCCAGAAGCGCCCGCAAGGACTCTTTGCATTGAAGACCCGCGTATGAACACGTTCCCCGATCCGCGTACCAGCAGGAAATTCACCTTGTCGGCATTCGCAACGAAATGGATGGGCCAGACCGTTGAGGTCAGCATCGTCCCGGTGCTGGTCCTGGCGGCGCTCTATCTGCCGTTTGCCTATTTTTTGATTCCGGAGTCGAATGCGCTGCATCTGTCGCTGTTCGGCATCAACCTGATCGGGCAGATCATGTGTTTCGCGCTGCTCGCGCTGGCGCTCGATCTGGTCTGGGGCTATGCGGGCATCCTGAGCCTCGGGCACGGTATCTTCTTCGGCATAGGCGGCTATATGATGGCCATCTATCTGCTGAACGGCGCCTACGCCGAAACGCACGTATTGCCGGACTTCATGCAATACATGGGCGCGAGCGATTTTCCCGCCGTATGGAAGATGCTCTCGCGGCTCGATGTGACGGTCCTCGTCACTATCGTCATCACCGTGCTGGTCGCGGGCGCGTTCGGCTTCGTCACGTTCCGCTCGCGCATCAATGGCGTGTATCTGTCGATCATCACTCAGGCGCTCACGTATGCGCTGATGCTGCTGTTATTCATCAACGACGTGGGCCTCGGCGGCAACAACGGCATGACCGGTTTCACGAGCCTTGCGGGCCGTAAGCTCGCCGATACCCCCACACAGATAGGCCTCGCCGTGTGTTCATGCCTGCTGCTGGCGGTGGCCTATGTCGGCGTGCGCTTTCTCGCGCGCTCCAGTTTTGGCCGGGCGCTAATCGCGGTGCGCGACGACGAAGCGAGGATGCGCTTTCTCGGCTATCGCACGCATACGCTGAAGCTCTTCGCGTGGTGTCTCTCGGCGGTCCTCGCGGCGTTCGCCGGGATGCTGTACGTGCCGCAGGTCGGCATCGTCAACCCGACTATCGTTTCGCCGCAACTTTCCGTCGAGATTGCCGTGTGGGTGGCCATCGGTGGGCGCGGCACCCTGATCGGCGCAATCGTCGGCGCGGTCGTGATCAACGGACTCAAGTTCTGGCTGACCGCGCAACTGCCGGCGCTGTGGCCGTTCATTCTTGCCGGCGTGACGCTCGTGATCGTCGTCTATTTCGGCAATGGCCTGTGGGGTACGCTCAAGGCCGCCGGCAGCGAAAGCAAGGGGGGCGGCCAATGAACCATCCACAACCGGCCACCGCCATCTACATCAGCGGCCTGTCTGTCACGTTTTCCGGCTTCGCGGCGATCACGAACCTGTCGATGGAGTTTCGATACGGCGAGATTCGCGCCATCATCGGTCCGAACGGTGCGGGCAAGACGACCTTGATGGACGTCATCACGGGAAAGACCCGGCCGGCAGGCGGCGAGGTCTTTCTGAACAAGGTCACGAATCTCGCGACGCTCGACGAAACGTCTATCGCGCGCCTCGGCATCGGCCGCAAGTTCCAGAAGCCGAGCGTGTTCGAAGCGTTGCGGGTTCGCGAAAACCTCGAACTGGCGATTCGCAACGGTCGCGGATATGCGCAGATGGTTCGCTCGCGCCTCGGCGCACAGCAGAACCGGCGTATCGACGAAGTGCTCGAGACGATCGGTCTCGAGAATGAAGGGCCCCGGATGGCCGGCACGCTGTCGCATGGCCAGAAGCAGTGGCTCGAAATCGGCATGCTGCTTGTCGCTGATCCGCAAGTGATACTGCTCGACGAACCGGTTGCCGGCATGACCGATCACGAAACTGCGCGCACCGCCGAATTGATCGCGCGGCTCAAGTCGCCCGAGCGGGCGGTGGTGGTGATCGAGCACGACATGGATTTTGTCGGCGAGGTCGCTGACCTCGTCAGCGTGTTGCATGAAGGGCAGCTGCTCGGCGAGGGATCGATGGACAGCGTGCGCAACGATCCACGCGTCATTCAGGTTTATCTCGGACGGTGAGCATGCTGAAGATTTCCGCACTCAATCAGTTTTACGGCAGCAGCCACACGTTGCGCGACGTCTCGCTGAATGTGGCCGAAGGCGCCTGCACCGTCGTACTCGGCCGTAACGGCGTGGGCAAGACGACCTTACTGAAGTGCCTTGTCGGGTTGCTGCCGGTCAAAGGCGGCGAAATCGAACTGGCGGGCCAGCCGCTGACGCGCACGCCGTCGCATCGGCGCGTGCTCGCGGGTCTCGGCTACGTACCGCAAGGACGCGAGATTTTTCCGCAACTCAGCGTCGAAGAAAACCTGCGCATCGGCGCCTACGCCGGCGAGCGCAATCAGACCGCCAAGGGCAAGCAATTTTCCTTCGACGAAGTCTTTCATACCTTTCCTGTGCTGAAGACAATGCGCCGGCGCATTGCAGGGAATCTGTCCGGCGGACAGCAGCAGCAGCTTGCGATTGGCCGGGCGCTTCTGACCAATCCTAAGCTGCTGATTCTCGACGAACCGACCGAGGGCATCCAGCCGTCGATCGTGATGGAGATCGAGGCGGTGATCCGTTCGCTAAAAGGATCGCTGTCGATCCTGCTGGTAGAACAATTTTTCGATTTCGCGCAGGCGGTAGCCGACGACTATGTCGTACTGGTACGCGGGCAGGTCGTGTCGGCGGGGCGTGGGGACCAGATGGAAGCCAATAACGTCAGGGCGCTAATTTCAGTGTGATGCGGCGTCAACGTTGCGCGTCTTCACTTCGACAACCCACATTTGAGAAGGAACACCATGATGAAATGGCTCGAACAATCGATCATGCACACGCGCGGCGTCGCACGCGGCCGAGTCCGCGAAACGCACGAACTCAGCGAATCCCGTCAGGGCACATTTCACTACACCATCGGACCATACTCGACGCCGGTGATGAACATTGCCCCGGGCGACCGGGTTGTGGTTCAAACACGCGATGCATTTGACGGCAAGATCCTCACGGAACAGGATCTGCCGAGTCAGAAGCTGCGGGTGCCGTTTCTGAATCCGCAAAGCGGACCCATCATGATCGAAGGCGCTGAGAAGGGCGACGTGGTGGCGGTGTACATCGAATCGATGTTGCCGCGCGGCGACAATCCCCGCGGCACCTGCTGCCTGATTCCGCGTTTCGGCGCGCTGACCGGTACGGAATACACCGCAACGCTCAATGAGCCGCTGCCGGAGATCACACGCAAGATCGACGTGGACGAAGAAGGCGTCTACTGGAGCAAGCGCGTCACGCTGCCGTACAAGCCGCATATCGGCACACTGAGCCTGTCGCCGGAAATCGACTCGATCAATTCGCTCACACCGGACAACCACGGCGGCAATATGGACGTGCCCGACATGGGCCCCGGCAGCATCACTTATCTGCCGGTGCGCTCCGCCGGTGCGCGGCTCTTTATCGGTGACGCGCACGCCTGCCAGGGCGACGGCGAAGTGTGCGGCACCGCCGTCGAATACTCCAGCACGACCACGATCCACGTTGATCTGATCAAGGGCTGGCACATCGAATGGCCACGCCTCGAAACCGATGAGCTGCTGATGGCGATCGGCAGCGCGCGCCCGCTTGAAGACGCGACGCGCATCGCGTACCACGAACTGGTGCTGTGGATGGAAAAGGAATACGGCTTCGACCGCTGGGATGCCTACATGATGCTCAGCCAGTGCGGCAAGGTGCGGCTGGGCAATTTCGTCGATCCGAAGTATTCGGTCGGCGCGGCGATCAGCAAGAAATATCTCGCACCGGCTAACTAAGGAGACGCCGCCATGGATTTGAAACTCAAAGGCCTGAAGGCACTTGTAACCGGTGGCACCAAGGGTATCGGCCGCGCCATTGCGCAAACGCTGGCAGCCGAAGGCGCGGACGTCGCGCTTTGCGCCCGTGATGGTGCCACCGTGGAACAGACGGTGGCCGACATCGTGCAGGTCACGGGTGGCGCGGTCAAGGTGTGCGGCGCCTCGGTCGACGTTTCGAACGGTCCGGCGTTACAGGCCTGGACACGCGACGCCGCCGCGCAACTGGGCGGCATCGACATCGTGGTCGCCAATGTGAGCGCGCTGTCGATCGGCAACGATCTCGAATCGTGGCGCAAGGAGTTCGAAACCGACTTGATGGGTACGGTCAACCTGGTCGACGCCGCGATGCCTTTTCTCGAAGCGAGCAAGGCTGCCTCGATCGTCGCGATATCGAGCGTGTCCGGCCGGGAAATCGACTTTGCCGCCGGCCCTTACGGGACCTTCAAGGCGGCGCTGATCCACTACATGCAAGGCCTCGCGTACCACCTGGCGCCGAAGGGCATCCGGGCGAACGCCGTGTCGCCGGGCAACGTCTATTTCGAAGGCGGCGTGTGGGATCACATCGAACATAACGATCCGAAGCTGTTCGCGGAAGCACTTGCGTTGAATCCCAGCGGACGCATGGCGCGCCCACAGGAGATCGCGAACGCGGTCGCGTTCGTCGCGAGCCCGGCGGCGAGCTTCGTGAGCGGGGCGAATCTGGTAGTGGATGGCGCGCTCACGCGTGGGGTGCAGCTCTAAGTGCAGAGAAGCTGCGTCACGCAGGTCGATTCGACAAAAAACCAAGGAGCCTTGGCGATAATGAAAGAATCTATTCACTTCTGACTGCCGGCCACTCAACCGGCGCGGCGACCCCGCTGCCGGTATCTCTCGATCGCAAATCTGCTGGCGATAGGTGGCGCGCGTTCGGCATCGGCAATTGAACGCGTTCAATTACGTATCGCGGGGCCGTTGTCCTGATATCTACTGAGACGGGCGGTCTATCGTCAGCGTTCACCCCTCGCGACGCTTATACGTCCGTATAAGCGGGGTACCCTAACGCGGCATCGGCATATCCAACCGTAGAGTAGATTCGCCCTCGGGCTCGGCCTAATCTTCTCTCATCGCTACACCCTCGCTGCTACATCAGCGGAAAGCTCGCGGTTCGGCCCCCCGACATGGCGCTTCCGGATGCCCGCCCGACCGATTTCCTCGTTGGCGCCTTCAAGGAATCATCGTGTCACATGTTCTTCATAGCTGGATCCATATCCAAAGCAACTCATACGACGGGTACGCGATCGTGCGGTGGCCTGGCGGGACCGTTTATCGCCGTACGGTCGGCTTCTCCTCAGTACGTATGCAATGGCCGCACAGTCAGAACCTGTTTGACCGCTACCTTTGTTCAACGACTGTTTCACTCTCCTGAAGAGGGCCGCGAACTTGAACGCTGAACACAATGCGAATTTGGATATTCTTCCTCCGGGCCCCGACGATGCATTCAACGCAGTCGAGGTCGGGCCCGCAGACGAGGCTGCGAGTCTTGCTTCACTGGCTCTGCGACGCGTACTGCTGAATACCGATCCCAACGTCATATTGTGCAGCGCGCCGGAGCGGCCCGCAGACACGGGTCGCGAGTGCTTACATGCAAGGGCGGAACGATGAAGTGGACCGCGGATACCTTAGCGATCCTGCGCGATTTGCGCTCACTGAAAGTTGTTGTGATTCATCCACAGGATCAGGATGGCGACGAGCTTCTCGCGCAACTCCACCGCATTGGGTGCGACGTGGAGGTCTGCTGGCCGACACTCGACAGCTTGCCCTTCGGAACCGGGCTAGTGCTGATGGCGCTGCGCCCCGAAACCCGCTCGGTCAATTTCCCGTGGCTCGGAACCAGCATGTCGCCGCCTGTGATTCCGGTGGTGACCTACGAAAATCCGATCACCGTCGAAGCGGTGCTGCGCCTGAACGCGCTGGCGGTGATACCGTCGCCGGTGCGCTCATTCGGATTGATGACCGCGATTGCGGTGGCGTTGACGCAATGTCAGGCATTGCGAATGCGCGATCGATACATTGAACGGCTCGAGAAGAAGCAAGCGAGCGTTCGGGTGATCCAGCAGGCCACGCAGCTCGTGATGGAAAGGCGCGGCGTATCGGAAGAACACGCGTATCAGTTGCTACGCTCAAAGGCGATGCTCAAGCGCCAGCAGATCGAGGTGGTAGCAAGCGAGATCGTCAAGGCGCACGAAACGCTGACTCTTTAGCCCACAAGAATCGTCTCCCATGCGCAAGCTCACACCGCAGACACAGGCCGCGCCACGCGCCCGCGGCCGTTGTCTCTTTGCTACCCACGCCCGACAAACGGCATCTTGCTAGCCATAACGGTCATGAACTGCACGTTCGCGTCGAGTGGCAAATCGGCCATATAAAGGACCGCGCCAGCGACGTGCTCGACATCCATCAGCGGTTCGACGGCAATTTCGCCGTTGGCCTGTGGCACTCCCTTTGCCATGCGTGCCGCGAGGTCGGTGAGAGCGTTGCCGATGTCGATCTGTCCGCAGGCGATGTCGTACTTGCGTCCGTCGAGTGATGTCGATTTGGTCAGGCCGGTGATCGCGTGCTTGGTGGCCGTATAGGCGATGCTGTTCGGACGTGGTGCGTGCGCGGAGATCGAGCCGTTGTTGATGATACGTCCGCCGCGCGGCAGTTGCGTTTTCATCAGCGCGACGGCAGCGCGCGTGCAGAGGAAGGCACCCGTCAGATTCGTGTTCACGACGGCGTGCCAATCGTCCAGACTGAGTTCGTCGATATCGACGGCCGGTGCGCCGCGGCCGGCATTGTTGAAGAGAAGGTCGAGGCGGTTGTAGCGTTGTCGTATCGCGTCGAAGAGGGCGGCGACGCTAGCGGCATCGGTGACGTCGGTGGGAACAGCAAGTGCCTCTTGGCCGAGTTGCTGCGCCTCGTCGGCTAGCGCCTCGAGGGGTGCTTTGTTTCGTCCAGCGAGCACCACACGGTAGCCGTGCTGAAACAGCTTGCGAGCGGTGGCGCGTCCGATACCGCTGCCTGCTCCAGTGATCAATGCGATCTTGCCGACTTCTGAACTCATGAGACAAACCTCCATGTATCAATACGACGCACATACGATCAACACGCGCAATACAGTAATCGCGAGTTCTATCGCAATGGTGAAAAGCTGGTGAGAAAGCCTATTTCGTCTGGAAACGCTGGGCAGCGTATGGCCAGCCCAGTCGCGTCCATTCACAACAATAGGTAGCGATTAGTTGCTGGCGATTTCGTGGCTGGATAGCAATTCGATTGCCCTGCACAGAGCCGAGTGGTCGAGCTTGCTCATGCCGTTCGCGGCGCAAGCGTTCATCAGTTCCTGCGCGGACGCAGTATGAGGCAAGGAAACGCCAAGCGCCTTGGCGCCCTGCAAGGCGAGGTTGAGGTCCTTCTGGTGCAGCTCGATGCGGAAGCCCGGATCAAATGTCCGCTTGATCATCCGCTCGCCGTGCACTTCAAGAATCCGCGACGCTGCGAATCCGCCCATCAGTGCCTGGCGCACTTTCACCGGATCCGCGCCAGCCTTCGAGGCAAAGAGCAGCGCTTCTGACACCGCCTGAATATTCAGGGCGACGATGATCTGATTCGCCACCTTGGTGGTCTGGCCATCGCCGTTACTGCCAACGAGCGTGATGTTCTTGCCCATCAGTTCAAACAAAGGCTTGACCTTGTCGAACACCGCCTGCGACCCACCGACCATGATCGTCAGCGACGCGGCCTTCGCACCCACTTCGCCACCCGATACCGGAGCATCGAGATACTGGCATCCGAGTTCGTTGATCTTTCTGGCGAACTCCTTCGTTGCAATCGGTGAAATCGAACTCATGTCGACCACGATCTGGTTCGCACGGAGTCCGCTTGCTACACCGTTTTCCCCAAAGAGCACTGACTCCACGTGTGGGGTATCGGGCACCATCAGGATAACAATGTCGGCTTGCTGTGCCACCGCGTTGCCGGACTCGCAGAGCGTCGCGCCATTCTCGATCAAGCCCGACGGCGCGGGGTTCCGATCATGCACAAAGAGTTGATGGCCGCCTTGCTGCAGATTGGCGGCCATCGGCGCACCCATGACACCCAGACCGATGAATCCAACTTTTGCCATAACTTCCTCTTCAATGAGTTCTTCTTAAATCGTTGACAGCGGCGACAAGCTATTACGCCGCGGAGCGCAATACTTCGGGGTTGATACAGGTCTGCGGCTTCTCGCCTTTCAGAACGCTGATGACGTTTTCCGTCGCGATCTTACCCATCGCAAGGCGCGTCTCGATCGTCGCGGAAGCGATGTGCGGTACGACAAGCACGTTATCCAGGCTGCTCAATCCTGGCTCGAGTTCGGGTTCGCGCTCGAACACGTCGAGGCCGGCCCCCCAAATTACCTGGTCGCGCAGCGCGGCAACCAGTGCCTTTTCATCGACCAGCGGACCGCGGGCTGCATTGATCAGGATGGCTGTGCGCTTCATCTTCGCAAGCTCAGCCGCGCCGATGTAATGCTGCGTTTCCGGCAGAAGCGGCAGGTGCAACGACAGATAATCCGACTCGCACAGGAGCGTTTCCTTGTCGACGAATGTCGCGCCGACCTGACGTTCGATTTCGGGATTGCGCTGTGCGTCGGTGTAGATCACCTTCATGTCGAAGGCGGCCGCCTTGCGCGCAAATTTCGATCCGATCCGACCCATGCCTGCGACACCCAGAGTCTTGTTGTCGACGTCCTGGCCGATAAATGCCATCGGCGCCCATCCCTGCCACTTATCCGCACGCACGAAGCGTTCGGACTCAGAGATGCGCCGTGCTGTCGCAAGCAATAGCGCCCATGCATGGGTTGCCGTGGCGTCGTCAAGCACACCCGGCGTATTGGTCATGATCACGCCGCGTTGGGTCGCCGCCTGCAGGTCGAAGTTGTTGAAGCCAACCGCGTAGTTCGCGAAGATCTTGCATTGCGGGCCGGCGGCATCGAGAACTTCGCCGTCAATTGTGTCGGTCAGTAGGGTGATCACGGCGTCCCGACCCTGCACTGCTTTCAGTAGTTCATCGCGCGTGAGTGCCCGATCATGCGGATTGACCTCGACGTCGTGAAACTGCCGCAGATCGTCAATTGTCTCTTGCGAGATCATGCGTGTCACATAAACGTTAAACCGTTTCATTGATTGTTCTCTTGTTAAAGCACGATACAACACTGCAAAAAGATTACCCGCGCACAGCTCATGGCGCGTCGCCCTGCAAGCTGCATGGAGTCCCGAAGCGGGCAAGTTCGTCGGCGACAGCCTGATCTTCGGCCGGCGTGAGGCCACTGATACCGATCGCCCCGATCACGGTGCCCTGCGCGTCGCTTAGCACCGCACCGCCGGGCAACGCAGTCAACAATGGATCGCAGAAATAGCTGATGGGAATTTCCTCGCGGCGCAGCCGCGCATGGAATGCCTCCGTTGTCACACCCAGACGGGTAGACGTGTAAGCCTTCTGGTGCGCTAACTGGATGCTGCGCACGGGAGCATCGTCCATCCGGAAAAATCCAACGAGGAAGCCATGGCTATCACACACGGAAATGCACACCGGCTTGCCAAACTGCTGGCGCACTTTATCGACGGCGCGTGCGAGCAGTGCCTGCGCCAACTGGAGGTTCAAATGGCTCAATAGGTTCACCTAGTCTTTTTGGGTTGAGGACCCGGTCGGAGATGAATGGTTAAAGTCCATCGCGTCACTCTGCTGCCCGCCGCTCCGGACGGTGGGCGGCGCCGTGTTTTGGGCCGGGCGCTCGAAGGCACGCGCGGCGACTCCATTCAGCTTACCGGCGATTCGGTGCTTGACTGTGCGCGCGACCCGCAGCCGCACCCCGAGCCATGCTGATGCGTGTACACCGCACGTTCGTTGACTCGGCGTTCGGCACTCCCGGACGACGACATCAATGCCAGCGCAGGCATGGCCAGCATGCGCTGTGCGATAGCGCTACATGTTGGGCAAGCACAGGTCGCGTCGCGTTCAGCGACAGGACGCATGACGGAGAACGTGCCACAGGTTTCACAACGATAGGGATAAATCGGCATCGCCTTTCTTTCCTCTTTCTTCGAAATCAATAAATGATTTGCGCGATTACCGACAGCGTCGTTGGCCACGGAATGTTCACCGTGCCCGCACCGACCGGTGCCAGCATCGCGACCGGGGAGTCCGGTCTCGATGCCTTGTGACGGTGCCGGTCAGCCTCGCACAGAATCCGCGGCCCGATGCCGTTCCCTCAACGCTTGGGCAAGTACTTTTTGTCGACCTTGCAGATATAGGTGTATTTCGGATTCACCATCTGGGTACAGCGCGCTTCCGCGATCTGGCCGAGCAGCATGTAGGCTTCGGCACCGGGAATGCCGTAGCCCTCTTCCAGCCAATAGACCATTTCCTCGAACGCGATACGCAGCGCGTCGTCGAGCGGCCGCGCGCAGCCGACGGTACAGATGTGCGTCGGCGTCTCGATGCGCGGCCAGGTCATGCGGCTCGGCGCGCGGACGAGATCGACCTTGAGCTTCAGGTGGCCTCGAATTTCGATTGCCCCCATGCCGTTACACTCGGCGTCGCCCTGCAATGCGTGCACGTCGCCGAAATACAGGTACGCGCCTTCATGGAACACCGGAAACATGATGCGATTGCCGTTCGTGACTTCCTGGATGTCCAGGTTGCCACCGTGGGTACCGTTGTCGACGGTAAGCGTGCCGCCCGCCACCGGGGCCACGCCGATCACGCCGATCATCGGCTTGGCTTCCAGCTTGAGCGAGTCGCTCCAGTGAACGATGCCATTTTCGACGACGACGTTGCGATTCTGGATGCCGAATTCCTTCTTACGGACCCAATCCGGAAAAATCCCGATGCCCGGCCACAGCGCGGTATAACCGAGGCCGTGCACGCCAACTTCGAGGACGTCGATCACCACCATATCGCCAGGCTTCGCGCCGCGCAGGCGCACAGGCCCGGTGGCCGGATTGACGAACGGAAGCTTCACTTTCGACTCGTCCAGCTTTTCGTCGAGCTGCGTAATCAGGTGGCCGCCGATGTTCAATTCGGTTTCGACCTCGAAGGTCTCGCCCGGCGAGACTTCGGCAATGAAACCATCGGTAGCCGTCAGTGCGTACTTCAGGTCATCCTTACGGATGATCTGGTGAGGTGTGGATAGTGTGCTCATAGGATGCTGCCTACTCCTTCAGGGGTTGCTAAATGCCACCGGCCGGCAACGTCGCGGCGGATGGCTTAAATCAATCGAACTTGTGCCAGGGCATGAGGAAGCGCTCTAGCCGACCGACGAGAAACGACAGGAAGAGCGCGAGCGCGATGGTCACCACCACGCCGGCGAATACTTTGGGAATGATGTAGAGGCTACCGGCCTTGAAGATCGCATGGCCGAGCCCATCGTCTGACGACATGAATTCGCCCACAATGGCACCAATCAACGCAAAGCCGACCGTGAGCCTGAAGCCCGCGAAGATGTCGCGCAGCGAGGCGGGGATCACCAGCTTGCGGAAAGTCTGCCGCTTGGTCGCGCCGAGCGTGCGCATCTGATTGATCTGATCGTCATCGACGCTGGTCGCCCCCTTGTACGCGGTGACCAGCGCCACCACCACGACGGACAACGTCGACATGGCGAGTTTCGACCCGAGCCCGGTACCGAACCAGATGATCACGATAGGCGCGAGTGCGACGATCGGAATCGAGCCCAGCGCAACGATGAACGGCTGCATGACCTTCGAGACGAAGCGTGAATACCATAGCGACAAGCCGAGCACGGTGCCGATGACATTGCCGAACAGAAATCCGAGCAGCGTTTCCATGCCAGTCACGCCGGCGTCGTGTAGGAGACTGCCGTCCTGCTGCATCTTTACCAGGTAACCCCAGATCTGGCTGGGCGAACCGAACAGGAAGGCCAGCGCCTGACTCGAGGTCGCAACTTGCCACAGGGCGAGCAGTGCGGCGAGTAGCGCGAGTTGGCAGGCAGCCACGACGAGCTTGCCGCGGCAGCGGCGAATTAGCCTGCGCCATTTGAGGGATGCCGGGGCATACGGGGGCGCCGGAGAGCGGGTTTCTTGCACGCGGGTTCCTTTTCAACGTTCGCCCATACGCACGTCGAGCTGAGACCAGATCTCGCGTACGTGGGCGGTGAAGCCCGCAGCGTCGCGGGCGGCCATCATGTCGTTGCGGTCGCAATCCAGGTGGACCTCGTGGATCGCCTTGATGCGGGACGGACGGTGGGTGAGGACGATCACACGGTCCGACAACGAGACCGCCTCCTCGACGTCGTGTGTGATCAGCAGAACCGAGCGACCCTGACCCCTGACCAGCCGGGCCATGTCGCTTTCCAGCACCAGTTTCGTCTGGAAATCGAGCGCGGCGAACGGCTCGTCGAGCAGCATCACTTCGGGGTCGGTCACCAGCGTGCGCGCAAGTGCAACGCGCGCACGCATGCCGCCCGATAAAGCCGACGGATAGTAGTTGTAGTACGGAGCGAGTCCGACCTTGCCGAGCATCGCATGCGCCTTTTTCTCGCGATGCGCGCGCGACATCCCGGTCAGTTCGAGGCCAAGCGTGACGTTGGCCAACACGTTGCGCCACGGCATCAGCATGTCCTTCTGCAACATGTAGCCGATGCCCTTGGGGACGTCGTCCAGCGCCTGACCGTGCCACAGCACCGCGCCGCGCGTCGGCTGCGTAAGACCGCTCATCAGGTTCAGCAGCGTGGTCTTGCCGCAACCGGACGGGCCCACCAGGCTGACAATTTCCCCAGCGCGCAGGCTGAAGGAAATGTCACCGATGACCTGATTCAACTCGCCTTCATCTTCGCCATACGATTTGCCGACCCCGCGCGCAACCAGCGGGGCGTGCGGGCGGGCGGTCCCCCCCGCCTGCGCCGCAGGCACTACTGCGCCCGCTACATTCATTTGGACACCGCCACCGTTACGCCCGCACCCGCCGCAGCGGTCTTGGCGGCCTTGTTAGAAAAGGTGTTGTCGATCACGTCGCTATAGGCCAGCGTCCCTTGTACGTTGCCCAGGTACTTCTGCATGGATATCAGCTTGTCCCACTGCTGCCGGTCGACCGGCAGCGTCTGCGCCGGGATCTTGTACTGCAACTCCATGTCGATTGCCTTGTTCACCACGTCGGGCGGCAGGTCCGGGAACTCCGCACGGGCAACCTCCTTCGCATAGTCGGGCTTGGCATACGTAAGACGCGCGGCTTCTTCCAGTGCGTCCACGAGCGACTGCACGACCTCGGGATGCGCCATGGCATATTCGGGCAGCACCATGATCCCCGTATTGCAGAACGGACCCATATAGCTCGAGAAGTCGAATATCACTTTCGCCCCTTGCGCCATCGCAGCCGCCACCATCGGCTGCTGCGCAAACGCGATGTCGGCGCGACCCGCGAGCATGGCGCCGATTTCCGTGCCTGGGGTGACTTCGACGATCTTCGCGTCCGTGCCGACTTTCAGGCCATTGTCCTGCAGCAGTTTCTTCGTGACGCTGTACTCGGTATTCGGATCAGGCGACGTGACTAAGGTCAACCCCTTGAAGGCCTTGGGATCGGTGATGCGCGCCACGGTCTTCGATACGCCAAAGTAATGTGCACGCTGCACCAGCGTCCCGACGACCATGCCCGGTCCGCCGCGCTCGCGAGACATCTCCACCATGGTCGGATCGCCGACGGCAAACTGCGCGGTCTTGCCGAGCACCGCGGCGAAAGCCTGCGTGTCCCCACCGGCTGCGGTCAGGTGTATGGTCAGCCCGTGCTTCTCGAACAGCTTCGCGTGCTGTGCAACGTAGAGGTCGATGTAACCGAGGTTATGTACGGCCTCGGAAAACTCGATGGGTTGCAGCGACGCCGCGGCAGCGGAGTGAGCGAACCCGAAAGCGCTGAGCGTGGCGAGCAGCACACGCCCAAGCTGGGGCACAACACTGGTAGCAGAGCCCGAACCGACTGCTGAAAATGTACGTCTTTTCATTGCTTCAACTCCGACAATAATGGGATCGCAAAACGAAAAAGGTCCGGCATCAGACGCGCTGATGTCGGACCTTTTTGGCCGGTGTTATCCAAGACGCCTTTGTCTCGGACAACGGGAGTGCTGTTTGATGCTCGTCGCGTACGGCGAACCCAGCGTGGCTTATTAAGCAACGGCTATGCCAGTTTGCGCCACACAATACGTGCGGGTTCTTCGATCCTTGCGGACCCCCAAATGGAAGTGGTATCACTCACATTTCACGCAGAGCAAAAGGAGCAATGTGAATGATCTGCGGATGCACCGGCTGCGCACCATTTCGCGTCACAGCACGCCATTGGTGCAACGTTGCACAGGCAAATAGCATTTGATAGCTTTAGGAAAGCTCATCCGGCGTGGGCGTCTTGCCGTAACACCATCGACCCTGATGTTCGCGCTCGTGGTTGTACTGGTCAAGCCACGCGCTAAGATCGGTCTGCAGCGCGTCGACCGATGCGTAGATCTTGTTGCGAAACGCCACACGTAGAACTCGTTGAGCATGGTCTTGTGCAGGCGCCCGACGATGCCGTTGGTTTGCGGTGACTTCGTCTTTGTGCGTGTGTGGCCGATGTTCTCGACGGCCAGATACAGGCGTGATCGCGAAGTGGCAGCTAACGCATTCGCCTTGGCGAATGCCCGAGCGGTCTTGGTGGTATGGCTGGATAGTGTTGATGTTGGTCGGCATTGGACTTGCGGTCTATGATGTCAATCTGCCGGAAGATTCTTCGGCGCCACCTTCTACTCGCGGGTGACCCGCGGCGACGTAGTCTGACCTTAGCATCCCGACTCTGATTGGACAGATCACCGCAGGCAGTGCTATTTAGAGCGCATAGCGCGTTAGCATCCAGGTTTGGCACCTATGCGCGGTTCAATTTCGATTATCTCTTGAGTACCGACGATGCCGGCAGAACCGCGGTCGATCAAGAGATCAACACCCTTGATAAAGTCATCGATCAGCATATCGCGATGTAGCAGCGCGATTACATCTCCGACGATACCGACCGGCGGATGCTTGAAAGCGATAAGGTGAATCTCACGGCCTACCGGGCCGCACTGAAAAATCTTGGGGCGATGATCCGAGCTGGCGACCTCGATGGTGCCAAGGCCACGGTGATGATTGGACCGTTGCACAATGCGGGCAGGACATCAAGGGCAGGCATAGATAGTCACATCGCCTGTAGCATCAAGCTCGGCCATGATCTGCGCGATGAGAACAGCACCGCTTACTCGCAGGCATTCTGGCTGCTGCTGAGTTGCATGGTCGCAGCGCTGGTCGTGAGCGGCGGCTTGGGCCTGCAGTTTTATCGCCTGATCACCTCGGGCCTGAACAATATCCAACAGACGTTGCAGCATGTGAGGCAATCGATGGACCTGACCCACACGGCCAGGTCGAACGGATGGACGAAATCGGCCGCACTGCGACGGCCTTCAATGCCTTGCTGGCGCGCGTGGCGGAGGTGGTCGGGGAAATTCGCGGCTCGGCCGGTTCGGTCAGCGACGACACTCAGGGCGAGTTCCGTCGCGTGTGTCAGATCCGCCTCCCGCTCATCCAGACGCGTTTCTTTCGTCCGATAAGCTTCGTAGATCGATATTCCGGCGAGGCACAGCAGGCTTAGAATCAGCGGCAGCCAGAGCTTCTGCACGAAAGACAGCTTCATATGTTTGAGAACCCGTTTATTGAGTTTTCCATAAAACATGACAACCGATTCGATGCTGGCGCGTGATATCTCTGACGGATTGATTGGAAATGCGCGCCATGGCAAAGAAGCCGTTGGACGAGGCAACGAAGAAACGCTTGCGGGCCGGCCGCATGCTAGTGACGGGCAAAGGCCCGGCAGAAGTGGCACTGGCCGTGGGGGTAGCCCGACAGACGGTGTACACATGGAAGGGCTTGCTCGATGAAGGTGGAATCGATGCGCTGCGTGCTGTGCCGGGTCGAGGTCGTCCGGCGCGGCTCGATGAGGAGCAGTTGGCGCAACTACGGCAGGCATTGCTACAAAGCCCGACCGAATACGGCTTTTGCACCGAGCTTTGGACACTCAAGCGCGTGGCTACGCTCATCAAGCGCATGTATGGCGTCGAGTTCGGGCAAACGCAGGTCTGGCGCATTCTTGGGGTGCTGGGTTTCAGCACACAAAAGCCTGAGCGGCGCGCAATTGAGCGCGACGAGGAAGCGGTGCGCCACTGGAAGCGACACACGTGGCCCGCGCTTAAAAAAAGCCCAGCGCGAAGGCTGACTGATTGTCTTTATCGACGAGACCGGCACCAGCGAGCGCCCCACGCGGGTGCGCACCTGGGCGCCGAAGGGGCAAACGCCAGTTATCCAGTTTCATTTCAACATGGAACCATGTCTCGGCGATTGCGGGCCTCAGTCGCACGAACTACCTGTTCGACGATTCGACGAAGCCGGTAGAGATTCGCCATCCTACACGTTGCCACGTGCGGTAGTCGATCAGCGATTCAAAGTTGCTTCTGAGATAAGTGACCACATTCGTGAGGCTGTAGCCCGCTTTCTTGACTTGGCGGCTCATGGCCGGATCTCGTTTCTCACGTAGATCAAGCAAGTGAGCGAGCTTTGCTGCGAACTGCTGGCAAGCCACTGAGTCTCCGGTCCAGACGTAATGGCGGAAGCGGACGAACAGAACCCACAGTTCGAACGCTGATCCACTGTCGGTGAGTCGCCCATATGCCAGACGCGTGATAGCTTGATCGACGCGTCGCAACATCCGCCCGATATGCGCCCAATCGAGAATCCATTCACTATCGTAGGGAAGGTCGTTCGCGACGCCGACCAGGCCCAGCGCGCCATCGGTCAGGACAACGAGTTCATTAGGATCCCTGTATCCACTGTCCTCCAGGAATCGCGTCATTTCATCATTCAGTCGCTTGGTGAGAAATCAGGATCCGTCGCAATGCGCCTTGGCGCAGCAACGACGGATGTCCGGACAACCTATTAGAAGCGCGTTCTCAAGCCAATTGTTGCCGCTACCTGACTGTTGCCCGACGACGCTGTCAGACCGGTGATGTCCGCGGTGATGCCGGAGTTGCCAGTACCGCTGACGTGCTGATAGACACCCTCGAGATAAACGTCGGTGCGCTTGGACAGCGAGTAATCCGTCCGCAAGCTGATTTGATTATATTTCGGACTGACGCCGCTTACACGTGCATCGGTAAATGTGTAGGACCCGATCAGAGCCAATGCCGGCGTCAGGTTATAGCGTCCATTCACTTCGTAGTTCGTAAATCGGGCATCCCCACCTGTCAGCGTCAAGCCCTTATTCGTACCGGAGGCAAACGCGCCAATACCCGTCGCTGCGGACAATTTAGTCTGCGTGATCACGACACCCGCCACGGCAGGACCGAAAGCATAGCTGAGGCCGCCACCAAACGTGCGCTGGTTGCCCGCGCTAAACGTAGCGTCGTCAGAAACCGCACCCGTCGCAAACGTCGAACCCGAGTTGTTCAGCTGGAGGTAGCCGACTGCTGCATTCAACGGCCCCCAGTTATACGACGCGCCAACGCTGTACGCACGATTCGACGCGAATCCACCAGCCTGGTTCGAGAAGCCGTACAGACCACCGAACTTGAAGCCGTCATAGCTGATGCTTTGATACTTGACCGAATTGCTGACCCGGAAGGAGTTGTCCAGGTTATCGTTGTCGTACGGGTGGGCGAAGTGCGTGCCGCCGTATTGTGTGCCGGTCAACGAAAGTGGGCCAAGGTAATCGACCACGGAGTCGTATTGACGGCCGGCGGTCAGCGCGCCATACGTTTCGCTCGACAGACCGACGAATGCCTGACGTCCAAACATGCGCCCGCCTTGACCGAGCGAGCCGCTTTGAATGCTAAAACCGTTTTCCAATGTGAAGATGGTTTTCAGTCCGCCGCCAAGATCCTCCGCGCCACGCAGTCCCCAACGGCTGCCATTCGTATCGCCGCTGGTCGCCTGGAAGTTTTTCTGACCGTGCTGATTGTTGGTGTAAGTCAGACCTGCATCGATTAAACCATACAGCGTGACGCTGCTTTGTGCATGGGCGGCGCTCGCCGAAAAGCACAACGCACTAACTGCAAACAATGACTTCTTTTTCATTCAGGTTCTCCGAAGCGAAAGAGATGTTAGAAAGGCTCAACTTCTGTGAGATGAAACCCACGGCATCTTAATCATTGGAATGGCTCCGGTCCTCGTCCGCTACGCGAATTCAGAATTGCTGGTTCTCTTGCGCATATGACTAACCCCAGATCCCGTAACGGACAAGGGCGCAAATGCTTGGTCTGCGGATAAGGCATCTGCGTAGCTATGCAGCGCTCTCCGTTGTGTGCTTGCAACGTGTTCTTTTCGATTACGCGCTACGTGGGCTGCATTCTCTTCCTGGCGAGATGGCAGCGCTGCGCTTAGGGCGACGCATATGACAAAAATGTAATCTCTCGGTCAGTGCGTGGATAAAGTGTGGTTGTGCACAATCGTTCCGCGACATTTGAATTGTCAAATCCACTCGCGGACCCGGAGGATCCATTTCGCTCGTCTCTAACCCGCCTTCGTTGCGCTCGCCCGGTTCACTTGTTTCATCCTGCCGATCATGCGTATTCTTTTAGCCGAATCGGTTGAGCGGGATGCAAGGCGACTGTCGTCGATTCTGCGCGCCCAAGGCTATGCCGTCGACCGCGTCAAGAACGATCGCGAGGCGCAACTCGCACTCACCACCGCGCGATATGCGCTGGTCGTCATGAACATGATGTTGCATCGCGGGTCGAGTCTCGATCTTCTTGTCTGGCTACGTCGCATCAATCGTGTGGTGCCGGTCTTCACCTTCAAGGAAAGTGACAGCCCCGCCGATTGTGTACGCGCCCTCGAGGCCGGCGCCGACGATCATCTGAACATGCCCTTCGACGCGCGCGAACTGGTCGCTCGATGTCGCGCGTTAGTACGTCGCTCTCAGGGGCGCAGTACAGATCAGATCCGGCACCGCGAACTGGTTATCGACGCGGCATCGCGAGTGGTGACGCGCGCGGGGAAATCGGTCAGGATATCAGGACGCGAGTGGGCAATCCTGCTCCAGCTTATTGCCTACCGCGGCGTACCTCAGTCGTCGTCGACGCTCGAAGACTGCATCTATGGGTGGAAAGAGGAAGTAGAGAGCAATGCGATTCAGGTTCACATCTCGAACCTTCGCAGGAAGCTCGGCGCGGATACGATCGAAACGGTGCGGAGGGTCGGATATGTCATCAGAGACGAGTAGGGGAGAAGTGACGTCCAATCTGCAATCGAATGTGATCCCGTATCTTCACGAGACAAGCGACCGCGGTCACCAAACAATGTTTCAACTCTCCGGATTCTTTTTTGCGAGCAAGCTCATGAAGATTCGCTTCCGCCTGCTGGTCGCCGCCGGCCTTTGCATGGCATCGACTGCATTCGCAGCACAACCCGCCACAGCTCCACTCGCGCTCGTTTCCGTCACTCCGTTGCCGAACGTGACCGGCGGCGACTTCGATCATTTCGCAGTCGATCTGTCCCGCTCGCGTCTTTACGTGTCGGCCGAGACATATGGGTCCATCGAAGCGTTCAGCCTGCCCGATGGCGTGCACATCGCGAGTATCAGGACGGTTGCGAAAGCGCCGCACAAGATTCTGCTGGCAAATGGAGGCAAGGAACTGCTGATAGCCGACGCGGGCGATGCGGCCCTCAAGGTAGTCGACACGACGCGCTTCAAGGTCAGGAAAACCATCGCACTCGCCCCCAACCCGACTCCGGTACTGCGGACCGTAAAAACGGCATCTTCTATATCGGCAACGGCGGTGCGCAGTCACATCAGGATCATTCCTACATCAGTCTGATTTCGCTTACCAAGTATTCCGTGATGGGCCGGATCGACGTGCCCGCCGGTCAATTGAAAGCCATGGTCATCGATCCGGCGACGCACCGCCTGTTCGTAAACATGCGCGACAAAAACGAAGTCGGCGTGATCGATTTGCGTACGCACAAACTGACGGCCACCTGGCATGTTCCGGGCCCGAGCCGAAATTCGGCCATGGCCTTCGACCCGAAGAGCGAGCGCCTGTTTATCGGTTCGCGCGACCCCGGCAAGCTGTTTGTGATGAATGCGAGCGACGGCTCGATCATCCAGTCGCTCGCCATCGTCAACACGTCGGATGACATGACTGTCGACTCGGCCCATCATCACCTGTACATCACCGGTTCGACCGGTCTGGATGTCGTCGACCCCGTCGGGCCGGAGCAATACGCGGTCAAACAGCATCTCGACACGCTCGGCGGGAAGACCTCGGCCTACATTCCATCGCTCCAACGGCTCTATGTCGTTCATACGAAGGGCCCCGACGCGGCGATGGCGGGACTGCAGGTGTTCAGTGTGCGCTGAAGCGCGAAGCCGCTCTGTCAGAGCTGGGCCCGGCATCGAACCCGGTGAACGCGCGGCGGTATTGAGGCCTTTCTATCGCAGTGTCGGGAACGCAGCGCAGGCAACGGTGAGACGCGGCCTCGGCCTGTGTCTCGTCGCTGCGATCGCGCGCTTTCATGGCGTCGAGATCGCGATAGGCGATAATGGGCCGGGTAACAATTGCTCGTGTAGGTAACGGTCGTATGCTCTTGTCATCGTCAAAGCTACGAACCGGTTCGACACTCATGTAAGAAATTCGATACCGACTTCACCTCGCAAAAAGCCAAAAAAAGTATCTGACGACGAAGCCAAAAAAAAATAGGTGAACCGGATTCCATTCCGACTTAAAAATTAAGACTACCTTAAATAAATCTAATCCAGGAAAATAACAATCCTGTAATCTGCCAGACGGCTTTGGGTAACGACGTGGCGGCTATGCTGAGAACTAACCTCCCGCGGTCAGGCGTGCACGTAGCGATGCGGTTCCTGCCCTCGCGTGGAGCTCGACGTTCAGCATATGGAGTGCCCACCTATGGTTTCTCACCCCTCCACACCGCCGTATTGCGCCCAATGCCTGTCATCCGGTGCGCGCCGGAGAACACGATGAACCAGTTGGCGTCGATACGCATCTTCGCCAAAGTCGCGGAGTGCCTGAATTTTGCTGAAGCCGCCAAGCAATTGGGCATTTCCAATTCGGTGGTCACGCGCAGTGTCGCGACGCTCGAGGAACACCTGGGCGTTCGGCTCGTCAACCGGACTACGCGGCGGGTATCGTTGACGGGGACGGGCCAACTATATTGGAAGCGCTGCATCGAGTTGCTCAGGCAGCTCGAAGACATGGACGAATGTATTGCCTCCGCAGTGGGACAGCCGGCCGGTTCGTTGCGGATCGCGGCGTCGTCGCTGTACGCGACCACGGATCTGCCGGATATGCTGGCCGCTTATCGCGCCCAGGAACCCGGCATGAGTTTCGACCTGACCGTGTTCGATAATATGAGCGACATCGCGGCCAGCGAGTTCGATGTCTGTTTCAGTGCGGAACGTCGCCTGCGTGATTCATCGTTGGTGTGCCGGCCGCTCGCACAAACACGCGACGTGATTGTTGCCAGCCCGGACTATCTGGCGCGTCGCCCTGCGCCGTGCACGCCGGCCGAACTGGCCTCGCACGACGTGCTCGTCGCATCGGATGCGCCGAGCCGCTACTGGGAGTTTAGCGACGCCCACGGCACACATCGCGTCGTCGTGCAGCCGATCATGAACATACAAAGTCCTCAGCTCGTCAAGCGGGCGGTGCAGGCGGGACTCGGCATCGCGCGCCTGTCACGTTCGTTCGTGCGGAACGAACTGGCCAACGGCAGCTTGCGGGCGCTGCTGGACGACGCGACACTATGCGGCGACGAACGTACTGTTTGGCTGTTGTATTCCGGGCGACCATACATGGCGGTTGCTTTGCGCGGCTTCGTCGATTTCGTTGTGGAGCGTTATCGTCATAAACCGCGGGAAAACAAGGCAGAAAACGAAACGAGCGTCGGCCCGGAGCAACACCGATCGAGCAATACTGAATTGCTGCGGGTCGGGATTTTGTAGGTCCTAAAGTGCGAGCACCTGACGTTGGCTGCGATTCCAAGCTGCGCGATTAGCGCGAGCGACGCACCGGCGCGGTGTTCTCATCCACAAGGATCCGCATTCATGAAAAAACTCCTGATTGCCGCAGTTGCCAATACGGCGCTTGGCTGTTCGTTTGCCCCTATCAGCGCGATGGCGCAAAGCAGCGTCACGCTGTACGGCCTGATCGACGAAGGCCTGAATTACACCAGCAATACCGGCGGCCATTCGAACATACAGATGGAAAGCGGTTTTGCGCAAGGCAGCCGCTGGGGCCTGAAGGGTTCGGAGGATCTGGGCGGCGGCACCAAGGCTGTCTTCCAGCTGGAAAACGGATTCGACGTCAACTCGGGCAAGCTCGGGCAAGGTGGGCGGATGTTCGGGCGTCAGGCCTACGTCGGCTTAAGCTCGGCGCAATTCGGCACGCTGACGATGGGTCGCCAATACGACTCCGTCGTCGACTTCCTCGCACCGCTCACGGCGAACGGCAACTGGGCCGGCTACCTGATGTCGCATCCATACGATAACGACAACACCGACAATTCGTTCCGCCTGAACAACAGCGTGAAGTACATGAGCAATACTTACGGCGGCTTTACTTTCGGCGGTCTGTACGGTTTCAGCAACCAGGCAGGTGGCTTCGCGAACAATCGGTCTTATAGCCTCGGCGCGCAATACGTGGGCAGCGCAGTGACGGTGGCCGCGGCTTATATGCAGATCAACAATCCGGGCGGCACGACAGGTGGTTCGCTCACAACGGACGACACCGACTTTTTCGCCGGCCGTGAGCAAGTCTGGGGCGCGGGCATCAACTACACGATCGGACCGACGATGCTTGGCTTTGTGTATACGCATACAAGCCTGAACGACGCGACCGGTTCGGTATACGTCGGCAACTTCGCGAACACCGCGAGCAGCCTTAAATTCGACAACTTCGAGCTCAACGCCAGGTATCAATTTACCAAGGCCGCGTATGTCGGTGCGATGTACAACTACACGATTGCCCATTTCAACAGCAGTGCAGGAAATTCAAAGCCGAAATACCAGCAGTTCGGCTTGATGGCGGACTATAACCTGTCAGTGCGCACCGACGTCTACGTGCAGGGCTTGTACCAACACGCATCGGGTGGCGGCACAGTGTCGGCGCCATTGAATACGGCGTTTATAACGGGCGCGGATGCTCCGTCGTCGAGCGCCAATCAGTTCCTCGCGCGCGTCGGCATCCGGCACACGTTTTAAGCGCTTGCGCTTTGCGGTTATCGGGCAGTGTGTGCCCGACGACCTGGCGCCACGCATTGCTTTGCTGGATCAGTTTGACATTGATTCTGAAGGGACGGCTGTCGGGCCGGCGGTCTTCGTCATGCTTGCGCCGTCGGTGCCGTGCCGGATTGAATAGATCTCTCGATTACGCGCGATGGCCTGTGCCGACGGCGGATAGTCTTCCTTGGGCGCCGGCACAAGGCCGTCTGCCTCGGCCTGCAGGAGTTGCGCGCGCACCTCGGCGCGCGTCAGCTCGTGAGGCGACGACTGGGCAAAAGCATTGGCGCCGAAAGACAGGCTGAGGACGGTGACTGCGAAGGCGGTAAGCAGCTTCATGGTGTTTCTCCGGTTGGCGAGGAATGAGTGGCTAGAACCACTATTCCCATTCTGGTCGTTCCGGCTGTCGGCGCACTGACTCCAGGATTACCGTTTTGTTAACTACACGAGGCATTGAGTGCATCTGCTTTGCAGCGCGTGCCTCGACGACGCGGCCTCAGCTAGTTCCTCGTGGTCTGAGCGACGCTGTACGAGCCGTTGCATTAACTCTTTTTCATCTTCGCGCGAAAAGACTGCAAGAGCCCCGCGTCTAACATCTTGCCTATATGGAGGTTATGACGACGCGTATCGCAAGCCGACTGCACGCTCGAGGTAGCGGTCGTTGGGCGCAGCACTCTGCCATTTTCACAGAGAGGAACACACATGGGTACACCAAAGCACCGCGCAACCCCGGTAGGTCTGTCGCTGGTTGTCGACAACTCGCGGGCGGGTGAGAGGTCGGCGAATCGCGGAGCGACGTCCGGGCAGGCCATTCATGAGGGCTGGTTCGAAGAAGAAGTGGGCTATGTCGGCATACGGCCTTCGGCGCTTCACGTTGTGTCGGATTCGAATGAAAGCGAATGAGACGGCCATGACTGATGCACCCCGTCAGGCCTATCAATCACTGGGCCTGAGCGTATTGTTAAGAGCGGCAACCGCCGGCGACGATCTGACGCCAATCGGCGTGAGTCTGCTCGAGTACGCACAGCACCATGACGATCCAGACGACTACTCGATCTCTCGCTTGTGTTGGAGATGAAGTACGAAAAGCAGGCTGCGCTTGCCGTTCAGCAGCAGGCATTGCAGATGCGCCGACTGTACCGTATCAGGAATGCCAGCAGCGAAAATCCATCGCTGAAGTTGCTCGTGCTGAAAGCGCCCGGCGACCTGATGGCAAATACGCCGTTCGAATGCCTTCTTGAACACGCCGACCTGCAGATCGACGTGCTTTATGTCGACCGACACACCACGCAGGAACGCGGTTTGCCGGAGCACGACGTCGTCTTGGTGGCCGCGTGCGCGCTGGATAAAAACGCTGCAGCTCTCACTCGGATCGCCGCGTTGTTGCGCGAGACAGAGAAGCGCGTGCTCAACAATCCCGAAGGCATCGCGCATACGACGCGCGATGCTGCCTACGCGTTGCTGGGAGGTGTCCCGGGCATCTGTATGGCGCCAACGACACGCGTTTCGCGAGCTCAAATTCTGGATCTGCTCGCAGGTCGTTCCGACAACCTCTTCATGCTGGACGTGAACTATCCGCTCATCATCCGCCCGGTCGGATCACATGCCGGCGACGGGTTGGAGCGCGTTTCGTCTGCCGCGGAACTTGCCGATTACGCGGATCGATCGGCTGATGCCGAGTTTTACATCGTACCCTTCATCGATTACAGCAGTGCAGACGGTCTGTTCCGAAAATACCGGATCGTGATGGTCGGTATGACGCCCTTTTTGTGTCATATGGGCATTTCGGCGCACTGGATAGTTCACTACCCATACGCGGAGATGATCGCGCATCCTGAGCGTCGGGGTGAAGAGGAACGTCTAATGAGCAATTTTGACACGACCTTTGCGGTGCGCCATCGTGGAGCTTTGCGGGCTGTAGTCGAGCTGACCAGTCTGGACTACGTCGGATTTGACTGCGCCGAAACAGAGGACGGCAGGCTGCTCATTTTCGAAATCGCGACAGGTATGGTCGTGCACGATATGGATGACGCGGCCTTCTTTCCGTACAAACTTCCGCAGATGCGCCGCGTGTTCAGTGCATTTCATCAAATGCTGGTCGCTGCAGGCACGGTGCGGACTACCACCACCATCAAACAAGAATGTCGATCAGAATGAATTCCAATGTTTTGAATTTTTCAGGTGGTCCTGGCGCGCTGCCTGAAATGGTTCTGGAGCAAACTCGTACTGCCATCGTCGCTTTGCCGGAGACAGGCGTTTCCGTGCTCGGTATGAGTCACCGTTCGGACTGGTTCCGGTCGATCTTGGCCGAAGCGGAAATGAACCTGCGGGAGTTGCTCGGAATCTCGGGCGAATACGCCGTCACGTTCCTGCAGGGCGGCAGCAGTCTGCAATTCGCCACGATTCCAATGAACTTTGCGACGCCTGCGCATGCGCCGCCCGAATATGTGACGTCTGGCTATTGGAGTGGCAGGGCGACCGCCGAGGCCGCGAAGGTAGTGACCAGAAAAGTCGCATGGGACGGCCGCGAAACGGGCTATCGACAACTTCCCGAACTTCAGGATCTGGATATCAATCCGTCGGCCGCATATTTGCACTACGTCTCAAATGAGACGGTTGAGGGCCTGCAGTTTCCGATCTTGGACAATGCAGTGAGCGTCCCGCTCATTGCGGACATGTCCTCGGACTTTTTGTCGAGAGCGTTTCGTTCAGATCGGTACGCGGTGATGTACGCGCATGCCCAGAAGAAGCTGGGTCCGGCCGGCGTGACAGTAGCGGTAATTCGGCGCGATCTGCTTGAGCGGATTCCGGACGGGCTACCGGCTATTCTGGATTTTCGCACGCATATTTCTCACGGCTCGAACTTTCAATACGCCGCCCGTGTTTGCGATCTATGTGCTGAACCTGGTGTCACGCTGGCTTCGCACTGAAGTTGGTGGGCTGGAAACGATGCAAGCGATCAACGTACGAAAGGCGCAGTGTCTCTATGGCGCTCTCGACGCAATGCAAGATGCGGTCTCCATCCACGCGGCGCCTCGCTGGCGGTCGCAGATGAACGCAGCATTCACGTTCGGTGATGCCCGGCTCGACGATGCGTTCATCGCTGTAGCGGGCGAACGAGGCATGGTCGGTCTCGAAGGACATCGTTCGATCGGTGGGTTGAGAGCGTCGCTGTACAACGCGGTGACGGAAAATGCCGTAGAAAGTCTCGCCGACGCGTTGCTGGAGTTCGCGCGGCGCCGGGCCTGAGCACAAGCGAGGTAAAAGGTTCGCGGTGATTCGTGGGGGTGTCACTTTCGAAAACCAGTTCCCGCTCAGCGTTAGACGCCTGTTCATGGTGCCCTCGCGAGGACAGCCAGCCAACGGGAGACGGAGCATGCCATCAGCCGGCTGTATGCAGGCCGCGCGTCAAGGAGGAGGCGCCGGTCCCAGAGTGGCACCATCAGCACGTAGGCCAAGCACACGGCGCCGTCTGCGCCCACCCCACCATGTCAAATGGAGAGTGCACGCCGACGCACGCGCGCGCCTATGCCACAGCGGGACTGGCGAGCAGGCTATGCTGTAGCGCGTGAGTTCCACGAACAATAAGCTCAGCGCGACGCGCGCGAGGACGGAGATTTCGGAGACCGCCGTCCAACGGTTTTCGACCGGTTTGCCGCCGGGCGGACGCGCGGGGCGAGGGGAGCGTGTTCGGGCTGGCAGTTGTTTTGCGGATTGCAGCGCGGCATCAAGTCGGGCTTTTGCCGCGCGACAACGTTGGCCATCGTGGCCTGCAGGTTTGGGGTTTGACCGTGCTGCGTGTGAGGTCGAGATTCAGGCGTGATGTTCCCGGGCCAGGATCACGACGTGCCGCGCATGACGGTATGATTTCACCGTCAAAGCAAAGCGGAGCAAT
>NZ_JAQQEK010000047.1:0-55314 GCF_046027355.1 Paraburkholderia sediminicola | reverse complement strand
GATGAAGACGATGAAGACGATGAAGACGATGAAGACGATGAAGACGATGAAGACGATGAAGACGATGGCGAGGACGATGAGCGCAGCACAGGCGAGAAGCTACTCGTCGCATTGACGCGCGCCCATAAGTCGGGGACCGTCGACTTAGCGGTCATCAGAGCAATCATCCGCCGCGCAAAAGCTGGGCATATTCCAGACTTGGCGCCTTATCTGTTGACGGAAATTGATTTTTTCGCACCAGCGGCGAATGACGTGGTGCTATATCTCGCATCCTTGCCACCTTGGTACGAGAAAGATTTTGTCGGAGACCTTCGGAACGCCTGCGCCGAGGGTAAGCTGGAAAAACAATGCATTCGGGTTTGGATGGAATGGCTATTCAGCCAACGGAAAACTCTCATGAACGACCGCGTGCTGCGCGCGTTCATCAATGGTGGAGACATTGTCGCTCAAGCATTGGCTGCGGTAACAACCTCCAATGTTGCATGGGCTAAATCTGCAAAATCGAAGATACTATCCAGTGCATCCTGGGACCGGCGCGCATATATCTACGCGCTCTCGATTTTGGCGAGCGATGAGCGAGAGCCATTCCTTCGCCAGTTGCTGCAGAATGCGGCGATAACGGCGACTGACAAATGGGTGGCGAACTGGGTTGAAAGCGGATGCCCCGAAGCACAAACGTTCATTCCATTCTAAGCAACAAACTAGAGCGGGAGACCGTCGACCGAGCTTTTCGGTGGAACGAGTCTAGTGACCGCTAGACCTAGCCAAGACTCGAGGTGTTTCCCCATGAAGTCGGAGCATATATTTGCCGATAACCTCTCGGAGGTTGTCTGGCTACGCCTGAAACGTTTGTCAAGCCACCAACTGTGCGCGAAGGTCATTCTTGGCCGCACGTCGACAATGCCTGATGCTTCTTTAACCGAGAAAGCAACCGGTATGGCGTGGGCCATACGTTCAGCTGTCGGTTACTGGGAAACCAAGTCAGGCGGCCTTAACTCTCGCGTCCTGTCCCGTTACTACGCGCTGCTACAAATCTCCATAGCCGAGCAGATTGCATCGGGTGACGAAAGGTGCACGCTGCCGGCAATCCAGCGCCATACTGAGCAGGGCCATGGCCTGTTCACCGTAGCCGCAGACACAGGTGATTTTCCTTCGAGCTACCTTGTCGGTTGCCTCAAGTCGGGACACTTCCCTTCGTACTGCAAGGCGAGAGGTATGGACCTGAAGAAGTTTGCATTCGAACGCAGACTTCGCGAGCGGCCGAACGAAGTAGAGCGAGCACATATGGTGTCACTAGCAGACCTTCTGAGACGGGTCCCAGAGCTGCAAAACGTGACACAGGAATATATGGGGATGCACCCGCTATCCTTTCACCTCGCCAAGCAACCTTCGTCCGATTTGGAGCAGCAATTTGACCAGATGGGCATGTCTATGATTGGCAGCATATATGACGCCAAGACATTGACGCCGGCACTAAAGACGACTTCGGCTATCGCGATATGTCCGGTTGGCTATCAGTTGACGGCGGAACAGGCTAACTCTCTCGACCTTCCGATTAGAGACTTCGAAGATAAAAAGAACTCGCTCTCTGGGCTAACGCTGCCCACGGGCCAACTCGAACATTCGGCACAAGAACACTGGTACGAAGGACTGCGCCTGCACGAATCAGGATATTGTGGTTCAAGCATCATGGTCCCTTATTGGGGACTTGAGGATGTCTTTACGCTCCACCTCGTCATTCTCTACGCGTTCTCGATAGTGACACGGTACTTGCCCAGCTTATGGCACGAAATTGAAGATGGAAAACTGGACCATCTTCGGTCGCTGCTTGAACACTATCTGGTCGTTGTAGACAACGTGCTTCCGAGAATTGCGCTCGAGCGCATGACCGGCGACAGCGTGCACGCGAAACAGTCCGGCTCAGTCTTCAGTCTGACATAGCCAACTGGATGACCCGACACCAGCGTCTGGTGCAACAGAGCCATTCGTTTTTGGCAACGAGCGTCAGGTTGCATTGGCGTATCAAGTCGCGCCAGTCGACGTGGAGCGATTCGGACTTCCCGTCGCTAAGAACGAACCATTCTGCGTTCTGCTCTTCCGTCGGCGGGGTTTCATCGCCTTGGCCCTCCCAACGATGATGCGTTAGGTAGGCATCCGTTGGCGGCTGTGGAGCTGCAGTGGTACTCGATACACGAGGTACTTAACTCGTCCTTTATCAGGAACCATTGGAAGTTTGCGTCTCCGCATCACTTGCGTCGCCATTTTGTCTTGACGTTTCAGGACAGCACGTTTGAGTGCGTGGTGGCTGACTTTGTTATTGCCGGAGTGTACGGCTATGGGAGCATCGCTGCCCGGGAGGCGTGTGGTCACTTCTGCTGACGTCACGCGGGATGAGCGGCTGCAGCGCACATCCTCGACTGAGACTTCCTAGCACACAAGCTTGTCACTCCCCGAACAGCCGCCCGTTACCCGGCGTTACGAATTTCGGACCGCAGTTTCACATGTGTCCAATTTCGCCTCCTACACTCCGAGCCGTAGTCACTGACATCGCACTCGAATGTGCGGGGAGTAGGGAAAATGAATACCAAAATCGTTGGAGTTGCATTCGGTCTTGCCGCTTTGGCAGCGTCTACCGCCGCGTCCGCGCATGTCGACATTGGCGTAGGCATCGGTATTCCGGTCGGAGTCTATGCGCCGGCAGAGCCAGTGTACGCACCGCCGCCTCCCGTGGTCTATGCGCCGCCGCCAGTCGCCGTGGCGTACGGCGGTGACGACGACTGGCGAGCTCGCGAATGGCGGGA
The DNA here is from genome assembly GCF_046027355.1 of Paraburkholderia sediminicola. GTDB lineage: Bacteria > Pseudomonadota > Gammaproteobacteria > Burkholderiales > Burkholderiaceae > Paraburkholderia > Paraburkholderia sediminicola_B. Next base: position 52,513 of record NZ_JAQQEK010000047.1, on the reverse strand, counting down.
ACGCCGCGAGTGGCGCGAGCGCGAATGGCACCGTCATGAGTGGCGTGAGCACGATTGGCGCGAGCATCGTGATTGGCGCGGGTATTGAAATGACGTCTGAAGGCGCCACATCCCGTCAATCGAAACTCTGGGCTTCGAATGAACGCTAGCTTGATAAGAACCAGCTTGATTGCAACGACGCTTGCCTTCGCAATGGCAGGCACGGCGAACGCTGCAGGATGCCTGAAGGGTGCTGTCGTCGGCGGGGTCGCCGGACACTACACTGGCCACCATGCTGTAGTCGGTGCGGTCGGGGGCTGCATGGTCGGCAGGCACCTCGCGAAGCAGCACTCTCAAGAGCAGGCTCAACAGCAAGCCGCACACCGTCAGGCAGCACAGGCGCAATAAAAAGGTGCCGGCTCAATGTCCCCGGTGGAATCAGGAAATCGCTGGTCCACTGGGCACCTGACAACTACGATTAGGTCGTCAACTCGGCGCCAGACTCGACTGCGGCCACCGGAGCGGCCGCGGTCACGCTGCTCTGCGGTGTCGCTTTCGCCGAAGACTTTTTGGCCGACGCTTTCTTTGCTGGCAGCTTCGCGCTCGCGGACTTCTTGGCAACAGCCTTCTTCGCCGGCGGTGCTTTCTTAGCAGCAGCCTTTTGCACCGGTTTTTTGTCGGCTGCGGCCGCGCCCTCAATCAGAAATTGGGTACGGTCCTTCGCGTTAGCAATCCAAGCCGGCGGCCGTGCACGCCCACTCCACGTTGCGCCAGTCTTGGGGTCACGATAGAGCGCCGGCTGGGGGCCTCTGACGTAGTTGCCAGCCTTCGCGGTTTTCTTGATAGCAGGAGCCGACACTGCGGCGTCGTCTCCCACCAGAAACTTACTGCGGTCCTTGGCGTTTGCAATCCATCGGGGCGTACGGCCGCGCCCTGACCACGTCGCGCCGGTCTTCGGGTCGCGATAATTAGCTACTGCACTTGGAGCTTTGGCTGCAGCCTTAGCCCCCGGCTTGGGTCCACGCTTTCTGCCGCCGGTGTGCGCATCGATGTCAGCGGTCGTGAGACCATGCTCTGCCATCAGGTTCTTAATCTTTTCGATGACTGCACTCGACTTCTTTGCGGCGAGCGCTTCAGCTTGCGCCTGAAGTTTCTGGATTTTTGCTTGCAAGGATTCCAAGGTCGCCATTCGCGCCTCCGCAGTTGAGATGTCCAACTATGCCATGCGGGTGACAAGGTCGGCTAGCTATCCGCGGAGCTATCGTGTGAGCGTTTCGAACCTTCTGATGCCCCGCATGTACTGTGGCCACCTTGCCTCCGCATACATTACGAGTCCTGTCGCATCAAATCTGAAGAGCGGCAGGCGAATCGCCAGATTTGGTTACGGTTCTCTGGGCTTCGTGCGTGGCTCCTTCGGCAGCACGCGGTCTACCACATGGTGAGTAAAGAAGAGTTCCTGCGTGCTTGAGCGCCGTCTGAGCATCGGCGTATAAGCATGCGTCTGCGTTCCCATGGTGGGCGAGGCTCTTCAGCAGATACCGCACCGCTCACATCCTGCAATTGTCCACGTAGTCCCGGATTTTCGCTTTGACTACCTGGATATCGGCCGGCGCCGTATATCCAACTGCCCCATCCGCGCCGACCCACATGGTCATTGTCTTAGAGGCAAGCAGAATCGCAATGTCATCGTGAGAAAGATTCCGTGTGACCCACAGAGTCGAATCGCTCGCAAAAAGGCCTGGCTCATTAGGACGCTTGGGCATTTCCTGAATGGTGCGCGCGTCAAAAGTGAAAAACGACTTTGTCGCCCAATCATATTTTTGCTTCGCGTCTTGCGGGTTTGTAACGAGACCGCCCATGAGCCGCATCTTCCCACCGGCGCACGTAAATAAGAATCGCGAGCTAAAACCGGTGTACTTCTGCTCGACCTTAAGGTATGTCTGACCTTCCACCTGCTTCAGTTCAGCAGTTGTGGCTTCAGTACCATCGTTCGCGAAGTGCAGTTCATTTGCTTCTTCCTTTGTGAGCCACAGGATATCGTTTGGACCAACCGACGCGGATGCCGTGAATGCCAACGCGTCCACGCCCATCTTTTGAAGGTACGCCACGATTAGCCCGCTCATGGCCTGGCTCGTCTGGTTGTTGATATCTTTATCTTCAGCGTAGAACTGGTGAACACCGAGCTTCGTGCTACCTCCGGAATAATATCGGCCACGTCCGCCGGCAAACGCATATGCGCATGCGCTCGCGCAGATGCCACGTGTGACCATGGAGCCTCGAGAGTAGGTTCCGATACCGGTGTCGAAATTCAACTTCCTAATCAGCGTTCCGAGCCGGATGCCGCCTAGCAGAGAACCGCCGGGGGAATTGAACAGGACCTCGCCGCTATCAATGTGGTTTGCCCTCACGAAGCTGTCTAACTCCTGCGCACTGGATTCAGTTATCTCTCCTTCGGCGTAGATTCGCGTCGTATCTCCGTGCCAGCTGAACCATGTCATCACATCTTCGACACTGTGCTTCGGCGCGGAAAACGTCATCGCACTACCGCTACTTCCGAACGACATAGCGAGCAGGATTGCCGTCAATTTGAGAGCAAACTTCATTGTCCTTCCTTGTAATCTGTTGTTCGTCTCAACGCCTACGAAGTATCGAACCGTTGAACCTCGCCAAAGCGAGGTCGCATTTCAACAGCGTCCGCTGAGCAACCTGTCTCGTGAGTCGACAACTTGACGTCGCGCCGCTTGTATGCGGCGCACCTCACGGCCCATGGATACTCTTCAGAGTGGCAGGCCCCTACTCGGCCGACCCGATGCTGCTGCCATCAGCGAAGACAACCATTGTCGGACGAATTTCCGTTGTGTAGCTGCCTTCCTGTAAGTTCATCAGCTTCTTGTCGGAGTCCTTGAACTCGTTGAGCTCATGTCCACCTTCCCAGGTGGCCTTTGCGCCAGGCTGAATGGATTGCTCAATGGTGAGGCCGCTGGTGTAAATTGTCTCGCCGAACGTGTTCTTGAAAACTAGGTCTGCCTTCACGCCTTTGATGGGCTTCTGGCTCGCGTTCTGGACCGCGACGTCAATGAGGAACTCGTCGCTGTAGCGATGTGCGTACATATCCTTCGGCATGATGTGCTGCGACAGGAATGCCAGCACCACGCTCTTGGACAGCTCTGCGGCAGCAGCGGCTTTTTGTACCTCGACTTCTTTCTTCAGGCGCTCCTGCTCGGCCTTTTGCGCCTCTTGTTTCGCAAGCCAGTCCTTCTGACGTTCAATTCCTTGCCCTACAGTCGTCCCGACAGGCATGGGCGTACCGCCGAAGGCCTCGCCCATCTTTGCTCGCACGAGATAGCCTGTTAGCAACTGCTTATCGCCGTCGCTTAGCTTCTTCACCTCGGGCGCGAGTTGCGTGTCCCAATTTTTTGGGTCACTCGGAATGACAGTATCTTCAGGTTTGGAGCATGCCGCCAGGGTGAACGCAGCAACTGCAACAACAACCAACGCTTTCTTCATTTTTCCCTCAGGTTTAGCCGCCGAATTCGCGGCGTATAAAATTTCTATTAGCCCGCCGGGCGTTGCGGGAATACTCGACCGTTGCAGGGTGGTTGGATTTTCAGGGCGATTGCCGGCAGGCATGGCACGACCTGCCTGCCAGCCTTTTACCCTAGTCGAGAGCTAGCGTAGCGTTTGCCAAAGCGCTGTGCGAAGCGTCGCCAGTCGGTCGTCAGTAAATGCATAGGGCTTGTCTTGGATTTCAACGATGCGCCAGAAACTGGTGCCATGTCGTACGATAGAGACATGGACACGGAGTGACTCTTTCAGCAACTCACCGTCGACCTGCCAAAAATTCCCGTCGTCAGCGAACGAGCCGTATCCGTTAAGCCGCATTGTGTCCGCGACGCTTTGGCGATAAAGATTCACGTACTCTCGTAGGTCAATCCGCGGAAAATTTTCTTGGGCAAAGTAAGCTGCAGCGTGCTGGGTCTTTTCCGTAAACGAGTAGACCGGTGTACCTTCGTGCGACTGCTGAGCGAACGTCCAAATCGGTTCAACCATCGCGCTTCTCCCCGTCACCGGGTTCGTCCATGCCACACTCGGAGCACCGACTGGAACGCGAGGGGTCGCATTTGAGAGTTCAGCAGCTCGATTCGCGATGGACAGACTGCCAACAACAAGAACATATGCCACGGCAAAGAGCAGCTTTCTTAAGTTTCCACTCTTGCTGACGCGTACCCTGTTGCCACTGGACTCGTCATAGCTCGCCTGTTCTGCGTTGCCTAGTCGGGACGACTGCCGAATCATCGTCCCCAAATTGAACAGTGGCAGACCGACTGCTAGGCCGCTCACCCAAAGGGCGAAGTTCCGCCGCAGGTAGCCATCAAACGTCAAGCGGCTTCCATCAATTGCCGTTACTTTCAAGCCTAGCAACGCTTTTCCGGGTGTATTTCGAAATATCCGATAAACGAAGGCGTCTAGGACTAGCGCGAGTGGGAGAAAGAGTACCGAAGCATACAAGTTCGCACTGGGTCCATTCATGGTTTCGACGTACCAAGCTGAATTCTGGGCGAGCCAATAACCCCCGATGAATGCTACAGCCGCGATTTCCCACCACAGGTCGAAACTGCGTGCGAAGAACCTTGACCAACGCCCCGCCAGCGGCATCAAAGCAGGGTGACCAGCATCTACAGTGGCACCGGTTGGCGGATGGTCCGACGGAGGAGTGGTGTCCTCATGGCTAGCTCGAAATGAGGGCTCCGCACGGCCTTGTTCGGTAAAACCCGTTGAAGGTGTGTCGGGTTGCGGAGTGGCACGCGACTGACGAGCATCTCTTTCAATGCTCTCATCATACTGACGCCGCTTCTCGGAATCGCTGAGAACCTCATACGCTTCGTTCAGAATTTTCATTATGCGGGTCGCGTCGGGACTGTGGCTTTTGTCCGGATGGTAGCGTTGTGTCAACGCCTTATACGCGGCCCGAATGACTTCCGGCGGTGCGTTTCGGGACACTCTCAGATTGTCGTAGTGCGTGTGAGTAGTCGCCATGTGCGTAGCTCAATTTTGTCTATCCCTGGTTATCGGCGGAACGAAAGAAAACCGTAGGCTTAATTTCGACTGCGAAAGAACCTATCGGCGCGTCAATCCCATAGATGGCAATAGCGACTCGATTTTGGTGGCGCGGAGGGGGTTTGGCCGTAGGGCTTCCGCGTTGAGAAACGTAACGCTGCGCTGGTGCCGTGTGGGCAGGATGCGCTCGATGTTTCTGAAGGCTCACGCGACTTGGAGCGGCAGTCGGTGGTCATCGCCGACTGGAGCAACGGGGTATAAAGCGCCGCCAGTTTTGCCCATAACCGTCAAAGGACCACAAAAGTTAATAGCGCCCGTCACCACCGCAGCAGCCATGGCGAGCGCGAGAAAGGAGCCACGCATGCCTTCCTTTGTAGAGCTGCTCACAGTCGCCCAACAAAATAAATTGGTTGTAACTGTCATATGTAACGGCGGGAGCAACCCTGGAATACCCCAACCCCTCATCCCGGTTCGGATTCTGAGCGACGCGGTGTTCGCGCGGGTACCAGGGCTTGACCAGGAGAAGACCTTCAAACTTGACAAAATCGCGAAAATAGCCACAAAGTCATGGACTCGACTATGTGGTCTGCAGATAGCCATTCACCCGTCAGTTGCTTTGCCAGCAGGTGCGACGAGACAAGGTAAGCGAGTAGCTCAGCACGCGCTCGTAGGTCCTGGTTGAGCGGATTGGTCACTTGTGAGGCCAGCCGTAATCAAGTGGAAGGCTATTGCTTATGCCGCCAGTCGGTGTTCATAGAAAGGCCGGTCCCTGTCGTCAAGTATTGCGTACGAAGCCTCAAGGTCAGACGCATCCGGGCTCAACCACGCGTCCACATTCTCAGGCTTGATGGGAACGATGCACCGGTCGTGACCGGCCGCCGCGACTTCAGGCGGCGGCTCGTCCGTGATGGCCGCAAATGAGAGCAAGTCTGGCTCACCAGGGGCGCTCCATCGAGACCACAAACAAGCGACATGCATCAGCTCGCCGTTGCTCGGGCGAAACTCCAGAACGATGTTTTCGTCTTTCTCATGCGTCTCGCTTAAGGTTCCATCGAACTTTGCCGCGCTGACATTCTCGTAGAACACATCGACGAGAATGACGCCGTGCGTGTAGCCAAAGCACGGCTTCCAGAATCCTTCAAGGTTGTCGCGACGGGCGTTGTAGGTTCCGGGATACTTCACGTCGTAAGACGCGGGCTTGCCCGCGATGCGGCATTGGTAGCGCATCGGCTTGACAACAAGTCGACCGTTCTCCATGACCATGACAGGCGCGTAGTGGCCCGGAAATATGCGCGAGTCTCTGGGCTTGGGCTCATTGCGCTGGATGTCGTCAAGCTTCCGGCGCGTCCAGGCGATTTTATCGGTGGCGATTCGTTGGCTCTCGGTCGCCGCCTTGGTTACCCTTGTCAGCAGCGTCCGTTCCGCGTCCGCTAGCCTCTTGCGTTGCTTGAACAGGTCCTGTTCGAGTTTACTCGTCTGGTCGCGATTGAACTGGTCGATGAATGCTTTGATTCTCTGCTCCGCGTCGGTCTCCGGCGCTGCAAAGGCAGCTTCCATCGCCTTGGGCACTTTTGCCTTATTGATGCCGTCGGCGCGCTCGAAGAACAGACGCGCAAACTCGTCGATGTCCATGAGAGCACCAAAGGTTCGGACAAACTTGCGGTAGTCAGCTTGAATCTGAGCCGAATAGCACATCGCAGTTCTCCAGTTAACGCGTGGTCACAATCCGGAAACTAGCACATCTCCGTCATCTCGGGCTCAGCAGAAATCCCGACTCGTGCTCGTCAAGCCGCCGAGAAGGTGTGACATGTCGACAAGCCTTTGCGCGACCAGATGTCGAACCTCTCCTTGGCATTGCCAGGTCCCATACACAGCGAGCAACGAAGCGCCGAGCGCTTCCTTCCTTTGCTTTTCCAATAGGCTTGGCCAAACGATGACATTCACGTTTCCTGTCTCGTCTTCAAGGGTGACAAACATGACCCCCTTGGCTGTGCCAGGCCGCTGACGCACGGTCACAAGTCCACAGCCCCGTGCAAGTCGTCCATCGCGATAAGTGCGCAACGTCGACGCCGGCATCAGCCGATTTGCAAGCAACTGCGGGCGCAATAACTCAAGCGGATGTCGACCGAGCGTGAGTCCGATGGACCGGTAGTCGGACACGATGTCGTGAGCTTCTGTCGGTGCCCCAAGCTCGGGCGTCTCGTCCTCGACCGCCGCAACGGCGAGCATGTCTCTGTCTGGCACGGCGGCAACAGACTGCCACAGCGCCTCCCGACGATTGCCAGCAAGCGAAGCAAGAGCGTTGGCGTCCGCAAGAACGTGAAGGTCTTTGCGGTCAAGCTGCGCTCGGCGAGCGAGGTCCTTCACGCTCTCGAAGCTTCGAACGGCTCGGGCATTCTCGATACGCTCGGCAGCGCCGTCCTTCATGCCGCGCACCAACGATAGTCCGAGACGCACGGCCGGACGGTCGTTGTTGGCGAAGCGCACCAGCACTGAGTCCCAACCACTAATAGCAACGTCAACTGGCAGCACCTTCACGCCGTGGCGCTGTGCGTCCTGCACAAGCTGTGATGGCGAATAGAAACCCATCGGCTGACTGTTGAGCATGGCAGCAAGAAATGCCTCGGGCTCGTGGCACTTCAGCCAACTGCTTGCATATACCAGCAACGCGAAGCTTGCCGCATGACTTTCCGGGAAGCCGTACTCGCCGAACCCTTTGATTTGCTCAAAGATGCCTTCGGCAAACGACTGCTCATAGCCGCGCTCAAGCATGCCATTCACGATGCGGTCATAGTATTTTTCAAGGCCGCCTTTGCGCTTCCATGCGGCCATTGCCCGTCTTAACGCATCGGCCTCGCCCGCACTGAAACCGGCCGCGAGAATCGCGACCTGCATCACCTGCTCCTGAAAAATCGGGACCCCTAGCGTCCGTCCGAGCGCCGTCTTCAGCGCTTCACTAGGATACGTCACGGGTTCGAAGCCTTGACGACGTTGCAGGTAAGGATGGACAGCACCACCCTGAATCGGTCCTGGCCTGACGATGGCTACCTCAATGACGAGGTCATAGAAGGTACGCGGTTTCATGCGCGGCAGCATGCTCATCTGCGCTCGCGACTCAATCTGGAAAACGCCTACCGTGTCCGCGGCGGAAATCATCTCGTACGTATGCGAGTCCTCAGCCGGAATGTCCTGCATTTCGAATCGCTCACCGCGCTGTTCCGACACAATGTCGAGGGCCCGGCGGATTGCAGACAGCATGCCAAGCGCGAGCACGTCGATTTTCAGGAGGCCGAGCGCCTCAAGGTCGTCCTTGTCCCACTCGATGACGGACCGGTCCGCCATCGCCGCATTCTCGACAGGGACAAGCCGCGTGAGCTTCCCGCGACTGATGACGAAACCGCCTGAGTGTTGAGACAGGTGGCGTGGAAAGCCAAGGAGTTGGGACGCGAGTCGCGCCCACGCCTGGATGAGCGGCTTCTCCGGGTCAAGCCCGGATTCGGCGAAGCGCTTGAGCAGGTCCTGGCTCGTGTCGAACCAGTGATGGCTCTTCGCGACCACGTCGACAATCTGTGGGTCAACGCCAAGCGCCTTGCCGGTTTCGCGCAATGCACCTCGAGGCCGGTATGTTGAAACAGCGGCGGCGATTGCTGCGCGGTCGCGACCATACTTGCGATAGATGTACTGGATAACCTCTTCGCGACGCTGGTGTTCGAAGTCGACGTCGATGTCCGGCGGTTCACCGCGCTCCTTCGATATGAACCGTTCGAACAGCATGTTGCCGCGCGCAGGGTCGACCTCGGTAATGCCTAGGCAATAGCAGACCGCCGAATTGGCGGCCGAGCCGCGCCCCTGACAAAGGATGTGCTCGCTGCGCGCAAAGCGCACGATGTCGTACACAGTCAGAAAGTACGGTTCGTATTTGAGGTCGGCTATTAGCTCAAGCTCGTGCTCAATCTGCCCCTGTACGTTGTGCGGGATGCCAGATGGAAAGCGCCGCTGCGCGCCAATGTATGTTTCCTGCCGAAGATATGCCTTCGGGTTGATGCCCGCGGGTACCAGTTCGTCCGGATATTCATAGCGCAGTTCGTCGAGCGAGAACGTACAGCGGCTCGCAATGTCGACGGTCGCTGCGAGTGCTTCGGCTGGGTACAGATTTGCGAGCCGGAGCCGTGAACGCAAGTGCTGCTCGGCATTTGGCGCAAGTTCATAGCCGCATTCGTGTACCGGCTTGCCTACGCGGATGGCGGTCATCGTATCCTGCAGTGGCTTGCGCGAGCGGACATGCATGACGACATGCCCCAGTGCCACCACGGGCACATCCAGGTTGCGCGCGATGAACTCGACCGAGCCACGGTGAATGTCATCCATGGCGCGCTGGTGAAGCACCAACCCTACCCAGGCGCGGCCCGTAAATGTATCGTCCATCCACTCGACCTGTGCGGCAAGGACATCCTCGTTGGCCGGGAAATCCGGCACAAGAATGGCGAGGCAGTCCGGCATTCCGCGAAGGTGTCGATATTCCTTCTCTGGGCGCGACAGGTCCTGTGGCGTCAGGCGATATTCGCCCTTGGTTGCCCGGGTGCGCGCAAGCGTAATCAGTTCGGACAGGTTGCCGTACCCCTCACGGTTTTTCGCGAGCAGGATAATTCCGAATGCGGGCGAGCCGTCGGCATTGACGAGGCGGAAGAACGAGCCAACGATAAACGGTAGCCTGGCTTCCTTCGCAGCGACGTGTGCACGCACAACACCGGCTAGCGAACATTCGTCCGTGACCGCGAGCGCCGAATAGCCCAGCTGTGCCGCGCGCTCGGACAGCTCCTCGGCATGCGAAGCGCCATGCAGGAAGCTGAAATTCGAGAAGCAGGAAAGCTCGGCGTACGCCGGCAGGACATTGAAGGTAGTGTCCATGGCGCATCAGCCGAACAGTCCGTGAAGGAACCACCGCTGCTCTTCCTCCGCGTCGCGGCTGCTGACGCGCTCGCGATATATCCAGTAGCAACTCTGGTCCTCCGCCTGTGCTACGAAATAATCACGCGTCACGAGCTCACCATCAAACCAGCCAGCTTCGATACGCTCACCGGGCGACACCATCCGCAGTGGAGACCCATAGAAGGGACGATGCTGACGCATCAGCAGTCTCACCGGGCTGTCGAGCATCCAGGTCGGTCTTGGCAGACCGAGCGGAAGTGCTTCCTGCTTCGACTTGAGCGTCACCGGCACCCAACGGTTGGCGACCTCCGGGCGATGGTCAGCGGTGGGCGCGGGACGAAGAACGTTGTCTTCGCCGAGCCGCGCAACGAGCAGCTCAAGGAGACGGGCGTGGTCTTCCTTGGAACCTCCCGGGTCCGGGAACAGCGTGTCGGAGGCCGGTGCCGCAGGTTCCACTTTGGACGCATCGAGTCGCAGCGCGATGACCGGTGCAGCCAGCTCAATCCGGTGCAACCGCTCCTTCAGTAACCTGACTAGATGCTCCTCTTTCCAGGTCGGCTCGCCTAACGCGATGTCGATGTTTGTTGGCTCGATAGCGTCGCGCCCACGTTCATGTTCGAGCAGCAGCTTGATGGCCGTAACCGCCAGTTGCTTGGCGCAAAGCCAGCCACACAATTGCACGATGAGCCGATGCGCACCGAACACTGCGCCGTCAGCATGCTCGAGATGGTCCGGCATTTCGATACGTGCGGAGAAACTGGGCGGCAGCTCGAGCCAGTCAAAGAGTTCGGGCGCGATGCCGAATGCGCGGTCGAGCGAGTCGAGCAGATGTTCACCACATCGACGCTGCAGGCCGGCGCGTGGCAGACGTCTAACGTCAGCAATGGTCACGCAGCCAAGCCCGGAGAACCAGTCTCCGAACGGACGAACTTCGGGAACGGCCATCATCGGCAGAGCGGCCAGCCGTTGCTCAAGCGATGCGAGCTTGAGCACACGGCGGTTCCCAGACTTTGCGAGCAGCCATCCACCCTGGCCGGTGGGCGCAGCGCTGATTCGCGCAGTAAGCCCAAGCGTCCCGAGAACAGTCTTCGCTTCCCGACACAATGCGAGCAACCCGCCAAAGAGTCGAAGACTTGCACCAACCTCAACTACGACGGTCGCTTCGTCAAGCAAGGCGACCTCCGGTGAGAAGCGCATCAAGGCAACACCTACCTCGCGCTGTGCCGCTGCCTCCTTCGCGGCATCGCGTTCATGCATCTCCGTTTCCGGCGACAGTGTCAGCACTCCGCCGCGCTTCATACCGAGGCGCACGCCAGCTGCACGTGCCGTGCTGTCTGTAATGACCACTTTGTCTTTCTCCAGTACTGCACTTCCGTGCGCGGGCTCAGATGACCACTTCGGTCGGAACACCTCGAGCGGCAACTTCGGCAAGTGGACGGCGAGAAAGACGCGCATGTCGGGAAAGCAGAACAGGAGTTGGTTGAAGGGGAATCGACAGAGGCTCTGCGCGGGCGGGCCCTCGTCGTTTCACAATGTCAACGGTCAGACCGTCGGCTGATGGTCTTAAAGCCAGCCGTAACAGCGCGGGCGATGAATCCTGCGCGGCAGCCAAGGGCCTGACCATCACGAAGAGCGTTTCGGATGACTGCGCTGCCAAATGAAGCCGTCGCAGCGATGAGGCCTGCGCGTACTGCGTCCAGAAGATGAGTGCGCTGCAACTGCCTGCCCGCAGAATCTGCTCAGCCGACCAGAGCGCATCTGCGGTCTTCTGCGCTTTCACCCGCAGCACCTGGTCGATGGAAAGTCCGATGTAGCTGAGTCCAAGTCCGTCTGGAGTGTGAGGCGGCTGCACGAATGCAACCGGCCGGTTGCCTGCGGCACTGAGCGCGGGGCGCAACAGCCGCAATTCGCCCACGCCGGCTTGCTGCACCGTCAGGTCAACGAGAGCTCCAACCGGCCAGCCCCCTCCGGGAAGTTCGGCAGACAGCGCGGGATAGCCGGTCTCAACCACCCGCCCACGGCCACGCGCGAGCTGGGACGCACGCCACAAAGACGGATGTATCTCTTCGGCCGTGACAGTAGCGCTGGACATGTGGCATCAAAAAACCTGTATATTTATACAGTATCGTACACGCAATTCTGAGATAGTGAACTGACACTTTTTATCGGGAACTGAATCGTGGATGCACGCGTTCGCAAGGTCGGCCATCCGATGCCGGAGGTGGCAACATTCACGTCAACGATGCGTAATGCTTTCGGGGACGAGTGCGTCGATGATGCGGTCCGGCGCGGCAAAGCTGGTGAGCCGACGTTTTACGCGCGCGAGAATGGACGCACTGTTGGCACAGCAAGTCCGGCGAACGACAATGTCTGGCGCGTCAACGCTGACATACGAGACCGGCATTATTGTCCCGGGTGTGACGGCGGGTGCGTCGGCCAAGCAATTGGTTGCAAAGAGTGGCGGCAACGAACGGCCAGCAAGGAGAAACCGTGAAAAGAATTGGATTGGCGTTACTGGCAGCGACGATGGCGCCGACAGCGTTCGCAACTGGCGGATATTCGGAGATGTGGAATCCACCAGAGGCGCGCACGACCGCACCACACAGCGTCAGTACCGCACACAAGCTGGTAACTCGTCGGCATGTCGCGCCCCATGCAGTGAAAGTGCACGCACGCCGCACGCCGACATCTGCAACCAGGCTCATGGCGAAGCAACACCTCATGCAAGAAGTCGTTCCAGCGAAGGAGCCTGACATGTCGGACATTCCTCGCCAGATAGCTCCCGAGGGAAATGTGCTTCGCGTGAGTTCGCGCGGAGCATCGGCAAAGGTTGGGCGCTGATGGAGTCGGAAAGCTATCGCGACTACAACATGTGGGGCCACGCCATCCTTCAGCAGAAAGACATCCTCCGGCCGGAGCGTTATGCGGGAAGCGGGACCATTACCAAGAGCGGTAAGCTAATCGAAGCATCGGGTGTCCTCGGTCATTTCGACAGTGAAGAGGACGCGCAACATGCTGGCTTGGATTGGGCCCGCGCCTGGGTCGACGCGCACGGGTGAGGCCACGGCCTGGTCAGCAAGCTTGCACTCACCGCCCACGACGTCGTTGAGGACTTCCTGCAACTCGCGAGCTGCCGTGCGGAGCATGTGCAAGATGCCTTGCAGTTAGTGGCGCAGGCCCGATGTCGTCGTGGTGGACATCGCTTGTACCTTGCGTTCAAACGCAAGGCGAGCGAAGGGACATGGGCCGCTAGGCATCGTCCAGCCTGTCTTCGCGAGAGACTTGCGTAAGGCCAGCTTTTCGGCCCTGTGTGAGAACACGCTTAAAAATGTCGCATTGCCGCCGTTCTGTTTCGTAGAATCGGTGAGCGAACCGGCAGAAACATGCATCCGGTGGAGTCCTTAAAACCAGGATAGGCGGCGCAAACGGCTATGATTGTTGTTGCGCCCGTCGAATCCGGACTGGCGTCTCGACGAGCTGGAACGCATTCCTGAAAAAGCCTTTCACAGCTTATGACCATCCCGAAGCCGGACAACATCCGCGAGAGCCATCGCCAGTCGCTCATAACTTCTGCACTGTATTCGAGGCCAAGTCGGCATCCGGATTATGAAGCAGAGGCAAAGGTTTTGGGCGAACTCGCCCATGCCCTGGCCACGTCAGACACAGAGATGCTAGATACACTTGCACGCGAAGCTGCGCGGCTGTGTCGCGCGGACAGCGCAGGCATCAGCGTACTTGAGTCGCCACCCGACCGACCTGCCAGCTTCCGGTGGGCGGCTCTCGCGGGGCGGGCTGTGCCCCTTCTCAATACTCACCGGCCCTTCGACGACAGCCTGTGCGGCGTTACGCTGGCTCTGGGCAGACCGGAGCTGTTCGGAACGCCACAGCGCTTCTTTCCGTCCATCGAGATGCTGTCCCCACCCGTGGTCGAGGCATTGCTCGTGCCAATTCCTGTCCGGGACGACGCGTGGGGCGCCATCTGGGTGATGTCGCAACGTCCTGAAGTTCGCTTCGATGCCGAGGACCTGCGATTGCTCACCAGCCTCGCAGATTTCACCGGCGCGACGATGCATGTGGCGCGCATGAAGGCGCTAGCCGAAAGTCGGGCCATTCAGGCCGAAGCTGCCCAGTCCGCCCTGCGCGAAGCGGAGGCGCGTAAAGACGAATTCATAGCGACACTAAGCCACGAGTTGCGCAGCCCGATTGCCCCCATCGACAGCGCCATCAAATGTCTGGGACGTCTGGAACTCCAATCACAACAGGCGGAGCAGGCGCTGGATATTGCCGAACGTCAGCTCCACAGGTTGCAGCGCCTCGTTGACGACCTGTTCGACGCGTCCAGAATCCGGCAGGGCAAGGTCACGGTACAGCCAGAGAACAGCCTTCTGGCAAACATTCTGAGCGATGCAATTGCCGCTGTCCGGCCGCAAATGGAGGCGCGCAAGCACATGCTTAACGTCACCGCGCCGTCTGAGGCGGTGCTGGTTTACGTCGATGCCGGCCGCATTACCCAGGTGCTTGTCAACGTATTGAGCAACGCCGCGAAATACTCACCAGATGGCAGTCGCATAGTTTTGACTGCGGCTGTAGAGGCTCCGGCAACACCTACCGGGTCGACGACTGAGCCTACCTTGTTGATGACCGTCGCCGACGAAGGATATGGCATATCCGCACCAGCGTTGCCTCACGTCTTTGACATGTTCACCCAGCGCGGTAGCCGCTCTCCTTCGACGGAAGCCGGTCTGGGAATCGGGCTCGCCCTGGTGAAATATCTGGTAGAGGCGCACGGCGGCACCGTCACGGTCCAAAGCGGCGAGTCGTCCTCCGGAACAACGGTAACCATTCGTCTGCCGTTGGCGCGCGGGCCTGAATTGCCCGGTACACCGCCTCATGGCGGAGTGCCTTGCGCGGCGCCCTGCCGCGTGCTCGTGGTGGATGACAACAGGGATACGGCGGAGTCACTTGCGCTCCTGCTCAGTCTGGACGGCCACGTCGTCCGTACCGCAACCAGTGCGCCTGAGGCACTGAGCGCTCTGGACGACTTCATTCCTGACGTCGCGTTCATCGACGTGAATATGCCTGACATCGATGGCTTTTCGTTGGCGGCAGAGCTACGAACCCGGCCAACGCTTAAACATCTGAAGCTCGTCGCATTGACGGGAGACGCGTCGGAGAACGACCGCGTGGCAGCGCTTGCAGCTGGCTTTGACCGTCACATGACGAAACCCGTGGATATGCAGGCACTTACTTCCATCCTCGCGTCCGGTGGGGACACGTCGCGCTGACGAAACGGAATTTCGGCTCGTCCTGACCGACAGCTCAAGCGGGGAATCGAGGTGACCATATCTGGGGCAGAGCAAGAGGAAGGATGCGGCGGTCGACCCGACCCGGTGCCGGCGCCTGTGCGGTCGCGGTTCCTCAGGTCCGGACCTCGGCGCCGTGCCGTAATTGCCGTGTAGCAGGTGCGCGACTCTCGGCCTAGGTAGTGCCTACGTACCGCAGCAAGCCTTCCCTCGGGTACAGCGTTTGCGCCAGACAGGGATAATCCTGTGACGCGTGAAGTGCCATGTCTACCGTACTCCTTGTAGACGATGACCTTGAAAACCGGTGGGCTCTCCAACTGGCCCTGGAAAGCGGCGGCCATCACGTGGTACTTGCCGAAAATGGATGCGACGCGTTGCGGAAGGCAGCCCGTAATATTCCACAACTCGTTATCACTGACTGGCAAATGCCTGAAATGGACGGCGCAGAGCTATGCCGCCGTCTCAAATGTCAGCCGTCCCTCGCAGGGATACCGGTCGTCATGTTGTCCGCAATGCTGGAACCACCGGATGAACCGCGTGGCTGGGCTGCTTTCCTTCGCAAGCCGGCTCCTATCGACCTGCTGATGCACATAGTTGATTTGTTCATTGCACGACGGCTGACTACGAAGCGTACCGAAGCCGCTCGTGAAGAGCGGAGCACTTCTCGTTGGCGCCCCGTCGATTCTCGTTGTTGGCCCTGACTTGCGCGAGCCTAGCGGCACACCTTTTGCCTGCCCTGCACGCCGACACGCGACCGGCGGCTGGTCAGGATGAGAAACACGACAGGAATGAAGTTACCGCAATATGAATGAATGAAACGATTGAGTTTGAGCGGCACTTGCTGAAATATGCCCCGCGGCCAGGCGTTTGACCTCCCTACTCGGCCGGCCGTGTTGCCACAGCCCGAGCAAAAGGGTGATTTGGTCATCGAAAAGCCGAGTCGGCGCGCTTGCTTAATGAACCGAAGTACTTGCACATCGTTGGGCGAACAGCGCGGGAGCTGGAAGCAACGTCTCGCTTCGCGGGAGGGGTGGATAGCCATCAGCCACAGCTACGTGATGAACTGGTCGATGCTGTGGCGCGACATCGGTATCGGGCAACTCGTCGCGGGCGCGCTCGGCGCCTGGGTGCCGGACAGCTTCTGGCAGAAATTCTTCCTCGTCAGTCATCGAACGGCCGCAATGATTTGGGGTGCATTTGTAGGTCCGCTCATTGCCGTTGCGTCGTTTACATGTTCCGTGGGTAACGTGCCGCTCGCCGCCGTACTGTGGAATGGCGGTATCAGCTTCGGCGGTGTCGCTTCGTTCATCTTTGGCGACCTCATCATTCTTCCCATCCTTAACATCTACAGGAAGTACTACGGCGGCCGGATGACGGTGTTCCTCGCAGTGACCTTCTATCTTGCAATGGTCTCAGCGGCACTCGTGGTCGAAGCGCTGTTCCAGTCCTTCGGGTGAGTCCCGACGGAACGGCATACGGCAGTCGTGGACGCAGCGATTACCTTCAACTACACCACCGTGCTCGACGTCATCTTCTGTGCCCTCTTTCTCGCGCTGATGGTCATATTTTTCAGGACCGGCGGCTCCGAGATGATGCGAATAATGGAGGTCCGTGAACATGAGAACGGCTTCCACGAACATCATGGCTCGCATAAGCATGCTCACCATCAACATCACGGTCACTCCGAATGACCTTCCACCACGGAGATTCAAGATGAAATACCCATTCGCTCGCAGCGCAGCTACGGTTCTCACAGGTATCGTATTGGCCATTGGGACTCTTCCCGCCGGCGCGCAACAGGGCGCATCGATGCCCGGAATGAAGATGTCCAGCTCGGCTGATTCTGGGGCAGGCCCGTCGACACCTGCTTTCAAGGAGGCAGACGAGAAGATGATGAAGGATATGAGTGCACCTTCATATACGGGAGACGCCGACAAGGATTTCGTGGCGCATATGATTCCGCATCACCAAGAAGCAGTAGCGATGGCAGAGGTCGAACTTAAATACGGAAAGGACCCGGAGTTAAAGCGATTGGCCAAAAACATTCTCAAGGCCCAACACGAAGAGATTGCGTTCATGCAACGTTGGCAGGCGAAGCACGGCGGCAAATGAGATTGTAAAGTGTCGAAGGGCTGCCAACCCGCAGTGCCTGGGCGGCCAATGTCTGGCTGGAGTGGCGATGGACGGCCGTGCTCGTCGCGAGGCCGAAGCTAAGACGCTGACGGAGCAAACGACATCGGCGATACGGGAGCAGCTCGAAGGACGGAGTGCATGGATGCTACAACTTATTTTTGACTCGGCGGCGGTCTATTCGCCACGGTAGCGGCGATGTAGGCACTGCTGCGCACGCTCGCCTCCCGTTCCTGGAAATCTTTGAAATAGCGCTGCGTGGCCCGTAGTGCCTGCCGACAAAGTGACGGTCTCGCAGGCGGGTCCTTCGCATAGCGCGATACACACCAGTTTAAAAGCACCAGCACCATCAAATTCCCACAAATCGCTTACGAATTTCATCCTTGAGAACGTAGTGCAAAGTCGTCATTCCGAGCACTGAAGCGATGATGATGGTAATCCAGGAATCTGCATCAAGTGGGACCATGCCGAGCGCCTTCTGCAAGGGTGGCCAATAAACTGCCGCAAGCTGAAGCAGCGGGGCTGTGGCCAAAAATGTAGTAATGGTTCGACGCTGCAACGCCGTGCCGGCCTTTCCCCGCTCCTGGGTTGTCACCAGCGTAAGCACGTACAAGCCGATAAGTACAATCACCGACACGCTGGCTGTAGTACCGTATTGCTCACCCCTGTCCTGGAACAGGAAGAAATTCGCGTACACGAGGAGTGAGCAAAACGCGGTAACGAGGCCGGCGAGAATAGCGAACTTCAACGGTTCCCCGAGGAAGCGTTTCGTCGATTGTTTTCCGATGCCCGGCTTCATCAGCGTCAAAAGGGTCGCGGGTACGCCTATCGTCAGGATGTCAATCCACGTAATGTACCGGGGGCTCAGGGGGAAACTGAGCCCAACAAAACCTACGAATCCGACAAAGAACAGGCTGTACACGTTCTTCGTGAGGAACAGCTGCAGAATGCGTTTGATGTTGTGAATAATTCTGTCACCCTCTTCGGAGAGGGCGGGCAAATGAGCAAACGAGTCTTTCAATAAAACGATATCGGAGACATCCCGAGCCGCGGCGGCTCCGGAGTTCATGGCAACACCAATATCTGCCTGTTTTAGCGCCAGCACATCATTAACTCCGTCGCCTATCATGCCCACGAAGCTGCCGTGCGATTGCAGGCACTTGATAATCTCCTGCTTTTGGGCCGGCACGAGTCGCCCGAAAAACTGGCCGTCGTCGACTGCCTTCTCGAATTCCTCAGGGTTCATGCCGGCCAGCCCCAGGCCGCTCAAGGTCGAACCGTAAACGGTCATGCCAGCAAGGCGTGCGACTGCTGCGACGGTCAGCGGATTGTCGCCGGATAACACCTTCAGACAGACGTCACGATGCACTGCCCACATCGGTACGAAGCTCGTCGCAGAGAACAACGAACCCCAAAAAACGCATATCGCCTGAGGGCTCCGATAATGCCGCGTCTGAACGGCCTATAACGAGCACGCGCATGCCTTTGTGCAAAAGCGTATCAAGCTGCTCTCTCTGGGAGGGTGTCAGAAGTTTCTCCCCGAGCGCCTCAGGTGCTCCAAGCCAGAGAGAAAATTCCTTCCCATCGACATTCAGGCGTACGGCGCTTAACTTCGTCTCACTGCTGAACGGCAACTCGCCAAGCACATTGCTCTTGAGGGCCGGATAGGCGGAAGCAATTGCCTCGGTGGTCTGGTTCTGAGAACCAACGGCTCCGACGAAAAGCTGCAAAAACCGACCGACCGCATCAGTCGAGCCGGAGAACGGGACCAACGAATGAAACTGCAGATGATTCGTTCCAAGCGTTCCTGTCTTGTCCATACATAGCACGGTGAGGTGGCTCAATGATTCGACCGCACCGAGTTTTTGGACCAGCACCTGCTTTTGCGCGGCTCGTAACGCTCCCATGGCGAACGCAAGCGTCGACACCAGCACCAAACCTTCCGGGACTAGTGCCTTAGTCACCGTGACCAGCGACAGAATCGTGTCTTTGGCGGAAAGGTGCTTGATGTATGCCGACATGAGTAACAACACGACGAGCAGTACGAGGATTGCCCTCACCGTCTTCAATCGCGGAGAATGAACATGTCCGCCAATAACTACCGAAAATTTGCGGCAAAGCGCTCGAAACATGCGCCGGCTGCACCTGTTATCCAAGCAGAAAGTCCGCCACTCCGCCTGTCGCTGTGCGTGAGTATCACGAGTTGCGACGTCGGGAGAGCCTTGAAGCCATGCAACGTCGCATTGACGTGTCGCACAAAGCAGGCGCCTACAACATTGACTACAAGAAAACGTGAACTAATGACGCGAGAAGGACGCTAGCCGCAGCGCAGGCGGATTTGCGCTAAGAGCTTTCTTGAAACTGTGCAGAGGGCAGCCAGGGAACGTGCCAAGGCGCGGTGACTTTCAACTGCGCCGCCGCGTCCTAAGAAACAGCGCGGGCGCCAGTCTTGATGGGAGAGATGCCACTCGCATGGGCCAACTCCTTGTTCTGGCTGCCATAAACCCTACGCTCGAAAACGAGCACCGATACACGCAAGCTCAAGGAATTGAACAGAAGCGCTATCAGGAGCGAATATCGGGAGACGCCTCGCTCACGCATAGGGAATTACACAGATTAGAGATTATATGATTACCGGAGCGGTGGACCGAGAAAACTCCTTGGCCACAGGGGAGGATTCAGAAGTGGATACCCATTTTCCGTGGGTGGAGGACAAGCAAAACGTGTGTGGAGGACAAGTAAACTGTGGGTGGATGACAAGTAAAACGTGGGTGGAGGACAAGTCATGTCGATGAACTTCTACATAATGGTTGCATCGTTGGGATGTGCCGACCGCGTCGGCGAAGGACGGGGTCACCTCACCAATAGCGGTCCCAAAACACCATGCTCGCAGATGGCACTGGACGGGTATTCGAGCGCGCATATCGCGGAACGAATCCTAGCGGCCCGACGGCTCAAGGCCGAACGCGGACTGGCGGCTGTTGCTGTCATATCCGTTTCAATCCGCATCGGGGCGCGCTGCGCGACATTGTTCCAGCTCCCTGCTGAGCGTAACCTCCACTGCAGCGGTTCCCCTGCATTAACAGCGTGGGCAAACGCTCGAAGTTGTCAAAGCGGGCGAACGGTGGCGGCACCTCGGTTACCTCAAGCGCGTCGACAAGTGCTGCGGACATGCCCTCGCTCAGCCAGGCGCAAATTTCTGCCAGCTGCTCCGGCGAGCCCTGCAGCATCGCCTCTACCGAACCATCCATCCGGTTGCGGACCCAGCCTGTGACGCCTAGCGCTGTCGCCCTGCGTACACAGGCCTCCCGATGGCCGATGCCCTGCGCCTGGCCACGCACCTGCACCAGTCGGGTCTCGATTGGCTCGTCCTTATCGTGAGATTCCATGCGCGTACTCCCGTTGCAAGCCGACGCATCTGCGAATGCGGTTAATGAAGCGGCCCGGCCGCAGTCGCATGCTCGCGTATCTTCTCCCAAGCTCTTGCAGGAAATGCCAAGGAAGCGGGCTGTCTCGGAGAGGTGGCCCTGGTGTTGCAGCTGCGCAGCGCGAATGAACGCGTTCTCGCATGCAGCCATGTAGCCCTCGAGCGGAGTGTCCATGCCAGCGCAACTATCGTGTGAAACTGTCTCCCGTCGTTTGTCATCGGCTGACTCAACCCTATGAAGCTCGTAGAACATCTGCGAGGTCATCGAGCGACAGCGGCTTGGTCAGATGACCGTCAAATATCCGTTCGTCGGTCTGGAGTCTGCCGGCGGCATCGGTGTAGCCCGTCAATGCCACCAGCTTCGTCAGGCAGCACTGCGCCCGCAGACGAAGCAGTTGCGCAAGCTCAAGGCCGTCCATGCCAGGCATTGTGATGTCAATCAGGGCAACATCCGGAGTAAATGACTCCACTATCGAGAGCGCGTCGGGCCCGCTCTGTGCGCGCTTCACTTCGTGCCCCTCCAGTTCCAGCAAGGTGCCTACTGCCTCCGTCGCGTCTGCGTTGTCGTCTACAAGGAGGATGCGCATTGGTGCCATCGTGCGCCTCGCGATGATGGTGACCTCACCCGTGCTCGCGCAGACGATGGGCAGTTGCAGGCTGACTTCCGTCCCCTGGCCTTCGCCAGCGCTCGCAATTGTGACTGTGCCATTGTGTGCCGTCACCAGATGCCTCACGACGGCCAGTCCAATTCCGAGTCCGCCTCCTGCATGCCGGCGCGCCGAAGCCGACTGGGCAAACATGTCGAAGACGTGTGGCAGCAACGAAGATGAAATGCCAGCGCCGTTGTCCTTCACCGTGATGACTGCGGTGCGAGGCGATGAATCGTGTATCGAACCGGTGTTGAGGTCCGGCGCCTCTACCAATAAAGTGATGTCGCCGCCGGGGGGGGTGTATTTCACCGCGTTCGACAGCAGATTCGACACAACCTGCGTGAGACGGGCCGGGTCCGCGTGAACGGTCACCGGATACGGCGGAACAATGGTATGCAGTCGATGCTGACCGTTGTTGGCGTCAGCTTTCATCGCCGTCACCGCGTCCCCCACGATGTCCTGAAGTAACCCGTAGGAGGGACGGACGGAAAGTTTGCCGTGCCGTATCCGGGACGCGTCGAGCAGGTCGCTCACGAGTCGTTTCAACAATCGAATCTGCCTGTCGGCGATACCCAAAGCCGACAACACGGCGGAATTGTCTGAAGCGAGCTTCCGCGCTGCAGTCAGGGCGCTGTCAATCGGGGCAATGGGATTGCGCAACTCATGGCTCAGGGTCGCAATGAAATCGTCCTTGCGTGCTTCAGCCAGAGCCAGTGCATTCCTCGCTGCCTCCGCTTCAGCCGCGCGGGCTTCAGCATCAGCCTTTGCCCGCGTTATGGTGAGCGCAGCGCAGGTGAAGTTCGCGAGGCTGGTCAGGATTCTGAGGTCCTCGGAGTCAAACAGGTGCTCCTTGTCGTGAGACATCACCGAGACAGTGCCCCATGGCTCCGGTTCGCCAGGAATCGGTACGACCAGTTCTTCGATAATCTCGGGGACAACGTGCTGCAGACATGTGAAGTAGTTTTGGGGAAACGAGAATAGTTGCCCCGTAGCCAAATCGAGCGTGATGCCGCTCGGGCTGTCTTCCACCGGTGGCGTAGTACCTATGGCGGCGACGCATTCGCCCGAAACCGCAGCCCAGCGGAAGACCGGTGCGCCGTCGGCGCCGCGTTCCAGCAACGCAATGCCCGCGCTACCCGCCTCACACAAATTAAGTGCCATGTCCGAGAGCGTCTGGAGCATAGCGCCATCCGAGGAGGTCAGCGCCCGCGCCAGACGATGCATCGATTCGCTTTCAGCAGCGAAATCGGGCGGTCGATGGGGGCGCGTGCCAAGCGCCGTTGTGGCAAGTGTGCCCGCGTAGCGTGCGCGGTCCGCTGCGGAGGGCGCAGACGGTCTGACCATATGGCCTCCAAGTTGTAACTTGCACCACCGATGAGCGGAAAAAATTGCCGCGCTGGATAGATTGTAGTCGCTGCGCCACAAAGACCAATGGCGGCAGCACCGCCGACCGCAGCGGCGGCGAGGCCAGGAACGTTTATTGCGACAGTATTAGGTTAACCTGTTGATGCGAAAGCGGTCCGTAAATTGGCGACGTTACTTCTTGTTGACGATGACCCAAACATTCTGCGCCCCCTTCGATGGCTGCTGGAGCGAGAAGGATTCCGCGTGCTCACGGCGCTCGACGGGCAGGCGGCGCTCGATGCCGCTGCTATCGAGAGACCAGGTGTCATCGTGACCGACTGGATGATGCCGCGCATTGATGGCGTTGAATTGTGTCGACGATTGAAGGCCGACGTTGCGATGGCCGGCATTCCAGTGGTGATGTTGTCGGCCGCGTTGCCGCCTCATCCGAGTGAACAGTTATGGAACGTGCTTTTGTTGAAGCCAGCCCCCATAGGTCAGCTGATAAAGCTGATTCATAACCTTCTGGACGAACCACACCCGGAAGTGCATGAATACACGTGCGAGCACTGAACATTCGATACCTTGCTCCCGCGGCCCTAAACTGGACGAAGCCGTGAACGTGACTGCGCCTCTTCTGTCGCTATCTGATACGCGACGCCACCAGCTTCGCAAGCCAGTGTCGGACTGCTTCTGTTGCAGGTTAGCGCCTCCGTGAGGGCGGTTCAATGGAGTGGCTCGGCCTGGCTAAGCACAGCTATCTCGCTCGCCGAATCGGGTCCAACTGAACCGTGCCTTATTTTGACCGTGGCGCTTCCAGGTTCGCGTCGGGTTCTTCGAGCTTGCCCGCTCTAATGGCGGTGACGGCGTTCGCAACGGCAAGCGCGACATTCACCACTTCCTTTTGCATATCGTCGTCTGCATCCAGGGTGGCATGACTCGTTGCATAGGGTTCGTAATAGCCGATAAACCGGTCGAGACGGGATTTGCCTCCCGCTTCAACGAAGCCCATCCAGTCCAGCCAGTCAGTCAGCGCACGGCGAGAACCTTCTATGCCCGCGACGTCGCCATGGACGACCAATCCATAGGCACGACCTGCGAGGTGCTTCGGATAGTCCCACTCAGCAAGCTCCAGCTTTTTCGCCTCTTCCGCCTTTTTCCCGTGCGTGCTCGTCGGGTCGGGATTTCCACCATCAGCACATACAAGCCTGTCCATCAGGAGCTTGAGCGGGCTGCTCACCTGATACCAATACACCGGTGTGACGAAAATGACGGCGTGGGCCGACACAAAGCGCTCGTATATCTCGTTCATCCAGTCGTTCACCATCCCGAGCGAGTGATTGGGATAGCAACTACACGGCCAGTGACAAAGAGGCATAGCCGTTGAGACACAACCCTTGCAGGGGTGGATATGTAAATCGCGGTCCGACGTGAGGCGCAACAGGTCCAGCAAGTCCACTTCAATGCTCTTCGACTCGAGCGTAGCTTGGACAAGCGTCGATATACGAAAGCTTTTCGACATCTCGCCCGGACACGAATAGTCGTTGCGAGATGATGCATTGACGATGAGAACGCGACTCGCCGATGACGGGTCGGCCTGTTTGCGCTGCGCAGTTTTGATTCGCTCGCTGGCATCACGCCATTCGACAGATAAATCGTAGTCTGGGTCAGCGAATCCCGGTCCGGCCTTGGCCGTGATGGGGGACTTCCGTCCTTCCGCATACGCATCCCATGCGATTTCTTCGAGCCGTCCAAGCGACGCGTCTTCGCCACGAAACGCAGGGTCATAAAATCTGGCCATGAATCGCTGCCTGAAGGCCTCGCGTGACATCTTCTCTGTTACCTGACCTTTTCGAACCTCAATCTTCTGTTCCGTGGTGCGCTTTTTTGGGTCCTCCCCAGTGTCTGCCGACATCGTGTTCTCCCTGGCGCTTGAATATCCGGCGCGTGCTGATTTCGACCACTGCGCAATTGCTGGACCAGTCGACAGCCAACCATGCCGACACCTTGAGGCACGGGAGATGCTGAACTGGTTGCCACGCTGTCCGAACGGCAGTGCCGCCAATTTCAATGGAGATGGGAAAATGAAAGCACTTGTTTACGAGGGGCCACGCAAAGTCGTCGTGAAGGAAATGCCCGACGCTAAAATTGAGAAGCCGACCGACGTCCTTGTGAAAATCACGACCACCAACATCTGCGGTTCAGACCTGCACATGTACGAAGGTCGCACAAACATGGAGACCGGGCGTATCCTGGGCCATGAGAATCTTGGTGTTGTCGCCGAGGTCGGAAAAGGCGTCGAGCGCATCAAGGTGGGTGACCGGGTATGCCTTCCCTTCAATATTGGCTGCGGGTTTTGCAAGAACTGCGAGAAAGGACTGACCGGATTTTGTCTGACCGCAAACCCGGGGGTTGCGGGTGCAGCGTACGGGTTCGCGGGCATGGGTCCATATAGCGGAGGGCAGGCGGAATACCTCCGTGTTCCGTTCGGCGACTTTAACTGCCTCGTCCTGCCGCCTGACGCCGAAGAAAAAGAGAACGACTATGTGATGCTGTCGGATATTTTTCCCACCGGCTATCACGCGACAGTTCTTGCCGGTGTCGAGCCAGGCGACAGTGTAGTCATCTACGGTGCCGGACCGGTCGGACTGATGGCCGCTCTTTCCGCGTCAATAAAAGGCGCAAGCAAGGTGATGGTTGTCGATACGCATGCGGACCGGCTGGCGCTCGCGGAAAAGCTCGGAGCCATTCCGATTGATGACAGCGATGGCTCGTCGGCTGACCAAGTGATGGAGCTAACCGGTGGCGAAGGCGCGGACCGAGGCTGCGAATGCGTTGGATACCAGTGCAGTTGCAAGGGCCACGAAGTGCCGAACGCGACAATGAACAACCTCATCAAGGCGGTGCGGCCGACTGGGGGTATCGGCGTCGTCGGCGTCTTCGTCGCGGAGGACCCGAAAGCTGAAGACCCACTCGCCAAAAAAGGCCAGTTGGCGCTCGACTTCGGCCAGCTTTGGATGAAAGGGCAACACATCGCGACGGGCCAGGCGAACGTGAAGGCGTATAACCGGAAGCTGCGCGACCTCATAGCCGCAGGGAAAGCGAAGCCATCTGAAATCATCTCTCACCAGCTACCGCTCGAAAAGGCGGCGGAGGGTTACGCCCATTTCGACGCTAGAGATGACGGATGGACGAAGGTCGTGCTGAAGACGGCGGCGTAGCCGTATTGAAGGTTTTGCCGATGACGCATTTGCCGCTGGAGTAAGAATGTACCCAGCGGCCCTTAGCCTGTGTCCTGACGCGGAGCGGGGCATCCTCGGGCTGGCTTCTTGCTGTCTGCCAGCATCGAAGAATGAAGGAGCAGCAAATGGCCGGTCGCACAGAAAGCGTACTTGAAGAACGCCGCCGTCTAGGCGGCTGGTTACCGCGCAAGGAAGCGGAGCTCATTGCATTTAGAAAGGACCTGGCCAAAAAAGCGCGCGAACGCGCGAGCTTGGCTCCCCGCACGTCGGCCGTGCAAGAACTGGCGATGCTCATCGACGGTGACCCAGTGCTTCGTATGGACCTGAGTCGGGCCATTACAGACGCCATAGAAGCTGGGTATGAGCTTGGATATTCCTCCAGCGAGGAATTGATGGACATCGTCGACTATCTGATGACCTATGCACCGCGCTTTAGTGAAGCCAGTTTGATTCACTGCCCATTAAACGCGGTCCTTGATTGGCCTATGTGCATGCCCTCTGGATATGCGCTTTTTCGCAACCCCGTCGTAAACGCCAAGCTCAAGCAGGTACTCAACGTCTGGTCTGGCTTTCTTGACGGGCCGCATTCGCGCAAGTATCTGAACTCATCGGCTCCTGAAGGGTGGCTCTCTCCTGAGGCTCAAGAGCAGCTCGGGCTATCGCAGTTTGTCTGCGACCCGGATAAACCCTACTGGGGCTTCGAATCGTGGAACAGCTTCTTCACTCGCCGTTTCCTTCCCGACGCGCGACCAGTCGCTGAACCTGAGAATTCCAAAATCATCGTCAGCGCGTGCGAAGCCTCTCCATACAACATCCAACACGACGTCGAACTCCGCGACCGCTTTTGGATTAAGTCTCAGCCCTATTCGCTGGAGGAAATGTTCACCGCGCGCGAACTCGAATTGGCGCAGCAGTTTGTGGGTGGGAGCGTGTACCAAGCCTTCTTGAGTGCATTCAACTATCATCGCTGGCACGCGCCGGTAAGCGGCAGGATAGTAAAGGCGTACCACGTCGATGGAAGCTATTATTCCGATGCTGAATCGGAGGGTATCGACCCGGGCGGGCTGAACGACTCACAGGGTTACACGACCGCGGTTGCAGCGCGCGCCGTTATCGTCATCGACTGCGACGACCCGGAGATTGGCCTCGTCGGCTGCATATTTGTGGGCATGGCCGATGTGTCGTCGTGCGTCATTGAGGCGCTTCCTGGTCAGCATGTCGCGAAAGGCGGCGAGCTGGGATACTTCCAATACGGAGGCTCGACATACTGCCTGGTGTTCCGGCCTGATGTAGTGCAAAGCTTCGCGGCTAGTCCGCCATTCGACGACGAGGCGCCGCCTATCAAGGTCAGCGCGCACGTTGCCACCGCGCGCTAGAGGTCAATGTTGAAAGGCTCGCGGGGGACGTTGCGCAGGCCGCGAGCCACCGCTTCCAATGCGCAGACAGCACGGAGAGCGAGGGTTGGACTGGACGGCTGTCGAAAACGCGCGTTGAAATGACCACCGTCCCTTATCCGTCAATTGCCGCCTGAACCCGCAGTGGGGGCCGATGCCGACATGGCGGCATTCGACTTTTTATGCATCTTTTTGTGCGACGTCGTTCCGGCGGGTGCCATAGTATTCGCACCGGAAGCGCCAGACACCGTATCGGTCGAGCCACCTGCGTTCGGCTTACTCATGCCCGTGCCACCTTGACCACCGGCGGCTCCTCCGCCGCCCGCACCTTGCGCATATACATTCGCTGAAACACCGAGAATGAATGCTGAAATCAAAAATCCTTTTGTCGAAACTCGCATGGTCGTCTCCTCAAAACCAGAGCGGTCGTTAGCACCGGAAGGTGTGAGCCCGCGTACGGCAATGCGCAATTCGCATGCCGCTGCGCCGGAAACCACGCTCTACGTCCGGCCGGCCGAGCTCAGCCGACCAGCCGACGATAGGCACTGAGGTGCCTGACGAGTCCTTGTTTGTCACCGCGAATCTCGCTCAGCCGGGCCAGATTGAAGTGAGCGTCGGCATGTGTCGGGTCAAGTTCTAAGCATCGCTGATAGGCTGTCGCCGCGGCGTCATAGCGTTTCAGCTCTTCGAGAACGACCGCGCGATTGAAGTGCAGTAACGCGTCATCGGGGAAGTGCTCCAGCGCCCTGTCAAAAACGGACAATGCTTCATCGCAACGCGTTTCGGCCTCACACAACAATACGCCCAGATTTGTATACGCGTGGTAGTGCGGTGAAGGCGCAAGCTCAAGCACTTTCCGGTAGGCCTGCTCCGCACCGACCGCATCTGTTTCGGTGAGCTGCTCGGCGAGTGCGAACCATTCTTCTGCATGCTCTTCCCGGCTCGCCAGGTTTCGCGGTGCCGCGTCCAGAAACGCTACATCACCTCGGATAGGTGCAACTTCGAAATCAAGCAGGTGCTGGCCTGATGCAGCGTCCCATTGGGACTGTCCTGACCTGACCGCTACAGTTTCGCCGACAGATGTGATTCGGATTCCAGACAGCGGAAGCTCATCGGGGAGTTCGGCTTTCAGCTTGGCAAGCGCCTTCAGAATTTTCCGTGATGAGACTTTCGCCGACTGCAGTTGAAATGCGGTGCGAAGGACCACGACATCCTGAAACGAGAACCGGAGTTCGTTTCGCCGACCGCGCGCGGGATGAACAAAGCCCGCGTCAATCAGTCCGGACAGAACTCTGCGCGAGACGCCCAGCAGCGACTGGAGGCTTCGCAACGAGTAGTCGTGTGACAGATTTCTTCTGTTCACTTGCGAGCTCGAACCTTTGCCGGGGGCGCCTCTTTCACGTCGACTCTCGGGGCGGCGCGTTTGACCGGGCGCCGGGGTTTGGCCGATAGCGCTTCAGCTTCATCGGGCGCGGCCTTCTTCGGGGTAGCCGTCTTTGCAGCCGTTTTGGCGGGGGCGGCCCGTTTCGTCTTGTTCGCACTGAGACTCGCGCGCAGCGCCTCCATCAGGTCAATCACCTGGCCGCCAGATTCCTCTACTGGCGCCTCCGGCGACACAATTTGTTTTCCAGAAATTTTTCGGTCGATGGCTTCGAGAATCCGCTTCTTCTCTTCGTCTTCGTACGCAGTCGGGTCATATGCGTCTTCTGATACTTGGTCGATGATTTGAAGCGCGAGCTTCAGCTCCGTATCACTGACAGTAACCTGCTCGATGTGCAAATCGCTCAGCGCGCGCACCTCATCGGCAAACAGCAGCTGCTGGAAGACCATCCCCTCTTCAGCCGGTCGTATCTGAACGATTCGGGTCTTTCCCTTGTACGACCATTTTGCCAGCGCACAGCGTTCACTTTCTCGCATGGCCTGTCGCAGCAGGCTATAGGGCTTACCGCCGCGTTTGTCGGGAGCAATGAAGTACGCCTTGTCATAGTAGAGCGGGTCCACCGACCTTTCCGGGACGAAGGAGACAATCTCGACCACGTGGCTCGCCCCCTCCTCAAGCGCCTTCAATTCGTCAGGCGCAAAGACGACAAACTGCCCCTTTTCGAATTCGTAGCCTTTCTTCATGTCAACTCGGGCGACGACGTCGCCAGTGGCCTCTGATACGTACTGCTGCTTGACCCGGCCGCCTTCCGGCGTGAGCAGATTGAAGCCAACGCCAGCGGCGCTGTCCGTAGCCGAATACAGTTTCACCGGTATGGACACCAGACCGAAGGAAAGCGTCAGCGATGCGATGGAACGCGCTGCCATGTGATTCTCCTGGCAGCGGCCGGCGAAACCGCCGCCGACGCTGCTCACAGACTATCCATTTTGAGGAAACGACCCTTCGCGTGGCACAGCATGAGCTGTGCCCGTCGCTGACGGTCGCTCGCCGTGCGCTGCCGGAGACCGTGTTCAGCCCGTCAGACTTCCTAGCGCAGGCGCTTCACGGCTGACGCCAGTGATTGACGCGTTGACCAATACTCTTCCCACGGGTCCTGCGTCTGGAAGCTAAGATACTCTCTCGCTGTTTGCACCGTCCAGTGCGCGCCGCTTTTCAGGTTGGGCAGCTGCTGCCACGACACCGGCATCGACACACCCATCCCCGGCCGTGCCCGCGCAGAAAAAGCGGTGGCAGTCGTCTGCGCCTTTCCGTTGCGCAGGTAATCAACATAGATTTTTCCAATTCTGTTGGAGGCGCCGGACGTTGCCGAAAAGCGGTCAGGGATGGTCTTCG
This sequence comes from Paraburkholderia sediminicola, assembly GCF_046027355.1. Taxonomy (GTDB): domain Bacteria; phylum Pseudomonadota; class Gammaproteobacteria; order Burkholderiales; family Burkholderiaceae; genus Paraburkholderia; species Paraburkholderia sediminicola_B. The sequence continues at coordinate 22,284 of NZ_JAQQEK010000047.1, read as the reverse complement.
CCAGATGGCGGACGAACGCCTGCGAAAACGCCTTCACCGATTTGTAGTCCAGTCGGGGCGTCAGCGGCACGACAACATGCAGTCCTTTGCCTCCACTTGTCTTCAGCCAGGCTTTCAGGTCCAGCTCCGTCAGCAACGCATGGACAAGCACGGCCGCTTCCTGAATCTGCTTCCACTTGACCCCTTCGCCCGGGTCGAGGTCAAAGATGACCCGGTCGGGTTTGTCGATTTGCAGGACTGTGGAATTCCAGGTGTGAAACTCCACGACATTCATCTGGGCCGCCGACATCAGTGCGTCAGCGGTATCGACAGTCAGTAGCGGCGGGTGATTTAGCCACAAATCGCGGTCATGGGCTTTCAGGCCCGGCATGGCTGTCTTTTCAGCGTGTTTCTGGAAAAACAGCTGACCAGAGATGCCAGTGGGCGCGCGGACCATGGCCAGCGGCCGTTCCTTCAGGTGCGGAAGCATCCATTGGGCAACACTTTCGTAATACCGAATCAGGTCTAGCTTGGTGACGCCGCTTGTCGGGTCGACGATACGCTCAGGGTGCGTAACCTTCGCCTGAGAGGCGGGCGTTGGCGTCAGAGTCTCACCGGCTTCCCGGACGACGAGGGGCGCGGGCTTGTCAACGCGCAAACCCTTGAACGACGCCTGGCGCACGATACCTTCCGCAGTCCACTCGGCAAACTCAACCTCGGCAACGAGTTCGGGCCGAACCCAGCGCTCGCTGCCAGCCGCACGCCTCGACCAGCGGCTGGGCTTCGATACGGCGACGTCAAAGGGAGTTGCATCCACCTCGAGCGGCATCAGGCGGACCCATAGGTCCCGGCCAGTACGGGCGTTCCAACCGGTGCCGACGCTGCCGGCGTCATGAAGCTGGTTGCCGACATAGTATCCAAGCAGGAGGCTGCCGACTTCTCCGTCCTTGCCGCCTCTAGCGGTGAAGCCGCAGACGACCAATTCCTGTCGCAGCCGGCACTTTGCCTTCAACCATGTCTGGGTTCTTCCTGACTCATATACTGCGTCGCGACGTTTCAACATCAGGCCTTCGAGACCGAGCCCAGCCGCCGCCTCAAATATCTGGGCCACCGGAGCGTCGAAGTCCTGACTGAACCGGATGCGGTCGCCCTCATCCTTGAGAAGTTGTAAAAGCAGCGTCCGCCGCGCCCACAGCGGGACGTTCCTGAGGTCATTGCCATCGAAGTACGGGAGGTCGAACAAAAAATAGATGATTTCCTCATTCCTGACGCCGTCTACAGCGTTCTGCAGAGCGGAGAAATCTGGCAGCCCGTTGCTCAGCACGACTATTTCGCCGTCAAGCCATCCACTGGAGACTGGCAGGTTTGCAACCTCTGCAGCCAGGCTTGGGAGCTTCTTCGTCCAGTCGTGTCCGCCACTCGTGAACAGTTTCACGCGCCCTTTGTCAACGCGGGCGAGCATTCTGTAACCATCCAGTTTCGATTCAACTATCCAGTCGCCACCCGTCGGTAGCGACGAAGCCAGCGTCGCGCGCTGCGGTTCGAGTTTGGCGGGGAGCGGCGCGCTCGTGGCGGCAGACAGGTCTAGTTCCTGGTTGCTCCTGCGCGCCGGTCGCACGACTTTCGGCTCCCGCTCTTCGAGCAGCCCCAGCGGCTTCTTGGTGACGCTGTCTGGAAGCGCCTTGATGACATCGTATTTCGCCAGCGGTTGTGCCCATTCATCGCGCTTCTTGAAGAGCATCCACTGGTCCTGTTTGTCGTCTGGCTTGGATATGCGGACCAGTTCCCACATGCCCGCGAGTTTCTCGCCATGGAGTTGAAACATCAGCTTGCCGGCAACCAATGCTTTTTGGGGGTCACCGACTGGCTCCCACGTCCCGCGGTCCCAGACTATTACGGTGCCAGCGCCGTACTGCTTAGGTGGAATCGTTCCTTCGAATGTCGCGTACTCAAGCGGATGGTCCTCCACTTGGATGGCTATCCGCTTTTCCTTTGGGTCGTAGCTGAGCCCCTTGGGTAAAGCCCACGAAACCAGCACCCCATCCAGCTCAAGCCGGAAATCGTAGTGAAGGCGACTCGCCCAGTGCTTCTGAACGACGAAACCAAGGTGTGGTGAACTGATTTTGGCTTTGACCGATGGTGCGGGTTCGGGCGTAGCTCCGAAATCCCGCATTTTCTGGTAGCGGCTGAGAGGTGGAGACGCCGCCCTGCGAGTCGTGACCATGGTTGTAGTCGAAGAACGCCCAAAATCGAGGTAGGTTTCCGCGCCGGCTAGCCCTCCGTGCACACGTTTCAGTCGCAGCGCCACGGCGGCGGCCAGACTTCCATCTGCCCATAGCTCGAAGGCCAAAGGTTATGGGCGCACCGTCAAAGTATCGCTTTGCGCTGCGCCGACGTCAGAACCTGGTCTAACTCCGGCCTTCCGTGCCCTTCAGTTCACCATGCTGGTGTGAATGTGTCGCTGCGTACTTCAGTTCGAAATGCGCACCTTTGCCGCCACGTGTCGGCGGGAAGTGTTCGCCTTCGACGCAGGTGACCTCGAAAGTGTCTTTCCCATCATCATGCACGACCGAATAAATACCCGAAACTTTTACTATTTCGCCCGGCTTGTATGAACTGTCGCCCGCCATCGTCTTTCCCCTTCAAATGGTTGAGAACAACCACTCAGCAAGCGACGTTCCGGGCCGGCAAAGCGTCAAAGAGCCGCTCTACTGCGCGATGTGCCCGCTTCCGACGGCGGCTCGATGGCACTTTTCATCTGTTCTGCTTCATGGAAAAATGCCCGTCATGCAGGCTAGCCGATGGCTGGCGAGCCATGCCTGCCGTACCTATCAACTGACTCTGCGGTAAGGAAGGATGAAGGAACGAGCCACCATCATCTGTTGGCAGCACGGGAAAGGAGCGTGGGAGGGCTCGCTGGTCACTGCCGGGCGGGACGATTCGATGCGACGAGTCAGTCGTCGAGGCAGCGAAGCGCGAACTCGTCGAGGAAACGACACTGGCGGTCGACGACCTCGAGTTCCAGTTTGGCGGCCTGAACACGCGGCATTACGTGTTCGTTAGCAGCAAGACTCGTAGAGTCTCTATAACGTCGGCAATCGCTCGAAGTGTTCAAAGCGGGCGAACGGTGGTGAGACCTCAGTCACCTCAAGCCCATCGACAAGCGCGGCGGACATACCTTCACTTAGCCACGCGCACATGTCTGCAAGCTGCTCCGGTGACCCCTGCACCATCGCCTCCACGGAGCCGTCCATGCGGTTGCGGACCCAGCCCGTGACGCCCAGCGCATGGGCGCGCCGTACACAGGCCTCCCGATAGCCGATGCCCTGCACGATGCCACGCATCCTCACCAGCCGGGTCTCAAGCATCCCATTTTCCTTGTCGTCTTCCATCCGCCTGACTCCCGCATTGGTTGTCCCGAAGCCCGGCGCCCACTGCGCATGAGCAGCCCGAAGTAAATCGGACGTGCGCTCAGCAGGTGAAACGCAAAGCCTCTCACCGGCAGCGACCATAAAATGCCCGTAGCCAGGTTATCGGCCACCCCGAAAGACCTTGTCATGGCGCATTGCTGAAAACGGAATGGTCCGCCTCGGCGGACCATTTGCTGGCGCGATAGCACGTGCGCTGAAGTGTCAGACTGGCTGAATGTTTGCCGCCTGTTTGCCCTTCGGGCCTTGCTTCACCTCAAAGGTCACCTTCTGATTTTCCTGCAATGACTTGAAGCCACTGCTCTGGATTTCGGAAAAGTGCGCGAACAGGTCTTCGCCACCATCATCCGGTGTGATGAAACCAAAACCCTTTGCGTCGTTGAACCACTTCACTGTACCCGTCGCCATTTGCCTGACTCTCTTTAAAGACCGATGTGTTTGTGTACCGGACGGTGGTCCGCCGCACGTACAGTCGTTTTTTTAACAGAGGAGAATGCTCTGAACAATTGGCGTTTGCGAGAGGCAGCGCAAACACTAACCATCACACTTGACGATTCTGTTTGCAGGCAAGGTTGAGTGGCATCGGCGGTAGCAGCCCCGAAAACCACATTGCGTCGCACTTCAGCGCTTTGGCTGCGAATGAATAACTGCACCGCTAACGCCCTTGCCCCCTGCAGAATGGCGGAATTTCACGGCGCGGCGATTTTTGTATTGTTGCGTGCGTTTTCGCGAGCACAGGATAATACTGTATATACGGTTTACGTTGTGGTCCGCCGGCACCGCAGCACGCGTTTTCGTAGCAACGTTGAGCGGGACCCCGCGGCTAACCGCGCCTGCAGTTACTGAACACGTCGCGTGAGGAGCGCCCATGCCGGACAAGCATCTTTCCACTCAGTTTGACGTTGACCTCAACCTGCTCTCGACGCGACTGCTCGAGACGGGCGGACTGGTCGAGTCGCAAGTTGAACGCGTGCTCGGATTGATGAACACATATGATTCCGCCTTGGTCTTGCAGGTGCTCGACGACGAAAAGCGGCTCAATGCAATGGAGCTTGAACTCGACGAAGAGATTTGCAATGTCATTGCCTGTCGACAACCTGCTGCGCGTGACCTGCGGCTTCTGATGGCTGCCTCGAAGTGTGTTACCAACCTCGAACGGGCAGGTGATGAGGCGCGCAAGGTTGCGAAACGGCTTCGCCGAATTCATGAGAGCGACGGGACAGGGCCCATCAATACGACCGAGCTAAGAAGGTCCGGCGAGCTGGCCTTGATGATTCTGCGCAGGGCTCTCGATGCCTTCGCGCGGATGGATGCCGCGGCGGCCGCGCAGATTGTCCGCGACGACGAAGCAGTCGATAACTCGTTCCGTGCATTCGGGCGCAGGCTGGTCATGCAGATGACGGAAGCTCCCCGGACAATTCCGGTTGGCCTGGAATACATGGTCATCGCGAAGGCCATTGAGCGTATCGGGGACCACGCTAGCAATATCGCCGAGTTCGTTGTTTATGTGGTCAAGGGCCGGGATGTACGCCATGTATCCCTTGACCGGCTCGAACACGAGGCCTTGGCCCGCTGACACCGAACGTCCAACGTCCGCGATGCGTTCCGCACGTTACCGGTGCGCGTAGAGCGGCAGGAATGGGTCTTTGGCACGCGGCGCGCCGGCGCTCGACGGGCGGTTAGTTCCCACAGCGATAGGCGATGGGCACGTTGGAATGTCCGGGCGTGCGGCCGGTAATGCCAGTATCTTCGAAAAGTCGGCGGCAGCACGTACGCGGGCGGTGAGATTCAGCGAGCCGTTCAGTCCAAGCACCTTATCGACAGTTTTCAATATGGACGTGTGGTCATATTGCGTATGGTCGATAGTCCCCGCCGGAACATACGGTGAGATAACGAGAGCCGGGACACGCACACCGAGCCGGTCGAAAGGAAAGTTGTGCGTCTTGAGCTTCGGATTCTCGCTGGCGCCTGGCGGCACGCATGGGGGAGGACGCACGTGGTCGAAAAAGCCGCCGTGCTCGTCAAACACGACGACGAACATGCTGCTGGGCCATAGGCTTGAACCACTGATAGCGTCGTATAGCGTTTTAACGAGTGCCTCGCCTTTGCGCACATCGCCGGCCGGATGCATCGAGTCGCCGTTCCGAAAATCGTTTTTCGCGTCATATGACGGTTCTATAAAGACAAACTTTGAACTCAGGGAGCCATCGTCGAGCTGGGACAAAAGCGTGTCCATGCCGACAAATCGGCTGAGCTGGCTCTGCATCCCATAAATGGCACGCGCCTGGGCAACATCGCCTTGCACAACGAGCCAGTCAGACGCGCGCAGTTTCGAAAATATAGTGCCGTTCGGAAAGGTGAATATGGGGGCGTTCAGGAAGATGGCCTCGAGCACCTCGGCGTCGCTGGGCGAGTGGTCAAGTCCCGAGGATGTTCCTGCGACCGCAAAAAAGCGGTTCGGCCAGGTCGGGCCGGGTACCGACGCGAACCAGTTGTCACATATGCCAAACTGGCTGGCGAGGAAGTTGAGCACGGGCAACTGGTCGGGAGTGAACACGCTGAACGCGTCAGCCACCACGTCAGCATGGTCTTCATATGTCGCGGCAAAGCCGGTGGTCGACGGGTCCACAGCGAGGGGCGGGTAGCCTGCGGACCCGAGTACAAGCGTATCGTTTCTGACCGTGTCCGCACTCGCGATGGGCAAGCCGCATAGCTGCAGGCACGTGTCGGTAAATTCGTGACCCGGGTCAAAGCCAAGCGCGTAAGGAGAGCCTTTGCCAAGCTGATAACGCGTACCCGTCCGTCCGAAGTTGACAATCGGTTGAGCGGGCAATCCGTTGGCGCTCGCCGGACCGCCGCCGGGAAGATTGCCAGAGAAGCTCGACAGTCCAAAGATGCTGTCGTAGGAGCGATTTTCGAGCATAAGAACGAAGACGTGCTGTATCGCGGCCATTGCTCCTCTCCTTTGATGCCCGCTATCGGCTTCGCCACGATACACCGAATACCGGGCGGTGCTCCACCGGGCGCTTCCTTCCCGGCAATCGAACCATTTCGTTGAGGACGCCCGTCTCCTCTTTTAGCGTGACCGGTATCACTCCTGTAGCCGCGTCAGGTCCGGAAAAATAAACTTCAGTCGTTGCCGAACGTCTCTGTCTTTTTCCACCTGGGCAGAACGGGAACAACGCGAAGTTCCTCAGGCGTTACTGCCCTTAACCCATTTTCCGAGCACCCATGGCGAACTTGTGGCAATCGGTGCTACGCCTCGGCCATATTCGAGCGGAATGAGAGCATTCTGCGGACGCAAAGTCGGACGGCTCGGGTCATCCTGGAGCCAGAGACGCAGGCGTGCGGCCGACAGCTCGGGAACACCGCTTGCGCGCTACTGGAGTACCTTTTTCGAAGGAGGTGAATCATGGGCTCAATTAACCCGCAACGCGGCACTCAAGGCGGGGCTGCCATCGTCGGCGGCGGTATCGGCGAAGGACCGGGGCCGGACGTCATGGCTGCGGCGACGCTCGATGGGACCAAGGTGATGTCCTCGGACGGTGAGCACGTCGGCAAGATTTCGGACATCATGCTCGACGTCCGCAACGGTCGCATCGCCTATGCGGTGCTGTCAGAAGGGGGGTTCCTCGGCATGGGGTCTAACCTGCACGCCGTCCCTTGGAGTGCACTGACCCTCGATACGGACCAGAAGTGCTTTTTTGTCGATATTACGGCACAGCGCCTCAAGGACGACCCGGGCTTCGACAAGGACCATTGGCCTGCGATGGCAGATGCGAAATGGGGAGAGACGACGTATAGCTACTACAACCGGCAGCCGTACTGGTCAGCGACCAAAGAGGTAGTGGAAGACGACCCTGCCGTCCGGCCGAGCGAGCATTAACTCAGCAGCAGGCCGGTACCGACCCAGACGGATATCTGGGTCGTAGGTCTGGCATCTACGCCTCGCGCGCCGCCGCGGCGGCGTAGGTACGCCGTCAAGGCTCGCAGCAATGGCGGCATTGGCGGACATTTCCGGGCGGTCTGAAGGTATTGTCGAAAAGCGGCTGGGAAGGCATCAAGGCCACTGGCACCGCGCTCGCCGGCGAAAGTGTCGCTGCAAACGAAATGACGAAAATGCTGCCGCGGAAGCGGAGTTCTGGCGACCTGAAAGACGGACTTCGTTTGCTGCGGTGCAGGCGATTACATCAATTGAGTGGAGGCAACCATGAACGATGCAAACGACAGCAAGGGGGCGTCGAACACGTCCGACGCGTCACCTTTGTCGCGGACAGCAGTTTCAGGGGCAATGGAATCAGCGGCAAGTGCGCCAGCATCCGACTCTGAAGGCGGCGGTCTCCAAAGCAGTGGCCCTGCTGTGCTCGCCCAGCCCCTGGAGGGAGCTGAAGGGCAAGGCAGCAAATTGCCCGACACGGATAACAAGACCGCGCCGAAGGTGAAGCCTGCGCTCGCTGTGGTGAAAGACGTCCTGGCAGACGCACAAGACACCATCGTTACGAGGTACCGCGTCGTATCCGAATCAACCGACGACTTCGTCCACGACAGCCCGTGGAAGGCGATAGCGTTTGCGGTGCTGGGCGGCTTGATTGTCGGGATGCTGGCCGCCCGCTGACGAAGCGATTGTCGGGCGGCCTTCGAAGGAACGAACGGTTAATTCCCGCCGTACGATGTGGCGGGTCAAAAGCGGGAACAACCCGGTTCGAAGACTTAAACAGCGCCAGCCGCGCCGGCCGCCACTGACGAAAGCGGCGTGGACTACCGGCCGAGAGCCTCGGCCGCCAATTTTTCCTCGGCAATCAGGGACAACTTCTGGTCGGTGGCCTTCTCTTCTTCCAACGTGTCGGCCAGAAGTTTGACAGACTCTGTTTCGCCCAACTGTTTCGCCAGCGCTATCAACGAGCCATATGCCGCAATTTCGTAGTGTTCCACTTTCTGCGCCGCTGCGATAAGCGCCGTGTCCAGCAGTGGGCCCTTTTCAATCTCATCAATCTGCTCCTGGCCTTCCTCGTTGAGACCCTCCATGGCAACGCACTTGATGCGCTTGAGCTTGATGCCGGTAGCCTCGACGACGCGGTCAATTCTCTCAATCTGACCTCGCGTTTCCTCCAGATGCATCTCGAATGCCGACCGGAGGCCCGGATTGGTCGACGCGCGTGCCATCCTGGGCAGCGATTTCGTCATCTGCTTTTCGGCGCTGTAAATATCGGACAGCGAGTGGATGAACAAATCCTTCAGCGTCTTTGTAGCCATGGCTACTCCTTCGATTCGGTTTCGGAAACTCGCCTACCGGCGAGTGCGGTGTGACGGGTCGAGCCGCAAACCACATGCCCGTGTTCGCCGCCAAGAACGTCGCGCACTCAATTCGCCGCATCCAACAAGAAACGTTGCTCCCGGCAGTTCTGGCGACGCAGCCGTAGCCGCGAGCTTCGGTAGGTTGGCAGCATCACTTCTGCATCCTGTGCTTTTGCGGGGAACCGGACCCCGTCGCCGTTTCGGACATCCGCATCTCCCGGGAACGCCCGTTGCGGCATCATTGGGCGGGCGAAGCTTCGGATTTCTTAGTTATTGAGACTGCGCCTGAACTGCCTTCAATCTGGGAGACGCAACCATGCAAATTCTTGCCACTCAAACCGGCCTGCCCCGCGTGTCATGGGGTGCCATCTTCGCCGGCGTAATCCTGTCACTCATTGTTTATCTGGTCCTTAGCGTGCTCGGGACAGCTATCGGCGCAACGCTCCTCTCTCCGCTGTCGCAGCCTGACCCGATGCGCGCATTCGGCTTTGGCTCAGGCGTCTGGATGATTGTCACGACGGTCGTTGCCGTCTTTACCGGCTCCTATCTGGCTGGTCGATGTGCGCCCGTTCTGGGATGGCTGCATGGCCTGCTCGCGTGGGCAGTCATGATTCTTTTCGTCGTGTACGGCATGGCTTCCCTCATCGGAGGTGCCGTCAGCGTTGCCGGCAACGTCGCCACGGCGGGCGCGACTGTAGGAGCCGCGCAGGGCCAGGCGCCTACGGGCAACCCGTTGGTCGACTCGGTCAAACAACAGGTTCAGAGCGTGGTCGCGTCCGCACCCTCGGTGGCTTCGAGCCCGCAAGCCGAGCAGAACGCACGCCAGGCTGCGGACACCGCTGCCCGTGCCGTCGCTCGCGCGACGTGGTTTTCATTTGCGGCGCTTGTCGTGGGCGCAATCATCGCTGTGGGGTCCGGCAGTCTCGGCTTTCGCCATCAACCCCTTTATGAGGAAGGAGGCGGCTCGGCCAGCGACGCCCCGGTAAGCGCCGCACGCGGAAGTGGGGGCGCACGTAGTAGTCCTGCCCGTTGACGCCTGACGCCTGACGGCTGGCGTTCGGTGAGCGTGCCATTTCAATTTCTGGAGCAACGCCATGAAAGCGAAAGGCGACGGTGAAGACGACGACAGCCGGCAGGCGCCCTGTCACCGTTCGGGCGACGCGAGTATCGGTGCGGTGCAAGAGCGCCTGCCGGTTGCAATTGAGCGGACCGAGACAGCCGCGGTACGCGTGCGCAAGGTGAACTACGACGAGTTTCAGGAAATTCCAGAAGCGCTGCGCACCGAATCCGTCGAGGTGCAACGTGTTCAGATACATCGACCGGCAGCAAAGGAATATGGACCGCGACAGGAAGGCGCCACGCTTGTCGTGCCCGTGTTCGAATACGTTCTGGGAACGGAACTGAAACTGATGCTAAAGGAGCATGTGTGGATTACAAAATCGACATCGAAGGTGAACGCGGTACATCGCGCATCGGTTCAAAAGCAGGCGCTGATTGTCGAACGGCGCGACGGTGAGTCGGGCGACTGGGTCGAAGGAAACGGTAAACAGATGTCAATGCGCACGGGTCTCATAAGCCCATTGGTGCAAGTCGTGCACTATCGAGGCAGTTTGACAGAGGAGGCTCTATGGTTATGAGACTACTTGCAGTCGGTGCATTGGCTCTTACCCTCGCAGGAGCGGTGCACGGGCAGGGAGCTGCTAACGGCTCGGGAATGGGTCGCCAAGGCGGAAATTCTGGGTCGAAAACCGGTGCGCACCGTTCGACGCCGGCTTCAGCTCCAACGACCGGCTCCCCCTCCGCAATGCCCGGGGCGAGCGCCACGGACCAGACCGGCGGTGCTGGGACGTCGATGCGTCCCGATGCGTCGCCCGGCACGCCTGATAACCCGAGTGGCTTGAAAAAGCCCGATTGATATCGGTCTATCAGCCCGACGCGCCATCGGCGCTCAGTGTCCCGCCAGTGGACCGCTCCGTGGCACGTCAGGAGCGTCGACAAACTCATCGGAGTCGTTCATGCGGTCAGCAGGCGTGGGACTGTCATGGGCACGGAGTTGCAGTCGGGCCCGTTGCCAGAATTCATCCGCGCGACCATCCGGACACCCTGCCTCCTCCCACAAACGGTAGGCAAGCGAACGGAGTTCCTCTTCTGCAATTTCCGTATCCATGTTCAGCCTCGCAAAAGTATTTACAGAGAAAGCGGCACACTCGCAAGTGGCGTGCAAAACACCCCGAGCCCCGGCAACTGGGACATTGTTTTGGTGAAGTCGAAGACTTCGTCATTATCCGCCTGGCTAGACAATGAACAGCCATTTACGTCGGTTGGAACGGAGCAATTTCACCGTAACCAGTTGAGACTACGACGCGAGCGATACGCCTGGGTGGCATCCGCCGCGCTTCTGCCGCCAAAAACGTCAAGGTCAATGTCACGGTGCCCACGCTCATTGGGAGTGTCGAGTGTTCGGCAACGCCAGGGGGTGGGGGCCGCACGGAAAAATTTTCGTCATGACTTCTGTGACTTACTCCTGCCTATCGCAGGCGAGGTGAAACGCCTCCCGGACAATCTCTTCGACGCGACTCGAACCCCTGTCTGGCAGATACCCGTATCGGTCGCGCTTGCTTGCAGTCGCATTCTTCCGACGCAGGCTGGTGCCGTTTAAGGAACGGCGATTGCTCACCTGTCGGAACACAAACCGTCAGGAGATGAAAATGGCCATCCATCCGACCGAGCAACGCGCGCCCGACGACAAATCCGAAGAGAATGTCGATGCAGCTGTCGAAGATACGTTTCCTGCGAGCGACCCGCCGTCGACAGGCGGAGCGACAAAAATTGGGCCGGACGGGAATGCCGGAACGCAGACCAACAGCGACGTTCCAGGCACAGAACCGGACGAGGACGTTCCCGATGAGGACACGCCTCCGGAGCCGTCTCCCGGCGACCAGCCACCCGACGAAAAGGCACCGTGAACGTAAATCCGGGCGTGAAACGACACATCAACCAGCATGTCCGCCACCGACGAACGGGTGTCCGACGCTCATCTCATCAAGCCGCTGTCACTTAATGAGCTCGCGTTGGTCTTGGGGGATTAGCGCGACGCTGAACTGATTGCGCATCCCGTGGCCTTTCAAGGCGGAGTCGCGCGAGAGCGTCTGGTGAAAGAGTGGCGCCCGGCACCAAGCGTCGAAAGCCGGCATCCAACAGGAAGCCCGGCATCAGCCTGAGGAGCTGCACGCAGATGACAATCGTTTCGATACGGTCGCCGGACGGGGCCTTTCTGCTCGCGCGTCGTCCACCGCGTTCCGCCGTCTAGACGGTAGGCCCGGCGACATCGTGCGTACTGTTCGTGAGTAATCTACTGGAGAGACTGCAATGGACAACGTTTCGTGGGACGAGAAGATTCGTGTGCGGGCCTATGAGCTGTGGGAAAAAGACGGCAGCCCCGAAGGGCGCGCCGACGAGTACTGGGAGCAGGCTCGGGCCCAGATAGACGAAAAAGAATCCGCAGCCGACGGGAATGGAACTGACCCAAAGAGCCGGCTGCCCAGGTGACGGAAACCGGACGCTGAGGAGGAGCCGCGCCGTCGGCCGCCCGGCGCAGCTATAACTCTTGCAGGTTTGTGCGCCAACCCCACGACGTGCCGGACGCTATCCGGTTTCTTCACGCTACCACATCGCACTCCTTACCGAAACTCGACCTTGCAATTAAACAGGACGTTTCTGCAACAGCACCGCTGTCAGTAGGCCTTCTTCATGCCGCCACTGTCGGAAGCAGGTGCATCCATTCCTCCCTTCTTCTGCGTCTTGGGCTTCATCTGCTTTTGCGACATGTCGCCCGATTTCCCCATCGTGTTTGCGCCGGACGCGCCAGATGGTGACTCCGTAGTTCCGCTTGCATTCGGCGTTCCCATTCCGGTGCCGCCCTGACCTGCACCAGCGCCCCCACCGCCACTTGTGCCCGCACCCTGCGCATAGGCGGCGCCAGACAAGCTCAAAATGAATGCTGATAACAGTAATCCTTTCGCTGCAATTCGCATGATGGTCTCCCTCGTGTGCAAAGCGACCGGTTGCGACCCGGGTTCGAGTGCAACCCCGCTGTGTCGATTCGCGCAATTCCCGTGCCGCTATTAGCCGTCGCATAGGTTCATCAATCCGCCGTCCCTCCAGGAGCTATCGCGCGCACAGCGACGGACCGCCCACTGGCCTGCGGATGCTGTTTCGCGGCATCGAAAGAGGTTCCGCGGCGCTGTTGTCGTTTTTCAACGCGGCCGACATACCGGCTGCAGAATGCACGAGCGCTTGCCGGCATCCATGGCTAAACCTTGGACTTCGACTTCCTCGACACGAGCCAGGAACCGTCGCAGGCACTGGCATCGGGCACCGCATGCGATGCGCGAACAACGGTCGTCGTGGCATGCGCGTTGCGCGCCCAAAAGCATCAACCTTTCAGGAGCAGGCCATGACAACCTTTGACCCCAAAATGCAGTCGCAGGCGAGCGGAGCAGGCGCGAACATTGTCGGCAGCGGAGTTGGCGATGGGCCAGGGCCTGATGTGATGGCCGCATCGACTCTGGATGGCACCGAAGTGATGTCCTCCGATGGAGAGCTGGTTGGGAAAATATCCGACGTCATGCTCGACGTGCGCAGCGGTCGCGTCGCATACGCTGTCCTCGCCGAGGGCGGCTTTCTCGGCATGGGCAGCACGCTGCACGCGATTCCGTGGAGCGCGCTGACACTGGACACCGACGAAAAATGCTTCTTCGTCGACATAACGGCCGAACAAATCAAGAACGAGCCCGGTTTCGACAAGGACCAGTGGCCATCCATGGCAGAGGCACAATGGGGCGCCACGGTCCATCAGTACTACAACCGCGACCCGTACTGGTCTGCTCCTCGCGCTTCTCGCGAGACGTGACCGACATTTAAAAGTTCTGTCCCCGGCAGGCGGCATACGAAGCGGCCGCCGCCTGTCGGATAGCCCCACACGCAGCACCCCGTACATCGGGTGGCTGCCTCCCTCGCGGAGGAAACCATGACGAATCATCGAAAGAGGCAGACGCGCGACGCGGACCACGACGATGACAGAGATGAGCAGCCAGGCGACACCCCGAACTCCTCCGGCTCGTCGGTGTCTGACGGCGCTGCCCCGGTCTTGCAGTCAGAGGATGATGACGCATTGCTCGACGAGGACGCGCCGGGATAGGAGGCGCCGGGACGAGGCGTTCCGCCGAAATGGACCGTTTTCCGGGCAATATGCAACGAATGGAGATAGCTGCAATGGATGACCGATTTGACAGGCGAGAACTGCTGCTTCACCCCGGGGACATGCTCGAAGCTTTGAGCTGTCTAGTGCGGACAGGTTCGCCGGACACGCCGGTGGTGCAGCTTGCGAAGGAGCAGGAATTATTTCGGGACTTCGAATTCCTCCGGGCGCTTGCCCCGACGATGACGGTGGCCGAGTTCAGCGCGCGTGTCGCAAGCGCGTTTTTCCTGTGGCCAAAGGAGTTGCTCGATACCGAACTCAACCGGAAAGCTCTTGCGTCAACCGTTCAGCACGACCTTTTTGACGGCAACCCAAACGGCTGGAATGCGTATGTCGCCCACATGCAGAAGAAGGTCAAGTGGTTCGGGACCCGGCTTCCCGGGATGAGCAGGGACGCGGGAGCCGAACCGTTGCACGACGCCGCTGCGGAAGCGAGTCCAGACGGGGGCGTGCCGTCTCCTGCACGGGATGCGCCCGGCGGGGGGAAAGGTTGGCCCTGGCCCGAGCCAAAGGCGACACCGTGACTCTGCACGTCGTGGCAGCCACCCGGAGTTCAAGGGTCCACAGGGCGCCTCAGTCCAGCCCTGGCAACAGCATCGTCACGCGACCGTTAAAACACCGATTTCACTGACGATGCCGCGCCGTACTCAGCGCGAGGCCACCGAGTACGACGAACAACAAGGCCTCTTCCAATGCGCAGGCCGGCAGTTGTGCAAAGGGGCACGCTTAATGCGCAGAATTGATATGTTCGGGGCTAGTGCGCTATGGCTCTCATTCTGCTGGTCGACGATGACGATGAATCACTGTGGATGCTTCAGCTGGTTTTCGAGCGAAGTGGTCACCGGGTGCTGCTCGCCGATAGCGGCGAAGCGGCGCTGGCGGTGGCGGGGCGCCATCTGCCTGATTTGATTATCACTGACTGGAACATGCCGGGAATGGACGGTATAGGCCTCTGCGAGCGGCTAAAGTTTTACCCGACACTTGCGCAGATTCCAGTCGTGATGACATCCGGCGACTCGCCGCCAAAAGATAAGTCCAGCCTGTGGAACGTCTTCTTCTCCAAGCCCGTCGACATGAGAGCCCTTGAGTCTGCCGTCGACTCGCTTCTGGCGAGGCGCTTGTGCCGTTCCGAAAACCGCGTCAATGTGCCGGCTCCGGCACCCTCGCGCTGGGCCCCGATGCCCTCAAAGTATTGGGCGTAGCCGGTGGAACGAACGGCATTCCGGGAGCGCCTCGCGTGCTGTGTTGAGGGTGCCATGTGCCGAAGTTCGCGTCGGTGCGATAGGCGGCAGCGGCGAGATGCGAGGCGCATCGCCAAATGCCTCCGTAAATCCGGCCTGAAGGCTCAATCAACCGCAGCGGTCGCAGAATGTTCGGGCCATCATTAACAGTATGATGGTCGCGCCGCGCTGCATCAAAATCAACTGAGGCATCGAGGAGCGCCCACGCCCCTATTGTGGCCGCCGCGCACCCGGCTTCGTCGTCTCGCCTAAGTTGCAACGGCTACAATTCCACTCGTGATGCAATTTCTTCCGCATGCCGGCAGAAGAATTTACCAGCAGGAGGCCATATGGTGGGTCTGTCCGCGACGTCTGCAGTAGACCGTGCACGACGTGCGGGCACGCTGGCCACGCCGTCGCTTGACACCCGGCCGCAACGGCCACCCGATTTTGCTGCGGAAAGCCGTGCGATGCACCGACTGGCACACGCGCTAACTTCGTCAGACGAAGCGATGCTGCAGACGCTCTCAGATATGGCGCTAAATCTATGCGAAGCGGGCAGCGCCGGCATCGGCCTGCGGGAACGTGACGCCAGGGGCGCCTCGGTCTTCCGTTGGGTTGCGGTCTCGGGGGAATGCAATGCGCTCGTGGGTACGATAACCCCCACTGAAGAGAGTCCCGGCGGGGGTTGTGCTCGAACTCGCTCAGGGCCAGTTGTTCTCCTTTCCCCAGCGCCATTTTGAATGTCTGAAACAGGTGGCCCCCGAGGTCGTCGAAGAACTGGTCGTCCCGATTCCAGGCAAACCTGAGCTGTGGGGCACCCTGTGGGTGATGTCTCATGACAGGCGGCACCTGTTCGACGCAGAGGACCGCAGAATCCTGACGAGCCTCGCGAATTTCACCTGCGCGACGCTAACGATTACCCGAGCCCGGGCCGACGCAGAAGCCAGAGCCGCAGAAGCGGAGGTGGCAAGAAATGCGTTTGCCCTCGCTGAGGCACGGAAAGACGATTTCGTTGCAACCCTGAGCCATGAGCTGCGCAATCCGATTGCTCCTGTTGACAGCGCCCTGAAGACCGTACGAAAGATAAGTGCCGACTCTCCCGCCGTGCTGGCCGCCCTGGACATCGCCGAGAGGCAGATGCGGCTATTGAAACGACTGGTCAGCGACCTGCTGGATGCTTCAAGAATCAAGCACGGGAAACTCTCGGTTCACCCTTCCTACGGGCTCATCCAAGACATCGTCGCGGATGCGGTGACCGCAATGAAGTCCGACGTCGAGAACGGTCAGCACGCACTGCATGTCACTGTTCCACCCTATCCGGTGACGGTCCATGCGGACCTCATCCGCCTCACGCAGGTAGTCTGCAACCTGCTGTCCAACGCGGTGAAATACACACCTTCCGGCGGCGACATCTCGTTGACGGTGGGAGCGCCGGACCTGACCAGCGGGCCGGCGCACGGCAACTCGTCCGGCGACACCGTCATCACCGTCAGGGACAATGGGGCAGGTATTCCGGCATCACTGCTACCCCACGTTTGCGAAATGTTCACCCAGTCGGCGTCCGCCCGAAAGCGCGCGGCGGGAGGTCTCGGAATCGGGCTTGCTGTCGTCAGGCACCTGGTGACGGCACACAATGGGACCGTCACCATCGCGAGCGCCGGTGAAGGTCAGGGAACGGAAGTAACGCTACGGCTGCCCATTGTGTGTGCAAACGTGGAGGGCTGGACCGCAACCGCGCCGCGCACGTTTGAGCCCAAACGCATCCTGCTTGTCGATGACAACTCAGACGCCACGGAGGCGTTGGGCACGTTGCTGGAACTGGAAGGACATGAGGTCAAGCGGGCGACGAACGGACCTGACGCCCTCGCGATAGTCGAGTCTTTCAGTCCGGACGTTGCGCTCATTGATATCGCGATGCCAGGCATGGACGGTCAGGAACTGGCACAGCTCCTCCGTCTTCGCGCGCAATGCTCGCAGACGAAGCTGGTGGCTTTGACGGGCTACCACAGTACAACCAGCATCCCCGAAGCCGACGAACGGGTGTTCGACGCCCATCTCATCAAGCCGTTGTCACTCAACGACCTCGAGAACGTTCTACGACTTTCGTAGGGTTCGCGTACCCGCATGACTCGCAATTCGAGTGAAATCCTTGCAGGAGGACGTCCGCAAGCAATCAATTGCGCCGAGCCGCCATTGAACCACCCGCGCAAGTGCATGAACCTGCAACCGCAGTACGCCCATGGAATCTCACGACAAGGACGAGCCGCTTGAGACCCGACTGGTCCAGGTGCGTGGTCAGGTACAGGGCATCGGCTATAGAGAGGCCTGTGTACGCCAGGCGACAGCGCTAGGCGTCACAGGCTGGGTCCGCAACCGAATGGATGGTTCCGTAGAGGCGATGCTGCAGGGCTCGCCGGAGCAGTTGGCAAATATGTCCTCCCGGCTCAGCGAGGGTATGTCCGCAGCGCTTGTCGACGCACTTGAGGTAACCGAGGTGCCGCCACCGTTTGCCCGCTTCGAACGCTTTGGGCGACTGCCGACATTGTGAGTTGTAGCAACCAGCAATGGTCGCAAGACGCGCTTCCCATCATCCATTTCGGCCGCGGCGCTGCACCTCAAGCTCTCGTTCTACCGCGTCATTCTCACGACGTTGGACGTGCCGTGCCGTAGGGACGCTCCGAAGCGGTATGTCGACCGACTACCCTTTGGCTTCATACATCGCCGCATCGGCGACGTCGAGCAACTGCTCAACAGTATTGGTCCGGTCGGGATACGTGGCGATGCCGATGCTGACGCCAACCTGGAATCGCCCGGCATATCTCTTGTCACGGACCTCGCGAACGCGTGCAATCATGCGACCCGCAAGCTGGCGTAACTGTCCGTCGTCACCGCAATCGGTCGTGAGCAACACGAACTCGTCACCAGCGACGCGGGCGAGCATGTCCTGCTGCCGCGTCGCCGCGCGCAGCTTTTCGCCGAGTTCGCACAACAACGCGTCGCCAGCGCTATGGCCGAGTGTATCGTTGACGCTTTTGAAGCCGTCGATGTCGAGGTACAGCAGGCCGGTTCGCCGTAAATCATCCGCAGAAGAGGGAGTCGCCAGCGCGTCAATGGCAGCAAGCAACCGGCGTCGATTCGGCAGGCCAGTCAGCGGGTCGTGCGAGGCCTCCCGGTCGAGCCAGGAATGCGCATGAATTTTTGCAAACGCGCGCCGCTGGATGAAGAGTGTGTAGACCAGCAGACAACACACCAGAACGGCAACAACCGCCAGCGCAGTTGTGCCGTACACCAGCCGGACGTGCGCATCGCGAGTCGCGACCGGCGCTTTTCCCGCCAGTCATTCAGCAACTGGCCGAGGTCGCTGCGAAGGCTATCCATGTACCGCTTGCCTTCGTTGGTCTGCACGAGTGCGATGGCCGCAGCGCGATTGCCCGAGCGGGCCAGTTCGATACTGCGAGCCAGTTCCGTCACTTTGGCCGTCTTCGCATGTTCGATACGCCGGACCGGTTCGATGGACTTTTCATCACTGGTCACCGCCTGTTGCAGATGCAGGCCGGTGTCGTCCAGGTCTTGCACCCCCTGGCGATAGGGCGACAGGTTGATGTCGCCGGCGTCAGTCTGACCCGCATGCTGAAATTCGGCTGGCCCACCAGAGCGGGTCGTGAATCGTTGCTGCTGGAACCTCTTTCCAATTGGCAGGCTGGTCAGTCCGATGTCGGCATGAGGGTCGATGTTGTGTTGACGTCCGCACCCAGGGTTAAGACGTGTTGCCAGTTCGACCATGGCCGCTGCGAAGTCAATGCCAAGAACATTGGCCCCTCGCGCAGCGGCTGCCGCTGCAAGGTAGCCGGCGCCCGAAGCGACGTCAAGGAAGCGGATGCGCTTGCGGATAGCAAGTGCGGCAGGCAGTGCATCGTTCGCCTGCTTGGCGGTCGGCCATGCCGGGATGCGTCCAGGCTCAGGACAACTGCACGATGGAACGTGGGCAGCTCGACCGGCAACAACTGCAGGTCGCCAGCATACATGCGCTCGAACGCCTGCCAAGCGGTTGCCCCTGTTCGGCCGACAGTAGACGGTCCGTTGCTTGATGTAAAGGCCCGCCTTACCCATTACTAGAAAGCGGGGTATGCGGCAGGCCCATACATCAACGGTTCCATCGCGCTTGCCACTGTTGGTCCGCCAGCCTACGGCGACGCAACGGTGATGGGCCGGCATTATATTGAGGCAGTGTCCGAGCAAGTCCTCTGCAGCAGCGATTGGAGACTTTGATGTCTCGGACGAACACGGTCCCGCGTGTGCCAAGCCTTTCGCGAGCAGAGCGGACAGTTCCAGAGGTCCGGCGGGTCGTCGACAACGACCACAAAACGACATGGACCAATGTCAGGAAGAAATCTGAACCGCGGCACAAGACAGATTCGCTCGAAGAGCTTTTTTGAAGCTGTACACAGGGCAGCCAGGGACTGCACTGAAGCGTCGCCACTACCAACTATTTGGGCCCGTCGCGAGAAAACTGCGCAGGTGCCAGTTGATAGCAGAAGTGCCTCTGCGCCCGCGAACTCCTCGTCCTGGTTGCCATGAAATCTGCGCTTGGAAACGAGCAGCGGTTCGCGCAATATCGAGGAGGTTCAGCAAAAGCGCTATCAGGAGCCAATCTCGGGAGACACGTCGCTCGCGCGCAGCGAATTACACAGATTAAAGATTATATGATTACCGGAACGTTCGAGCGATAAAACGCCTTGCCTACAACGGAGTTTTCGGAAGTGGATACCCATTTTCCGTGGGTGAAGGTCAAGGAAAACGTGGGTGGAGGTCAAGTAAAACGTGGGTGAAGTTCAAGTCATGTCCGATGAACTTCCACAGAACAGTTGCATCGCGAGAACGTGACCGAACGCAGAGTTTGCAGCTCATTGCGTGCTTGCATCTAGCCGGCGCCCGGACATAGCTCAGAGCGAGTACGGCATCTCGCTCGGCCAGTTCATGGGCAGTTTGACCAGGCGCCCGAACAGAGGAACCGACAACGAAAGTATCGAGCGTCTACAATATTCCCACCGACATCATCAGTCGCCACGCGCCCCCGTCCGAAGGCACTCCTTTCGAGTGTCGCTGTTCATCCGGAGTATCGTGAGGCGTCGTGCGCCTATGCACCCGAAAATGTCCTTGATTTTCCGGCCGTCCTTTTGACCTGCGCGCGGATTGTGCACGCGGCCGGCGTTTCCGTCGACTGAGTCATCCGTCGTGACGGGCTGTCTAACTGTCGAAAAGTCTTACTCACGACGCGAAGTCTTGACTCGAAATTCTGTCGCTTCCTTTAACAAATCATCATCTATAAAAAACGCTATACGAATGGAAGTCCTTCAAGATATGACAGTGATGGAGAGAGAACAAATGAGCAAGATTCACATACATGGTCGATGTGGGAACTTCGGTACGTTGGTGCCTCTTTGGTTTTTTAAGCCCAGACCGCACAAGCTGGAAAAATTGGGGGGAAACACGCCAGTTCTCACATGCTCAGCGCCGCCTTCTATAACGGACCTCCTGGCCGACGGCCAGGAGGAGGCTCGTCTGACGTTTGGGTCTTAT
Source organism: Paraburkholderia sediminicola (assembly GCF_046027355.1). GTDB lineage: Bacteria > Pseudomonadota > Gammaproteobacteria > Burkholderiales > Burkholderiaceae > Paraburkholderia > Paraburkholderia sediminicola_B. Next base: position 1,519 of record NZ_JAQQEK010000047.1, on the reverse strand, counting down.
GAGTTCGCTGCAAGCGTTTTCATCCGACTGCGGGTTAGAGACGTAGAACTTCACTGGGTGGTCGACATTTCTGACCCGGAAGTTTGGGAAGCCATCGACATGTGGAAAACGGCAGGGCGCGTTCCCATACTGTTCGACACTGGCTGCGCAGGCCAGGAATGGCTCACGTTTGGCGCATTTGATATGCCGCCGAATACTGACCCTTTCGAATATCACGGGTGGTTTGGCAAGGGAGAGGAGCCGGACGCTTTTATCTGGGATGGAATGGTGGCATTGGCGGAGGGCGGTCCCTTGCAGTCCGACGAAGTTTCCGAGCTTCCGGTAGTTCCATTTCGAGCCTCTTTCACCATGGTCCTGCTCACGCAACGCTGGCAAAAGTATCTTAACGAACGGAGCGCTAGTGAGTTTTAGGATGATTAAGTGAGTAATCGTTCGATACGCCGTCGTGGGCGGTTCCGGTGCTCAGTCATCTCGCCATCGTCGTTGGGATGCCAGAGCTGCACCCATTGGCACCCGTTGCGTGTCACGGGGATTGCCACGGAGGAAACACATTGCTGAGCGACGGACCCGATGGCGCACGGGTAGCTTCATTCTTCGACTTTGATGACGGTGGTCCAGGCCATCTTGCCTACGACCTCGCGGTGTACCTCTGGAGCAACTTGCTGGGACGGCAGCTTGCGAATCCGGACGAAAAGGTCGAAGCCAATTGGGGGCATTTTTTGAATGGCTACCGAAGCGTTGAACCCGTCTCGCCGCCCGATTTCGAGGCAATCACGACATTCGTCGCAATCCGGCATTTTTGATTGATGGGTGAGTACGCGAGCCGTCTGAATCGAATGGGCCTCAGGGTATTCCGCGGGCCATGGTTTCGCAAGAACTTCGAGCTTGTAAAAAAATGGCAGTCTCTTACTACTCCGAATGCCTGAAGCCTTCGCGAGTTTCGCCCAAGATGTCCCATTGCAAATCGCGTTATCTCAAGTCCCAACTCGGCGACTTCACGTACGTTTAAGATTCAGCAGGGGGACATCCGCGTCCCACAGCCGTCTTGAGTGCGCCTACATTCGAGTACCTGACGAGCGTCGGCAACCAATGACGGGGCGCAGGCGAGAGGTGCGGTGAGGTATCATCGTCCTCATCACTCACCAAAGGACGCCCAAATCTGATGTCCGTAGATTCCAGCTGGTTCAGCCAGATTGAACACGAATGGGCACAACTTCGCCAGTGCGACCCGTCACTCGACGTGGAAAGGTTCTTCCGGCACGTTGTGTCGGCAAACAAGGTCGGATTTCTCTCACTTGAATCTATCGCAGCCATTGCGAACGGCCTGCTCACAAGTCCGTTGTCGGGCGCGCCTTATCTCGGCCGGCGACTGCTTGAACGGGTTGGCCCTGGCCGGCATCCCTCCCTCCGGGTCGCGCTTGCACTGTCTCTAGTCACGGAGACAGGTGGGCCTGCGGATTACGAGGGCGGACACGTCATTCTGGGCGACGTGCTGAAGGACGATACCGCGAGCGAGCCG
>NZ_JAQQEK010000046.1:0-56107 GCF_046027355.1 Paraburkholderia sediminicola | reverse complement strand
CGGCCGGAAATACAGGCGTGAAAACCACCCTGCCGATCCGCAACGCGTTCGCGTAGTCCGTCAGGCTTCAGTTCCTGACATTGTCTCGGCATCCAGCCAGACCCGACTCTTCAATTCCATCCCTTCGCAACACCCCAACCTGAAGCATAAAAATAGCTGTTTTCAACAGATATAAAGGCTGTCCTAAAAAAACAGCATTCATCACTTCCTCAAGCCCCTTCCTGCGCCCACCGGGTTGCATCCTTCCGTCTTAACATCCATCCCAAAATACTGTATAAATATACAGTGAAAACTCGTCGCCTCATGCTTGCTCGATGCCGGGCAGGGCGGAGCATTCCCTATTCAAGAGCGTGTCTATGGCAGCAGCGATTCAGCTTGCGACGACCGCGCTGTCGTCTCAATTACGGCGTCAGGTGTGGCAGGGCAATGAGCTTGCCGAGGCGGACTCGCGTGTGATTTCCAGTGGCTATACCGCGCTGGATCAGTTGTTGCCGGGACAAGGCTGGTCGGCTGGCGGTCTGACGGAATTGTTGGTTGAGCATGGTGGAGTGGGTGAAGTACGTCTGCTTGCCCATGCGCTGCGTCATCTGACGAAGCAAACCGGGCGGCATGTCATGCTCGTGGCGCCTCCGTATCAGCCATGCGCCGCCGCATTGAAGGCGTGGGGTGTCGATGTCGAACGAGTCTTGTGGGTGCGCTCGAGTGAAGACCAGGCTCTGTGGGCCGCCGCTCAGGCCTTGAAGCAGGATGGCATCGGCGCGGTCCTGGTTTGGCTACCGAATGCGCGTGCCGACAAGGTCCGACGTCTGCAAGTGGCGGCTCAGGAGTCGGCATCGCTGGCATTTTTGATCCGGCCTGTCGAGGCCGCCACGCAATCCTCCCCGGCGCCATTGCGCATGATCTGCGAGCCGCTCTTGCCGGCCAATGCGCAGACGATCAACCGTCGTCAATGGCTGCAGGAGATTGGTTTGTCGATCGACATCTTCAAGCGTCGCGGGCCGCCGCTAGCCGAGCCTCTTCGTCTCGTTTTGCCTTTACAAAGCGTCTTGTTGCCGGAAGACGGAGTCGGCCGTCATCAAGGGCCAGAGATCAAACATGCTGTGGATCGCAGTCACATTGCCACTCTTGTCGCTGGAAGCGGTGAAGCCTCTCCCGCCGCTCCAGGATGGTTCGCTCGCGAAGCCGAATCGGCGTGAGTCGCGCGACGAGACAAGCCAACTTCACGATGCCGAAAACATCGTTGAAGGGCGTTGTTACGCGCTAGCCGATCACGCGCACATCCTGATGCCCGATCTCGACGCGCTGCGTGCCGGCGTGCATGCGGGTCATTCGCGTTCGTACGCCTTGGTGTTGGCGCCGGGGCTTGAACTGCTTGCTGCCGATGCCGCCCGCGAAACTCAGGCATTCGAAGCCATAGCGCTCGCCTTGCTGGCATACACACCGAAAGTGTCGCTTGCCGATGCGCACACTCTGTTGCTGGAGGTCGGCTCCGGTTTGAGATTGTTCGGCGGCTTGCGCGAGTTGTTGTCGCGGGTGTCTGCCACGGTGGCGGAATTCGGCTATACGGCGCGCATCGCTTGCGCGCCGACCGCCTGGGGAGCGTGGCTGTTGGCGCAGGCGCGCGCCGTTCGGCAGGGAAATCGCTGGCACGTCATCAAGGAGACGTCGCTTGCGCGTGTCCTCGATGGCTTATCCGTCTCGCTGCTGCCGGTCACGCAGGCGCATCGCGATGCGTTTTCGCACGTCGGCTGTACGACGCTGGCCGATTTGCGTCAATTGCCACGTTCGGGTGTCGTGCGACGTTTCGGCAGCGGCATTCTGGATCTGCTGGCGCAGGCGTATGGCGCGCGCCCGGATCCACGCGAATCGTTTCGTGCGCCGGCGTCGTTTCATGCGCAACTGGAGTTGCCCTCGCGGGTCGATAGCGCGGATGCCTTGCTGTTCGCGGCGCGTCGGCTGATCGTGCAGTTGGCCGGCTGGCTGAGCGCGCATCATGCAGCGCTCAGCGGCTATACGTTGCTGCTGGAACATGAACTGGCGTCCCGTCACGCACCGAAGACATCGAGCCTGAAGGTCGCGTGGGCCATACCGTCGCGTGATGCCGAGCATCTGATCTGGTTGTTGCGGGAAAAGTTGAATCAGACCGTGCTGGCGGCACCGGTCATCGAGTTGAAGCTGGTCGCTGATCAGATCGGTGAATATGCCGGGCAGTCGGACACCTTGTTTCCCATGCCCGAATCGGATGGCGATTCGATTGCGCGTCTGCTCGAGCGCCTGAGCGCGCGATTAGGGCCGGAGAATGTGCTGCAGATGTCGGTGCAGGACGATCATCGTCCCGAGCGGGCAATGCGCGTCGAAGCCTACCAGGCGCAAGCGTTTTCGCGCAAGAAGCGTTCGCCTGCGAAGTCCCGCTCGAAGATCAAAGCGGACAAAACCTGGCTGACCGATGAGTTGCGGCACGCTGCCGCGGAGGAAGGGCGCGAAGACGGCGAGGCGGTCGCCTACGCCATTGAGGCGACCGGAGCGACCGACGCAACCCAAGCAACCCAAGCAACCCAAGCAACCCAAGCAACCCAAGCAACCCAAGCAACCCAAGCAACCCAAGCAACCCAAGCAACCCAACGCCCATCCAAAACAAACAACGCAAAAAACACCAACACATCCGCACCGCAACCCGGCAACGCACAGGCATCCCTCGACCTACCTGACAGCGCATTGCCCTCCCAGCCTCGCCCGGTCTGGATGCTCGACAAACCGCTGCGCCTGATGATGCGCGACCAGCGGCCGATCTATCGTCGGCCGCTGAAAATGCTCACACGTACCGAACGGATTGAAGCAGGGTGGTGGGACGGCAACACTGTGGAGCGGGATTACTACGTCGCGGCCGACGATCGCGGCCATATGTTCTGGGTATACCGCGAACGCCTCAACGGCGAGTGGTATTTGCAAGGCTTGTTCGGCTAAACATCATGCCCCTGTCCCAGCCATCATTCCTCGCACAGCCGGCACTCGCCACCCAGTTGCCGGCGTATGCGGAATTGCATTGCCTGACTAATTTCTCTTTTCTGCGTGGCGCGTCGCATCCTCATGAACTCGTCGAACAGGCGATGTCGCGCGGCTACAGCGCGCTCGCGATCACCGACGAATGCTCGTTAGCAGGCGTCGTGCGCGCCCACACGGCATTGAGGGAAATCAAGGACGAGCGGGACCGTCAGCAGAAAGAGCGCGAGGACAAGGCAAGGGCTGCGCAATCGGAGGAACCGCCTTCGGCAGACGCGACAAAAACCGAAACGGCGCAACAGGAAACCGGGGAAACCACGGACACCACGGACACCACGAAAGCCGAGGCACTAAACCCCCTCCCTCACCTGATCATCGGCAGCGAACTCAACCTGACCGACGAAACCGGCGAGCCCTTCTGCACCCTGGTTGCCCTGGCAACCAACCGCAACGGTTACGGCAATCTTTCCGAGCTGATCACGCTGGCGCGCTCGCGAGCGGACAAAGGCAGCTATCGCCTTAGCCCATCCGACTTTACCGATTCGCTCCCCCATCTTGAGCATCTAAAAACGTTGCCCGATTGCGTCCTGATGCTCGTGCCGCAGCGCGCGGCGACGCTCTCGCATACGCTGCGTTGCGCGCATTGGCTCGCATCGTTCGCTGCACAACGGGCGTGGATCGCGCTCGAACTCTGGCAAACGGGCAGCGACGATCTTCAGATCGACGCCCTGCGCATGATTTCAAAAGCGAGCGGTTTGTCGCTGGTCGCGGCCGGCGGCGTTCTCATGCATGCCCGATCGCGCAAGCCGCTGCAGGACACGATGACCGCCATCGGCCTCGTCACGCCGCTATCGGCATGCGGCCATGCGCTCGAGGCGAATGCGGAGCGCCACATGCGTACGCGCGTGCGGCTCGGCAAACTGTATCCGCGCGATACGCTGGAAGAAACGCTGCGTGTCGCCGCGCTATGCCACTTCTCGCTGGACGAACTCAAGTATGAGTATCCCGAAGAACTGGTGCCCGCCGGCGAGTCGCCATCGAGTTATCTGCGCAAGCTGGTCATGGCTGGTGCGATGGAGCGCTGGCCCAAAGGCATGGACCTGAAGCGAATCGGTCAGATCGAAAAGGAATTGGGGCTGATCGCCGATCTGAAATACGAAAAGTATTTTCTGACGGTGCACGATATCGTGAGCTTCGCGCGCTCCAGAAACATTCTCTGCCAGGGGCGAGGTTCAGCGGCGAATTCGATCGTTTGTTATTGCCTGCACGTCACGGAAATCGATCCGGTGCATATGAACATGCTGATCGAGCGTTTCATCTCGCGCGCGCGCAACGAGCCGCCTGATATCGACGTCGATTTCGAGCATCAGCGGCGCGAAGAGGTGATTCAATATATCTACACGAAGTACGGCCGTCACCGGGCGGCGCTGACGGCGTCGTTGATTACGTATCACGCGCGCAGTGCGCTGAAAGACGTCGGCAAGGCGCTGGGTCTCGAAGCATCGTTGATCGAGCGGATCAGCAAGTCGCAACAATGGTGGGACGGCACGGATGCGGTCGCGAAATATCTGGCCGAAGCGGGCTTCGACGCCAACTCGCACATCACGCAGAATCTGATTCGCCTCACGAAGGAGTTGCGCGCTTTTCCGCGTCATCTGTCACAACACGTCGGTGGTTTTGTGATCGCGAAAGACAAGCTGTCGCGACTCGTGCCGATCGAGAACGCGACGATGAAAGACCGCAGCGTGATCGAATGGGACAAGGACGATATCGACGCGCTCAAGCTGCTGAAAGTCGACGTGCTGGCGCTCGGCATGTTGTCGGCGATCCGGCGCGCGCTGGAATTCGTTGCGTTGAGGCGCGGTTTTCCGACGTTCAGGGTGCAGGATATTCCGCGCGAGGATCGCGCCGTCTACGAAATGTGCGGCCACGCCGATACGATCGGCGTATTCCAGATCGAATCGCGTGCGCAGCAAAGCATGCTGCCGCGTCTGAAACCCAACAAGTACTACGATCTCGTGATCGAAGTGGCGATCGTGCGGCCCGGGCCGATTCAGGGCGGCATGGTGCATCCCTATCTGCGCCGCAAGCAGGGGCTCGAACCGGTTGACTACGCGAAGGATGAATTGCGTCCCGTGCTCGAACGCACGCTCGGCGTGCCGATTTTCCAGGAGCAGGTCATGCATCTGGCGATGGTTGCGGCGAAATATACCGGTGAGCAGGCCGATCAGTTGCGGCGCGCGATGGCCGCATGGCGGCGCAGCGGCAACCTCGCGAAGTATCAGAAGGATTTGAGCGACCGGATGTCGGCGCGCGGTTATGAACAGGAGTTCATCGAGCGCATCTGCAAACAGATCGAAGGCTTCGGCGAGTATGGTTTTCCGGAGAGCCATGCGGCAAGCTTCGCGCTGCTCGTCTATCTCAGCGCGTGGCTGAAGCGCTATGAACCGGCTGCTTTTCTGGCAGGTTTGCTGAACAGTCAGCCGTTGGGGTTTTATTCGCCGTCGCAACTCGTTCAGGATGCGAAGCGTCACGGTGTCAAGGTATTGCCGCCCGACGTGACCTTGAGCGATTGGGAGTCGACATTCGAAAGACGCGGTCATGAAGGACAGAGGATTTCAGCGGACGAAACCTGTTTGCATCGTCAGCAAGCCGTACTATCCGCGCAGCAATTGCGCGATCTCTCGCTGCGGCGCCTGACGGTGAGCAGGACGGTCCGGCGCGCGGCACAGCGATTGACTGCCCGCGTGTTTCAACCGTCGAATACCTATGGCGCTCGCGGTCCCGTCGTGCGCATCGGCATGCATCTGATCAAGGGTCTGGCGCAAGGCGCCGCCGAGCGCATCATGTCGGCTCGCAACGAGGCGCAGTTTACCGATGTCGACGATCTGGCGCGCCGTGCGGCCTTGACGCGGCGCGATCTCGAGGCGCTTGCCGCGGCGAATGCGCTGGTCAGTATCGCGGGACATCGGCGCGAAGCATGGTGGGCCGTGACGGCGCAGCACACGGTGCCGAAACTGCTGCGCGATGCGCCGATCGCCGAAGCGCCGCTGTTGTTGCCGCAAGCGGCCGAAAGCCGCGAAATCATCGATGACTACGCGAGCCTCGGCCTCACGCTCAATCGTCATCCGCTCGCGTTGTTGCGCGCACGCCTTGCTCAACATCGTTTCCGCACGGCCGCCGAACTCGCCGCGTGTCAGCACGGCACGCTGGCGCGGGCGTGCGGCATCGTCACCGTGCGGCAGCGGCCGGGCACGGCAAACGGCACGGTGTTCGTTTCCATCGAGGACGAGACCGGTTCGATCAATGTGATCGTCTGGCCGTCGCTGGTGGAAAAGCAGCGCAAAGTGCTGCTGGGGTCGTCGCTGCTGGCGGTGTACGGCGTTTTGCAGCGTGACGACGGTGTGGCGACCGGCGGCAATGGAGTGAGCGCGAATCAGGGCGGCAAGGTGAAAAAGAAACACAAAGGCGAGGTGATCCATCTGGTCGCTCATCGTCTCGAGGATCACAGCGAATGGCTCGGCGAACTGGCCACGGCGAGCCGCGATTTTCATTGAGGGCGGCTGTTGCCGTAACCAAGCCTGCCATTGCGACGTAAGGCCGTCGTCGCGCCGGCCATCGCTCACAGAACAACACAAGCGACTTGCCGCGACAGTCCTACCTGCCGGCAGACGAGACGTTCTACGCTTGCGCCGCAGTACCTCGCCACGGAAACGCGGCCAATATTTGCCGGATCGCCATATCGAACGGCGTTCGCCGCCCGATCCCGAGCGCTTCGAGCCGGCTCGAAGCCAAGTGACAGTTATGCGGGCGCGGCGTCGCATCGGTCGGCGTGTGTTGCGGCGTCAAATGCGCGTCGAGTTGCAGCGCTTCGGCAAGGCGCACGGCGATCTCGTACTTGTTCATCGGTTCGTCGCCGGACCATTGCACGATGCCGCGAATCGCGTCGCCCTGCGCATGCCGTTCGAGCATTTGCCGGATCACGAACGCGACGTCCGGCGTGAAGGTGGGATAACGGATCGCCCATGCATCCATGACGGCGAGCTTGCCACCAGGCGCGGCCGACGCGGCGATCGCCGGCACGAGACTCGTCACGGCCGACTCCGCCCAACTGACGATCGGCCCATACAGCAGAGGCAAACGCAGCACGCAGCCGAGGTCGGTCGATTCAGCCAGCGCACGCTCGCCTTCGAGCTTGCTGTGCCCATAGGCGTTGAGCGGCGCGGGCGAGGAATCGTGCTGGTAGGGCGGGTGCGAGCCGTCGAACACGTAATCGGTGGAGATCGACAACGTCCATGCGCCGCGCCGGTTCGCCGCCGCGGCAAGGGTGCGCACCGCGTCGACATTCAGCGCGCGGGCTAGCGCGGGATCATGCTCGCACACGTCCGGCCGACGCTCCGCCGCGGCAATCACGAGCGCGTCCGGCGCTTCGCGCTCGACGAACTGCTCGACCGCTCGCGCGTCGCGTATATCCAGCGCGACCTTGCCCGGCGCCGGCCGGCTGAACGCGGTGGCGACGACTTGCCAGCCGGTCTGCCGCGCCAGTTCGTCGACGAGCGCGCGGCCGAGCAGCCCGGAGGCGCCAATGACGGCAACTTTGAACATGACGTGATCTCGCTTAGCGGGCGGCGCCGGACGCGCCGCTTGTTGCGTCATTTGTTGCGCCATTTGCGATGCCCGTCACCGTGTAGCCGGCTTCGTCGATGGCGGCCTTCAGCGTCTCAGCCGGTTGCGCCGATTCGACCGCCACGCGCCCGGATGCCAGATCCACGTGGACTTGCGCGGCTTCATCGTGTTCGCGGATTGCGTTCGTCACCGCCGCCACACAGTGCTGGCAGCTCATGCCTTCTACCTGAAATTCGATTGTCATCGGGATTGCCTCGTAAAAATGGATAGTGCGATGGTTGAATTATGCCTGCCGATGCGCAATTGAGTGGAAGACCTTCCCATCATGGGAAGGTGTACGATCGACGTACATACACTGGGGGAAAGAGCCATGAATATCGGCGAAGCGGCGCGCGCGTCGGGCGTCACGGCGAAAATGATTCGCTACTACGAGAGCGTCGGATTGTTGGCGGCGAAAGCGCGCACGAGTGCCGGTTACCGCGTATACGGTCCACAAGAGGTTCATTCGCTGCGCTTCATTCGCCAGGCGCGCCGGCTCGGCTTTCTGGTCGAAGACATTCGACGGCTGCTGGCGCTGTGGCACGACCGCTCGCGCGCCAGTGCCGAAGTGAAGACGATTGCGCTGGAACACGTTGCGGAGCTGGATCGCCGTATCGCCGAACTGACCGACATGCGCGACACATTGGCGCACCTGGCCGACCATTGTCACGGCGACGACCGTCCTGATTGTCCGATTATCGAGCGCCTCGCCGACACCGATCTGGTTTCGGGGCAGGGTTGTCATCCGATTTGAGATTGTGTTTTGCCGCAGGTGCAACCTTGTGCCTCGATTTATCGCAACCGCAGTGATGTTTGCACCAATATTGGGCGAAAAATATGGGGTGGCATCAATTGAAGCGAAAAATCGATCTCGAATTGAGTTAAATCAATCACTTGACCGCACCACGCGCGTGCACCATTCCAAAACGGAATGCACGTCATGCGGGCATTTCACTAGCCAGGTTGCACTATAGGGCTATAATCCGGGTTAACCCTTTTACGGGAAATCCCTGATGCCCAATCCACCGGGGATTCAATCTGATCCTTGGAGAACATCATGTTTGCATACGTACTTGAAAAGCTGAGCACCTGGTTTGAAACCGCTGAACGCACCCGTCGCGAAGCCTATCTGGCATCGTCGTCGGACATCGTCCAGCTCGAACAGCGCATCCGCTCGCTCGAAACCAACGGCTACTCGCTGTAAGTTTCAACTGCATCAAGTTTGACCGGCAGCGCTAGTCGCGCAGCCACGGCAGTAAAAGCGTCAAGCCCCGTCTGTGCGGGGCTTTGTCACATCTGGACGTCGAAAATTTGAGTCCGACGGCGTCAGCGGACTATTTGTGGCGAATATCGACTAGCCTCGCGGCGACCGTCGCGGTAAGGTAAGGCGTTTTCCGCGAAATCCGGCTTTTCCCAAACTCAACCGGTCCGCCCATGTCACCTGTCCGCCCGCTCAAATCCCTCCTGGCCGTGACCATTGCAGCGTCGCTGAGCGCGGTTTTCGCCGCGTCGACCGCTTGTGCTGCGTCGACCAGCGCGCGCAAGCCGGTGATTCTCGACTCGCAGAGCGGCATCAACGACGGCCAGAGCGGCACCGTGCTGCAGACCGCGCCGCTTTCGCGTCAACCGATCGTCGAAGCGCAGCCAATCGCGACGCCGGCCGAACTGGCGCCGAATTCGTCGATCCCGATCATCGTTGCGCCTTATATCCAGTTGCCCGCGGGCGGAGGCATGCCGCCGCCGCAACCGCAGCCTCGTCCAGTGCCTCGGCCGCAATAAGCGCTCGCGACGCGACCGCTCCCGCCAGTCCTTTTCCTTTTCCATCTCCGTTGACCCTTCGGTGCGGGGCTAGTCCGCTGCGGGGTCGACGCCTGCGCGAGTACACCCGCGATTGACGCAGCTCCGCCTTACACGCCGACGACGACAGCGCGTGACTGCTGGATATGAGCACAGGCAGGGGATCGACGACTCATGCGCCGATGCGCTGCGTGCGCCATTGGGGTTTGGGCGCATGGCGCGGGCGAAACCGTCCGACGACAATCATCGCGCGGTCTCTCGCCACCGACTCGGGCCACACGTCAAGCCCGGCGGCGCCGTATCGAACGAAAAACAGAACAAGGAGACATCGAAATGCCGACTCACTGGATGCGACAGGCCGCCGGCGCCTGCGTCACGCTGCTTGCGCTGGCCGCGCTGCCTGGCGCCGCGCTCGCCAAAGACACACCGGAAAAGCCCACGCTGACGATGGCCGTCGGTGGTCTGCCGGGCCTTTATTATCTGCCGGTGCTCGCCGCGCAACAGTTGGGCTACTTCAAGGACGAAGGCCTCGACGTCACGCTCGAGGATTTCGCGGGCGGATCAAAAGCTCTGGAAGCGGTCGTGGGAGGAAGCGCCGACGTGGGCGCAGGCGCATTTGAGCACACGCTGTTCATGCAGGAGAAAGGGCAGCACTACCGGGCGTTCGTGTTGATGGGGCGCGCGCCGCAGATCGTCGTCGCCGTGTTGAAGTCGAAAGCCGATCAGTTCAAGACTTTGGCGGACTTCAAAGGCGCGAAAGTCGGTGTGAGCGCGCCGGGTTCGTCGACGGATCTCGTGCTCACCGTGGCTTTGCGCAAAGCCGGCGTGCAGCGCAACGAGATTTCGGCGATCGGCGTGGGCAGCGGCGCCTCCGTGCTCGCAGCGGTAAGCGGCGGCCAGATCGACGCGCTCTCCAACGTGGATCCGATGATGACCAAACTGACGCGCAGTGGCGCGATCAAGGTGCTCGTCGATACGCGCACGGTGAAGGGCACGCAAGAGGTATTCGGCGGGACAATGCCGGCGGCGACGCTCTACGCCTCGGACAATTTCATCCAGAAATATCCGAAGACGACGCAGGCGCTCGCCAATGCCATCGTGCGCGCGGATCACTGGCTACAGACCGCAAGCGATGCCGATCTGCTGAAGATGGTGCCGCCGGCCTATCTGCTCAACGACTCGGCGCTTTATGTGGAAGCCTTCCACAACGTGCGCGATGCCTATTCGCCGGACGGCTTGATGCCCGCGGATGGCCCGGCGACGTCATTGCGCGCATTATCCTCGTTCGATAATCGGCTCGATCCGAAAAAGATCGACCTGAACGCGACCTATACCAACGACTTTGCCCGGAAGGCCGCGGCGCAGCTCAAGTAGTCGGCGGCGTAGGCTGACTGAGCAGCCGGACCGGCTGCGCGCGTCGTGCGCGCGTGGCCGGCGACAACAACGCTAGCCCGGCTCGGCGAACTGCGTACGCTCGGAGGCCGCAAAAGCTCGCAGGCCGCAAAAGCTCGCAGGCCGCAAAAAGCTCACAGCCGACAAAATCTCACCTCCCGCAACAAGAAGCTCAGTCGCCGCGATACTCCACCTTAAACTGCGCGGCCTTGTCCTCGCCAAGCGCCTTGACGAGCCACGGCATCTGATCCTTCAGCGTTTTTGCCAGCGTATACGGCGGGTTCAGAATGAACATGCCGCTACCAAAAAGTCCAAACCCATCCTCGGGCGGATTGCTGACAGTCAGGCTCACGTGCAGCCAGTTCTTGTCCTGCAGCTTCTTCAACTGATCGGGGAAGCGCTGCGACTCAGGCCGCCTCACCTGCGGATACCAGACCGCATAAGTGCCCGTCGGAAACCGCTTCAAACTTTCTTCGACGCAGCGCAGCGTGCGAATGTAGTCGCGCTTGTCCTCATACGATGGATCGAGCAGCACCAGCGCGCGGCGTGGGGCCGGCGGCAACAAGGCGAGGATGCCGTCGAAGCCGTCGCCCGCATAGAGCATGGCGCGGCGGCCCGCGTCGCGGAAATTGTGGCGCAGTACGTCGATTTCGGTGGTGTGCAGCTCGAACAGGCGCATGCGATCCTGTTCGCGCATCTGCCGCCACGCGATATATGGTGAGCCGGGATAGAAGCGCAACTGGCCGTCCGGATTGAGCGCGCTCACTTCGTCGACGTAGTCGGCGAACATCGGTGGCAGGTCGTTGCGTCCCCACAGTTTGCCGATGCCGGTCTGGAACTCGCCGGTTTTGGTCGCGTAACCTTCCTTCAGCGAGTAGACGCCGGCGCCCGCATGCGTGTCGATATACCAGTAGGATTTATCCTTCTGGCCGAGGTAGCGCAGGAGCTGCAACACGACGGCGTGTTTCAGAACGTCGGCGTGATTGCCTGCATGAAAGGCGTGGCGGTAGCTGAGCATGATGAGGAGACGCTGAAAGAGGGCGTGCCGCTCCAGGGCGGATTCGGCGATGCGGATGCAATGCGGCTGCACAACGGGCATACGATGCCGGTGTGCAGCGCGGTCGCGTATTGTACGCGACGCCGCGTTGCGCCCCGCGCATTGCAGGAGTTCCGCGCGTAACACGACCATGGCCGCGATGCCGCCACGGCCATGTTACGCGGTCACGCGAGTCCGGTCAGTCGTGCGCGTCGCCGATAATCTCCTCGATTCGCGTCTTGATCTCCGGCGTGATCCGCTCGGCCACCTCGGCGGACTTCATGTTCTCGCCGATCTGTTCGACCCGCGACGCACCCGTGATTACCGTAGTCACATTGGGATTCTTCAGAATCCAGCCAATGGCCAGCTGACCGACCGTGCAGCCCAACTCGTCCGCCACTTCGCCGAGCTTGCCGACCACGTTGTTCTTGCCGGCGTCGGTGACCTGCTTGCGCAGCCAGTCGTAGCCTTGCAATTGCGCGCGGCTGTCGGCCGGTACGCCGTCACGGTATTTGCCGGTCAGCAAGCCGGATGCAAGCGGGCTCCAGGTGGTCAGCCCGAGGCCGATATCCTCGTAAAGCCGCTTGTATTCCTGCTCGACGCGGTTGCGATGGAACAGGTTGTACTGCGGCTGTTCCATGACCGGCTTGTGCAGATGATGCCGTTCCGCGATGTCGTAAGCGGCGCGAATTTCATCGGCGCTCCATTCGGACGTGCCCCAGTACAGCGCCTTGCCGCGCGTGATCATGTCGCTCATGGCCCAGACGGTTTCCTCCACGGGCGTGTTCGGGTCGGGACGATGACAGAACACGAGATCAACATAGTCGAGTTGCAGACGTTTGAGCGACGCGTCGATCGCGTTCAGCAAATATTTGCGGTTCAACGTGTGGTACTGGTTCGGTGCTTCCGCGAGTCCCCAGAAGAATTTCGTCGACACCACATAGCTCACGCGCGGCCACGCCAGTTCCTTGAGCGCCTGGCCCATGATCTCTTCGGATTTGCCGCCGGCATACACCTCGGCGTTATCGAAGAAGTTGACTCCCGCGTCGCGCGCGGCAGCGAGCGATTCGCGCGCCGCGTGGGTGTCCACCTGATTGCCGTAGGTGACCCACGAGCCGATGGACAGTTCGCTGACTTGCAGGCCGGAACGGCCCAGACGTCGATAATTCATGCATTCCTCCTTGTTGGTGATGCCACCGGAATCCCGCCGAAAACGTCCAGTTTAAAGAGATACGCTTCGATGCGCTTTTAACCGATGGAGTTCACACGGTTCATGCACAATAGCAGCGTTGGCCGCAGTGCAGCATTCGGCCGAACGGCCTATACCGTTTGGCTGACTTCACGCCGCACGCGGCCCGTGGTCTCATTGTCATCAACTGCATGGAGGTTCTGGATGTCGTCAACGAACACGAATCTGAATGGCAAAGTCGCGGTGGTTACCGGCGCCGCAAGCGGCATCGGCAAGCAGATTGCGCTGACTCTTTCCGCGGCGGGCGCGGCTGTCGCGATCGCCGACCTGAATCAGGACGGGGCGAACGCCGTCGCTGAAGAAATCAAAAAGGGCGGCGGCAAGGCAATCGGCGTGGCGATGGATGTCACGAGCGAAGACGCCGTCAATCAGGGCATCGACAAAGTGGCCGCGGAACTCGGCTCGGTCGATATTCTCATTTCCAACGCCGGCATTCAGATCGTCAATCCGATCGAAAACTATTCGTTTTCGGATTGGAAGAAAATGCAGGCGATCCACGTGGACGGCGCCTTCCTGACCACCAAGGCGGCGCTCAAGCACATGTACAAGGACGATCGCGGCGGCATCGTGATCTACATGGGCTCGGTCCACTCGCACGAAGCATCGCCGCTCAAATCGGCCTATGTGACGGCCAAGCACGCTCTGCTGGGTCTCGCGCGCGTGCTGGCTAAAGAAGGCGCAAAGCACAACGTGCGCTCGCATGTGGTGTGTCCGGGTTTCGTACGCACGCCGCTCGTCGACAAGCAGATTCCCGAACAGGCCAAGGAGCTGGGCATCAGCGAGGAAGACGTGGTCAAGCGCGTCATGCTGGGCGGCACGGTCGACGGTGTCTTCACCACGGTGGAAGACGTCGCGCAAACGGTGCTGTTCCTGTCCACGTTCCCGACAGCGGCGCTGACCGGCCAGTCCTTTATTGTGAGCCACGGCTGGTACATGCAATAAGGAGGTGCCTATGGCGCAACGCAATCTCAAGCGGGCGCGCGTCGGCGCGCCCGGCGACGGGGAAGGCGAGGGCGCGGGTCCGGCGCCCGCCGCGCATCCCGGCCGGCACCTCCATTTGCCCAACTACGAAACCGTTGCCTTGATGCTGCAAGGCGGCGGCGCATTGGGCGCCTATCAGGCTGGCGTCTTTCAGGGACTTTACGAGGCCGGCATCGAGCCGAACTGGCTGGCCGGCATTTCGATCGGCGCGTTGAATACGGCGATCATTGCCGGCAATCCGCCCGAAAAGCGGGTCGAACGGCTGTTGCAGTTCTGGGAGACGATTTGCCAGCCGGCCTTCGGCCCGCCGTTACCCGCGTTTATCGAGCACGCGCTCTTCAATTCCAGCGACGCCGTGCGTAAGGCCTTTACGGCAACGCAGGCAATCGGCGCCATCGTCGAGGGGCAAAAAGGCTTTTTCGTGCCGCGCTTTCCGCCGCCGTTGCCCACCGTATCCGGGCCGCCGCAGCTGGCCAGCTATTACGACACCACGCCGCTGAAGGCTACGCTCGAAGCGTTCTGCGATTTCGACCGGATCAATTCGAAGGAAATGCGCGTGTCGGTGGGGGCGGTCAATTGCGGCACGGGTAATTTCGCGTACTTCGATAACACGCATACAACGCTCAGGCCCGAGCATTTCATGGCGTCAGGCGCGTTGCCGCCCGGCTTCGCGGCGGTCGAGATCGACGGTCAGTACTACTGGGACGGTGGGTTGATGTCGAACACGCCGCTCTACGAGGTGATCCAGTCCACGCCGCGTCGCGACACGCTCGCCTTCCAGGTCGATCTCTGGAGCGCGATCGGGCCGGTGCCGGACAACATCACCGACGTGCAAGGGCGCATGAAAGACATCCAGTATTCGAGCCGCACGCGTCTTGTGACCGATATGCTGCAACGGTCGCAGCGTTTCCGGCACGTGCTGCGCGAGGTGCTGGATCGCGTGCCGTCCGATCAGCGTGACGACCCGTGGTGCAAGCTGGCCGAAGATCTGTCGTGTTCGAAGCGCTACAACGTGGTCCATCTCATCTACCGGCACAAGGAGTACGAAGGGCACTACAAGGACTTTCAATTCGGCCTGTCGACGATGCGCGAACATTGGCAAAGCGGTTTGGAAGACATCCGTCATTCGCTCGCGCAACCGGGTTGGCTCGACATGCCGGATAACGACGCAGGTTTTGTGACGCACGATATCCATCGGGATTCGCGCTGAACGAACCTCCGGTCTGAGTAGCGCGTGACGGAAATGGGTCGCAGCAATTGTGGCAGTCCTTGCTGTATCGAAAGCGGCTTTGTTCGAGCAACAAGCAACAAGCAAGTTGCAAACTGCAATCAGGCCGCAAACAAAAACGGCGCCCTAAAAAGGGCGCCGTTTTCACAAGCATTTCCAGCGGAGCGCGTGCAATCAATGCCCGCGCCCGCCAATACCTTACTTCAACACGTGAGCAACCGCGTTGGCCACCACGTCGAGGTTGCGCGTATTCAGCGCAGCCACGCAGATACGGCCCGTGCCCACGGCGTAGATGCCGAACTCTTCGCGCAGACGGTCCACTTGCGGTGCCGTCAGGCCCGAGTACGAGAACATGCCGCGTTGCGCGTTCACGAAGCTGAAGTCGCGATCCACGCCGCTAGCCTTGAGGCGTTCGACCAGACCATTGCGCATGGCGCGGATGCGGTCACGCATTTCGGCCAATTCGGTTTCCCACGTGGCGCGCAGTTCCGGCGACGCGAGCACTGCCGCGACCACCGAGCCGCCGTGCGTCGGCGGGTTCGAGTAGTTCGTGCGGATCACGCGCTTGAGTTGCGACAGCACGCGAGCGGCTTCTTCCTTGCTTGCCGTGATGATCGACAGCGCGCCGACGCGCTCGCCGTACAGCGAGAACGACTTCGAGAACGACGACGACACGAAC
The DNA here is from genome assembly GCF_046027355.1 of Paraburkholderia sediminicola. Classification (GTDB taxonomy): domain Bacteria; phylum Pseudomonadota; class Gammaproteobacteria; order Burkholderiales; family Burkholderiaceae; genus Paraburkholderia; species Paraburkholderia sediminicola_B. The sequence continues at coordinate 40,080 of NZ_JAQQEK010000046.1, read as the reverse complement.
ACGTTCAGTTCCGACGCCGCGAACAGACGCACGGCCGCGGCGTCCGCTTCGATGTTGTCGCCGAAACCTTGATAGGCGATGTCGAGGAACGGCACCAGATTGCGCGCCTTGACCACTTCGACAACCTGCTTCCATTGCTCGACGCTCAGGTCCACGCCGGTCGGGTTGTGGCAGCACGCGTGCAGCACGACGACGGTGCCGGCGGCATAGCTGTTCAGCGCGCTCAGCATGGCGTCGAAATTCACGCCGTGAGTGTGCGCGTCGTAGTACGGGTACGACACGACTTCGAAGCCTGCGCTTTCGAACAGCGCACGGTGGTTTTCCCAGCTCGGATCGCTGATCGCGACCTTGGTGTTCGGGTTCAAGCGCTTCAGGAAGTCCGCGCCGATCTTCAGCGCGCCCGTGCCGCCCAATGCTTGCGCCGTCACGACGCGGCCTGCTGCGATCAGCGGCGAGTCGTTGCCGAGCAGCAGTTTCTGCACGGCGGCGTCGTAAGCGGCAATGCCTTCGATCGGCAGATACCCGCGCGGCAGCGCGGCTTCGACGCGAGCCTTTTCGGCGTCGCGCACGGCGCGCAGCAGCGGAATCTTGCCTTCTTCGTTGAAGTACACGCCGACGCCAAGGTTGACCTTGGTGGTGCGCGCATCGGCGTTGAAGGCTTCGTTCAGGCCCAGAATCGGGTCGCGGGGAGCAAGTTCGACGGCGGAGAACAGAGACATGATGGGTGGGCAGCAGTAGTGAGAAGAGGGCGGCTTCGATCGCGGGCGGCCAGACCAGCGGCGTCCGACGCAAAACGCGGACGGGCTGCGGACAGCGGCGAGCGAGCGCAGCTTCGCATTGTAACGAATTCGCGACCGTTTTTCGGACGCCAACGCCGGTCGGAGGGATTTTTTTGCTTGAAAAACAGGCACTCCGGCGCCACGTGGCAAGAGCGGCGCTGCCTGGCAAGGCCGCGCGGAAAAGCCCAGGGAGCGACGCGCAGCCGCGCGTGACCACGGCCTGCAGTGAGCGTTCGGCCGCCGTGACCGGAAGCCGCGCGACTGCTCCGAAGGGCTGTACCATCGCGTCGGACCATACCCACGCGAGCGCCCAAAACCCTACGCAGACCCGCTCGGTCCTCGATTCCCGCAACCCGTTAGAATAGTTCTTTGCCCCCAAGGCCCGGTACCGCCCCCCATGTCCGAACAACATCTGACTGAAGCCGAAGAGACCCTCGACGAATCCAAATTCGTCAGGTTCGAAGGCTCGCCGTTCCAGCTCTACCAGCCGTATCCGCCCGCCGGCGACCAGCCCACGGCGATCGATACGCTCGTCGAGGGTGTCGAGGACGGTCTGTCGTTCCAGACGCTGCTCGGCGTGACCGGTTCCGGCAAGACCTTCACGATGGCCAACACGATCGCGCGGCTCGGCCGCCCGGCCATCGTGTTCGCGCCGAACAAGACGCTCGCCGCGCAGCTTTATTCGGAGTTCCGCGAGTTCTTCCCGCGCAATGCGGTCGAGTACTTCGTTTCGTACTACGACTACTACCAGCCGGAAGCGTACGTGCCGCAGCGCGATCTGTTCATCGAGAAGGACTCGTCGATCAACGAGCATATCGAGCAGATGCGGCTGTCGGCCACCAAGAGCCTGATGGAGCGGCGCGACGTGGTGATCGTGGCGACCGTGTCGGCCATTTACGGTATCGGCAATCCGTCGGAATATCACAAGATGATTCTGACGCTGCGCACCGGCGACAAGCTCGGCCAGCGCGACATCATCGCGCGGCTGATCGCGATGCAGTACAACCGCAACGAAGCCGACTTCCAGCGCGGCTCGTTTCGCGTGCGCGGCGACACGATCGATATTTTCCCGGCCGAACATGCCGAAATGGCGGTGCGCATCGAGTTGTTCGACGACGAGATCGAAACGCTGCAACTCTTCGATCCGCTCACGGGCCGCGTGCGTCAGAAGATTCCGCGTTTCACGGTGTATCCGTCGTCGCACTATGTGACGCCGCGCGACACCGTGGTGCGCGCGGTCGAAACGATCAAGAACGAATTGCGCGAACGGCTCGAATTCTTCTATAGCGGCGGAAAGCTGGTTGAAGCGCAGCGGCTCGAGCAGCGCACGCGCTTCGACCTGGAAATGTTGCAGGAGCTCGGCTTCTGCAAGGGCATCGAAAACTATTCGCGGCACTTCTCGGGTGCGGCGCCCGGCGAGCCGCCGCCTACGCTGGTCGACTATCTGCCGCCGGACGCGATCATGATGCTCGACGAATCGCACGTGTTGATCGGCCAGCTTAACGGCATGTACAACGGCGACCGTGCGCGTAAAGAGAATCTCGTCGACTACGGTTTCCGCTTGCCGTCGGCGCTCGACAACCGGCCGCTTAAATTCAACGAGTTCGAACGCAAGATGCGCCAGGTGGTGTTCGTGTCGGCCACGCCTGCCGACTACGAGCAAAAGACGGCAGGGCAGGTGGCCGAGCAACTGGTGCGTCCGACCGGCCTCGTCGATCCGGAAATCGAGGTGCGGCCGGCGCGCAGCCAGGTCGACGACGTGCTGGGCGAGATCAACGAGCGTGTCAAGGTGGGCGACCGCGTGCTGGTCACGGTGCTGACCAAGCGCATGGCGGAGCAGTTGACCGAGTTTCTGGCCGATCACGGCGTCAAGGTGCGTTATCTGCACAGCGACATCGACACGGTGGAGCGGGTCGAAATCATCCGCGATCTGCGGCTGGGCACCTTCGACGTGCTGGTCGGGATCAATCTGTTGCGCGAAGGGCTGGATATTCCGGAAGTGTCGCTGGTCGCGATTCTCGATGCGGACAAGGAAGGTTTTCTGCGTGCCGAGCGCTCGCTGATCCAGACCATCGGACGGGCGGCGCGGAATGTGAACGGCAAGGCGATTCTCTATGCGGACAAGGTCACCGACTCGATGCGCCGCGCCATCGGCGAAACCGAGCGGCGGCGTAACAAGCAGATCGCCTTCAACCTCGAGAACGGCATTACGCCACGCGGGGTGGTCAAGCGCATTCGCGACATTATCGACGGCGTGTACAACGTCGACGACGCCCGCGCCGAACTGAAGGAACAGCAGGCGCGCGCAAAATTCGAGGACATGTCCGAGAAGCAGCTCGCCAAGGAACTCAAGCGCCTCGAAAAGCAGATGATGGAGCACGCCAAGAACCTCGAGTTCGAGAAGGCCGCGCAGACGCGCGACCAGCTCGCGCTGCTGCGCCAGCGCGTGTTCGGCGCAAACGTCGGCGACCACGTGTCCGGCGTCGACTGATCCACTCTCCGCTTCAGGGCGCGGCAATGTGCCGCGCCCTGCCAATTGAAGCCCGTCGTCCGCACGGCATCGCAGCGCTGCCTTCCCAGCGTTTTCTTAAGACCGCCTTAAGACCCTGCTGCCACAAGGCTTTGCGTGCGTTCTGATTTGTTCTCCCTTGCGATCGATGATAAACTTGACCAATATTGAGAATGGTTCGCATTAACGTTCGTACTGCCGCCTGGCTGGCGATCGATCGCGGTGCTCAAGGCCTGCGGCCGCTGCATCGAGGCATGCGCGACGCACTGTTCCAATGGGTTCGATTCCAGTCTGATAAAAACAAGGAGTTTCAATGCGGATTTCTTCATTTGTGCGTGGTGGCGCAGCAGCGGTGGCCGCAGTCGCGGCTTTCTCGGCAGCGGCGGCGGAATATCCGATCGGCAAGCAGCAGATTCATGGCGGCATGGAAATCAACGCGGTCTATCTGCAGCCGATCACGATGGAACCCGAAGGCATGATGCGCAAAGCCTCGGATTCGGACATCCACCTCGAAGCGGACATTCACGCGGTCAAGAACAACCCGACCGGTTTCGCCGAAGGCGACTGGATGCCGTATCTGCAAGTGCACTATGAACTGGCGAAAGCCGGTTCGACCCAGACGCAGAAGGGCGACCTGATGGCGATGGTCGCCAACGACGGTCCGCACTACGGCGACAACGTCAAGCTGCAAGGCCCGGGCAAGTATCACCTGAAGATGATCGTCGAGGCGCCGATGCAAACGGGCCATATGGCTTTCGGCCGCCACGTCGACAAGGAAACCGGCGTGGGTCCGTGGTTCAAGCCGATCACGCTCGAATACGACTTCGCCTACGCCGGTATCGGCAAGAAGGGCGGCTACTGAGCGCCGCGCGTCATCACGCGTGACCACGCTTTGCCGCGTGGCCGCGCGTGAATGGATGACCAATGAGTGACCGAACGAGGCTGAACGAGCCAATGCAGCAGGCGGCGCGTTGGCGGTCGACCGCCAACGCGCTGCGTTTTCCGGAAGGGCTAATGAGAATCAACCGAAAGATCGCGATCTTCGCCGCCACGGTTTTGCTGGCTGGCGCGGCCCACGCAGCAGACCTGCCGACCTTCAAGCTGGAAATGAACGACGGCAAGCTGAACCCGGCCCGCATCGAAGTGCCGGCGGGGCAGCGTATCAAGATCGAAGTGCGCAACACCGGCAAAGGCGCGGCCGAATTCGAAAGCGTGCAGTTGCGTAAAGAAAAGGTGTTGGCGCCGGGCGCGGATTCGTTCGTCGTGATCGCGCCGCTCGAGCCGGGCGAATACAAGTTTTTCGACGATTTCCACCAGCAGGCGCAGGGCGTCATCGTCGCGAAGTAGTGGCTTGGGACGCGAGCGCGGACGCTCGACGATTCGCGCGTTCGCCAGAGCAGAAGAAGGTAGAGGGAGAGCTTGATGGGTCAGATTCTATTTATTGTGTGGCGGGAAAGTGTCGAGGCGTTGCTGGTCGTCGGCATCCTGTACGCGTGGCTGAAAAATGGCGACGATGACGCGCGCCGCGGTTTGCCGTACCTGTGGGGCGGCGTGGCGGCCGGCGTGATCGCGGCGGTGGCGCTCGGCGCCGCGCTGGTCGGTTTCACCGAAGTGCTTTCCGGTGACGCGCAGGATTATTTCCAGACCGCGATGGTGCTGGTCGCCTGCGTGCTGATCGTGCAGATGGTGCTGTGGATGAAGCAGCACGGCCGCACGCTCAAGCGCGACATGGAACAGTCGCTGCAAAGGAGCCAGCGCGATTCGAACTGGTGGGGCGTCGCGTTGCTGGTGGCGCTGGCGATCGCGCGCGAAGGCAGCGAGACGGTGATCTTTCTGTACGGCCTCGGCTTCGGCCAGTCGGGTCACGTGGGCGCCAGCCAGATACTCGCGGTCGTGATCGGCCTGGCGCTCGCGTTCCTGACCTTCTACGTGCTGCAACTGGGCGGCAAGATCTTCTCGTGGCGGCTCTTTTTCCGCATCACGGAAATCATGCTGCTGTTCCTCGGCGCAGGGCTGTTCCAGACCGGTGTCGACAAGCTGATCGACAAGGAATTCCTGCCGACGATCGTCGACCAGATGTGGAATTCGTCGGCGATCCTCGATGATTCGAGCACCTTCGGTTCGCTGGTCGCGACGCTCACCGGCTATCGCGCTCATCCGGCGCTGATGAATCTGATCGCCTATGTGGCGTACTGGGCTGTGGTCTATCTGCTGGTGCGCCGCGCGAATCGCAAGCCGGCGCGGCAAGCTGCCGGACGCACGGCATGAGTACGGTAATGACCCGCCCGGGTCGCCTCGCGGCGGCCGGGCAGTGGATGCAGCGTCACGGTGCCGCGATTCGCGGCATCCAGTGGGTCGTGGTGGCGGTGTACGCGTTTCTGATTCTGGTGCCGGCGGTGATGCCGCTACCGGACGACACGGCGCACCTGTGGAACAACCTGACGCTCGCCGCGCAGTTCGTGTTCTGGGGTATCTGGTGGCCGTTCGTGTTGCTCTCGATGGTCATGCTCGGCCGCGTCTGGTGTGGCGTGCTGTGCCCCGAAGGCGCGCTCGCCGAATTCGCCAGCAAATACGGGCGCGGCTGGGCGATTCCGCGCTGGATGCGCTGGGGCGGCTGGCCGTTCGTCGCGTTCGGCATCACCACCATCTACGGTCAGATGGTGAGCGTCTACCAATATCCGAAAGCCGTGCTGCTGGTGTTGGGCGGCTCGACTTTCGCGGCGATGATCATCGGCTTGCTATACGGACGTGAGAAGCGCGTCTGGTGCAAGTACTTGTGCCCCGTCAACGGGGTTTTTTCGCTTCTGGCGCGGCTCGCGCCGTTTCACTACAAAGTCGATGAAGAGGCGTGGCGCCGGTCCTACAAGAACGGCGAGCATGGGCATCGCGTGATTCCGATCAATTGCGCGCCGCTCGTGCCGTTGCGCAATATGAAGGGCGCGTCGGACTGCCATATGTGTGGGCGCTGCAGCGGGCACCGCGACGCGATCGCGTTGACGTGGCGCGCGCCGTCGTCGGAAGTGGTGCAGTTGGGCGACAAGCAGGCCAACGCGTGGGATACCGCGTTGATCCTGTACGGCCTGCTCGGCATCGCGATCGGCGCGTTCCACTGGACCGCGTCGCGCTGGTTCGTCGATCTGAAGATTTTCCTTGCGAACTGGCTGGTCGATCACGACATCACCTGGCCGCTCGACACCAACGCGCCGTGGTTCCTGTTCACGCATTACCCCGAGCAGAACGACGTGTTCTCGTGGCTCGACGGCACGATGGTGATCGGCTACATCCTCGCCACGGCGCTGGTGTACGGCACCGCGCTGCTGGTGCTGCTGATGGGCGCGACGCGCATGCTGGGGCGCTTCAATAGCGTGCGTCTGCATCATTTGACGCAAGGGCTGATTCCGATTGCCGGCGCGGGCGTGTTTCTCGGCCTGTCCGCTACCACGCTGTCGCTGTTGCGCGCGGAGCATGTGTCGTTGTGGTGGGCGTCGGATATGCGCATTGCGATTCTGGCGATTGCCAACCTGTGGAGCGCATGGCTCGCCTGGCTCGTCACGCGCCGCTATAGCGAGCGCTTCGTTCAACGCGGCCTCGCGATGGTGTGGTTCGCCGCGGCGCTGGCGGTGGTCGATAGCGCGTGGTGGTTGATGTTCTGGGGCTGGGCTTCGAAGTAACGCATTCAACGCTTGCGGTTGCAGTAGTCGGCGCCGGCATAAACAAAAAGCCGTGGAGATGACAACATCCCACGGCTTTTCCATTTTCCGCATGATCGGCACACGGCGTTGCGCGTTGCCGTGTCGAGTGAGAACCAAAAAAAGCGGCCTGGCTTGCTGCGACGGCTGGCTTGGTGTCTGCACGAAGGGGTCTAGTTCTCACGTGCAAGCCGTCGTGGCTGGCTACTGCCCAACACCTCTCTGGGAGGTGGTCCCCACAATACCCGGTACTTACTGCTATGCGTTCCTACTTCGTCAGGATCAGCTTGCCTAAGCGCGTTGCCCGCAATTGGTAGGTTTCGCCGTTATGCACGATGCTGACGTGACTATGTCCTTGCAGCAGTGCGTCGCTGCGTACGACCCGCTCCGACGTCTCGCCCGTGCCGTTAGTACGATCCGCGCCAGGCTTCTGGCCGGTTACCGTTGCCGTCGATGATTTCGGGCGGCTGGTCAGCGCGGCCGCCGGGCGGCGCAGGCTGAGTGTGGAAGGGCGCGTGAGATCGGTCATTCGTTTTAGCTGTTGGTCGATTCGATGGATTAATTCTAAATGATAACTATTACCATTTACAAGGAAGAGAAATTGATCGGATCTGAATTTCGATAGTTTGGGGAGAGTAGAAGCGGAGCGGCGTCTGAAAAAAGACCGCCAGATCGTCCGGCGGTCTTGCGCCCGATGGCGGGCAGAGCGCCCGCGCGACATTCAATGCAACGTGCCGGGCTCCTGCTTCGTTTGCACATACTGGCGAATCAGCCGAACGGTATCAATATCGTTCTCCCGATATGCCGACTTCACGATTTCCTGCGTCTGATGCGCATCGGGATCGGTCGACTCGGGCAGCGTGGTCGCGTACTCGAAGCGCAGGAACAGCTGCAGTTCGTCCGGTTGCTCGATCGTCATGGTGAGCGAGCCGCCTACGTGGTCGGCCGTCGGCAGAATGTCGTAGCGCACGCTCTGGCTCTCCTCCAGCGTGACGCGGTCGCGCACCGTGGCCTGGCCGTAGTGCAGTTCCCGTTCGAGGACGTTGCCTTCGCGCGAAAGAATCGTGCAACTGTCGAGCCCGATCACGAACAGTTGCGGCTGTTCGGCGCGCAGCACGAGACCTTCCCACAACTGCTCGCGGGTCATTGCTTCGACAAACGGATTCAACGGGTCGTTGATCTGGATAAGGTGTTCGAAATTCAAAACGACGGCTTCCTATGAAAGCGTTTAAGCGACGGCGAGCCCCGAACGGATCGTGATCGAATGCGTGAGGATCTTGTGAACCGGGCACTGATTGGCGATTTGCAAGAGCCGTTCCCGCTGTTCGTCGGACAGATTGCCTTCGAGCACGATCTTGCGGTCGATGGTCGTGCCCGCGTCGCCGGTTTCGAGCGAGAGCGTCACGCGCACGTCGGCGAGCGGCCAGTCCTTGCGCTGAGCGTACATCTTCAGCGTGATCGACGTGCACGCGCCGAGACTCGACAGCAACAGCGAGACGGGCGTCGGCCCGCGATCACCGCCGCCGAGCGACTCGGGTTCGTCGGCAAGCCATGTGTGCGTGCCGTCGTCGAAAAGAACCTGGAAATTCGTCGAACCGATGTGGGCGGTGACGGTGGACTCTGCCATGCGCGCTCCTGAACAGGGACGGAAATCGCCGCGCGCCACGGCCCGTTATCAGTGAACGGCGTGGCGCGCGGCCTGAATTGCTATTGTGAACGAATTTACCGGCCTTCGCGCCTCGGGTTGCGACGCGGACGGAACGCGCCGCGCCCGTCGACGACTCAATGCGTGATCGCGCCCATGCGTCCGGCCTGGTAATCGGTCACGGCCTGGCGAATCTCGTCTTCCGTGTTCATCACGAACGGGCCGTAGCGCACCACGGGCTCCTTCAGCGGCACGCCGCCCAGCAGCAGTACCTCAAGTGGCTCCGCGCCGGCCGTGAGCGTCACGGAGTCGCCATCGTTCTGAAACACGACCATTTTCTGCGCGTCGATTTCTTGACGCGCTTCGCCTTCGCCGTAGAAGCCTTTGCCGGACAGGCTATACGCAAACACGCGATAGTCGGCCGGCACCGGCTGCTGGATCGTCGCGCCCGGTTGCAGCGAGAAATGCTGGTACAGGATCGGCGTACGCGTTTCAATTGCCGCCTTGACGCCGAGCGCTTCGCCGGCGATCACCTTGACGCGCACCTTGCCGTCCGCGGACGTCGCCACGGGAATGCTCGACGACGGGATTTCCTGGTAGCGCGGCTCGATCATCTTGTCGCGGCGCGGCAGATTCACCCAGAGCTGCAGGCCGTGCACGCGGCCGCCCGTGCGTATGAACGACGGGTCCGGCATCTCGCTGTGCACGACGCCCGCGCCCGCGGTCATCCATTGGACGTCGCCGGCGTGCAGGGTGCCGGAGTGGCCGGCCGAATCCTTGTGGCCGAACTGGCCCTCGAGCACATACGTGACCGTTTCGAAGCCGCGATGCGGATGGTCGGGCGCGCCTTTGGCCTCGCCCGGCGCGTAGTCGATCGGGCCCATTTCGTCGAGCAGCAGGAACGGATCGAAGTCCATCAGCAGGCGGGTGGGAAACGGGCGGTGGACGATAAAGCCGCCACCCTCGGTCGTGCGAACGGCCGGAAACGTGCGTTCGATCGTGCGGGTCGTGCTCATCAAAGTCACCTCAAAAAATGGGGAATAGCGTTATTTTTGAAACATGGAGCTATTATAGGGACCGTTTTCCGGGGTGCCAGCCGCCCTCACGCAATGGATTGTTCTATTACTGGAACGATGAGATGAAGATCGATTCACATAATCTGAATGACCTGATGTATTTTTCGCAGGTCGTCGAGCATGGCGGTTTTTCCGCCGCCGAACGCGTGCTGGGGATTTCCAAGTCGCGCCTGTCGCGCCGCCTGACCGAACTGGAAGCGTCGCTCGGCGTGCGGCTGCTGCAACGGTCCACGCGCAAGCTGGCGCTGACCGAAGCCGGGCAATTGTTCTACCAGCATTGTCAGGCGATGCTGAGCGAGGCTCAGGCGGCCGTGAACGTCGTCCAGCAACTGCGCTCGTCGCCGCGCGGCACGGTGCGCGTCAGCGTGCCGGTCACGATCTCGCAGACCATCCTGTCGCAGATCCTGCCCGAATTCATGCATCGCTATCCGGAAGTGCGTGTGGTGATGCGCGTGACGAACCGCGTGGTCGATCTGTTCGAGGATTCGATCGATGTCGCGCTGCGGGTGCGCTCGGATCCGCCGGAAAACGCCAACATCGTGGTGCGGCCGCTGTGGCGCACGCAGCAGATGCTGGTCGGCGCGCCGAGCCTGTTGCAACAGAATGCGCCGCCGTTGCTGCCGGCCGACCTGAACGGTTTCGAAACGCTCGACGTGCCGACCGGCGATGGACGCCACGTCTACAACCTGATCGCACCCGACGGCACGCGCCACGCGCACGAACACGAGCCGCGCCTCGTGACCGCCGATCTGATGACGATCCGTGAAGCGGTGCTCGCCGGGGTCGGTATTGCCGCACTGCCGGAGATGATGTACGGCGCGGCGCTGCGAGCCGGCCAATTGTCGCCGGTGATGCCGGGCTGGACCTTTCCGACGCCGCAGTTGTACGCCGTATTTGTGTCGCGGCAGGGGATGGTGCCGGCCGTGCGCGCCTTTGTCGATTATCTGGTCGAGATGCTCGATCCTGACGACGGTAAACACATCATGGGTGAGTGTCCCGCGCGCGAGGAAAAGGTCGCTACTGCGCAGCCGATGTTCGCGATCGCGCCATAGCACCTCTTACGGGCCACGACATCGCTTTTAGCATTTAAGCGTGGCCTGTCATGAGTACTTTCAATGGCCGTTTGCTTGAATGCGCGCGCTGACGGGCCTATAGTGAAATCCCTTCGCTAAGGAGTCTCTTATGCGGAAACTCATGGCCGCTATCATAGCGGGCCTGATAGGGCTGACCGCGCTGTCCGTGTCGATCACGGCTGTCGCATGCGGTGATTCGAGTAGCTATCAATCTTCGACCGATGGCAAATGATCCCGCCGCCCGAAGGCGCCGAGTGCGCACAAAAAAAGGCCTTCATCTGACGATGAAGGCCTTTTACTTTTTTGGCCCTTGTTTCAAGAGCTTTTGACGACATCACTTCGTTTTCGGTTGTGTAACGAAGCCGATCTTCGTGAGGCCGCCGGACTGCGCGGCCGCCATCACCTCCGCCACTTTCTCGTACGGGACCTTGCGGTCCGCATCCAGATGCAGCTCAGGTTGCGGGTTCGCTTGCGCGGCTTCCGCAATCTTCGCGCTCAGCGCGGCGGCGTCGACCTTCTTGTCATCCCACGTGACGTTGCCGTCCACGTCGACCGTGACGGTCACCTGCGCGGGCTTGGTGTCTTCCTTCTGACTGCTTGCGTGCGGCAGATCGATTTTGACCGCGTGACGAATCACCGGAATCGTCACCATGAAGACGATCAGGAGAACCAACATGACGTCGACGAGCGGCGTCATGTTGATTTCGTTCATCAGGCCGTCGTCATCGTCGCCGGCGAAGGGGCTCATTGCCATCGGAGTGCCTCGTCGATCAGTTCGTGCGCGCGGCGAGCCGCAGGCCGTCGCCACGCTTGGACGACGACAGGCGCGCGCCCGTCACGAAGAATGCATGCAGGCCATGCGCAAAACGGCTCAATTTGGCGACCACCGCCTTGTTGGCGCGCGTCAGTGCGTTGTAGCCGAGCACCGCCGGAATCGCGACGAACAGGCCAAACGCGGTCATGATCAGCGCTTCGCCGACGGGACCGGCGACCTGATCGATCGACGACTGGCCGCTCGCGCCGATGGCCAGCAGCGCGTGATAGATGCCCCACACCGTGCCGAACAGACCGACGAACGGCGCCGTGCTGCCGATCGAGGCGAGAATCGCGAGACCGCTCTGCATGCGCGCGACGCTTTCATCCATCGTGTCCTTCAGGCAGCGCGTGACCCAGTCCGACACGTCCATGCGGTCGTGCAGATGCGGCTGCGTCTGATGATGATGATCGGCCGCTTCCTGGCCCGACAGCGCCAGCGCGAGGAACGGATTGTCCTGCGGCGTCGACGAGCCGGCGCCGAGTTTCTTCACGCCGTCGGCGAGGTCGTCCGAATGCCAGAATGCCTGCTCGGCATTCTTGGTGAGGCGGTTCAGGCGCATCACGTTCCAGCCTTTGATGACGATCACGCTCCACGACATCACCGACATGATCAACAGCGCGAGCGCGATACCGCGCGTCACGAAATCCCCTTGCGCCCAGACGTGCGCCAGTCCGTAGTTTTGCATTGCAATTCCTTTTTTTTGAGAGCTGCCTCAGTCGTTCAGACTGAAGTCGAATGGCTGGGTATAAGCGGCCCGGATCGGCTGGCCGTTCTCGAGAAATGGTTTGCAGGCGCTCGCGCGCACGGCGGCGACCGCGGCGTCGTCGAGGCGGCTGAAGCCGCTGCTCTTGCTCAGCTGGATGTTTTCGAGCTTGCCCGTCAGACCGACCACGAACCTGACAGACGCCGAGCCGGTCTCGTTGCGGCGCTTGGAGAGCGCAGGATAGTCGGGCTTGGCGATGTTGCAATCGAGGTGCGAGACGTTCTTCGGCGCGCTGATCTCCATCGTCTGATGGCCGATTGCCGGAGCAGCAGGTGCCGGCGGCGCAACGGGGGCGGCCGGCGCGGGTGGCGTCGGATCGGGCGCAGCGACGGGCGTCGGCGATGGCGCGGCGGCCACCGGTAGAGGTGTAGGCGTCGGCCTGGGCGTCGGGGTCGGTTTCGGCTGGACCTTCGGCTTGGTCCGAACCGGCGGCGTCGGCGTGGGTGGCGGCGGCGCGATCGATTGAATCGCGACTGGCGCGGCAATCGGCGCCGGCGGCAGCAACTGCGCGGTCATGACGCGCGATTCGAGGGCCGGCTGCACGAGGTCATGACGCAAGGTCATCACCACGGCAAGCAGCGCGACGTGAATCGCTGCAACCACAGCGGTTGCGGTCAGGGCGCGGGAGTTCGGTCGGGTAGACGAAGCCGGCATGGCGCCGGCTGAAACGGTATGCGAGGCCGGCATGTTAGCGTGGCGGCGCGCTGTCGATGCAGCGCGTCAGACAAGACATCGTCATGTTCGAAAAATCAGCAGCGAAATGAACAAAGTAGTCACGAAACCAATCAGCAATTCCATCTCGAACTCCTGTGACGGGTGAGCGGGTAGCTGGCTGGTACGAATACTGGCTTGCTGACGGCAGTGGGATAACGCGTGAACAGCGAGAACGGCAAGGGCTTTCAAGCGCCCGAGACACGGGGTGAGCCGCGCCCAGAAAATCTGGCTCAGGCCGCCTTGCGTTCGTAAAACGTCAGCGGTACGGCTTGCGGGTGATGCTCGAAACCACAGCGGCTCGCGCAGACGCCGCTTTTCATCATGACGTCGCGCACGGAATCGGCGCACTTGCCACAGCAGGATGCGACGCCGAGCTCGAACTGAAGCTCGTCAAACGAATCCATGCCTTCCTCGATCGAAGCACGGATCTTTCGGTCAGAAACAGACTTGCAGACACAGACAATCATGGCGGGCGTCATAGCTAACGTTAATGCGAATTATTATCATTTTGTTTGGCCCGTTTGGCAAGCGTCCTGCATGATTTTTTGTAACAAAACCAGACTCTTAGAAGGGTTTCGTCTATGAGGTGGGATCTGATGCCGGCGGCGGGCGGGGCGGGAAAGCGCCTAAAAAGCGCGCAGAAGGCCGCGCAGCGAGGCAAAAACGGCCCGCATCAGGAAATTTATGCGGCTTGGGAGTCTGGCGCTGCCGTGCGGCGTGAGGGGATCGACACCTGCTCGACCGTCGCGTCGATATGCAGGAGGGTAGCGGCCAATTGCTGCTGATGTGTGCCGTCGCCCGTGGAAAAAAAACGGGGCAGAACGGTGGCCGCGCTTTCCGGCGCCGCGCGCAAACCATGTTGGTCGAGCACGCGCTCCAGTTGGCGTGCAATGGCGACGCTCGTGTCGATCAGCATCAGCCGGTCGCCGACGATGTCGCGAATCGCCGCATCGAGAAACGGGTAGTGCGTGCAGCCGAGCACGAGCGTATCCGCGCCCGCGTCGAGCATGGGTTGCAGGTAGCCGCGCAGCAGCGCGCGCAATTCGGCGGAGCCGACGTCGCAGCGTTCAACGGCTTGCACGAGCCCGTGGCCTGGCTGGCAAAGAAAGCGGCAATCCGCGGTGTAGCGCTCGAGGAGCGCCTGGAAGCGGGCGCTGCGCAGCGTCACTTGCGTGGCGAGCACGCCGGCGACACGGGTTTTCGACTGCAGCGCGGCGGGTTTGACGCCAGGTTCGACGCCGACCAGCGGAATAGGCAGCTTTTCGCGAACCAGTGCGATCGACTGCGCGGTCGCCGTATTGCAGGCGACCACCAGCGCCTTCGCGCCTTGCTTGACCAGCCATTCGCCGATCGCGAGCGTGCGGTCGGCGATGAAGTCGTCGTCGCGCTCTCCGTACGGGGCGTAGAGCGAATCGGCGACGTACAGAACTGCTTCGTCAGGCAGTTGTGCCCGGACCGCCCGCAACACCGACAAACCGCCGAGCCCCGAATCGAAAATGCCGACCGGTGCGCGGGATCCGGCGCCAGACGTGAACATGCTTGCATTCGTGGACGGTGATTCTGCGGGCATGGGCGAAGAGGACGCGTGCGGCACAGCAGTCAAGGGAAACTCGGAAAAACGGAAAGGTGCGCAAGTATATCGTCCGCGCGGCCGGGGCCATCGCAAATAAGCTGACCCATGAACGGGCGCGCGGGCGGTTGCAGCGTGCTTCGATCAGGACTCGACCGAACCCATTGCGGATTGCTGGTAGTTCTGGATGCCGACCTTGTCGATCAGGTCGATTTGGGTTTCGAGCCAATCGATGTGTTCTTCGGTGTCGTCGAGAATCTTCGTGAAGATTTCACGCGAGATGAAATCGCGCACCGTTTCGCAATACGCGATGGCCTCTTTACAGGTGCTCTGCGAAATCTGTTCGAGTTTCAAATCGCATTCGAGGATTTCTTTCGTTTCCTCACCGATCAGCAGCTTGTGCAAGTCCTGCAGATTCGGCAGACCGTCGAGCATGAAAATACGTTCGATGAGCCAGTCGGCGTGCTTCATTTCGCCGATCGATTCATCGTATTCATGCTTGCCCAGTTTTTCGAGGCCCCAGTGCTTATACATCCGCGCATGCAGGAAGTACTGATTGATGGCGGTCAGTTCGTTTTTCAACTGCGAGTTGAGATATTCGATGACCTTCTTGTCGCCTTGCATGGTGTGTCCTTGTAGGGGGCTTTGAATTTCCCAGAACAATAAACGGCGAAACGCAAAAAGCCAAGGCAAAAAAACAGATTTTCGCCTGATTTCAGAGGGTTTTTCGCGTGATGCGTACCGTTCTCATTTCATCATAAAAAAGCCGGGGTTTGGGCCCCGGCTTTGAGTTATTCAACTGAAGTCAATACCGATCAAACTGTCGCGACGGGAATCTTGCCGATCTTCGCTTGCCATTCCTTCGGGCCGGTCTGGTGAACGGAGGTGCCGTTCGAATCGACGGCCACCGTCACCGGCATGTCCTGCACGTCGAACTCATAGATCGCTTCCATGCCGAGGTCTTCGAACGCGAGAACCTTCGCGCTGCGAATCGCCTTCGACACGAGGTACGCCGCGCCACCCACGGCCATCAGATACGCGGCCTTGTGCTTCTTGATCGCTTCAATGGCGACAGGGCCGCGCTCCGCTTTGCCGATCATCGAGATCAGGCCGGTTTGCGACAACATTGTCTCGGTGAACTTGTCCATGCGCGTTGCCGTGGTCGGACCCGCGGGGCCGACGGCTTCGTCGCGCACCGGATCGACCGGGCCGACGTAGTAAATCACGCGGTTCGTGAAATCGACCGGCAGCTTCTCGCCCTTCGCGAGCATGTCGGCGATGCGCTTGTGGGCCGCGTCGCGGCCCGTCAACATCTTGCCCGACAGCAGCAGCGTCTGGCCCGGCGTCCATGCAGCGACTTCTTCCGGCGTGAGCGTGTTCAGATCGACGCGCTGGCTCTTCTCGGTGTCCGGCTCCCACTGCACCTTCGGCCATGCGTCGAGCGACGGCGCTTCGAGCTTGGCGACGCCGGAACCGTCCAGCGTGAAGTGCGCGTGACGCGTGGCCGCGCAGTTCGGGATGATCGCAATCGGCTTGGACGCGGCGTGCGTCGGCGCGGCCATGATCTTCACGTCGAGCACGGTGGCGAGACCGCCGAGACCTTGCGCGCCGATCCCGAGCGCGTTGACCTTCTCGTGCAGTTCAACGCGCAGTTCTTCGATCCAGTCCTTGGGGCCGCGTGCGATCACGTCCTGAATGTCGATCGGATCCATCAGCGATTCTTTCGCCATCACCATCGCTTTCTCAGCGGTGCCGCCGATGCCGATGCCGAGCATGCCCGGCGGGCACCAGCCCGCGCCCATGGTCGGCACGGTCTTCAGAATCCAGTCGACGATCGAATCCGACGGGTTCAGCATCGCGAACTTCGACTTGTTTTCCGAGCCGCCGCCCTTGGCGGCGACCTGCACGTCGACCGTATTGCCCGGCACGATCTCGTAGTGGATCACGGCCGGCGTGTTGTCCTTGGTGTTCTTGCGGCCACCTTCCGGCGGGCTCACGATCGACGCGCGCAGCACGTTGTCCGGGTTCAGATAACCGCGGCGCACGCCTTCGTTGATCATGTCGGTGACGCCCATCGTCGCACCGTCCCAACGCACGTCCATGCCGACCTTCACGAACACCGTGACGATGCCGGTGTCCTGGCAGATCGGGCGCTTGCCTTCGGCGCACATGCGGCTGTTGGTGAGAATCTGCGCGATGGCATCTTTCGCGGCCGGGCTCTGTTCGAGCTCGTAGGCGCGGCCGAGGGCCTGGATGTAATCGAGCGGGTGGTAGTAGCTGATGTACTGAAGCGAATCAGCAATGCTCTGAATCAGATCTTCCTGTTTGATGACGGTCATGGCTAGCTCAGTGGGGACAGTGGCGCTTGTTTTCTGGCACGCGGGACAGGGCGAGTCAGTCGTGCGCCTTCAGGGGAGTGGAACCTTTAGCGGAACCCACGGCGTGAAGTACCGTGGGTTCTTCGAAATGCTTGGGATGCGTATGCGTGGTGAGGCGGTCGACCAGCGCCATCACGAGCGCCGAGACGAGGAACGCGACGTGGATGATCACCTGCCACATGATCGTATGCGTCGTGTTCTGATCGGGGCTGATGAAGGTCTTCAGCAGATGGATCGACGAGATGCTGATCAGCGCCATCGACAACTTGACCTTGAGCACGCCCGCGTTCACATGGTCGAGCCATTCCGGTTCGTCCGGATGACCCTCGACGCCCAGGCGCGACACGAACGTTTCATACCCGCCAATGATCACCATGATCAGCAGGTTCGAGATCATGACCACGTCGATCAGGCCGAGCACGACCAGCATGATGTTGGTTTCGTCGAGCGTCATGGACGCCGTGACGAGATGCCAGACTTCCTTGAGGAACAGCACGACGTAGACGCCCTGGGCGACGATCAGGCCCAGATAGAGCGGCAACTGCAGCCAGCGGCTCATGAAAATGATGGCGGGAACCGGGCGCATCGGGCGGCGCTGATGGGCGGAGTCGGATCGCGGAGCGGACATAGGCAAGAGTCAGATGAAACGCGGGTGACGGAACATGGACCAAATGCGCCGACCCGGTACGCGCAATACTTCTCAGCACGCACGCGGATCAGGTACGCAAACCAGGCGCAGACGGCGCGGTGCACGGCCAGGGGAGGCCGGAAAAGCTCGCGTCAGGCGCGCCATTGTACAGCGTCGGGTGAATTTGCTGCGTTGCAGCGGGCAGGTTGGCGGCGCCTGACGGGCGGCGCGTCCGGCCACGCGCCTCGCGGACTGTGGCTTGCGTTCAGGCTTCGGCGCTCACGACGCCACTGGCGGCACCGCTTGACTTTCAGGCTCGCCAGCGCGATTGACGCCAGTGCACGACCGTTCGGACGCTCTTTGAGGATGAGCCACGAGAGCAGCGCGACGACCGCGGGAATCGTGCTCGTGATGACGCCGGCCGCGACCGCGCTCGTGCGCTGCACGCCGCCCAGCATCAGCAGCGTAAACCCAAAGGTGCCGAACAGGGCCTGCAAAAACAGGTTGAACCATTCATCGCGTTTGACGCGGCGCAGTTTGGACGCGCGCAGAAGCGGCCACAGTACTGCCATCGCGATCACGAAGCGCAGCAGCGCGAACAGGGGGACGGGGACGAACTCGACGATCGATTTACCGATTCCGACATTGCTGCCGACCAGCAGCATCGAGGTAATGAGAAGCAGGGAGTAACGATTCAAGCTGGAATCCGGGTAAAGGCGTGCGCAGGCGCCTGGTTTACCGGACGGGCCGGTGGATCCGGCCAGCTGTCGCTGTCGCGCGCGGCGGAACATCGCGCATGCGCCGCGTGGACGCAGTTCACGCGGATTGTTCATTGCGTTGAAAAAGGCAGATGCTGCGAGGAGCGGGGCGGTCGAGGGCAGCCAGCCGCCGCGGGCGCCCCAGTGCCAAGGCGCTGGACGGGCGTTGCGGCGGCTGGCTGTTGTCAGCGATTCATCATGCGCTGCCACCGCCCGCCGCACCGCCGCCCGCGCGCATCATCGACGTCATCATGCCGGGGAGCGGTTGCACCATCCGCATCGCGGCGGAGAGTGCCTGCTTGATGACGTCCATGATCTGGTCGAGACCCCCCGAACCGCCCGCACCACCGCCTTGTGCCGCTGCGCCAACACCCTGCGCGGCCGTGTCATCCCCGCCCGCCGTCGCGCCGCCAGTAGCGTTCGTTGCAGCCGTCGCTAAGGTCGGCGGCGTATTGCCGCATCGTTGGAATGCTCCGTCGAGAATATCCGGACGCTACTCATATCGGTGCGGCTGTGCATGTCGTTTTGCGTCGGCGCTGCCATGTTGCCCATATCGAAAGACGTGCTATTGCCGAGGTTATTGATCGTATTCGTCATCATCAAATCCTTTGAGTGTCAAAAAACTATTTAAATCAGAGAGTGGGTCTGTCGTGCCTGAATGGCTACGCCAGATTCCGGATGGTTGCAGTGTTGAAGCGTATAAATGAAATGTGTTTTTATAAATCTCCTGTGGTTGATTCAAGTGGACTGCCCGACCCATCCGGATCGATCGTCTCAAGATCGATCAGATGTTTCTTATCTAATAATTGGGTGACGCAGATTATTCTGATGAAACCGGTAAAGTTGCAGATGGTTTCCTGTGTCAGATCAATCTCAAGTGCCCATCGGGAAATCAGTTTTCCCACCGTCACGGCTTCCTGGCGCGCAATTTCCTCGATGATTCGCCAATAGATCTCCTCGAGCCGCAGGCAAGTGGCGAGTCCGTTGATTCTGACGGACCGCTGCCGCGGCCTTGCGAGCTGCGGGGTGAAGTTGCAATACCGTGTCATCCGCATGTGCGTGCACGTGTAGGAATAAGAGAATGCAGAGCCTTTGTTAGGACTTTGAAGGTCCGCGTGTTTTTTGAGATGATCATGCATCTGCAATGTGAATCGCGTGGGTTGTGTCTCATGTTCGGTTGAATTCAGGTTACGGCTAGATAATCTTGCTCCGCGATAGTCCGACCAGGTCATACAGATGTATGACATCAGTTCATGCGTATGTATGCGTATTGGATATAATCGACATATTGTCTTATTTTCGAGATATCTCGATTCAGGTCGGATCAATTGGGCCGTTTTAATTTCGTGCGCCAATTTTCTGCCCGACTAATAAAAATAGACAGGGAGCGGAGAGTTTTTATTGGAAGCCGATGTCCTGCATAGATATGACCATCGGTAGTGCTGACGCTATTAGATTTCACCGGCGTAATCAATAAAACGTAGCCAGGAATTTTCAACGCTTATCATGAGGCGCAACGATTCGCCCAATAAGAAGAGCGGCGGTGGTCCCCCGTGCTGGCCGCCGTCCGTCTGGTTGTGGTGCAAATAGGTAGTATGGCCGAAGTGTTTCCTATAAATATCGATGCCTTATCGATTGAACAGAACAGCATTCCAGACGAATTCTTAGGGCCGCCGCACGTCAGAAAAGATGCGTTTCCCATCAACACCTTTCCTCGCGGCGGCCGTCTCAATGGCAAACGGGTTGCGTTAGCCGCCCATCATGCCGCCCATGACGCCGGACAGCATGCCCATGATGTCCTTCAGTAGCTTCATCACATCTTTGAGCACGTCGCCAGCGCCACCGCCACCGCCACCGCCACCGCCACCGCCGCCCGCCTGATCGCCGCCGGCATCGCCGTCCTGCGAAATCGTCTGAGCCTGCGGAACCTGCTGACCGGCAGCAGAATTCATCCCTGGAGCGTGATGCCCCCCCATGGCAGACATCTGTGTGGTGGTGCTGGTTTGAGAAACGTCCATTGACATTTTCTACTCCTTTGTATTTGAGAGCCTTCTTTGAAGGCCAAACGGTTGGTGACGAGCACATCTGTGCTCGTGATACTTAACGGTCGATGTTTGCTTACATGGCAGCCTCCACAAGCGTGACTGACCGTCGCAAGAAGCTCGAGGCGCTATCGGTGTCCTCGCCCCTTGGACGACTCAGGCGGTTTGGTGATATCCATCGAAAGAGCCGGACTTACGCGATTGATCAGCTGGATCACGCAAACCACGCGGATGTAGCCGGTGAAGTTCCATACCGCCTCGTGTGCGAGATCCATTTCCATGGCCCATCGCGATATCAATTTGCCGACGGTCAATGACTCGCTACGTGCGAACTCTGCAATGATCGACCAGTAGATTTCTTCCAGCCTCATACACGTCGCGAGACCGTTGACACGAATCGATCTCTGTCTCGGTCTCAGGAGATCGGTGCTGAAATTTCCATAAGTTGTGCGCGTCATTCTCTTCTCACAATTTTCCAAACTTCTTTGCTTTGCTATTTCTGGATCCGGTTTCTTCCACTCCGTCAAGGTGTCGGTCCTGAATTCGTTAGGAATGGCAATTGTTGCGACACCGCTGAGCCATGGACTGACGATTGCAATGTTCGTCGTCTCAGAACATTCGGGGTGGTACATCCGTATGACCCTTGCAAGAACCGGAGAAGATAAATTCCTGTTCATCACAGAAAAGATTCAAGAGGGGTAGTGAGATGTCCATGACGCGGCGTGATGCACGCGCGAAAAGCCAAGGCAGATATGCACGGCGGTATAACGCCGCTGCAGGCATACGTCGCGCCTTAGTGGCCGGAATAGTCTTGCACGCGACGGCGGGCAACGCTGCTTCGCCCGTTTGGCGGGCGGAAGCGATGCATTACTTTGCACGCAACACACCGCTGCCCGATGTATTGAAGGAAGTGGTAAATGCGGGTGGCCTTCAGCTCGAAATCGGACGCGGCGTAAAAGGCCCTGTCAACGGCGAGTTTGACGAGCCGCCGGCACGCGTGTTCGCGAGACTGGTCGAGGCGTATGGCCTGATGTGGTACTTCGACGGTCACATCATTCATGTATCGCCGGCTGCCGACAATCGTAGCCGCACGATTCCGTTTTCTCCGATGACTCGGGAACAGGTAGTGGACCTGCTGTCGAACCTCGGTCTCGACGACAGCCATCTCCCCGTTCGATATTCGGATACGACGGCTGTCGTATCCGGCCCGTCGGACTATGTGGAGGCGATTGCCGACGCCGTCGGCGAGGCGCAGCGGCAGGTCGCCGTGACGCCTGCCATCGACGACACCGCGATCCGCGTGTTCCCGCTTCGCTATGCGCAGGCGCAGGACATCACGTACACGTCCGGCAATCGTCAGCAGACCGTGCCCGGTGTCGCGTCGCTCTTGCGCAAGTTGATGGCAGACGTTGCCGTTAGCGTGCCGGATCGGAAGAGTCCTGCGCGCTTGCGCAACCAGGAGCGTGTCTCGCGTGGCGGGCCACCGCCGCTTCCTAGCCTGCGCGGGCTTGGTCTCGCGGATGCGGCGGCTGCGCCCGATACCGGTATGCCGTTGCCAGATGCGGAAGCCATGCGCCCAGCCACCACGTCGATACAGCGCAACATCGTTGCCGACGCACGCACCAACTCGGTCGTGATCTATGACGTGCCGTCGATGATGCCGAACTATGAGCGCACCATCGCGATGCTCGACAAACCACAGGATCTCGTCGAGATCACGGCGGCCGTCATCGACGTATCGACGGACGTCGCGAGCGACCTCGGCATACGCTGGGGCGGTGGATCGCGGGGCGAAGGCGGCGCATACGCGGTGATGAACTCATCGCCGACCGTGTTGGAAACGTCGATCGCACCAGCACTGTCGGGCCTCAACCTCGCAACCATGATCGGCAGTTCCGCGAACTATCTGTTCGCAAAGATTCACGCGCTCGAACAGAACGGCAAGGCGCGGATCCTGTCGCGACCGCAGGTGCTGACTCTGAACAACTCGGAGGCCGTCCTGTCGTCGCGCAACTCGGTGTATGTGCGCGTCGCGGGCAATCAGGACGTCGATCTCTACAACGTCGATACGGGCCTGACGCTCAAGGTGACGCCGACAGTGCAGCCGTTGTCCGATGGCACAACGAATGTCCTGCTGAGTGTGCAAATCGAAGACGGCGCATTCGATTCGTCGCTGACCGTCGATGGCATTCCCAAAGTGAACAACAATTCCATCGTGACACAGGCGGTCGTCGCCAACGGCGACAGTCTGCTCCTTGGCGGATATCAGTATGAACGCAGCCAGACGTCGTCTTCGCAAGTGCCCGTGCTAGGCAATCTGCCGTACGTAGGCGCGTTGTTTCGCGACAAGCAGACCCAGGTCGAACGTCAGGAACGACTGATCCTGATTACGCCGCGCATCAAGACAGTGTCTGGCCTGTCCGTGCAACGCGAGACTGTCAGCACGGTTTCCCCCTCGTCGTTCAACCCGGCAGTACCGGCGCTCGTCAGCAATGATCCGATGCAGCGTGTCATGGCCGGACGGCGCGCGGCGGACATGTCGGCATGGAGCAGTGCCGTGCCTCCGCTACCTCCCGGCCTGCCGGCTAGTCCGTCAGCAACGAAGGAGCAGAACCGATGAGCGCGGGCGGAATGATTGTCGTGAGAGGCGGCGTCCATGCCGGCGCAAGCGTGCTGATGTCGGATGGCCACGATCTGACGATAGGATGCGGCGAGGGAGACAGCCTGCTGCTCGTGGATGACGGCATCGCGCCGCAACACGTCACCATCTGTCTGACGGGCAACAGGCTGAAGCTGACCGCGCATCAGGAAGGGGTATCCGTGTTCGGCTATCCGGTGGCGCCGGGCAAGGCAACCTTCCTGAGACGGGGCGCCTCCTTCGCACTGGGCGATGCGCAACTGCAGTTCAGCGGACGCGACCCGCTTACGCCGGAAATCGAGCGCAACGCTGAACTAGGCTGGTTGCTGACGCATGCGCCCCTTGCTTATGTCGCGCGGCGTTGGGCGCTGATGGCGCGCGGCAAGAAACTGCTGCTCCTGACACTGCTGGCGTCGGGAGGGGTGGGGTCGCTGTGGCAAATGTACGGCCCGCATGAGCCGCAACGCTCGCTTCCACGTCTCGATGGACCATTCCGTTTTGTGACCGTGCATGAAGACGCGAAGACGCATGCATACGTCTACGAAGGCTATGTGACGAGTTCGTCGGATCTTGCGTTGCTGGCGGCAAGCGCTCGCCGCGATACGCGTGCGCCCGTCATACACGTGCTTGCGGTCGACCAGATCCAGGAGCAACTCATGGATTTCTTGCAAAAGTATTACCACGATGCGCAGATCACGCCCGGCGAGCCTGGCTGGTTCACCGTCGTCCCGCCATCCGAAGAGGGCTATATGTTGCCGGAAGCGTGGGATTACCGACGCGTCGCCCGCCTCGCAAGTGAGTCGATCAACGGGTTGCGAGACCTCAAATTCAAGGGCGGCGTCACGAGGAAGGGGCCCGTGCGGATTCCGCTAAAAGCGATCGGCATGAACCTGTCGCGCTCAGCGCATGGGGCGTGGCTCGTCGACGGACAGGGTGGACGATATTTCACCGGGGCCCGCCTGCCGCTGGGCCGGATCGCAAGCATTTCTGGTTGTACCGTGACGATCCTACGCAGCGACGACGGGACGACATACGAGTTTTCGGCCGACGGTGCGGGAGGCGCGAGCAACTGTCGCTGAGCTGGCGGCAGACATACGATGCCTGATCCCGTTCGCCGCTCTCGCGGGACAGAATCTGCCTGCCGGACAATTGCGCGCGTTCCGGCAAGCGGGTAGTAGAAGTTTGGTTTACGTGCGCTTTTTCAATCAGGAAAACTAATCATGCAAGTAGGAAACGCAACAGGTGCAAGCCCGGCTACCGGCGCAGGTAATGGCCAGACCACACAGGATCTCCAGGACCAGAAGGCGCAAAACGCCTTCCAGGAGGAGATCACGAAGGAAAGCAACATGGAAGCCAAACGCAACCAGACCCGAATGGGCGTGATTGGCAACCTGAAGTAACGAGGTAGACGAGGCGCAGTGATAGCTGCGCCTCGAATCGACGCAACGATGACGACAGGCAACGACATGCTATTACAACCCGTGGTAATGAATGTATTTCCCTCAGAGCCGATTTCTGGTCCCCAACAGGATCCGTCAGGCGATAAGGTGTTCGGTGACGCCGGCAGTTCTCCCGCGTTCAGGGTGATCGAGCAGGCCGAGCAGCTGTTCAAGGCGCAGGACAAGCGTATTGCAAACGATCTCGCCTCTTACGCGAGGAACGGCTCGTCGAACGGGCGCACGCTCGATCTTCTTCGTCTGCAATACGACCTCGACGACATGCAAACCAGCGCCGCGTTGGCAAAAAACATTGCCGACAAGGTTGGGCAGGCTATTACTTCGCTTACTCAGGGAAAGTGATGCGACGAGCACTTGTTCTACTGCCGCTGCTATTCCTCGTCGGCTGCAAGGCATCACTGTTCGAAGGCCTGGAAGAGGACCAGGCAAACCAGATCGTTGCCGTTCTGAGCCGGCACGGCATCGATGGTGCGAAGGAACGCAACCCTGACAAGACATGGAACGTTTCTGTCGATGACGATGACGTCGTCGCCGCGACGGACATCACCCGCGAATATGCGTTGCCCCGCAGCAATCATGCAAACCTTGGCGATCTGTTCAGCCGCAAGGGGTTGATCTCGAATCCGGATGAAGACCGCGTGCGTTACGTGTATGGCTTGACGCAGGAACTCTCCGAAACGCTGGAGAAGATCGACGGAGTACTTGTCGCCCGCGTGCATATCGTGCAGCCGGAGCGCGACCCGCTGATGCGGCAGGTCACGCCGCCGTCGGCATCGGTGATGCTTCGCTATCGGAGCGACTACAACATCGAATACATGCGCGACAAGATTCGCGCGCTGGTTGCGGGCAGCGTAGAAGGTTTGACGCCCGACCATGTGTATCTGACGTTCATTCCTGTGACACCTGTGGCGGACCCGCTCAACGCAAAAGGGGACGCCGACGCGCGCTTTGCGCCATCTGCGCCCGGGTCTCGCCACAGCCTGGTGCTGACGACGATCGCCGTGACAGTGATGGTGATGTTGCTGATCGTGTCCGCATGGGTGTGGGACAGCGGTATCCGCTCATTTACGCCAACCTTCTTCCGGCGCAGGAAACTGAAGCGCGGGAGCGGGAGCGGGAGCGAGAGCGAGGCGCAACGCAAAGATCAGCCCGGCGGTCCCGGCGGTGGAGACGCATCATGAGTTTCGTTCCCGTCCTCACGCTCTCGAAGTGGGCGCACTACAGCTGGCTGCCGCGCGGTGAACGCGCGCTTTCGGAGCGCGCGCAAGCCGACGCCAACGCCAGTCTGCTCGCCCGCTTCGCGCCGCTAACCAGCGGTCGTGCGATCGCGCCGGTGCCTCCGTTCGCCGCATTGCCGCGTCCAGCGTGCGCGAAGGTGATGCGTGTGGCCGCTGCGTTCGCCAACGCGCGCTCGCTGCGCAGAGTGGTCAGCGCAACTGCGCGCGAAATGTTCGCGAGCCTGGTGGGGCCGCAGGTGCTGAGCGCCATCCAACGCAATGCGAGACCCGGGTTCGTCGACATCGATGTGGGCGCGACGTTGAACGTATTCGACCGCGCGGATATGACTGCGGCCGGTCTGCAGATCGCGCTGCATGCCATCGACGACCCCGCAGGACGCGTGTTGCTCCAGTTGCGCTTGCCCGTCGCCGTTGCGCAACGCGCTTCACGCTTCCAGGCGAGCGACATCAGCCCGCAAGCCGCGAGCGACGTGCTGGAAGCCGCCTACGCACTCGCTGGAGGTAAAGCATGTTGATATGCCGGAAGGGTCAATGGCGTGTCGAGTCGGACGGCTACGTGTCGAGCAGGGAACTGCGGGAACTCGACGGTTTGCGCGAAGCCGAGACGTCCCGCGCGCGGGACGCCGAACGCGAGACTGCCCGTCTCGCCGACCGCGTGCGCGTACTAAAGCGCCGGGCGTGGCGCCGTGGATACGATGCGGGGCGCCAGGCCGCACTGCGCGAATTCGTCGTGCCCCGGGCGGCCGCATCGTTTGCGGCGCGTTGCCTGGAAGAGCGTCTTGCGGGTCTGGCGCTGAACGCTATCGTCGCGATGCTTGGTGAGCTTCCTGCTGAAGTTGCCTTGCTCAACCGCTTGCGGCGCTGTGTCCGTGCTTCGCGGGCACAACACGTCATTTCCTTGCGCGTATCGGCGGACGACTGTGAGCAGGCGAAACGTGCGGCGCACACCCTTGAGGAGGAACTCAATATTCCTCTGTTCATGGTGCTGTCCGATGCGGGGTTGCCGCCGCATTCACTCGTTGTCGAGACCGAGCACGGCGTGATCGATGGTAGCTTGACGCCGCAATTGCGCGTGCTCGAACGCGGCATGAAGGACGCGATCGGCATGGTGCTCGCCGAGTACCGCTACATCGACGACGAATCCGCGAGGATACTCGGCGTGATCGAGCACGGACTGCGCGACGTTATTGCCTTGTTGGCGCACTCTGACGCACACCAGTATGGCGGAGAGGCGCAATGAGCCCATGGCGAGACCTGGAGCGCATGTCGCTCGCGCACGCCAAGCGGCACAACGTTGCGGCGCTGCATTTCGGCACCCCTTATCCGGTGCGAGTCGGTAATCGGGCTTTTAGGTTGCAATTCGAACCTTGCCGTGCGGGTTATCCGTTGAGGATTCTCGCACACGCAATGGGCGAACCACTCGTGCTCGATTGCGACGCGCAGGCGCTTTTCCCCGAATTGACCCGGCAGACGCTGGCGCAGCAGGAGAACGAGGCACCGCTGTTAATCGCACAAGCCTTCGACGAGTGGCTAAGTGCACTTGAAGGCGTGTTCGGATTCGCGATCGATGTGACAGGCGTGGCTTTCGATATGCCGTCGTTGCCAGGTGCTTACGGTCTTGTCCTCACGCATTCCCGGACGCATCGCGCAGCCCACTTTGCGCTCTATAGCCCTGTGATCGATCAGTGGCTCACGCGTCAGCCGGTTTCCGTGGGCGAGGCGACCCGTCTCGCCAGCCGGCTCCTGGTGTCCGTGCCCGTGTGCATGGCGGGCCCCGCACTGACCTTGCAGCGCGTGCGCAGAATCCAGCGCGGCGACGCACTGCTGTTGAGCCGCTCGCATCAATACTTGCGCCTGCCACTTTGCCGTGGGGCGCGTCGAATTCTACTTAAAACAGCAGGAGAACATATGGTGATAGACCGCCCAATGATCGATGACAACAACCCCGCCGGCGAAATGACGAGCGAGCTGATTCCCGCAAGCGCACTTACGTTTTCGTTTGACGCCGTGATCGGTACTTTGTCCTTCGCGCTCGACGAGTTGATGCGATTGCGACCCGGATCGATCGTGTCGTTGCAAACGCCCGTACGTCAGCACGCGGTCATGCTGTTATGCCAGGGCGTGCCGTTCGCGCGCGGGGAACTGATCGACATCGATGACGCGCTGGGCGTGCGTATCGTCGATCTGGCGCATATATCCGATCAGCAAGCGGCATCATGAGAGAGCAGATCGTCAACTTTCAGATCGTCGTCTTTTTTTTCGTTCTCGGACTGCTGCCGCTCATCGTGACGATGACTACCTCTTTCACCAAGTTCAGCATCGTGCTGACGCTGCTGCGTTCCGCGCTCGGTGTGCAGCAGGCGCCGGGCAACATGGCGATCTCCGCGTTGGCGCTGTCGGCGACGTTGGTCGTAATGGCGCCGACGGTCGAAAAGATCGGCGCGGATCTGTCGATCAGCGAGCGCCTCGAGCGCGGCGAGTTTCCGGACGTGACGGAGGTCTATCGGGCGGTGCGCGGACCGCTTGGCGAATTCATGCTTGACCATTCGCGACCTGCCGAACGGGCGTTCCTCGTGACGGCGGCAAAACGCGTCGATCCGACACGCGACGCGCAGGAGACCGACTTGTCGCTGCTGATACCCGCATTCATGATCAGCGAAATCTCGAGCGGCTTTGAAGCGGGCTTTCTGCTGTATATGGTGTTTCTTATCATCGACCTCGTGGTGGCCAACGTGTTGACGGCAATGGGGATGGTGATGTTGTCGCCAACAACGGTCTCGACGCCGTTGAAGCTCTTTGTGCTCGTTTCCGTCTCGGGTATTTCGAAGCTGATGCACGGACTCATTGTCAGTTACGCAAAATGAACGCTTATCCCACTCTCGGCTCGTTGTCCGGCGATGCCCTGCTGCTCGTCTTCTGGCTGTCGCTGCCGGCGCTTGCGGTCGCAACGACGATCGGCATTCTGATCGGGCTCGTGCAGTCCATCACCCAGATCCAGGATCAGGCATTGCCGTACGGCGCGAAGATCATCGGCGTCGGTCTTGTGATGATGGTCGCGATGCCCTGGGGGAATAGCGAAGTAACGCGCTTCCTCGAGCACGCATTTTCCTACATAGCGGCGGGGAGGGTGCAGTGATGACCGACTATATCGGATACATCCAGGGATTCGCGTTTTGCACGATCCGGCCCGCCGTCGCGCTCTCGCTGGTTCCGTTCGGCAACAATGAGTCGGTCGGGGTCGCATTGCGAGTGCCGTTGATGTTGATGTTCGCGACATTGCCGCAACAGGCCGCGTGGCCGGATCACGCGATTGCCGCGATGGCGATCGAAGTGCTGATCGGATTGACACTCGGGCTGTTGCTCAGCGTGGTTTTTCATGCGGCTGGCGCGGCCGGTGCGCTTATCGATCAACAGGGCGGCTATTCGATCGGTGCGTCGTACGATCCGAACTTTCGCGACGAAGCGGCGCTTTTCCAGCACCTCTTCAGCTGGTTTGCCACGCTGACGTTCTTCACCGGAACGGGGCTTGAAACTGTTTACGGCTTCTTCGCCGATACGTGGGTACTCTGGCCGCCCGGCGCGCCGCGTCCCGACTACCTGCGCGTGATGCGCGAGCTGGCTGAACAGCGGCTTGCACTGTCGATCGTCGAGGGCGTCAAGATCGCGACGCCTCTCGTTGGATTGATGCTGCTTGTCGATGTATCGCTCGGGTTGATGTCGCGTTACGCGAAGCGGCTCAATCCGTTCACGACCGCGCGCACCGTCAAGGCAATGGTGCTTTCCTTCGTCATCGTTTCCTGTGTGCCGTTGCTGTTCGAGCGGCTCAATGCCATTTTTCTGCAAAGCGCGATCCTACGATGAGCGACAAGACAGAAGCCCCAACTCCACACCGGCTGAAGCGCGCACGCAAGGACGGCGACATTGCAAAGAGCACGCACGTGACCGTCGCCGTGAGCGGACTCTTCTGGTGGCTATTCCTGCTGCTGGAATCGCCGCATATCTACAAGGTTTGCGTACACATGATGGAAGCCGTGACGCAGCTCGATCAGGCGCGACCATTCGCCGAGCGCTACGCGCAGATTGCGAGCCTACTTGCAGACGCGCTGCCCGTCGTGTTTGCGACGCTCGGCGCGGGCGCGCTTGCGGTCATCGTGCCCGAAGCCGCGCAGACGGGCGGTTTGCTCGCGTTCAAGCGCCTCGCGCCGGATCTGAAACGTTTGAATCCCCTAACAGGGATAAAGAACCTGTTCGGCCTGAAGATGTTGCTCGAATCCGCGATTACGCTGGCGCAGTTTTCCATCCTGCTGTTCATCGTGTGGCATGCGTTCGCGACATGGTGCGCAGAATTGCTGCCTTCATTCGCTCTTCCGTTCGGTGGACAACTGAGCGCGACGGGCGAGTCCATTGCGCATCTGGCGGGTTTGCTCGCGGTGTCACAGCTTGCTCCCGCCGCTGTCGATTTCCGCCTGCAGCGTTTTCAGTGGCGACGAAAGTTGCGTATGGACAAGAACGAAATCAAACGCGAGCACCGAGACGATGAGGGCGATCCGCATGTCAAAGGACGGCGCCGAGCCTTGCACAGGGAATTGAGCCGATAACATGAACAGAAATCTGAAGCTGGGCAAGTTCAACTTGCTGGATATGGTGACGCGGCATGCCGATCTCGGCGTGGGGGCGGGTTTGCTTTGCGTGCTGCTGCTGCTGATCCTGCCCGTTCCCGCATTCATTCTCGATCTGTTCATCTGCGTGAGCTTCACGACCAGCTTCGTGATGCTCACGGCGACGATCTACGCCGCAAAGCCGGTGGAGCTGTCGAGCTTTCCGTCCCTGCTACTGATGACGACGTTGTTAAGGCTTTCGCTCGCCATCGCGTCCACCAAGATGATCCTGCTGTATGCACACGCGGGCCAGATCATCGGCGCATTCGGTGAAATGGTGGTAGGTGGGAATGTCGCTGTCGGCCTGGTGGTGTTCATCGTGTTGTCGGCGATCCAGTTCATCGTTGTTGCAAAAGGAGCGGACCGCGTTGCGGAAGTGTCGGCGCGCTTTACGCTCGACGGTATTCCCGGGCGACAGATGAGCATCGACGCAGATCTGCGTGGCGGATTGATCAGTGCATCCGACGCGGGCAGGTTGCGCGGCGAGCTCGAGCGCGAAACGTATTTCTACGGCTCGCTCGACGGCGCCATGAAGTTCGTCAAGGGCGATGCGATTGCGGGGCTCGTCGTCGCGCTGGT
The DNA here is from genome assembly GCF_046027355.1 of Paraburkholderia sediminicola. Classification (GTDB taxonomy): domain Bacteria; phylum Pseudomonadota; class Gammaproteobacteria; order Burkholderiales; family Burkholderiaceae; genus Paraburkholderia; species Paraburkholderia sediminicola_B. The sequence continues at coordinate 9,069 of NZ_JAQQEK010000046.1, read as the reverse complement.
GAACATTGCCGGTGGACTCGCCGTCGGCATCGGCCAGCGAGGGCTGTCGTTTGGCGATGCGCTGCACACGTACACGATTCTCACGGTCGGCGACGGACTGGTTTCGCAGATTCCTTCGCTGATCGTATCGATCTCGGCGGGCTTGCTGGTGACGCGCGTATCGTCAGGCGGCGGCAGCACGAATCTTGGCGGCGACATCTTCGGGCAGCTCTCGCTGCATCCTCAAGCGCTCGCCATGGCCGGCGCCGCATGCATTGCACTTGCCGCCATTCCCGGCTTTCCACACGTGCAGTTTCTTTTCGCGGCGGCCGCGCTGATCGGCGTGGCGGTCGCGATGATGCGCAAGCGCAAGGCTGCGGAACGTTCGGCGCGGCCAAAAATGCCGGCCATGACGCGTGACGGCGGGAATTACGTACAACGCATCCTCGACGACGTCGAGCTTGGCACGAGCACTCCGCTTCGCATTCGTCTTGGACGCGCGGCCGCGGGTGCGTTGAACGGCGTTGAACTGAACGAGCAGCTTGCAAAGCTGCGGCGCGACCTGATCGTGCGCCTGGGTGTGCCGTTTCCCGGCCTCGTGTTGCTGAAAGACGAGCGTCTCGAAGAAGACCGCTATATCGTCGATATCGACGACGTGCCGTATTCGAGCGGTACGTTGCTTGCGGACCATGTGCTGGTGAGTGGCGATGCGGCGCTGGTGACGATGGAAGGCACATGGGGCTATCATCCGCGCGCGGAGAAATCCGTCTGGGTGTCGGCACAGTCGGCGGCGGGTGTGGATCGCGCGCAGTTCATGACATCCGGTGCCAATGAAGCGCTTTGCGCGCATTTGCTGGACGTGTGTGAGCAACGCGCGTCGTCGTTTGTCGGCACTCAGGAGACGCGCTTCCTGCTTGGTATCATCAACGTCGAGTTCCGCGAACTGGTGACGCTTGCCCAGCAGGCAATCAGCACGTCGCAACTCGCCTTCGTGCTGCGCAGCCTGTTGGCGCAGCGTGTGCCGATACGCAATCTGCGAGCCATTCTCGAAGCGATCGTCCGTCTGCCCGACGGTGAACGCTCGTACGACCGGATGGTGCGTGAGGCACGCATCGCGCTTGCGCCGCAACTGGTGCGCTCGTACGCTGATCTGAACAACTGGGAAGTCGCCGCCGCGGTGCTCGAGCCTTCATGGGAAGCCGACCTCGAAGCGCAGATCGATCAGGACCTGAACGGCGAACCGCAATGTCTGCTCGACGCGGACCGGCTCGAGAGCTTGCAAAAGAGCTTCGCCGGGCGGAAAGACATGGCGCGGCTGGTGGTGACGACGGCCGTTCTGCGTCCCCACCTGGAGCGCATTCTGCGCATGCTCGGTATTCGGGCGGACGTGCTCGCGATGGAAGAAGTCCCGCAAGATACGTATCGCATCCGCGTGACAGCGACGCTTACGCCCGGTTGATCCATGCATACAGTGAACGACAAGATGAAAATGGATATGCCAAGCGTGCCGCTGTTGTCGAATCCGCCTGTGCTCAGCGCGAGGGTAGTCGAAGCGAGGGGCGTCGTCGTGCGCGTCGTGGGTGCCTCGTTGCGTATCGGGGAAATGGTCCGGCTCATCCGCCCGGATACGGGGGAAGCGCAGCTCGGCGAAGTGGTCGGCTTTGCTCAGGACGGCGCGTTCGTCGTGCCGCTGGACGGACTGGCCGGGCTGTCGAACATCACACAGGTCGAAGGTTGCGGGCTCAGTTGGGGAAGTCTCGACGCGCTCGCGTTGCTTGGGCGCGTGGTCGACGGGCTGGGGCGGCCGCTCGATGGCGGCGCGCCCCCGAAAGCGGCGCAGATGCACAAGTCGGCGGGCATGCTCTCGCATATCAATCCACTCGAACGTCCGGTGATTGCGACGCCGCTGGCGACGGGCGTGCGAGCGATCGACGGTCTTCTAACCTGCGGCGTCGGCCAGCGGGTCGGCATCTTCGCGCCGGCGGGCGGTGGCAAAAGCACGTTAATGGGGATGATCGCGAATGGCGCGAACGTCGACGCGATCGTTATCGCGCTGATCGGCGAACGTGGCCGCGAAGTGGGAGAGTTCATTCATGATCATCTGCATACGCGGCGCGCGTCCTCGGTTGTGATTGCGTCGACGTCGGAGCGGCCGGCGGCGGAGCGCATCAAGGCGGCAGAACTGGCTTGCAGCGTGGCAAGCGATCTCCGCGCGCAGGGAAAGCAGGTTCTGCTGCTATTCGATTCGTTGACCCGTTATGCGCGCGCACTGCGCGAAGTCGGCCTTGCAGTAGGTGAGCCGCCCGTGCGCCGGGGCTATCCGCCGCGCGTATTCGCCGAGTTGCCTCGCCTGATCGAAACGGCTGGTCTCACGCGGCAGGGAGCGGTTACGGCGTTTTTCACGGTACTCGCCGAAGACGAGGAGATGTCCGACCCAATCGCGGAGGAGGCGCGCTCGTTGCTGGATGGCCACATTCAGCTGTCGGCGCGTCTCGGTGCTTCAGGACATTATCCGGCTATCGACGTACTGAAAAGCAAAAGCCGCGTGATGACACGCGTGACGAGTTCCGCGCATCGCGACGATGCGAACCGCGTGCGAAGCTGGATGAGCCGCTACCAGGAGGTCGAGCTTTTGCTGCAGATAGGTGAGTATCGCCGCGGCAACGATTCCGTCAGCGATCTGGCGATTGACCGGCATCAGATGATCGAGCGTTTCTTGTGTCAGCGCCATGATGAGTATTGCGGATGGGCTAGCACCATTGCATCGCTGCACGGCCTTGCGCGTGGATAGCCGCGATGAGCGACGCGAGGCAAATGCGGTTGTGGATTGTGCTTGCTCGCGTGCGGCGGCTCAGGGTCGAGCGCAGGCGGCGTATTCTCAACGCGGCTCGACTCGAGATGGAGCGTTCAGCGGCGAATACCGAGGCGAAACGAGAAGCCATCGCGCGGCATCAGGCGAGATGCAGCGAGATCATTGCCGTATGCACGTCTGGCAATAGAGCGGCACCGCTGTGGCGCATCGCTTTGCAAAAGCACGTCGATGAACGCGTCGCGCTGGTAGCCGCATTGTCGAATGCGTTGAGCGCAGAGCAACTGGCAGAAGCAAAGGCCGCCGCCTCGTCTCATGCTCTGCAGCGTGAAATGCGCGGCGAAGAGGACGCACGAGCGCGCGTGCGGCGTCTGAAGGCGGCGCGTCAGAAGGATGACGATCCCGACGATTGAGTATCAAAGCCAATAGACGGCAAGCGTTCTGAAGAGGTCGCGAACTCAGCTGACAACGAGAGTCGCCGGATTCCGGCGACTCTCGTTGCGATTAGTGGTTGGTGAAGTCGGCTGCCTTGCCCGTCTGCGCGTCTACCCAGCCCTTGCCGTGACTATTGGGGGCGATCGAATAGCCGTCCGGCGTTTGCGCGTCGAGCTGGCGACCATTGCCCGTTCGTTGCACCGTCAGCGGACTACTGTTCTTTTCGCTCAGGCCGTTGACCTGGTAAGCGTTGTTGCCGTTCGTGATCGTTAGCCTGTCGGCATACGTCACATTGCCGTTACCCTGTGTTCCGACGGTCATCTTGGTGCCACCAGGCAGATCGAAAGTCAGCGGACCTTTGAACATGCTCGACTTTCCGTTCGAGTCGATATGCGGGTCACCCCAGACTTTTGTCGTCTCGCCCGTCTTTTTGTCCGTCAGGAGAATCGACGAGTCGCTCTTGTTCAGATTGACCTTGTAGTTGCCAAGATCGATGCTCGATTTATTGCCACTGACGGCGGTGTTGCTCCAGGCGGCAGTCGCGTTGTGGCAGTTCGCCTGATCGTGCGGTTCATTGCGACTGTCGGAATGGTAAGAGACGCGCCGGGTGGTTTGGTCGAAGTTGAAGCCGCCGTGGATGCCTTTCATTTCCTGAGACGACTCGAGGCGCGAAAAGCGGTCTTGGATACGGCCCCTGAGGTCCGGCGTGCAACGGTCGCTCCGGGTATCGTTCCCGAAACCCGGCGTCGACTCGTTAAACTGGGTACGCCGGAAATGGGGCTGGGAATGGGGCGCTACGGCTGACGCGAAGCTGGACGAATGACTATAGCTGAAATCGCTGCTGAAGGTTTTGACCTGTTGCGAAGAGGTCTTCGACTCGAATGCACTGCTCGACGACATTCTCGTGCTGGATCGATCCAGTTCGGACGACATCGAGTGCATTTGGGTGTGGAGCACAGAGTATTGCTTTTCAATTGCTGCTTGCATGGATGATACCTCAATAGGTTCATTGGCTATTTGAGGTCAATGCCTGGAATGACGCCATCGGACACGCGAAATCCTGTCCGATGACGTATGCAAAGTCTAAGGACAAGGCGCAGCGAAGATGCACTACATGCGTAACACAAGTTAAATGTTGTGATCTGGGTGTCTGTGATACGACGGCAGTCCGTGCGGCTGTGTGGGGCGGGCAACCATGACATGGCTGGATCGCATCGGTTAGCATTGGATACTGGAAGCGAAGGGCGGGCGCATGTCGGCTACATTCCGCTTTTCGTAAGTAGCGGGTAAGTTGCGGCCGTTATCGTGTTTGAAAGTCGGCAAGCGGTCGCGCGAATGGCGCGGTGCGGCAGGGGCGATCGGGACGTCAGGTTCGCAGCAGAGTAACGCTGCAGCAACACCTGCGCCGTCGGCGGTTTTCCCGGATCACCCTGACTGCCGGGCCGTTGCTGCGTTGGCCTGTCGCGCGCTGTCAAGAGCGCGCCTGATGAGTACAGGGCAACTGGAACCGAAGGTTCATCTGCGTCGTGTTGAATGGGCAATGCAGGCGGAGCGGCGTTGCTGATCGGGCTTGTTGACATGGTCGCAGCTCGGAGAGTTGTGGACGGACGGTGCGCGATGAACATTCGCGCCACCGTGGTGACAATGAAACCATTGGTCCATCCGGGCCATGCCATAACCGGATATAGGTGTGTGCCAGACGTAAGTCATGGCATTTAACTGGGGATTCCTGAATGAAGGGTCCAGGGAGCAAGGACGGAGAGCGCAAGCAATACTCCGACAGAGCCACGGCTGCGTCCGGTACAACGGTGCCAGGAAATCCCGGTTCGGCCTGCGAGATCCGCGTACTATGCCTTGCCGGTGTATATGGATAAGTGTCGCCTCCGTGGACATTCATCATGCTGCAATGTATCCCGTAGCGTCGCGCCGCTCATCCCTTTGCGGCGCCACTTTTCCATCGGGAGATTAAAGAATGGCGATACCGTCAACGGGTAGTTCAACTTCTGCCGTCCGGGATGATATTCGTAGCCCGAACAAAGATGCCGGTAAGGTTCAACCGGTGGAAAGTACTCTGGCCATCGGCTCGACACTTTCGCAAACATCTGACGAGGCTCCACTGATAAAGACCGCTTTATCCGCGCTGTCCGGTGCCTCCTTACACCTGTCTGGAGCAGGCAGTAGCGCCAAATCGAATTCCCATTCCGGGCCGAAGAGGGAGACATCGAACAACAAGCAAATACGTCATGCTGCGGAAAGGAGCAGTACTTTTGATGTTTTGATGGCTCGGTCCAAGGGCTTCGTACCCGCCGGCTCTCTCGCTAAAGAAAACGCGAGTCCCAGCGGCCCAAACAGCACGCTTTCCATCGCGACCGCGCAAGGGGGACGGGCACAACCCACAGAACAAACCGCGCCGCCCCTGCCCAACGCCAGCATGGAAGAGTTCAAGGAGCTCAACAACCAGTACGATACCCAGGACGGCTACCTTCACCGGAGCAGCGACGCGAACACCCAGAACGAGCAAAAAATTGAAGCTGGCCTGCAGCAGCAGATGACCGGTTACCCGCCCGAGGTGATTCGGTTCGCACAGAAACAAACCCAACTGCAATGCATGATCGCCGGACTGCCCGGGAGCGAACGCCAGTTCTACGGCGGCGCGATTGCCATATTGGGCTCGGCCTACCAGCTCGAAACCAGCAGCGACAAACGCGCCGCGTTAGATCAGAAATTCACCGAGCTTGAAAGCGCCGTTGGTGATGAATTCACTCGTGTGAGCAACGATGCTGTCGACCGGGCCTTGGGTGTATTCAACCCTCCCACGGGCGAAGCCTATCTGGGCAAGGAGGATCGGCAAGATGTCGACAAACTTGGAAACCTACGCGATCGGTTCCTTCATGCACCGGACGCAGGAACACGGAAGGCGATATTCCAGGAAGCCAGCGAGCTGAAAGGAAAACTGCAAAACAATATCTCTACGAAGATCAGCGAACGCCAGCGTACGGAAGACAGCGACTGGAAAGAAGCCAACGGAGAAGTCGACCGCATTCTGAACGAAGCGCAAGCGCAGGCCGATCCTGCAAAGCGCTACGAACTGATTGGCCGCCAACTCTTTGAGCTTGATCCCGGGCAGGATAAGTTGAAGGACAAGGTTATTCTGGCCTTCACTCAACGGATGCAAGACTCGCCCGAACTGCGTGACAGGCTCGACACCTGGCATGATCAGGTCAGCGGCCCCCTCAACGATCACGGAGTGGGTGCCGCGAAGAAATATACGGACATTCTGAAGCACCTGCCGCCGGTGAGCGGCGACTATGTGCGCGATCTCAGCGATCAGTACAACGCCGTTCTCAAGGACGCCAGCTTCAAGGATTACTCCATCACCCCCGCAGCCCGGGCGGAGAAGCTGGTCGGGCAAATATTGGAAGGCATCATGCGCACGATGCTGGGGCTGACGCCATTGGCTCCGCTGGCTGATGCTCTGCCTTCCACACTGCCGGTCAACGTTCGGATGGGGATCGATTATGGCTCGGCGTTAGTGGGCATGCTTGCTGGAGAAGGCGGCGGAGTTGCCAGGGAGATCAGTTTCGCGGGCAAAGGTATTTCAAGGGCAGCCGGGGACGCCGAGGTTTCCGGCCTGGCTGGAAGAGAAGGCGGCGCTGCAGGCGAGGGCCTCGTTCAAGGCGCGGGTAAAAACATGATTGCGGCGACTCAGGGGGAACTCGCCTTGAGCCCGGAAGCGAAAGCGGCCGAAAAAGCGCTCCAGGAGAAGACAGTCGCAGAGGCCGGTCCCGCGGTCGATCCCACCAATCTGCTCGCACACCAGAGCGTGGGGGACAAGTCATACGGGGCGCTCGAGAACTATGCCGACTCAAGTGTTTCCCTTAAAGATCTCCAGCCTGGACAGGAGCCGGGCATCCTCGTGGATGCCAACGGTGACAGGTATATCGAACTGGGCGGAAAGGCTTATCGCGCCCGCTTTGATCAAGAGAGCAACAGCTGGCGAGTGTTTAACAAAGGCTCTGAACTAAAACCACAGATTCCGGTTCGCCTGAATGAGACTACTCAACAGTGGGAGCCTGAAAGTGCGGCGAAACCCGGCAAATCCGGGCCTAATGCACCGTCGACGAACGGTGCGCGCTTCGATGTGCCCGATCGATATGCCAGCGTGCCGGACGGTGAACTGGTCCCCGATCCGGACAGGCAGGGCATCTTCAGGGACAACAAGCTCCAGGCTTATATCAAGGTGAACGGTAAAACCTGGCCGGTCAGATGGGACAAGGAGCAGGGCACGTGGCGCGTCTATCAGACCAACGCCCCGTCGAACCATCAATATTCCGTCAGGCTGGACGAGCACGGCAACTGGCAGGTGCATAGCGACACGGGTCTGAGGGGCGGTATGGACAGTGGTAGCTCGTCCGGCGGCAGTCCGTCATCTGCCGGATCAGCAGAGCGGCCGTTTCCGGAGGCATTCAGGGTCTCTACGTCGAACGGTGCAGCGCCTTCGACCGCCATGGAGCAAACTCTGAACCCGCCCGCATGGAGTTCCGTTGCAGACGGCCGGATCGACGATCCCGCGTTCGTCCAGCAATACCGCACTGCGTTCAATAACCTGCCCGAAGACCAGCGGCGCGCCATTCGGGATTGGTCTTATGTGGATGATGGCGGAAGCGCTGGCTATTCGAGCGATAGCTCCAGCGTCAGTTATAAGGGCTTCAACTACGACTTCAATAAGAAGCTTTTCGGAGGTGCCCCGGACGCTGAGGCAACCGCGCACGCCCGCACATTGCAAACCGGCCTCGACGGTCTGCCGATACCAGGGGGGGCGAATCGTTTGCTGCGCATCGCCCACGTTGACCGCGACTATGCGGGCAAATTTTCACCGGGTGAGTACGTAACCAATTCTCCGGCGTTCATGTCGGCGTCGAGCAAGAACGAGTATGCGCAGTACGTTCTGGGTGACAAGGATGAGGGCACCGGCCCGGATCACCCGTTCGCTCTCTACGACATTCAGGCGCAGTCCGCGACGCCATTCGTCAGTTCCGTCAGCACGATGGCAACCGAGGAGGGCGAATGGGTTTTCAGACCAGGCGCTGTATTCAGGGTTGAAGAAGTCGCCGTCGCCAAGTCGAACGATCCGACGGAGAATCCTCGTATTGGCATGCGCCTGGTCGAAGTGCCCGTTACCCAGCCCATATACGCGAAGAATATCCACACGGGCCAACTGCAAATCGTCTATCCGTCGGGTACGACGCTGCAGGCGCCAGCCGGGAGCGACCCTAACCTGCCGCCGCCGCCCGCGTACGGAGACCCGAACGAACCGGGTGCAGTTCTTGTGGGGAACGTGCCGGGCCCGTCGCACTCCTGATCTGGACGAACTGCGAGGCGCCACTCCGATCGCAATCGGACGGCGCCGGTTTCATCATCTGCGCCGCCGCTTCGCTAAGGGCGGTGAGCGGCGGGATCCAACTGCGTGGCCAGATGCATCGACTGGCATTGCGTGCGCAGGCTGCCGTCGCGCAACTGAACCTAGCCATGCCTCAGGTGTAACCCTAATATCGGTTAAGTATGACCAGGCTCTCGGTGCTGATGCGCACCTCCTTTGGCGCGCACCTCATGACACGGCCGGATCGCTTCGGCTAACATTGATACGGAACGCACTGCCGGCGCGCCGTATCGTATGGCGCCTGAAAGTTGCGGCGGGTGTCTCCAACCCTCGACAACATGATCGCCCCTGCCGCACCGCACCCTATGCGCGATCGCTCGCCGACTTCCAAACATATCTGGTATTGGAAAACAGCGATCCCACCCCGCACCAGGCGCGTTCGTCACAAACCGACGACATCGTCGTT
>NZ_JAQQEK010000045.1:0-58031 GCF_046027355.1 Paraburkholderia sediminicola | reverse complement strand
GAGTAGCGGCTGGACGCAGTCGGCGATATCAGTTCCCTGCCCACCACTATGCGGCCTTGACCGATTTTAACCGCCCTTTCTTCGCCACCTGCGCCGGGTCAAGATTTGTATACCGTTTGAGGTTGCGCCAATCCTTATGCCCTGTTACGGTGGCCACTTCCGGAATCTGCCAGCCTGCCTCAAATAGCGCACTCGTAGCCTCATGCCGCAGATCGTGAAAATGCAGGTCAACGATGCCTTTGGCGTCGCAAGCTTGCTTAAAATACTTGCTTGCCGTTCCCTTGTCGAAGCGGAAGATAAATTCGTTCTTGTGCGGCGGCAGTGTCAAATCGGCTTTGCGCTTTTCCAAGTACCCGTCCGGCACCGGATAGCGTGGTTGCCGCATGATGACCTCGAACGAATCTCCAATTAGCGGAATCCATTCGTTGTTGCCCACCTTCTGGCGGGGATGCTTTCGATCTCGCACCAACGCGAGATGATTCTCGGCGTCGATGTCATCCCACCTCAGGTTGAACAGCTCGCCCCGGCGGAACGCGCACTGCATGGCGACACGCAACAGATCCGGCATCGCCTGCTCACGCTCCGGGTGCTCGGCGAACCACGCAAATATCTTTTCGATCTCTTTAGGCGTCGGTCGACGATCGCGCTTGCCGCCGGCGTCGATCAGTCGGAGATGGTGGAGCGTGGGCCGCGCCGCGCCGATTGCATCCGGCAACGTTAGACCGAGCAGTGACGCCATGTGGCGCAGGACCGTCCCGAGTTTGGAAATGTCCATGTCAACCGTATAGCCGCCCGCGCCGGCCTTGCGTCGGTCCTGCGCAAACTTGACGATCTGCTGCGTGGTGAGCTTCGATGCAAAGTGACTTTGGAAAGCATCTTCGAGTCGCTGCAGGATGTAGTGCTCGTTCGACTTCGGAGCGACTGCGCGTCCGGAATTGGCTCGCGCTTCACGGTACTTTTTGACAAGGTCGTCGACGGTCGTAGTCGCCGCATCAACCGCGTTCTGTCCCTTGTCTATCTCGACTTCTTTTTCCCGCGCCCAAGCCTCGGCAGCGCCTTTGGTTTTGAACGTTTTTGCTATACTCTGCCCTCGCTTGCGTACCTGGGCACGCCAGCGACCGCCGACTGGCAGGATGGAAGCCATGTCTTACCCCGTTCGGAAACTGTAGCAGTGTCAGATCGCTTTTCGGTGCTACAGGGACGATTTGTAGCAAAAGTGTAGCAGAGACTGCTATAAACTGGGGTTCACGGGCTGTCACGGCGCTTCATTTAGGAAGAAGCAGAAAAGCCGGAAACGCCCACGGGATAAGGCTGGAGCCAACAGCAGCAAGGGTTCAGTCGTCCCATTGCAAAGGTCCATCTCCCTGTAGTTCAATGGATAGAACAAGTGCCTCCTAAGCGCTAGATACAGGTTCGATTCCTGTCAGGGGGACCAACTAGCTTCCCAGCAGCACCCGAGTTTGCCCAGAAAAGCCCCGTATGCCCTGCGCTGCGGGGCTTTTTGCTGCCATTAGTGTCCACGTTTGCCCAACACAAGGTGCAGAACGATAAGGAAGCTCGCTTCCGCACATATTCCGCGAACGACGGCAAAGCCATGTACGTGGATCTCACTGCGAATTCGTGTCGCTTGCTCTGATTTCTGTAATGATCATTGGCGCAAAACCATCGGAAATAGACGTAGCGCCATTTGACATTAAGGGTGTTGCTCGTGTGGACCAAAACGATGTTCATCCGAACCGGGCTGTTACGTCACTGACGATTGGTGACAAGGGCGCGATGTCAACGATTTACTGGTCGGATGATGTGCAAGCGCTGCTCCAGGAAATGCTCGACGGACAAACGTTGCGATTGAAACTTACAGTTGGAACGGCAGACTACGATTATTCGTTCGCGCTGAGCGGGTTCGCAACCACGCTGGATCTAGAAGGGCTCGCGTGCTCAAGAGCATCCGCCGCTACCGTCAAACCTAAGCCGCCCATACGTCCTCGATCGTCCGAGAAAGTTCTTTAACTTGCGTGGGGGCTTCCATGCAAGAGTCTCAAGCTTTCCGGAAAACTGCCCCCAATCGCAAGAAAAGATGCGCCTGCCGAGGATTGATCATCTTGCAGACGCTCCGAAATTTATTGTTAACCGCACGAAGGCCAGCTCTGCGGCTACCTCTCGGTGGTAAGAAATCGGCGGGGATGATTTCAACACCGTCAAACATGGAAGGCTGGCACTCTGCCAACGACTCAGCACGACGAAGACGAGACTCCAGCGTCGGCAGGGGTAAGCACAGGTAATTCGCAATCACACGCTTGTCGCTATCGAAGTGCTCAAGCACACGAACATACGCTACAGCCTCAGCATAACGCGCGCCGAGACGCCGCTCGCTCTCCTCGTTTTCTTGGAATAACGCCGCCGCTTGCTCTGGCTCGTATACATCAGGGCCGGAAAGCCCCGCCGCGATTGAATTAGTGGACAACTCGCCATTATCGTCTACGTCATCGCGATCGAGGCGCAGTGCAAACCGCATTTTCCTGTTGGCGAACCCTACCAAACATCTTTTCGATCCTCGTGACGACGGTGTGCTGCAATTCCGCGTCGTCTGGTTCCAGATCAACTTCTTGTTCGGTTTGCACATCGCTAGCGATAATCCACGCTTCAGCTTTGAGATCGTCAACGGTATGCTCACCTCGCGTTGAACTGGCTATGAGCCGCAACCGCTTCAGCATTGGGGCAATCAAACGCGCGAAGAATGAAGCGTCCCGTTTGACATCCATGCGATCATCCAGAGGAAAACCGCGATCGTACAGCGCAGCGTAGGCCTAGCGCCAGGCCGGTCAGGCGGGGAATTTACCTGGGTCCTGGCACAATCGACTCGCAAATAACGGGGACCGCATGAAAGCGAAAACAACCTTAGCTGCACTGAGCATGCTCGCTGCATGCACATCGATATCGGATGTCACGCCGGCCGGCGATGGCAACTACACTGTAACGACGCAGGTCCGCGGCGGCATGACGCCTTGGGGGGAAGTGAAAGCGTCCAGCCTGAAGCGTGCCGACGAGTACTGCATCCAACAGGGGAAGCAGATGCATCAGGTCGACATGCAGACGCACGGCGTTCGTGGGTGGACGCCGCAGGAGGCGGAACTCACGTTCTCATGTACGTCCGCGTAACATGTTCGCATACCGCCCATGGAGGCGACATGCAGAATGCCCCGCTTTTCCACGTCTTGCTGGATCATCTTGAGGCGATCGACGCGCCGCAAATGGAGATCCAACGATTCGTCGACCGCTGGCACCGCCTACGACCGCACGAGGCGTTCCCCTGCCCCGTCTGCTTTCTCGCGGGCGAAGAACAACCACTTGCCGCGTTACCGGCTCAGGGTAGCGTCGAACCGGTGAAGTGCCCTGCATGCAGAACGCAATTCAATATCCCCATCGACGAATCATGAAGGTGCCGACTTTCGACGACGCCCGCGCCGAGCTGCTCTGCTATCCGATGGTGTAATCAGCCTCACGCTTCAGAAGGCGCCACTTGAAAAAAAAGAGCACGCCTAAGAGCAGCCAACCGGCGCCCATAATGACGCTCGACCGCCTCTCCGAATCTGCCTGGGAATTTATCGTCGCCTGAGTATCAGGACGCACTTCGAATATTGTCACTCCCGACGCTGTGACGTCAGTTACAGTGCGGCCGCAATATTCAACATGAACAGCTTCGCCGACATGGCCCTCTACCTTGCGCAATGGGCTTGAGCCAGCCCATCGCCCGCGGTAGGCCGCCACTATTGAATCGTCGACGCCGTCCCTATGCACGAAGTAAATGCCGGCCGCCAGCGTTAGCAAACCATCTGCGGTTCGATCGGGTATCACCCTTCCCGCTGAGTCGAAGGGACATTTGTCGATCTGCACTTTTGGATACGAGGTCGGTGGAATTGCGGCCACCAGCAGCACAAGACCCACCGCCGATGTCGCGAAAGCCCAGCTTCCATAATTCGCTGTTTTTTTCCTGCCGCAGTCGTCATCGTCACCCCGTTTTATTTTCACAGCATCATCGCGCGAGTCCTCGCAACGATCAAGAGCGTGCTGAATGGCGCAATTGTCGGCGGCACGTATGCGGCGTCGGAAGGCCGGGAGGTCGTCTAACAGTTTTTTCAGCACGCGGTCTCGGCGCGCCGGTAATCTGCGGACACAATTCGGCTCGAACTTCATTTTGCACCCCCACTCTGATCTTTTAAGGGGGTGCAACATGCTCAGGCTTATCGCAGTTACCAGTTTGGCGGCCGCTCTGTCGGGCTGCGTCGCATATCCTGCGGGCTACGGGTACGCCGATCCGGGATACGGTCCCGACTATGTGCCCGCATACGGCTACGGAAGCATCAATGTCTGGGCTGGAGGCGGCGGTTACCATCACGGGAATTACCACCACGGCGGTTGGGACCACGGCTACGGGCGGGGACACTGGGAAGGTGGCCGCGGCGGCGGACATGGTGGTGGCCACGGCGGCGGTCACGGGCGCTGAGTGCGTCCTAGTTCGCGCCCACGCCAGCCCGTTGCTCATCGGTGCAGACATGAAAAAGCCCAGCGCGGGGCTGGGCTGTTTGGTCAGGGCTAAGTGTCGTTTGGGTCGAAGTCGAGCGCCTGATAGGTCGCCCACTCGGCATGAATTAGAGTCGCCTTTTGGGGTGGATCAAAGAACAACCGCTTCTGCCTGACATGAGGAGAAACTATCTTGTAGGCGTTGCCGGTCCTGAATTCATGGTTTCCCCAAACGATGCCAGCCAATATGTCGACGAACTGGAGGCACAGAGAATCCTTGCTTTCCCATGGCGTCGTCTCCAGGAATGTGTCTGCGCCTAATGCCGATAGCTTCGTGCAGAGATAATCGTGCATGGCATGCTTGAGCTCAATGCGGACAGTACGGGCGTCTGGGATGAAGGCGACAGCCGGCTCGCGCGCCATAAGCTCGAGCAACAGAAGCCCAACCATGTAGTTGTAGAGCCCGTTCGGGTGTCGCCTGAACCCAGCAGAAACGTTCTCTTTCCTGACCGTTATGGTCGCAAATTGAAAACTTACCTTGTCCCGCTTGATGGCGGCTAGTTGCCGGGCGAAATGTTCGCGCTCGGCAGGTGAGAGCGCCACGGATTTTATTTCGTTCTTGACGGACCGGCCACGCTGCTTATAAATGCCGCGGACCACGCGATTCAAGACGGCATCATCTCCATCGGGAAGCACCGCTGCAGCGAGTGTGAAATGCCTGCTAGATCCGCCGCGCCTATACGCTTCGTCCAGCTTCCACCCCAAACACCCGCTTTCGTCCAGATAGATTGTTTTCGCCATATAAAAATAGCCTCCCTATTGGGAGGCTATGGAATGGTGCGGTACCCGGGCCTGACGTACTTAAGAGTACGCTTACGATTGTCGGCGTTGATTTGTCGCAGGTTGGTCCGGGCGGGGCCTATTTAAACCGCAACGCCGCTACAACTCAATTATGGGGTCTGCAACCATGGTTTGCAAGATAAACTTGCGCCCGAATATACTTCTATAAGCCTTTGATTGTTAAGCATAACGCTGCTGCCCGCCTGTGGACTAAACAAGCTATCGGTCCACACGGCGGGTCTACCGCCTCGACAGTCAGCGGCCACTCGGTTCTGGACCTGAATTATGCCTGTTTTTTAGATAGCTCCCCACCGCGGCATCAGCGGCCGGTGTCAGGCCCGGTTGCCGCCGTCACGAATGTCGCTGTACGCTAATCGGCGAGCCCGACGCGACCGCGCGCAACGGGAATCGCCCCCGTATTTCCTCAGGAGACGAATTTTAGGGGGTACTGGTGGGGCATAAAAATCGCGATTTCGGCATCGCCCAAGACTGCCAAGGCGGAATCGTCCGCTCACCGCAAGATGCGAGATGACGCGTGCAACGCAGCGCCGGGCACCGGCCAAACAGGCATCACCCCAAGCATCACTCCCTTAGGCGCGAGGCGCTTCCTCCCGCCCGCCCCCAACATCACGAAGGGAATACATGGCGGAGTCTTCCGAGTGCATACAGTCGATAAACGTGTGCGCTCGCTTCTCGGCATATCTGAACGCGTCTTGCTCAGAGACGAATTCCAGTTGCTCTGGAAAACTTGCAACCTTTTGTGCAGGTTGACTGGACGAACTGATAGCCCAAGACACCCTGTACCGGCGTCCGACACTGTGTAAACACAACGTCTTCCCGGTCGTGACCTGAACGTCGATTGTGAACCCACGATACGGAGCATAGGATTGGCAAGCCATGATCACTCTCCTGACGCGATGGTCCGCGTATGTAGCCAGTATGCGCAACTGCCATGCCCCCGGGTGAACCGCCAGGGAAACTACTACCCCGCTCAGAAAAGCCGAGTAAAAAAAAGCCGCAGGCAACGCTGCGGCTCAAAACACACACCGCGCTCGGGGCGCTGGTGAATCGCTATCTTACAGACACCTGTCGACGAATATAACCAGGGATTTCGTACGATGTTTTCAAAAACCGCTTACCGACGGCACATGGCTCGTCGGATCAATCACAAAGCGATTTTCTGACCGCGATCCCGGCGCATCGAGCCGTGATCCCCTACTGCTCGATATACATCCGCCATTCCGGGAACTGCTCGAAGAAGCTTTGGCTCACGTAGACCTGGTACAGGACCGGCGAGCTGCTGTCGGTCGTGGAACCGGGCTCGCTCAATACCGTCAGTCCCGGATCAACGCCAGAGAGGCTCGCCCACGCGGTGAGATCGTCCGGCAGGTCGGCGGCTTCCTCGCGCGGCACACGCAATCTGATCGGTTTCATAGGATCTCCGACAAATGGTGAAGGGCATCTGACGAACATCATACAAAGAAGCGCTGTGGCCGTGTCAGCAGCGCCTAGGTGCCGGAGAGTTTTTTCACGAGATTGATTGTCAGGCTGCCGCCTTGATCTCGAAGCGGTTATCTGCGTCGATTGCGACGCGGCTGCCGGATACACCGGGGTAAGTAGCGGCTTCGATGCACGCACTCAATACGATACGTTTCGCCCCCTCGCGCCGAGCCCGCGAAGCTTCGTCACCGCGGCACGCAGCGGCGCCGTGATTCGCCAGGAGGTCGACGACTCGAGCGCCCTGATCGTCGAAGTCCGTGATGCGATCTCCTCTTGCATCATCGCGACCTTGGCTCGCATTTCCGCAAGGGCTTTTTCGGCTTCGGCGAGCCGTTCCGCCGGGTCGGCGCTCGTGTTCACCGGCCTCGTACCCACCGGAGCACTGTAGAACTCCTCGGTTGTGAGCTCCACGCGAGGAGGTTCCTTGCGAAAAACAATGATCATCTCTCCGCCGGTTTCTCCGCGCGCAGGCACGAAGTCGACGAGATTGAATTCCACGAAGCCCATCTTCAGAATCGGCTTCAAGACCTTGGACACGATCGTGCCGCTCTCGAAAACGTGGCTGTGAATACCGACATGCGGAGGCGCCTCCAGCTTCTGCCTGATACGGTTCATATCCAGCTTGTCGGCCACATGCATCGGCTTGTTGACGAACGCTTCGTCGTAATAGATCTCGCATTCGATTTGATGTTCGCGCGGGATTTCCTCAACACCCGCCAGATACTCGGCCACGAAATGGCTCAACGCCGTGTCCTGCCTATATTTGTCGAAACTGAACTTCTTGTCGGGCAAGGCAAGAAACAGGATTCCGCCCGGCTGCATCATGTCGCATAGATCGGACAGCCATTGAATCATGTTGGGCGCGTGTTCCATCACATGATTCGCGATGATGTAATCAAACTTATCGCTGATGTAGTCGCCGTACCGGTTCGAATGAACCACGTAATCGATTTCGGGTATGTCGACGATCATGTCCGGGTGCGTGCACTCCCGAACCAGCTGCTCTTTATCTTTCCAGTCCAGATATCGCACATCGGCTTCCGACTTGAAGACGGTCGGCTGATCGTACGGCCCTATCTCGAGACCGACTCCCGACAGATTGGCATGTTTCAGAAGATGTCCGCGGCGCAGCGTCGTGACCAGATTCATGAACTACCTCTCAGTGTAGGGACTGGTAACTAAGCAACTTACCATGTCTTGCACGGCCGCCGAACAAATCAATTAACTATTGGCTGACACGAAAACTAAACAATCGATGGCTATGCCCTCGACTATTCGGAGTCGCAGACGCGGCAAACATCGCCCACTACGCTAATGGGCGTTGTCGTCGGCCGCGTATCTCGCGCAGCGGCTTTGGCTCAGGCCATCACCGCGTCGCCGCCACGGGAACCGCAATCGCATCGCTGGTTTCTCGACGACAAACCATGAGAACAAGGTCAGTGCCATCGACATGACGAAGGTGATCGTCACCATGGCGATATCCGGGTGGGAGAAGCCACCGAAAAATGCGCCCATCGTGTCATGCCCGCCGTAGAGCATCGACTGCAGGACGACGTAGTGCCATAGGTAAAAGCCGTACGAAACTCGCCCCAGTCCCACCAACGGCGTGATATTGAGCACACGAACCAACCTGGAACGCTGATCCGTCACGACCTTCGCAATGATGAGTGCTGCCGCTAACGGCGTCAGCGGGTAACCCAACGCCTGCAACGAAAACTCGACGCCGGTCTCGCTCAGCAGCACGAAAGAGAGATAGGCAACGGCAACCGGCCACAACTTGCCGGCCCAGAATGTCCAGCGGCGAGGCGCCACCGCCAGCAACGCACCGATCAGAAGACCGTCGGAGTGGGTATCGAAACCACAATAAACGCGGACCATCGGGAAGTCATGCGACATCAGAAACGAACGCCACCCAATCACGGCGACGGTGAGAAGCGCAACCGCGATCAGGATGCGGCGTGGCCAAATTTTCAACACGCCCAGCAGGATCAGCGGCCAAACGAGGTAAAACTGCTCCTCGATCGCGATCGTCCATGTATGTCCGGTGAGATGCGCGTCATAGATCTCGAACGCACGCACCCAATTCATCGCATAGAA
The DNA here is from genome assembly GCF_046027355.1 of Paraburkholderia sediminicola. Taxonomy (GTDB): domain Bacteria; phylum Pseudomonadota; class Gammaproteobacteria; order Burkholderiales; family Burkholderiaceae; genus Paraburkholderia; species Paraburkholderia sediminicola_B. The sequence continues at coordinate 49,073 of NZ_JAQQEK010000045.1, read as the reverse complement.
GAAAGCCGGCAGGACTTCCAGAGCCCATCTCAACGGAGCAGGAAATATTAGACAATAGACGGTGACGCCGGCAAGCATCAGCAATAAGGCCGGGTACAGCCTCCGGGCGCGCCGCCAATAAAACGCCGGCAAATCGATCCGGCCGGTGCGCAAATGCTCCGCCACGAGCAGGCTTGTGATCAGGTAGCCGCTCAAAACGAAAAATACATCGACACCGACATACCCGCCTCCCACAACGCCTGCAAGACCGGTATGCGCAAGAAATACCGCTATGACAGAAAGCGTGCGTAAGCCGTCGAGGCCGGCAATCCGGACGTGCTGAGGTCGATTCATTGCCTATTCCGGGGACGTGTGGCGGATATCCCACTACGCTAGAAGGCCGCCGCGGCGGCATCGAACTGTGCAAATCACGCACAGGCTTTGTCTCGCCCGCAGCGTTGTGGCGACACTTCGCTCACCGTAGACTCGGTTCCTCTCCAATTAACACCGAAAAGAACCATGTCCAGCCCCACACTTCGTAGCATCCTCGGTGCCCGCTCACCGGCTTCACTGCCGGCTCGCACCACCGCGTTGCTGTTGATCGACTTTCAGAACGAATACTTCACGGGTTCGCTGCCCATTCCCGATGGCGCGACGGCATTGCAAAACGCGCGCCAACTTGTCGAATGCGCCGACCGTCATGGGTGGCGCGTCGTCCACGTGCAGCACGTTGCGCCGGTCGGCTCACCTTTGTTTGCTGCCGGTGGCCGGCAAGTCGAGATTCACGCCGACATGCAACCGAAGCCCGCCCATCGCGTGGTCGAGAAAAGCTCCGTGAGCGTGTTTGCCGGCACGGACCTCGCGCAGAAGCTGAAAGACGATGGCATCACGCGTCTCGTCATTGGTGGCCTCATGACGCACGCCTGCGTAGCCGGTGCCGCGCGAGATGCGGTGCCGGCAGGCTTTGAGGTTGTCGTGGCCGCCGATGCATGCGCGACCCGCGACATCGTCGTCGATAGCGAATTGCGCGTCGGGCACGATATGCTGCATCGGTCGGCGCTGGCTGAAATCGCCGACACCTTCGGCTCCGTGATGAGCACCGCCGACGTACTGTCGCTGACGGCCTAACGGACGGCACGAAGCTCATCATCAGGCCATTCAGATAATCCGCCATCCTAATGATTATCGATCGAGGTGATTCGTTGGTGACCGCATGGACATCGTGTTAACATCGGACGCCTCGGCGGTGCACTGCATGCATCGTGCGTCACCGGCCGAAATCGAGGAACCGTTTGGCGACGTGATGAGCACGTCGGAAATCATTCACTTACCGCTGCGCTAAGCATTGACCCGCACCTTCGTGGTGACGCCGCGCAGCGCCAATCTCGCCCATGGACCAGTTGCTTGCAATGCGCGCCTTCCGCTTCATCGTCGAAGCGCAAGGGTTTTCGGCTGCGGCCGAGAGGCTCGACACCACGCATTCGAGCGTGTCGCGTCAGTTGAAACAGCTTGAGGTTTCGCTCGGCGTTCAGTTGCTCAACCGTAACACGCGGCGCTTTACGCTGACGGCTGCGGGCGAACGCTACTACAAGGCCAGCGTCGATATTCTCGATCGCGTCGAAGCAGCGGCGCAGGCCATGGCGGACGAACATCAACAGGCGGCCGGCTTGCTGCGCGTCACCGCGCCGCTTGCCATCGGCACACTGGAACTGGCTGACTGGCTTCCGGATTTCCAGAAGCGTTATCCCGACATCCAACTGGAATTGTCGTGCAGCGATCAGTTCGTCGACCTCGTTGCAGAGGGTTTCGACGTAGCGCTACGCATCAGCGGACCATTGGCTGACACGACACTGGTTGCGAAGACCTTGGCCGTCTCGGACGTCGTTCTGGTCGCATCGCCAACCTATCTGGCGCGACATGGGCTCCCGCACACCGCCGGCCAAGTCGCCGAGCACGAGTTATTGTCTTTTACCGGCGCGCTCGAAGCGGCGGAGTGGGTGCTGACGTCCGAGCAAGGCGCGCCAATTCACGTCTTGCCGCGCGGCCGGCTGAGAACGGACGCTATCACCGCGCTCTACTCCGCGACGCTCGCGGGCGCGGGTATTGCCGCCTTCACGTGGCAGACGGTTCAGACGGACATCAGAAGCGGCCGTCTCGTTCAGGTCTTGCCAGGCTACACGCTTGGAAGCCGCCACTACTACGCGCTGTATCCGCAAACGCGTTATGTGGCGCCCAAGGTACGGGCGTTCGTCGATCACATGGCCGAGCACTATCGCGCACGATGATGATACGGTCGACGCGGCATTAAGCGAACGCAAATAGAAGAGAGCGCGGCGGGTGCAAGTTGAACGACGACCGGCCGACGAACCCCGCCGCCCGGCCGCATGAATCGATTACGACGGACGCTTCGGAATATCCAGTCCCTTCGCCACGGCCGGACGCGCGACGAACGCAGCCAGTGCGCGTGTCACGTTCGGGAAGTCCTGAATGCCGACGAGATCGCCCGCTTCATAGAAGCCGATCAGATTGCGCACCCAAGGAAACGTGGCGATATCGGCGATCGAATACGTATCGCCCAGAATCCAGTCACGTCCTTCGAGTTGCCGATCCAACACGCCGAGCAACCGTTTCGATTCGCCGATATAGCGATCGCGCGGACGCTTGTCTTCGTACTCCCTGCCGGCGAACTTGTGGAAGAAACCCACCTGGCCGAACATCGGCCCGATGCCGCCCATCTGGAACATCACCCACTGGATCGCTTCATAGCGGCCGACGGCATCCTGCGGAATGAACTGGCCGCTTTTGTCCGCGAGATAGATCAGGATCGCACCGGATTCGAACAGCGGCAACGGCTTGCCGTCAGGCCCATTCGGATCGATGATCGCCGGAATCTTGTTGTTCGGATTGAGCGACATAAACTCCGGCGTCATCTGATCGTTGGCATCGAAGCGCACGAGATGCGGCTCGTACGGTAAACCCGTTTCCTCGAGCATGATCGACACCTTCACGCCATTGGGCGTGGGCAGCGAGTAGAGCTGAATCCGGTCCGGATGCTCGGCAGGCCATTTCTTCGTGATCGGAAAAGCGGATAGTTCGGTCATGTGGCGGTGTAACCCTTGTGCGAAAGTGGCGGCTTGAAATGGGAATCGGGCCTCGGCAGCCGGCCGGACGACCGGCGGCGAAGATCCCAACGCAAGATCGCCAAATATAAACCGACTCGGCGCAACGCGTGCGAGCGCGGCTCAACGGTCCTATGGGCGCGCAAGTTTTATAGTCGACGTACGTGTAAGCGGTGGCCCGCTAACGAAAAAACGCACGCCAGGCGGCAGTCACCACAAATCCTTGGTCGCCGTGCCGGCGCGCAAGTTATAACCTTCGCGCCACAAGGACGCGCCGACCGTCAGCAACAGCGTCTTCTGCTCGCCGTCGAGCAGTTCCCACGCCGTCGCCAGCCAACTGGCGAAGCTCGCGCAGGTCTGTTCCAGGTCGACGGGCGTTTTGCCCTCGAGGTATTGCCGTTCGAACATCGAAAGAATTTTTTCGGGTGTCATGGGCGCCGTCTCCGTGTTGGATGCGCCAGTCTAAAGGCGGCGCACCGCGTGCGGAATGCTCTCGACGCCAACCCCGGGTTACTCCCAGGCAAAATCCGCCATCGGTCGAAAAAGTCCTTTGCTCCACGCAAAAGCGGCTGCAAAAAAGGAAAAGGCGCCGAAGCGCCTTTTCCTTCGAACCCCGTCGCAAGCCGGATTACGGCGCGTTGCGCTTGGCATTGTCCTTGGCGTCTTCCTTAGCGTCGCCATAGGCCTTCTGCACCTTGCCCGCGCCTTGTTGCAGATCGCCCTTTATTTCCTTGCCCGGGTTGTCCGTGGCCTTGCCGACCGCTTCATTGACCTTGCCCTTGACCTGTTCGGCCACACCCTTCACCTGGTCCTTGTTCATGTTCGGCTCCACTATTTGGAATGCCGGCGCGACATTACGCCAGTATCCGTACTCAGCAACGGGTGTGCCCGTACCTGCGCACGGACTGGTTTTTCCAGCACGTGCCGCGAAAAAATATTTTCAAAAAGGCCTAAAGTCCCGCCACCGCCTGCCGTAATGGTGCCAAGGAGGAGCCATGGATCGCACACTCATTACGCTTTCGGGATCATCCCAAGCCGCATTGATCGACCGGGACATCGCGCACATTGCGCGTGTGATGCGGCCGTCTTTACACGGCGATCTGGGCGGCCCGATCCTGCCGGCCGCGTATTGGCGCAAGCGTCTGTACCAACTGCTCGACGCCGGCAACCTGTCCCACGCGCAACTGTGCACGGTCGACAGCCTCCTGCTCCAGCTCGATCAGTACGAAGCCGAACCTCAACTGGCCTGGGATGAATTGGCGCCGGCCACCGCCGCCCTGTTCCCACCGCCCTATCCGGCCAACGCCAGCCACCCGGTCTGACGCGCTGCGATCCTGAACCCGGCCCTTTCCGGGCCGGCGGCAGCCCATTTGCACGAGTTAAAAAAAGGCCGCGAAACACGTCGCGGCCTCAACACGTCGCAACGCGGGGAATTCGCGTCACACTGGAAGCGTCACACGCAACTGTGACAGCCACATTTAGTTGTGGACTTGCCCCAAACCGGCGTTCCGAACCTGGAAATTTTCTGCCCAAGCTACGCAAAAAATAGGGAAATGGGACGACCTTAGGTCATAATGTCCGCAAAAATTCCCAGCAAGGACGCCCGTGACCCTCGCCGCACCGCTCGCACTGCTCAAGCAAGCGCGCGCCCGCTTCACTCAACGCGAAATCGCCGCACATGTCGGCAAGGACATCAAGACGGTACGCCGCTGGGAAAAAGGCGAAACGCAGTGCCCGGCGATGCTGGAACCGGCCCTGCGCGATCTGCTGCAAAACCGCGCGCGGGCCAAACGCAGCGCGGGCGGCGACGCCCAGTTCCGCTTCATCGATCTGTTCGCCGGCATCGGCGGGATTCGCATGGGCTTCGAGGCGCATGGCGGCGACTGCGTCTTCACGAGCGAGTGGAACGACTTTTCGACCAAGACCTATCGCGAGAATTACCCTGGCGGCGGCGAGCACGCGCTGATCGGCGACATCGTCTCGTTTCCGGCTGAAGACGTGCCGAGCCACGACGTGCTGCTCGGCGGCTTCCCGTGCCAGCCGTTTTCGATCGCCGGCGTGAGCAAGAAGAACGCGCTGGGCCGGCCTCACGGTTTCGAATGCACGACCCAGGGCACGCTCTTTTTCGACGTCGCGCGGATCATCGCGGCCAAGCGCCCCGCCTCGTTCCTGCTGGAGAACGTGAAGAACCTGCTCTCGCACGACAAGGGCCGCACCTTCGACGTGATCCTGCAAACCTTGCGCGACGAACTCGGCTACGAAGTGCACTATCGCGTGGTCGACGGCCAGCATTTCACGCCGCAACATCGGGAACGAATCATCATCGTCGGCTTTCGCGGCAAGACTTCGTTCTCCTGGGACGACCTGCATCTGCCGGAAGACGGCCCGCGCCTCGGCTCGATCCTGCATCGCACGGACGGCAGCGAGCCGGTGCTGCCGTGGGACAACGACCGCTTCTTCGACCACACGAGCCGGCGCGTCCAGCCCAAGTACACGCTCACGCCGAACCTCTGGACTTATCTGCAGAACTACGCGGAGAAACACCGTGCGGCGGGCAACGGTTTCGGCTTCGGCATGGCTTATCCGACCAGCGTGACGCGCACGCTGTCGGCGCGTTATCACAAGGACGGGTCCGAAATCCTGGTCTACCAGGGCGAGGCACTGCGTCCGCGCCGCCTCACGCCACGTGAATGCGCGCGGCTGATGGGCTTTCCCGACAGCTTCCGGATCCCGGTGAGCGACACGCAGGCCTACCGGCAGTTCGGCAACAGCGTCGTGATGCCGGTGATGCGCGAAGTGGCGCGCATCATGCTGCCGCATGTGCAAACCCTGCTCGCCGAGGAGACGCGCCATGGTTCGAAGCAAACGCTCTCGCTCTACGCGTGAGCGGTCAGCTTGTGTCGGTGGCCGGCGCGTCGAAACGTTAGCCAAGCGTTGAAGATGGTCGATATCGTCGACAGTGCGACGCGCAGCCGGATGATGTCCGGCATCCGCGGCCGTAATACCAAACCGGAAATCCTGATCCGCAGCCTGCTGCACCGGCAGGGCTTCCGCTTCCGTCTGGATGCGCGCGATCTGCCGGGACGCCCCGACATCGTCTTGCCGCGCTACCGCGCCGTCGTGTTGGTGCACGGCTGTTTCTGGCACGGCCACGACTGTCATCTTTTCAAATGGCCACAAACGCGGCCGGAGTTCTGGCGCGACAAGATCGGCCGCAATCGCAGCAACGACGACAAGGTTCGCGCGGCGCTGCTCGCCAACGGCTGGCGCGTCGCGGTGGTATGGGAATGCGCTTTGCGTGGCGCCAATCGCGATATCGAGGGCGTCTTGCAGCGGCTCGTCGAATGGCTGAAGAGCGACGCGCCGAGCTTCGAGGAGCGCGGCTGAAAGCCGCTTGTAGTCCGCCCGGTTCGCACGAATTCGAAGGCCGCTGGTGATACACTCGATTGGCTAACTCGGGGTACTTCCGCACGGCGCCCTGCCCTGCAAACCGGTTGCAAAACCGCACGCCCCGACCATCCCAGAACCACTCAAGAAGGGAGGCACATCATGGCAGATTTCCGTCTCTGGTCCGACGAATTTCCCACCAACGGCTTCATGCCGAAAGCCCACGAATACCACGACAAGGCCTTCGGCGTGGACGGCGAGAACATCTCGCCCGCGTTGCAATGGGAGGCGCCGCCGCCCGACACGCAGAGCTTCGCGCTCACCGTTCACGATCCCGACGCGCCCACCGGCAGCGGCTTCTGGCACTGGGTGGTGGTGAACATTCCGAGTGACGCCCGCTCGCTGCCGCGCAACGCCGGCAAGGCTGACGGCGCGTTGCTGCCGCAAGGCGCGCTGCAGGTGCGCAACGACTACGGCACGGTCGGCTTCGGCGGCGCCGCGCCGCCGCGCGGCGACAAGGCGCATCGCTACATTTTCCGTCTGCATGCGCTGCGGGTGCCGCATCTGCCGATCAACGCGGACACCACCAACGCGGTGGCGCGCTTCATGACGCATCTGAACGAGCTCGACTCGACCACTCACACCGGCCTGTACGAACTCAAATAGCGCGGGAGACGCGATGGCCGGGGCGCACAAGCGGCGCCCGCCATCGTCGCTGCGGCTGCCGGTTCTTTCACGACGGCACGCGGCACGCGCGCGCGGCGAGCCGCCCCACTACAACTCGAACAATCGATGCACGCACAACCACCGCGCAAGGACGGCGCCGTACCCGCCGAAGCGGCCGACACGCTCGCCCCCGACAGCTCGTTCTCCGACACCACCGAACAAGGCTTGCCGATACCGCAGCGCTACTGGGCGATGCTGGTTATCGCACTCGCCCTCACGCTGGCGGTGCTCGACAGCGCGATTGCCAACGTGGCCCTGCCGACTATCGCGCGCAACCTGCACGCCAGCGCGGCCGGCTCGATCTGGGTCGTCAACGCCTATCAGCTGGCGATCACCATCTCGCTGCTGCCGCTCGCCTCGCTCGGCGACCGCATCGGCTACCGGCGTATCTATCTGTCCGGGCTGATCCTGTTCACGGTGGCGTCGTTCGGTTGCGCCTTGTCGACTTCGCTGCCGACTCTCGCGCTCGCTCGCGTGATCCAAGGCTTCGGCGCGGCGGGCATCATGAGCGTGAACACGGCGCTGGTGCGCATGATCTATCCGCCCGCGCAGCTCGGGCGTGGCATCTCGATCAACGCAATGGTGGTCGCCGTATCATCGGCGGTCGGGCCGACCGTCGCTTCCGGCGTGCTCGCCGTCGCTTCGTGGCCGTGGCTGTTCGCGATCAACGTGCCGATCGGCATCGCGGCTATCGTCGGCGGCTTCAAGGCGCTGCCGATGAACCCCGGCCACGAATCGCCCTACGACTACCTGAGCGCGGTGCTGAACGCGTTCGTCTTCGGCCTGCTGATTTTTGCGGTCGACGGCCTCGGCCATGGCGAGGGATTCGGCTACGTCGCGCTCGAAGCGATCGGCGCAGCGGTGATCGGCTATTTCTTCGTGCGCCGTCAGTTGACGCAGCCGGCGCCCTTGCTGCCGATCGATTTGCTCAGGATTCCCATCTTCGCGCTCTCGATCGGCACCTCGGTCTGTTCGTTTTGCGCGCAGATGCTCGCCTTCGTGTCGCTGCCCTTTCTGTTGCAGGATACGCTGGGGTTGTCGCAAGTAGAAACCGGGCTGCTCATGACGCCCTGGCCCGCCGTGATCATCATCGCGGCGCCGATTGCGGGCGTGCTGTCGGACAAGGTGTCGTCCGGATGGCTGGGCGGCGTCGGACTTGCGGCGATGACGGCCGGGCTGTTGCTGCTCGCCACGCTCGGCGCGCATCCGGACGCCATGCAGATCGCGTGGCGCATGGCCTTGTGCGGCGCCGGCTTCGGCATCTTCCAGTCGCCGAACAATCGCACCATGCTGTCCGCGGCGCCGCGCGAGCGCAGCGGCGGCGCGAGCGGCATGCTGGGCACCGCGCGTCTGACCGGCCAGACGCTCGGCGCGGCGCTGGTCGCGCTGATCTTCGGCATTGCGCCACAACACGGACCGACCATCGCGCTCTATGTGGCCGCGTGCTTCTCGGCCGTCGCCGCGGTGATCAGTACGATGCGCGTCATGCAGCGGGCCAACGCGCAACCGGCCTGAGCGCTTGAACGGCGTCTCCGCGACACAATAAAAAAGGCGCGACTCGCATTACGCGATTCGCGCCTCGCTCTCCCAGGTTCACAAGCGCTGCTCTGGCTCTGCTGAGAAGACGTGACCAGCACACGCGGCCGTACTGCAAGCCGCGCGACCGTTGATCCGGCTACGACGACGCGGTCACGTCAGCGAGCTTTACCGCTTTGGCCGTCACCGAAGATGCGGTCGCGACATTGCGCAGATCGGCAAGGAAGGTATCGCGCCAGACCGACAGATTGTTCTCGCGCATCGGCGCCATCATGTCGGCATGGCGCGCCTGACGCTCGGCGAGCGGCATCGACAGCGCGCGTTCCAGCGCTTCGGCCATCTGCGACAGATCGAACGGATTGACGACCAGCGCGCCCGGCAGTTGCTCGGCGGCGCCGGCAAATTGCGACAGCACCAGCACGCCCGGATCGGCCGGATCCTGCGACGCGACATATTCCTTCGCGACGAGATTCATGCCGTCGCGCAGCGGCGTCACGTAGCCGACCTGCGATTGACGGAACAGCGCCATCAGCAGATTGCGTTCGTATTTACGGTTCAGGTACTGGATCGGCGTCCAGTCGAGCTGCGCGAACCGGCCGTTGATGCGGCCCGCTTCGCCCTCGAGCGTCTGACGAATCCGCTGGTAAGTCGTCACGTCGGCGCGCGTCGGCGGCGCGATCTGCACTAGCGACACGCGGCCGTGCCATCCCGGTGCGTTCAGCAACAGCCGCTCGAACGCCTGGAAGCGCTCCACCAGACCCTTCGAATAATCGAGGCGGTCCACGCTCATGATCAGCTTGCGTCCGCGCATGCCGTCACGCAGGCTGCGCACCGGCTTGCGGTCGGTGAACTGCTCGGCGGCTTTGGCAATCGCGTCCGGATAGATTCCGATCGGATACGCGCCCACTTTCAGGAAGCGGTTATACGCGTGCACCATGCCGTCCTCGCTCGAGGTGCCGTGCTGGCCGCGCTCGATAAAGTCGACGAACGACTGGCGATCCGCGTCGGTCTGGAAGCCGATCACGTCGTAGCTGCACATGGCCTTGACCAGTTCTTCGTGCGGCGGAATGGTTCGCAGCACTTCCGGCACCGGAAACGGAATATGCAGGAAGAAGCCGATCGGATTCTTCACGCCGAGCTCGCGCAGGCAGCGCGCGAACGGCAGCAGGTGATAGTCGTGGACCCAGATGATGTCGTCGGGCTTGAGCAACGCCTTGAGCTGCTTCGCCAGCGTCGCGTTCACACGCTGATAGCCCGCATATTCCTGCCGGTCGTAGCGTGACAGGTCATTGCGATAGTGGAACGTCGGCCACAGCGTCGCATTGGAAAAACCGCGGTAGTACTGGTCATAGTCGCGCTTGGTGAGGCCCACCGTCGCGTAGGTCACATTGCCTTGTTTCTCGATCACCGGAGCGCTCGGTTCACTCACCGTCTCGCCGCTCCAGCCGAACCAGACTCCGCCGCTTTCCTTCAGCGCGTCCAGCACGCCGATAGCGAGACCGCCCGCTGCGGGACGGCCTTCCTGCGTCGGCGCGACACGATTCGATACCACGATCAGTCTGCTCATTGGTTCTCCACCTAGTTCAGTTGCTTCGTTGCATACGGATATGGGCCAAAAAGGTGCATGCAAGTCGCGTGCCGTTTTTAGAGATGCTAGAAATAAAAATGTATGCAAATGTGACAGACGAGCAGAAACACGCGACCCTGGCTCGCCGCGAAGAAATTTATTCTGCTTTGTATGACAAAACCGGAAGGCCTCTTACCGGCCGTCAAATCGGCTCAGGCATCCTGTTCCGAGCCGAGGTCGCGCTGGTATTCCAGCCCTTCCTGACGCACGCCGCCCTGGTTGTGCTCGCCGTCCGGCGGCGCATCGGGCGCGACGCGGTTCTGCCCTGCCGGATCGGGCGACGCCGGTGGGCTATCCTTGCTGCCGCCCGGCCGGGAATCGCGCTTCGAATGGCGCGCTGAACGTCGCAGTGCTGGATGTCTCATGATCCACGCCTCCAGGGGAAGCCCGCCGCCAACATTGCGGCATCCATACAGTCTAGGGGTCACGACGGTAAATTGCCGGTAAAAGATGCGCCGGCTTTGTAACAAGTACATAAATTCCCCGCGCCGGACTGTGTCGCAACGCACAGAACGAGTCAGAGTTGCATGCGTAGTGGCTGCGACGTCTGATGCTGACTGGCTTGTGGCGTTTGCGTGGGCTGCGGCGGCGGATCGCCGATCGGCGGAGCGACCGGTTCGATGGGTTCGATCGGTTGCGGACTCGGATCGGGGCTCGGATCGGGAACGGTGTCGGGCTCGCCGGGGCTCGGCGGCGCGACCGGGGGCGGTGACGGCGGCTCGATCGGCTCGGGACGGTGAGCGTGCATCGGCAGGGGAAGCGCGGGAGCGGCAGCGTAGTCCGGCATGTTATTTATCCTCGTTTGCGTTCCATTGGCTCGCAGCAAGGCCTGTGCCGTTACGTTGCGCTCCCGGCTGGATGGCGTCAGTGAGGTATTAGCGGCGCGCGCTAGCGTTAAGCGTCGGCGCCGCCCAGTGCGCGTGATTCGTCGGCGGCGTCGCCGTCATCACGCGCGTCGTTGCCGTACTCGACGAGGCGGTTGTACAGCGTCTTCAGGCTGATGCCGAGAATCTCGGCGGCCCGCGTCTTCACACCGCCGCACTGCTCGAGCGTAGCCACGATCAACTGACGGTCCGCTTCGGCGAGCGACGTGCCGAACGGAATCGTGATCGCCGTACCGGCGGCAGGCTTTGACAGCGTGATCTGCAACGGCACCGTCGCCGTGCTGTCCGAGTCCGTACCCGACATGATGTGCGCGCGCTGCACGTAGTTCTTCAGCTCGCGCACATTGCCCGGCCACGGATAGGACATCAGCATATCCTTCACGGCAGCGGGGAAATGCTTCTTGGTGCTGTGGCGTTCGTTGAGTTCGTCGAGGAACGCCTGGGCCAGCAGATCCACGTCCTTGCCCCGGTCGCGCAACGGCGGCAGGCTGATCGGGAACACGTTCAACCGATGGTACAAGTCGAGCCGCAGCTTGCCTTCCAGCACGGCCTGCTCGGGATCGCGGTTGGTCGCCGCAATCAGGCGCACGTCCGTTTCGATTTCCTTGGTCGTGCCGACCCGCATGAACATGCCGGTTTCCAGCACGCGCAGCAGCTTCACCTGCAACTCGATCGGCATCTCGGTGATTTCGTCGAGGAACAGCGTGCCGCCGTTCGCGCGCTCGAAATAGCCCTTGTGCTGACGGTCCGCGCCGGTGAACGAGCCGCGTTCGTGGCCGAACATTTCCGATTCGATCAGGTTCGGCGAGATCGCGCCGCAGTTCACCGCGAGAAACGCGTGCTTGCGACGCAAGCTGAGCTGGTGCAGCGTCTGCGCGGCGACTTCCTTGCCGGTGCCCGACTCGCCCACCAGCATGACCGAGGCCGCCGTCGGCGCGACGCGGCCGATCTGGTCGTAGACCTCCTGCATGGCCGGCGAATTGCCGAGCATGAGACCGAAGCGGCCCATGCGGCGCAACTCGCCGCGCAACGTGCCGATTTCCGCCTTCAGGTCGCCGGCGCGCGGCAGGCGCGAGAGGATCGCCTTCACGCGCTGCATGTTGATTGGCTTCACCAGATAGTCGGTGGCGCCCATCTTCAGCGCGTTGACGGCCGACTCCACCGTGGCATGCCCGGTAATCACGATCACTTCCACGCCGGAGCGCGGATCCAGATCTTCGAACAGATCGACCCCGCTGCCGTCGGGCAGCTTCAGGTCCGTAAAAACGACGTCCGGCATCTGCCGGACCAGTTGAATGCGCGCTTCGCGCAAATCGCCCGCGGTGGCGGTGGTCAGGCCGTCTTCCCCGATGATGGCGGAAAGCGCCTCGCGGGTACCCGCATCGTCATCGACAATCAGTACATGTGGCATCGCGTCTCGAAAGCCTGCAAGCGTGGGTATGGGAAAACATGCAAAGGCGCATGCTGAAAAGCGTGCCGTCGACCTGGCGCTGCGCCGTTGCCGCGGGCTCCAATGTGAGCACCCACCAACTTTAAGTCAACGCGCCAAGCCAACGACTTGATTCAAACTTGCAACAATACGAGGGCAAACCCACCCGCCCAAAGCGTCATTGTTGTTTATTTGCCTATTATAAGGCTTTATCGAGACAAATTAGCAAGGTGTACCGGGCGCCGGCCGGTCAGCGCGGCGCGCCGGCGAGGCCGTGCAGGCAAGCTTGCTCAACTGCGCGGGAACGGCCATGCGCCGCCATTGCCGTTGGGATAAGCGGATCCGTTGGCGCCATGTGCGCTCGGGTTCGCGCCGCCCGCCGTGGTCGCCTGATTGGCCGTCGGCGTGGCCGGTGCCGCGACCGTGCCGCCCTCGTTTTCCCAGCGGCTCAATTCGCGCGCCACAGGAACTTGTGCGGCGCGGTTGCGCTGCTGCACGTAGCGCACCGCCAGAAAGCCGCCGAGCGCCATCAGTGCGCCGAAGATGCCGATTTTGGGTCGTGCCATCGTGAACTCCTTGTCGTCATGAAGCGGATTGGTCCTGGATTACGCCTCAGCGCGCGGTCAGCACGCCGAGCAAAAAGCCGACGCCCGCGGCAATGCCGATCGAACGCCACGGGTTGTGCCGCACGTAGCGCTCGGTATTGACGGTCGCCGCCCGATAACGCCGCTGCGCGTTCTGCTGCGCATCGCCAAGCGCCGACTGCAGGGTTTCGACATGCGTGCCGAGTTTGTCACGCAGCGCGCCGACGCCTTCGCCCGGCACGTTGGCGGCAAGCCGCAGCATTTCTTCCGAGTCCTTCAGCAGCACCCGCAGATCATCGACAATCTTCTGGCCGCCGAGTGCAAGCTGTTGCGTGGTGTCAGTCATCATTCACTCCTGGTCTGAGTTCGGCGTTCGCGTGTGCGTTCCGGCGAGTGCGCATATCGCTGCAAATTGGCGAACGGTAATCGCCGCCGTCGCGCAACATGCCGATAGGCAACGCCATCGCGCCCAAAAAAAGCACACGCGTGTCGGGTGGAAGTCGCAAACGCCGTGCCCGGTAAGTTTGCCTCGCGCAGCTCAAGCAAACACCAAGCCAGGCAGTTTCGACCGACCGTGCATAAATGTATTTCTTAGGCCCTCACATCGTTTGCCGAAAACGGTGTCAAAGTGGTTAAATCGATCTTTGAGAGATAGCGGCACTGCTGGTTTATCTCGTTCCCCAGGCCTGCGCGCCGTAACAACGAACTCATTTGCACAGGACCCCCGTTTATGGCGTCAATCGACCTGGCCTCGCCCACCGTCTCCGCTGGCGGCAATGCTTCGGCAATGGCGAAGCAGCGCGTCGCGGACGGCATCGTGGGACTGAAATCGTACGGGCTGCTGTACGGCTCGTCGCCGGTGATGCTGGATCTGTACCAGCAGATCGAACGTGTCGCCGGCACCGACGCGACCGCGCTGATCATCGGCGAATCCGGCACTGGCAAGGAACTGATTGCCCGCACGATTCACGATCAAAGCAGCCGCAAGGACGCACCGTTCGTCGCCGTCAATTGCGGCGCGATTCCCGACGAACTCATCGAAGCCGAACTGTTCGGCCACGAGAAAGGCAGTTTCACAGGCGCGGTCCAGGGCCGCATCGGCTACTTCGAACACGCGAACGGCGGCACGCTGTTCCTCGACGAAATTACCGAAATGGCGCCGGTGCGCCAGGTGAAGTTGCTGCGCGCGCTGGAAACCGGCACCTTCTACCGCGTCGGCGGCAATGACCTGATCAGCGGCAACGTGCGCGTGATCGCCGCGACCAATCGCGACCCCGCGGTCGCGGTCAAGGAAAACGGTCTGCGTGAAGACCTCATGTACCGCCTCGCGGTTTTCCCGCTGCGCGCGCCGCCGCTGCGCGAGCGCGAGGGCGATCGCGAACTGCTTGCGCAGCACTTCCTCGCGCTGCTGAATCAGCAGGAAGGTACGAGCAAAAGCTTCAGCAAACGCTCGATCGAAACACTGCGCACCTGGTCGTGGCCGGGTAACGTGCGCGAGTTGAAGAACGCCGTGTACCGCGCGTTCATTCTCGCGGAGAAGATCGTGGAGTTGCCGCATCCGCATCTCGCGTCGCGCGTGAAAAAACCCATGACGCAGGGCGACGCGATGAGCGTATGGATCGGCACACCACTCGCCGACGCGCAAAAGCAGATCATTCTCGGCACGCTCAAATATTGCGGCGGCGACAAACGACGCGCGGCGAAAGCCCTCGGCGTGAGTCTCAAAACCCTGTACAACCGCTTGAGCGCATACGGCGACGAAGGGGCGGAAGAAGAGCCCGAGCAATAACATCACGACGCGGCACTCAGGTGGCGAAGCCGCGTGAGTGCTTGCGACGGCGCCTGAATGTCCAGAGACGCATGCGTGCTTCGGCGTCTGAGCGCCAGTTGCAGCCAGTTGCAGCCAGTTGCAAAAAGCCTGTGCCGCGCGCCTTGAATCTCAAACTAAATCCCTTCGCACCACCAATCAAAAATCGGCCGCAACCCAACAGAAACCGATTTGTCTCGCACCATCTTTTGCAATTGCTTGCATTTTCCCTCTGCCAATTACAAATAGCATCCTGCAAAATGCGGCACACGCATTGCTAGGTGGGGAACGCGTGTTACTCGTTCGCACAGTCGTTATCGAGCGCGAACGAAAGGCACTTGCAGGAGCAGAGACAGGGAAATGCAAAAAAGTATGGTGTGGGCCGAATGGGCAAAACGAACAGCCGGACGTGGACGTCCCAATGCAACGGCGCTTGTTGTTCTTGCTGTGGCGATCTCGTCGGCGTTGAGCGGCTGTAGCTCGTTCTATTCGGAAGGGGCCACCGCCGGCGCCGGTATCGCAGGCGCCGCGCTCGCGGCGAAAGTCACCAGCAACGCGGCCGTCGCCACCGGCATCGGCCTCGGCGCAGTGGCCGCGGCGCGTGCCGGCGTGCAGTACTCGGAGCGCGTGGTTCACACGAATACGCAGGACGGCATCGCCAAAATTGCCGGGCCGCTCGACGTCGGCGCAGTCGCGCCATGGAGCGTGACCCATTCGATGCCGATCGAAGACGACGAGCACGGCCGCGTCACTGTGAGCCGCACGATCAGCGCGGGCGCGCTCGACTGCAAGGAAATCGTCTTCTCCGTCGATCAGACCGCCACCAAGAACGTGCCGGCGAGCAGCGCGTTTTACGTGGCATCGATCTGCCGCGACGGCAACAACTGGAAGTGGGCGTCGGCCGAACCCGCTACCGAACGTTGGGGCGCGTTGCAATGACGGCGCGTTCGCATACGGCTGCCCTCACGGCGCGCCGCCCTCGTCTCGCTGCCTGGTCCGGCAGCCGGCTGAGGCTGGTGCTGGCCGGCGCGCTCTGCGTCGGCGCAAGCGTGCTGACGAGCGGCTGCTCGTCGGTGGGCGCGGCGAGCGGCGCGGCGGCGGGCGTCGCGTCCGGGCTGGTGACGTCGAATCCGGCAATCGGCATCGGCGTTGGCATTGCCGTGCAGGCCGCGACCGACGAGGCCGTCGGCCGCTACATGCGCACCATGCACACCGATCAGCAGAACATGATCGCCGCGTTGGCGGGCGCCATGCCGGTCGGCGAGGCTCGTCCTTGGGCAGTCAAGCACACGTTGCCGATCGAGAACGGCCACGGCCAGGTGCGCGTGACGCGCGCGTTCGGTTCGGCTCTCGCGCTCTGCAAGGAATTCGTGTTCTCGGTGCAGGACGGCGACGGCCCGAACGCGCATGAGGACTGGTACACGGCGAGCGCGTGTCAGCAGGACAAAGGTTGGAAGTGGGCGTCCGCGGAACCGGCCGTCGCGCGCTGGGGCAGTCTGCAATAAATGCGCGGCAATGAAAAAAACGGCAGGGTCTCACCTGCCGTTTTTGCTTTGAACTGGCTTCGCACGTCTTAATCAACTCAAACGCGCAACTCCCGCGCGCTTAAGACTCCACGTCTTCCAGACTGAAGATTTCGGTCTGGTCGTTGTACGAGAAGATCTCGCCATAACGACCCCAGTTGATGACCGCGTCGAGCGTCTCTTCCGCAGCGCTGTCCGACAGAAAATCCTCCAGCTCCTGCTCGAAGCGCACGCGCGGCGCGCGATGCCCCGGCCGCTCGTTGAGCACTTTCTTGATTCGCGCGGCGAGCGGCACGTGCCGCAGCAGATGCTCGGCGAACATCATCTTGCGCTCCTGAGTGCCGAATTCGGAGAACACGCGCGCCGGCGGCGTCAGGAAAATGTCGCCTTCGCGGATGTCGGCGAAACCGAGGTGCTGCAGCACTTCGGCGACCGGGAACAGATCGTCCACCTCCAGATGCAGCGAACGGGCGATTTCCGGCATGTCAGCACGGCCATGGTACGGCGCCGCGGCCAGCGTTTCGATCAGACCGGCCATCAGGTTGGTCGACACATGCGGCAGCCAGCTATGCAGTTCGAGACCCTTCTTGGTCTTTTCGTCCGTCTGACGCGCGGTCATCTTCGCGTAGATGTCGTCCACCAGCCGGCGGAACGCCGGGTCCAGACGATTACGCGGATGCTTGAACGGCACCTTGATTTCGGCGATCACGCGGCCCGGATTCGACGACAACACCAGGATGCGGTCGCACATGAACACCGCTTCCTCGATGTTGTGCGTGACGATCAGCACGGCCTTGATCGGCATGCGGCCTTGCGTCCACAGATCGAGCAGGTCGGTACGCAGCGTTTCGGCGGTCAGCACGTCGAGCGCGGAGAACGGCTCGTCCATCAGCAGCAGCGTGGGGTCGACCACCAGCGCGCGCGCAAAGCCGACGCGCTGGCGCATGCCGCCCGACAGCTCGCGCGGATAGGCGTTTTCGAAACCGTCCAGACCGATCAGGTCGATCGCCGCCAGCGCGCGCGTGCGCCGCTCGCTCGCGCCGACGCCTTGCGCTTCGAGACCTGCTTCGACGTTTTGCAGCACGGTCAGCCACGGGAACAGCGCGAAGGTTTGGAACACCATCGCGACGCCCTTGGCTGGACCGTCGAGCGGCTTGCCCATATAGGTAACTTCGCCGTCGGTCGGCTCGATCAGACCGGCGATGATGCGCAGCAGCGTCGACTTGCCCGAGCCCGAACGGCCCAGCAGTCCGACGATCTCGCCTTCGCGCAGCGACAGGTTCGCGTCGTCGAGGACGAGCAGTTCGCCCTGCGACTTATTGAACCCGCGGCACACGTCCTTGACGAGCAGGATCTCTTCGCCGAGACGCGGCGGCTTCGGCGGGGTCTGGATCGGCGCGGCGGTCATAGCAGCTTTAGGATTTTGCATCGCGTTTTGCCTTTAATACTCAATCGAGCCGGAGCTTGGCTTCGGCGTAGGCGTACATCGGACGCCACAGCAGGCGGTTGAACAGTGTCACGAACAGGGACATCACGGCGATGCCCACAATGATCTTCGGATAGTCGCCCGCGGCGGTGGACTGCGCAATGTAGGCGCCCAGACCGTGCGCGGCCACCTTGGTGTCGCCCCACTGCACGAATTCCGCGACGATGCTCGCATTCCACGCGCCGCCCGACGCGGTGATCGCGCCCGTGACGTAGTACGGGAAAATGCCCGGCAGAATCGCCTGACGCCACCACTGCCAGCCGCGGATATGGAAGTTCTTGGCCGCCTCGCGATAGTCGTTCGGATACGACGTCGCACCGGCAATCACGTTGAACAGGATATACCACTGCGTGCCGAGCACGATCAGCGGCGAGAGCCAGATGTCCGGGTTCAGATGGAAGCGCACGATCGCGATCACGAACACCGGGAACAGCAGATTGGCCGGGAACGCGGCGAGAAACTGCGCGAGCGGCTGGATCTTTTCGGCGAGCGCCGGGCGCAAGCCGATCAGCACACCCACCGGCACCCAGATCACAGACGCGATCGCAATCAGCACCACCACCCGCAGCAGCGTGATCAGCCCAAGCACGAACACGTGCCAGACTTCATCCAGCGACACGCCGGTGCGCACATAGATCACGACGCGATACACCACGTAGACGGTCGTGAGCAGCACCAGCGTCGCCCATACGATATCGCCGACGCGCGAACTCTTCTGCCTCTGCGGGATCTGGAAGCGCGGGCCCTGCAACGCCGGCAGCCGCAACGGCACGCGCGCGGCCTTGGCGAACATCCAGCCGAGCGGCACCAGCAGCCGGTGGATCAGGCGGGTGCGGCGAATCAGATCGAGCAGCCACGATTCCGGCGCGTCGCCCGAACTGGTGTTTTCCATGCGGAACTTGTCGGCCCACGCCACGAGCGGACGGAACAGCAACTGGTCGTAGGCGAGAATCACGACCGTCATCGCGAGGATCACCCAGCCGATCGCGTGCAGGTTCTTGTCCGAGATCGCCTGCGCGAGATAGGCGCCGATCCCCGGCAAGATGATCGTTCTGTTGCCGACCGTGATCGCCTCGGAGGCGACCACGAAGAACCAGCCGCCCGACATCGACATCATCATGTTCCAGATGAGGCCCGGCATCGAGAACGGGACTTCCAGCTTCCAGAAGCGCTGCCATGAAGTCAGGTGAAAGCCGCGCGAGACTTCGTCCAGATCGCGCGGCACAGTGCGCAGCGACTGATAGAAGCTGAACGTCATATTCCACGCCTGGCTCGTGAAGATCGCGAAGATCGCCGCGAGTTCGGCACCGAGCACGCGCCCCGGGAACAGTGCTAGAAAGAAGGTGACCGTAAACGAAATGTAGCCCAGCACCGGCACCGACTGCAGGATGTCGAGAATCGGCACCAGCACGAGGCCGGCGCGACGGCTCTTGGCCGCCAGCGTGCCGTACACCAGCGTGAAGGTCAGCGAGGCGACCATGGCCGCGAGCATGCGCAGCGTGGTGCGCATGGCATATTCAGGCAGGTTCGCCGGATCGAGCGAGATGGCTTGAGTCTTGAGCGTCGACATGGGCGCCAAGGTCTCGTGAAAGCCGATCGCCGCCATGGCGATCACACAGATGATCAGCGGGAAGGCGACGAAGTCCCAGCGGTTGGGCAACACCCGCCATGCCGATGCATTGGCGGTGCGCTTCAGGTTGAAGCTGAAGTCCATCAGATGCCCTCCCCGTCGAACCAGGCGTTCAAGCACGGCAAGGAGGCCGCGGCTTCGGCGCGGCGGTCTGAAGATCGGTCCGGAAAGCGGAAATCAGGCATGGCAAAACGCGTGGGCGCGGTAAATCGTTAGCGTTGGAGACACGTGAACCGGTGACGAATGTGCCCGTGGACGAACCCGCCCTGGACCGCATCCGTCAAGCCAGACTCCTGTCGCCGCAGGCGCCGCCCAAAAGGGCTGGCGAGCTTTCCTTGTTTTGGACGGCACGACACTACACCATCCTATGTTTCAGGCACAACCTTTCGCGGCAAATAGCGATAAATAGCGCAAAACGCCCTGCTACCGCCCCCCGGGCCGGCGAGCGCCGATCGCGCTGATGACTTTTTATCGCGGCGCGCCGACCACATCTTCGACCCTCGCGGCGGCTGCCGCGATGGCCCAGGAGCCCACCCGAAAAACCCGAACAACCATCAAGAAATCCGGTCGGCCTGCCGTTAAGAACCTGATGGACGCGGCAGTCGCACTTCGCATTCCCGCAATAACGGTGGCGTCTGGCCCCATGACGGTTAAAATCAGGAGACGACGCCTGTTATCGGTTTATCCCGGGCCACAGCGACGGCGTATTGCCGACCGCTTCCACAGGGGCGAAACAGCGCGAGCGCGCTGCCACGATTGAGCTAGTTGCATGTCACAGCCAGACGGATCAGAGGGTCGATGAACAGGACAACCTTGCGCCAGGCAACCGGGCCGGTCAGCTTTATGCTGATCGTCCTGGTTTGCTGGATCGTGGCCGGCATGGTTGCGGACCGGATGGTACAGCAAGAGCTGGACGCGGCCCTGCGTGCGCAGCGGCAAATGTCCGCGTCGATCGTGGACAACATGGCGGAGGTGATCGCCAGCGACCTTGCGATGTCTCGCGCCATCCCCGCAACCATGGCCGAAATGGACGTGGTCCAGCGCGCTCTGGTGCAATCCCAGAATTATGCCGTGAACGGCGAAGCGACGGAACCCGTCCTGCGCGCCGCGTTGCTGAAAGACAAGCAGATGAGCGCCGTGAGCAACTTCCTGCACGACGCGCAAGGCTTCTCCGGGCTCGACCAGATCTGGCTCGTCAACGCCAACGGTGTCTGCGTCGCCTCGAGCAACTCCATCAACAATCCGCTCGCGGCCGAGCGCTCCTTCGTCGGCACCGACATGCGCGTGCGCGGCTACCTGACGAACGCGCTGCTCGGCGCGTTCTCCGAAGCCTACGGCGTCGGCCGCTCGAGCGGCGAGCCCGGCATCTTCATCGCCGCGCCGGCTTACGCGGACGGCCTGCTGGTCGGCGTGGTCGTCGCCAAGGTCGGCATCGCCCGGCTGCGCCACTGGGTCGCGCACGCCGGCACCTTCGTCGCCGACGACAACGGCGTCATCATCATGGCGCACAACAGCGAGCTCGAAGGCCGCGCGCTGCCGAACTCACGCGTCACACAGATGACGCCTGCCGAGCGCAAGACCATCTACCTGCGCGACGCGATTCCCGACATCCATATCAGCGTGGACTCGCAAGTGCGCGAACAGGCGCCGTGGGTGCCGTCCGCCGTGGCTGGGCAACTGTTCGGCATGTCCGAGCGACCCATGCCGTCGCTCTATCAGACGCGCGGCGGCCTGAACTCGGGCCTGTCGGCGCATCTGGTCGATCCGCTCGTGGCGTGGCCGGAACTGCTGCGCAATCACAAGCGCGATCATTTGCTGGTGTTTCTGACGCTGGCCGGCACGGTCGCGCTGGCGTGGGTGATCACGGTGTCGTATGTGCGCGAGCGGCGCCACCATCGCGCCACGCGCGATCTCGCCGAACAACTGCAATCCGCCAATACGTTGCTGTCGGCCGAGGCGCGCCACGACGCGCTGACCGGCGCGCTGTCGCGGCGCTATTTTCTCGACCTGTTGCGCCATGAGATCGAACGCGCGCATGCGGGCAACGAGCCGCTGTGCATGGCGATCGCCGACCTCGACCACTTCAAGCAGATCAACGACCGCTTCGGCCACGCCGCCGGCGACCGCGCGCTCGAACATTTCGTCGACACCTGCCGCGCCGAGCTGCGCGGCGCCGATGCGATCGGCCGCCTAGGCGGCGAAGAGTTCGGCCTGCTGCTGCCGGCCACGGATCTGGCCGGCGGCCACGAAGTCGTCGAACGCTTGCGGCTGCGTCTGAAAGCGGTCCCTTCGCCGAAGCTACCCGCTTCGGTGGGCTTGAGCGTGAGCATCGGCATCACCGAACTTTCTCCCGACGATCTGCCCGAGCGGATCATGAGCCGCGCCGACATGGCCCTGTACGCGGCAAAATCGGGCGGCCGCGACCGCACCGAAGCCTTGCCGCCCGACGACACCGCGCCGCCTACCCGCACGGTGGCCAACGTCTGGTGACACGTTCGCCAGACGTTGGCCACCGGCGCGTCAATCAGCACGCAAGCTGATGCAAGGCAAGCGCGGCCGTCGGGCATCCCGTAACGAAGCAGGTATGATCGACCCTGATATGGATCGAGGTTGCCGCTACCGCTTTAACGGGAGATTCGCATGAAGGGAAATTTGGTGATCGTCTGTCGCGATCAGGATGCTGACGCGTTCGACCATCTGCTGGCTGAATACGGCGCGTTCCAGACGCGCTTGTCGTCCACCGCGTGGTATCTGAAACTGGACGTGGCGCCGGAACTGATTCAGGAAGAGATCCTGGCGCGTCTCGGTAAATACACCACGCACTATATTTTCGAAGCCGAAACGGTGACGTGGAATACGGTGGATGGCGACGCGGCGAATGCGCTGAATACGTTGTTCTCGGACTAGCGAGCCGGCTGCTGGCCGCGTCTTCCGAACCTTGCGTTTGGATCCCGAGACGCGGCACAGACTGCCGAAGCCCGCTCCGTGCACCTATTAACTCCAGGCACTCTCCGAAGCCGCCGCGACGCGCGGCAACACGTCGAACGGAAAGCTCATCAAGACTCGCAAACCACGGCCGCCGTGGTTGCCGATCTCCCACTCCCCGCCCGCACGCCGCACCAGCCGTTCGACAATGGCGAGCCCGAGGCCGCTATGACCGTTGCCGCCGCGCGCCGGATCGAGCCGCACGAAAGGCCGGCTGGCGTTGATCAGATCCTGAGCCGCGATCCCGCTGCCGCTGTCGCTCACCGACAAGGTGAAGCCTTGCGAGGTACGCGCTGTGGCGACGACGATCGGCGGCGCACCGTATGCATGCGCGTTGTCGAGCAGGTTCGACAGAATCCGGTCGAGCGTGGCGGCGGGCAACAGGAACGCCGGCCCCGCGTTGAGTTCGGTCTGCACGGTGGACGCACCGGAGGCCACCGCGCGATAGCTGCGCACCACCCGCTCGCACTGCGCGTCCACTTCGACTGCCTCGCTGCGATCGGCGCCGTCATGAGCGAACACCAGAAACTGTTCGACGATGTGCGTCATGGAATCGACGTCGCGCACCACGCCGTCGCGCATCTTCACTTCGTCCATCATTTCGGCGCGCAGCCGCAAACGCGCGAGCGGCGTTTTCAGATCGTGCGCCACACCCGCCAGCATCACGGCACGGTCGTTTTCCGTGCGCGCCACTTCCTGGACCATCTGGTTGAATCCGTGCGTGAGCTGACGCAACTCGCGCGGCCCGCGCTCCGGCACCGGCGGCACCGGCAAGCCGCGGCCGAAGCGCGCCACCGCCTGGGCGAGCGAGCGCAATGGTTGCTGCAGCGCCCACGCGGCGAACAGCGCCGCCATGACCGCGAACGAGAAAATAATGGCAAGCCACAGCACCGTGCGGTCGAGCGAGCGCGGCGTACGCAACGGCTGCACCGGCACGACGATCCAGCTGCGGTCGGAGGTGGCACGCACCCACAGCGTGGGCGGACGGCCCGGCAAACCGACGCGCACCTGCGTGCCGGACGGCATGCGGTCACGCACGTCTTCGATGAAACGTTCGAGCGGCGGCGGCATATCCGCAGCCTCCGGCGGCACTTCAGGGCTCGCCGGGTCGACCAGTTTGACGCGCGACGGCAACGGCTGATCCGGCGTTCGGGCGACGTGCTGACGCACCGCGTCGACGAGGAAGGTCGCTTCCTCGACCGCGTAGCGCGTTTGCAGTTGACTGCGCTCGAGGCGCATGAGCGCGTACCACGCGAAATGCGACAGCAGCAGCACCGCGACGACTAGCAGCGCCAGCCGCCCGAACAGCGAATCAATGGGCCGGCGCATGCTGTTCGCCGTCGGGCACGAACACGTAGCCGCGGCCGCGCACTGTTTGAATGAAGCGCGGCGTGGACGGGTCGGTTTCTAGAATGCGCCGCAGACGCCAAACCTGCACGTCGATGCCGCGGTCGGTGCCGTCGTATTCCGGACCGTGCAGCAGTTCGAGCAGGCGCTCGCGCGTGAGCGTGCGCATGGGGTGATTGACGAAAATCTTCAGCAACGCGAATTCGCTGCCCGACAACGTGAGCGGCTTGTCTTCCAGATGCAGCGTGCGCGACTGGAAGTCCAGCGTGAAGCGGCCAAAGTTGAACGGCTCGCGCTGCTCCGGCGCCGCCGCCGACGGCAGCGTGCGGCGGCGCCGCAGCACCGCCTGCACGCGTGCCAGCAACTCGCGCGGATTGAACGGCTTACCGAGGTAGTCGTCCGCGCCGAGCTCCAGACCGACGATGCGGTCGACGTCGTCCGCCCGCGCCGTGAGCATGATCACGGGGATATCGTCGCCCGACGCGCGCAGCTTACGCAGCGCCGTGAGCCCGTCGACGCCCGGCATCATCAGGTCGAGCACGATCAGATCCGGGCGCTCGCGTTCGAGCCGGCGCTCGAGCGAGCCCGCGTCGTGCAGCACCGAAACCTCGATGCCCTGGCGGGCCAGATAGTCGCGGAGCAGATCGCGCAATTCGACGTCGTCGTCGACAACAAGTATTTGAGTAGCCATGGGATGAAGTTTAACGCGCAGCAGGATGGGTTTTCGATTTCAAACCGGCCCCAAGGGTTACCGGGTGTTACGGTGAAAGGTGTGCGTAATCCCCCGTAACAGCCGCATCCTGCCACGTAACACAGCGAGCTGCGCAGTTCTCTACGCTGTCTCTTACCGAATGCACGCCGTCCACTTTAACCGGTTGCATCGTCGGCTATTCCATTACAGGGAGTCTCACATGTCTACCAAAAAGATGTCGCGCGTTCTCGCCGTTGCCGCCACTGCTCTCGCCATTGGCGCGGGCGCTGCCTATGCCGCACAACCCGCCGAACACGGCGGCCCCGGCGGCTGGCACGGCCACTTCATGAAGCAATTGACGCAACTCCATGATCAGTTGAAGCTGAACGCGGATCAGGAAAAGCAGTGGCAAGCCGCGCTCGACACCATGAAGCAGAACCACGAGGCCATGCGCGCCAATCATGAGCAGATCAAGAACCAGTTCAAGGCCGCGCAGCAACAGCCGATCCTGGATCTGAACGCCATGGCGGCCGCGCACCAGCAGGTCGAGCAGAAAGACGCGCAACTGCGTCAGCAAACCTCGGATGCCTGGCTCAAGTTCTACAACGGCCTGAACGACCAGCAGAAGACTACCGTCAGCACGGCGCTCAAGCAGCGCTTTGCGAAGATGGAGTCGCGTCATGAAAAGATGCACGAGCGCTGGGAGCATCGCAAGGGCGCGGCATCGGCGCCGGCGGCCAATCAGTAAGCGGCCCGGTGTAGATGCACAGGCGGCCTGCGCGGCCGTCTGCGTTGCTGGATGCAAAAACGCCACGGAGGTTGGACTTCCGTGGCGTTTTTTTGACTACGCGGTGCGGAGCGGCGCGATGCGTGCGCGACGCTCGCTCGTTGCGACTTCAACTATTTCTTCAGTGGAAGCGCAACCGAACGATCACGACTTAGCCGTTCAGTTGCCCCAAATCGAACAGCAGCACTTCGGCGTTCTCGCCCTTCTCCAGCGTCACCGTGTCCGTGTCGCTGAGCTTGGCGGCGTCGCCCGCACGGAGCACCTTGCCGTTTACCGTCAGCGCGCCGCGCGCCACGTGCACATACGCCAGGCGTCCTTTGGGCAGCGCGAACGTCGCCGTTTCTTCGCCGTCGATCAACGCCGCGTAAATCGACGCATCAGCATGAATCGTCACCGAGCCGTCGCGGCCGTCGGGCGACGCGACCACGCGCAGGCGGCCGCGCTTGTCGGCGGCGTCGAAGCGCTTTTCCTCGTAGCTCGGCTGATCGCCCGCACGCTGCGGAATCACCCAGATCTGCAGCAGGTGCGCGGATTCGTCCTGCGACGCGTTGAACTCGCTGTGCTGCACGCCGGTGCCGGCGCTCATGCGCTGCACGTCGCCGGGACGGATCGTCGAGCCGTTGCCCATGCTGTCGCGGTGGGCCAGCGCGCCTTCGAGCACATACGTGACGATTTCCATGTCGCGATGGCCGTGCGTGCCGAAGCCCTCGCCGCCGGCGATACGGTCTTCGTTGATGACCCGCAGCGGGCCGAAATGCACGTGCTGGGGATCGCGATAGTCGGCAAACGAGAAGCTGTGATACGAGTCGAGCCAGCCGTGGTTGGCGTGACCGCGCTCTTCGGAGCGGCGAATCTCGAACATGGAAGTACTCCTGGTGAGTAAATAGCGATGCACAGAACGTATGGGCATGGCCTGCACTAAACAATCGGCGCGGGTGCACCGGATCGTTCCATAAATCCGTGCAATCGGGCGTTGGCGCGTCCGGCGCTGGTCCGGCCGCGCATGCAAGACCGCGGCTGCGATTCCGACCTCGGCATAGGTACGACAAACGCACTGCACATGAGTCGCGCATTCGCCGCAAGCGCGACCGGCCCCGTACGGTCTGGAAAGAACGCAACAGCGTCGCGCCCGCACAACGTCCGCGCACGCCGGTTTGCCGCCGCCGGCGTCCCGGACTGGCGCCCCGTCCCTGTTCGGGTAAAATACCGCGCTTTTCGAGATTGCGTGGGCGCCAAAGGCGTACCGGCGAGCCCGACATGGCGAGCCGCGATGGGTTGGCAGCCGGTTTCAGACCCGCGCCGGACTCCCTCGATGCATCGAATGCACGCGCCCCGCTCCGAAGCAGCAACCCCGAGCGGCGCGACAATTTTGACCGCCTAGAATAGCGACGGCCGGCCACGAGCCGGCGGTCGTCGAGATCGAAGCACCACGACGATCAGTTTGACCCAGGAGAAACATGAAGAAGTTCGCACTCTGCGTGGCGCTCGCGGTCATGGCCACCGGCGCGATGGCGAAAGAGTGGAAAACCGTGCGAATCGGGGTGGACGCCAGCTATCCGCCGTTCGAATCCAAGGCACCCAACGGCCAGGTGGTCGGCTTCGACGCCGATCTGACCCGCGCGCTGTGCGCGAAGATGAACGTGAAATGCGTGTGGGTCGAGCAGGACCTCGACGGCATCATTCCGGCGTTGAAGGGCAAGAAGTACGACGCGATCGTGTCGTCGCTGACCATCACGGACAAGCGCCGCGAGCAGATCGACTTCTCCGGCAAGCTGTTCGACGCCCCGGCCCGCATGATTGCCAAGGCAGGTTCGCCGCTTCTGCCCACGGCTGAATCGCTGAAGGGCAAACGCGTCGGCGTCGAGCAGGGTTCGACTCAGGAAGCCTACGCCAAGGTCTGGTGGGAGCCCAAAGGCGTGACCGTGGTGCCTTACCAGAATCAGGATCAGGTGTACGCCGACCTCGCTTCGGGGCGTCTGGACGCCGCGTTGCAGGACGAAGTGCAAGCCGACGCCGGTTTCCTGAAGACGCCGCGCGGCAAAGGCTTCGGCTGGGCGGGCCCGGAAGTGAAGGACCCGAAGACGATCGGCGAAGGCACGGCCATCGGCCTGCGCAAGGACGACACCGAGCTCAAGGCGATGTTCAACCGGGCGCTGGCGCAGGTTCACCAGGACGGCACGTTCAGGAAGCTCGAGAAGCAGTACTTCGACTTCGACATCTATCCTGCCCATTGAGTCTGGACACTGAGTCCGGGAAACACACGTGGCACCCACGAAACTCGGGGCTCGCCCGCATGGGCTTTCGCGAGGCTTCGTAATACAGTCGGCAGTAGATTCAAGAGTAGATTCACCCGCAGTTTCACAACGAGAGTCGAAAAGCGCGCTGCAAGACCGGTAACGGCCATGCAGTCATGATTTGCACAGCGGTGCGCTGTGCGCCGCAGGTCACAGCGAGCCCCAGGCTCGCGGCAAACGCGGCGCAGAGTTGGCCGCGTCTTTCGCGGTGTGTCGCAAACACATCGTCAAGGACCCCCTATGTTCCTTCAAGGCTACGGCCCGCTGCTCCTCAACGGCACCTGGCAAACCGTCAAACTGGCGGTGTTGTCGCTGGCGTTCGCTTTCGTGCTGGGCCTGCTCGGCGCGGCGGCGAAACTGTCGAAAAACCGTTTCTCCTACGGCGTCGGCACGGTCTACACCACGCTCGTGCGCGGCGTGCCCGACCTGGTGCTGATGCTGCTGCTCTTCTATAGCATCCAGATCTGGCTGAACAACCTGACCGATCTGCTCGGCTGGGACCAGATCGACATCGATCCCTTCGTGGCCGGCGTCGCGGTGCTCGGCTTCATTTACGGCGCGTACTTCACCGAGACCTTCCGCGGCGCGTTTCTGGCGGTGCCGCGCGGCCAGCTCGAAGCCGGCGCCGCTTACGGCATGACCGGCTGGCAGGTGTTCACCCGCGTGATGTTCCCGCAGATGATGCGCTTCGCGCTGCCCGGCATCGGCAACAACTGGCAGGTGATGGTGAAGGCCACCGCGCTGGTATCGATCATCGGTCTCGCCGACGTGGTCAAGGCTTCGCAGGACGCGGGCAAGGGCACGCTGCGGTTCTTCTTCTTCACCCTGTTCGCAGGGGCGATCTATCTCGTCATCACCACAGTGTCCAACTTCGTGCTGATGTACCTCGAAAAGCGTTACTCGACCGGCGTGCGAAAGGCGGATCTATGATCGAGATCATTCAGGAATACTGGCGCAATTATCTCTACACCGACGGCTATCGCATCACCGGCGTCGCGATCACGCTGTGGCTGCTGGTGGTGTCGATCGGGTTCGGCTTCTGTCTGTCGATTCCGCTCTCGGTGGCGCGCGTGTCGAAGAAGAAGTGGCTCTCCCGTCTCGTGTGGCTGTATACGTACATCTTCCGCGGCACACCGTTGTATGTGCAACTGCTGCTGTGCTACACCGGCTTGTACAGTCTCGAGATCATTCGCAATCACGAACTCACCAATGCGTTCTTCCGCGACGGCATGCATTGCACGCTGCTCGCTTTCACGCTGAACACCTGCGCATACACCACCGAGATTTTCGCCGGCGCGATCAAGGCGACGCCGTACGGCGAAATCGAAGCGGCACGCGCGTATGGCATGTCGTCGTTCACGCTGTACCGGCGCGTGATTCTGCCGTCGGCGCTGCGCCGCGCATTGCCCTACTACAGCAATGAAGTGATCCTGATGCTGCACGCCACCACCGTCGCGTTTACCGCGACCGTGCCGGACATCCTCAAGATCGCGCGCGATGTGAACTCGGCGACGTATCAGTCGTTCAATGCGTTCGGCATCGCCGCCCTGCTCTATCTGTGCATATCTTTCGCGCTCGTGTGGCTGTTCCGCCGCGCCGAGCGCCGCTGGCTCGCTTACCTGCGGCCGCAAGGCAAGTAATCCGGGGCACCACGCCCTCAGCAAGTAAGCATGCCCAAGGATCCTGATGACCACCAAGAAGCAAAAGCTCTTCGTCGACGAGCTTCACAAACAGTACGGCGACAACGAAGTTCTCAAGGGCGTGTCGCTCAAGGCCAACGCCGGCGACGTAATCAGCGTGATCGGCTCGTCCGGTTCGGGCAAGAGCACGATGCTTCGCTGTATCAACTTTCTCGAGCAGCCGAACGCCGGGCGCATCTTTGTCGACGGTGAGGAAGTGCGCACGCAGATCGGCAAGAACGGCGGGCTGCGCGTGTCGGACCCGAAGCAGTTGCAGCGCGTGCGCACCAGGCTGTCGATGGTGTTCCAGCACTTCAACCTGTGGTCGCACATGAATGTGCTCGAGAACATCATCGAGGCGCCCGTCAACGTGCTGGGTCTGAAGCGCAAGGAAGCCGAAGACCGCGCGCGTGAATATCTGGAAAAGGTGGGGCTCGCGCCGCGTTTGGAGAAACAGTATCCGTCGCATCTGTCGGGCGGCCAGCAGCAGCGTGTGGCGATCGCGCGCGCGTTGGCCATGCATCCGGATGTGATGCTGTTCGATGAGCCGACTTCCGCGCTCGACCCCGAACTGGTCGGCGAAGTGCTCAAGGTCATGCAGACGCTCGCCGAGGAGGGCCGCACGATGATCGTCGTCACGCATGAAATGGCCTTCGCGCGCAACGTGTCGAATCACGTGATGTTTCTGCATCAAGGCCGGGTGGAAGAAGAAGGCCATCCCGACGAAGTATTCAGGAACACGAAGAGCGACCGGCTCAAGCAGTTCCTCTCTGGAAGCCTCAAATAGAAGCTCGACACAGAACCGAATCAACCCGCTATTTGGGTTGTAGTCAAAGTAGCATTACAAGGCGCTTACCGGCGCCTTTTTTGTTTCGCTCACCTGCACATTCCGGCGATTTCGGCCGCGAAAACCGCTCCCCGCAAGCCTCGAACTCCCGCCTTTTCGCCATACTCTGCCGCATTTAAAGCGTCAATAGTGGCAATCCTTAACGTTGCCCGCGCTGATCCGTGATTCCCTTGTCGCATAAGGGTTTCCGCGTTTTTCGAAGGTCTTGTAACGGGTCGTCGCGCACATTCGTATTGCAATTTGGAGACATCGATCAAGGCAGGTACTAATTTCTTCTCCCAGTTCAGGGTATTTTTGATAAATTAGTAACCAAAGTAGCAAAACAAAGTTCATTAAAAGTAGTTTCACTTCAAAGCACAGAGGAGAACCGGTCGGCGAGGGATCGGCATGGCGACCAGATAGCCCCAAGGCTACACGTCACGGCAGGAGACCCAATCCACCCGCTAATCTCCCTGGTACCGATTTCTGTTCGGCGCAAATCGCGGCCGAGCACCATTCGCAGTACTGGGTTTCACTTTTTGACAGGGTATGGAGGAGAAGATGAAGAAAGCTTTGCTCGCCGCTGCGCTGATGACAGCCGGTGTTGTTGCGCACGCCCAAAGCAGCGTGACGCTGTACGGCCGCCTTGACGCCGGTATCGAATACATGACGGGCGTTCCGCAAGGCTCGAACGCAGCTGGCTCGGCAACGGGCAGCACGAACCGTTGGCGCGCGGAAAGCGGCGACTGGGGTACCAGCCTGTGGGGCTTGAAGGGCGTTGAGGACATCGGTGGCGGCAACAAGGTCCTGTTCCAGTTGGAAGGCTCCTTCAACACCATGACGGGTGCAGGCCCTGGCGGCGGCGGTCTCTTCAATCGTTGGGCAACTGTCGGCTTGTCGAACGACCAGTACGGTACGTTCACGATGGGCCGCATGCTGTACATCTCGAACGGCGTGTGGGACTTCGACCCGTTCGGTCAATCGAACTGGTCGTCGGCATCGCTGGTGCGTGGCCGCAACTGGCCGCAATCGAGCAACAACTTCGCTTACCAGTCGCCGAAGATCGCGGGCTTTGACTTCTACGGTCAATACGCGCTGTCGAACGCAACGAGCTGGAACGGCAACGGCACGACCCCTCAAGGTCGTGAAGCTGGCGCGCAGGTCACCTACACGACCTCGCTGTTCCAGATTCGCGGTATTTACGACGAAATCCGCAATCCGGCTAACGGCGTGCTGTACGGCCCGAACCCGAGCGCGGTCAATACGGCCAACGTCGGCAACGGTGTATTCGCGGCATCGCGTGAATACTCGGCTCTCGTGAACGTGTTCCTCGGCCAGTTCAAGATTCAGGCTGCTTACCAGGCTGTCCGTTCGGCAGGTGCACAGAACGTTCTGCCGGGCCAGCCGACGACTCTCGATCACGAATGGGGCGGTGTGACGTGGCAAGCAACGCCGGCTGCGGCGCTGATTGCGGCGGTCTACCACGTGAACGGCAACAATGGCGCAGGCAACGCGACGATCTACACGGTCGGCGGCTCGTACAACCTGTCCAAGCGCACGCTGCTGGACATCCAGGTCGCGACGACGCAAAACAGCAAGACGGCTAACTACGGCCTGAATGCAAACAACGCAGGTACGGCAACCAGCACGGACAACCCGCTGCCGGGCCATAGCCAAACCGGCGTGTACGCAGGTATTCAACACTCGTTCTAATCGAACGGTGTTCCCCGAAGGGACTTCCTTCGGGGTGTAGTCCAGAGTTCTTCAAGAGAATCTTTTTCACGCTGCTGCGAGAGGCGCGTATCGGTGCGATGTCCGAAAGGGTATCGCACCGTTTTTTATTTGAGCGCACGGTTCTGCCACGGCCTGAGCGCACCGGCGCGGTGCATTCATGGCTGATGTTGTGCAGCTGACTGCGGTGGGCAAATTCCGCCGCTCAATTCCTGCTTTAAGACAACGAACTCAGCTGCTTCAAACCGCTGCTTCGTTTTCTTCGCCGGTACGAATGCGAATCACGCGCTCGACGTCCGCGACGAAAATCTTGCCGTCGCCGATCTTGCCGGTGCGCGCCGCGCCGATGATCGCGTCGATCACCTGGTCGCACTGATTGTCCGCCACCACCACTTCGATCTTCACTTTCGGCAGAAAGTCGACCACGTACTCTGCACCACGATAGAGCTCGGTATGGCCTTTTTGCCGACCAAAGCCTTTGACCTCGGTCACGGTCAGCCCGGTGAGGCCCACTTCAGCAAGCGCCTCGCGCACTTCGTCGAGTTTGAACGGTTTGATGACTGCAGTGATGCGCTTCATGGCGGACCTCGTCTCGTGTCTGGAAGAGTGAAAGGGAAATGGATGATTTTTATTCTACGCCGCGCCGGATGCGTTGCGGCAATCCGGCGCGTGCTTCGGGTTAGTCCGCATTCGTTCGCCGCGGCTCACTCCACCGGTTCGGTGTAGCGCGACGTGATCGGATAACGCCAGTCGCGCCCGAACGCGCGATGCGTGACGCGAATGCCGATCGGCGCCTGGCGCCGCTTGTATTCGTTGATCTTGATGAGGCGCGTGACGCGTTTGACGTCGTCGACCGCATAGCCCGCCGCGATGATTTCCGCGAGCGAGCGGTCCTCTTCCATGTACATGCGCATGATCGCGTCGAGGACTTCGTACTCCGGCAAGCTGTCCTGATCGGTCTGGTTCTCGCGCAGTTCCGCCGACGGCGCGCGCGTCAGAATCCGTTCGGGAATGACGTCCTGCTTGTCGAAGGTGGTGGCCTGGTTGCGGTAGTGGCACAGCCGGTAGACGAGCGTTTTCGCAATGTCCTTGATGACCGCGAAGCCGCCGGCCATGTCGCCGTACAACGTGCAGTAGCCCACCGCCATTTCGCTCTTGTTGCCGGTGGTCAGCACGATCGAGCCGAACTTGTTCGAGAGGGCCATCAGCAAGGTGCCGCGAATGCGCGCCTGAATGTTTTCTTCGGTGGCGTCTTCGGCGCGGCCCGCGAATTCTTCCGCGAGCGAGCCGCGGAACGCGTCGAACATCGGCGCGATCGCGATTTCGTCGTAGCGCACGCCGACGCGGCGTGCCATTTCGGCGGCGTCCGTGGTGGAAATGTCCGCCGTGTAGCGCGACGGCATCATCACCGCACGCACGCGATCCGCGCCGAGCGCGTCGCACGCGACGGCCAGCACCAGCGCCGAATCCACGCCGCCGGACAGGCCGATCAGCGCGCCCGGGAAACCGTTCTTGTTGATGTAGTCGCGCACACCCATCACGAGCCCGGCATAAACCTGAGCCTCGATCGACAGCTCCGGCGCGATCGCCGCGGGCAATGGCTTGCCGTCTTCGAATTCGACGATCGCGGTCGCTTCCTCGAACTGCGCCATCTTCGCGACCAGTTCGCCTTGTGCGTCGAGCACGAAGGAACCGCCGTCGAACACCAGTTCGTCCTGCGCGCCGACCATGTTCACGTAGACCATCGGCAGTCCGGTCTCGCGAATCCGCGCGCGCAGAATGTCGAAGCGCACCGCTTCCTTGTTCAGGTGATACGGCGAGCCGTTCGGAATCAGCACCACTTGCGCGCCCGCCGCCTTCGCCATTTGCGCAGCCGACGCATGCCACGCGTCCTCGCAGATCACCACGCCGTACTTCACGCCATCGAGTTCGAACACGAACGGCTGCGGGTCCGACGCGAAGTAGCGTTTCTCGTCGAACACCTCGGTGTTGGGCAAATCCTGCTTGCGATAGGTGCCGCGCACTTCTCCGTCGACGATCAGCGAGGCCGCGTTGAAGGTATCGACCGGCGGCACGCCGCGCTCGATCGGCGCGTTTGCATTACCATGGCCGTGCGCCGCGTCACGTAGGGGATGGCCGACGATCACATGCAGGCCGGCGAACGGCTTCAGTTGCGTGGCGAGGTCGGCCAGCGCCGCCGCGCTCGCGGCATAGAACGCGGGACGCAGCAGCAGATCTTCGGGCGGATAGCCGGACAGCGCGAGTTCAGGCGCGACTAGCAGCTTCGCACCATCGTTGTGCGCGGCACGCGCGGCAGCGACGATCTTCGCGACGTTGCCGGCGAAGTCGCCGACGGTGACATTGATTTGAGCAAGAGCGATTCGGGTCTTCATGGCAGGATCGACAGGCAAGCCGACGTGGCTTGCGAGTACCGCGGCTGGTTAGCTCGACGGAATGGACAAATCGGATAAACGAACGGCGTGGCGCTCAGAGCGCCGCGCCGCTCATTGGGAACAGTCACACAGATTGAACCAGGAACGCTTTGATTATCGCACGGGCATTCTGGCGTCGCCCTCCGAGGTGGACGCCGCCGAATGGAATGCCCTTCTCGCGCAGCAGTCGCAGCCCACGCCGTTTCTGCGGCATGAGTTCTTGAGCGCCCTGCATGCGACCCGTTGCGCGGTCGCGGATAGCGGCTGGGCGCCGCAATTCGTCACGCTGACCGACCCGCGCACGGACAAGCTCGTGGCCGCCGCGCCCGTGTATCTGAAAGGGCACTCATACGGCGAGTACGTGTTCGACTGGGCCTGGGCCGACGCCTACAAGCGCAACGGTTTGCCGTATTACCCGAAGCTGCTGTGCGCGGTGCCGTTCACGCCGGTGCAAGGCAACCGGTTGTTGTCGGCGGATACGCATGCGCTCAGGCACCTGGCCGCGACGCTGATGGCGTTTGCCGAACAGGCCGACGTATCGTCGCTGCACGTGTTGTTTCCAACCGAAACGGAAGCGGATGCGCTCACCGACATGGGCATGATGCAACGCGAAGGCGTGCAGTTTCACTGGCTGAACGACGGCTATCGCGACTTCGACGATTTCCTCTCCACGCTCGAACAGAAGAAGCGCAAGAACATTCGCGCCGAGCGTCGCAAAGTGCACGAGGCCGGCGTGACGATGCGCCGGATTCGCGGCGAGGACATCCAGGACGCGGACTGGCGCTTCTTCAGCAAGTGTTATCGGCAGACGTACCGCGAGCACTTTTCGAGTCCGTATCTGAACCTCGATTTCTTCCGCATGATCGGCGCGTCGATGCCGGAGAATCTGCTACTTGTGATCGCCGAATACGAAGGCAAGCCGATCGCGAGTTCGCTGGTGGTGTATCAGCGCGACGCAAAAACCGGCGGCACGCTATATGGCCGCTATTGGGGCGCGCTCGAACACGTGCCGTGCCTGCACTTCGAAACGGCGTACTACCAGCCGCTCGAATTCTGCATCGAGGAAAAGCTCGGCGCGTTCGAAGGCGGCGCCCAAGGCGAGCACAAGATGGCTCGCGGGTTCCTGCCCACGGTGACGCGCTCGGCGCACTGGCTCGCGCGCCCCGCTTTCGCCGATGCGGTCGGCCACTTTCTCGACAACGAAAAGAACAGCATCCACGCGTATGTGGATGAGCTGCGCGAACACAATCCGTTCAAAGGCTGAAGCGCACCCATGGCGTGGTTTCTCTATCTGCTCGAATGCTCGGACGGCAGCGTCTACACCGGCATCGCCGTCGACGTGCAGGCGCGCTTCGACAAGCACGTCAGCGGCGAGGGCGCGCGTTATACGCGTTCGCGCAAGCCGGTGCAGGTGCTGGCGTCGTTCGAATTGACGGATCGGTCAAGCGCGTCGCGCGCGGAGTATTGGGTCAAGCGGCTGTCGCCGTCCGAGAAGCGTGCGCTTGCAGCGGGCATGCGCACGCTCGAATCGGTGATGCCGTTGCCTGAACCCGAGGCCGTTGCCGAACAAGAGCAAGCTGAGGAAAAAACCGGCGCGTCCTGAACGCGCTTCGGCTTCGTCCTTCTTCTTTGCGCCGCCGCGAGCTATCCCCTCGCCTCGCGCATCCGCTCATTGAGCAGCCGATGCATCAGCGAAAGCTCGCCCACCGCATCGGCTTCCAACGAAGTCAACCCATCTCGCGCGGGAAGCGCAATCCGCACCGGCCGCAAGGTTCGACTCAACGCGGCGTCGATGTCCGCGCTCACGGTCGCGACCCACGCGCCGAGTTCATCGTGCATGTCGCGCCGGTTCGTACTCAGGCGCAGTTGCGTCGCCGTGCCGGCCATTCTTCGCAGCAGACTCAACACCGTCAGCGTCACGGTGTCGACCATCGTGTCCTCGAGTTTTTCAAGGCGAATCCGGCCGATGGCTTCCTCCGCGTTATTGCTGCCCAGACCCGCGGCGCGGCGCAAGCGCTCCATGTCCTTCTCGCTGCGGCGAGGCGACTCCAGCGCGGCTCTCAGATAGGCGAGATTGGCGCGCACCGCCTCGCCCAGATACGCGCGATAGTCGATCTTTTCGCGTGTCGGCCAGAGATAGAACGTGGCCAGCAGCGCCAACACGCAGCCGAGCACGTTATTGCCGAGCCGCGTGAGCGCATAGGCGAATTCGCTCGCGCCCGGCGTCGCGAAGTCGGCCACCAGCACGAAAGTCGGCGTGAGGAACAGCACGAAGAGGCTATAGCTGACGGGACGCAGCGCCATGGTCGCCATCACCAGCGGAAACACCGCGAGCGAAATGCCGAGCGGCGAATGAATCGCGTAACCGATAGCCGCCGCCAGCACGCCGCCGACGATGCTGCCCGCCGCCCGCTCGATACTGCGCGGCCAGGTCGCGGCAATCGACGGTTGCAGGATCAGCAGCGTCGCCATGGTGGCCCAGTAGCCGAACGGCAGACCGAGCGCGCGGATCACGAGAAAGCCAGTGGTCGTCGTCACGCCGACGCGGGCCGCGTGCCGCAACCCCACGGATTCGACCGACAGGTTGGCCTTGAACGTGGACCAGATGCGCGTGAAGAGCCGCGCGGCGCTGTCACGCCAGCCTTCGGGCTGCGCATGCACCGGCGTGAAATCGACCAGTTCGAAATCGGACTTCAGCTTCACGGGTTCCATCAAGGCGGTTTCGAGCCGCCGCGCAAAACGTCGCAAGCGCAGTTGCAAATCGGCGAGCCGCGCCCACTGTGCGTCGTTGGCGGCCGCGCCGATGCCGCGCAGCACGTCGCCCATGACCGTCAGCAGCCGGGCCGCGCGTTTCGCGCGCCATGCGTCGTCGGGCACTCGTTCACATGCGCCGGAGACGGCGATCAGATACGCGAACAACGCTTCGCTGTCGGTCAGCAAGCCGAGCAGCGTGTCGTAGGTTTCGCGGCCGCCCGTTCTCGACGCGGGCACGCGCGCCAGCACTTTGCGCGAGCGCTCCAGCGCGGCGCGGGCATCGGCACGAAATTTCGCGGCATGCGTGGCCCATTCGCCGCGTGCCGCGCGCCGTTCGAGCAGCCGCGCGCTGTCCACCGCGATATCGGCGAGACGCAGGTACACGGCGCGCAGCGACGAGCGGCTCGTGCCGAACGGATGAATGCGCCAGACCGTCAGACTCAGCGCCACGGCAAACAGACATCCGACCAGATAGATGCCGAGAAACGCCACGCCTTGCCGAACACTGTGCATCGGCCGGTCGACCATCACGACGCATGCGGTGGCCGCGAGAATCGTCACCTGCGACGTGGCCGCGCCCCAGATCCTGCCGAACGCGCCGAGCGTCGTGAATACCAGTACCGCGAGCGCGGCGAACACAGCCCCGGCTCCGGAAGCGTAAGCGGTCAGGCCGCCGCACAGCGTGGACAGCACGGCGAAGCCCATCATCGATGCAAAGCGCGCGCGGTTGGAGCCGGCCGCGTCGGCGAGGCAGGTCCAGAACGCGCCGATCGCGGCCCACGCGAAGGCCGGTTCGTGCAGCAGATTGCCGAGCGCGAGCATGGCCGTCGAGGCGCAGGCCGCCCTCAAGCCTTCCGACAGACTGGCCTCGCTGGTCGAAAACGACACCATCCATACCGGCCGCTTGCGGTAGATCGCGCTGACGACGGCATACAGCCAGTTCGACCAGCGTTGCGATGAAGACGACGGGTTGGACTTGCGATTCAGCATCCGGACGGTGTGCTCCCAGGAAACGCGGATTGGCGCCGCGTAAGCGGATCGCCGCTAGCCAGCGGCATGCAGACGCATGCAAGCGGCCAATCATAAGGGTTTACGCCTAGATATAAAAATGGCTTCGGTTCATCCTTTCGATGCACTGCGTCTATGTGCCCAAATGCAAGGCCAGGCGGCGCGCGACGGCCTCATGTTTCGACAAGCCATGAAAAAACCGCGCGGCCTTGGCAGACTCGCGCGGTTTTTTTTCAAGCAAATCCAGTGTGACGCAGCTTATTTCTTGTAGTTCGCCGCGCCTTCCGTGATTTCCTTGTGCGCGGCTTCGATGCCCGCCCAGCCCTCGACCTTCACCCACTTGCCCTTCTCGAGCGCCTTGTATTGCTCGAAGAAGTGCTTGATCTGGTCCTTCAGGTACGCGGGGACGTCGTCGATCGACTTCAGATCGGCCGTCATCGGGCAGACCTTGTCGTGCGCGACGGCGACCAGCTTCGCGTCCACGCCGGATTCGTCGGTCATTTGCAGCATGCCGAGTGCGCGGGCACGCACCACCGAGCCAGCCAGCAGCGGGAACGGCGTGATGACCAGCACGTCGACCGGGTCGCCGTCGCCCGACAGCGTTTGCGGAATGTAGCCGTAATTCGCCGGATAGCGCATGCCCGTGCTGATGAAACGGTCAACGTGGAGCAGGCCCGTTTCCTTATCGGCTTCGTACTTCACCGGATCGCTTTGCGCCGGGATTTCGATGATGACGTTGAAATCTTGCGGAAGGTCTTTGCCTGCGGGGACGTGATTGAAGCTCATGAGCGCTCTCTGATCAGGATGGAATTCGGAACACGGCGTGCGGTGCGTTGGCTCGAACGGCATGCTTCGTGAAACTCGCCTCGAGCACTGGCGCCGCGGCCGGACAGTGCGGAATACGTCATTATAGCCAATTGGCCGATGGCATCCTTCGTTGGATCGGCGCGATAATCATCTGACGTCTCTCGATTGTGCCTCTCGTTTGTGAACACCACGTAACCGCGCCACGGCTCACGTGACACCTCAAGGAGCATGCATGGAAGAAGCTCGACATTTCATCGGCGGCGAGTGGTCCGCCGCTTCAGGCGGCGAAACGATCGCCGTGCTCGATCCCTCGGACGGCCAGCCCTTCACCCAACTCGCACGCGGCACCGCCGCGGATATCGACGCCGCCGTACACGCCGCGCGCCGCGCCTTCGAAGGCGCGTGGGGCCAGGCGAGTGCCGCCGAACGCGGCCGCGTGCTGTACCGGCTGTCCATGCTGGTGGCCGCGCGCCAGGAAGAACTTGCCCTGCTCGAAGCGCGCGACACCGGCAAGCCGCTCAAGCAGGCGCGCGCCGATTCGGCCGCCCTCGTCCGATATTTCGAGTTCTACGCCGGCGCGGCGGACAAGCTGCACGGCGAAACGCTGCCTTACCAGACCGGCTACACGGTGCTGACGATCCGCGAGCCGCACGGCGTGACCGGCCATATCGTGCCGTGGAATTACCCCATGCAGATTTTCGGCCGCAGCGTGGGCGCGGCGCTTGCAACCGGCAATGCCTGCGTCGTCAAGCCGGCCGAGGATGCCTGCCTGTCCGTGTTGCGCGTGGCCGAACTGGCCGCCGAGGCGGGTTTGCCTGCCGGCGCGCTGAATATCGTCACCGGCTATGGGCATGAAGCGGGCGCGGCGCTCGCGCGTCATCCCGGCATCGATCACATTTCGTTCACCGGGTCGCCGGAAACCGGCAAGATCGTCACGCAGATGGCCGCCGAGAATCACGTGCCGGTCACGCTGGAACTCGGCGGCAAGTCGCCGCAAATCGTTTTCGCTGACGCGGACCTCGACGCAGCGCTGCCCGTGCTGGTGTCGGCGATCGTGCAAAACGCGGGGCAAACCTGCTCGGCGGGCAGCCGTGTGCTGATCGACCGGGCCATTTACGAACCCTTGCTCGACCGGCTGAGCGGCGCGTTTCAGGCCTTGCGCGTGGGCCCCTCGCATGCCGATCTCGACTGCGGGCCGCTGATCAGCGCGAAACAGCAGCGGCGCGTGTGGGATTTTCTCTCGGACGCGCAACACGACGGCATCGCCATGGCGGCGCACGGCGAGGTGATTCCCGAAGCGCCCGAAAGCGGCTTCTATCAGGCGCCGACGCTGCTGCGCGACGTGCCCGCCAGCCACCGCCTCGCACGCGACGAAGTGTTCGGACCCGTGCTCGCCGCCATGTCCTTTGCCGACGAAGACGAAGCGCTCGCGCTCGCCAACGGCACACCATTTGGTTTGGTCGCGGGCATCTGGACACGCGACGGCGCGCGGCAGATGCGTCTCGCCCGACGGCTGCGCTCCGGCCAGGTGTTCATCAACAACTATGGCGCGGGCGGCGGGGTCGAATTGCCGTTCGGCGGCGTCAAGCATTCGGGCCACGGACGCGAAAAGGGCTTCGAGGCGCTGTACGGCTTCACGGTGCTCAAGACCATCGCGATCAAGCACGGTTAGTCAGGCACACGCATCACCATCCACAACAAAACAGCGGAGACATCATGCGGTTGACAGGTAAAACAGCCATCGTCACGGGTGGCGGCTCGGGTTTCGGCGAAGGCATTGCGAAGACCTACGCGCGCGAAGGCGCGAACGTCGTGGTCAACGATCTGAACGGGCCGGCCGCCGAGCGCGTGGCAAGCGAAATCGCGCTGGCCGGCGGCAAGGCCATCGCGGTGGCGGGCAACGTCACTCAACGCGACGACTGGCACAAACTGCGCGAGGCCGCGCTCGAAGACTTCGGTAGCGTGCAGATCGTCGTCAACAACGCGGGCACCACGCATCGCAACAAGCCGGTGCTGGAAGTGACGGAGGCCGAATTCGACCGCGTT
The DNA here is from genome assembly GCF_046027355.1 of Paraburkholderia sediminicola. Classification (GTDB taxonomy): domain Bacteria; phylum Pseudomonadota; class Gammaproteobacteria; order Burkholderiales; family Burkholderiaceae; genus Paraburkholderia; species Paraburkholderia sediminicola_B. Next base: position 7,969 of record NZ_JAQQEK010000045.1, on the reverse strand, counting down.
TATGCGGTCAACGTGAAGAGCATCTACTGGAGCGTGCAGGAATTCGTGCCGTATTTTCGCGAGCAAGGCGGCGGCTGCTTCATCAATATCGCGTCCACGGCCGGCGTGCGGCCGCGCCCCGGACTCGTCTGGTACAACGGCAGCAAGGGCGCGGTGATCATCGCGAGCAAGTCGCTGGCGGTCGAACTCGGTCCGGACCGCATTCGTGTGAACTGCGTGAATCCGGTGATTGGCGAGACGGCGCTGCTGTCCGAATTCATGGGCGTCGAGGATACGCCGGAAAATCGCCAGCGCTTTCTCGCCGGCATTCCGCTCGGGCGGTTCTCGACGCCGCAGGACATCGCCAACGCCGCGCTTTATCTGGCTTCGGACGAGGCGGAGTTCATCACCGGCGTGTGTCTCGAGGTAGACGGCGGGCGCTGCGTGTAGCGCCGCGCCGCGTCCGGTCTGCGAGGGTTTCGTGTGCAGCGGCCCTCGCCGCAGTCAGTGTTTTCCCCCGGTATCGATTCGTCATGCAAGCCACCCGGCGCGGATAGAATCGATCGACGGCGGTACGTCATTTCCACAAGAAAAGAGGAGACACCTATGGCTAGTCCCGCAAATCCGCTCCACCATCCCGGCGCGGGTGCGCCGCCTTCCACCTTCGAAGAGGCGACCTATCGCAAGGTCACCTGGCGGCTCGCGCCGCTGTTGATGCTCTGTTACGTGGTCGCGTATCTGGATCGCGTCAACGTCGGTTTCGCCAAGCTGCAAATGACCAGCGACCTCGGTCTGAGCGACGCGGTGTACGGTTTCGGCGCGGGGATTTTCTTTCTCGGCTATTTCATCTTCGAAATTCCGAGCAATGTGATCCTGCACAAAGTCGGCGCACGCGTGTGGATCGCGCGGATCATGGTGTCGTGGGGCGTGATCTCCATGCTGACCATGTTCGTCACCACGACGACCATGTTCTACGTGATGCGCTTCCTGCTCGGTCTCGCTGAAGCGGGGTTCTTCCCTGGCATCATTCTGTATCTCACCTATTGGTATCCGTCGCATAGGCGCGGCCGCATGACCACGTGGTTCATGACGGCGATTGCGCTGTCGGGTGTGATCGGCGGGCCGGTGTCGGGTTATATCCTGAAGAGCTTCAACGGCGTGAACGGGTGGCATGGCTGGCAGTGGCTGTTTTTGCTCGAAGGGATTCCGTCGGTGATCGTCGGGATCATGGTCTTCGTCATGCTGGACGACCGTATCTCGAAAGCGAAGTGGCTCACCAAGGAAGAGCAGCAATTGCTCGAACGCCACGTCTCCGCCGAAGAAGCCACCAAGCACGACATGCCGATTCGCCAGGTGCTCACGAGCGGCCGCGTGTTGATGCTGAGCCTCACGTACTTCTCGTTCGTGATGGGTTTGTACGGCGTGAGCTTCTGGCTGCCGACCATCATCAAGGCGACCGGCGTGACGGATGCGTTCATGATCGGCCTGCTCTCGGCGGTTCCGTTCGCCGCCGCCGTGGTGGCGATGGTGTTCGTGTCGCGCAGCGCGGACCGCAAGCGCGAGCGGCGCTGGCATATTGCGTTGCCGGCGTTCGCGGGCGCGATCGGCCTGGTGCTCTCCGTGGTGTGGGCGCACAACACCGTGCTGGCGATGGCGTCGCTCACCCTCGCGACCATGGGCATTCTGACCACGCTCCCGCTGTTCTGGAGTCTGCCGACGGCGATCCTCGCCGGCACGGGCGCCGCGGCCGGCATCGCCATGATCAATTCGATCGGCAATCTGGCGGGTTTTTTGAGTCCGTATGCGGTGGGCTGGCTCAAACAGGTGACGGCCGCGAATGACTCCGGCATGTATATGCTGGCGGCATTCTTGGTGCTCGGCGGTTTGCTGGCGATCAGTGTGCCGGCGAAGATGGTGAATAAGTGAGGGGTTGAGTTGCGGGCCTTGGCGGTGATTCACTGCTGAGGCTTTGCGTTTGTGTGCGAGGGAGCGGCCACTTCACCGCTGAATACGGTGGTTTCGACACATGTTGGCCGACTGCTGCCAAGGGCGTGGGGCGGTAGTCGGCCAGGAGCGGTCGTTGGCTCGTGCTTTCATTCGGACGGTCGAACGTCGGCTGCGCCCCGGACACCGGCCCTTCAGGCGCGGACTATGTCAGCTGCAACTATTCTGAGTCGAAAACTGCGCTGATTGCGAGCATGGCCGCCGATTGCAAGCTGCTACAGCTACCGTGGATAGTTAAACGCTTCTATCCGGCCACCACGCGGTTGCGGCCATCGTGCTTGGCCTGGTAAAGTCGCTCATCGGCGACTCGTAGGAGGATGTCGATCGTGTCGCCGTCGCGGCCGAACTCGGAGATGCCAACACTGACGGTAACGGCGACGGCCCGCCCGGTTCCGGTATAGAACTCCTCGGTAGCCACGGCGCCCCGGACGCGCTCCGCGATCGAACGGGCCACGCTTAGCGCGGCTTTGGGCAGCAGCACCATAAACTCCTCGCCACCGACCCGCGCCACGCCGTCATAGGGGCGAATGGCATCAAGGCATTTCTGCACGAATCGCTGCAGCACCTCGTCACCCACCTGATGGCCGTAGTTGTCGTTGATCAATTTGAAGTGGTCGAGATCCAGCGCCAGCAGCGAAAACGGCGCACCGCCTCGCTTGGCACGTGCGATTTCCGCCTCCACTTGCTGAATAAACTCGCGCCGGTTCGCGGCACCCGTCAGCGGATCGGTCGAGGCGAGATGTTCGAGCTTGTGATTGGTGCGTTGGAGCTCCTGCAGCGCGCTTTCCGTGCGTGCCATCGCCTCGGCGAGGCGAGCCATCAGTTCTTCCTGGCCGTAGATCGTCGAAAAGGACCGCGTCGTGCGAAACGCTTGAACGACGCCATAACTCAGCAGGAAAAAGCCGGCGGCGAAGATCGTGTGCGCCAGCCACCACATGTGATTCCAGGGCTTACCGAGAATGAACGCGAGCGACGCGAGCGCGAAGGAAGTGATCGAGATGCCGTAGATCACCATCAGCGGCGAGCGAATGCGACGCAGCATCAGCGCGATGACGTTTAGTGTCGAGAAGATGAGCGCCCCGCCCTCCATCGACAGTCGCACCCAGAGGTTACCTGCGATCGGCGAGTTCGCGATGAGTGCCACGACCAGGTCGATCAGGACGAACACGGCGATCCACGTCAGCCACGGACGCGGGTTCGAGCGACGCTCGACCTCGTCCGGCGCGCGGTGGTACGAGAGAAGCCCGACCAGCAGCAGCACTGACATCACCAGACGCGATGCCGGTCCGTAGAGCAGGAACAGCCAGATATTGTGGTGAGCCATGCCGGTGAACGCGCCGTGCAGTGCATAGATCAGCACGAAGCCTAGAAAGCCCAAAGTCAGCCACCGCAACAGCGGTTCACCCGACGACCGATAACAACGCCAGGTCACATAGGTGACAAACAGTCCCTCGAGCGTCGCCGCGGCGATCGCGATTTCGTGGAACGCGTGGTTTTCGAACCTCAGGCTCGGGTCCTGAAAGAAAGCCAGATAAGCAATCAGGTAGGCGGGAACGAGCGCGAAACCAACGATCAGGAAACTCGAGTAGACCTTGGTCACATTCCCGATGATGCGGGGCGGCTCTTCGATTGAAATAGTTGTGCTCATGTGCCCGTCTCCGACAATATTTGCTATGGTTTTTCGCATCGCCGAGCGTTTGACGCGTAAATCGGCCGACTCGGACTCGGCACCACGCCGTCGTGCGGAGCCAAGTACACCGCGCAGCGGACTACCTTCAGGCAATTGGAAGTATAAGCGTCAGGTTTCATCTGACAAGACGTCCAATGATGCACCCAAGAATCCGAATCTTGACGGCACCCCCATAGCGCAACGACAAGGAGGATGGCGGCAATTACCGACGAGGGGTTGTTCGAAGCAGCATCGGGGCCGGCGCTTGGGCGACGGTCGCCAGCCGCGATGGCTTGCGCGACCTGCCGTCAACGCATCGCGTCTTGAGCACCCTCTATGCGCTGTGCATAGTTGTTTTCGCTGTTGCGATGCGGCAGGGCGGTGACGACTCAGTTGGTGAGATGGGTGCATCGACGGCAACGCACCGGTGCGCAAATGACCGTTGTCCTTTGGAAACCGTCCTCGATGATGCGCTGAGTCGAAGGGCGGGAACGGGTCGCGTGGTGCCGCTCGTGGCACGCACGGGTCGAACGCACGACGATGGGCAAGGTACGGCCCATCTCCAGCCGTTCGCCTGATACCGTGCGCGTTCCTCGGAAACCCAAGAGGAATCAGTTGCGCACACGGAATCGCGTTGTTCATCCTGTTCGGCACGCAACCGACCACGGCCGATGACACCGGAGGTACGACGTAGTCGTGCGGGAAATGCCCCGAGATATACTTCCTGCATGGACCTCGACCCCCGCGACCTCGATGAAATCAGTGCCGTCACGTTGCAGTACTACGACGCGCACGCGGAAGATTTCCGCGACGGCACGTACGACCACGACGTCACGCAGAACATCGCGGCGCTGCTGCACCATATCGAAGTCGAGCCCCCTTTTACGATCCTGGATTTCGGCTGCGGGCCGGGGCGAGATCTCAAGGCCTTCACTACACTCGGCCATTGCGCGGTCGGCCTCGATGGCGCCGAGCGCTTCGTTGCAATGGCGCGTGACGCGACTGGCTGCGACGTCTGGCAGCAGGATTTCCTGCATCTCGATTTGCCGGCGGCGCACTTTGACGGCATTTTCGCCAACGCCGCGCTGTTCCATGTCCCGAGTCAGGCGTTGCCGCGCGTGTTGCGGCAATTGCACGCGACACTGAAGCTCGGCGGAGTGCTGTTCAGCTCCAACCCGCGCGGCACGGATCAGGAAGGCTGGAGCCACGGCCGCTACGGCGTCTTCCACGATCTCGAAGCATGGCGCCGATATATGGCGGGCGCGGGTTTTGTCGAAATTGAGCACTATTACCGGCCCGCCGGCTTGCCGCGTGAGCGGCAGCCGTGGCTAGCCAGCGTGTGGCGCAAGCCGGTCGCCTGAAACGCCAGGGGCTGTCACCGTATGCCCGCGTTGGGCTTGGCAGATGCTTGCGTTCAAGCCGCTTTGATGCAGCGATCAGACGCACAACGGGCAGCCATTGACGAGGGCAAGCGTGGATCGAGCCTCTGTCGGTATTCGGGGCGCCGCTGCAGACGTGCCGGTGCCCCTGGATCGGCGATGCGGGCGTCCTTACCGTTTCCGCGAACGCTACCGTACAGACTTGCCGTCCCGACTGCGGGATGCTCTTCCTATAAATCTGCGTGTATCAGTGATCGCCGATGTCGCTGTCTCCCGTACTGACGTCGGAAATCTGCAGATTACAAGTACATCAGGGCCGGAAAGGCGCAACACAGAGGCCATTGTGTCAGCTCATCCATCGTTGTTCCGTTGGTCGATTGGCTCGCCCGCCGCGCGTCGTGTGCATGTCACAGACGGAGTTGCGGAACGCCCACAGGGCGGGTTCGGCTCCTTGTCCGATTACTCTTCAGCTGGCTGCTATCGCTTCGATGCATTACGGCGCAAGGACGAAATTCTTGCGATGGTGGCGCACGAACTTCGCGGACCGTTGACGCCGATTCAACTCGCCAGCCATTTCATCCGCAGGGCGTCGGCGGATCGTCCGGAGGTGCTACGGTCGGTCGACATGATCGATAGGCAACTCCACCAGATTACCCGGCTTGCCGACGACTTGATGGACGCAACCCGGGTCGGCCGCGGCGCACTTCGCATGAGCATGGTTTCTGTAGACGTCGCCGATTTTCTGGCTGCACCCCTCGCGGCAGCCGCACTGGCAGCGGCCGGGCGCGCTCAAACTCTCGACGTGCAGATCGCGGATAGCACGTTGCGCGTTGCAGGCGATCCCATACGTCTCGCTCAGGCGGTCAACAATCTTCTGCATAACGCCGTGAAATACACGCCGGAACACGGTCGCATCGCCGTGAACGTGCTGGCAGACCGGGAAGTTCTCATCGTCTCAGTGAAGGACACCGGGCTCGGTATTTCGGATGCGCTCCTGCCGCATGTTTTTGATCTCTTTGCGCAATCAAGCAGAACGATCTCAGCGAGTGCAGGCGGCTTGGGAATAGGTCTTGCCGTCGTAAAAGCTGTGGCGGAGTCGCATGGCGGAACCGTGTCGGCGGTCAGTGCAGGTCCCGGAGCCGGTAGCGAATTCACTCTCCGTTTGCCCATCGTGGTGGAGCAGAGTGTGACTGATGCGCTCGTCTGACGACGGTATTCATCGAACTTTGACGGCCGCTATTTGCAAATCTGAAGGTCTGTTCCGGCAGTTCGCGGCCAGTCATTCGACATGGGCACTTGGACCGTCGACAATCCATATCGGATCATTGACCGCCTTTGATATAGCATCGCGAGAGAGGCGCTCCACGTTGCCGCCCGCCGATTTATACGCCGCCCCGATGTTTGCATAGTGCACGCTAGCTCCTCCAACCTGACTGAGTGACTTGATCGTCACGCGCGACTACCCAGGTGGTGGGAGCGATTGGCGCTCCGAGACAGCATTGCGCAACCTCCGCGAACCGGTCGGCCGCGGTTGTTCACTTTTAAACCAGCGAGCCGCGGCGTCCGCAGTGTCCTCGGGTCGCGTATTGAACGCGATGGACGCATTAGGAGCACATTTGTGCACGGTATTGACGAGAGCCTCGAAGAGCATCAAGCTCTTTGGCGGAATGCGTATCCCGCCGCCAATCACAACGCAATCATAAGTTGCGGTTGTTAATTGGCGTTCAAGCGCAATGGGGGCGGTTTCGTCTGGTCGCACCAGGCAAAGATCGGCACGCCATCCATGCTCCGCCATTTGCTGCATGGCGACTGAAATCCCGGCATGAATCTTCGTCGCGTCGAACCCCGGCGGTAGCGCAGGGTCCGAGAAGTCGACCGTTTCAGGCTCCTGGCCGACGAACAACACCCGCTTCAAGTCATGCAATTCGCTCATCATGTTCTCCTGATTCGGTAGCCCACGGTTCATGCTGCACCACAGCAGATGCAAATACGGTCCGATAGCGTCCAAGGATGCGAACGCCGGCCCGAATCAGTGTCGTTTACTGAGTTGCGACTGACGCGCACCTTCGAGGCCGAGACGTTTCTTCGTCCCGGCGGTGAGTCGTGGCCCCGTCTTCGCCTAGTCTGGTCCACACGCGATGGGACCGCGCCGGCCACGCTTCCCACCTGCGACGAAGGCCCTACCTCAATCCGAAATAGCCGAGTACGAACAGAACGATAACCACGGCTCCTACAAGCCAGATGATGTTGTTCATGACACCCTCCCTAAAGTTCGATACCCCTTCATCAGCCGCGCGACGCGTCGGTCGCGACCAAATGGCAAAAAGTCTTGCGACATCTGACGTTCTGTCACTAGAAGGGCGTGCTACGTTGCGCCGGTCTCCGACTGTCGCAAATGCTTGCCGCGCGAGAACGGCCCGAAAATCGTTGGTGCGCACAGTTGGTAGCCGTACGTTCTCACGACTGACGGGGTATGTCTGTACGGTGACGGTTAATGACTTCGACCCGAGGCGTCAAATCGCAGTTGTGGGGCTATTTGGTGTCGCGCACGAGATTGACGATCGACATTCAGTCCCGACGAGAATGTCCAGTTGGCTCACCACCAGATGAGGTACGTGTTCCCAACACGGACTGGTGGAGTACCAACGGCTGCTCACAATTGTCCGAAATAGGCTTAACGACCGACATTCGGCGGCATGTTGCGTATGACCGCAGAGGGTCCGCGTGCTGACTGTCGCGAGAACACCAGGGCTCGATCAACGTGCGATCGGCGACCAGCGCGCGAATGCCGAGAAATCCCTCGACTTCTCCGCAGGCCAATCCTGCCGAACACGCTCTCCCGGTCCGGCCTGGAAGCCGACTGGATTCCTTATGCGCCGCTGCCGTACGGCTGCGTGATGATCTCGAGATTGTGGCCGCTCGGATCTTCGAAATACGT
>NZ_JAQQEK010000044.1:0-60134 GCF_046027355.1 Paraburkholderia sediminicola | reverse complement strand
GTACGCCGTCGCGCCTCCGACGGAAACCGACGTGAGCCTGCCCAGCGGGTCGTAACCGTAAGTGATCTCGTCAGCGTATGCAGACGAAGCTACAGGCAACAGGCTGGCCACCGCGCCGGTACACGCAACCCGCCACATGTTTTTTAAAGCGCGTCGGTTTCGAAATAGACTGACCATCGATATCCCCAATTACAACACCCTGTAGTTTTGCTAACTACCTGGACGATATCGAAAGCTGAATTAGATTTATAGAAGACCGATCCTCAATTGGAATGGGAAACTTCCTGCCCCCCCCAAAAAAAACGAAAGGGCGCACCACCCAGTGCGCCCCTCGTCTCCCAGCTAATCGCGGTACTACAACATCAACGCCCACCAAACTCGAACCGCGCAAAAATCTCAAGCCTCCAGTTGCTCCAACACCTTCCCCTTGGTCTCGATACCAAGAAAATGCACCGCCACCGCCGCAAGAAACGGCACAGCCGCGAGGATATAGAACGCAACCTGCAAATTCCCACCGATCATCGTCTTCGACACGATAGCCGGCGCGAAGATCGCAGCCACCTTCAGCCACGCGCCGCCGACGCCACAACCCATCGCACGGATACTCGTCGGATACAGCTCCGGCGTATACACATAAGCGGTGATGAACCCGCACGCGAGGAAACCCAGTGAAAACGCGCAGCACGTCGCCACGACATACACCGACGAATCGTGGAACACACCCGCCAGCAGCAGCGAAATCGCGCAAGCGACAAACGACAGGTTAATGATCGGCTTACGCCCCACCTTGTCGACCAGCAACGCGCAAGTCAGCGAACCCACCACGCCGAGCACCGAAGCCGCCACCGCCAGATTCAGCGCGAGTTGCAGCGGCGCGTGATAAATCGTGCGATAGATCGTCGGCAACCACGTCGAAAGACCATATTGAATAAAGCCGCAGGTGATCCACAACATCGCCACGGCCAGCGTGCGCTTCAAATACGCCGGACCGAACAAGTCGCCCATGCGGCGTTTCGGATGACGATTAGCCATCGCCTCAAATTCAGCCGATTGCGTCACGGCCGGAAGCGGACCTTTGACCGCGCGTTCGAACGCATGCACCGCCACATCCGCGTCGGCCATCCGTTCACGTTCAGCGAGCCAGCGCGGCGATTCCGGCACGAGCTTGCGCAGCACGAAGAACAGAATCAACGGCATGCCACCGATAAAGTACATAGCTTGCCAGCCGAAACGCGGCACGATCCACGCACCCAATGCATTCGACGCAAGCAGACCGACCGGGAAAACGATTTCATACAGAAGCACGAAACGGCCACGGCCATGCGCACGGCTAATCTCGTTGATGTAAGTCGCGGCCACCGGCAATTCGCCACCAAGCCCAAGCCCTTGAATCACGCGCAACACGACGAACGCCGCGAACGTCGGCGCAAAACCGCACGCAATGCTGGTAATGCCGATGATCCCGGAACTCAGCGCGATCGCCTTCACGCGCCCCTTGCGCTCCGCATACCACGGAAAGACGAACGCGCCGATCAGTTGCCCGACCGAACCGGAGCCGATCAGAAAGCCGATTTCCCATGGCGTCAGATGCCACTTCGCGATCAGGATCGGCAACGTAGCCGCGATCGCGATCACGTCGAAGCCGTCGAAGAACGTCGCGAGACCGATCAGTATGCGCGCGCGCACCTGCATCGCATTCTTGGGCAAGCGCTCAAGACGCGCGATGATCGAGCCCCGGGTCACAGGGCCTGAGACACCGGCGCTGCTGCGGTCCCCCATGGTGTTGTCGATGGTTCTCATGCCGTTGTGCCGTCCGTAGATGTGGTTAGGCAAGCGCCGTTGAGGCGTCGGTCAGGGTGGCAAGGTCGATGGTCCGGCCTTGGTTCATCCATTTGCGCGACAGTTTCAGTTCGCGCGGCGTATTGATGGCGATCACACCGCGAATCGCGCTGTCTTCCAGATGGAACAGCGTGGCGCGTTTACCCGGCAAGTCGCCGCGCACGGCCAGTTGTGCATCGCCTGGAATGTCGCCGAGAATCTGCAGATTCACGTCGTACTGATCGGACCAGAACCACGGAATGTCCGCATACGGCTCGAAGGTGCCAAGCAACGCTTTCGCGGCGGCAATTGCCTGGTTCTGCGCATTGGCCCATGATTCGAGCCGCACGCGGCGCTTGAGCCAAGCGCTCGGATGGTTGGCGACGTCGCCGCACGCGAAAATACGTGGGTCGTCGGTGGCGCCGAAATGATCGACCACGATGCCGTCCTCCACCTTCACGCCCGCGGCTTCCGCCAACGCGGTGTGCGGTGTAAGACCGATGCCGGCCACCGCGAAATCGGCGTCGAGCGTCGAGCCGTCCGCGAACGTGGCGCGAATGCGATTAGCGTCGTTCGGATGATCTTTGAGCATCGTGAGCGAGGCGTTCAAACGCACGTCCACGCCGTTCGCGCGATGCAGATCGAGCAGGAACCCGGACACCATCGGCGGCAGCGAACGGGCGCAAAGACGCGGCGCACCTTCCACTACCGTCGCGTCGACGCCGAGCTTGCGCGCCGTGGCCGCGACTTCGAGACCTATCCAGCCGCCGCCCACCACCAGCACGCGCTTGCTGGCGCGCAGGCGTTCGCCGAGTGCGACGGCTTCGTCGAGCGTGCGCAGGTAGGCAATGTGCGAGGTCTTCACAAGCGACTCCGGCAACTTGCGCGCCGCGCCGCCCGTGGCAATCACCAGGCGGTCGTATTGCACTTCTCGTCCCGACTGCGTGCGCACGATGCGCTGCTCGCGATCAATCGAAGTCGCGCAATCCGGCTGCCACGCTTCGACGTTCAACGCATCGAAGTCGTCGGGCTTCACGAGCCGCACGGTGTCAATATCCGCTTCGCCCGCCAGCACCGCTTTCGACAGCGGCGGCCGTTCGTACGGCAAATGGACTTCGTCGGCGATCATCACGAGGCGTCCGTCGAAGCCTTCCTTGCGCAAGGTCTTCACGACCCAACCGGCCGCCTGACCACCGCCGATCACGACGATCGTGCGCGGTGCTTCGAGTCCGGCATGGGCGGCTTGCGCCTTTGCAGCAGCAGCGTCAGTCATTTTTACGCTCCGTCATGAACTTGCCTTCCGGCGCCTTCGCGTTTTTCTGGCGCCGCGTATTGCCGTCGATGCCGCCGTCGATCGCCCATTCGGCGAATACGGTCGGACCCGGTTCGAAATCGCGCGGCTGCCATTCGGGCGTGAGCTGGTCTTCGTCGGCGTAGTACTCGATCAGGCCGCCAGCCGGGTTCTGGAAGTACCAGAAGTAAGCGGACGACACCGGGTGACGCCCCGGCCCGAGTTGCGTGTCCCAGCCGCAGCGGCTGATATGCATGCCGCCGCCGAACACTTCGTGAATATCGCGCACGGTGAACGCGACGTGGTTCAGGCCGCGCTTACCGTTAGGCAACGCCAGCAGGAAAATGTCGTGATGGCCGCCGTGCGGCGCGCAGCGCATGAACGCGCCACGGCCCGGATAACGGTCCGACATTTCGAAGCCGAGCAGTTCCTGATAGAACTTTTCCTGCTCGGCGAGACGGTTCGTGAAGAACACCACGTGGCCCACTTCGACCGGCTCGGCGCGCTCGTAAATCGGCGACGGCTGATCGACGCGCAACGTCTGGCCCCACACATTCGACGGCGAACCATGAATGTCGAGCGCGCGCTTGCGGGTCACTTCGACGCGAATCGCCATGCCGTTCGGGTCGATGCAGCCGACGGCGTCGTCGGTTTCGAAATGGCCCGGCTGGCCGGCGAAGCGGCCGCGCAGTTCGTCGAGTTCGGCTTTGGTGGCCACGCCCCACGTCACTTCGCGCAGCGTCGGGCCTTCTTCAAATGCGGGCGGCAACGAGGGATCATTCGCGTTCACAGCGAGAATCGTGCAGCCGTTCAAAGTTTCAAAGCGCGCCTGGGTTTCGTCGTGCGCGACTTCCTTCAAGCCCCAATCGGCGAAAAACTGCCGACAGGTAGCGAGATCCGTCACGCCGTAAATAATCTGTTCAATGCCGAGAATCGTCATAACGTGCCTCTTGCGTATCTTGCGTATTAGTTCGCCCACGCCAGCGGCGCGTCGTTCAAGCCCCAGTAGAGGCTCTTCTGTTGCATGTATTCGCGGATGCCGAGCCGGCCTTTCTCGCGTCCCATGCCGCTCTCTTTCCAGCCGCTGAACGGCGTCGAAATCGAGAACAGCTTGTAGGTGTTGATCCAGATGGTGCCGGCTTCGAGCGCGCGGGCGATCCGGTAGGCGCGCTTGTAATCACGCGTCCAGATGCCCGCGGCGAGGCCGAACACGCTGTTGTTCGCTTCTTTCAGCAACGAGGCTTCGTCGTCGAACGGCATCGCAACCAGCACAGGACCGAAGATTTCTTCCTGGCAGATGCGGGCATTGTTGGTGAGGCCTTCGAGAATCGTCGGCTGGAAGTAGGTGCCGGCTTCGCGGCCATCGCCGACCGGGCGCTCGCCGCCGCACAGCAGGCGGCCGCCCTCTTCCAGGCCGAGCGCGACATAACGCTCGACGGTTTCGCGATGCGCCGCCGTAATCAACGGACCCATCTGTGTTTCGGAGCGCGACGGATCGCCCACGCGCAACTTGCGCGCGCCTTCCGCGAGACGCTTCATGAACGCGTCGTAGATCGAGCGCTGCACGAACAGGCGCGAACCCGCGATACACGCTTCGCCCGACGAACTGAAAATGCCGTACAGCACGCCGTTGACCGCGTGATCGAGGTCGGCGTCGTCGAACACGATAGTCGGTGACTTGCCGCCCAGTTCGAGCGAGACCGGCATCAGCTTGTCCGCCGCGATGCGCGCGATGCCGCGGCCCACTTCGGTGCCGCCCGTGAACGACACCTTCTTCACCAGCGGATGACGCACCAGCACGTCGCCGATCACCGAACCTTTGCCAGGCAACACGCTTAGAACGCCCTTCGGCACACCAGCCTCTTCGCAAATGCGCGCCAAGGCCAACGAGACCAAAGGCGTCACTTCAGCCGGCTTCAACACGACCGCGTTGCCACCTGCGAGCGCCGGCGCGAGTTTTTGCGCGTCGGAGGCAATCGGCGAATTCCACGGCGTAATTGCCGCGATCACGCCGATCGGCTCGTAGATGCTCATCGTCAGATAGTCGCCGCGCGAGGGCGTGACTTCTTCGTCGAGCGTTTCGAGGCAGGCAGCAAAATAACGGAACGTGTTCGCGGCGCTCGCCACCAGCACGCGCGTTTCGCCAATCGGCTTGCCGTTATCGCGACGCTGCAATTGCGCGAGCGCTTCGTGGCGCGCCATGATCAGATCGGCGATGCGGTACAGAATCAGCGCCCGTTGATGCGGCTTCAAACCCGACCAGTCCGCGCGGCGCCATGCGATATCCGCGGCTTCCACGGCATCGCGGGCATCGTCGGCACTAGCCGTCGAGATTTCCATGTTGACCGACTGATCCGCCGGATACAGGCTTGTGTACGGGTTGCCACGCCCTTGCCGCCAATCGCCGCCGATGAAAATATCGCCGGTGGGCACGAGGCTGGTATCGAAGTGAGTCATGTCGGTCATTCCAGTTTGCTTCAGCTATTCAACTGATGGCTTAAATCACGCAGCGTGCCGCGCGATTGCGTAGCGCACGGATCGCGCTATACGCTGTCAGTGCGGACGTCTTGGGGTTATCCGGCAGCGGCTTGCCGCACATTTCCAGCGACATCTCGCCGAATGCGCCGCGCGCCACGATGCGATGCACGTTGCGCGTCACGTTCGGATCGGCGATCAGCCGAACCGTGGTGTGGTCCAGTCCGAGGCCGGCCAGCGCGATCGTCGCGGCCACGTTGGCGTTCTTCGGATAGAGCCGCGCCGCTTCGCGTGCGCTGCCTTCGAAGATCACCTTCTCTTCATTCAGCGTGTGCAGATCGCAGAGCTGTTCCGCCGGCGTGCCGAGCCAACCCGTGGGCGGCTTGCGCCCGGTGTACAGCACTTCGTCGAGACCGCCGAGTTTGGCCGCGGCCAGCGCATCCACGCCGCCAATCGCGCCGGAGAGCAGCGTCAGCGTGGCGTCGCCTTCATCGGCGGCGGCGGACAGTGCGTCCAGGAGCATCATGTCGGACAGTGCGCCGATCGAGGCGACCGCGCAGTCCGTGCCCGCTTTCAGCAACGGCACCACGTGATCGACCAGCGCGCTATGTCCCGCGCATTCCAGCGCGAAATGCGGCTGGCTGCTCAATGCGGACACGGAGGCCACGACATCCACCGAGTCGCCCACTACTTCACGCACCGAAGCCATATGACGCTCCGGCACGATCACGTGCGACACGCGCACCGTCGGATCGGCGGCGACCGAGCGATACACTGCCTGGCCAATCGCGCCGAAGCCGATCATCGCGACGTCGACGGGTGCGTGATGCCCCGCGTAGCCCGCGTCACGCATGTTCCGGCTCCTGTTCCTTGACCGGCGGGCCGGCGAACGCGGTGGCGAACGAGCCGACCGACAACATGTCCACTTCGACCAGCACGGGACCAGTCTTCGCCATGCCTTCGCGAATGATCGCGTCGGCCTGGTCGAGCGATTTGATGCGATAGTGCGTGAGCTTCAGGCTCTCGCAGAACTGCGCGAAATCAGGCTGGTGCAGATCGACGTAGCAACGGCGGCCGCCGTATTGCGCGTCCTGAATGTTGCGGATCACGCCGTAGCACTGGTCGTTCATCAACACGATCATCACGTTGGCGTTTTCCTGCACGGCCGTCGCGAGTTCGCCGACGTTGACCATCAAACCGCCGTCGCCGACGAGGCACACAGTCTTCGCCGCGCTACCCGCGAGCGCCGCGCCGATGCCCATCTGCATACCTTGGCCGATGCCGCCGCCGAGCGCGTGAACGCCAGCGCGCGGCGAGAAAATCTTCAGCATGCGGTTGCCCCACGTGCTGTTCGAGATCGTGACGTCGCGCACCCAATTGTAGTCGCGGCCCACTGCTGCTTGCAGGGCGTCGACGAGACGCTTGTACGGGCCGAGGCCCTTGCCCACATCGGCGACGGCGCTTTCGCGTGCGGCGGCGAGATCCTGCGCGAATGTCGGATCGACCTTGATGCGGCCTTCGAGCAGCGTCGCCAGTTCTTCGAGTACGGCCGATGCATCGCCATGAATGAACATCTCGTTGCGATAGCCGCGGTTGTCGGCGAGCGCGTCGGCGTCGACGCGATACAGCGGTTGCGGCAACGCGAGCTTGTACTTCAGCGTTTCATTGCCACGCAGACGCGACCCGACCACCACCAGCGCGTCGCACGTCTTGTAGAAGCTCTCGACCGCCGTATGCACGTTGAACGCGCCGAGCGTCGCCGGATGATCTTCCGGCAGCACGCCACGGCCTTGCACGCTGGTGACGACGCCGAAGCCCAGTGCCACCAGACGCTCGACCGCCTGGGTCGCGTGACGCGTGCCCCCACCCAGCCACAGCAGCGGACGCTTCGCCGTGGCCAGCGAATCGGCGAGTTGCGCGACACGCTGCTTGCAATGCGTGAGCGTCGTGATGTGCGGCGCGGCCAGATCGACGGGCCATGCGACTTCGGCGGCCTGAATGTCGATGGGAATCTCGACGCTCACCGGGCCGCTCGGCGCGGTTTGCGCGACGCGCACGGCTTCGCGGATCGTCGGCAGCGCGGTTTCGACGGAACGCACGCGAAACGCGGCCTTCGAAATCGACGACAGCATCGACAGTTGGTCCGGTGCTTCGTGGATATACGCGAGGTCCTGATCGAGGTATTCGGTTTCGATCTGACCGGTGACATGCAGCAGTGCGGTGCCGGCGGTCAATGCTTCGACCATCGCGCCCGCTGCGTTGCCCGCCGCGGTGCCCGTGCTGGTGAACGCGACGCCGAGGCCGCCGGAGACACGCGCGAGGCCATCGGCCATGTTCACCGCGCCGGCTTCGCCGCGCGCGCCGACGTAGCGGATCTTGCCGCGGTTGTGGATCGCGTCGAGGATCGGCATGTTGTGGATCGAGATCACGCCGAATGCGGTTTGAACGCCGCATTGCTCGAGAAAGGCGGCGATCAGTTCGCCAACGGTGGTTTTGTTAGACATGTCGTGCAACGCCTCCAGAAACATCGATATGACTGCCCGTCGTATAGGACGACAGCGTCGTAGCCAGATAAAAGAGCGCTTGAGCGGCTTCTTCGGGGCGACCGAAGCGGCCTAGCGGAATGTTTTTATTGCGCGCCAGCTCGGCCGTCCAGTCTTCCCAGCTCTGGCCCGGCTGCGCTTCTTTCGCGTAACGGCGGCGCCATTGACCCGATTCGACGATGCCGATCAGAATCGAATTGACGCGGATGCGCTGCGGCGCGAGTTCCACCGCGAGCGACTTAAGCAGGTTCTGCACCCCGGCGCGCGCTGATGAGGTCGCCACCATGTGCGGCTCAGGTTGCAGTGCCAGCAGCGAGTTGACGCAGACCACCGACGGGTTCGCAGCGTCGCGCAGCATCGGCAGAAACGCGCGAGTCGGGCGGATCACGCTGAAGTACTTCAGGTCGAGTTCTTCGCGCCAGGCGTCGTCGGTGGTGTCGGCGAAAGTCGACACGCGGCCCTGGCCTGCGTTGTTAATCAGCATGTCGGTGCGGCCGAAGCGAGTCTGCACGGCTTCCGCGAAAGCTTTTACGTCCTCGGCGTCGAGCACGTCGCACCGGCGCGCGAGCAATTGCGCTTGGGGGAACTGCGCCTTCAGCGCGGTTTCCGCTTGCGCGAGACGTTCGCTGTCGCGGCCGCAGATCGCGACCGAGGCGCCCGCCCGCAGAAACAGTTCGGCGGTCGCGAGGCCGATGCCGGACGAACCGCCCGTCACCACCGCTACCTGTCCGGTCAAGTCGATTTGGATCATCAGAGCCCCAGTGCCTTCATGTATTTGCTGCCCGCATTCGGCCCACTCTTCGGCCGATAGTTGAGCCGCTGCGAAAGTTCGTCGGCCGCGCGGCGGACCTTGTCGATCAGGCCGCTGTCGAGCAGCGACGCGTCGATCTCGTGGCGCGGAATCGTCGTCGTGATCACGGCGACGATGCGGCCCGTGTCGTTGCGCACCGGTGCGCTCACCACCGAAATGCCGCGCTCGAACGACGACTCGCTGACCGCGAAACCGCGCCGCGCGTCATCGCGAATCCGTTCGTACAGGTCGTCAACGGTGATTGGCGTCTGCTTCGTGTAGCGCTCGAGTTCCGGCTCGGGGTAGAGCTTCTTCAGCTCGTCGAGCGTCATGTCGCCCATCAGCACCTGGCCGTGCGTCGTGGCATATGCCGGCAGACGCGTGCCCACGTTGACCTTCACCGAGCTGAAAATCGGCACGTGGCTTTGTGCCTTGGCGACGAACACGACATCGCGTCCATCGCGAATCACGATGTGACTCGTGAGACCCGTTTCGGTCCGCAACGCTTCGATGATCGGCAAACCGAGGTCGGTCAGTTCGAGCGAGCTCAGATATTCGAAACCGAGCCGCAGCACCGCGACACCGAGGCGATAGTTGCGGTCCTTGTCGGCACGCTCGAGAAAGCCGAGCGATTCAAGCGTTTGCAACAGACGGAACACCGTCGTGCGAGGAATCTTCAGGCGCTTGGATAATTCCGGTGCGCCGAGAACCGGCTCGCGTGGCGAGAACTCCGTGAGAATCTTCAGACCGCGTTCGAGACCCGGCACCCGATAGGCGGTGTCGCCGGTGGTGTCGTTGCCGGGGTCATTGCGGACTTCGTCCGCGTCGCGCTCGGCGTTAATCGTGTCGGGCGTCATTCATTGGCTCCGTTGTCCGTCGCATGTGCGACAGAACGTGTCGATGATCGCGGTGTACGCGGCGGGTGCTTCGATATAGCCGGCGTGACCCGCGCGAGGCACGACCTGCAGCTTGGTGCCCGCGGCCAGCGCGAGTCGCTCGCAGGCTTCGGGCGTGGTGATGGTGTCGTCAGCGCCGACGGCCACGTTGATGCGGCCTTTATGGCACGCGAGGGCGCCGGCGAGATCAGCGTTGGCGAGCAGATGCGTGGCTTGCGCATAGCCGTGCGGAATCACACGCGACATGTTCCAGCGCACCCATGCGCGCGCTTCCTCGCTCGCGTGAACGGACAACATATTGGTGCTGCGTTTTTCCGCGAGGCCTTGCGGGCCGAGTTCGTTCAGCGTCGCCAGACGCTGATCGCGCTTCGTGTTGCGCACTTCAGCCGACGCCGCGCCGTAGCCACCGGCCGGCGACAACAGCAGCAAACCGGCCACGCGCTGCGAATACTCAAAGGCAAACGCGCCGGCGATAATCGCACCGAGCGAATGGCCGAGCAGCACGCAGCGTTCGATGCTGAGTGCGTCGAGCCACTCTTTGAGCACGGCCGCGTAATCACTTGCCTCAGGCGATTCGGCCGCGACCGGACTGGATGCGCCATAACCCGGCGCATCCCACGCCAGCACGCGGCGCGTCGCACCGAGCCCTTCGAACTGCTGCACCCACGACGCCGCGCCCGAACCGATACCGTGCAGCAACACGAGCGGCAGCGCGCTGCTGTCGGCGCTATCCACTTCGCGATAGCTCACCGCGCGTTGCGAGGCCAGCCAGATCTGCTGCGCCGGAAAGCGCGCAAGGCGGGCTTCGAGCGTGGCGTGATGATCGGCGCTATCGGTGATAGGGGACGGGACTGCGGACATGATTTCCTTCGCGGGTGTTTTGAAACTGAAACGGAGGCTTAGCGCTTGAGCTTGGCCAGCGGCGAATCCGGCGGATACGTCGGCGTGATCGGCTTCGGCGAACCGAGCATCACGCACATCAACGCGTCTTCTTCGCCGACGTTGATTTCCGTGCGATATACGCCCGGCGGCACCGAAATCAGATCGCGTTCGCCAAGCACCGCTTCCCACGTTTCGCCGTCTTTCTCGCAGATCACTTTCATCTTGCCGCGCAGCACGAAGAAAATTTCTTCGACATCCATATGAATATGGCTCGGACCGATGTTGCCGGCCGGGATCACCATCGTCGAGAACGTGAAGCCACCTGCGGGCACCGTGTTCATGTCTTTCGCGACGCCCGTGCCGCCGGTGCCGACATAGCGCATTTGCGCGCGGCGATACTTCGGGTCGTAGTCGGCCTGGAACTTCAGCGCGTCCCAGTCATAGCGACGCGTTTCCAGGCGCGCGACGCGCGTGTCCAACCATTGGGCAAAGCTCGCGTCCGCGGGTTGATCCCACGATTTGCGTTCGATATCGGCGTCCGCCATCTCTTTCTCCTTTCGATTCGACAAGATCAATTCATCACGAAGCCGCCGTTGACCGGCAGCAATTGGCCGGTCACGAAGCGAGCGGCATCGGATAACAGGAACAGCACCGGCCCGGTGACGTCGTCGGGCACTTGTGCGCGCGTGAGCGCGCGGCCTTGCAGGTAATACTCGTGACGCTCGGCGGGCACGTAGGCGGTCGCCTCGACTTCGGTCAGTCCAGGCGCGATCGCGTTGACCGTCACCTGATGCGCGCCGAATTCACGCGCCAGCGAGCGGGTCATCGAAATCACGGCGCCCTTGCTGGCGACATAAGCGAGCAGCTTCGGCGCGCCCCACATCGCCGTGTCCGACGCGATGTTGACGATGCTGCCGCGGCCCGAGTCGCGCAGATACGGCAGGGCGGCGGTGCTCATCAGCCAGGTGCCACGCACGTTGACGTTCATCACGGCGTCCCACGTATCGACGGACAACTCGTCGGCGAACTTGCCGCCGGAGTTGGTGATCGCCGCGTTGTTGATCAGGGCGTCGAGACCGCCGAGTTGCGCTGCGCCCTGTTCCGCGAATTGCTTGATGCTCGCGGGGTCGGCGAGATCGAGCGGCAAGTAAGTGGCCGCGTGACCTTGCTCGACGAGCGATGCTGCGAGCGCCTTGCCTTCTTCGTGCAGCACGTCGCCGAACACCACGCGCGCGCCAGCCTGCACCAGCGAGCGCACGAATGCCGCGCCGAGACCACGCGCGCCGCCCGTCACGAGGACGCGCCGGCCGTTGAGCGCTAAGGACGCGTCGTTATGCATGGCTGTGGCCTGCTTCCGCCGTTTGCGCTGAGCCTGTCTTCTCCGCCTCAGCACGATGCGCTTCCAGTGCGGCGAAGTCCTGCTGCGCGCGCTGGCGCAACATGCGGCGCACACGCGTCATGCCAACGTCGTGCTGATACAGGAACTCGTGATTGCGCGCGTTCGGTGCCATGCTTTCCAGCACGTAGCGGTCTTGCTCCAGCACGGCCCAATGCAGGCCTTCCAGGCGGTTGCGATACAGGAAGCGCCATGCGTCGCGCTGCCAGCCCGACACCTTGCGAGTGCGCCAGAAGTAAACCTGACAGTTGTCGCCGTCGACCGGCGTTGCGAAGCCGATGATTCCGAAGTTGCCGCCCGGGCCGAACTTCTTCTTGTACGGAATCGCGAGGCGCATCCACAGCGTTCCGGTTTCGCCGAGTTCCACCCAGTCGAAATTCACGTCGCGCTGGCCGACCTTTTCGAACATCAAACCGGTTTCGGTCTTGCGCACGCGCATGTCGGCCTGCTTGTCGCCTTCGGCCATCGAGTGCGAGGTCGCGTGCAGATAGGCGCCGTGCATCGGGTCCATCACGTTGTCGATCGCGTACTGGTAATTGCACTTCCAGTTCGACATGCACAGGAAGCTCGCGTATTCCTCGCCAACCAACTCTTCCGGCAACACGAGCGGCGTGGGTTCCTTATGCGCTTCGTCGCCGAACCACAGGAAGATCGCGCCAGCATGCTCTTCGACCGGATACGACTTCACGCACTTCTGGCCTTCCAGCGGGCAGTTCGACACGGCCGGCACTTTGGTGACTTCGCCGCTGCCATCGATTTCAATGCCGTGATACCAGCACGCGACGCTGCCGCCGAGATTCCAGCCGAGCGACAGCCGCGCGCCGCGGTGCGGACAGCGGTCTTCGAGCGCGCGGACTTGGCCTTCCTTGTCGCGCCACAGCACGATCTGGTCGCCGAGGCGCGTGATGCCGACGGGCGCGTCGCCGACTTGCCAGCTCGGTGCAACGGGATACCAGTAGTTGCGCAGGCCTTTGTCCAGATAGGACTGGATCGGGTCGGCCGCGCCTTGCGTTGTATTGGGGGACGTCATGAAGAGACTCCGGATACGGATGCGATGAACGTGTTCGGGAAAGCGCGCTTATTCGGCGAGCAGGCGGAATTCGGCGGCGAGGCGGTCGGCGTTCCACGTACTGCCTTCCGGCGTGCGGAAGCCGACGCGGTTCAATCCGTCGACCACTTCCTGCAACTCCACCGCGCCCGCTTCGAAGACTTTTTCGAGCGCATCGCCGAAGTCGTTTTCGTACTGGGTCGGCTCGGCCTTACGCGTTTGCCAGATGAAGTTCTCGGTCTCGCCCGGCTTTTCGATCACGCCCTTGCCGGCGACGTTGTTCGGCTGCGGCGCGAGCCACGGCTTCAGGAAGGGATTGAAGTTCACGATTTGCTCTCGCATGTCATTCCACCTTGATCTGGATTTCTTCGCCGGCGAGACGCACCGAGTACATCTTCAGGTCGCGGCCACCGGGCTCTTTCAAGCATTTGCCGGTCGGGATATGGAACACGGCTTCGTGCAGCGGGCACTCGACGGTGTCGCCGTCGATAAAGCCCTGCGTCAGCAACGCGTACGCATGGGGGCAGACGTTTTCCAGCGCGTACAGCGCATCGCCCACCTTGTAGATGCCGATTTCGGTGCCGTCGAGCTTGAACTCGAGCGGCGCGTCATCGGACAGGTCGCCGGCATGGCCGGCGCAGCGCCATTGTTCAGTCATTTCTCGCCTTCTCCTGAAGCTCTATGTTCCATATAAGGAACATCAGTTCGTGTATGGATAATTATAGGAGCGGCTTCGACCAGAGAAAATAAAAATCTGGACTGGTAGGGGAAAACACCGAGTGTGGCGCTCGCAACACAACGTTGCGTGAACCGGCGCGAACGCGCGCGGTGCTTGTTGAGCCTTGTCAGGCTTGGGTTTGAGCAATATTTCCCGACACACCCGGCGACCCTTATGCGGGTTTGTACGGGGTCCGAAAATTTATTTTGACCACTTTCAGACTCACTATACTTTTCCATAGGCGATACAGACGCCCATAGGTGGAACATAAAGCGTAGCAGTTTTGGCGCATAAACCCCAGAGCTGCATTCAACCCAAAGCAAGGATCAGGGACGACGAATCTGGCGAGAGCTACCCGTCGCGTGATCAGGAGAACCAACGGTGAAGCACATCATTGCGGCCGGCTTGACGGCAATCTGCGCAACGACAGGCGCATGGGCGCAGAGCAGTGTGACGCTATACGGCAGCCTGGATGCCGGTGTCGCGTATATCAGCAATGTAGGCGGCCATTCGAAGTGGATGGAAGAACAGGGCAACATGCAGCCTGACCGCTGGGGCCTGAAGGGCGTGGAAGATCTGGGCGGCGGCCTGAAGACAGTCTTCCAGTTGGAAAACGGCTTCTATACGAACACCGGCGCGTTCGCTAAACCCGGCGTGCTGTTCAATCGCCAAGCTTTTGTCGGATTGAGTTCAGACGCGATAGGAACGGTGACACTCGGTCATCAGACGCCGTTCAGCTTCGACGTGTTGGGTCCGCTGAGCACGGCTTATCTGGCCGCCAGTTGGTACGCGTTTCACCCGGGCAATATCGACGAACTCGCCGACACCGGTGTGGTGCCGTTCGACAATTCGGTGAAATTCCGCTCGGCGAGTTTCAGCGGCTTCCAGGTCGGCGCAATGATGGGTCTCGGCAACACGACCAATTTCTCGACCGGCAAGACACTGAGCTTTGCGCTTAGCTATGCGAACGGTCCGTTCAAGGCTGGCGCGACGTATGCGAACGAGCACAATCGCACGCCGTCGATCGTCACAACGGGCATCACCAACTTCCAGGGCGTGGCTGCGGCCAATTACACCGCGGACAAGGTCGAGAACATGGGCGCGGGCGCGTCATACCAGTTCGGCAAGCTGCTGGTGCACGGTCTGTACACGCGCGTGAAGCTGGAGTCGGGCGGACACTCGGACACGTATCAGAGCTACGACGTCGGAGCGAATTATCAGTTCACGCCATTCAACAGCGTGGCCGGCGGCGCTGCCACGACGACGCTGGCGGGACATCGCTGGACGCAGTTCGAGATCGGCGATATCTACGCGCTGTCGAAGTCGACGCAGTTGTACGTCAACGCGCTGTATGAGCGCGCCGGTTCAAACACGGATGCGGCGTTCTTTACGGCGGGTGTATCGAGTGGACGGAACCAGACGATCATTCTGACCGGCATCCATCACTCGTTCTGAGGTTCTGCTGGGAATGCTGGGACTGTGATCTGAAGCGGATAGTCCGGCTGTGAACGCAGCCGGACCATCGCTGAAGTGAATGCTGAAATAGAAGGAAGCGGAATCAGCCCGCCGCTACCTGCTTGCGGCGAGCCTGAATCGCAGTCGGATCGTCCGGACGCGGCCGGTAGCTGAGTCGCTCGGACAGTTCGAGCGCCGCCTGGCAAACCGCGATGATGAGCGGCTCGCGCTCTTCGGCTTCGCCGATATCCGAACGTGGAATCGTGACAGTCAACGCCGCCGCGATCTTGCCGCTCTGGTCACGCACCGGCGCGCTCACCACCGAAATACCCCGCTCGAACGACGCTTCGCTCAACGCATAACCGAGCGCCGCGCTTTCGCGCACTCTTCCATACAGTTCTTCGACGGTGGCCGGTGTGCGTTCGGTGAAACGTTCGAGTTGCGGCTCCGGATACAACTGACGCAATTCCTCGAAGCTCAGATCGCCCATCAACACCTGACCGTGGACCGTCGCATGCGCCGGCAAACGCGTGCCGACATGCACCTTCACCGAGCTGAACATCGGCGCATGGGTTTGCGCCTTGGCGACGAACACCACGTCGCGCTGATCGCGGATCAGCAGATGCGTGCTCAGACCGGTCGCATCGCGCAGGCGTTCGAGAATCGGCGTGCCGACATCGGTCAATTCGAGCGAGCTCAGATATTCGAAGCCGAGCCTCAACACCGCGACGCTCAGGCGGAAATAGCGGTCGCCGTTGACGCGCTCGAGAAAGCCGAGCGCTTCCAGTGTCTGCAATAAACGGAACGTGGTGGTGCGCGGAATGCCAATGCGCTTGGACAATTCGGGCGCGCCGAGCACCGGCTCACGCGCGCTGAATTCCGCCAGAATGCGCAGGCCGCGCTCGAGGCCCGGCACGAGATAAGTCGATCCGCCGGCGCTCTCTTCGTCGGTGGAATCCGGGGACTCGGCGTCGTTCGCCTGGGCCGGCGGCAACGCGTCGTCCTGCGAAATCGAGATTGCCGCACCGCGTGGCTTGGCGTGCTTGCGTCCCGCTCCTGTCTGCTCTTCTTTTGCCATCTTGGCTGCCGTTTCTGCTGTTCATCAAGGTCAGATCAGCATGATAGCGCGTGGCGCGCGCCGCCTTCATCGCCTTCGCGATTTCTTGCGCGACGCCGTGGCCGCAAGCGTGCGATCGTCGACCATCGCGAAGCGTATGCGGTGCGCGGAATCGTGGTTAACCATGTCAATTGCTGCACCGCCACCGTTTAACGCGGTGCTATGCTTTCAAGCGGTCCATTGCGCGAGGCCTCGCCGCCGCGCATTCGCTCCGCCCAAGCGTCCGGAGGCCACGCCCATGTCCGATTCCATTCAGATTCAGGTTGCCGACTCGCACCTCTATCCGGGCTGCGCGGTGCGCATCACGCACTTGCCCGAGCCGGCCCGGGGGGCAGCCGCCGTCGTCGAATTCGCGGATGGTTCCGGCGCCAATGCCACCTGCCACCGCCGAGCGCTCGACGAGCTCGAATTGATGGTCGACCGCTATGCCACGCAAAAGCGTCACCCCGTCGACACGCGGCACTGGCTTCTGCTTGCCGTCGACGCCACGCATCACAGTTGGCGCGTGAAGCGCCGGCTGCCCTAGTCTGCATCTTTCGCCGCTTCGAATCCGCAACCGGTGCCGCGCGCACGCCGCTCCGAGCGGCGCTCTAGCGTCCGTCACAGCCACTTCGGAACCTACCGATGACCGATCACGACTCCACCCTGCCGCCGAACGCCAACAACGCCGATAACGCCCCCGACGACCCAGAACGCCGCCGAGTCCTTACCGGCCTGGCAGCGGTCGGTATCGGACTGGCGCTAACGGGCTGCAAAACCGACCAAAGCATGTCGAGCACTGGCGCACCGCGCAGCGCCGCCGACCTGCGCCTCGACGCCGCGCTCCACGATCAGGTGAAGCACATCGTGGTGATCTACGCGGAGAACCGCAGCTTCGCGAACCTGTACGGCAATTTCCCCGGCGTCCAGCATCCGCTCGATGCCGTGAGCGCCGAGCGCTATCTGCAACTCGATCGCGACGGCAAGACGCCGCTGCCGCGCTTGCCGGCCATCTGGGGCGGCCTCGTGCCGCAAGCGCAGGAAGTGGACGGCAAGCGCTACATGATCGGCCAGAAGGATATCGTCAACCTGCACAACCGACCTTTCCATATCACCGACGCGCAGGGCGCGCCGCTGCCGACCGGCGTGATCACGCGCGATCTCGTGCATCGCTTCTATCAGAATCAGATGCAGATCAACGCCGGCCGCAATAACCAGTTCGCCGCATGGGGCGATTCCGGCGGCCTGGTGATGGGGCACTACCGTAATTCCGCCGACACACTGCGTCTGTGGAATCTCGCGCAGCAGTACACACTGTGTGACAACTTTTTCATGGCGGCCTTCGGCGGCTCGTGGCTGAACCACATCTTTCTGATCTCGGCGCAGGCACCGTTCTATCCCGACATCCAGAACAGCCCGGCGAAGAAGATGGTGTCGGTGGTCGACGGTGACGATCCGACCGGCACGCGGTTGAAGCAGTCGGAGGAGTCGCCCGCGTCCGCACTCGACGGCCCGCCGAAATTCGTCAACGACGGCGCGTTCACCGCCGACGGCTACGCCGTCAACACCATGGCGCCGCCGTATCAGCCGAGCAACGTGCGGCCGGCCGAAGGCGGCAATCCAGCCTTCGCGGACCTGTCGAATCCGCGCGTGCTACCGCCGCAGAATTACGCGACGATCGGCGACCGTTTGACGGACAAGGGTGTCGACTGGGCGTGGTACAGCGGCGCCTGGCAGTACGCGTTGGAGCATCAGGATACGGGCGCGGTACCCGACTTCCAGTATCACCACCAGCCGTTCAACTACTTCGCCAATTACGCGCCGGGCACGGCGACACGGCGCAAGTATCTGCGCGATGGCGGCCTCGGCAACGACGCGTCGACCAACCATCTGATCGCGGATATCGATGCAGGGCGCTTACCGACAGTCGCGTTCTACAAGCCGCAAGGCGATCTGAACATGCACGCGGGTTACGCGGACGTCGAATCGGGCGACCGTCACATTGCGACGGTGATCGAGCATATTCAACGCGGGCCGCAGTGGGCGAATACGGTCGTGATCGTCACCGTCGACGAGAACGGCGGCTGGTGGGACCACGTATCGCCGCCGAAGGGCGATCGCTGGGGTCCGGGCTCGCGGATTCCCGCGCTGGTGATATCGCCGCTGGCGAAGAAGGGCTACGTCGATCACACGGTGTACGACACCAATTCGATTCTTCGACTGATCAGCCGTGTGCATGGCCTCGCGCCGCTCGACGGCGTGGTGGCACGCGATCGGGCATTTGCGAGCAACGGGCTCGCGCCGCTGGGGGATTTGACAGCGCCGTTGGATCTGGCTTGAACGTTTGAGAATTCGAGAGTTCGTGAGAGTTGAAACGCCGGCAGCCGCCCCGCCGGCGTTTCGACGCGAACTACTGCGCCGCGCCATGCAGCTTGGCGATCACCGCATCTGAAATCTGCTGAGCCGTCTTCTTGATCGTCTTCTTCTCGTCGCCGCTCGCCATCACGAACTTGGCGGCGATCACGTAAGGATTCAGTTTGATGGCCGCGCCCGGCATGCCCTTGCTGTCGGCTTCGTCGACGGCCTGATACAGCGGCGGCAGATCAGGCGCCCCGAGGCTGTCGCACGACACCGCCACCTGGATGTCGTTCTGGCCCGCGCCGAATCCCACCATGGCGCGCCTGAGGCGATTGCCGTCGTCGACGCTCAGAAACACGCCGCGCACTTGCCAACCGACAGTCGGCAACGGCTGACCCGGCGCACTGCGGCGCGCATCGACGCCAGCCTTTTTCAGATCGTCCGTCAGCGCGTCCGCCATTTCGTCCACGATGTGTTTGGCGTGGTCCTGCGGATTCTTGTCCTGTCCCATTGGTCCCGGTCCGCTCGGGAGCAAACCGCGCAGGCGGCGCACGCGTTGGCCGGGTCCGCTGTCCGGCGTCACGTTCGCGACGTCCAGATCGAAGTCGGTTACATAGACGATCGGCACCGGCGCGGTGAACGGTGCGCTGTCCGCCGCGGCGCTGACGGCGGCCACCGTGCTCAGGCATCCTGCCATCACCGCGCATTGCACAAATCGATGCAGCATGGCGTGCCTCCGCGAACGTCAACAGGACGCGGCTATCGTACAACCGTATGCATCGGGCGTCCGTTTTTTCGTGCCGATCGTCATACGTTTTGCCTTGCATAACACGCTTTGCGGCGTAGACTGGTAAAGCCAACTTCGCACTTTGTACGGAACCCGCCATGCGACTGACCATCCTCATCAACGGTTCCGATCCCACCGTCAGCCATGACTACGCTGTGCTATGGCTCGACACCGACGAACACCGGTGGTCGAGAGAAGCACATCAAGGGATCGATCTGCCCCCCTGGGGCGAGTTACACGACGATAACGGCGTGACGACGCTCTGTGCGCCCAGCACGGACGCGCCGCTGTGCACGCTGCGCGGATTGCACGTGGACCGCAAGCAGCGCGTGAGCGCCGCACAAGGCGCCGCGGCATGGACCGCCCTGCCGACGCGCGCGACGACCAGCGGTTTCTGGCGTCTGCAAGCAGTGGACCGCCAACAGGTCCGCGCCGAACACAGCGTGTTCGACAATTAGGTTTCAGCACTGATTTTTATCGGTCGAAATTTCCGTGCGCGAGCGGCGCTTCGCTCGCGCGTGGGTAAATTCGTACGTGCGTGCGTGCGCCCTTTCTTCGCTTGCCACTTTCGTCTCTTGCGCATTTAAGGCCGCCTTAAGTTTGCGTGCGTAAAGTTGGAAATCCACGCATTAGGGTCGCTGCAAGGCGGCCCGTTTTTTTGGTGCGGCGAGAGGTGGACGTCTCCGTGCGCGCCACGCGCCGGCATCGTTTTCATGACAGCGCTCAACGCGCGCATCCGTTTTCTCTCCGGTGTTTTCCCTGCATTTCACGTCGCGCGAGATGGGCTCGCAACGCTATACTTGCGCCCCCATCCCTCGACTGACTGACACATGAAGAAGTGGTTTGCCTGTCTGTTGTTCGCCGTTGCCGCTCACGCCAGCGCAGCGCCTTCCTGCACCCAATTCACACCGAACGCGCAATGGCCGGTTCTGAGCAATCAGAAGATGGCCCCGAAAACGCGCATGCTTTGCTATAGCGATTTCGCGGTTTTGCATTCGGGCATCACGCACGGCCCGCTGTGGTCCGCCGAGCATCTGACGCGCGACCATATCGAAGCCGCTAAAGACATGGTGCGCACCAACAAGTTCTTCGAAGACGCGCGCTTGCCGGACGGCGAAGGCGCCACACTCGCGGACTATAAGCGCAGCGGATTCGATCGCGGCCATATGAGTCCGGCGGGCAATCGCTGGAATCAGGAGGCGATGGCACAGTCGTTCTCGCTGGCCAACGTCGTGCCGCAGAACCGCGAGAACAACCAGCGTCTGTGGGCACGCATCGAGACGTCGGTGCGCAAGATCGCTGTGTCGTACGACGATACCTATGTGGTCACCGGCCCGATCTTCAACGGCCAGCAGTTGCAGACCATCGGACCGACGCGCGTGTTCGTGCCGACGCAGTTGTTCAAGGTGGTCTATGTGCCTTCGCGGAAGATGGCGTTCGCCGTTGTGGTGGACAATGTCTCGACCAACCGTTACGACATCAAGACGATTCACGAACTCGAAGCAGCATCGGGCATTCGTTTTCCGGGCATTCCGGAGAACCTCAAAGATCAGCGACCGGGAGGACTGAAAGGTGTTTAAACCCTATTCGAACGACGACGACGTGCTCAACATTCAGGGCGATGCGTTGACCGTGAGTAACGGCACCACGCGCATCGTGCTGAATGGCACGCTGGAACTGACGCAGGATCAGCGCGGATTGAAGGCGGCGCTGGCACTCAAGGAAGCGGTGGATGCGATCGTGGCCAGCTTGCAGGCGCAGAGCAATTTGCCCGCGAAGGTGAAGGATGAACCGGATGCGAAGCCGGGCGTCGTCCAGAACCCGTTTCAATGACGCGCTAACGTAGCGCAGTCATGCGGAGGCGCGAAAAACTTTTCGCCGCCTTCGCCTTTCGCACGCGGTCTCACGTTTCGCAATCACCGCTGCTCGCGCATTCGTCGTATCCGGCACCGTTCACGTGGCCGTGGGCCGCGTAGCTGAAACTGCTTCGGGATCCCCAATATGTTTCAGCGGTTACGTTTTGTCACCACAACGTCGTCAACTCCTGTCTTCCCGCCAACGTTAAACCGGCAGCGCTGAAACATTTCAGCCGCGACACAAGAATCAACCGGTTAAACCAGGAGTTAAACCATGAAGACGCTTTTCGCCGCTCTCGCTTCCGCTCTGCTCGTGTCGACCGCTTTCGCTCAAACGGCCGCACCGTCCACCACGCAATCCGCGCAGCCCACGCAAACGCAGCCCGCCGGCCAGGCGAACCTGAAGGCGAGCACCGCCGTGCAAACGGGCGCCACGGACGAAGGCACCGCGGCAACGAAAGCGCCGGCCAAAGCCGCGACCAAAGCGCAAGTGAAGAAGACTTCCGCTCATCACACGGCAAAAGCCCATAAGACCACCAAGAAGGCCGCGGCTGAAACGAGCGCCGCCAAGACCAAGACGGAGAGCGCGAAAGAGGCCAGCAATGCCCCGGTAAAAGCCGACGGCGCAAAGACCGACACGACGAAAACGCAATAACACGTGATCGGTTTCGGCACGCAGCGGCCAGGCATGTGTAGGTAATCGAAGCCGAACTGTGCCGTTCAGGGAGGGCGAGTCATATGACTCGCCTTTTTTCATGCGCGTTCCGGATCGCGTCGAGCACTTGCACGTTAAGGGAGCCGTATGATTTTTCCAACGAACACCCCAATTTTTGCACCGCGTTTACCCGCAGACGTCTAATCTGAAGCTGTCTTGATCAACCATGGCGTCGACGAACGCCGCATCACATGGCTCTCACACAATCAATCGACAGTTTCGCCACTCAGCCGCTCAACGAGCCGCACGTTCAACGCAACAACGTCATTCCCTTTCCCGCGACGCGCGTCCGCTTGCAGGTAACCCTGCCGCACCGATCGCACGAACTTCCCGGCACCCAGCTTCGCGTCCTGCTTCATTCTCCTCTCGGTGTTTATGTCGTCGCCACGGAAGCGGTCCGCCAGGAAATCCGCGTGCAACTCGACATTGCCCCCGACGACCTCGACTTCACGCTGCACACGCTGATCACGACACTTCCCGCCGCGATGATCGGGCCATTGAAGCGCCGCAGCGCGGCCGCAAAGGCGCGCTAATCATGTTCTCAGGCATCTGGTTGCCCATCGTTACGCCGCTGCGTAACGGCGAAGTCGATATCGACTCATTGCAGCGCCTCGCGGAATACTACTTGCGCACGGAGATCAGCGGCATTGTCGCGTTGAGCACGACGGGCGAAGCCGCCTTGTTACAGGAAGCCGAGCGCCTCACCGTATTGCAGGCGCTGACCGAAGTGACCGGCTCCCGTCTGCCGATGCTGATCGGCGTCGGCGGATCGAATACACGCGACGTGCTGCGCGATATTCAGCGCTATGAGCGTTGGGAGTGCGCGGGCTATCTGGTCTCCGCGCCGTCATACGTGTGTCCGGATCAGGCCGGCGTGCAGTGGCACTTCGAGCAGGCCGCGCTCGCGACCGAGCGTCCCATCGTCCTGTATGACGTGCCGCACCGAACCGGCGTGACGATCGCCCCGGATACGGTCGCGCGACTCATCGAGTGCGGCAACATCGTCGCGATCAAGGAGTGCGTGAAGGAGCACTTCGACAAGTTGAGCGCCCTGCCGATCAACGTCCTGTGCGGCACGGACGAAGCCCTGGACGATTGTCTGCATCACGGCGGAACAGGCGGCATTCTGGCCAGCGCGCACGTCTGCGCGGATCTGCTGGTCGCGTACCAGGACTTGCTCGGGGCTGAACGCGAAGTGGATGCGCGCAATCTGTTCGCCAGCTTGCTGCCAGTCTTGCGGCTCCTGTTCGCCGCGCCGAATCCGTCCGCTATCAAAGCGATGCTGGCCTTCGATCATTCGCTCAGCGACGAAACACGTATGCCGATCTCGCGTGCTTCGGCGCAACTCGTCGAGCGTCTGAGCACCGCGCGCGACAGGTTGCAGGATTTGCGTGCCGAGTTTGCCGGCGTGATGAACTAGCGAATCCTGTTCAATCTCTCCTCACTGCGCCGCGAATGAGTACTTCATTCGCGGCGCAAGCTTGCGTCGAAACGCTGCATATTCAGCGCGACACGGTGCGCATAGCCGTGCCCGCCGCCGCTGTAGCGAAGCAAAGCGGCATCGAGATCGCCGCCGCTCTCGTCGAGATAGCGGCGCAGAATGGTCGAGCCGATTCGCACATTGATTGCCGGATCGGACAGATCGGTTGCGCCCACGATCAATTGCGGATGCGCGGCGGGCAGGATTTGCATGAGCCCTCGCGCGCCCACGACGCTAACCGCGTGGCGATCGAAGCTCGATTCGACCGCCATCACCGCAAGCAGCAAGACCGGCGAGATGGCGTGGCGATCGGATTCGATCAGCACGGCGCGCGCGATCTTCAGCGATTCCATCGGCGCCACGCGAAATTGCGCGCGCAGCACGGCGGTGATATCGCTGAGAGCCGGCAAGCTGGTTTCTGAAGTCGTCTCGCTCGCGACGATGGGTGCTTGTGCGACCGGCTGAGCGTCATCGGCATGCGCGGCGGTGGCGCATGAGACGAAGATCGCTGCAAGCATGATCGTCAAGCCGGATGCCGGATAGCGGCCGGCTTTTCGTTGTACTGGAACACCATCCAGAACGCTATTTCCATGCATATTTTCGCTTCCTGACCGGGGTGTCTCGACCTTACCGGGCTGGATGTAGCGAATCGCAAAAGAAACAGGGGCGCGCCGTAAAATGCTTATAAAAATTTCAGCGCCGTGTAGTGGATTGGCGCGGCCGTATACATCTCTTTTGCGCCGGGCGATGCGTTATTGAGCTGTTCGATATGGCAGGAATGTCAGACTTCGATGATCGATCAT
The DNA here is from genome assembly GCF_046027355.1 of Paraburkholderia sediminicola. Taxonomy (GTDB): domain Bacteria; phylum Pseudomonadota; class Gammaproteobacteria; order Burkholderiales; family Burkholderiaceae; genus Paraburkholderia; species Paraburkholderia sediminicola_B. Next base: position 35,727 of record NZ_JAQQEK010000044.1, on the reverse strand, counting down.
CGGAAAGTCACCATGTCCAGTCTGAACACCCACCAGCACGCCGCCGTATCGCTAGATGACACCAGCGACACGCCCCAGCGCGCATCGCTTGCCGGGCGGAAAACGGCTCGTCAGCGCACGCTTGCGTTGACCGTCGCGAGCAGCGCCGTCGCGGCCATCGCCATTGCGTTGGGCTTGCCGTCGATGGGCATTGCGGTCTATCTGGCCGCCACGCTGCCGTTTGCATTCTTCTCGTGAGCAAGGCAAAGGGTAAAAAGCAAAAGCACAGCAATCAACCCGCAGCGGGAGTCAACTCCGCCAACGCGCCAAGTTTCCGCACATCGGTGATTTCGATTTCCGCATAGCCGAGCTTCAGCGCGCCTTGTGTTTCGAACTGCTTCAGCACCTGATTGATCGTTTGCCGGGATAGCGCCAGCATCATCGCGAGATCTTCTTGCGGGACTTTCAGCACGCGCCGCAATGCGCCGGGCTCGCCGTAGCCGCCTGCCATCAATAACAGGCGGCGCGCCACGCGCTGCGCGGCGGGCAGCAACGCGGCTTCTTCGATCGCGTCGAAAGCAAGACGCAGCTTTTGCGTCAACAGCAAACCGAACAGATGCCAATAAGCGGGCGTGCGTTCGAGCAGCGCGGCGAGTGCGGCGCGCGGCACATGAAACAGCTTGGAATCGCGTTCGGCATACGCGTCGTGGGTTCGCGGCCGGTTGTCGAACAGCGCGATCTCGCCGAACCAGTTCACCGGCTCGATGACGGCAAGCAACGCCTCCTTGCCTGCCGAACTGGCCGCGCCGATTCTCACCAGGCCGTCAAGCACGCAATAGAGGCCGTCGTCGGAATCGCCGCGCGTGAAGAGCCGCTGACCGGCGGCGAGACGTTCGACGCGCCCCGCTTCGGTCAACTGCGCCTGCATGGCAGCAGGCGCCGAGCGAAACCACGCACTGCGCCCAAGCAACGCGGCAAGCTCATTCGATGGAAAACTCGCAGTCATAGAACCGCACTCCCGCCCGATTGTCGGCTACCCGATGGTTTCAAATTCCGCTGCCCGCGATTATGCTGACTTTGAAGGAGGAGCGGCATCCATGAGAACGCTGACGCAACAGCTTACGCAATACGCGGCCTACCATCGGGACCGGCGCAATATCGCCACGCACTTCATCGGCATTCCGATGATCGTGCTGGCGTTGGCGGTGTTGTTGAGCCGGCCGGCTTTCGCTGTCGGCGCGTGGCCGCTGACGCTATCGCCGGCGTGGGTGTTATTCGTCGCGGCAACGCTGTATTACCTCGTGCTCGACGTGCCGCTTGGCGTGATGATGGCGTTCGTGTCCGCACTCTGCGTCGCGTTCGGCCACTGGACAGCCACGCAATCCACGTTGATGTGGCTCGTGATCGGCGTCGGGCTCTTTCTGGTCGGCTGGGTGTTTCAGTTCATCGGACACGTTGCCTACGAACATCGCAAGCCCGCTTTTGTCGACGATGTGATCGGCCTGCTGATCGGACCGCTATTCGTGCTAGCCGAAGCGTTGTTCGGCTTCGGCTGGCGTCCCGCGCTGCGCGAAGCCATCGAAGCGCAAGTCGGTCCCACGCGGATCAATGCGGACAGTACAGCGGCACATCGCTGAAGCGCGCCGCCGGATTCATCGGCTGCATGCTCGATGCGGATCAACCCAAGTCAGTTCGGCGCGAAACGAACGAGGCGCACGCTATGCAATGTCGTCAATGCGACCGCGATCCAGATGGGGACGTAGGTCGCCAACTGCGCGGCGCTCAGCGTTTCGCCGAGCAGCGTGATCGAGATCAGCACCAGCAGCACCGGCTCGACATAGCCGAGAATGCCGAACAACGCGACCGGCAACAACCGGCTCGCCTTGAGATAGGAAGCCAGCGCAATGGTGCTCAGTGCGCCGAGGCCTGGCAGCAATAGACACCACATGTCCAGACGGCCGGAGATCATCGCCAGCGAGCCGCCGCCGATCACGAACACGATTGCCGGCGGCAGCAGCAGCCCCATCTCCACGGTAAACATAGCGAGCGAGTCGTGATTGATTTTGCGGCGCAACACGAAATATGGCGGATAACCAAGCACGACCAGCAAGGTCGGCCACGAAAACGCGCCCGTGATCCACAGTTCGTGTGCGACGCCCGTGGCCGCGCACGCAACGGCCAACCACTGCAAACCGTCGAGACGCTCGTGGTAGTAGAAGCGCCCGACGAGCACCATCGCCAGCGGCAGCAGGAAATAGCCGAGGGAAACGTCGAGCATCCGGCCATGCAGCGGCGCCCACAGAAACACCCACAGTTGCGCGCCGAGCAAGGCCGCGCTCACGATCATCGCCGCGCCGAGCTTCGGCTCGGTCACCATGCGGTAAAGAAGTTGCCGGAGAATCGGCAGGCGCTTTCGCAACGCCACTAGCAGCAGCGCGCCCGGCACAGTCCAGACGATGCGCCACGCGAAGATATCGAGGCCGCTCAGCGGCGCGAGCAGCGTGGCGTAAGCGGACAGTAAAGCAAACATCGCCGATGCGCAGACCGACAACGCGATCCCGCGCTTTGGGTCATACTGGTTCATCGAGCGCCCCGTTGGGCAGCCGCTGCGACGTGCAAGACAGGCACGTGTGCGGGCCGATATGTTTGTAGCGCAGCATTCAATCGCGCGGCGTTCGTTGTTGTCATTGGAAGTGAGGTCTCACAAGCGGGCAGTGCGTATCCGGCACTGCGTTTTTTTGTCTTCGATGCGTGACGCAAAGGCGGCATTCTAGACGGGTTATCCGTTCGCGGATTCGCGTAAGTTTCGCGCGGTTTCGTCGGCAACCTGAAATTATTCCGTGCGCATCGCGCGTCGATGGACTAGAACATAACTTCACGTGCGGCCAACAACGCCGGGCTTTTCGTCGGCAACGTCGCACATCATCTCGCGCCGAGCGGCTCAAGCGCGAATCTTGCTACTTAGTCTTGCGACGCTGTTTGCATCACCGTTCGCAACGCCCTGCAGGAAGTCCCCTTCGGGGACAGCATGTGCAGCATCCATGAGCCGGGCCGGCGATGGCAGTCCTACGGACCGAGCCCGCCCTTCTTCTCCGCGGCACGCATCAACTGCATTTCATCACGCGCGCCGCCGCCCGGCAGCAATCCCGCTCATCGAATGTGACTACTGGAGCCAGCATGACCCAGCCAGCCCTATCGCACGACGCATCGCCCGACCTACGCTCCGCCTTTGCCGCCGACGTTCGCGCAGGCCTCACCCATACGCCGCAGAAAGAGCTGCCGTCGAAGTATCTGTATGACGAAGTGGGCTCCGCGCTGTTCGAAGTGATCACCGTGTTGCCGGAATACGGCGTGACGCGCGCCGAGGAACGCCTGCTTACCAGGCACGCCGCGGATATCGTCGCGCATCTGCCGCACGACGTGACCGTCGCCGAACTCGGCAGCGGCAGCGGCCGTAAAACACGGCGCATTCTGGAAGCGCTGTGTAAAAAGCGCCCCACTTCTTACTGCCCAATTGAAATTTCGCGCAGTGCGTTGCAGTTGTGCAGGCGCGAACTCGGCGACATCGAGCGCATTTCGATCGTTGGTTATGAACGCGATTACCTGGCTGGTCTCGCTGAAGTGAGCAAGCAGCGCGCGGCAGACGAGCGGTTACTCGTACTGTTCCTTGGCAGTACGATCGGTAATTTCGGCAGACTCGCGGCGACACGTTTCCTGCGCGATATCCGCAACATGCTCGCTCCCGGCGACGCATTGCTGCTCGGCACGGACCTGATCAAGCCGACGCCGGTGTTGGTGGCCGCTTACGACGACTCGATCGGCGTGACCGCGTCGTTCAATCTGAACCTGCTCGCGCGCATCAATCGCGAACTCGACGGCGACTTTCCGCTCGAGGCGTTCGAACACGTCGCGCGCTTCAATCCGGACGCGCGCAGCATCGAAATGCATCTGCGGGCGAAGCGCGATATCACCGCGCGCGTGGGCGCGGCGCAATTGACGGTGTCGCTGAAGGCGGGCGAAACGATCTGGACCGAGAGCAGCCACAAATATCGCGCGGAAGAAATGCCCGCGATCGCGGACGACGCCGGCTTCGTGTGCAGCCATCAATGGATCGAAGACGAATGGGGCTTTGCGGAGAGTCTGCTGGTGGCACGATGAGCGCGCTCGGCCGCTGACTGAAGCACGGCCACGCAAACACGGCAAGGCGGCGCGTCATCGCGCAAGATGGCGCGCCGCCTTTTGTTTTTGCCTGTTTTGCGTGCAGCCGCTCAGTGCTGTTCGAAACGTTCGTAGCGCTTTTCGGTGGCGCGCTCTTCGCCGGTCACCTCGGTCACGCGCGCCGCTGGCGGCCCGTGACGCAGCCACGACAGCATGCGGTCGACCTGGTTGGCCGAGCCTTGCAACATGGCTTCGACGGAACCGTCGTCGAGATTCGCCACCCATCCCTTGATACCGAGCGCGTGCGCCTGCCGCACGGTCGCGTGGCGAAAGCCGACGCCCTGCACGGTGCCGCGCACGCGCACGTAATACGTTTCGATCCGCTGATCCAGATCCGGGGCCATGCCGTCATCTCCTTGTCGATCAGAGTTAGCGCTTTAGCGCTTACTCTGGTCCCATGCAACGCAAAATCTTTCAAGCCGGCATTCTAGTCGCGTCGCGGCGAGCTTGCTCGGCAAAGCGTGCGTTCAACCGCGTCTCCTGGAAACCACCCACACGACACACGGCGCGCGCGCCACGTACAATCCGTCGACTGTCATGCGGGGAATGGAAACAGAATGACCGAACAGAATCGCGATCTCGTGCTCGTGACCGGTGCCTCCGGCTTCGTCGGCTCGTCGGTGGCGCGCATCGCGCAACAGAAGGGTTTCAAGGTGCGCGTGCTGGTGCGCGCCACCAGTCCGCGTCAGAACGTCGAGTCGCTGGACGCGGAAATTGTGATCGGCGATATGCGCGACGAAGCGTCGATGCGCAACGCACTGCGCGGTGTGCGCTATCTGCTGCACGTGGCCGCCGACTATCGGCTGTGGGCGCCGGACCCGAGCGAGATCGAGCGCTCGAACCTCGAAGGCACCGAGGCGACCATGCGCGCGGCGCTGAAGGAAGGCGTGGAGCGCATCGTCTACACGAGCAGCGTGGCCACGCTGAAAGTGACCAGTTCCGGCCAGTCCGCCGACGAAACCTCGCCGCTCAAAGCCGACCAGGCGATCGGCGTGTACAAGCGCAGCAAGGTGCTGGCCGAGCGCGCGGTGGAGCGGATGATCGCCGAAGACGGCCTGCCTGCGGTGATCGTCAATCCGTCCACGCCTATCGGTCCGCGCGACGTCAAGCCGACGCCGACCGGACGCATCATCGTGGAAGCGGCGCTCGGCAAGATTCCGGCATTCGTCGACACGGGCCTGAATCTCGTGCACGTTGACGACGTCGCGGCCGGCCATTTCCTCGCGCTCGAACGCGGCAAGATCGGCGAGCGCTATATTCTCGGCGGCGAAAATCTGCCGCTTCAACAGATGCTCGCGGATATCGCGGCACTGACCGGCCGCAAGGCGCCGACGCTGAGCTTGCCGCGCTGGCCGCTCTATCCGCTGGCCATGGGCGCTGAAGCAGTTGCCAAGATCACGAAACGCGAACCGTTCGTCACCGTCGACGGCTTGAAAATGTCGAAGAACAAGATGTATTTCACGTCGGCGAAAGCGGAGCGCGAACTCGGCTATCGCGCGCGGCCCTATCGCGAGGGCTTGAGCGACGCGCTCGACTGGTTCCGGCAAGCGAGCTATTTGAAGCCCTGAAGCAACGCTAGTCACGCGGCCCGTGCCAAGCAGTCTGGTGCGGCCGCAAGCATTTTGTTACAACGTCACTGTGTTAGCGAAAGGTAAAAGCCTACGCGCAGCAGGTAAAATCGTGGGTCTTACCAGAGAAACCTCGCATGAATCTTCACGAACAGCTCGGCGCACTGGAAATGGGCGTCGATCAGCTCATTCAGGCTGTCGTGGCCCCGCAGGCCGAAAACATCCCCGAGACACCCGCAGAGAACGCCGCGCCGCAAGCGTCGGCGGATCAGGTCGCGGCCGAATCCAATGCGGCTGAGACCGAGGCGGCCGTCGTCGAAGACGAGGCGGCGGCTCCGAAGCTTCAGCCTACGCTCGAAATCAATCGTCCCGCGCAGAACGAGATCACCATGACGATCGGCGGCCAGACCGTCGCGCTGCGCGCGGAGCAGATCGGCCAATTGATCGAAGAGCTGTCGAACGCCCGCGCGTCGATGACGCCGGAACCGCCGCCGGGCATTCCACCGGGCTGGCGCTTCGTGTCCACGAAGAATCCGGTCATGGCCGTACAGAAACAGTCGAATGGCGACCGTTTGCTGGTCATGCGCCACACGGGCCATGGCTGGGTACCGTTCACGTTCTCGCCCGACATGGTGATCCAGCTCTACATGATGCTCACCAAATAAAAAAGCGGCGCCCAAGAGCGCCGCTTTTCTATTTCACTGCGATTACTGGCCGCTGCTTCAGCGTTCCTGCACCGGCGCCTGAACCCGCGCCTTCCACTGTCCGCCCTTGCCGCGCCAATAGCGCACCGCCGACGCAAACGTCGCGCCAACATAGAACAACGCGACCAGCGGCAGAAACGGCGCCCACAACGGCGAGCGGCGGTAATAGCTGAGCATCGGCGCATAAGCGCAGCACATGGCCGCCCACGCAAGCCACGCCGGCCAGCCCGTCGGACCGAGCACCAGAGCGGCCACCGGCGGCATCAGGTAAATGATCGCCATGCCGGCCAGCGTGCCCGCCAGCAGCAGCGGCGAGTAGTGCAACTGCGTGAATGCCGTGCGCGCGATCATGTTCCAGATCTCACGCCAGCTATCGTACGGACGCAGCGACACGCTGCGCGCCGCCACATCCAGCCGGATCGGATGACGCCCCGTGCCGCGATGCTTGATGCGCGCGGCGAGGCTGCAGTCGTCGATCAGCTCGGCGCGGATCGACTCGATACCGCCCGCTTCTTCCAACGCGCTACGACGCACCAGCATGCAACCGCCAGCGGCCGCCGCCGTGCGATTGCGCGGGTTGTTGACCCACGAGAACGGGTACAGCTTGGCAAAGAAGAACACGAAGGCCGGAATCAGCGCCTTTTCCCAGAACGAATCGCAGCGCAGACGCACCATCAGCGAGACGAGATCGCGCTGTTCCGCCTCCGCACGCGCGACGAGTTGCGCGACCGCGTCGGTGGGATGGCCGATGTCGGCGTCGGTCAGCAGAAGGAAGTCCGTGGACAAGCCGAGCGTGCGCACGGCCTCGATACCTTGCGACTGCGCCCACACCTTGCCGGACCAGCCGGGCGGCAGCGGCTTCGCACTCAGCACGGTCAGACGGTCCGGACATTGCAACTGCAACGCGGCGGCGCGAGCGGCGGCGGCGGTGCCGTCGGTGCTGTGGTCGTCGACGACGATCACGTGGAATTCGCCCTCGTAGTCCTGCTGAAGCAGCGTGGTGACCGCCTCGGCGATCACATCGACTTCATTGCGGGCCGGCACCACGGCGGCCACCGCCGGCCACGTTGCGCGCGGCTCGATGGTCAGCGGCGCGACAGGACGCGCGCGCCAGAAACCGCCGCGCGCGAACAGCAACACGCACCAGATCAGCAAGGAGAGACACGAAAGAAGAAACAGAACCACCGCCATTAAGCATTACCCTCGATTGAACGCGCTTGCACGCCGACGCGCCGCGACAGCCACATCACCACGGTGCGGGCCGCGACGACGCACCAGTCAAACGTATTGAGCACCGGCCGCTCGTGAAACACGTCATAGCCCGCCTTCTCGATCCGTTCGAGGAAGCGCAGGCCGCCGTGAACGGCGCCGCACAACTCGATGCCGAGCCGCCCTGGAATACGCAACGCGAGCGGCGCGCCACGCACCAGTGTCTCGCGGACGAACGCCACCTCGTGCGCCATGAGCGCCCGCCAGTCTTCATCGGCGACACCGTGGGCGATGTGCGCCTCGGTCACGTTGAAGCGCCGCATATCGGCGAGCGGCAGGTACACGCGGTCCTTTTTCCAATCGGCGGAGACGTCCAGCCAGAAGCTGATCAACTGGGACGCCGTGCAGATCGCGTCGGCGTCGGCGAGATTCTCCGGCGTGGCCGCGCCGATCAGATGCAACATCAGATGCCCGAGCGGGTTGGCCGAGTGGCGGCAATAGTCGAGCAGCGCGGCGCGGTCGGCGTAACGACTCGTGTCGATGTCCTGGCCGCACGCGTGGAGCAGATCGTAGAACGGCGCGAGCGGCAGTTTATACTGTGCGACCACGCCGGCGAGCTTGCCGAACAGGAGCGGATGGACCGGCGCCGCGCGGCGCTCCGCTACCGCGTCGAGGCCGGCACGGAAGTCGGCGAGACGGGCGTGCCGCTCGGTTGCGCTCCAATCGCCTTCGTCGGCAATGTCGCCCGCCGTGCGGACAACCTGATAGATAATGCCGATAGGCGCACGCAGCGCCTTTGGCAGCAACATGCTCGCGACCGGAAAATTTTCGTATTGATCGACGTCCATCCAGCGAGCCTCGAAACCCTTTTGTAATGCGGGCGCCACCGCGCCGCGGGACTACGTAGTTTAAGGGTTCCGTCAAACCGCTGCAGCGTGTAATGATTGCCACATCACGTTGCCGCGATCGCCTGCTTGCGGCGCCGGGCATCGATCCGCTGCTGCGGCGTCTGCCCAACACCCGCCGGGCGCCGCCAAAGCAAAGCCGGCCTGATAGCGTTAGAATGCGCGTTTGGTTTTGCTGTACCGGCACGTCGCCGGGGCTCAAGACGTCAACTAAATTAGATGATCGCGGCGATAAAGTCATATTTACCGACTTCTTCGAAACCCGCGTCAGTCGGAGTTCGCCAACTTATGCGAGTCATCCTTGCTCAACCCCGCGGCTTTTGTGCGGGTGTTGTTCGTGCAATCGAGATCGTCGATCGCGCGTTACAGCAACACGGCGCACCCGTGTATGTCCGCCACGAGATTGTTCACAATCGCCACGTGGTCGACAACCTGCGCCAGAAAGGCGCGCGCTTCGTCGAGGAACTCGATGAAGTGCCGCAAGGCGCCGTAGCGATTTTCAGCGCGCATGGTGTCGCTCAGACCGTCGAGCGCGACGCGCAAGCGCGGGGTCTCGACGTGCTCGACGCGACCTGCCCGCTGGTCACCAAAGTGCACGTGCAGGGCCGCCAGTACGTCGGCGCCGGCCGCACGCTGATTCTGATCGGCCACGCGGGGCATCCGGAAGTGGAAGGCACGATCGGCCAGATTCCAGGCAAGGTGCTGCTGGTGCAGAGCGAGGCCGAGGTCGCGCATCTGGACCTGCCGCTCGACACGCCGCTCGCTTATGTCACGCAGACCACGCTGTCGGTGGACGACACGCGTGGCATTATCGACGCGCTGATGCGCCGCTTCACCGACATCGTCGGTCCGGATACGCGCGACATCTGCTATGCCACGCAAAACCGCCAGGCGGCGGTGCGCGAGTTGAGCAAACAGGTCGACGTGCTGCTGGTGGTGGGCGCAACCAATAGTTCGAACTCGAACCGGCTGCGCGAGATCGGCAGCGAAAGCGGCGTGGCGAGTTATCTCGTCGCCGACGGTTCGGAAGTGAAGCCGGAATGGTTTGCGAACGTGCAAACGGTCGGCATCACAGCCGGCGCTTCGGCGCCGGAAGAGATGGTCAAGAACGTAATCGATGCGCTGAGCGCATTGGGGCCTGTCGATGTCACGACGATGGCGGGCCGTGAAGAAAAGGTCGAATTCAAGTTGCCATCGAAGCTGATGCAACCACTCGCTGCACGCGAAGTTTAAGGAGGACGTCTTGTCTATTCCGCTGCTACAGAAAGTCCGGGTCGGCGCATACATCATGCGTCAGCATATGTCCGGGAACAAACGCTACCCGCTCGCCTTGATGCTGGAGCCGCTGTTCCGCTGCAATCTCGCCTGCAATGGCTGCGGCAAGATCGACTATCCGGATCCCATCCTGAATCAGCGTCTGTCGCTGGAAGAATGCCTCGGCGCCGTGGACGAATGCGGCGCGCCGGTGGTGTCGATCGCAGGCGGCGAGCCGTTGCTGCACAAGGAAATGCCGCAGATCGTGAAGGGCATCATCGCGCGCAAGAAGTTCGTGTACCTGTGCACGAACGCGCTGCTGATGGAAAAGAAGATGGACGACTACGAGCCGAATCCTTACTTCGTCTGGTCGGTTCACCTGGACGGCGATCAGCAGGCGCACGATCACTCGGTGTCGCAGGAAGGCGTGTACGACAAGGCTGTCGCCGCCATCAAGGAAGCGAAGCGCCGCGGTTTCCGCGTGAACATCAACTGCACGCTGTTCAACGACGCCGTGCCGGAACGCGTCGCCGCGTTCTTCGACACGCTGGGCCCGATGGGCGTGGACGGCATCACCGTCTCGCCGGGTTATGCGTACGAGCGCGCGCCGGATCAGCAGCACTTCCTGAACCGCGACAAGACCAAGCAACTGTTCCGCGAGATTTTCAAGCGCGGCAACAATGGCAAGAACTGGTCGTTCAGCCAGTCGGGCATGTTCCTCGACTTCCTGGCCGGCAATCAGACGTACGAATGCACGCCGTGGGGCAACCCGGCGCGTACCGTGTTCGGCTGGCAAAAGCCGTGCTATCTGGTCGGCGAAGGTTACGTGAAGACCTTCAAGGAACTGATGGAAACCACGCAGTGGGAAAAATACGGCACGGGTAACTACGAGAAGTGCGCCGACTGCATGGTGCACTGCGGCTTCGAAGCGACCGCCGTGATGGATACGGTGGCGCATCCGCTGAAGGCCCTGAAGGTCAGCTTGCGTGGTCCGAAGACGTCGGGCGCGTTCACCAAGGATATCCCCTTGGACAAGCAACGTCCCGCCGAATACGTCTTCTCCCGCCACGTCGAGATCAAGCTGGAAGAGATCAAGGTGTCGGGCAAGGGCAAGAAAGTGCAGACGGCGACGGCAGCACACTAAGCGGTATAGGGGCGGTTTCGCACCGCCCCTTGTGGTGAATACAAAAAAGCGCGGTGGCCATCGAGCCACCGCGCTTTTTTTATGTCTCAGGTGTCATGCCTCACGAGACGAGGCCATCAACCGTTACCCCGCGCCGCGCGCATTGTGAGCGGTCAAAAACTTGATCAACCCGTCGATGCCGCCTTTGGAAATCTGATCGGCGAATTGCGTCTGATACACCTGGATCAGCCAGGCGCCCATCATGTTGATGTCGTAAACCTTCCAGCCGGCGGCACCTTTGGTCATGCGATAGTCGATCGCATCATCGCCGCCATTGCTCAGCACGTGCGACTGCACGACAACGTCTTTGGCGCCGGCCGGAACGTTGACCGGCAAGAACTTGAACTTCACGTCCTGGTCACGCAGTTGCGACAGCGAGGCCGCATAAGTGCGCGTGAGCAGCAGCGTAAACTGCTCGTACAGTTGCTTTTGCTGGTCGGGTGTCGCGGTAGCCCAGGCCTTGCCGACCGCGATCCGCGTGGTGCGCTGAAAGTCGGTGGCCGGCAGGAAGCGCGACTCCACAAGTTGGGTGATCTTCGCCATGTCGCCGCCGCGCGCCTGCGGGTCAGCCTTCATCGCGGCCACCGTGCCCTCGACAGCACTTTTTACCACCGCGTCGGGCGCGCTTTGCGCATATGCCGCGGTGGACACCACGGCCGCAGCCAGAAAAGCAGACAGATAACGTTTCATACGCTCGACAGAACCTGAAAGAAGTAAGCGCCGCCGGGCTTGCAAGCACGCGGCGACAGCAGGATAGACCAGTATACCGAGATTGCGTTCCCGCCCCGAAGAGCGTCGGCGGGAGCCGCACTTGCTACCGAACCGGAGACTGAGCGCTCCGGCTCTGTATACTTGTGCACTTTCGTCAAAAACAACAACCGTGATAAGGCCACGTTCGCCTACATGCTGAAGTCATCTATTGTCCGTCTCGTCGCCTATTCAGTGCGTCATCCGATGAGGATCGTCGCGCTGTCGCTCGTGCTCGCCGTCTTGAGCGGTTTCTACGTTGCCTATAACTTCAAGATCAACACGGACATCAGCCGTCTCGTCGAGACCGACAAGCAATGGTCGTCGCTCGAAAATGCCATGGACCAGGCTTTTCCGGATCGCGGTCAAACCGTGCTGGTGGTCGTCGAAGCGCGCGCGCCGGAATTCGCCGACGCCGCCGCGCAAGCCCTGACCACGGCACTCAAGGCCGATCCGAAGGAGTTCGTAGCGGTTTCGCAGCCGGCCGGCGGTCCGTTCTTCGAACACAACGGCCTGCTGTTCCCGTCGGCCGACGAAGTCATGTCGACCACCTCGCAGCTCGTCCAGTCGCGGCCGCTCGTCAACGCCCTCGCGCACGATCCGAGCTTGACCGGTCTTGCCGGCACGCTGACCACGAGTCTGTTGCTGCCACTTCAACTCGGCCAGGTGAAGCTCGGCGACATGAGCCATCTGCTGTCGCAAAGCGCGACCACGCTCGACCGCGTGCTGGCCGGCCAGCCGGCGGCGTTCTCGTGGCGTGCGTTGGTCGACAAGAGCGCGGCCGCCGAGCCGGCGCGCGCCTTCGTCATCGTGCAGCCGGTCGTGAACTACGACGCGCTGGAGCCGGGCGCGACGGCCTCGAAGTCGATCCGCGACACCGCCGCCGCGCTGCACCTCGACTCGCGCTACGGCGCCACCGTCCGTCTGACAGGCGAACAGCCACTCGCGGACGAAGAGTTCGCGTCGGTCAAGGACGGCGCGGTGCTCAACGGCATCGGCACCTTCATCGTCGTGCTGATCATTTTGTGGCTGGCCCTGCGCTCGGGCCGCATGATCGCCGCCGTGTTCATCACGCTGTTCGTCGGGCTCGCGATCACCGCGGCGCTCGGCCTGATGCTGGTGGGTGCGCTCAACATGATTTCGGTCGCCTTCATGGTGCTGTTCGTCGGGCTCGGGGTCGATTTCGGCGTGCAGTTCGGCGTCAAGTATCGTGAGGAGCGCAATCGCGACAACCGTCTTTCCGCGGCCCTCATGCATACGTCGCACAGCATCGGCGTGCCGCTCACGCTCGCCGCGGTCGCGGTCGCGCTGAGCTTCTTCTCGTTCCTGCCGACGGCTTACCGCGGCGTGTCCGAGTTGGGCGAGATCGCGGGCGTCGGCATGTTCGTCGCGTACCTCACCAACATGACGCTGCTGCCGGCCCTGCTGAAGATCTTCAGGCCGCCCGGCGAAGCCGGTTCGCCTGGCTTCAAGCAACTCGCACCCGTCGACGATTTCCTCGATCATCATCGCAAGCCGGTGCTGATCTGCACGCTCATCGTCGTGATCGGCGCCACGCCGTTGCTCACACATTTGCGCTTCGACTTCAACCCGCTTCATCTGAAGGATCCGCACACGGAGTCGATGGCGACGCTGTTGTCGCTGAAGGATTCGCCGGAAGCGGCGGTCAACAACGTGCACGTGCTGGCACCGTCGCTCGCCGACGCCGACCGCATGGCCGCGCGTCTGCGCGCGTTGCCGGAAGTAGGCCGCGTCAACACGCTCGACACCTTCGTTCCCGCCGACCAGCAGCAAAAGCTGATGCTGATCGCGAGCGCCGCGCAGCAGCTACTGCCCGCGTTGCAGCAACAGCCCGCGCAACAGGCGACGGATGCGGTGCGCGTCGCCGCGCTCAAGCGCGCGTCGAACCAGCTCTCGCTCGCCGCCGACGATCACCCGGGCCCGGGCGCCGCCGAAGCCAAGCATCTGTCCGCCACATTGCAGAAGTTAGCCGCCGCCGATGCCGCCACGCGCGATCGCGCCGAAACCGCGATGTCGGACACGCTGCGCATTGCGCTGAAGCAGTTGGCCAACCTCTTGCAACCCACCGAGATCACCCGCGAGAATCTGCCCAAGGAAATCTCCAAGGGCTGGGTCTCGAAAGACGGCCGCGCCCTCGTCGACATTTCGCCGAAGGTGAAACCCGGCACCGATCCGAACGACGACGTCATGCTCGCGCACTTCGCGCACGCGGTGAAGAAGGCGGAGCCGGGCGCGATCGGCGGGCCGATTTCGATCCTGCATTCGGCCGACACCATCATCAAGGCGTTCCTGCAGGCCGCCGGCTACGCGCTCGTGTCGATTGCGATCCTGCTGTGGATCGCGCTGCGGCGCATCGGCGACATGCTGCGCACGCTGGTTCCGCTGCTAGTGTCGGCGCTCGTGACGCTCGAGTTGTGCGTGGTATTCGGCATGCCGCTGAACTTTGCGAATATCATCGCTTTGCCGCTGATGCTCGGCGTCGGCGTAGCGTTCAAGATCTACTTCGTGATGGCGTGGCGCCACGGTCAGACTGGCCTCCTGCAGTCGAGCCTGACGCACGCTGTGCTGTTCAGCGCGGCGACCACGGCGACGGCGTTCGGCAGCCTCTGGCTGTCGCACCATCCGGGGACGTCCAGCATGGGGCGCTTGCTGGCGCTCTCGCTGTTCTGCACACTGATCGGCGCAGTGGTGTTTCAACCCGTGTTGATGGGCAAGCCGCGCTCACGTCGCGCGAAGCAAAAAGGAATATAAGCATGAAGCTGCGTAACAGCGCGCTGGCACTCGTCGCCGTCGGTTTGATTTCCGGCTGCGCCACCGGCCCCGACCGCAAACCCGGCGACCCGTTCGAACCGGTGAACCGGGCCGTGTTCAATTTCAACGACGGGTTGGACCGCTACGTCGCCGTTCCGGTGGCGAAGGGTTACCAGAAGGTGACGCCGCAACCGTTGCGCACCGCCGTGAGCAACTTCTTCTCGAATCTGGGCGATCTGACCAACGCCGCGAATGCGCTGCTGCAGTTGAAGATCACCGACGCAACCGAGGACTTCGTCCGTTTCGCGTTCAATTCGACCTTCGGTCTGGGCGGCCTGCTCGATTGGGCGACGCCGGCCGGGCTGCCCAAGCACCATCAGGATTTCGGCCTGACGCTGGGTCACTGGGGCATTCCGTCGGGCCCGTACCTCGTCCTGCCGCTGTTCGGCCCGAGCACGGTGCGTGACAGCATGGGTCTTATCGTCGACGTGAAGTTCAACCCGCTGAACTACATGGAGCCGGCGGTGCGCAATCCGCTGTACGTGCTGCAGTTCGTGAGCGTGCGCTCCGACCTGCTTGGCGCGTCGGATCTGCTGCAACAGGCCGCGCTGGACAAGTACTCGTTCGTGCGCGACGCCTATACGCAGCAACGCCGTGCGCGTCTGCGCGGCACCGGCGACAACGCCGCGCCGCTGCCGAACTATGACGATCAGGGTGATTCCGGCGCCTCGTCGGCGCCCGCAGCGGGCGCGCCGGCGGCAGGCGCTCTGCCGAACTACGCGGACCCGGGCGACGCCGCGGAAGCGCCGAATGCGGCCTCGGGCGCCCCCACTGGCGCGCCAGCAGGCGTGCCCAACTACACCGATCCGGGGGAAACGCCCGCGAGCGGCGCAGCGGGCTCGACGCCGGCCGCGCCGGCTACGGCACCCGACGGCGCTTCAGGCACTGCCACACCGGCGCCGCCCGCACCGACGCCTTCCGCAGCGCCAGCCGACAGCACACAGCCGGCCTCAGCACCGGTGACGCAATAAGTATTGAGATTCAGACAGGGCGCCCAGAACGGGCGCCCGGTAAAGCCGAGCTAGACGCTGGCCAAGACAGGACGAACTGCAACTTCGGCGTGCAACGCGCCGCAGCCTGGGTTAGAGCCAATCAACCGGCTCAATGCAGGCTATCCACCTCAGCGCGCGACGCACCCCGCTCTTCTTCAACCGCAACCGCGCCTTGCGGCACCGGCCGCGCATCGTCGCGATAGCGGGCAAACGCCTCATCCGCGTAACGAATCCGCGTGCGCCCGTGAGGCGCCGGCTCGCCGTGCTCGTCGAGATTGACGAACACCATCTTATCGACGGTCAGGATGCTTTTACGCGTGATCTTGTTACGCACTTCACAGCGCAGCGTGATCGAGGTGCGGCCGAAATGCGTCGCGGTCATGCCAAGTTCGATGATGTCGCCCTGCCGTGCCGAGCTGACGAAATTGATCTCGGACATGAACTTGGTCACGACCCGCTGATTGTCCATCTGGCAGATGGCATAGATCGCGGCTTCTTCATCGATCCAGCGCAGAAGGCTGCCGCCGAACAGCGTGCCGTTGGGGTTCAGATCTTCGGGCTTGACCCACTTTCTGGTGTGAAAATTCATTTGGTACTCCGTGTTCGAGGCGCCTGGGCCGTGCGCCTGGTGGCACGACCTAGGGTTAACACTGGCATTGTACCAAATATAAGGGTTTTCCCTAGTATTTCAATAACTGCTGAATAAAAGGGAAAGATCGCTGTTGCGCGCGCTTCAGGCGAAGGCCATACGCAATGCCCCGGCCTCGCCCATCGCGCGCCGTGCTTGGACCAGTGAGAGGCGCGCGGCCCGGGCGTCGACGGCAACCTGGATCAGCGCGCCGAGTTGCGACGGCTGCCGTATCAATTCCCGCAGAATCGGCCCAAGCGCCGTGCTACCGTCGTCGCGCAGGCCGGCGGTCGCCGCGGAAGGCAGCGTGCGCCACGCCGGATCGACGATCGCGCGGCACACGGCAAACGGAACCCCATGCGCGGCGGCCTTCGCGCCGGCAATGTGCGATTCCATATCCACCGCCAAAGCGCCGTTCGAGCGATGCAGCACGTCCTTGTCGCCCGCCGTCACCAGAGGCGCGGTGACTGCCGCCATGAGACCGCGCCGCAAACGCGCGGAGAGCGGCCCGGCCGCCAGCGCGGCCGCGAGCCTGTCGGACCATGGCCGATCGGTCTGGAGGCGCCCAAATGGCCCCTCGACGGCGTCCGCGACGATTAGCGAGCCCGGCTCCAGGTCCGGCGCCAAACCGCCCGCCGTGCCGAAACTGATGATGCCCGAACAGCCACGCGCGACCGCCGCGCTCAACGCGCGCTCCAGCAGGTCGGCGCGCGCCGCGTAGACGACCTCGACGCCTTCGCCACGGGCGATGCGCGCCTCGAACGCCATGCCCGTCACCACGATCACCGGCAAGGGACTGCGGCCGTCACCGGCGGACGGCGTGGGGGAAAGCGGCATCCGTTATATCCCGACCGCGACGCGCGTGAGGCCGTTGCGCTTCAGATGACGGAAGCGCGCCAGCGCCCACAGCGGGAAGAACTTGCGATAGCCGTGATAACGCAGATAGAACACGCGCGGGAAGCCGGTTGCGGTGAAACGCGTTTCGTCCCACAGGCCGTGCTCGCGCTGTTCACGCTGCAGATACGCGACGCCGCGCGCGACCGCTTCGTGATTGACCTCGCCGGCCGCCATCAGGCCCATCAGAGCCCACGCGGTTTGCGAAGCCGTGCTCGGCGCGCGCTCGTAGCCGTGGTAGTCGAGCTTGTAGCTCTCGCCGCCCTCGCCCCAGCCGCCGTCTTCGTTCTGGATCGACAGGAGCCACTGCGCGGCGCGCTTCATACGCGGGTCGTCGTGCGGCATGCCGGCTGCGTTCAGCGAACACAGCGCGGTCCACGTGCCGTAGATGTAGTTCAGGCCCCAGCGGCCGTACCAGCTGCCGTCCGATTCCTGCTCCTTCAGCATGTACGCGAACGCGCGTTGCGCCGGCTCGCTGTTCTGCGGCAGTTCGCCGAGTTGCGCGAGCATTGACAGACAGCGGCCCGAGACGTCGGCGGTCGGCGGATCGAGCAAGGCGCCGTGATCGGAGAACGGAATGTTGTTCAGGTAGTACTGCGTGTTTTCCGGCTCGAACGCGCCCCAGCCGCCATCGCTGCTCTGCATGCCGACCACCCACTCGCGCGCTCGCGCAATCGCTTCGCGATCGACGTCGGATTGCGTCACCGCCGCCGAGCGCTGCATTGCCATGACGACCACCGCCGTATCGTCGACGTCCGGGTAGTGCGCGTTGTTGTACTGGAACGCCCAACCGCCCGGCCGCACATTCGGACGGCGCGAAATCCAGTCGCCGCGCACGTCCAGAATCTGCAGCGGACGCAGCCACGCGAGCCCGCGTTCGGCGGCCTGTTCGGCATGCGCCTCGCCGGTTTCGAGCAGCGCGTGCGCCGCGAGCGAGGTGTCCCAAACCGGCGACAGACACGGCTGGCAATACGCTTCGTCATCCTTGATAACGAGCAGCTTGTCGATCGACTGACGAGCAATCGCGCGATTCGGATGATCGGCCGGATAGCCGAGCACGTCGTACATCATCACCGAGTTCGCCATCGCTGGGAAAATCGCGCCGAGGCCGTCTTCGCCATTGAGCCGTTCATCGACGAAAGCCACCGCCTCGCGCACCGCGCGCTCGCGCGTGGCCTTCGGGAACAGGCCGTCGACGGCGCGCAGCAGCACGTCCACGCCACTGAAAAACCGGAACCAGCCGGCATGCTGGTGCGGCGCCCGATCGCGCGGGCCGGTGTTGACCGGCGCGCCGCGGAACAGCTCGTCGATCCGCACGCGGCGCGGGTTGCGCGCCACCGGCCGCTTCGCATTGAGCACGAGCAGCGGCACGATCACGGTACGCGCCCAGTACGACACTTTCGACAGATGGAACGGGAACCACATCGGCAACAGCATGATCTCGACGGGCATCATCGGCACCGCGCGCCACGAGACCACGCCGAACAGCGCAAGCAGAATCCGCGTGAAGACGTTCACGGTTTCGGCACCGCCGTTGGCGAGAATCGCCTCGCGCGCGCGGACCATGTGCTCGGCGTCGGCCGGGTCGCCGATCATCTTCAGTGCGAAATACGCCTTCACGCTGGCGCTGATGTCGAGCGCGCCGTCGGTGAACAGCGGCCAGCCGCCGTCGGGCAACTGGATGCGGCGCAGATAGCGCGCGATCTTCTGTTCCAGCTCCACGTTCGGCGTTTCGCCGAGATAGTGGACCAGCAGCACGTATTCGGCGGGAATCGTCGCGTCGGCTTCGAGTTCGTACACCCAGTGGCCGTCCGCCTTCTGAGCGGCGAGAATTGCATCGGTCGCGCGCGTGATCGCGGCGTCGAGCGACGCTGCGGGCGCCTCGGCCACGACAGCGGGCGCGGGCGCATTCGGCGCTGCGTCGGCGAAATCGGGCAGGACGGCGTCCAGCGGCTGGGCTTGAGATAAATCGTTCATCGGCGTTCCATCGGTTCATTCAGCAACGTATCCGCGGCCTTCTGGCCGGAGCGGATCGCGCCTTCAATCGTCGCGGGCAGGCCGGTAGCCGTCCAGTCGCCCGCGAGCATCAAGTTATTCCAGCGAGTGCGCGTGCCGGGCCGCCGCGTTTCCTGATCCGGCAGCGCGGCGAAGGTCGCGCGTTTTTCCACGACGACTTGCCAGGCCGGCATCGGCGCGACCGGCAAACTGGCCGCCTGAGCCACTTCGGCCCAGACGGTGGCCGCAAGTGCTTCATGCGGCGTGTCGAGCAACCGCTCGGCGCCGTTCACGGTCACCGACAAGCGGCCTTCGAAGGCGAACAGCCACTCGGCCGTGCCGTTGAGCAGCCCGGTAACCTGGGGCAAGCCAAACGGCGGCTCAACCGCGAAATGCACGTTGACGGTCGCCGCGAAGCGCGTCGGTGCGCGCAAACCTTGCACGAGCGTTTGCGCGATTTCCGGCGGCACCGCGAGGATCACGGCCTGGTTCGCGTCGAGCGTGACGCTTTCGTCGGAGAAATGCAGCGCTTGCACGCGGCGGTTGTCGGCGGCGAAGACGATTCCGTCCAGGCGCGAGCCTAGCCGGATCGCCGCGCCGCCATGTTGCAGCAGCCGCAGCGCCGGATCGACGAACGCGCTGCCGAGGCCGTTGCGCGCCACCAGTGGCCGGCACGCAAGCCCGCCGGCGAGCAGGGCCTCGCGCACCATGGCGCCCGTCAGTTCCGCCGATGCTTCGCGTGGATCGACGTTCAGCATCGCGTGAAACAGCGGCCGCAGCAGGCGGTCCCACAACGGTCCGTTGCAGCGCATGGTCTGTGCGACGCTGCGCCCGGGTTTGGCGAACAGCAGCGGCGCGAGCGCCAGGTAGTCTCCCGGCCCGGTGTTCGGCACGCGCGCGTTCGGGTCGAAGACCCACCACGGCAAGTGCCCCGGCGACAGGCGCACGGTCCAGCGCGCCCGCGTGGCCAGATCCACGAATGGATACTCGGGTTGGGCCGGGCCGACCAATTCGTCGGCGGCGCCGATCGCTCGCGTGTAATTCAGCGTCGCGGCATTGCCCGACACCACCATGTGATTGCCGGTGTCGAGCGTCGCGCCCAGCTTGGCGTCGTAGTACGAACGGCAACGCCCGCCCGCCTGGGCAGCCGCTTCATGCAGCACGACGTGCGCGCCGCGCCGCTGCAACTGCACCGCGGCGGCCAGGCCGGCAAGGCCTGCGCCGACCACGTGTACGAGCTTTTGCATCAGCTCAGAAGAGCGCGTAACGCGCGACGATCCACAGCATACGGAGCTTCGGCTTGCTGACCTTCGTCCGCGGAATGTCGAAGCCGCGCTCGAGCGTCCGTTCGAGCAGCACGCGATACACGCCCGACATGATGCGCGGCGCGCGCACGTGGTTGCGGGGCTCGCGGTCCATGATCGCGTCGGAGGCGGCGAAGTGTTCCTTGGCCCGCTCGGCGAGCGTGGCGCACACGCGCGGCAGCGACGGGTCGTCGGCGATCTGCGTGGGACTCGTCACCGCGATGCCTTCGCGCGCCAGCAATTCGTGCGGCAGGTAGCAGCGGTTGATGCCGGCGTCTTCGTCGATATCGCGCAGGATGTTGGTGAGTTGCAGCGCGCGGCCCAGATGATGCGCGAGCAAACGGCCGGATTCTTCCTGCATCCCGAATATCCTCACCGATAGACGGCCCGCCGCACTGGCGACGCGGTCGCAATAGAGGTCGAGCGTGTCTTCATCGGGTGCGCAGATGTCCTCGGCGGCGTCCATCGCCATGCCGTCGATCATCGCGTGAAAATCTTCGCGTTGCAGATGAAACGTGTGAATGTGCCGCGTCAGCGCGCGCAGCGAAGCGCGCGGCGCACCGGCGTAGCACGCGTCGATATCGGCACGCCAGCGCTCGAGCGCGGCGGCGCGTTCGGCGCGCGGCATGTCGCTGTCGGCGATATCGTCGACAGCGCGGCAGAAAGCGTAGACCTGATACATCGCGTCGCGCTGCGCGGCCGGCAGGATGCGCATTGCGAGATAGAACGAGCTGCCGGATGTGGCGGCAGCGGCGTCGATTTCTGTATCGTCCACGACAAGATTGGAAACAGCCAAGACGATCTCCGCTGGAGGCGCCCGCTGAAAGGCGTTCAAGAAGTTTTATGCCTGCCCGCAGGGCCGGCGGCACGCGCGCGGGGACACGCGCGAAACACCCGGCTGGGAGGCCGGAAACGGCGAAAAGTATATCAACGTTTGTGAGATGCCGCAGTTTCGTCGGCGAATAAGGGGCCGGAAGGAAGCCCGAAGACGGTAGGGCGGTGCGTCAGGCGGCTTGCTGTATGGCTTGCATGGCGCTTCGTGCCAGGCGAAACGCCGCTGCCGCGCGGCAGCGTCAGACGAACGCGACCGAGCGGTTGCGTCCTTGCCGCTTCGCGCTATAGAGCGCGGCGTCGGCTTCGTTGATGAGCACGTCATACGAAGGCACGCCGACCCGCGCCGACGCGCCGCCGACGCTCGCCGTCACCGGCACGCTCGTGCCCTGCACTTCGACGGGCGTGTCGGCGATCGTGCAGCGGATCTTTTCCGCGACGCGCATCGCGTCGTCGAGCGGCGTGCAAGGCAGCAGCAACGCGAATTCCTCGCCGCCGAAGCGCCCGAAGGTATCCTGCGCCCGCACCACCTCGGCGACGCGTTGCGCCATCACGCGCAACACCGTGTCGCCGACACCGTGGCCGAACTGGTCGTTGATCTTCTTGAAGTGATCGAGATCGAACAGCAGCACCGACATATCGCCGCCGTAGCGCTGCCAGCGCGTGTATTCATCGCGCAGGCGCGCTTCGAAGAAGCGGCGGTTGGCAATGCCCGTCAGGCCGTCGCGGTCGGCATATTCCTGCAGCTTCGCGACGGCCTCTTCGCGTTCGCGCTGCACGATGCTCACGTGCGTGACGTCGGAAATGGTCACACACACGGCCACCACTTCGCGCTCACGCATGAGCGGCATGAAGGTGCAGTCCTGCTGCATGAAATCGACGCCGCCGGTAATCGGCCGGTCGTGATCGAACTTGAAGAGATAGGGGCGCTGTTCCCACGAACTGAACGCAAAGCTGCCGAGCTGAAACACGCTTTCGATCTTGCGCGACAGCCATACGCGCGGCAGTTCGGGAAAATGCGTGAAAAGCGACTTGCCGACCACCTGGTCCGGCGTCAGTCCGCTGTGATCCTGCATGAAGCGGTTCCACATGAGCACGTTCATGTCGCGGTCCAGCACGAAAATGCCGAAACCGACACGTTCGACCACCAGATCGCTCAACGAGTCCACGGGCACATTCATAGGCTCGACAGCAGCGCGTCGAGCGCGCCGTTCATGTGGCGAATCGATTCTTCGGCCATTAGCATCACGAGGTGTGCGCGGAAGCTCTGGTCCTCGAGCGCGAAATTCACTTCGACCAGCAACGCGACTTCCCATTGCAGCACGCCGGGCTGGAAGACCTCGTCGAGCGTCATGGCTTCGCCCAGCAAACCCGGCGCGGAGAAGATCGGCGTGCGGCCGAGCTGATCGAGAATGCACGACACACAGGCGCCGGTCAGCACGTTGGCCACATCGAACACCAGCTCTGTCTGGCTCACCGCCTCATAGGTCGAGCGCGAGTACGGGTCGCTGACGAGCGCACACAGTTGTTCGATGCTGTCGCTGCGGCAGATCACCAGCGCCTCGCCCTTGATATCGGAGCGGAAGCCCTGGCGCACCGCGCTCACGGTGTCCTCGATCCCGGTCATCTCCCGCAGCGCCTGCGCCGCCTCGCTGACCGCCACCACCTTCACGCGCGGCACCGACAATTCGATGAACGCATCGAGCAGCCGCGCCAGACGCGTCGCGGCTTGGCCCATCGCCAGATTGGCGACCTCTTGCAGCGCGTCGCGCTGATCTTCGTTGAGGACTGGCTCAGACATACAACCCGTACTCCTTGAGGATGGGTAGTACCGCCTCGGGCGTCACGGGCTTCGCGATGAACGCCACGGCGCCGAGCGCGCGCACGCGCGACTGGGCCATTGGCTGAACATCGGCGGAGACGACGATGACGAAGGTGTTCAGATCCTCGTGCTGCAGCGCTTCCAGCACCTGATAGCCGGTCATGTCCGGCATGGTCAGGTCGAGGAACATCACCGACGCTTTGCCTTCACGATACAGAGCGAGCGCTTCGCGCCCGTTCGATGCGTAAGACACGTCGACCTCCCAGTCCGGCGGCAATGCCTTGGTGAGCACTTTGCGGGCAAGCAACGAATCATCGGCGATCACAATAGGCAAAGGCATGGGCGGGTCAGAAAGCGGAATTAGTTCATTCGCGTTAACGGCGGATCGAGGTGGATTCTTTAGCGCGAAGTCTGTCGACCCGCGGCAAAGTCGGCTGAAGCTTGCTGAAATGCGGATTGCAGGCGAGCGGGGAGCGCGCGCGGCGAGGCGCGATGGACGGAACCGGTGGGCACGCAAGAAAGCGTACGCGCACGGTGGACGACGGCTATGACCGGCATGTTCGAAGCCTACCCCGTAGATGAATCTGCGCGGCCTCGTGGATCGGGCTGGTCCCTTGCCGCGCGTGTGATTCCGCGAACGCCTTCCGCCACGCGTGGTACGCATGGTTTGGCTGGGTGCCCTCGCGGCAGATGCGTCCGAACATGGCGGACGCATTTTTATCATGGCGCTGATTCTCGAAGTAAAACGGCGGAAAGGCAACTCGCCAATTTCACTTTCGTTAAAGAGATTTTCCCATTAAATACTATTTTTGAAAATATCTTGGTAGATTCAGAAGGAATTCTTTTGCTTCTATCCTTTTGTGTACGTTTGCGCTTCTCGATTCGTCGCTGTTTTAAAAAGCAGACGATTGAGTCGTCAGTCGATGGCGGTCCGACCGCCGCCCGAGGCGGTCCGTTTGCCGCGGGTAACTTCTACCGCCGCTCCGTGTCTATGCTTCTCGTATGATGCTGACTCCCGGCCTCTGTCCCGAACGACCTTCGCATTACCGACAATGACACCAGACCGGTTCGAACCGCCGCCCGCGAGCCGCCTTGCCACTCACCGGCAGGACGAGGCATTGTTCCCCGCCGTGCCGGAACAGAATTTCCATGTGCGACGCATCACTTTGATCGCGCTGCTGATCGCGGCGATCGTCCTACCCTGCGTGTATGTCGCGGCCATGGCGCTCAGCGATCTGCGCACACGCGAGGCCGACGCCACCGACATGACGCTGCGCACGGTGCGGATCGCGGAAGAGCACGCGCTGAAAGTGTTCGACATGAACGAGACGCTCGACGCGCGCATCGTCGATCTGACCGAGGGTCTGGACGACGACGGCATTCGCGCCCGCGAAGCCGCCATTCACGAGAAGCTGCGCGTCATGGGCGGCGGCTATCCGCAAGTGGCCGCCGTATCGATCTTCGGGCGCGACGGCGCCTTGCTCGCCAGCAGCCGCTACCTGCCGTCGCCGGTCATTTCAGTCGGCGAGCGCGAGGATTTCACTGGCATTCGCGACGGCAAGGATCTCGAGCATGTGTCGAAGGTCATGACGGGGCACGTGGCCGGCGAACAGGTGTTCAACATGGGCGTCAAGCGGCCCGGCGCCGAC
This sequence comes from Paraburkholderia sediminicola, assembly GCF_046027355.1. GTDB lineage: Bacteria > Pseudomonadota > Gammaproteobacteria > Burkholderiales > Burkholderiaceae > Paraburkholderia > Paraburkholderia sediminicola_B. Next base: position 11,013 of record NZ_JAQQEK010000044.1, on the reverse strand, counting down.
GGCTCGTTCGCCGGCGTGGTCTCCGTCGCACTGCGGCCAAGCTATTTCGACGCGTTCTACCGCGAACTGCTCGGCGGCAACAACAGCGGCACGCCGATGACCATGAGCCTCGTGCGCACGGACGGCTCGATCCTCGCGCACTATCCACGCACGCCGCGCGAGCCCACCGCGATGGCGCCACAAACGCCGTTCGCCGAAGCGCTCGCGCAGGGACGTCGGGCCGGCGTGGTGCGCATGCATTCGAATGTCGACGGCGAAGATCTGATCCTCGCGTTCCGCCACGTCGGTTCGTATCCCGTGTACGTGGTGTGCGGCTACCGTGCCTCGGCGATCTGGGCCGCGTGGTACCGGCACCTCGGCGTGCTGATCCTGTCGATGTTCACGCCGTCCATCGCGCTGTGGTGCGTGATCTGGTTGTCGCTGCGCCGCCTCGGCGCCGAACAGGAGGCGTGGCAGCGTTGGCAGGCCGAAGCGTCCATGCGCCGCTCGATCGAATCGGCGTATCGCCAGTCGCGCAAGATGGAGGCGCTGGGCACGCTGGTCGGCAGCGTCGCGCACGATTTCAACAACCTGCTGATGATCCTCTCGGCGAACGTTCAGATCGCGCGGCGGCGCGGCGTAACGGGTCTGGACCGCGAATTGTCGGCGATGGAGCGGGCGCTCAAGAGCGGCCAGTCGCTCACGCGGCAATTGCTCGGCGTGGCGCGCAAGCAGCCGCTGCGCAACGAGACGCTGTCGCTCGAACGCTGGCTGCCGACGTGCCGCGAATTGCTGCGCGCCTCACTCGGCGCGAAGGTGTCGCTGGTGATCGATGTCGGCGTCGAGATCTGGCCGATGCGCGTCGACGTCGCGGAACTGGAGCTGGCGCTCATCAACGTCGCGGTGAACGCGCGCGACGCCATGCCGAACGGCGGGCGCTTTACGGTGCGCGCCACCAATATTCAATTCCGGCACGAAGACGGCTTTCCGCTGACGGGCGATTTCGTGCAACTGTCGCTCGAAGATACCGGCGTGGGCATGGCGCCCGACGTGCTGGCGCGCGCCTTCGAACCGCTGTTCACGACCAAGCCGAAAGGCATGGGCACGGGCCTCGGCTTGCCGCAGGTTTTCGCGTTCTGCGAGCGTTCCGGCGGCCTCGCCGCGATCGACAGCGCGGTCGGCGCGGGCACTTCCGTGCGGCTCTATCTGCCACGCGCCACGGCTGAGCCGGAGGCCGACGGACCACCCGCAACCGGCGCCGAGGAGAACGGCGCGCCGCCGGGCCTGCGCATTCTGCTGGTCGAAGATAACGAGGAAGTGGCCGCCGGCACCGAAGCCCTGCTGCAGATGATGGGCCACCAAGTCACGTGCGTCTTCAACGCCGACACCGCGCTGCGCCTGTTCGACGACGCCCACGCGCGGCAAGCGCGCACCGGCGAAACGCTGCCGTTCGATCTGGTGCTGTCCGACATCCATATGCCCGGCACCATGAACGGCATCGATCTGGCCGAGGCGGTGCTCGCATTCGAGACCAAACTGCCGGTCATTCTCGTCACCGGCTACGCGGAAGAACTCGACCGGGCCCGCCACGTGGATGTGCGGGTGCTGTCCAAGCCTTTCGATATCGGTTTGCTGGAAGAACTCCTGCAAGCGATCCAGCACGATTTGACGCAGACGGGCGCCGACCCGGCGGCGCATCCGGCGGAGTAAGGCCCGCGCTGGTGGGCGTGGGCCCAAGCCTGACATTTACCGGTGGTTGTAAAAGCGCGGCGGCGGTCTGCCGCGCTTTTTTTGCGTCGCCGCCGCGCGCGGGTAGGCGCCAGCAGGCGCGCGGGCCCGTCGCACGGGCCCGGCACGATCGTTGCGGCGTAATTAAGGCAAGGAGGGTGGCGCGTTGGCGCGTCGTCCGTTCTGCCTAAATACGTCGGGAGACAGCCATGCGACACACCGTGATTGGTTTATTCGACACCTATGCTCAAGCGGAAGCCGCGCGCGACACGCTCGTCCAGACCGGTTTTGGACGCGAGACGATCGAATTGCAGGCGAATCCGGAACCGTCGGTCGGTTCCGCGACCGACGAAGTCGCCAGTTCGGGCGTGCTGGCGAATATCGAACGCTTCCTCTCGAGCCTGTTTGCAAGCGGTCCACGTGCGCCGGAAACAGCGCGCTACGCCGAGGCCGTACGCCGCGGCGCGGTGCTGGTGTGCGTCAACGCGGCGAGCGAAGCCCATGCGGACCTCGCTCGCAGTACCTTGACGAGACTGGGCGCGACCGACATCGGCGAACGCTCGCCCGACTGGGACACGCCAGTGGACGAATCCGGGCGCGAGCATTCTGTCCTCGATGAGCTCGGCATTGGGGCCGTGATGCCAGGCACGCCGCGTACATCGAACGTATCGACGCCAAGCGCGTCCGCGACTATGCGGCCTGCCACGATGGCTGATCCGCAGTACACCGTGCCACCGGGCAGCACCGACGCCGAGCCGTTCGTGCCGCCGCCCATCAGCGAGCGGCCACTGACGGATCCGGTCAACGAACCGATCACGGATCCGCTGGTTGGCGACGTAGGCCGTAGCGCGATCGCCGCGGGCTCGGTGCCTGGTTCAGGCGCGGTCATGCAGCCGTCCGAGGTAGTCTCCGAAGCGGGTCAGCCGACGGCCGCTTTAGGCGGCCAGATGCCGAACGAATATCTCGAGTACGAAGAAGACTTCCGCGCGCACTACGACGAGCAGTACGCCTCCGAAAACGCACGTTACGAAGACTATGTGCCGGCCTACCGCTACGGTGCGGAGATCGGCAAGGACATGCGCTATCGCGACCAGCCCTGGGACGACGTCGAACCGGAAGCACGACGTCATTGGGAAACCACCTCGCCGGACAGCACGTGGGAGCGCTTCAAGCTGGCCGTGCGTCACGGCTGGGAGCGGGTGACGGGGCATCACCACGTCTGAGCATGAGAAAACTCGTGGCGGCGGGCCGTGAGGCTACGGCATTGCCGCCACGTTCAGTCGTCTGATCTTCCCGCTCCCGGTAGCGGGCCTACCGCGTCAAGCCGCGGTCTGGTGCTTGACCCACGCGACGTAGCGGTCGACGAAAGTCTGCAGGAATTTACGGGTGCCGTCGTTCAGGATCTCGCCTTTTTCGTTGATCGCCGCCGCATCGTGCTTGATGAACACCTCGGGTTGACCGAGCGTCGCGACGTCGAGATACGCCAGCACATTGCGCAGATGCTGTTGCGCCAACGCCGTGCCGGTCGCGCCAAGCGACGTGCCGATCACGGCGCCGGGTTTGCCGCCCCATGAATTAGTGCCCCACGGGCGCGAACCCCAGTCGAGCGCGTTTTTCAGCACACCGGGCATGGACCGGTTGTATTCGGGGGTAACGAATAGCAGGCCGTCGGCGGCTTCAACGCGCTGCTTCAAGTGTTTGCCGGCTTCCGGATAGTCGGCGTCGTAATCCTGGCTGTAGAGCGGCAACGAGCCGATGTCGATGAATTCGAAGGTGAAGTCGGATGGCGCCAGTGAAATCACGGCTTGCGCCAACTGCCGGTTGAACGACTCGCGGCGCAAGCTGCCGACGACGACTGCAATGTGATGGGCCATGATTCGCTTCCTTGTTGTGAGGCGCTCGAGGCGCAAAAGGGTACGAACTGTCCATCATAGGCAAAAGCTGGGTAGGCAGCGGCAACGGGCGCCAAAAAACCGGACCGCGACTATTGGGGCACGTACGCCAGGGTGGCGCGCAGTGGATAACTTTGCATCCCACAAAGTTATCCACAGATTCGCTGAATAACCTTGTGGATAACTGGTACTTTTGCCTTGTCAATCAAGCATGCTTTCGGTCTAGGACGTTTTGAGGCAAACAGGTGTTTGTTGCCTGTCCTGCTCCGGCAGAAGTTCGACGCGACGGGCATAAATGACCGATCACGCACACCGAGTGAGCAAGTCTAACTTTATGGAGAATCGAGCCATGAGCCCGAATTACGCAGGCAAATCCCACGACGAAGCGGTCGCTGCTCGCAAGAAGGAAAAGCAGCGGGCGCAGGAACAGCCGGGCGGCGAGATGGCCGTCGACGGTACAGAAGCGGACGCCGCGCATAGCAGCGGCGAGTTGTCCGAACGCGGCAAGGAAGTGTGGCGCCGCGGTAGCGGCATGGATGGCGGCGGGAAGATTTAGGCGCCGGTAGCGCGGCGTGCCTGTTGTCTTGGGCCGTCGCGCTGTGCTTGGCCTTTGGCGCTTCGCGGTGGCGACTTGCCAAGCCCTGAAGGCGAGGCGTTGTGCCTTGTTGCCTTACTTCACGAGTTAGTCTCGCGCGGCATTCACCGCGTTACTCCGGCACTGCAATGTCACCGTCCACCAGTTGCCAGCCGTAGGTCTCGGCAAACGACTGGGCCGCGTCGGCGTCGTCGAAAAAGGGCATGTCGGCGTGCCCCTGGAACGGGTAGATTACCCGCTCGTCGCTCAAGCGGATCACTTTCAGCGTCGGCACCGTGCCGCTCGAGGTACGGCGCGAGGACGCCATCACCTGATAGTTCGCGCGGCCTGTGAGAGCCGGAAGATTCGCGCCCTGAGAGCGCCTGGAAGCTTGACTTGCCATTGGCGAGCGCATCAGAGCCCAGCGATCGACTGGCCGGCAACCATGCCGTCGATGACCTGCTCCGCGTAAGTGGCTGAAGCAATGCGCGCGTCGCCGGCCGCGCCGAACGGTGAACGGCTCGGCACCCGAAACACGCGGCTGCTGGTCATCGTATCGTCGGTGCCGCGCCGGCAGATTCGCACGGCGGCATCGAAGCCCGAATCGTAGTGGCGGACGCCATCGAGACCGCTCGGCTGGTGCGGATACACCAACGGATAGATCTCTAGACCCCGGTAGCTTCTGATCGTATTGCCCATGATGCTCGTCTCCGGTGAAGGCTTTCGTGGAACGCGGCGTCGTCGTCGGGCGCAATGCCGGCCGGATCGCGGCGTACCAGCGAAACGTGGTTGATCGACGATGTGCGTACAGAGCGGCCGCTTCAATCAGGCCGGGTCGACGACATCGCAGAGTTGCGTAGGAGGAAGGGACCCCGTTCGGTTCAGGGCGCTGTGATGCGAGGCGTTTGCGTCAGAGACTGCGCGCGATGCGCAGGAGAACTGCAAGCTGTTGACCCACTGTAACACGTTAGTAGGGTGAACATTGAACGCATTTGTGTGCCGGGCGCGAGTGTTGCTTCGCAGTGCCGGGTATTGTTTTCCACTGCTGCGATGCGCCGCGTCTTCTGGACCGTGTTTTTCTGGATTTTTATTGGCCGAGGGCGTTCGCCGCTTTTGATTTGGGCGTAGCGGGGTTGCCCGGAAGACCTCACGCCAGCATCACGCAGCCGGTCTAATTCTCTGGTTCAAAAGCAAAAGGGCGCCACTATCGGCGCCCTTCTTTTTTGACTTCGAGAAACTTTCTCATCGACGGGTCCGCGCCCGTCAGCCGATCAGTTGCCGAAGAACACGTTGCAGTACGACGCCGGGCCATTGCACTGCGACGGAGCGGCAGCGTGGGCTGCGCCGGAAGCGGCTGCAAACAGGGCGACGGAAGCGATCAGGGCGGAAAGAATGCGTTTCATGGTGCTAATCCTCAGCGTTTGGTTCGCGATCTGGTGCGATCGATGGACTGAAGAATATCGACTGAGTGGCCGCCGACAAACAGCGAAGTCAATAAGACTTTTTTTCAAATATTGAAATAATCCGGTCCGCCGACCGGTGCGAGTTCGGGCGCCCATTAGCGGTGGGTATTGCTTGTCCGGCGATACACCGCCAGCATCGCTCCACAGCGATTTCACTTTTCGCAATAATCTATTGTCGTTGTCATAACTGCCCGCATGGCGCGACTAAGCTCATCGGGTCATCGCTCATGGTCGGGCCTATGTTCAATACCGATTCGATTGCGCAGGCGCTCGCGGGAGAATGGCGCACGCGCTCAGCCACAGCGCGAGGAAAACCACCCGCTTATGAACCACTACGATCGAAGAAAAAACGCGCGGCAGGCAGGATCGCGCCAACGGGGCAGTCCATGGCGCAAGTAGGCGGCCCGGCGCTCGACGATCCCGTTTATCTGACGCAGTTGCGGCGCGACCTGGTGCGCTTCGCCCGTTTGCAATTGCGCGATGCCGCCGCCGCGGAAGACGCCGTCCAGGAAGCGCTCGCTGCGGCATGGACGCAAGCCGATCGATTCGCCGCGCAGTCGGAACACAAGACCTGGGTGTTCGGCATCCTGCGGCACAAACTTGTCGACACCCTGCGAGCCCGGCGACGCACGATCAACCTGTCGGCGCTCGAATCCGAACTCGACGGTGAAGCGTTGCTCGATCGCGAGCTGTTCAAGGACAACGGCCATTGGTCGCGCGAAACCAAGCCCCGCCCCTGGCCGACGCCGGAAACCGCGCTGCGTCAGCAGCAGTTCTGGGCCTTGTTCGAGATGTGCCTCGAACACTTGCCGGAGCACATCGGACGCGTGTTCATGATGCGCGAATTCCTCGATCTCGATACCGAGGCGATTTGCGCCGAATTGCAGATGACCGCCAATCATTGCAGCGTACTCATCTATCGCGCGCGGTTGCGCTTGCGCACTTGCCTGAGCGAAAAGGGTCTATCCAGCGAGGACGCAAATGGGGAAATGTAAGCACATCACGCGCTTGCTGTCGGACGCGCTCGACCGTTCGTTGACGACCGGCGAGTGGGTCGCGATCCGGCTGCATCTGCCGACCTGCAGCGGCTGCCGCAACTATCGCAAACAGATCCGTCTGCTGCGCGTGGCGGCGCATACGGTCAGCGGAATCGCGACGCCGGGTGCGGTGAACAGCGACGATTGAAGCGCGCTGCTTTAGCGCTCGTCGGGCGGCGTGTTCTGGTAGCGCTCGAAAAAACGCGCGTGCGACGCTTCGTCGATCGAAACGGGATGCGGCGTGGTACCGGCCGGATGTTTCTCGAGCTGCGCGCGCGTGCGAATCGGCCGATGCTGGAAATTGCCGCCGCAATTCGGACACACGTTGCGCAGCGTAGTGAGCGCACACACTTCGCAGAAGGTGCACTCGTACGTGCAAATCATGGCGTCGGATGCGTTCGGCGGCAGTGACTTGCCGCATCCTTCGCAGGACGGTCTCAGTTCAAGCATGGTGACTCCGCGTTTTCAGGGAAGCGAGGTGCGGGACCGCAACTCGCCTGCCAGGCAGTGTAGGCGGCGTCGGCCGCCCGGAATGGACAGCCGCGCATCAATTCCTGCCAACGCCGCGAGAGCCTGGTGCGCCGTCACGTCAGCACGGCCCACAACACGAGCGTAAGCGCAAGGCCGACGACGGACACAATCGTCTGCAACACCGACCAGACCAGCACCGTCTGTTTCAATTGCAGGCCGAAGTACTCGCGGACCATCCAGAAGCCCGCATCGTTCACGTGGCAGAAGAACACCGAGCCCGCGCCGATGGCGAGCGCCATCAGCGAATTGTGCGTCGTGCTCAGACCGGCGACGACTGGCGCGACGATTCCGGCCGTCGTCGTGGTGGCAACCGTCGCCGAGCCCGTCGCCTGGCGCAGCGCGACGGCGATCAGCCACGCCAGCAGAATCAGTGGCATGTGCGCGCCGACCGCGATCTTGCCGATCGTCGAACTGATGCCCGCCACCACGAGCGCCTGCTTGAGACCGCCGCCGGCGCCGATGGTCAGCAGCAGCGCGGCGATCGGCGGCAAGCTCTTGCGCAGAATGCCGCCGACGCGCTCGCGCGCCATGCCCCGTGACCAACCCAGCGCCACCACGGCGAACAGCACGGTGAGGCCGAGCGCGACCAACGGCTCACCCAGAAAATTCAACGTGTTGAACAGGAACGTTTCGGGCTGAAGCAGCAACTTGGCGACGGTGCGCCCTAACATCAACACGACGGGCAACAGGATCGTGATGAGCGAGATCGCGAAACTCGGCGGCTCGCCGGTGTCTTGCTTGGCGCTGAAGAGCTTGCCCATTTCCTCCGGTTCGACCACGTGCATCCGCTTGGACAACCAGATGCCATACAGCGGACCCGCGAGAATCACCGCGGGAATCGCGACGATCAGGCCAAGCCCGAGCGTCAGACCGAGATCGGCATGCAGTGCGCTCACCGCGATCAGCGGACCCGGATGCGGTGGCAGGAGTGCGTGCAGCGTGGTCATGCCGGCCAGCGCCGGAATCGCGATGCGCAGGATCGGCTGCTGCGAACGGCGCGCCATCACGAAGATGATCGGCACCATCATCACGAGGCCGACTTCGAAGAAGAGCGGCAAACCGATGATCAGCGCGACGACCGCCATCATCCACGGCAGCGTGCGCGGCGTGGAGTGTTTGAGAATGGTCGAGACGAGCCGGTCGGCGGCGCCGGATTCGGCCATGAGCGCACCGAGCATGGCGCCGAGCGCGATGATGATGCCGACGTCGCCGAGCAGCGCGCCGGCGCCTTTACTGAATGCGCTGGCGACGGCCTCGAGCGGCAGGCCGGCTGAAAAACCCGCGGCGAACGTGCCGACCAGAATTGACAGGAACGGCGCGAGCTTGAGCACGCTAATGAAAACGATGATCAGTGCGAGCCCGAGCACGCACGACAAAATGAGTTGGGTGTCGTGGGATGACCACGGTGCGAGTGTTGTCGTCAGATGCACGGTGTTCCTTTTTTGTCGAATGACGCAGCCGCGGCCGGGCGCGGATGACGAATTGTAGCGGCCGCTTCAGATTCGACACGGTTACGCGGGCAGATTCGAAGGCCGTAGTGCTTCGTTTCGTCAGCGTGATTTGCTTATGCGAATTTATCGGTTCGTCCAGGCTTGCAGACGAATTATCGTCAGAGCCAATCGGTCCTTTTTGCGTCCGTCTTTTTTGCGAGCCCTCTTATGTCACGTCATCCGTTGCTCACGCGCCGCGCGTTCATTGCCGGCGTGGGCGCTTCGCTGGCTGCCGCCACGCTGCCCGTCATCTCCACGTCCGCTTTTGCCGCCGAGGCGCACGCCAAGGAATTCCGCATCGGCTATCAGAAAGCCGCCAATACGCTGGTGTTGCTGAAAGCGCACGGCACGCTCGAAAAACGGCTCGCGCCGCTCGGCATCACCGTCAAATGGACCGAGTTTCCTGCGGGGCCGCAGTTACTGGAAGGACTGAATGTCGGCGCCATCGACTTCGGCTATGTTGGCGAGGCGCCGCCCGTGTTCGCGCAGGCCGCCGGCGCGAACTTCGTCTACGTTGCCTATGAGATCCCGACGCCGCACGCCGAAGGCATCCTCGTGCATCAGGATGCTCCGATCAAAACGCTGGCCGATCTGAAGGGCAAGAAAATCGCCTTCAACAAAGGCTCGGACGTTCACTGGTTTCTGGTCGCCGCGCTGCAGAAGAGCGGCGTGAAGTACAGCGAGATTCAGCCGGTATTTCTGGCGCCAGCCGATGCGCGCGCGGCCTTCGAACGTGGTGCGATCGATGCGTGGGCGATCTGGGATCCGTTCCTCGAAGCGGCGAAGCGGCAGTCGAACGCGCGCTTGCTCGCGGATGCCGACGGCATCGTCAGCCATCACCAGTTCTTCCTGAGCGCGCGGTCGTTCGCGCAACAGAACGCCGATGTGCTCGCGATCACGATGGACGAAGTGGGCAAGGAAGGCGCGTGGGTTCGGGAGCATTACAGCGAGGCCGCCGCGCAGCTTGCGCCGATTCAGGGGCTCGACGCGGGCGTGATCGAGGCGGGCTTGCGACACTATGCGCACGTGTACAAACCCGTCGATGCGAATGTGCTTGCGGAACAGCAGCGTATCGCTGACACCTTCAGCGAGTTGCGCATCATCCCGACGAAGATCGTTACCAAGGATGCGGCGTTGCCCGGTAGCAAGGTCTAGTCGGCAGGGTTTGGCTTTATATGCTCAGCTTCGACTTGAGCGCCTTGCTACGTCGTTCAGGCGAATAGTGCGGCGACGTTTTCCGGCGGGCGGCCGATTACCGCTCGCCCGTTTCGCACGACGATCGGCCGTTGCAGAAGGATCGGATGTTTCGCCAATGCTTCGTATAACTGAGAGTCAGTCAAGCTCGTGTCGGCGAGTTGCAGTTCCTTGTATTCGGCTTCGTTGTCGCGAATCATCTCGCTGACTGTGCAGCCTAGTTGCGCGTTCAGTTGCTTGAGTTGTTCGACCGTGAGCGGATGCTTCAGGTATTCGATGATTTCTGTTGCTTCGTTTGCGCTGTTGTAGGTGGTGGTGATTAGCTCGCATGCGGCGCGCGATTTTGAGCAACGGGGGTTGTGGTAGATCGTGATCATGGGTCTTGGAATGGTGTGGGTGGTTCCGGGATGCGTGTGCGCGACGATAGTTGGATGGGATTTTAGCGGGTGGGGAGATGGCTGGGCGACGCGTTGCTGCAGAGATTTTGTATTGCGGGGTGGCGCGATAGGCAGTGGGTGCGGGTGCGGAGAGGAGGGGCGAGACGCTTCCGTAATCGCGTGACGCACATGATGGTCACGTTCGGCTAGGCTTTCGCGTTGATGAGGTATTTTTCTGTTCGCTTCACTCTCGAATTCATTGCGGGTCTGCGGAATGAATTCGGGCGCGGGCAGGAGACACTAGGTGTTTAGGGATCCACCTGTCTTGCGCTGCGTGAATGCGATCTGGCGAGTTCCCCAAAGATGAAGCGCCATGCGATCCATGAACTCCCGGCGACCGCAATTGGTAGGCCGATGGCCTAGCTAATCGGCGGCTATGTGATGAACGGTGCCCCTGTTGGTAATGGTTCGATTTCGCAGTTTATGCGCATAAACCGTGCGACCGAATTTCCGCGATCGCCAGATTACTCGAGCGCCGCGGCCTCCAATCTACCCACGTAGTGAACAAGCGTCCCCGGTGCTCGTAGGTGTAACCGGTGCCCTGGCTTCCTGGCTTCCTGGCTTCCTGGCTTCCTGGCTTCCTGGCTTCCTGGCTTCCTGGCTTCCTGGCTTCCTGGCTTCCTGGCTTCCTGGCTCTCGGCTCTCGGCTCTCGGCTCTCGGCTCTCGGCTCTCGGCTCTCGGCTCTCG
>NZ_JAQQEK010000043.1:0-64176 GCF_046027355.1 Paraburkholderia sediminicola | reverse complement strand
CCTGAAGGGCTTCTTGCGCTCGCATTGCTCGAATGGCGCAAGCTCGACGCATCTAACTTGATTGACCCGACCGCCGACCTCGCCCTCAGCCGCGAAAATCGAGTTTCCACACGCCCTCGGCCGCACTGGGACATTCTCCGATCTCGTTGCGAACTCCAAACAACGTCGTCAGAAGCCAAACACATTGCAGCAAATCGCTGACAGACTAGGGATCGTTAACTGCGTTGATGATGTCAGTGAGAAACCAAGGCAGGATCAATTGCGTATCGGAATAGCTGACACCAACGCTGAGCATCGGTGGCTTCGACGCGGAGTCGCCGCGCGTCGCACCGTGGTTAGCACGCGGGATGTAGGCATTCGAGTCGGCCGGAATTTGCTGGGCAATCTGATTATTGGCGGGCGGCCATGTCGAGGCGCAGCCGGCAGTGAGTACGACGAGGGCAATTACGTAGCAAAAGGGCTTCATGAGGGCGAACTCCAGCCGCATTACTTTGACAATATGGCCGATCATGAGTTCGTCGCGGTATGTGGCTGGCGTCTGCTGTTGAAGTCCTTAGAAACTGCTAATCGTGTCCATAGATTACGCTAATGTAAGACTGTATTTTGGCCCCGCAAAATAAGGCATATCAGCGGTTTCGCACGCCTTTCTAGGCGTTGCGTTTCAGCAACGCACGCACGCTCGGATGTCCGTTGATTTTGCTAACGCGTTTGTCGTGTCCGCTAATTCGGCTAATGCGCTTGTAGAGGAGCGTGACAGGTGCATTCGCCTGAAGCGGCAGCAAGTGCAAATACCGGGGGTCATTTTTTTATCTTCGGAAGGTGCCCATCTCAGTGCACAGATCAAAAACGCCATACAGTACGGCACTTTGTGTGTCACATCGGGGGCCTTCAACATCCCCTTATGTGGATGTTGGTCAGCGCGGTGTCGTTCTTCGCTTTAGTCAGTCGTGTCGGGCAGTGAGTTCGCGTTGCGGTAGAAAAGCCGCGCTAGCAGAATTAATGGGCACAATTAGCGCTCCAACGGACATCATTAGCGGAATTTGCGAACTTCAACAGTAACTTCCGTCGTCCGCGTCCCGACGAAAATTGGAGCCGTCACGGACTTGCGATTACGATCGTTATCGCGAGCGTACTTTCGGTGGGGCATTTTTATCTGCGACCGCTACTGTGGCGGGGCGATCAGGTGCAGGACCAGTCTCCGCTTCTCCTTATCCGCGCTTTGCCTGGGGACTTTGTGCGTGCGAAGAGACGGGTGAGGCATCAGTTCCTTCCTGCATGACGGTGAACTTTAGACTGTCAATGATCCATTCGCTTCGTGGTTCGTCGTGATGAGATTGCGGCCCTCGGGGCGCTTCCATTCTTTTCAGCATCTCCACAAGATCGTCCAACGTGCGACCACTACGCGTCTCCAACTTGACAAGCTCAATTGAATTGACGAATTGATACCAATTGGCGTGCGCCGTGGTCGCATCTTGTGCCAAATCTCTCAACGGATAGCTGTAGTGCCTCGATATAACGAGGCGGTAAATGCGCAAAGGCGGGAATCGCCGTGGCAATCTAAGAGACGCACGAACACCAGCGTCTCCGACCGCCTCAATCCATTCGTCCAACGACGCTAGCCACTTGAGGGTTTGCTCTTTAAGTCTAGTCGTCCGGTTGTGCTTCGACTGAAGATCTGCCCCAAACAAATCCTGGAACTTGATCTGGCAGAGGAAGACCGTACCGGTGCCTTCTTCCATCACCACGAGATCGATATCCGTGAGCTCACGCCTGCCCAATCTGACTTTGATGTTTTCGAGGTATGCAAGCCCGGAAAACGCGTCACCCAACACGCGTTTGATGGCCATCTGCATCGACTTCTCGCGAGACTGCTGATGCTTGTCGTAGTCTCGCGGATAATGATGTCTCAATGAATCGAGCAGGAACTGCATCGGGCTTATGTGTGCAGCGGCTATAGAACGGATGAAACCTTGATCCGATGACTGGACCATCATAGGCAATGCCGAGGCTGGTCGGCTGAGAATAGCGGTATTCCTTCGGCTAACGGAAAGGACGTCAAAGATGCGCCGGGCGTCTTCCAGTGTCGCGTCTTCAAATCCGTCGTACACTTTGCCGAACTGGTTGATTGCGTCCCTGATGCTTTGGATGAAGGACTCCGTCTCAGACGTGATGGTTAGGACATTTTCCAATCTCACGCTAGGCGCCTTTTCGACAAGCGCCTCAGCGAATCGCTCATGGCGTATCGAAATGGCGACGAAGAAGGTCAGGGCGAGAACATACTTTTGGAAAGCTACTCCGCCAAACTTCACCGAGCCATGAAACGAATCGTATCCGTCAGTTAGTTGAATTTCGCTGAAGGCAACCGTGAAGAAGTAATCGTCTAGGATGGGATCCGCGTGGTACCCGATGAAATGACGCTGAAAAGGGTAAACCAGTTTTTTAAGCGTCGCCCCGACTTCTTCATTTACCTCCCGCGCGTGGTCCAATTCAAAAAGTTCCTCGATTCGCCTGCGCGATTGAGCGCGGTAGTGCTCTCCGATGGCCCTTTCATAATATTCGTCGTCGGGGACAACGGACGGCAAACGAATCAGGAATTCGTTTTCCCCCGTGTGTTCGATGATACAAAGTCCGGTCGATGCTGACTGCGCAATGCGTCTGCCATGTTCGATCATGCCCAAGCCCCCTACGATCTGCAGAACGGGAAGGGTAATTCCGGGGTCGCGCTGGAACATCACACTTGGAACGCTGAAAACCGGACGGGCTTCTAGGGACAGCTTAATGAGACGTGCGACACCCAGTTGCAGCAGGTAGAACTGTTCAGTCTGCTCAAAAGTCACAACCTCGCGCAGCGACAGGTTGTAGTAGTACCAGTCGAGCTCGTTGATCGCGGCTTTCAGGATTAAACCGCGGCTATCCGAGGCAAGCTCGAGAATAAAGGCCACCTCTTGAGCGGTGAGCGCGTCGAAGAATTGACTAACTGCAGTACTCATTTTTAGTGACCCAGTATTGCGTGGATTGTCTCGCTTGCGAATGAATACCTGGTCGCGTATTACTTTACCTACCCGCGTCTGCAAATGTCGGACTTCCAGCCAGTTTTTTGTTTCGCACATCGCGCGGTGATTTTCATTGAATGGCCGTCATTGCATTTTCCGGTGCCTGCCCGGCGGGGGTTGCGTCACGCGTCGTCGGCCTCGGGAAAAAGTTTCAACTGGCCGTTACTTCGGACCGTTACTGACGTCGGATAGGGCAAATGGGCAACACCCCACAACGTTCGATGGATGTCGATTATGCAGCAGATCGTTTTGGGGATTCGGGGGGCGCGCACAAAAATGTACGAGAACACGTGTGGCTGGACAACCCGCCATTTCTTGGTGCGAAAGCGTTCCGTGAAAGTGGCGATGAAGCACGGCCACGGCCGCTCATCCGCGATTTGGTATGGAAATGTGCCCACATGTTCTACCGCGGCTAACTCGGGGACGCGCCCATAATGCAACACAAAAAGACCCACGGCGATTTTCTTAACAACGCGGGACACACGATCCATATCGGGGCGAATCAGCACACGTCCATTCTCCTCATCAACCTCCAGTGTCGCAATAAGGCGCTGTTCGAGCGCTGGGGAACGCGCCAAGGTCCGATCAATGATGCCGCCGACGCAGATCTTTGCTGTAATCGTCGGCGACGACGAGATCTGACCGAGCACGGCAAGGAAATACTGTTCATCGAGTGAAGCTCTGTTATTGCATCGAAAGCAACTGGGCACCGTGCGAAGGTTGTTGGGGAACGGCCGCTCTAACAGGAGTTTCGGGGGTACGTGATCGCGGGTCGTCGCGCGCTGACCGCAATAAATGCAATCGGCATGTATGAGCGACGATCTGGTTGCACGGGGGAACGTCATGAAAAGTCTGCTCCTCTTCGCTGTAGGAGGGCGCAGCGCGCGCAGACTGCCTACCTCCACGCTCGGTCGCGATGTTCACAAAATGGCCGAGATGGAATGGACACCGCCAGCCTGCACGACGTCGTTCACCACGCATCGCTCAGGCCGCGATTCGATGTTCGTAGTAAGGGCGATAGCGGTCGTCCAAAATCGCGTACTGTGCGGCGAGATTGCCGGGCTCGGGGCAGAGCCAAGCGTCGATGTTTACCGGCTTGATTGGGATGATACAGCGATCATGGCCGGCGGCGGCAACTTCAGGGGGCGGCTCATCAGTGATGGCAGCGAAGGAGAGCAGATCAGGCTGACCGGGGCTTTGCCA
This sequence comes from Paraburkholderia sediminicola, assembly GCF_046027355.1. Lineage (GTDB taxonomy): Bacteria > Pseudomonadota > Gammaproteobacteria > Burkholderiales > Burkholderiaceae > Paraburkholderia > Paraburkholderia sediminicola_B. The sequence goes on along the minus strand of NZ_JAQQEK010000043.1, from coordinate 59,920 downwards.
GTGCGACCACAGACAGGCGATGAGCATGTCCTGAGCGGGCTGCGGCTTGAACTCCAGAACCACGTTTTCCTCAAGTTCGCCTTCAGCGAGCTCGCGCCCTACCATGCGATGTCGTTTCACGTTTTCATAGAACGCATTCGCGACGATAAGACCGTGCGAATACCCAAAAAGTCCCTTCCAGAAGCCTTCGAGATTGTCAAACCTGGCATTGTAAAGTCCGGGATATTTCTTGTCATAGAACGCAGGCTTGCCGGCCGGGCGGCAGAGGTACCGCATCGGCTTGATGACACGCTTGCCGTCTTCCATGATCATCACCGGAGCATAGTTGCCGGGGAAAATTCGCGAATCGCGGGCTTTCGATTCGGTACGCCGGAGGTCGTCGAGTCCGCGCAGCGTCGACTCGATCTTGCTGGTTGCGATCCGTTTGCTTTCGGTGGCCGCCTTCGTCGTTTTGCCCTGAAGGGTGCGTTCCGCGTCGGCGAGTCGCGTGCGCTGTTGGAACAATTCCTGCTCCAGCCTGGTTGCCTGCTCGCCGTTGAACCGGTCGATGGCTTCCTTGATCCGCCGTTCCTCGTCGGTCTGGGGAACCGTGAACGCGGCGTCCATCGCTTTCGGAATTTTCACGTTGCTGCCCTCGGCGCGCTCCCAGTACAGCTGCGCGAACTCCCGGATGCTCATGTGCGCGCCAAACATCCTGACGTACTTGCGGTAGTCCGCCTGGATCTGGGCTGAATAGCACATGGTTGCTCTCCCTGAAGAAAGGTGCGCCAATATCGTACGCCGGTTCCTAATGGAAGTTTCGCGTCGACGTGACGAGCGTGCCCAGCAGGTGTGACATGTCGACCAGCCGCTGTGCAACCAAGTGTCGTACTTCCCCCTGGCATTGCCACGTACCATAGACGGCGAGCAGTGACGCCCCCAGCGCTTCCTGCCGCTGTTTTTCAAGCAGACTTGGCCACACGATCACGTTCACGTTGCCGGTCTCGTCTTCCAGCGTCACGAACATCACACCCTTGGCGGTGCCCGGACGCTGACGCACGGTGACGAGCCCGCAGCCACGGGCGAGCCGCCCATCGCGATAGGTGCGCAGCGTCGACGCCGGCATCAGCCTGTTCGCGAGTAGTTGCGGCCTGAGCAGTTCAAGCGGGTGTCGGCCAAGCGTCAGGCCCACTGAGCGGTAATCGGCAACGATGTCGTTTGCCTCGGTTGGTGCACCGAGCGCTGGTGTCTCGTCCTGAACAGATGCTGCCGCGAGCATGTCCTTGTCTGGTACCGCTGCAACTGACTGCCACAGCGCTTCACGGCGATTGCCAGCGAGGGGGGCGAGCGCATTGGCATCTGCCAGTACATGAAGATCCTTGCGATCCAGTTGCGCGCGGCGGGCAAGGTCGTTGACGCTTTCGAACGGCCGAACCGCGCGCGCATTCTCGATGCGTTCCGCCGCGCCGTCTTTCATGCCTCGCAGTAGCGACATACCGAGCCGGACGGCCGGCCTTCCGGCGCCCGGCAGATTTACCAGTGCGGAGTCCCAGCCACTGATTGTCACGTCAACGGGCAGGACTTTGACACCGTGGCGTTGTGCATCCTGCACGAGCTGCGACGGCGAATAGAAACCCATCGGCTGTGAATTCAGCATGGCCGCCAGAAACGCTTCCGGCTCGTGGAACTTCAACCAGCTGCTTGCGTACACAAGCAGGGCAAAACTGGCCGCGTGACTTTCCGGAAAGCCGTATTCACCAAAGCCCTTGATCTGTTCGAAGATGGATTCGGCGAAGGCGAGGTCATAGCCGCGCTCCTGCATGCCATGAACGATCCGATCGTAATATTTTTCCAGTCCGCCTTTGCGTTTCCAGGCGGCCATCGCGCGACGCAACTGGTCGGCTTCGCCAGCGGTAAAGCCGGCCGCAAGAATTGCGACCTGCATGACCTGCTCCTGAAAGATCGGAACGCCGAGGGTTCGTCCCAGTGCGGTTTTCAGCGCGTCGCTCGGATACGAGACCGGCTCGAATCCCTGGCGTCGCTGCAGGTAAGGATGCACGGCGCCGCCCTGAATCGGACCTGGGCGGACGATCGCCACCTCGATCACCAGGTCGTAGAACGTCCGGGGTTGCATCCGTGGCAGCATGCTCATCTGGGCACGCGATTCGATCTGGAACACACCGACTGTGTCTGCCACCGAAATCATCTCGTAGGTCTGCGGGTCCTCCGCAGGTATGTCCTGCATTTCGAAACGCTCGCCGTGCTGCTCCGACACAATATCAAGCGTGCGCCGGATGGCCGAGAGCATACCGAGTGCAAGGACGTCGATTTTCAGCAGACCAAGCGCCTCAAGGTCGTCCTTGTCCCACTCGATGACCGACCGGTCCTCCATGGCGGCATTCTCGACAGGCACGAGACGCGTCAGCTTGCCGCGACTGATGACAAAACCACCCGAATGCTGGGAGAGGTGCCTCGGGAAGCCAAGCAATTGCGATGCGAGCTTCGCCCACGCCTGAATAAGCGGCTTTTCCGGGTCGAGGCCTGATTCCCTGAATCGCGCAAGCAGATCCTGACTCGTATCAAACCAGTGATGTGACTTTGCAACGACGTCAACGATCTGGGGATCAACGCCGAGCGCCTTACCAGTTTCACGCAGGGCTCCACGCGGCCGATAGGTTGAGACTGCCGCCGCGATTGCTGCGCGGTCGCGGCCGTACTTGCGATAGATGTACTGGATGACTTCTTCGCGCCGCTGGTGCTCAAAGTCGACATCGATGTCCGGCGGCTCACCACGTTCCTTCGAGATGAAGCGCTCAAAAAGCATGTTGCCGCGAGCCGGGTCCACCTCGGTGACGCCGAGGCAATAGCAGACGGCAGAGTTGGCCGCGGAGCCGCGCCCCTGGCAGAGGATGCTCTGGCTACGCGCAAAGCGGACGATGTCGTATACCGTGAGGAAGTACGGTTCGTATTGCAGCTCCGCTATCAGCTCAAGCTCATGCTCAATCTGTTCCTGCACCTTGTGTGGAATACCCGACGGAAAACGTCGTTGTGCACCAATGTATGTTTCCTGTCGCAGATAGGCGGCGGGGGTGAAGCCGGCTGGAACGAGTTCGTCTGGATATTCATAGCGCAGCTCATCCAGTGAAAAAGTGCAGCGGCCTGCAATATCAACGGTTGCGGCCAGTGCGTCGTCGGGGTAGAGGTTAGCGAGCCGCAATCTGGAACGCAGGTGCTGCTCGGCATTCTGTGTCAGGTCATAGCCGCACTCATGCACCGGCCTGCGAACGCGGATCGCGGTCATGGTGTCCTGTAGCGGCTTTCGCGAGCGCACATGCATGACGACGTTGCCTAGCGCGACAACTGGGACGTCCTGATTCCGTGCGACAAATTCAACCGAACCCCGATGGATGTCGTCCATCGCACGCTGGTGCAGCACAAGTCCCACCCAGGCGCGGCCCGTGAACGTGTCATCGAGCCATTCGACCTGTGTCGCCAGCACGTCTTCTTTTGCCGGAAAGTCCGGTACGAGAATGGCCAGGCAGTCGGGCAGGCCGCGCAGGTGCCGGTTCTCCCTGTCGGGCCGCGACAGGTCCTGTGGCGTCAGGCGGTATTCGCCCTTCGGAGCACGTGTACGGGCCAGCGTAATCAGCTCGGACAGGTTGCCGTATCCCTCGCGATTTCTGGCAAGGAGAATCAGCCCGAACGCGGGTGATCCGTCTGCGTTTACCAGACGGAAGTAAGACCCAACGATAAACGACAGCTTTGCCTGCTTCGCTGCAACGTGTGCGCGCACGACGCCTGCCAGCGAGCACTCGTCGGTCACGGCCAGTGCTGAATAGCCCAGCTGCTCCGCGCGTTCAGCCAGTTCTTCGGCATGGGATGCGCCGTGCAGAAAAGTGAAGTTGGAAAAGCAGAACAGCTCGGCATACGCCGGCAGGGTGGAAAAAGTGGCGTCCATGGCGTGTCATCCGAACAGGCCATGCAGGAACCACCGCTGGTCTTCTTCCGCGTCTCGACTGCTGACGCGCTCGCGGTATATCCAGAAGCAGCTCTGGTCTTCGCCCTGGGCGACGAAGTAGTCGCGCGTCACCAGTTCGCCGTCAAACCACCCGGCCTCGATGCGCTCGCCCGGAGATACCATGCGTAGCGGCGAGCCGTAAAACGGCCGGTGTTTGCGCATGAGCAGACGCACCGGCTTTTCCAGAAGCCATGTGGGTCGCGGAAATCCTTCGGGCAAGACGGCGCTTTTCGAAGCACTTGCGACAGGCACCCATCGATTGGCAATTTCAGGTCGGTAATCCGCGGTTGGCGCAGGCCGGAGGACGTTTTCTTCACCGAGTCGTGCAACCAGCAATTCGACAAGACGGGCGTGGTCCTCGACCGAGCCGCCGGGCTCCGGAAACAGCGTGTCCGATGCAGGGACTGCAGGTTGCACGCTGGACGCATCGAGCCGCAGTGCAATGACCGGTGCAGTCAGCTCGATCCGCCCAAGGCGCTCCCTGATGAGCCGAACGAGATGATCCTCATGCCACGTTGGCTCGCCAAGCGCAATCCCGATCGGGGTCGGTTCAATTGCCTGCCTTCCGCGCTCGTGCTCCAGCAGGAGGGTCGCGCCTGTGAGAGCCAGCTGTTTTGCACACAGCCAGCCGCATAGCTGGACGACGAGACGATGCGCGCCAAAGAGCGCTGCTTCCGCATGCTCGATGCGGTCGGGCATTTCAATGCGGGCGGAGAACGTCGGGGGCAGTTCCAGCCAGTCAAAGAGTTCGGGCGCCGTGCCGAAGGCCCGGTCCAGCGAATCTAGGAGGTGTTCGCCGCAACGGCGCTGCAGTCCAGCGCGCGGCAACCGTCGTACATCGGCGATCGTTTCGCAGCCCAGTCCCGTGAACCAGTCAGCGAATGGTCGAATCTCCGGCACCGACAGCAATGGCAATGCGGACAGGTGCCGCTCGAGCGAGTCGCCCTTGAGTACACGCCGGTTCCGGTGTTTCGCGAGCAGCCATGCGCCTTGACCTGTGGGGGCAGCACTTATTCGTGCAGTCAGTCCTATTGCATCGAGTATCGCTTTGGCCTGACGGCACACCGCAAGCAGACCGCCGAATAGCCGCAGGCTCGCACCGATGTCGACAACCACGACGGCCTCGTCGAGCACGGCGACATCTGGCGAGAACCTCATGAGCGCGATCGCCACTTCGCGCTGCGTCCCATATTCACGGCCCGGATCGCGTTCGTACATCTCCACTTCCGGCGCGAGCGTCAGCACGCCGCCGCGTTTCATGCCGACCCGCACGCCCGCTGACCTGGCAACCCCGTCTGCGATGAGCACCTTGTCGCTGCCCAGGACCACGCAGCCGTGCGCAGGTTCAGGCAGCCACCTTGGTCGGAAGACCTCGAGCTGCAACCGGGGCAAGTGGACGGCGAGAAATACGCGCATGGTGCGAAAACAGAACAGGGGTTGGTTGAAGCGGGATGGACAGAGGGTCTGCGCGTGCTGGACCTCGTCGCTTCGCAATATCGACGGTCAGGCCGTCGCGTTCTGGCCTTAGCGCCAGTCGTAAAACCGCAGGGGACGCATCTTGTGCGGCCGCCAGTGGGCGAACCATGAAAAAAAGCGTCTCCGAAGACTGTGCGGCCAGATGTAGCCGCCGCAGTGAAGACGTCTGGACGTACTGCGTCCAGAACAGCAGCGCACCGCAACTTCCGGCACGCAGGATCTGCTCGGCTGACCACAATGCGTCGGCCGTCTTTGCGGCGCGAATCTGCAGCAGCTGTCCCGGGGAAAGACCGATGTACTCCAGACCGGGGCCGTTCGGAACGTGTGGCGGCTGAACCATCGCAACTGGTCGTTTGCCCAGTGCGCTGAGCGCAGGGCGAAGCAACCGCATCTCTCCCACGCCGGCCTGCTGGACCAGCAGATCGATGAGCACGCCGATCGGCCATCCACCGCCGGGCAGCTCTGCTGAAAGCGCCGCGTAACCGGTATCAACCGTCCTGCCGCGGCCGCGCGCAAGCTGCGACGCCCGCCACAGGGACGGGTGTATTGCTTCCGGAATGGGGGGCGGGACAGTCATTGAATTGCGAAAATACCTGTATGGATGTACAGTATCCTACACGGATTTTCGTAGCTGGGAACGGACACTTTTTCGGGAGAGGCGAGATGGACATACGCGTTTGCAAGTCGGTCAGCCATCCGACGCCGGAAATTGCGGCGTTTGTCGCCGAGATGAAATCTGCGTTTGGCGAGCAGGAAATCGATGAAGCCATTCGTCGTGGGCGAGCCGGGGAGCTGACGTTCTTTGCGTGCGAAAATGGCCGCTCGTTGGGTACCGCAAGTCCGGTGAAAACGGATGTCTGTCGTGTTGATGGCGCCGTGCGTGACCGCCACTACTGTGACGATTGCGACGGGTCATGCGTCGGAGGGGATGTATCCTGCAGCGACAGGTTGAATCGCATCGCCAAGGAGAAACGATAGTGAAACTGGTTGGCTGCGGGTTGCTCTTACTGGCATGTACTGCGCCCGCGTTTGCAGGTGATCGCTACATAGAAATCTGGAATCCGCCCGAAGCTCGAGGTGGATTGCTTCAGGGAGCGGGCGCACCGAAGTCGTTTGCGCACAAGCGGCGTGTACCCCATTTGTTAAAAACTCGCGCGCATCGCACGCCGACCACCGCCGCCAAGCTCGCCGTGAAGCAGGGAACTGCCGGTGCAGGTACGCGACGTACCACTCCTGACGTTTCGGAAATCCCCCGTCTGATAACGCCCGAGGGAAATGTGCTGCGCGTTGATGCTCACGACTCGTATGTTGAGGTCGTGCGCTGATGGAATCGGGAAACTACAAGGGATACCGCATCTTCGGTCACGCCATACTTCAGCAAGTGGATATCCTTTCACCTGAGCGATACGGAGGCAGCGGAACTATTACCCGCGACACAAAGATGGTTGAAGCCTCCGGGATACTCGGTGTTTTTGATACGGAAGAAGAAGCTCAGTTCGCCGGACTAGGCTGGGCACGTGCGTGGGTCGATAACCACGGCTAGTACCTCGCTGGCGTCGATCCGTGGCAATCTATGCAGGTGCGAATGGCACTGCTCCAACATCGGCGACGTGCGTGAAGCTAGTTCTCAAAAACACAGTGCTCCACGCGCAGCTGCTTCTGCTCCACGGCTAGCAGGTCGATGTGCGATCGCTGTTGCCCCGTCTACATTCGATGTCAAACCGTAGGTCAGCGCGTGCGCGCCTTGATCTGCGGAGAGTTTCGTTCGGGGCCAGACGTCTCGCAAACTGCGTGGCCAACAGACTTTACAACATCTTCATCATGCAAACGGCACTCGCTGGACAGAGTTGCGCAAACTGCATACTCGCCTGCAGTCCAGAGGACGCGCGGCCCCGATTCACCGCTACATATCCGGCCCGCGGGAAAAAGTCCGTAGCCGTCGTTGTAAGCAACCACAATTCCGATATGCCGGACGCGCTCGCCAAGTCTTCCGCGTGAGCCAGCAGCGGTGACAGACGTGTCGGGTGGTAGGGCTTGCCAGAGAGGTAAGGGGTTCGTACCATGCCTGCACTCGACCGATTGTCTGGATGGCGTAGAAAAAATTCGTTGTACGCCAAAAATTACAAGGCAGGTGGGCATGTACCGATTCGAAGATTACGACCTCATCATCGACGCGCGCAGCGAACGCGAATACGCCGTGGATCACATCCCTGGGGCAATCAACCTCCCCGTGGTCAGCAATGACGAATACGCCGAGGTCGGCACCTTGCATCGGACCGACAAAATGCGGGCATATCTGATCGGCGTGTCCTATTCGCTGAAAAACATTTCGCGTCACCTTGACACCGTAATTGCGGGCCGCCCGCGTCATGGCAGGGTGCTTGTATATTGCTTTCGCGGCGGAAAGCGCAGTCGACTTTGGTTTGATGCTCTCGATACGATCGGCTATAAGGTGGACCGTCTACCTGGTGGCTGGAAGGGCTATCGACGTTGGGTCAACGAGCAACTGACAAAGCTACCGCGCGAGTTCTCGTATGTGGTCCTGTCAGGCTCGACTGGTTGTGGAAAGACTCGATTGCTCGATCAACTCGAAGCCGTCGGTGCGCAGGTCTTGAATCTGGAGGCGCTCGCGTCTCACCGGGGCTCGGTTATTGGTGCGATACCCGGTACCCCGCAGCCGACGCAGAAATACTTTGATAGCCTGCTGCAACAAAAGCTTAGTACTTTCTCGGCCGGCCGCCCGGTGTGGGTGGAAGCAGAGAGCAAGAAGATTGGCAACGTGCAGTTACCGCAAGCGCTGCTCGAAACGATGCATATGAAGGGCAAGCCTGTCTGCGTGAATGCGCCGATGGCCCAGCGAGTCATATTGTGGCGAGAGGACTATCACCATTTCGAGCAAGATCCGGACGCCTTCGTATCGAAACTCGCCTCTCTGCGGAGCCTTATCGGAGGCAAAGAGTTCGAGGTGTGGCAGGACATGGCCAGAACACGGCAAATACCCGAGTTGTTCGAGCGGGTCATGGTCGCGCACTACGATCCCGCCTATGCACGTTCGACACGGCGCAGTTATCCCGCACTTGCAGACGCACCAGTCGTTGACTTGCAGGAACTGTCGCCAAACAGTCTCCGCGCCGTGGCGCTTGCGCTCATTCAGCGCTTCGGCTAAACGACTCTTATCTCAATCTCACTAAAACCGTGTCATTGCTAATCGCCCCCGCGATACGGGTGGAATAGGGCAAATTTGCCATGTCGTCTATGCCAGAAGCATATGGACGCAGAGAAATTTCCGCCTTGTAGCAGTGGTACCTTTCTTCGTGTTTCCGTTTGTAACTGAATTGGTGGAGAGGAAGGGAGGGCGGGTATCGTCATATCTTATGAATTGATCTAATCGGGACAGATTGACTGATTGGGATTGCTTCAAATATGACCACGACGATCGAAGACCGCATGATCTTGCTCCTGAATGAGCAGGCACGCCTCGCGCCAAGTGAAGACGAAAGGCCAAAGGGCGCACTTCGCAGGGCGTTCGGTACTCTGCTCCCGAGGCCCGAGCCTGGCCGGGGTTACTTGGAGCGGCTGACGGAATATACCCGTATTTCCATTCAGCGCTGGCGCAAGGTTTTTCATCGCCGACAACGACCCACGCCCGACATGATCGAGGCGTTGGCACGTCTTTTCCCGCACTATGCTTTCTGGCTCGTCACGGGCATTACGGACGCCGCTAATGGCCATGTTGCACCGGATAATGCGCAAACATTTCCGGAGCGCCTGTATGCGCAGTCAGAGGGCGCATCCCAGTATTTCCGCAAATCACTGGTTCTATTTCGTCGCCTGTTCGAGGAGTCGAGCGTCAATCTGCAAGATGACCATCAGCGCATGTATGCGGCGGAACGCACCAGGCCGCTCGCTCACTGGCACGACAGCCCGCTTGTCGATGCGGCTTACCGGATTTCTCAATCAAGGGAGTACTGCGAGCTGCATGAGATCTGGGAATCCCGCGAGAAGTACCGGGCTGATAACCTGAAACGCATCTGGCCAACATCCCCTGACGATCGGCCGTGGGTGCAGCGTGCGAAGGAAGCAAAGGAGCAGGGGCTTTCGTTTCCTATACTGGGCGTCGATCCTCGCACATCGCACCAGGACCACTGCGATCTTTACTACGTCCCGCGAGCGCCCTGCCCCACGCGCTTCGCATTGAGCGTTCTAAACACATCGCCGGCAGATCTGAGAGACGACGAGTTGAAGCGTCTGCGAACATGGCTGGAGCAGTTGCAGGACGACGACCTGTTCGTGTTCTTTCAGTATCTCGAGCATCACGGCATCGACCGCGAGTTAATTTTCCCGTTGGAGCCCGGAACCATACGATTCGCATGGCTCGGGATGGCCGACTCCGAGATAGAACAGTTCGTTAATTACGTGCAAAGCCAGGGTTCGAGTCGACCGCGCGATAAGTATCCAGCGCGGATGGGCAGAAGGCTGGCGTAGCACTCGGGTGCATGAGGCGGCCCGGCGATTCGCCGGAGTGAAGATGATTTGTTGGATTGGAAACTATGAGCGACTGTATCAGCATTGTGTGCCCTTCTTGTGGGGCCGATCACGGTGATGATGGATGGGAAGTCTTGCAGGGAAACGAAGTCCATCAAATGAAGTGCGAAGTCTGCCGCGCGGAATTTTTCGTATCGATCTTCGAGTGCGAAAGATGCGTGGCAGACAATGTGATTTCGTCTCTGTCTGAGCATGAAGTCAAGAATCGGACGTGTCGTGCGTGCGGACATCGCCCCGAGATCGAAGGCGAGGAATATGAAGAACCTTGTCTATGAACGAGCCGTTAGTGCCGATGTCGAGCAGGTGGGCATTCGTCTCTATCAGGTGCCAGGCGGTTTCATTGCGGAAAGGTATCTGATCCAGGGTGACGAACTTATGCTGGTTCAGATTATGCCGATTTCATCAAAAGGCGAGTTTGAAAAGTTCGCGCTTTCGGACCCACATCATTCGGTGATGCGGGCAATTTATATGGAAGTGCGAAACATTGTCTGGGCGGATGGGGTTGGTGAAGCAATCTAGATGGATCGACCGTAATGGAACTGAGCTTTGATGCCGTTATAAATGCAGCGGATGAATTGGAGTTGATACCGCTAGTTAGCGACGCAATTCGATCGAAGGGAGCGGAATGGTTTGTGTTCGTTTCGTTGCATCCTACCGATCATTCAGCCAGTCGCTCCACCCATCGATTCTTGATCGGTTGTCGCCCTGAATGGTGCCAACTGTACAACGCGAACCGATGGTATCTGACGGACCCTTGTCTCGATTACGCACGATCGAACACTGCGCCAGTGTTGGGCTCGGAGTTGCCTGTCCGGACTGCTGGGCAAAAGCGGATGCTTGAGGTTGCCGCGGAACACGGGTTTCTCAGCACGTTCCTCATTCCTGCGCACGCTAGCGAGAAAGGCCGGATTGGAGCTCTCTACCTTGGCTCGAGCGTGAAGCCCGAGGAAGGTGAGCCGAAACTCAGAGAGGGAAGGGCATTTTTCCGGGCCCTGGCGTTGGAGCTCCTCGATTGGTCATCGCGGGGAGTGCGCGAAGATGCGATCAGAAAGTGTGGCCTTTCACAACAGGACGTGCAGTTGATTGGACTCGTAAGATCTGGCTTCAATGCAGGTGCGATCGCCGATGAGCTGAGGGTGTCTTCGACGACTGTCTACAGGCAGTTCCAACGGATCAACGAAAAGATTGGCGTTTCGCACATTACCGCGGCGGTGCGGTTTGCGGAAGAAAATGACATCTTTGCGCAGCAATAAGGGCGGGTTCTGGCTGTCGACGCTATTACCAGCGACCGCGACGGCATTCTTCTTTTACCGGCACCCCTGGCTGTTTTTGCTATTCTTGGTTGCGGTGGTTCCTGCCGCTGACGCGCTCATCGGGCGGGACGTGGAGGTCACAAACCAGAAGGCGAGCCAGGCGCCGAGCGGTCCTGTAGTCCCGGTCACTTACATTTGCGTGTGGAGCGCCGCGGTGCTTGTTGCCCTCGAAAGAGCGATGACCGCGAGGCCGCTGGAGTTCGCCGGGCTCGTTATTGCCTCCGGGGTGGTGAGTGCTTTCGCGATGGCGCACATTCACGAGGTAATGCATCGGGGCGGGCGTGTATCCAGGTTGATCTCCGACGTAGCGCTAGCAGTCGCTGGTTACCCTCACTACCGAGTCGTACATCAACTCCACCACGGGCATGTCGGCGATCCGCAATTTGGTTCAACGGCCCATGTTGGCCTGTCGGTTTGGTGTCACGTCGGCCGCTCCTTCTTTTCGGCGCTGAGATCCGCTATTGCTTACGAGCTAAGCCAGGCCCGCAGTTGGAGGGGAAGCCGGCTCCTGCAGATCGTCCCGGTCAGCGTAGCGGTCGTGGGTCTCTTCGCGTGGTTTGGTGGGTGGCGTGGGGCGGTCCTCTACGCGGGGCAGGGCATAGTCTCTGTCTTCGTCGTGGAGGCGGTTGGCTACCTGCAGCACTATGGCCTGTGTGGTAGTCCTGACGACCTGGGCCATCAGATTGCGTGGGACGTCAATTTCTGGTTGTCCAATCGCCTATTCGTAAATAACGGGCTTCACACCCACCATCATCTTGAGCAAACGCAGGCCTATGATGGCCTGGTTCACACCGGGAGTGCGCTTCCTGGCGGCTATCTGCACATGTTTGGCCTGGCGTTAATTCCACCGCTCTGGTTCTCGGTCATGAACCATAGGCTACCAAAGACAAGCGACTAGCATAAAACACTGGCGGCCGCAAGGCTAAGTGGGCCTCTTGAATTCGTCACCTCATCTGTTGGAAAGTGTCACTACCGTGTTGTCTTGGTAGTGCGCTTGCGTGCGACAAGAGCGAGCATGCGTTCGGCGAACATCGTTATCTCGTCTGGGGTCATGAGCTCGGCGAGAGACATCGTCGTGACGGCTTCGCGCAATTCGTCGACATCGGTATCGTCGCGGACGTTTAGCTGGGGATAGGTCGACTCCAAACGCGCGACCAGCTCAGCGTTGAGTGAGCGCTGATTCTTCGTGGCGGATTCGTTCAACTGGTGGTAGAGGGACCACGGTAGCCGGAATTGTGAGCGGTAGCTGTCTTTCATAGTGACATTTGACACTACGTTGGCGCCGGAATATAGTGACAATGTGTCACTGCATAGTAGTGACTATAAAGCACCAGAGGAGAGGGAACGGGTGACATCGTTCGCTCGCAGTGTCGACTCCCCCGAGAGCTAAATGAGTGGCTCATCGATCGGGCAAAGCAGGAGGCACGGTCAAAAAATGCGCAGCTGGTTGTTGAGCTTCGTACTCGTCGGGCCGAACTGGAGGATGAGGCGGTCTGCAAGGAGTGCGCGTCGGATGCGCCCCCCGCGTCGCCAACGTCGCGACAGGAGGAGCTGTCAGAAGGAGATTAAATTGGTTCGCATCGCGCGAGCCGGATCTTGGCGAGGGAACGCCAGACAGGGAAGGGCAGGCGTGGAAGTACGGGTAGTAGAAGCGGTCAGCGTCGATGTTGCGAGCATTGGCGCCGACCTGACCAGTTGTTGAAACCTGAGAGGTCGACAATGGCCAAAGCCATTATATCGTTCGGGCGCAGCCAACGATCGAGCTGACGAAGGGGGAAGTCATGCTTGATTTCAACTCACTGGCCCAGCAATGCGCGCCGAACGTCCACCCCACGACGCTGCAGGCGGTCGTGAAGACCGAGTCCGGCTTCAATCCGTATGCGATTGGCGTTGTTGGCGGCCACCTTGTTCGGCAGCCGCATGATCGTGCTGAAGCTGTGGCGACGGCGAAGGACCTCGAAGCGCAAGGCATCAACTTCAGCATGGGGCTTGGACAGGTCAACAAGACCAACCTCGCCCGATACGGACTGACCTACGAAACAGCCTTCGACCCATGCGAAAACCTCCGCGCGGGCAGCGCCATCCTGCACGACTGCTATCAGCGGGCGGTCGCAGCAATGGGGCAGGGCACACCGGCATTGCGTGCGGCGATCAGCTGCTACTACAGCGGCAATTTCACGCGCGGGGAGACAGCCGACGCCGGCGGTACAAGCTACGTACAGCGCGTTGTTGCCAACGCTCAGACGGCGGCAGGTTCAACCAATGTCGTTCCTGCGATTCCTGTTGTGATGGACAGTCAGTCCGACAGACCAGCACGCGCAGCAGCGCCCGATGCCAAAACATCTTCCGCGCGCCGCAGTGGCCCAAAACAACGGCAGGACGCACCGCACCCGTCATGGGATGCATTCGGCGATTCCGCTTGTGACAACGACTGCAACTGACTTGAGCCGCGACGACGCGGCCTGATCTCAACCACGTGAAAGGAGAAGACATGAATCGCAATACGAAGCTCGCGACCATAAAATTAGTACCACTGAAAGGTTATTCATATCGCATATCAATGCGGCGAATCGCAACCCATATGCGCCAGACGATGGCCCTCGGCATCGCAATCGGTCCGGAACTTGCATTCGCGGGTGGTGGGCTCGATTCGGCGACGCAGGGCGCGACCACCTTCAAGATCTGGCTTTATTCGTTCCTTGGTGTCGTCGCGGCCTGCGTGCTGATGTGGAAAGGGGCGGAGTGCTGGGCCGATCGCGCGCACTGGAGCGAGTTTGTGACGATGTGCGGCAAGGTGGCGGCGGTGGGCTCGGTGGTCGGCGTGCTCGCACCGTATCTGTGGAACATGTTTAGCTGAGCACGCCATGTCGGACGAAAAAACCCGCTATCCCGGATTCAACGGCCTTGGCCGCACGGCGGCCATCTGGGGCGTTCCCTATATGGCGATGCTGGTTGTCGTCGTCGCATCGATGTTTGTCGGCGTGCTGATCTCCTTCTTCGTCGGACCAGGCGGTCTGCTGTTTGTCTTCCTGGGTTTTCCGGTGCTGCTGTATTTCAAGCACATCTGCGAAACCGACGACCAAGGCCTGCGGATCATGTGGCTGGAATTGCGTTGCCGCTTCTACTTCTGGCAGCTGCGGGTCCGCGCGCGGCTAAATGCCGGGCGAGCTGCCCCGCGCTTCGGCAATACCGCTACGCTCGCGCCGCTGCGATACGGACGGCAACGCCGCGTCTACCGCGATTTTTTCAAACCGTTGTCCAAGGGTGAGCGCCGACTGCGTGAGCTCGATCCGGAGGCCTGATGCAGAGCAGACCCGCCGTCACCAGCGAAATCCTCGGCGCGATCGGCGCCGTGGAGGACTGGATTCCGAAGTACCGGCATCCTGTCACGAAACACGTACAGCACCTTGAGGGCAACCGGTTCATGGTGACGCTGGCCATGCGCGGCGTGCCGTTTGAAGTGCACGAGAATGTCGTGATGGAGCGCATGTTCGATCGTGATACAGAAGCGTACAGCAAGCTGGGTCGCGATCTGGGTGGCCGCCTTGGCTATCACGCAACGTTCACGCGACAGCGCGTAAATTTTGACCGCGTGTACCGGTTCAAACAACGCTTCCTGCAGTGGTTCGTACGCGAGTACATCGGACGACGTTTCGGAGACGAAAAGTTCTTCGAGAACCGCTACTACCTGTCGCTGATCCTGAAATACGAGGAGTTCGACGACGGGCTGAAAGAAATCGGGTCTCTCGCACAACAGGCGCTGCTGCAGTTCGCCGAGTATGAAGCCGAGTTGCTTGAAGTGTACGAGCGCAAGCACATGAACGGCACGAAGATGCTGTTCTCGCCTTTGTATGGGCTCGTCAGTTATCTCATCAATGGCAAGACCGGTGATCTGCCGGTCGCAGCGGTACCCGGCACCGATGTCATCCCATCGAGCCATCTGCATTTTGGTTACAACACGCTTGAGATCGCGGGAAGCGACGTGCCGGCGTACCGGCGCGTTGCAACCTGCCTCGACCTTCGCAGTTGCCCGGAGAACCCGGGCTGGGGCCAGCTCGACCCGTTGATCACGTTGAACATGGAATTCACGATTACGCATACGTTCAACTGTATGACGGGCTTCGAGTCAAACCGGACCATCGACTCGGTAATCAACAAGCTGGAGTCGGCCGGTGACAAGGCGAAGCATCAGGTCAAGGAACTACGTGACGCTCAGGGTTACGTGAACACGGGCGAGCTGTCGTTCGGTGAGTATCACGGCGCGGCGGTTATCTACGGCGAAACAGCGAAAGAGGCGCTGGAGAACGCCGACAGGTTTGCGTCGCGCTCACGCAACGAGTGTGGAGTTGAATGGTCGCCCGCGACGGGGTCTGCTCCGTTCACATACTTCTCGCAGGTCCCGGGCGCTGCTCGAAAACCTCGTCCGAAAGTGCAGTCCTCGCGCAATTTTGCGGCGATGTACACCTGCCATGACTACTCGTCAGGCAAGGCGGAAGGTAACCCGATCGGTGACGGGTCAGCCGTCATCCCGTTTCGCTCGGATTCGGGCGTGTACAACTACAGCTCGCACGCGAGCCGGCTGGGGGACATCAACGTTTCGGAGAAGGTCGCCGGGCATTTTGAAGCGAAAGGCACGACGGGCAGCGGCAAGTCTACGGTCATCGTGGCGGCGACCGGCATGCTGTCCCGCTTCGATCCGATGCTGTACGTGCTGGACAAGGGGCGGGGCTGGGAAGTGTTCATCCGGGCGATGGGTGGCGCCTATGTCTATCTGGAGAAAGGCAAGCCGACCGGGTGGGCGCCGTTCGAACTCGCCGACACGCCAGACAATCGCGAATTCCTGTACGGGCTCGTCGAACTGTGCGGCCGCAAGAACGGTGTCGACCATCAGGGTAAGCCAATCAAGATTGACCTGACGGCCGGCGAGAAGATTCACTGCCGCATCGCCGTCGATGCGGTAATGGGGGTCGATGACGTTCGGCTGCGCCGCTTCAGCCTGCTACTGGACAGCATTCCGGACGAGGGCGACGACGGCCTGCGCGCACGTCTGTCGATCTGGTGCAAGTCGGAGGGCGGCCGGTTCTGGTGGGTGTTCGATAACCCGCCCAATCTCTCATTGAACATGAGCGAGCAACGCTGGATCGGGTTCGATGTTGAGGCGTTTCTTGTCGAGAACTATCAGCCGTCGGAGCCTGCATTTGCCTACCTGTTCCATCTCAAGAAACTGATGCGTCGGGAAGGCACCCTGATGCTGACGGTGATCGAAGAGTACTGGCTGCCGCTGCGCTTTCGCACGATCCGCGAGCAGATCGAGGAAACGCTGGCGAGCGGGCGTAAGGAAGGGGAATTCATGGGACTGATCACGCAACA
Organism: Paraburkholderia sediminicola; assembly: GCF_046027355.1. GTDB lineage: Bacteria > Pseudomonadota > Gammaproteobacteria > Burkholderiales > Burkholderiaceae > Paraburkholderia > Paraburkholderia sediminicola_B. The sequence continues at coordinate 43,219 of NZ_JAQQEK010000043.1, read as the reverse complement.
GCCGGAACAGGCACAGCGGGCGGCAGACCTGTTTCCCGCGCTGCGCAGTCTGGTCGCCACGAAGATCTGGCTGGCCGATCCGGCGGCCGAAGAAGAGGCCTATCTGCGCGATGGCATGACCCGCAAGGAGTTCAAGGAATTCAAAAAACTCACGCCACAGTCGCGCCGATTCCTGATCAAGCAGGGCAACCAGTCGGCCTTCGCCAGCTTTGACCTGAGCGGCCTGGACGATGCGATTGCGGTGTTCTCTGGCGATCGCGAGAACGCCCTGATCTCCGACGGGGTGCGCGCCGAGTTTGGCGACGATCCGGACGTCTGGCTGCCCGTCCATCTGTACCGCGTATTCGAACGCAAGCTGCGCACGCGGCTCGCGGCGAAGCACGGCGCCGATGAGCGTCTGTGGTCCGCAGAACTGCAGCGGGGCCTCGCGCGCAAGCGTGCCGAGCTTGCGCAGATTTATCCACCGGTTAATGAGCCGGTTGACGACGAAGTTTTTGCCTGATGTGCTGCAACCCAAGGAGGGAACGATGAACAGCACCGATGTCTATCCGGCCGTGCGCCGGCCGGTTGACCCAGCGATCTGGAACCTTCGAGAGGCGCTGCGGGCACGATCAACGCGCGCCGGCATGAGCGTCTTTGCCTATCTGCGGGGAATTACGCTTTGGCCTCGCCGCGGTCTGGTCGCGTTGTTGTGCGTGTGTGCGTTTTCACAGGCTCACGCGCAGGGTGTGCCGACCATCTCGCCGGCGGAGCTCGCGCAACAGATGATGCAGGTCGAGCAGCTGGGGCAGCAGATCCAGAATCAGGAAGACCAGTACCGTGCGCTGACTGGCAACAGCAGTTTCGGCAACATCATGAACGATGCGTCGCTGCGTAACTACCTTCCGGAACAGTGGCAAAACATTTACGACCAGGCGAAGAACGGCGGTCTCTCGGGTATCAGTTCGTCGATGCGGTCGATCGAGCAGCAGGAAAGCATGACCGGCGCCGGCACGCCCGGTCAGCAGCGCTATTACGACACGCTCGCGGCCAACAAGGCGATGAACGAGCAGGCGTACAGCGCGACGATGGCGCGCCTGAACAACATCCAGGCGCTGATGCAGCAGTCCAACCTGACGCAGGATCCGGCGCAAAAGGCTGATCTGCAGAACCGGATGGCCGCGGAAGAGGCGATAGTCACAAATGACCAGACGCGCCTGCAGCTCACCGCGCAGTTGCAGAAAACAGAGCTGCAGCTTGCCGAACAGCAGCGCGACCGTGAATTCGACAACGCATTCCTGGGGAAAACCAATGGTCAATAAGACACTTCTAGGCTCAATCATCGCTTTGCTGGTCGCGATCGCCGGCTATCTCGGATACCTCGCGTGGGATCGTCACCAGCACAACCTGCAGGAAGAACAACAGCAGCAGCAGGATCTGAAGTTCGATGCGGCGTTTCTCGGCACGACGCCCGAGAAGCTTGCCGCTGAGCGTAAGGCGAAGGGTATCAACGCTGCAAGCGACGATGCCGAAGCCCGCGCGGCCGGGCTGAAGTAATCCGGCTCGTCCATCAATCACTGAACGAAGCAGGAGATATCCGTGGCAGACGTCCAGCTTTTCACCTCAATGACCAATTCGTTCGACAAGAACGTTTTGAACACGATCTCGACCGGTTCGAGCAACATCATTGCGCTGATCTCGCCATTGATGGCCACCTGCTTCAGCATCTATGTCCTGTTGATTCTCTGGACGTACTGGCAGGGGCGCAACGACGAGCCGATCAACGATTTCCTGATGCGCATGGCAACGTGGGCGCTCATCCTGACCTGCGGGATGAACATCCAGTTCTACAGTGAGTACGTCGTTCCATTCTTCAATGGTTTTGGCGAACAGATGGCCGGCGCGTTGACCAACGGTAGCAACCCGGTGTCCGGCCTCGACAACCTGCTCAATGCATACATCAACGCAGCGCAGGCGATTTATGCACAGGCGTCCGGTCTGAAGGTTATTGCGGCCATCTGGACGATCGCGCTGATGATCATTTTCGGTGGCCCGTTCATGGCGATAGCCATTGCGTACATCATTCTGGCGAAGTTTGCGCTTGGGCTTCTGCTCGCACTCGGTCCGTTGTTCATCTCAGCGGCGCTCTTCCCGCCATCGCGACAGTTCTTCTGGAACTGGGTCGGTCAATGCATGAACTACACCCTGCTGGTCGCACTCTTCGCGGCTGCATGTGCACTCGAAGTCAATTTCGCGATGGGTGTGGTACCGCTGAACGGATCCCCCTCTATCGCGCAGGTCATTGACCTGGACATCATGGGGCTGTCCTTCTGGGTTATCTCGCTTAACCTGCCGGGTTTGGCTTCGTCTCTAGCGGGCGGTGTCGGTATCTCGACGATGGTGGGCAAGCTGGGTAGCGTCGCGAGATTTGCCGGCTCGCTTGGAAAAATGGGCGGCGGCGGAGCGCCGAAGACTGGCGGTAGCTTGAGTGAGGCGTAAAAAATGATCAGATTGTTCAAAACCATCGCGCGTTGGTGGCTGATCGCGGCGGTGGTGGCAACGATCGGCGCGATGGTATCGATCAAGCTGTTTTACTAGATGCCACGCAATACGCCTGTTTTGCTCAATCCAAAGGAGAAACGGAGACCATGAAATATCCTGTCGCTATTTTGCTGATGGCCTTCGCGCTGCAGGCGTGCAGCTCGGCGCCAAAGCCACCCGAGCCGACTGGTCAGTGGGTACCCGTCAACCAGCCGTTGGCCCAGCAATCGGGCCATACGGAACTGAAGTGAGGAACAGGATGGCATCGACTATCAGGCAATGGTTTGCGTCGGGAGCGAACGCGCGCAAACGTAAGGGAAGCTCGGCCGGGTCGACCGCGCGCGCAGACGCGCCGGTGAGCGGTGTTGAGTCGGGTGAGCGCGATGCGGTCAGCTGGTACCTGAAACAGGCACAGGCCTTCGAAAAATCGAAGGTCGAAGCAGCGGAAGAGAAGGCCCGTATTGCGGACCGGCGCTCGGTGTTATCGGGCGTTATCGCTCTCGCCGCTGTTTCTGGCATGGTGGCTTTAGGACTCCTAAAGCGGCCGAACCCGCCGGCTGTGCTGCGCGTGAACGACACGACAGGGAAGGTGGATGTGTTGCCGACGACCGCGAACGGACACGTTACGTTTTCCGAGAAGACCGATCGCGCGGATCTGCACCGTTACGTCGAACTGCGCGAGAGCTACGACTGGGAGACGATTTCGGACACGCACGCCGCGGTGATGTTCATGAGCGACGACCACGAGAAGGAAGCCTATGACGGGTTCGTGCGCGGCCCGGCGGGCCCACTCAAGCTGCTGAAGGATCAGGCGCGGGTCATTGCACACGTCGGCTCGATCACCTTCGTGGGAACGACGGCACAGGTGTTCTGCTCGCGGCAACTGGTTTGGCTCAACGCGGCCGTAAAGCGTCCGGATCCGACGTACTGGATTGCGACGGTCGCATTCGAGCGTGTGAACGTTCCGGAAAAGCAGGACCAGCAGGATCTCAACGCGGACGGTTTTCGCTGCACCAGCTACGAGGTCACGCGCGACTGGACCCGGGCGCCTGCCGATGCTGCGCCGGCGTCGGACCCTGCGGCAGCCGGAGGTGGAGCATGAAAGGACGAACGATCCGGATGTCAGCAGGCGCAGCGGCGGTCGCACTAAGCTTCGCGTTGGCGCCGATCCACGCGCGAGCGCTCGAAACGCCGCGCAGCTGCGGTTCAGACCCGCACATCCAGTGCGCGACTTACGATCCGGACCAGGCCTATCGTGTGGCGACCATGCCGGGGCGTGCGGTGATGATCCAGTTCGAGCCAGGCGAACACATCATCAACAGCGGTGAGGGCATCGGAGACGGCAGGGCCTGGCACGTGGCCATCAACGACAGTGGCGCGATGCTGAAACCGGGTGCGCCGCAGCCGGAAACCAATCTTCTGCTGGTCACCAACCGGCGCACCTATCCGCTCTCGCTTGTTGACGTGTCGGCCGCACAGCCGGCGACATGGATACTGCGTTTCGACTATCCGGACACGCGTGCCAAGGCGGCGAGCGCGCAGCTGCACCGGCAGGAAGCGGTTAGCGCAGCGCTGGGCGGTCAGCAGGGCAATGGACCAGCGGTTCCAGCATCGATCGCGAACAGCGTTGGCGTTGCGAAATCCACGCCTGTGGCGTCGGTTCCTGCGGCCAATATCCAGTACATGATGCGCGGCGACGACGCACTCGCACCGACTGCGCTTTGGGACGACGGCCGATTCACGTACTTCAAGTACTCAACCGCGCGTGACCTGCCGACGATCTTCACGAAGCTTCCCGACGGTGGCGAGGCGACGGCGAACTTTCATATGGAGGGCGATACGGTCGTCGTGCACGAAGTGTCGAAGTCGTTTGTCATCCGCTACGGTCAGTCGGTGCTGGGTATCCGCAACGACGGCTATTCGCCTGATGGTCATTACAACCGTGCGGGCTCGTCGGTACCGGGCAGCGCGCGCGTCGCGCGTGACCATACCGATGCGTCGACGAACTGATCAGGGAGCGAACAGGGTATGACTGAACGAAACGAAATGGAACATGCGGCGTCGACCGACGTCGGCCCGCAGCCTTCGCTCGACCTGCCGGGCCGTCGGAAAACGCGTGTGGGCAAGCTGCGTCTGGTGCTGGTTGCGCTCGCCGTTATTGCGCTGGGTGCATCGGGCGTCACGATCTATCTGCAGCGCCTGTTCCAGCAGCATCAGGACGCGAAACAGGCGGCGCTGACAAAACCGAAAGACAGTGGCGCGAGTGACGCCGGTGCGGATCTGGAGACGCAGAAGGACCGTATCAAGCGCGCGGAAGATCAGGCCCGTGCAGCGTCGGAGGCTGCGACCGCCGCTGCCGCGAATTCCCACCTCGCGACGCCGGCTGGCGCGGCATCGCCGACGAACGGACAGGCGGTGGCCGTGAGCAACCAGCCGCGGCCGCTCACGCCGGCCGAGCGCCGCCTGCAGGGCAGCGTGCTCGTCGCGAGCGGCAACAACGATTCCGGCCAGAGCAACGATGGTCCCGTAGCATCAAATGAAACTGCAGGTGACAGCGGTGGCAACACCGGCGGCGGCAACGCCGGGGCCAGCGGCCATGATGCGTCTGGTCTGGCTGGTCTGGCGAAGTCGATGGGTCTGTCAGCGCTGCGCGGCGGCAGTGCAGGCGGTGCGCCCAGCTCAACCAGCAAGGCGGACGCGGGCGACGGCAAGGGCTCCGCGATCGACCAGTCCTTGCAGCCGTCAAAGCTGCAGCCGATGCAGGCCTCGTTCCGGCCGAAACGGCATTACCTGCTCAGTCGCAACACGATGATCCGCTGTGGTCAGTCGACGGCGATCCGTACCGACCGGCCGGGCCTGATTGGGTGCCCGATCGCGCAGGACGTTTGGTCCGACGATGGCACGACGCTGCTCGTTCGCAAGGGTGCGATGGCGAAGGGCGAGCAGCGCGATGCGGTGATCCAGGGGCAGGGCGTGATCGGCGCGATCTGGGACGAGATCGACGACGGCGACGTACACATTCCGCTGAACTCGCCAGCGACCGATCCGCTGGGTGCCGCCGGTATCCCAGCCTATGTCGACGAGCACTTCTGGCTGCGGTTCAAGGGCGCGCTGATGGTCAGCCTGATTGGCGACTTCGGCCAGGCGCTGGCGAACAAGGCAACCGGGTCTGGCCAGCAGATCACGTTCTCCAACAGTTCGAACGCCACACAGGATGTGGCCGCGGAGACGCTGCGTAACACCATCAACATTCCGCCGACGGCTTATTCAAACCAGGGCTCTGTAATCAATATCTTTGTGGCGCGCGATATTGACCTGACCGGCGTGTACGAGAACGTCGACGCGCAGGGCAACCCTGTTGGCCAGAACGGGCAGCAATGAGGAGCGGACCCATGAACCTGAAGATCAGCTACCCGAACGACTTCCCGTTGCATGGTCTCGATCGCGACATGTTCGAGACCAAACTACGCAACGCTCTGCGTTTCTGTTTCTACGGCAACACGGTCCGCCAGCTGGCCGAGCGGGTCGATGCACGGCGTGCGCGCGAGGTTCCCGATGCCTTGCCACTGCGTCAGATTGCCGACGAGCACGCGTTCGAGGATTGCATGGCGCTCGATGGGTGCTGGATCGACGACATGTCAGCGCCGCTGCGACGCAACCTGCTCCGTAATGTCGGGGCGCGTATCGGGCTGACGATCTCGGAATGGGGCGACAGCGCCTTGCCATCGCTCGATGAACTGGTCAATCGCGCGGCCGCTCACGCAATGGACGTGCACGCAACTAACCGTCAACCCATCGAAACCCCAGCGATTCACGATCACCAGACGCCACGCATATTGCGCATCTGGCTTGTAACGGGGCTATGCGCAGCTGTGGTGATCGGCGGTGCGGCCTGGAAACTGACCCGGCCGGCCGTGCCTTTGAGCGCGACCGTGGTTTCCACGTCGCCGGCGCAAACCCTTCGGGAACTCGCCAGCAGCGTGCCGGACGATCGACGCCCGTATCGCGTCTCAGTGCAGATCGAGCCGCAGGATTCGGGCACCACGCCTCGCTGAACCTGCGCGGCACTTTGATTAACGGATGTGACCCTAAACCAGAAAGGAGTGCGAATGAGCGCAGTCGTAATCGATGTGATCGAGAAGGGCACGATCGCCCGCAGCTTTCTCAAACAGATGGGCATCTCGAACTTCTTCGACGGAAGCCTCACCGAAGTTGCGATCAACCGTCCCGGTGAGATCTGGACACAGGGCAGTGCCGGATGGCGACGGCACGATGCACCGGCCTGCTCGCTCGATGCGTGCTTCAAGCTCGCCAACGCGCTGACGGTGATGAAGGGCGGCAAGTTCTCGACAAAGGAGCCGATTCATCCGGTGGTCCTGCCCGAGGGCCAACGTGGACACGTGCTGATGCAGCCGGCCTGCGAGCAGGACACGATATCCATAACGATCCGGATCCCGTCAGACGTGCGCTTCTCGGTCGCCGAGTACGAGCGCAACGGCTGGTTCGAGGGCTATCGGGACGTGTCGCCGCGCCGCGACATGTCCCAGTCGCTGGACCTGCAGCCGTTCGAGCTCGAGATGCTCGCGGCGAAAGGTCAGCGCAACGTCACGCGCATGCTCGAGCTTGCGGTTGCCAACCGGTTGAACATTGTGCTCGCCGGCGGCACCGGCTCCGGCAAGACCACGCTGAACAAGGCGCTCTCAGACCTCGTGCCGTCCGACGAGCGGATCGGCACGATCGAGGACACGTCGGAACTGTCGCTGCCGAACCACCCGAACCGCGTACACATGTTCTTCAGCGACACGCTGCCGGCGAAGGAACTGGTGCGCTCCACGTTGCGCATGAAGTTTGACCGCGTTTTCCTCGCCGAGCTGCGTGGCGACGAGACGTGGGACTACATGACGCTGCTGAACACCGGCACGCCCGGCGGTATCACAACAGTGCATTGCAACGATGCGCGCTCGGCACATTCGCGCATCGCGACGCTGGTCAAGCAGAGCGCGGTCGGCCAGACGCTCGACTGGCAATTCATCTTGGAACAGGTTCGCGTAACGGTTGATCTGGTTCTCTTCATGCGCAACAAACGGCTCACCGAGCTCTGGTACGACCCGATCGGCAAGGCTCAACTGCTGGGTTGTGTCTCATGAGCGCCGATGCCGCGGCCCAGATGATCGAACAGATCGCGATCAGCCTGTGCGGTGCGCTCGCCGTGTTTCTGTCGCAGGACAGGCGTGCGCACTGGCGGCGCTGGGCCTGCATCTTCGGGCTGGCCGCGCAACCGTTCTGGTGCGACATGGCGTGGCGAGCGCATCAGTACGGCGTGCTCGCGCTGTGCTTTGTCTACGCCGCGTCGTGGGCGCGCGGTTTCACGGCGCACTGGCTCGTACGCAGGGAGGACCATGTATGAACTTCGCGATCAGCGATATCGAGGCGGCGATCGAGGGATGGCGCATGCGCTCGCCGTCCGACGAAGCATTTGCGGCCAGTACAGAGGCCCGCGCGCTGGCGCGGCTCTACGGCGCCGTGATCGTGCACGGCTGCGTGGCTATCACCGATGCCGGGCTGGACGACGCGCAGCGCGACGCCCTGCGGATCCTGTCCGCCGATCCACCCGGAGAGTTCCCGCAATGAAGGCAGATCTTCCGGTTCCCGCGATTGCCGATGCGGCGGACGCGAACGATGACAGCCAGTGCAAATGGCGACCGTCCGGCGACTTTGCGCTGGTCCACCCGTCGGGCTGGACGATCGCGCGGTACTCAGTCTATGACGAGTGGCGCTACCTGCTGTGGGAGCCGATCGATTGCTGTACGGCGGCCAACAGCAACCAGTTCCACGGACCCAACGATCACGTGCGCGACGCGATGCGCCTGCATCGCGACCTCACCGCGCATCTGCAACAACAGGAGATGGCCGCATGACAACGCATCCGAAATTCCGCATTGGCGAAAAGTGGATCTGCATCGAGGACGGCAACGGTTATGTGCCGGATTACCCGGATCACGTGACGTTCGCGGTGCGCGACGTTAAGGCGAGTGGCAAACCGGGCGGCCGTGTCGCCGCTAATTTTTCGGTCCCTCGACGCACGGTGCTGGAAATCGGGCTGCGGCTGAACGTGCTCGCCGAGCGCATGACGCCGGAAACAACCTGGCAGAACAGCCAGACGGTGGGCGAGACCGGCCAGCCGCCGCTGACGTTCACCTTCGGAGAGGACGATCGCGCGGTGCTGGACCGGCTCCTTGCTGACAGACCGCTCAATTTCGCACGCCATGCCTATGCGAGCGCCGAGCGCCTGCGTGCCCGCATGCCGGTCCTTCGCGCCGCGCAGCGCGTACTCGAACACAGTGACGACGAGACGGCCGCAGGCCTGCATGTGCTGATCGCGGCCGCCGATCAGGCCGGCGGGTTCCCTGCGAAGCCGATCGTCGGATTTGACGCGGCCGAATTTGAGGTCAATAGCGATGCAGCCACCCACTGAGGACCGACCATGCCGAAACCGCTTCGAATTCTGATTCCCGTGGTGGTCTTCCTGCTGATCCTGTGCGGCTTCGCGTTCCTCGGCCAGTTCGCCGGCGGCCAGCTTTTCGCGAAGATGCAGAAGCTGCCGGAGGGCAGCGCGGGCATGTTCACGCTGTACGACTACTGGCATGCCTACGGTGACGTGCCTGCGGTGGTGCGCGCGCTCAAGGTGTGCACGCTGCTGTCGGTGGTCATCACCGGCCTGCCAGTGGTCGTGATCACGATGGCGCTCGTGTCGGGCCGCAAGCGCCTCGCCCAGTTTGGCGAGGCCCGGTTCGCAACCCGTAACGACATTGTGAAAGCCGGTCTGCTGGAGAGGAAATAACCATGACCACTGCACAACATCTGTATCCGCCGTTCATTGTCGGCAAGTACAAAGGTGAATACCTGAAGTATTACGGCCAGGATTTCCTGATGACGGCTGCGGGCACCCGCTCCGGCAAGGGCACGTCGCTTGTGATCCCGAATCTTCTCACCTATCCCGATTCGGTCGTGGTCGAGGACATCAAGGAAGAGAACTACCACTATACGTCCGGCTACCGACGGGCATGCGGCCACGAAACCTACCTGTGGGCGCCTTTCTCGGAAGACGGCCGCTCGCACGCGTACAACCCGCTCGAGTACATCGCCAGCCGCCCCGCCTATGCGCGCGTTGGCGACGTGATGACGATCGGCGAACACCTGTATCCGTCCAACGTCGACGCGCGCCTGAAGTACTGGAACGACAACGCCCGCAACCTGTTCATCGGGCTTGTGCTGTACCTGCTGGAAACGCCCTCGCTGCCGTGCACGTTCGGCGAGGTGCTGCGGCAGGCCTCCGGCAAGGGCAGGGCGATCCGTGAACACGTCTCGTCGATCGTCAGCACGCGTGCCGATGCAGCGCATGCGACTGACGGGCTGCCGGCGCTCACCTTCGAATGTCTCGATGCGCTGAACCGCTTCCTGTCGCAGTCGAAGGAAGCGTTCGCGAACATCGTATCGACGATGACCGCGCCGCTGAACGTCTTCAGCAATCCGGTGGTCGACGCGGCAACCAGCCGCTCGGACTTCGATCTGGCCGATGTGCGCAAAAAGCGCATGTCGATCTATGTGGGCATCAAGCCGGGCGACCTGAAGGCCGGCGCGCTGCTGGTCAATCTCTTTTTCTCGCAGCTGATCGACCTGAACACGCGCGAGCTGCCTGCCGAGAATCCTGCGCTCAAATACCAGTGCGCGCTGATCCTGGACGAGTTTGCAGCGCCCGGCAAGATCGACATCATCGATACTGCCAACCCGTTCATTGCTGGCTACAACCTCCGGCTGATGCTGATCTTTCAGGGCATGTCCCAGATCGAGGATCCGAAGCTGTACGGCAAGCACGGCGCCGAAACGCTGGCGATCAACTGCAAGATGCGCAGCCTGTATGCGCCGCGTACGGTCAAGGAATCGGAAGAGTACTCGAAGATGCTGGGGACCTTCACGTACATGGCGCGCTCGCGTAACCGCAGTCGCGGGCGGAGTTCGTCGACGAGCACCAATGAGTCGGAACACGGCAGGGCACTGATGATGCCGCAGGAGCTGCGGGCGCTGAAGCACAACAAACAGATCATCACGATCGAGGGGTGCGAGCCGATCCTGTGCGAGAAGGCGTTTTTCTATGAAGACGCCGAGCTCGTCGACCGGCTCGTGCGGCAGAGCCCTTACCTGCGGGGTGTAATGGCGAAGCTGGAAAAAACCAATCGCCAGCGTGCCTGGTTCGGTTTCGGTCCGAAGTTTCCCAATGAAGTACAGATGAAACATGCCGCGTTCGTCGAGCGCGAGCTGTGCGCACCTGTGCCAAAGATCGACGTCGAGCAGTGGTGGCAGACGCAGAACGCGGCGCGCCGCGCGCAGCAGGCCGCGGCGGCGTCGGACGCAGCCAGGCAGACAGCCGGTCAGGCGCGCGACGTCCGGGAGCACGAGATTGGAGTACTCGCGCCTGTCCACCTGGCCAACCGCAACAGCATCCGCGCATCACTATTCCAGTTGATGCCTTACCTGCGAGAAGTCCTGCCGGACGCGGCGGCCGCCGTGTCGGCGCAGACCGCAGCACCTCAATCACACCCTGAACCGCAAGGAGTGACCGTATGAACGAGATCGAATTTCCCGCCGACCGGATCGACTACCGCGAACGCGACGCGGCAAACGCCGACGATGCGTCGACCATCCACGCGCGCGTCACGCCGCCGGCGAACGAGCCAGACGCGGGCGCCGTGCCCGGCAGTCCGGAAGCGCCGGTCGATGACGCAACCGAAGAGCGCCTGAAGAAGATCCGTGCGGCCGATCGGGAGCAGGTCGAGAAGCTTCTCAAGCGCGACCCATTGCCCAACGCAGCGACCAGCACAGCCACCGACGAGTCGGTGAAGCCGGCCGCCGGCACCGGCAAGCCACTCGGGAAGAAGGGCGATGGGCCGGAGAACACCATCCGCCCGAAACCGGTTTTCGAGAAGACTGGCTATGACGTGCCGAAGTCGGTCACTAACCAGTATGTCGCGCATGAAGGCAAGTTTCTGGATCGCAAAAGCGCGACGGTGCACTTCGAGGACAAGGGCCGCTCGCTGTCGACGGCCAGCGAGGACCGCGACGTGATCGCACACATGGTCGAAGTCGCGAAGGCGAAAAACTGGAGTGAGCTGCAGCTTAAGGGCAGCGAAGAGTTTCGACGGCAGGCGTGGATCGCCGCCGAACTCGCTGGCGTGCCGACGCGTGGCTTCAAGCCTGGTGTGCAGGATCGGGCAGTACTGACCGCTGCGCGCGAGGCGATGCGCATCGGGGCCGGTGACAAATCCAATAATACGGACAAGGCGCGCACGAATGAGATGGAGGCAGCAGACGCAGTGGGGCAAAAACCCGCCGCGCCGGTGTCGGCGAAACCGGCCACTCCGGGACGTGAAAACTCCGCGCCCAGAGATAAACCGACGACCGCCCCGCAACCGTCTGCAGCTGCGCCGGCGAGCCCCGTTCAGAGCGTGCCAACGCCGGCCGGTGTCACGGCGGGGGTGCTGGTGGCGCACGGTCCTGCCCCGTTCAACCACGATGAAAAGCAGAACGACAGCTACTACGCGACGGTGCGGACAGAGGATGGCGAGCACACCGTCTGGGGACTGGACATCGAGCGCGCGATCGTCGAAAGCGGTGTGCAGCCCGGTCAGCGGATCGAGCTGGAAAAGGGCGGCAGCAAGACGGTAACAGCGCAGCAGCGCCAGTTCGACGAGAAGGGTACCGAACTCGCGCCAAAGTCAGTCGAGAGCCGACGTAACGAATGGCTGGTGTTCTCGCCCGATGTGCCGGGCCTGCCCACGCGCGAGCAGCGCGAAGCGCTGGCCAGCGCGCGCCGCGACGCCGATGAGCGCCGACAGATCAATGAGGCACGCGAGCGGTTCCTGAGCGGAGACTGGAAATACTCGAAGGAACAGCAGAAGACGCTCGATGAGGCACGCGAGCGCATCAAGGCGCAGGCCGCGCGCGAGGTGCTGCGTGACGAGATCAAGGGTCTGCCGGAGCAGCAGCAGGAGAAGCTGATGGGGGAGTTCGAAAGCGCCGTGGCCGAGGCGCGCGCAGCTAACCGGCCACTGGACGTGCCCATGCCCCAGGTAAGCGAAGCAACGATCGAGGCCGTACGCAAGCAGGTCGAGCGGGAGCAACGGGGCCAAACTCACGCTGCACAGCAGACCAGTCATCAGGCGACGCTGGAGCGCGGACAGGACCCGCAGTCGCAGACCGCCGGACACGATGGGCCGACGCTCGAAATGGAACCATAAGGCGGCGGACAACGCCGGGCGGCCGCGATCGCCTCGCGACCGTCATCGTCAAATCGAACAACAGGAGCAAACCATCATGAAGATCGCGGTAATCAACTTCTCAGGCAATGTTGGCAAGAGTACCGTTGCACATCACCTTCTCGCGCCACGGCTGGACGGTGCCCGGGTGATTCCTGTCGAGTCGATCAACTCGGACGACAGCGAAAAAGGATCGGCGATGCGTGGAAAGGAGTTTGGGGAACTGCAGGACAAACTGATGACCTTGCGGCATGCCGTGGTCGATATCGGGGCATCGAATGTTGAAGACTTTGTCTCGCTGATGCGTGACTATCAAGGTTCTCACGAGGACTTCGATGCCTTCGTCGTACCGACCGTTCCTGCGCTTAAACAACAGGTCGACACAATTTCGACATTGCGCGCACTCACCGGAGAAATCGGTGTGCCGGCAAACCGGATACGCGTCGTGTTTAACACGGTCACCCCGAAAGACGACGTGTCAAAGGTTTTCTCGAAAATTTTCGACTACTACGCGGAAAACCGCAATTTCGTCTTGAATCGCGATGCGGTGATGTATGAGAACCCTATCTACGAAAAGATCAAGGCGTTCGATCGCTCCATCATCGATATTCGCAACGATCCGACCGACTATGTCGCGATGAACGCCGAAGCAATGGAGAGCGGGGAGCCCGAGGAACATCTTGCACAGATTCGCCAACTGGTTGCAATCAAACGTCTGGCCACACGGGTAACAACCGAACTGGACGCAGTCTTCAAACTCGTGGTGCATTGATGGGCGCATCGGACGATTCGATCCGCGAGGAGTTGATCGGCGCAGTACTGGGTGAGCTATCGCTGCTACGACGGGACGTGAAGAGTCTGTCCCAGCTGCTCGATACCACGGGCAAGCAGTTCAAGGACGATGGTGAACTCACGCTGCTGCGCTTCACGTCCCGCTACGAGCAGTTCCTCAACCAGTTCGCAGCATCGAGCACCGATGTGCTGGCCGAAGCGGGGCGGTTTTCGGAGGCCCGGGATCAACTGCTTGGCGAGATCTCGCTCAGGCAGTACGACGAAGCCAACGGACGAAGCCGCGATCTGCTGCGCGACGTCTTGCGCGAAGAGCGCGGCCCCGGCCATGGCCGGGGCATCGGACGAATCGAACTGGCCACATGGACCGCGTGCGCCATGCTTGGCTCGGTGGCGCTCACGGTCGGAGCCCTTGCTGCGCTGCGCCTTCTGACCACCTGACAGGAGATCTCATGAAACGACTGATCGCAATATTAGTCTGCGGCGCGGTCGCTACCCAGACGGTGGCGCTGGCCGACGACGACAACCCGTCCGCCTGCGGGGCCGTCCTGTGTCTCGCCGGCCTGATCGCCGGTGGCAGTGCCGGCGGGGACTGCAAAAACTATATGACGGGTTACTTTTCCATCGTGAAATTTCACCACGGTCACTTCGATGAGACAGGCACGTCGGATGCCCGTAGCGATTTCACGAACCAGTGCCAGAGCGTTGGACCGGATACGAAGAAAGGTGTGAACGACCGGTACGGAAACGTTCAATCTGGTCCGTGACGCGCAGCCGCTCTCTCAGGTTCTGACAAAGTTTTGCCGTCGGAAGTCAGGACTATTGCGGTGCGGGCTACGGCCCGCAGTCGACAGCACGCGGTAGCAGGCTTCCGGATTCGGCCAAGAAGCGTCATTGGGCAATCGTGTCGTTCGGTCGTTCAGACGGCTGTGCCTCTTCAGCAAACGGTCATTCGATTGGCAACAGAAAATGCTGGTTAATCGGCCATTGCGGTCACTGGTTCGCCCCCAGCACGCGCCGATCGAATCATTCTGGGGTTCGCTCAAAAGCGGCTTCGTCTATCATGAGCGCTTTGCGTCACGCGAGCAGGCGCAGTGTGCGTGATCAGCGAATACATTGAGATCTACAACCGACAGCGCACGCAGGCGCGTCGCAACTATTTGTCGCTTGCTGCATTTACGCAGCGTTAGCATCTAAACCGCATCGCTGCAGTTACCCCGTTGGCGTCCACCGTCTCCGTCCGACCTCAGGGATAAAGAAGGATGGTGAAGGCCGCCATCTCCAATGCGCTGCGGGAATAGGTTCCGTCCCGATACGGTTGCCAAGGCAACGCATCAATTACTGCGTCGGCGCTGACGCAGTAGCAGGGTTGACGAACGCGCTGCGCGGCTCGACCGATTGTCACTCCAGTAGCTCTTTACCTACAACCACTCCGAAGCGTTATTGGTCTAAGGCATATCAGCCTCAACACGGTTGCCTTTGCGGTCTGATTGGCCATACCATTCAAATCTGAAGCCTTCAGGCTTTGCTGGGCTTCAGATTTGGACTTGTCATGACTTTGGCGGTCAAACTCGGTCTGGGAGAATGGCATGTTCCGTAAGATGCTGCGGCCCCTTCTCATCATACTGTTCAGCGTTGGCATCGGACAGATGCGGTCATCGCAGCCAGTCGCGAGTACAGGCGCACTCCCTTCTGTATTTCAGTTCGATGCCGTGGTGGAGGCCGGGCCGCGATACACACTAAGTGCACCGGCCGATGGCACAGTTATTAAAGCGCCTTCATATGGCGACGTCTATAAATCGGCGAAGCCTTGGAGCATTTACTTCCCTACTCCCGACGACGAGGAGAATTCGCCTGTAATCTTCAAGTTGCATAGGGGAGTCGTCGATGTGCTGCAGGCAAAGTTCACTCACTATCAGGCTATGGACGGCCTCTTGCAGGACTACGGACAACGGGGCGCGTCATTTCCAATCTCAAACCGTCCTTGGGACGGAGTAGATAATCCGGTCATTCGCGCCGCGATTGAAGCCGGTACTCATATTCACGACGATACGCCGACGCTTGAGAGCGAGAAAGATCAGCTCAGCAAAGAGCCCGACGGCGCACCCCTATCTCCGTTATTGCAGGAAGTCTCAAAAAAGATCAGCGAAGACGCCCATTTGCCCCGTTCTTTGTCGCCTAACGAATGGCGCAACGTTATCAGGAGTATCGTTATCTACGAAATGCGCGAGGCAAGGAGGTTAAACTCATCCGATTATTACGTATCGTTTAATGGCTCCGATGTTTTCGACACTGAACCAAATAATGCTGCGTTCGATCGATCAAACACAAGGGTATTTCGGGTTGGCAGACCTAGCTTTAATACCGACCCTTTAACGCAGGGCCACGGTAAAGACGCCGGTAACTTTATGCGCTATTGGAAATACTGGAAAACGGTGCACGACGAGAAGCTCTTGAATTCCGCCGACTTAAATTATCTATCGATTATATCTTACACCAGTTATAAGAATAGTAAATCGCCAGACGAAATTCTAGATATCATTCTGGCAGACTGTGCGGCTGCATACGTCGCAATTTCAAACTGGGAACATGTTTATCAGCACATTACAAGGTATGCTGGAAGCGTCAGATGGAAGAACGCAGAGAATAACGCGGCAGCCCTCGCAAATCTCGATTCTGACCTTAGAACGGTCACTCCAGCACTCCTTGACTTGGATATAAATGCCATCAAATTGGCTGCCGACCATGTTAGGGAATTAGCCACGCCCCAAACAACTGAGACTGAGTGGCCGACGATTGAGTCGATGTCAATCATCACTGATCAGATGCGTCCACCAATTAAATTCAAAGGCGCTTTAATCGATCTAATTGAGGAAAATTCCTCGGTTGACTCACGGCTTGTATTTTATTTGAATACACCGCTAATACCGTATTTCGCCATGGGCAGTAGCATTCAGCTACCCGTCGAACCCGGCAGCGCATTGTGGGAAACGTTAATTAAATATAAATCTCAATTGATTGGTATGGATTTGGCGAGCGGCAATCCATTCACGAATTCAATCATACAGGCTATTACTGGACTGTACTCCACTCTTAGTTCCCCTTGGCCTAGTGGCCGATTAAATATAGACCGCGCAGCACAGATTGTTAAGCTGATTCATACAATCCAGAGCCAAATGATGGACGACCTCGCACGCAGTGCGATTC
Organism: Paraburkholderia sediminicola; assembly: GCF_046027355.1. Classification (GTDB taxonomy): domain Bacteria; phylum Pseudomonadota; class Gammaproteobacteria; order Burkholderiales; family Burkholderiaceae; genus Paraburkholderia; species Paraburkholderia sediminicola_B. Next base: position 26,390 of record NZ_JAQQEK010000043.1, on the reverse strand, counting down.
CATTTCGTCAATACGCTATTGATTTGCTGAGGCAGTATTTCGACGATACAACTTCGTTACGCAATGGAAATTTTCAGGTGCCTGAGAAGTCTCAGGTAGATGCCGTGTCTGTCGAAGATGGCCAATGGGTCCCCGCGGGGACGACTTTAGCTGTGTTTCGACCCGTCGCTCGTTTTGGACTGAGAGTCACTTCGGTGAATCCGCTACTGAGAGAATACCTATTAAAGGGAGTGTCTGTCGCAGTGAGGCTTTCGTGCAGTGGAACATTGCCTGTGACGGCGGCGCAAAGACGCCTTATCTTGCAGATGCCACGACGAAAGCAACTGGTCAAACTACTTGATCGTGTCGAGCGGAAGTATGTGTCAACGCACACTTTCGAAGGAGTCCTAGACGAACAGTCCCTGTCAGCTGCAAATTCGGGCGCGCGGGATACTAAGCAATTGCTTGTGTCAGTGAAAGTGGGCGACTCGCAACAATCTGTACGATTTTCTAAGGGGGAGTTGGGGGGCACTTCATTTGCTTCAACCGTCGCTGACCTTAAAGCCGTGGGTTTCGAAGTAAGTGTGAGTAACAAGGACGCGATAATAACACTCGATGCCGGGCCGGTCGAAATAGGCTCGAAGTGTAACGGTATCTTGGTACCTTCCAAAGCACTTTTAGAAACAATTGAAGAGCAAAAAAGGTGGTTAGACCTGGTGTCGGCAAACTGAGCAGGTATTTCAAAATGACTTTTCCTGGACTCACTGCGTTCATTGTTTTTTCCGCGCCATTTTTGGCGTACGGGCAGGCAGTTCGCGAGCCGAACAGTTTACCTTGGGATGAGCGCATCTGGAGGCACGCTGGATTTACGCTGCTTAAATTGCCGCAACTTGGCGACACTAGTCAGTTTCTCGCAAAGACCGAGATATCGATCGTCCCAGGGGTGCAGTTCGCTCCACCGGTATATCCGAAGTCTGCGTCAGAACCACTCGTACCGTCAGAAGCCGATATCTATGCACAGACTACAAATATAGCGACCGGATGGCTGAGCTATGGAAGCTTGTTCGCAATCGGTATGTGGATCAATTCACAACGGGAGGGAGGGATCTGGGACTTCAAGAAATACGGCAAAGATGTTGGCGGCGATTATTCGCTGCGTCTCTCTGATGCCGGTAATTTTGTAAACGGATTAACTGGTGAAATACTATTTTCCCGAGAGTTTTTAGCTCTTGGCACTGGCGGTGTTAAGGTAATGACAAACCTGGTCAAAAATATTCGTCAAGGTTCGGATGTTGATTATGGTCTATGGTGGTCGGGTCCAACGCATGGCGGCAAGCCTCGTGGCTGGATTCTTGAACAAATGGGATATGACTATAGCGAGTCAGGCGAAGTTGTAAGGCAATTTATCGATGAAGCTCGGCCGCTTCCAGCGGAGATGGGAGGGCCTGGACTGACGTACGGACAACTAAGGCGATCCTTGGCGCGAAGTGCAGACCAAGAAATAGAAAAGCGCTCGAAGCCACTGGAAGATGCTGCGCTAAAGTATGACGCTCGTCTTTATCAAGAGATGAAACAGCAAGACAAACAGCGGGCGGAGGAACAAAAACAGGCAGAAATTAGAGCTTACCAAGAGGCCCTAGAACAAAAGCGGCGGGCCCAACTGCAGCTACAAGAAGAGGAGCGCCAACGACAGCTCGCAGGGGAAGAGGAAGCGATGCGCAGTCAGCAGGATGCAGATCGTGCGCGCTACTTTTCGACTAGACCGACATCAAATATACCAACGACGCCATGGTCTCCTAGCACCCCTCCGACATATTTCCAACAGTCAATCGCCAATCCGCAGTCGGCTTATGTGCCGCTTCCGTCGCCTTTCATCCCGCGTCCATTCGTTTATTACGGCGGTCACATTGAGTATGCGCCGGCGGACTTCGACAACAGTGACGAACGGGGCGCTACGATAAGTCATCCTTGATGAAGACGAGCACACTTCGAGAACGCCGATCGACGGCTATTAAATCTGACGATCTTCGGGCTCACTTAATATGGTTTTCGAAGAAAAGGACTATCGGTGTGAGTCACTGGCTGAGAGCAAGATACGGACCGTGCAATGGATGGCACGGAACTTGAGGGCGGCCGCTCATTGATCGTCCATCGCTTCCGTGGAGAAGGAATGGCGATGATGGCTGAGAACGGGCCTGCCTCCGCGAACTCATGATGACCGTTGGGCGATCGGAAGCGGGCGTTGATGTGGTGACAGTCGCACCGGCGGTTGAGGGTCGGTTTATGCCTTTCGCACACCTGCTGCGATCAAAGATCCGTCGAGGTCTTCTTCGGACCGGGTTCGGCCATGTGCAGTCGTTGGTATCCACGGCATGAAAGGACAGTCGAACGGCGGCTTTGCACCGTATAGCTGTCCGTCACCCAGCTATTGTGATCAAGACATCTCCGTGCGTCGACTATATCCCCCGATAATTTGGCCGCTGTCCTAGCTAATGCGGATCGTGCCAAAGCGAGACATGACGTTAAATGAGCTGCTTCAGCGGCTTCACACTTCCTTCTAACGCGACCGGACAAGCAGTCAAATCAACGCTACATACGGCGGCCGCAAATCAAAGCAGTTGTGCTGACGGTTCAGCCGGAAAACTAACCTGTTCATCGCAATTGAAGTCGTACCGCTTGCTTTACTCGACCTTCGCTTTGCCCGATGCGCGCGCGGCTATTTCGCACGCGAGTTGAACAAAAGAGCCTAGCGCAGCGGGCGGGTTGGGTTCCTTCCACGCGAGGTAGAGTTCGCTTCGCGCGTGCTGTTCACGCAGCGGACGATAAACGACGTTGTCCATGTGCGTTCGTTGAACCGACGCAGGTACGAGCGTCACACCAAACCCGGCGCTTACGAGGCCAAGGGACGCGTAGATCTGTCCCATTTCGAAGCTCGTGGAAGGAGAGAAGCCTGCCAGTGCGCACAACTGGTTGATGGTGGCGTGATAGTCCGGCGCGACATCTTTCCGGTAATTGATGACGCGCAGGTGCATACAGTCCTTGATGGAAATCTGCCGTTTCGCTGCGAGAGGGTTGTCCTTCGCGATGGCAACGTAAAACGGCTCCTGAAGCAACAAGACGCTGTTCAGTTGGGTATCCGACGGCAAAGAGCGAACGAAGGCCAGATCGACGTCCCCTCGATCCAGCGCATTGATCTGTTCCGCAGAGGAAAACCATCGAAGTTCGACTGTCACCGCGGGGTAACGCTGCTGGAATTCACGCAAGAGCGGCGGCAGCAGCGTGTACGCGATGTGCTCAAAGAACCCGACCGCCACCCGGCCGATTTCCCCTCTTGCTGCGCGTTGCGAATCCACGATCGCGGAGTTTGTGTCCGCCAGAATTCGCCTGGCCCGTTCTTCGAAAACCTGGCCCGCCGATGAAAGGAAAACGCGTTTGCCCCGGCGCTCGAAAAGCGCCACGCCGAGTTCCTCTTCCAGTTCCCGTATCTGCCGGCTCAACGGCGGCTGGGCCATGTGCAGTTCTTCGGCCGCCTTCGTGAAGTTGAGTGTGCGTGCCACCGTCAGAAAGTAGCGAAGATGACGCAGCTCCATTTGAAACCTTTTAGGTATCGATACGCAACTTATTATATCTTTTACATTGGACGCGAGGGGTTTTAGGATCATGACATCACACCAATAAGTCAGGAGATGCCCTCATGAAACTTACCGCGTCACAATTGGAAGCGTACGAGCGCGATGGATTCGTTGTTCTGCCGGAGCTTTTCTCGGAAGAAGAAGTCGAGCATATGAAGAGCGAGTTGCGCCGGATCCAGAAGATCGACACCGACCATCTCGTCCGTGAAAAAACGGGCGGCATCGCGAAGACGATCTACAAAGTTCACGAAACCGAAAGTCCGACGGCATCGGCGGTCTTTCACTCCGCCGTGCGCTCCCCCAGATTGCTCGAGTCGGCACAACAACTGATCGACGATCCCGAACTCTACGTCTATCACACGAAGTGCAATCTGAAGACGGCTATCGACGGCTCCGTCTGGCAATGGCATCAGGACTTCGGCACCTGGCATATCGACGGCGTGAAAGAACCGCAGATGACAACCGCGTTGGTCATGCTCGACGAGCCGACCGAAATGGGCGGATGTCTCTACTTCATCCCGGGAAGCCACAAGCTTGGTTCACTCGATCCGACGTTCGATGAGGCAACCGGTTACCGCTTCTACGTTGTACCCAAGCAGACGATGCTCGATATTTTGTCCAGTCATCCCAAGGCCGTGCCTATCATCGGCCGCCCGGGAACAGTCGTGTTCTTCGACGCCAACATCGTGCATTCCTCGGGTCACAACCTGTCCGGTGACGATCGATGGCAGGCCTATGTCGTCTACAACCAGGTGAAGAACAAGCCTGAACAGGTCGAGCAGCCGCGACCGGATTATGTGCGCTCGACCAATTTCGTTCCTCTCGAGGTTGGCTCAGACGAGATTCTCGACAGAGTTCAGATCGGCTGAACTTGCGCGCGCGTCGCTCGCCGGGACGCATGTACCTGGCGAGCAGCGGCAAGTCACATCAACAGGGTAAGCCTTATCTCCTGAATGTCGCCGACGCGTGACCTCGCGTTTTCTCTCCAAATGCGGCCATCACGACGACGCGTCAGGCCTGTTGCTCTGATGGACGCAGGTGAAGCAATACGTACGCAGAGTGCCGCGCAAGGACGCATGAAAGGTAAGCGACATGAAGGTCATAAAGATAAAACTAGAAGAAGCACGAGACACTACTTCCGAAGCAGCGTTTCTCGAAGCTCTGCGGGTTGCGGGACTGGAGGGCGAGATCGACGTCAGCCATGCGACGCGCACGGTACTCGCAACGGACAATTCGATCTATCAGCGCAGACCCACGGCTGCGATTTTCCCTCGCAACGCCGCTGACGTTGAGCGCATCGCGCGGCTGCTCGCCGAGGACCGATTTCGAAGCGTCGTGGTATCGCCCCGAGGCGGTGGCACCGGCACCAACGGCCAGTCATTGACCGACGGTATCGTCGTCGACCTGTCCCGCCACATGAACCGCATCATTGAAATCGATCCGATTAAACGCACGGCAAGGGTTCAGGCAGGCGTCGTCAAGGATCAATTGAATGCGGCTCTCAAACCGCACGGATTATTCTTTGCTCCGGAACTGTCCACGTCGAATCGCGCCACGATTGGCGGAATGATCAGCACGGACGCCAGCGGACAAGGCAGCTGCACCTATGGAAAAACGCGCGACCACGTCATCACTCTGAAGAACGTGTTGCTTGGAGGGGTTCCGCTCGTCTCCGAGCCGGTCGACGATGCAGCACTGGAACAGCTTTGCGCACGGACGGATATTGTCGGACGGGCCTACAAAACTGCCCGCGAGATTTCCGACAACCAGGCTGAACTCATCCGAGACACTTTCCCGCCGCTTAATCGCTGCCTGACGGGCTACGATCTCGCGCATCTTCGCGAACGTGACGGAAGGCTGAACCTGAATAGCCTGATTTGCGGCGCGGAGGGTACGCTCGGCTTCGTTGTAGAGGCGACATTGAACGTGTTGCCGATACCGCTTAATTCGGCGCTGGTGAACATCCAGTATGAAGGATTCATGGATGCGCTGAGGGATGCGCGCGCTCTGATGGAACATCGACCGCTGTCCATCGAGACGGTGGACTCCACGGTACTCGCGCTAGCCCGCGATGACGTTGTCTGGACTTCGATATCCGAGTTCTTCCCGGACTATAACGACGAGCGAAGCGCTCAAGGTATCAACCTCGTTGAATTCAGCGCCGATGATCTCGGTCAGCTGCAAAGCCGTGTCGCTGAATTTGTCGAGCACATCAGCACGGACCAGAGCGTTCGGCGTCTCGGCCACACGATCGCCTGGGGAGATGTGGCGGTTAGCCGTGTTTATGCAATGCGAAAGCGCGCAGTCGGCCTTCTTGGGAACGTTCGCGGAAAAAGGCGGCCGCAGCCGTTTGTCGAGGACACGGCTGTCCCTCCGGAGCAACTTGCGGAGTACATCGCAGAGTTTCGCGCGTTGCTCGATTCCTATGGCTTGAAGTATGGAATGTTCGGGCATGTTGACGCTGGCGTGCTGCACGTGCGTCCTGCGCTCGATCTGAGAGCCCCCGAGGATGCTGCCTTGATCAGGCCCATCTCGGATGCCGTCTCGGTGCTCACGATGAAGTACGGAGGACTTCTTTGGGGAGAGCACGGGAAAGGCGTGCGCTCGGAATACGCACCGACCTTCTTCGGGAGCCTTTACCCGTCCTTGCAGCGAATCAAGGCAGCGTTTGACCCATATAACCAGCTAAATCCCGGAAAGATCGCCGTACCGGCAGGCGTGCATAGCACACTTCTCAAGATTGACTCCACCACTTTGCGAGGTGAACTCGATCGCGAGATCAGCGACGCTGTGTGGGAAGCGAACAGTGACGCCGTCCAATGTAACGGCAATGGCGCTTGCTTTAATTTCGATCCGGACGATTCGATGTGTCCTTCATGGAAAGCGACACGTCAACGCATTCATTCTCCGAAAGGCCGTGCGTCGTTGATGCGTGAGTGGTTACGTCTGCAGGTAGCTGCAGGTACCGATCTGATCGCTCGACCGCGTGCGAAGCGCTTGCCCGTACGTTTCTTGAATTCGCTGCGTCGCGGTCGAAACAAAGATGATTTTTCGCACGAGGTGTATGAGGCGATGAGCGGCTGCCTCGCCTGCAAATCTTGCGTCGCTCAGTGTCCTGTCAAGGTGAACGTGCCGGAGTTCCGATCACGATTCCTGGAGCATTACCACACGCGATATCTTCGCCCGGCTCGCGACTACATGATTGCTTCTCTCGAATACACGATTCCGCGGCTGGTCTCCGTGCCCGGGGGGCGACAGTTTTACAACGGCGTTGTGGAAAGCCGGTTCGCGCGACTATTGCTCAAGCACGTTGTTGGAGTAGTCGACACACCGATTATTGCCCAGAGCGAAGCCAGCAAGTCGAACCGATGCGCTATCGCGACGCCTGAGATTCTGATGCGGATGAACGCAAGCGAACGGAAACGTTGCGTGGTCATGGTCCGCGACACCTTCACGAGTTTTTTTAGTGGCGACGTCGAAACCGCATTTGTCGAGCTTGCAGATTCTTTGGGATTTCGCGTATTTTTCGCGCCCTTTCATCCGAATGGGAAACCTCTCCACGTTCTGGGCTTTCTGGCACGGTTCGCGCGGGCCGCGCGGAAGAACGCCCAGACACTGCTCGATATTGCAAACACGGGTGTCACGCTGGTTGGGGTCGACCCGGCCATGACGCTGACGTATCGCCAGGAATATTCCAAAGTACTCGGGAGCGAAAATGTCCCGAATGTGTTATTGCCGCAGGAGTGGCTCGCGACTGCGATCAGTTCGTCGCACATGCCCAAAGCGGCACGTGTGTCGTTCAAGTTACTACCTCATTGCACGGAGAAGACCAATGCCGGGCAAACTACAGCGCTTTGGAAAGCGGTTTTTGCCGCGGCAGGTCTGGACGTGGCGATGCCCTTAACAGGGTGTTGCGGGATGTCAGGCACTTACGGCCATGAAGCGAGGAACGTGACTACATCGACCGACATCTTCGCGCTGTCGTGGGCGCACCAGATTCCTGAATCCGATTGCCCGGTCAGGAACGAGGAAAGCCCAGAGGTCCTGGCGACAGGCTATTCCTGTCGCTGTCAGGTGAAGCGTCTGCGAGGCAAGACGCTTCGTCACCCTGTGCAGGTGCTTGCGGATATCTACCGCCGATAGTCATTAGATGTAGCTCCGGACGTAGCAGTGTTCAATGTGAAAGCAAGTACCTATTTTTCGAAAATATAAGGAGACGGAATGATCGAGAAGTCGAAGAAATTAAAGCGCATACAGGTGGCATCAATAGCGCTTCTGACGCTGGCCGGGATTGTCAACTATCTCGATCGGAGCACATTGTCTATCGCGAACCATTCCGTCAGCAGTGAACTCGGGTTGTCGGCATCTCAGATGGGAATATTGCTGTCTGCCTTTTCGTTCGCTTACGCCTTTGCGCAACTGCCGGTCGGGGTGCTTCTCGACAAATTGGGTTCGCGAGTGATGCTCGGGCTGGGAATGTTCGTCTGGTCCGCCGCTCAGTTTAGTGGAGGGCTGATAACTAATCTCCATCAGTTCATCATTGCGCGTATCGCGCTCGGGGTAGGTGAATCGCCGAACTTTCCGGCTGGCGCGAAAGTGGTCAGCGAGTGGTTTGGAATTCGTGAGCGAGGTCGGCCGACGGGCATCTTCATTACTTCATCGACGATTGGGCCGGCTCTAGCGCCCCCGATTCTGACCGTCATGATGCTGTCGTGCGGTTGGCGACAAATGTTCATGATCATGGGCGGCTTCGGAATTGCGGTGTCGATCGGCTGGTACTTGATCTATCGTGACCGCAAAAACGTGACGCTCTCGGACAGAGAAGCTGCCTATCTGAACGAAGGTGCAAGTGACACCAAGGTCGAGCGAAAGATGACCATGTCGGAATGGCGCAATCTGTTTCTGACGCGTACCACCTGGGGCATGATTCTCGGCAACGCGGGCATCATCTATATGCTGTGGCTATACCTGACGTGGCTGCCTGCATATCTTGAGCGTGAGCGTCATTTATCGCTCGCAAGTACCGGATGGTTGGTGTCGATCCCATATCTTTTCGGCACGATTGGCATGTTATCGAGCGGCTTCGTTGCTGATGCGTTGCAGGCCCGCGGTATCGCACCGATTCGAAGCCGAAAATGGCCTATCTGTATCGGTCTGATTGGTGGGGCTTTATTTACGGTTCCCGCTGCGTTCACGCCGAATCTGACACTTGCGATTCTCTATCTCAGCGTAGCGATGTTCTTTGTCCAGATGGCATGTGGTGCGAGTTGGGCGCTTGTGTCTGTGGCTGCGCCGCGGCACATGGCGGCATCCCTTGCGAGCATTCAAAACTTCGGCGGTTATTTCGGCGGCTCGTTCGCGCCTTTTGTCACCGGTGTTGTCGTCGATCGGACGCATTCGTTTGTCGACGCGTTCCTTATCAGTGCTGGAATCGCGCTTCTGGCTGCGCTCGTCTACGCACTGATGGTTGGGAAGCGCGTCGACGAGCCGAAAGTCGCCGTGTCGACACCGCCGCTCGCGACGTAACCAGTTTGCGCAGGCCGGTATAACCGTTCCATAAAATTTCCGGCACACGGAAAGACTTTCTTTCATTTGGCGAAGTTAAATGAATCAGTATAGAAACCTGATCAACGGTGAATGGGTAGCCGGCGAACACTGGCGACCCAATGTGAGTCCGTCGGATAGCAACGATGTAATCGGTGAATACGCCGACGCCAATGTGCTGCAGACCGAGATCGCAGCCGCTGCGGCACGTGAGGCCTTTCGATCATGGTCAAAGAGTGGTCCACAGGAACGCTTTGACTTATTAGATCAGACGGCTTCGATCATCCTGTCTCGGAAGGCGGAGCTGGCGACGCTGCTATCGCGAGAAGAGGGCAAAACGCTTTCGGAAGCTGCCGCCGAAGTGCAGCGAGCGGGACAGATCTTCAAGTTCTTCGCTGGAGAAGCGTTGCGAACCAATGGCGAACTACTTCCATCGATCAGATCAGGTCTGACGGTCGAGGTCACTCGGGAACCGATAGGAGTAGTTGGTCTCATCACGCCGTGGAACTTCCCGATCGCAATACCGGCCTGGAAGATTGCACCGGCTCTTGCATATGGGAATTGTGTCGTGATCAAGCCGGCAGAACTGGTGCCGGGATGTGCATGGTCGCTCGTAAAAATCCTGTCTGACGCCGGGGCGCCGCCCGGTGTCGTCAACCTGTTGATGGGACCAGGTGCGGCCGTGGGAGAAGCGCTCGTGCGGTCTCCCAACATCGATGCAATCAGCTTTACGGGCTCGGCGGCGACGGGTCAAGCTGTCGCCGAGAAATGCGTGTCGAGCGGGAAAAAGGTACAGCTTGAAATGGGGGGAAAGAATCCGATGGTCGTGCTCGACGACGCCGATATGGACGTCGCGGTCGATGCCTGCATCAACGGATCTTTCTATTCGACTGGACAGCGTTGCACTGCATCGAGTCGTCTGATCGTCGGTCGCGGCATTCATGACTCGTTCGTCGAAGCAATGCATGCACGCATGAAAGTGCTGAAGGTAGGCAACCCGCTGGATTCGCAGACGCAAATAGGGCCGGTCGTCGATGCGAGGCAGCTTGCGCAGGACGAACGTTATATTCGACTCGCAAAGCGTGAAGGCGGAAGCGTGTTCGGCGGTGCTCGTGTAGATGCCGACACGGAAGGATTTTTTCTCGCGCCTGCATTGGTGAGCGGTACGCACCCATCCATGACGATCAATCAGGAAGAGGTGTTCGGCCCGGTTGCGTCGGTCATTCAGGTCAATGATTATGACGAGGCGCTTGCCGTAGCGAACGATACGCGCTTTGGATTGTCCGCAGGAATTTGCACGACGTCGCTCAAGTACGCAAGCCATTTCAAGCGAAACGTCGAGGCCGGCATGGTGATGATCAACACGCCAACGGCCGGGGTCGACTACCATGTGCCGTTCGGCGGTCGCAAAAAGTCCAGCTACGGAGCGAGAGAACAGGGCAGCTATGCGCAAGAGTTCTTCACGACGGTGAAGACCGCTTACATCGCGGCGGGTATCGTGTGACCTAGGTTCGCTCGCCCCGTTGTTTGAGGTGCACTAGTTAATCCGAACAGCCGGGGATCCTCAAAGTTGAAACGTTCGGATCATTGGCGAGTATTGCGGTGTCGAAAATGAATAGCCTCGGTCTTCCGCAGCACTTGGAAGACAGGTCACAACAGTCGGAGCGGCGTGACCAGTCTTTCGACGCCCGGATCTGAAGCGTGTCGATCGATGCGCTCGGTGTGGGCACCCGCATTGACAAGACCATTGGCCTCGTCGTCGACAACGCTAACGTTGGACACGTGTATGTCAGTGGAGACTAAATTGGCGCGGTTCCTCTCAACTAAACATGCATGTGAACGTATGACCGTAGTGACCCAAGAAGGGACGGCGAAGACAGCGGCTGTTGAACGGCAGATGCGGGTCGCGTGCCGCCGATCGCCGCATCGCGAGGTTCGGGCTGCGTATGCGGATTGCATCAGGTTGTCCCCGGCCAATTAGGGCCATTGACGAACCGGCGCCGAACGGCGGAATGCGGTTGATAGTGGTCGTTCTCTGCTGACTTAGGAGCGGCGGGGGCGCCGGTTTCGCAGATGGCTGCATATGCTCTTCGCAGACCTATCTGTCGGCCAATCGGTTCGAGCAGTTGTACGTCACGAAGCAGCTTGATTTTTGGGCGTCCCCGCGACGCCGGTTGGCCGTTTAGCATGAGCACGTCGGTCGTCCGGCCCAGCGACGCCGCGACCGAAGCAAATATCCGGCACCCGCTCGCCGTGGGAAGCGCGCTCTGCAGGGCTGCGCAAATCGGCATGACCCTAAGTCAAGGGTCGATATGCGGCGTGGCGTTACCGTTCTGCCAGGGGTTTTCGAACGAAAGGTCCGTCGGCCACCGCTTCGCTTTAAGCCCAGCCCTGATAACGCCATTGTCACGTCGCGGATGCGCAGCCGTGATCGAGCGCACCGCCAGGGCTTCGAGCACGTGGTTCAGTTCGCCGTCGAATTCCAATGCGAATTCCCGGCCCAGTTGCTTGACGTCGCGCACGCCCCCAACCCGACAGGCATGTTCCGTAAGCGCACCTTCATCGAACATTTTCAGCAAAATGCACATCAGGCGTTGCCTGCGCAAGATGCTCGTGAAACTTTCATTTTGTGCGAAGAGAAGCGAACGAAGCTTCCGTTCCGTACAGCCTAGCTGCCTTGCAACCTCTTCAGCGTTCCACGCATGGCCGGGTTTGCAGAACATCTGTTGCGCGAGCGTTCGCGGGACGTCATGCCGCGTGCGTCGGCGGAGGTCCGCGTCAGCGAAGGGCATGAGGCTGACGTCGATGCTCCAGAAAGAAGATACGCTCCCGCACTCGTCCGGCGCAACAGTGTAGTCGAAGCGCGTCCATGCGGCGATACGGACCGTGCCATCGTTTTCGGCGCGTTTCGCGTGACCTCCGACTTCGAACAGCTGCCTGCCGCGCTCGAGACGCGAGGCAAGATCAAAAGGCAGGATCAGCCGGCGGAGGCGCATCGGCCTGGAAAGGCAAAGCGAAACGAGCATCTTGGATCAGGCGGATCATCGGGTCCAATCACTCATGCCTGGCGTGGGCATGATCGCTGGCAAGGATTTCGCGCGCTTTAAGGATTACCGGTGCATCGACCATCTTGCCGTCGATCGCCACCGCGCCGCCCGCGCTTGCATCGATGCCCGCGATGACCCGTCTGGCCCATTCAAGCTCGGCTGCGCTCGGGGCGAACACATCGTGAACGAGTGCGATCTGCTTCGGATGGATGCACAGTTTCGCGCGAAAGCCGAAGCGCTTCGCGTGCTCTGTGTCGTGACGTATTTGAGCGACGTCTTTGAAGCTCGTCGTGACACCATCGACGGGCGGTACAAGCCTGGCCGCGCGGGAATGCAGCACGATCATCGAGCGAAAATAGTGAAGCGCCTCGTCATCGGCGCCGATGCGCAGATCGGCCTGCAGATCGAGCGACCCGAAAAGCAGCCGACTCACGCGCGGCGTCTCGCACAACGACCGGATGTTGACAAAGCCTTGCGCGCTCTCCAGAATCGGCAGGCACTCTGCGCTGCGATGAGCGAACTGGGAGACGTGGTCGATCTGCTCGGGGCGTTCCGCCTTCGGCAAGACGATGCCTCGCACGGTCGCAATGAGTGCGATCTCCCGGACATCGTCTATGAACCATTCTGTGTCCGGCGCGTTGACGCGCACATAAGCGGCACCGCCCCGGGCGAGCCAGTCCTGCACGTGGGCACGGGCCGCCACTTTATCTGCCGGTGGCACCGCGTCTTCGAGGTCGATGATCACTGCATCGGCGCCGCTGCTGCACGCTTTCTGAAAGCGCTCGGGGCGATTGCCAGGAACAAACAGATATGAACGGGGAAGCGGGAGAGTCATCTGATCGTCGGTTGTGCGGTCGCGTGGGATCGAGGATGCCGTGAAGGCGCGGTGGTTCTTCTAAATCACCTCATCCGCGCGCATACGCTCGATGTCTGCCGGGGTATAGCCAAGTTCATCGAGAATCGACGCGGTGTGCTCACCGAGCGCCGGCACGCCGTCCATTCTCGGCTGCCAGGCACCCGGTGTGCCCGGCGGCAACAGCGCCGGGATCGGGCCGGCCGGCGTCGCCACTTCGGTCCAGCGTTCGCGGGCAGCCAGTTGAGGATGATTCCACACATCCTTCATCTCGTTCATCTGCGCGCTTGCGATGCCCGTCTGTTCGAGACGCTCGATGACCTGCATCGCCGTCAGCGAAGAGAATGCTTCGGTGACGATGCGGGTTAGCGCGTCGCGATGCTCGACGCGCCGCGGATTTGCGTCGAAGCGCACATCGTTCACCAGTTCAGGCTGCAGCAGAATGTGTTCGCAGAATGTCTTCCACTCGCGCTCGTTCTGGAGCCCGAGCATGACGGTTTTGCCGTCGCCCGCGCGAAACGGTCCATACGGAAAGATCGTCGCATGCGCGGCTGCGGCGCGGGGCGGCGGCGGCTGATCGTTGATCGCGTAGTAGAGCGGATAACCCATCCACTCGACCATGCTCTCCAGCATCGACACCTCGATTCTCGTGCCGGCGCCCGTGCGTTCGCGTTGCATGAGCGCGGCGAGGATATTCGTATAGGCGTACATGCCGGCCGAGATGTCGGCAATCGAACAGCCCGCTTTCGCTGGAGCGTCAGGGCCTCCCGTCACGGAAAGAAAGCCAGCTTCGCTCTGGATAAGCAGGTCGTAGGCTTTCTTGTCGCGATACGGGCCGTCGTCTCCGTAACCGGAAATGTCGCAGACGATCAGGCGTGGATGATCCGCATGCAACGTTTCGTAAGACAGACCGAGGCGCGCCGCTGCGCCGGGAGCCAGGTTCTGCACGAGAATGTCCGCATCGGCCAGCAACGCCATCAGGATCTCACGCGCCGCCGGCTGCTTGACGTCGAGTGTGATGCTCTCCTTCGAGCGGTTGGTCCACACGAAGTGCGACGCGAGCCCCGATACGCGCCCGTCGTATCCGCGCGCGAAGTCGCCGGTGAGCGGACGCTCCACCTTGATGACTCGCGCGCCGAGGTCGGCGAGTTGCCGCGTGCAAAACGGCGCGGCGATCGCATGTTCGAGCGTGATGACCTTGATTCCATCGAGTGGACGCATCTTCATCTCCGCTCAGAAGGAACGCGGCAGGCCGAGCACGTGCTCGGCCACGTACGACAGGATCAGATTGGTCGAGATCGGTGCGACCTGATAAAGGCGGGTCTCGCGGAACTTGCGTTCCACGTCGTATTCGCACGCGAAGCCGAAGCCGCCGTGAAACTGCAGGCACGCGTTGGCCGCTTCCCACGACGCATCGGCCGCAAGCAGCTTCGCCATGTTCGCCTGGGCGCCGCACGGCTTGTGGGCGTCGAAGAGTGCAGTGGCCTGGAAGCGCATCAGGCTTGCCGCTTCGACGTTCACGTAGGCGCGTGCAATCGGAAACTGCACGCCCTGGTTCCGACCGATCGGGCGGCCGAACACCACGCGTTCCTTCACGTAACGCGATACCTTGTCGATGAACCAGTAGCCGTCGCCGACGCATTCAGCCGCAATCAGTGCGCGTTCGGCGTTCAGGCCGTCCAGAATGTATTTGAATCCCTGACCCTCTTCGCCGATGAGGTTTTCCACGGGAATTTCCAGGTTGTCGAAGAACAGTTCGTTGGTCTCGTGATTGACCATGTTCATGATCGGCTGAACCGTCAGACCGTTGCCGATCGCTTCGCGAAGATCGACCACGAAAATCGACATCCCTTCGGACTTTCGTTTGCACTGGTCGATGGGTGTCGTGCGCGCGAGCAGAATCATCAGGTCCGAGTGCTGGATGCGCGAGATCCACACCTTTTGTCCGTTCACCACGTAGCGATCGCCTTTACGCTCGGCGACCGTCTTGATCTTCGTCGTGTCGGTGCCGGTGGTCGGCTCGGTCACGGCCATCGACTGCAGCCGTAGTTCACCGCTGGCGATTTTCGGCAGGTACTTCTGCTTTTGCGCTTCCGAGCCGTGCCGTAGCAACGTGCCCATGTTGTACATCTGGCCGTGGCAGGCACCCGAATTGCCGCCTGAGCGGTTGATTTCTTCCATGATCACGGAAGCCTCGGTGAGCGAGAGTCCTGAGCCGCCGTACTCCTGCGGAATCAGCGCGGCAAGCCAGCCAGCCTGTGTCAGCGCGTCGACGAATTCGGCCGGGTAGCCCCGTGCTTCGTCGATCTTGCGAAAGTATTCGCCGGAAAACTGGCTGCAAAGATCACGTACGGCTTCGCGGATTTCCTGGTAGTGATCGTCTGGGTTGTACATCGTGTTATCCATGGTTCTGGCGTTCTAGCGGGTATTGACAGGTGTTTCATGCGAGACGCGCGCGGTGGCCTGCATCGTTAGCCAGCCTTCGTGATCGCGTGCCCAAAGGTGGATGGTTTCGCCGTCGTCAGCAGGCTTGCCACACACCTCGAATGAGTGACCGACGAACGTCGGCCGTTGTGCCCGGAATTCGAATTCATGCAGCGTTGCGGACGGCATCTCGCCACGCAACAGATCGGCAAGCAGCGTGGCAATCAGCGGGCCGTGCACGACCAGACCCGGATAGCCTTCCTCGCGGGTCACATACTGATGGTCGTAGTGGATGCGGTGTCCGTTAAAGGTGACGGCTGAATAGCGGAACAGCATCGTCTCGTCAGGATGAACGGCGCGCCGCCATGATTCGTCGCGGCGCGCGGCCGTCGGCGATGGCTTCGGTGCATCTGCGGCCGGGGCGTCGCGGTAGACGATGTCCTGCTCCTCGACCATCAGCAGACCCGACGCATCGCGCAGTTCGTGCGTCACTTCGACAAAGACCAGGTGGCCCGAACGGCCCGGTTTCTCGCACACGTCGGCGATTCTTGACGTGCGCGAAACCTCTGCGCCCACGCGCAGCGGCTGCACAAACCGCAGACGCCCGCCTGCCCACATGCGGCGCGGCAGCGGCACGGGTGGCAGGAAGCCGCCGCGTGCGGGATGGCCATCCGTGCCGAGTTCGGATTGACGTTGCATCGGATTGAAATAAGCCCAGTGCCACAACGGCGGCAACGTGTCGCCGGGTGCAGGCACCGGATCGGCGCGGTCGAGCGTTGCGCCGAGCGCGACGGCCAGGCGGGCATCGATGGGTTCGGACACGGTAGACTCCCGCCCGCGCCATTGCTGAAGATGAGACAGATCCACGTATTGCTCCTCAATCGCGATGGGTGTCGTGGGTCGCTAACCCGATCATCGATAATGTAAGCCGGCAATCAGTCGCGATCCAGCATCGACTGATTGCGGGTTTCCCGCATGAATCCATAAACCAGCAGCGAACAGAAAATGCACCCTGTCACGTACCAGTAGAACCAGCTTTCGTGTCCTGCGTTCTTGAGCCAGAGCGCGAGGTATTCGGTCGTGCCGCCGAACACCGAGACGGCGATTGCATACGGAAAACCTACGCCGAGTGCGCGAATCTCGACAGGGAACATCTCCGCCTTGACGATCGCGTTGATCGACGTATAGCCGCTCACGATGACCAGCGCGGCCATTACGATCCAGGATGCCGTCCAGCCGCTATGCGTCGACTGGATAGCGGTCATCATCGGCACGGTGAAAAGCGTGCCCAGGACGCCGAATGCGAGCAGAATCGGACGCCGTCCGATGCGGTCCGACAATGCGCCGACGAGGGGATGAAGCAGCATGAAAATGAAATTGCTGGCGGCCGAGATGAGCGTCGCCTCGTCCCTCGACAAACCGACGCTATTCACGAGGAATCGCTGCATATAGGTGGCGTACGTGTAGAACGCGACCGTACCGCCCATCGTCAGACCGATCACCACGGCGACAGCACGCGGATGGCCCGCCAAGGCCTTCAGATAGCTGCCCGGTTTCGTCCGGCTGCGCTGCGTGAAGGCCACACTTTCAGTCATCGCCGAACGCAGATACAACACGACGACCGAAATGATCGCACCGATGACGAACGGGATCCGCCAGCCCCACGCCTCGAGTTCGGCAGAACTCAGAAGCACCCGTTGCAACAGCACGAGCAACGCGATCGCGAGCAACTGGCCCATGATCAGCGTCACGTACTGGAAGCTCGCATAGAAGCCGCGATGCTTCGGCGTGGCCATTTCCGCGAGGTAAGCGGCAGACGTGCCGTATTCGCCGCCGAGGCTCAGGCCCTGCAACAGGCGCGCGAACACCAGCAGCACGGGCGCGGCGATGCCGATGCTCGCATGCGTGGGACACACTGCGATGATCAGCGAGCCGCCGCACATCATGCACACCGACAGCAGGAGGGCGGCCTTTCTGCCGCGCTTGTCCGCGTAAAGGCCGAACAGCCAGCCACCGATCGGCCGCATCAGAAAGCCGACCGCGAAGATGGCAGCGGTATTCAGCAGCTGTTCGGTGCCACTGCCGCTCGGGAAGAACGACTTCGCGAAGTAGAGGGAAAACGCGGAATAGGCGTACCAGTCGTACCACTCGAGCAGATTGCCGACCGAGCCGCTGAAAATCGACTTGATGCGTTGCGGGAACGTCAGGGTGGATACTGCGGGTCTAGCCGGTACCGCGGGTCTTGCTGCGGTGTCGGTGCTGCTTACGTCCATGTTGCCTGTCTCCTGTGTAACAACCAGCGCGTTTTGCGTGATGGGTCGTGCGTCATCTATCGCGTCTCAGGCGACATTGCCGACGCAGACGTACTTTCTTTCCGAGTATTCGTCGATCCCGTAGCGCGATCCTTCCTTGCCAAAGCCCGATTCTTTTACGCCGCCAAAAGGGGCGACTTCCGTCGAGATCGCACCCTCGTTGACGCCGACGATGCCGAAGTCGAGCGCTTCGGTTACGCGGAGGCTGCGGTTCAGATCCGACGTGTAGAAATAAGCGGCAAGCCCATAGCGCGTTGCATTCGCGAGGGTGACCGCTTCAGCTTCTTCGGTGAACCGGGTGACTGCGATCACCGGGCCAAAAATCTCCTCCTGCGTGATCGACATCGTGTCCGTCACGTCGGTCAGGACAGTCGGCGCATAGAACGACCGGCCAGCCGGGTGGCGTTCGCCGCCGGCATTGACGCTCGCGCCTTTCGAGCGCGCGTCGGCAACAAGGCGTTCGACCTTGCGAAGCGCGGCATCGTCGATGAGCGGACCGAGCGTCACGCCGTCTTCGGTGCCGTGTCCCATGCGCATTTCGCGCACCGCCTGCGTGAGCCGTTCGACGAAGGCGTCATGAATGCCTGCCTGTACGAGAAAGCGGTTGGCGCACACACAGGTCTGCCCGGCGTTGCGGAACTTGGACGCGATCGCGCCTTGCACGGCCTGGTCGAGATTCGCGTCGTCGAAGACGATGAAGGGCGCGTTGCCGCCCAGTTCCAGCGACACTTTCTTGACCGTGCCGGCGCAGGCGGCCATCAGTTTCTTGCCCACCGCGGTCGAGCCGGTGAACGACAGCTTGCGCACCGTTTCGCTTTCGGTCAGGGCTGCGCCGATTTCCACGGCATCGCCGGTGACAACCGACAATGCGCCTTTAGGCAGGCCGGCTTCTTCGGCCAGCACGCACAGCGCGAGCGCGGAGAAGGGCGTTTGCGGAGCCGGCTTGAGCACGACTGTGCAGCCCGCTGCGAGCGCGGGCGCGACCTTGCGCGTGACCATGCCCGAAGGAAAATTCCATGGTGTGATCGCCGCGCATACGCCTACCGGCTGGCGAATCACCGTGATGCGCTGATTGCCGCGCGGCGCCGGGATCGTATCGCCATAGACGCGCTTCGCTTCTTCACCGAACCACTCGAGAAACGACACGGCATAGTCGATTTCTCCTTGGGCCTCGCGAAGCGGCTTGCCCTGCTCGGCGGTCATGATCTGCGCGAGATCGTTCTTGTGTTCGAGCATCAGCGCCGCCCATTTGAGCAGCACAGCGCCGCGCGCCTTGCCGGTCCATTGCCGGTATTGCGCAAACGCGGCATTTGCCGAGGCGATCGCTTCCTGGACATTCGCGCGCGTGAGCGACGGCACACGGCCGAGCTGCGCGCCCGTCGCCGGATTGTGTACCGGGACCCACGTGTGACCATTTCCTGTGGACCATTCGCCGCCGACGTAAGCGGCCTCGCGAAAGAGGTCCGCTCGTTGAAGTTTCAACATATCGGGTTCCTTTTGCGGTTGAGGATGTCTGGACGCATGCCTCAATCTCCTGAGCGGCCAGCGGCTTGAGCCGGCGCAGCGGGAAGGACGGTCGCGAGGCTTGTCGTCACCTCGATGAAGTACGGCCCCTGCGCGGTGAGGCCGCGTGCGATCGCTGCATCGATTTCATGCGCAGCCGAAATGCGCTCGGCCGTGACGCCGAACGCGCGTGCGATCTGGATGAAATCGGGGTTGGAGAGTGTGGTGCCGACATGCCTTCCCGGATAGGCGCGCTCCTGGTGGATGCGGATCGAGCCGTAGCAGTTATTGTTCGACACGATGAAAAGGATCGGCAAGTCACGCTCGACGGCCGCGATCATTTCGTTGCCTGTCATCAGAAAACCTCCATCGCCGACAAGGCAGATGGTCTTCTGGCGAGGGTTGCGCAACTGTGTCGCGATTGCCGCCGGCGTGCCGTAACCCATCGCGCCGGAGAGCGGCGCCATCAGCCGTTGCGGGTAGCGAAACGGGAAATGCCGGTAGACGGGCGCGGCGAACGTACCCGCGTCGAGACAGAGCGCAGCGTCCGCCGGCGCCAGCGTTGCGAGTGAGCGCACGACGTCGACGAACGGCACGCCATCGTCAGCGTTCTGCTCGGGCCACTTCGCGATGCGCGCTGCGATGGCGCGCACGCTGCGTGACCACTCGGTTCGCTGGGGGGAGGAAGCACGCGATCCTGAGGCTGCAACCAGCGCATCGGCGAGCGCCGCCGGGTCGCACACGGCTCCGATATCCGCTGCGAAATGCAGCCCGACGATATGCTCGTCCGGGTAGCAATGCACGAAGATTTGCGTCGGACGCGGCAGGCGCGGGAAGCGATAGCCTTGCGTCGTGATATCGCCCATGCGCGTCCCGAGCGCGAAGATCAGGTCGCTCGTCTCGAACAGGTTGATCTGGTCCTGCGGGTTGGCGAGGCCGAGGTCGCCGGCATAGAGCGGATGCTGGTTCGGAAAGAGATCCTGCTGCCGGAACGACACAGCAACCGGCACGTGATATTTCTCCGCGAGGCGCAGCAGCGCTTCGCGGCCACCCGGCGCGCCGAGCGCGCCGCCTGCGATAATCAACGGTCGTTCCGCATTATCGAGGAGCTCCGCGATCCGGTCGACGGTCCCGGGCTGCGGCACGGTCGACGCGAGCGGCGCCGCCTGCCATACCTGAGGTTCGACGGCCTGTTGCTGGATGTCTTCGGGAATCACGAGCACCACCGGACCCGGCGTACCACTGGTCGCGATCCGGATGGCCTTGAATGCCGCCGTGGCGAGTTGCTCCGGTTCGGTCACTTCGACGACCCACTTCACGATCGATCCGTACATCTTCTGATAATCGATTTCCTGGAACGCTTCCTTGCGCAGATCGGCTTTCGGAATCTGCCCAACCACCAGGATCAGCGGAATGGCGTCTTGCTGGGCCGTGTGCACGGCAATCGACGCATTCGTCGCGCCGGGTCCGCGGCTCACCATGACGACACCCGGACGCCGCGTCAGACGCCCATCCGCGCATGCCATAAAGCCCGCGCCTCCTTCATGCCGGCACGTGACGGCGTCGATCTCCGGGAAATCGCCTAGCGCGTCGAGAATGCCGAGATAGCTTTCGCCAGGTACCAGAAAGATCCGGTCAATGCCGTTGGCGGCAAAAACGGACAGAAGTGCGTGTGAAGAGGTAGTCAGTTCGTTGTGCTTCATGACGTGGAGTCGAGGGTTTTGTGCGGCCGGCGCAACTGCAGGGCGCCGGTGAGCTAGCTATGGGGGGCATTGTTGTATGATCCCGGATCGATATCAATTAGATAGCTGGCATATCAGCTATGCCGTTCTGGCAGCGGAGGAAAGGTGGATCTACGGCGGCTCGAACTGCTGATGCAGGTGGCGGCGTTCGACAGTTTTTCGAAAGCGGCGACGGTACTGGGCATCGCGCAACCCGCGTTGGGGCGGCAAATCCAGAAGCTCGAAGAGGAGTGCGGCGTACGTCTTTTTTATCGCCACGGGCGGGGCGTGTCGCTGACACCGGAGGGCGAAACGCTGCTCCAGCGGGCGCGCCCGCTCGTGCGCCAGCTCGCGGCGATTCCCGCTGACCTTCAGTCAGAGCGCGACTCTCCATGCGGCCTTGTCACGGTGGGGCTGACGCCGACGGTATGTAACTTGTTCGGCCTCAAGCTCATCACCGCAACACGCGACAAATATCCGCAATTACGCGTAAACGTCGTGTCCGGGTACAGCGGCTATGTGCACGAATGGCTCGTTGACGGGCGGCTCGATATGGCGGTCCTTCACGATGCACGGCGCTCGTCGACCGTCGCGGTCGATCCGCTCGCGGCGGCCGAACTGTTCTTCATTATGCCGAGCGCCGATACGGCTTTCGATCTGCCCACCGAGGCGACGCTGTCTGCGCTCAGCGAGGTGCCACTCGTGTTGCCCACCCGCAATCACGGACTGCGGCGCACCCTCGAATACGCGGCGAGCGACGCGGGCATCGGGCTGAACGTGGAATACGAGGTCGACACACTCGAACTGCTCAAGCAGATCGTGGTCTCCGGGTTGGCGTGCACGGTGCTGGCCAAACCGGCGGTGCTCAAAGAACTGGCGGCGGGTACGCTGGTCGCGCACCGTATCGCCGCGCCGGATCTGCAGACGAAACTGATGCTCGCGACAGCGGTCCGGCGTCCAATCACGCGCGGCATTCGCCTCGTCGAGCAGGAAATCAAGACCCTCGTCACGGAACTCGTCGCGGACAAGGCGGACGGATTCGGGCTCGTCGCGCTGGAGACATAAACGCAAGCTCATTTCCGGTTCGCTTGCTGGGCGATGCCATTTTGGCACATCTGCTATAACACCTAAGCCATTGCTGTTTGTCCGGTGCGGGCGAAAGAATACGCTCGCACGAAGACATATCAAAAAAACAGGAGACAGCAATATGGCAACTATCACGACGAGTCGGCCCTCGTTATCGGCGGAGGAGCGCAAAGTCGTTTTCGGGTCCTCGCTGGGGACCGTGTTCGAGTGGTACGACTTCTTCATCTATGGCAGTGTCGCGGCAGTCATCGCGAAGCGCTTCTTTGCAGGCGTCAGTCCCACGTATGGCTTCATCTTCGCGCTGCTAGGCTTTGCGGCGGGGTTCATCGTGCGGCCGCTCGGTGCGATGCTGTTCGGCCGGCTCGGCGATATCGTCGGGCGCAAGCACACGTTCCTGCTGACGATCGTTGTGATGGGCGCCGCCACATTCCTGACGGGCGTGCTGCCGACTTACGAGCAGGTGGGTGTGCTCGCTCCGGTGCTGCTGATCGTGCTGCGCATGGTGCAAGGTCTCGCCATCGGCGGCGAATACGGCGGGGCGGCGACCTACGTCGCTGAACACGCACCGAAGGAGCGGCGCGGCTATTTCACGGCGTGGATTCAGACCACCGGCACTGCGGGCATGGTGCTGTCGCTGCTGGTCGTGATGGCGAGCATCAAGCTGAGTGGCCCGGAGTTCGACGTCTGGGGCTGGCGCATTCCGTTTCTCGTATCAGTGATCCTGCTCGGCATTTCGCTCTATATCCGGCTCTCGATGAGTGAGTCGCCGGTATTTGAACAGATGAAGGCGCAAGGCCGCTCGTCGAAAGCGCCGCTCAAGGAGGCGTTCGGCCGCTGGGAAAACCTGCGTGCCGTCCTGCTTGCGCTCTTCGGATTGTGTGCCGGCCAGACGGTCGTGTATTTCACCGGCCAGTTCTTTCCGCTGTTCTTCCTGACGCAGACGCTGAAGGTCGACATCGGCACGGCCAATCTGATGGTGATCGTCGCGCTTGCGGTCGGTTGTCCGTTCTTCCTGTTCTTTGGCTGGCTGTCGGACCGGATCGGACGCAAGCCAATCCTGCTCGTCGGTTTATTGTTGCCCGCGTTGACGTTCTACCCGATCTACCGCGGTCTCACTCACTTTGCCAACCCGGCGCTTGCCGCGGCGCAAGCCACGGCGCCCGTTTCGGTGCTCGTCGATTCCGATACGTGTTCGTTCCAGATGAATCCGACCGGCACCAAGAAATTTACCAGCTCCTGCGATATCGCCAAGCTCGCACTTGCACAGGCTTCGGCGAATTACTCGACGCAGAGTGCGTCCGCGGGCAGCAATGCGGTGATCGTCATCGGCTCGCAACGTATCGAGTCGTACGACGCCAAGGGGCTGGCGCCTGCCGACGCGAAAGCGAAGGAAGTGGCGCTGAAGTCCGCGCTTGGTGCTGCACTCAAATCGGCGGGTTATCCGCTGAAGGCCGCGCCAGAGCAGATGAACATTCCTGGCGTGATGACCCTTCTGATCCTGCTGATGATCTACGCGGCCATGAGCTATTCGGTGCTCGGCGCGATGCTGGTAGAAATGTTTCCTGCTCGCATTCGCTATACGTCACTGTCGCTGCCCTATCACATTGCGACTGGCTGGTTCGGCGGCCTGCAGCCTACGGTGTCGTTCGCGCTGATCGCATCGAGCGGGAATATCTATAGCGGGCTGTGGTATCCCAGCGTGATTGCCGGGTTTACGTTCATCGTCGCGGCGCTGTTCATCCGCGAAACGAGGGGCGTCGACATCGATGGATGAGCACACGATGACGATGCAGCTTTTCTACAGCCCTGGTTCGCCGTTCGCGAGGAAGATACGCGTTCTTGCCCGAGAGCGCGGACTGCTGGATGTCCTGCAGGAGACGGCGTTGAGTCCGCATGACGATGCGCCCGAATTGTTGGCCGCCAATCCGCTCGGCAAGGTGCCGGCGCTGCGCACGCGTGATACGACGCTCTTCGACAGTCCGCTGATCTGCGAATACCTGGACATGCTTGGCGGCAGCCCGCGGCTCGTTCCGCCAGACGGCCCAGCGCGGATCGCTGCGCTGCGCGCCCAGGCGCTCGGAGACGGGTTGATGGACGCGGCGGTTGCGTCCGTCCTCGAACTCAGGCGGCCTGAAGCAATGCAGTCGACGCACTGGTTGCGTCGCTGGCGCGCAGTGATCGAACGGGGCGTGACGACGCTGGCGCACGAAGCGTCGCCTTCGGGCTTCGGCATTGGCGCCATATCGATTGCCTGCGCTTTGGCTTACCTCGATTTCCGTTTTCCGGGCATCCCGTGGCGCGCGGCGCAGCCCTCGCTTGCCGCGTGGCTCGACGATGTGTCGGCGCGCGAGAGCATGGTTGCGACCCGGTCGACCGCGTGAGCGTCGCTACATCATCCTCTTCTGGTTCAGGCCATGACTGCCACAGACACCGCCATGAAAATAGTCGTACTCGATGACTTCCAGGACCTCGTACGCCATCTCCACGCATTTGCGTTGCTGCGCGAACGGCTGCCGCAAGCCGACATCGTTGTTCACCGCGAATGGGCGGACTCCGGCGATGAGCTCGTTGCGCGCCTCGCGGGCGCCGACATCGCCGTGCTGATCCGCGAGCGGACCCGCCTGACCCGCGAGGTCATCGAGCGTCTGCCACGGCTGCGTGTCATTGTGCAGACGGGACGGGTAGCACGCGACAGCACCGCACATATCGATATCGCCGCATGCACGGAGCGCCGCATTGCGATCATCGAGGGCGAGAGTGACGGCGTCTCGGCTGCCGAACTGACGTGGGCACTGGTTCTCGCGGCTCGTCGACGGCTGCCGCAGTACCTACGATACATGGACCAGGGCCGCTGGCAATACAGCGGCCTCGAAGATCCTGCGTTTCCACGCGGGTTCGGCATTGGTGTTTCACTGCATGGCGACACGCTGGGCATCTGGGGCTATGGCCGGATCGGCAGGATCCTCGGGCGCTACGGCGCTGCTTTCGGCATGAAGATTCAGGTCTGGGGCAGCGACCGATCGCGCGCCGCTGCGCTCGCGGACGGATTCCAGAGCGCGTCTTCGCGCGAAGCGCTGTTCGAACAGTCCGATGTTCTGTCGGTGAATCTGCGGCAAAGCGATTCGACGCTTGCCGCAGTCACGTACGAAGACCTGTCCCGAATGAAGCCGACCAGTCTCTTCGTAAATACGAGCCGTGCGGGCGTGGTAGCGCCAGGGGCGCTCGTGCGCGCGCTCGGGCAGGGTCGTCCGGGCATGGCGGCCCTGGACGTCTACGACACCGAACCGCTGCTGCAAGACGATCCGCTCCGGCACCTGGAGAACTGTCTGTGTTCGCCGCACCTCGGATACGTCGAGAAGAACAGCTATGAAATCCTGTTCGGCTCGGCGTTCAGAAACCTGCTAACTCATCTGGCCGCCGGTGAGCGAACTGCGCCGGAGCGCCTTGATGGAATCACGCCTTGACGGACGCTGTACAAGACGCCCGGCTGGCCGTGTTTCGCAGCGACAACCCAATCGCATCACGGATCGAAGCCGGCGAACCGGCTTTCTTCCTGACCAACGAACAAGCGACGCAGCGCATCGTGAACGGCCGAATCCGGATGTTCAGCGGGCATTTGCCGCCGCGCCTCGGCTGGCCGCATAGGGTCCGAACTCGGCCCTTGGTTGTCGTCGCGGCCGTATCTCTGATGAGGCTTCGCTATAATCAATCGCTTCCCGGCGTCGCAATGTCGAAAAAATGTCTTCCAGGCGAAACAGATCCCCCGGCCGAGCCCGCAGGCCGCTGACGAAAGCACTTCTATTGCCGATGAATCGGGCCTCCGCCAGTGAACGGTCGCTGTCCTGTCATCTCGCGCTGGTCGCATGCCGCGACGGACATGGCAACAGCCATCTGGTCAATGAACTTATGCGCGCGGTGTACCTGAGCTGGTATCTGCAGCGTGCTGGTTATGGCAACCAACTGGTGGAGCAGTTCAAGACCGCCGAATATGCGGTCGAGAACACCCTGGCGCACGCTCACGAGACGGGGGAGTGGCGGCTCGCGTCTGAGTTAATCAGCGACTTTGAAGCGCTGCTGACGCTGTATGACGCCCAGCTCGGAAGGGCTCCTCTTCACGAAGTATTCGAAGCGGAGCGGCAGCTGAGGGGGTTTTTGATGGGAACGGACCATTCCCCGATCCCGTAATCGACGTATCGGCAAACCTTGGCAGATTGCGATTCAGGTGGAGCACTTGCCGAAGAGGTCGCTGCGTTATTGATTTTGGCTGCCGATAAATTTCGGATTCCTAC
>NZ_JAQQEK010000042.1:0-68129 GCF_046027355.1 Paraburkholderia sediminicola | reverse complement strand
TGGCACGGACGCGCCTTGCACCGTCGCCAGTTGCGTGCGGATCTGGCTATTGCCGAGATCGTAGAGTTGCTGTTCGGAAAGCGTGTTGCTGGACAGGCCGAGTTGCAGGATCGGCACCGTCGACGCGTTGTACGTAATGATGTTCGGCGGCAACGTGCCGGGTGGCAGCACGCGCAGGATCGACGCCGAATTGGACGCCGCCTCGGCGATCGCGCGATTGATGTCCGCGCCCGGATGGAAAAAGATCTTCACCACGGAGACGCCGTTCAGCGATTGCGACTCGATGTGCTCGATATCGTCGACGTCCGAGGTCAGCGCGCGCTCGTAGTTCGACGTGATGCGATTGGCCATGTCCTGGGCGGAAAAGCCGTTATAGCTCCAGACGATGCTGACCACCGGAATATCGATGTTCGGAAAGATATCGGTCGGCGTGCGCAGTATCGCCAGCGGGCCGACGATAAAGATCAGCACGGCGAGGACCACGAAGGTATAAGGGCGGCTCAGCGCCAGCCTGACTATCCACATGACGGGTTCCTGAAAAGAGGCCGATGGAGGCACGCGTCGCTGCAGTGCTGCGGGGGCGCGTGACGCGGGCTTCGTGAGTCAGGAGTGTGGTGTAGCGGCGCTGACGGGCTGCCGTCGGCTAGATTACCGTTCTGTTATGTGGGCGGTGATGCGAAGGCGCGGGGACCTGACCTCGCGTGGTGATTCGCCGTGCGTGCCTACATAACAGAACGGTAATCTGAAGGTCAGTGCCCGGACAGGGGAAATGACAAGAATGGGAAGCATGGTTCAACCCAGTCATTGCTTGCCCCTACCCGGAGAAACATCATGAAATTGCTTAACGCTGTTGCCGTCACCGCACTCAGCCTGGCGTTCGGCGCGAATGCCTTCGCGCAAACCAGCACGTCAGGTCTGACGCGCGCAGATGTGATGGCGCAGCTGCAGCAGGCCCAGGCCGAAGGACTGGTGCCGACGCACGATGACGACTATCCGCCGACGGCGGCCGAAGTAGCGCGAAATCGCGAGCTGTATGCGATCGAGCACGGCACGGATGACGCCGGCGCGGTGCGCACGGCGCAAATGCCGGCAGCGCATACGGAGTCGGCTTCGAATTGAGGCGAGGGCGAGCCGGTCAAGCCACTCGTGTAGTCGGCCGGTCGCCATGCAACCTCGATCGCCGATCGCCGGGAGACGTCGGCCGCGCGATTTGCCGTCGCGTCGAACAGACTGCTTCCCGCCGGCGAAACAGATTGTCGACGCTACGAACGGTCGCGGTTGCGCGCCCGCGTCGCGCCCGTAATGACCGCGACGCCGAGCAGAATGACCGCCACGATGGCAATCGTATGTTGAGCGACGTGCATGGCCATCAATCCCCAGGACACGCCGCCGATCAGAATGATCCAGCCAACCAGATATATGAGCAGGGTCATCTTTTCTCCTTGTTCGAGTCGACGTAGTAGGTCTATCGAGTAGCAGGATTCGCGCCCGACGCCGGCTTGGGCGGCCGGCGTTCGGGAGCGCAAGAAGAACCCACTCAAAACCTACCTGTTACCCGCAAGCCGGCGCGGCCTTCTTGCACGCCTCCGCCAACTGCGGCGGCGGATCCTTCTTGAACACGGTCTTATAAGACTCGAGCACGTTCGACTGAATCACCGGCAACGATTGCACGCCGATCCACGCCGGCGGCGTTTGGCCGATGAGCGCCTTCATCATCGCCATGGCTTCGGCGACGCCTTGATCGTACGGACGCTGCGAGCCGGTGGCCTTCAGCGGTCCGCCCTTGGCGATTTCGATCGCGGACTGCAAGCCGAGATCGACCGTCGTCATGGGAATATTCACGCCTTGCGCGCGCATCGACGTGAGCGTGTCGAGCGCCGGTTGATCCCAGACGGCGAACAGGCCCTTCACGTCAGGATTGCCGGTGAGGAAGTCGCCCGCGATCTGCCCGACCTTGGACGGATCCGTGAAAGCGACCTGCTTGATCTTGATGTCCGGACGGTTTTTCTTCAGCCAGTCGTTGACAGCCTTGGTGCGCTCCGTCGTGCTGAAGTAGTCCACGCCGAAATTCACGAGCCCGACCGTCGCGCCTTGCGGCACGCACGAGGCGAGCACTTTCGCCGCGATCTGGCCGTTGCCTTCACTGTCCGCCGAGATCATCGCCGAGTATTCCTCCGGATGCTTGAGACCGGTCGGCACGTTGTCCATGAACACGAGCTTGATGCCGGCCGCGGACACTTTCTTGTAGGTGGCGGCCGTCGCCGTGCCGTCGACCGGAATCGAGATGATCCCGTTCGGATGGCGCTGGATCGTGTTCTCGATATCGGCGATCTGCTTGTCGACCTGATATTCGGCCGAGGCCGTGCCGATCACTTCCACGCCGTACTTCTTCAGCGTATCCGTGATGCCTTGCACCTGCAGTTGCGACCAGTCGAGATTCATGGTCTGCATCGAAATGCCGACCTTGAACTTGCCGGCCTTGATCTTGGCGATGTCGGCGTCGGTCAACTTCACGGCATCCACCGACGCGGCTTTTTCGCCGTTCGGTCCTTGCCCGACGATCGTCTTCGGGCCGATCGATCCCGCGGGCAGGCTGGTCACGCATTGCGCTTGCGCGCCCGATGAAGCCAGGCAAGCGACGGCGGCCGCCGCCATGACACTGGCTAACGCTATCCTTGAACCACGACGCTGTTTCATGTCTCTCCTCCGTTGGTCTTCGTGTCTGTACTTCACGTCTTCACGTCCGAACTACTTCCTCATTACTTTCTCGTGAATGCAACCGCAGCGACGATAATCACGCCCTTGATCACCAGTTGCAGCGACGAACTCACACCGAGCAGGACCAGCCCGTTATTGAGCGTGCCGATGATCAAACTGCCGAGCAGCGTCCCCAGCACGAAGCCGCGGCCGCCGAACAGACTGCAGCCGCCGAGCGTGACGGAGGCGATCACATCCAGCTCCATGCCTTGCACGACGTCGGGCCGCGCCGCATGCGAGCGCGCCGAGAGCACGAGGGCGGCGAGTCCGGCCAACATGCCGGTGAGAATGAAGGCGAGGGTGGTCACGCGCCGCGTGTTGATGCCCGAATACAGCGCCGCCGTCGGATTGCCGCCGGCCGCATAGATCTGCCGGCCGAACACGCTGTAGTGCAGCAGCAGAATGCCGGCGATCACGGCGAGCAGCGTCCAGATGATCGGCACCGGCACGCCGAAAATGTCGCCTTCGCCGAAGATCGAGATGAACGAGTCGTTGTCGATGATCACGGGCTTGGTGGTCGTGACCATCAGCGCGAGTCCGCGTGCTGCGCTCAAGGTGCCGAGCGTGACCAGAAACGAAGGAATGTTGACCCGCGTGGTCACGATCCCGTTGATCGCGCCGACGATCGCGCCGGTGCCGATGCCGGCAATCGCGCCGATGACCCAGTTGTTGCCCACATACGTCATGGCGAGCGCCGCGGACATGCCCGAGAGCGCCAGCGTCGACCCCACCGACAGATCGATCTGCCGCGCGATGATCACGAAGGTCATGCCGATCGCGATGATCGAGACGAGCGCGGTTTGCCGGCCGATATTCAGGAAGTTGTCGATGGACAAAAACCACGGCGACGCGAAGCTGAACACCACCAGCAGAATCGCGAACGCGGCATACAGCGCATAAGGCCGGTCGCCTTGCAGCAGGGCTTGCGCGATGCGCCGCATACGGCTTTTCTGCGGCGGCGATGCCTGCCGTTCGGCCGTCAGCGGCGAGACAGATTCATTCATGTTGCAGACGCCTCGAGGGAAGAACGGGAAAGTTGGATCAGGTGATGCAGCGCTTCGGCATTGGCGAGTTCGGCGCGCTCGACGGTGTTGACGATGCAGCCGTCCGCGACAATCGAAATCCGGTCGCACAGGCGCAAGAGTTCATCGAGGTCCGAGGACACGATGAGCACGCCGGTGCCCGCCTGCGCGGCGTCGTTCACCACGCCGTAGATTTCCTCGCGCGCGCCGACGTCGACGCCGACGGTCGGTTCGTCGAGCATGAGCAGCTTGGGCCGCGGATGATTCCACTTCGCAAAGACGACTTTCTGCTGATTGCCGCCGGATAGAAACTTGACCGCGGTGGAGGAGTTGGGTGCCTTGACGGCCAGCTCTTTCATGGAACGCTTCGCCTGCTGAACGGCGGCCTGGCTGCGCAACCATCCCCAGCGGGAAAAATGCGGCAAGCGCGGCAGCGTCAGATTGCGTTCGATCGAATGATCGAGCACGAGCCCTTCGAGATGACGATCCTCCGGCACCAACGCCACGCCGAGTTGAATGGCCTCGGCGGGCGTGATGCGCGAACGCGTTCGGCCGTCGATCTCGATGGCGCCGGCATCGACGGCGCGAAGGCCGAAGATGGTTTGCAGAATCTCGGTGCGTCCGCTGCCGATCAACCCCGCGAGTCCGTGGATTTCGCCGCGGCGAAGCACGAGGTCGATGTGATGCAGGCGGTCGTTGCTGACGTTCGACAACTTCAGCACGGGCGCAGCGCCGGCATCTTCTTCGGAAATTGCCAACGCGCTTGCCGTTGTGGCGACCGCTGCATCGCCCACCGCGGTTTTTTGCCGTGCTTGCAACGCGGCATGAGCGGGACCGACGATCGCCGCCACCAGTTGCTTCATATCCGTTTGCGCCGTCGTGAACGTGCCGGCATTCGCGCCGTCACGAAACACCGTGACACGCTGCGAAATCCGGAACACCTCGTTCAACCGATGCGTCACGTAGATCACGCCCACGCCGCGAGCCGTGACCGCGCGAATCGCGTCGAACAGAATCTGTTCCTCGCCACCGGTCAGCGCGGAAGTGGGTTCATCGAGAATGAGCACACGCACTTCGCCCATCAGGGCCTTGCAGATCTCGGTCATTTGCCGGTACGCGAAGGGCAGCGAGCCGACCGGCACTTTCGGATCAAGTGGAATGCCATGCGAGCGCAGAAATTCGCCGACCGTGGCCATGAGCTGGCGGTTCTTCACGAAGCCCAGACGCGTGCGCGGCTCGCGGCCCAACATGAGATTGGCGCCGACCGACAGTGATTCGACGAGACTCAAATCCTGGTAGACCACGGCGACACCGGCGTCGCGCGATTGCGCCGGCGAGTCGAACGCCACTGTCTGGCCGGCGATTTCGATGACGCCGTCGTCGTACGCATGCACGCCGCTGAGGATCTTGATCAGCGTGGATTTGCCCGCGCCGTTTTCGCCGAGCAGGGCGTGGACTTCGCCGGGCAACACTTCGAGGTTGACGCCGCGCAGCGCTTGCACGCCGCCAAATCGCTTGGTGACGCCCGCAACACGGATCAATGGAACCTGAGGCGATGACGCGGCCGCGACCGCAACCGGCTCACTCATCTGGCATGTCTCCTTCGTCCACGCGACGACATTCTTTTCTTTGTATCACGCTATCCGGCCGAAACCGTGTTGTGATCTTCGCATCATGAATATGGTGCGTCAATAACATTCACGGGCGTTCGCCGGGCTTTATCGCTAACTCGTGTAACGATTGCTCGCAAAGCTTGTTATGATTCTATCAATCGTTGTAGCATAAGTGCGAACAAATTGTCGGCGGCTGTTGTGCGTCGCATCATATTTTCGGATGTCTTATGCCAGAAGCCCCATTGCAGTCTTCATCGGTCGTCGCGCTGCGCGGCACACCGATCATCCATCCCGAACGCAATCCGGGTATGCCGTTCGACGCGTCCTGGCTCGACGGCCTGCGCGTCAATCAATCCGCGGTGGAACGGCGCACCGCCACGCTCGGCACGCGCCGCAGCGTCAAGAAAGATGCGCAGGCGGCCTGGCTGCTCAAAGCCGTCACCTGCATCGACCTCACCACGCTCAACGGCGACGACACCGAAGGCCGCGTGCGTCGGCTCTGCGCGAAAGCACGGCAACCGGTGCGCGCCGATCTGCTCGAAGCGCTCGGCATCGCACCGCAAGGCATCACGACGGGCGCGGTCTGCGTGTATCACCGGTTCGTCGCGGCGGCGGTCGATGCGCTGCAGGGCAGCGGCATTCCGGTTGCCGCGGTCTCCACGGGTTTTCCCGCCGGCCTGATCCCGCATCCGTTGAAGCTGAAAGAGATCGAAGCGTCCGTCGCGGACGGCGCGCAGGAAATCGACATCGTCGTCACACGTGAATATGTGCTGACCGGCAACTGGCAGGCGCTCTACGACGAAGTGCGCGACTTCCGCGCGGCCTGCGGCCCGGCGCATCTGAAGACCATCCTCGCCACCGGCGACATCCGCACGCTTTCGAACGTGGCGCGCGCGTCGATGGTCTGCATGATGGCCGGCGCCGACTTCATCAAGACGTCCACCGGCAAGGAAGGCGTCAACGCGACGCTGGACGTCTCGCTCGTGATGGTGCGCATGATCCGCGAATACCAGGAGCGCACCGGCGTGCTCATCGGCTTCAAGCCGGCGGGTGGCGTGTCGAGCGCGAAGTCGGTGCTGACGTACCAGATCCTGATGAAGGAAGAACTCGGCCGTGCGTGGCTCGAACCGGAACTCTTCCGGATCGGCGCATCGAGCCTGCTGGCCGATATCGAACGCCAGCTGGAACATTACGTGAGCGGCCGTTACTCCGCTTTCAACCGTCACCCCGTAGCCTGAACAGAAGACCGATCCCATGAGCGTAGCCGAGTATTTTTCATCGATGGAGTACGGTCCCGCACCCGAGGACGATCAACCCGCGCGCGCCTGGCTGGCGCAGCATGAGGGCAGCTTCGGGCATTTCATCGGCGGGGCGTGGCATGCGCCCGCGGCCGGTGAGCGCTTCGCGTCGCACGCGCCCGCAACGGGCGAGCAACTCGCGGACATCGCTCAGGGCGACGAGGCCGATATCGACGCCGCAGTGGCTGCCGCGCGCGCCGCGCAGCCGGGCTGGCTCGCGCTGGGCGGAGCCGGACGGGCGAGGCATCTGTATGCGCTTGCCCGCATGGTGCAGCGTCATAGCCGCCTCTTCGCCGTGCTCGAAGCGCTCGACAACGGCAAGCCGATCCGCGAAACGCGCGACATCGACGTGCCGCTCGTCGCGCGTCACTTCCTGCATCACGCGGGCTGGGCGCAGTTGCAGGAGAGCGAGTTCGCCGATTACGCGCCGCTCGGTGTGGTCGGTCAGATCGTGCCGTGGAATTTCCCGCTGCTGATGCTAGCGTGGAAGATCGCGCCGGCGATTGCGATGGGCAATTGCGTCGTGTTGAAGCCCGCTGAGTACACGCCGCTCACCGCGTTGCTGTTCGCGGAGCTCGCGCATCGCGCGGGCTTGCCCGCTGGCGTGCTGAACGTCGTCACGGGCGACGGACGCACTGGCGCGGCTTTGGTCGAGCATCCGCAAGTCGACAAGATTGCATTCACCGGTTCGACCGAAGTGGGCAGGCTGATCCGTTCGGCCACGGCTGGCTCGGGCAAATCTCTGACGCTCGAACTCGGCGGCAAGTCGCCCTTCATCGTCTTCGACGACGCGGATCTCGACGGCGCGGTCGAAGGCGTCGTCGACGCGATCTGGTTCAACCAGGGGCAGGTGTGTTGCGCGGGCTCGCGGCTGCTCGTGCAGGAAGGCATCGAGGCGCGCTTCATCGCTAAATTGAAACGGCGCATGGAGACGCTGCGCGTGGGCACGTCGCTCGACAAGAGCATCGACCTTGGCGCGATCGTCGATCCGGTACAACTCGAACGCATTCAGTCACTGGTGGAAACCGGCCGCCGTGAAGGCTGCTCGGTGTGGCAGTCGCCTGATACGACGATGCCTTCTAACGGCTGCTTTTATCCGCCGACGCTCGTAACTGGCGTAGCCCCGGCCTCCACGCTGGCACAAGAAGAAATCTTCGGGCCGGTACTGGTGACGATGAGCTTTCGCACGCCCGATGAAGCGATCGCGCTCGCCAACAACTCGCGTTACGGACTCGCCGCGAGCGTGTGGAGCGAAACCATCGGCCGCGCGCTCGATGTCGCGCCGCGGCTCGCAAGTGGCGTCGTCTGGATCAACGCGACGAATCTGTTCGACGCGGCGGTCGGCTTCGGCGGCTATCGCGAATCGGGCTATGGCCGCGAAGGCGGGCGTGAGGGCATCTACGAATATCTGAAACCGCGCGCCTGGCTCAATCTTGCGGAGCGTCGGACGGCGCAAGCCGCTACGAACAACCCGGCCACGCTCGATCCGTTGTCGAACGTGACGTCGATCGATCGCACCGCGAAGCTGTTTATCGGCGGCAAGCAGGCGCGTCCGGACAGCGGTTATTCGCTGCCGGTGCATGCGCCGGACGGCACACCCGTCGGCGAAGTGGCCGCGGGCAATCGCAAGGACATCCGTAACGCGGTCGAAGCGGCGCGCGCGGCGCAGAAGTGGTCGCAGGCGAGCACGCATAACCGCGCGCAAGTGCTGTTCTATCTGGCGGAAAACCTGGCCGTGCGCGCGGAAGAATTCGTGCGCCAACTCGTCGTGCGAAACGGTGCGACGGAAGCCGCCGCGCGCGCCGAAGTGGACGCCTCGGTGCAACGTCTTTTCACTTACGCGGCATGGGCCGACAAGTTCGACGGCGCCGTGCACACGCCGCCGTTGCGCGGCGTCGCGCTGGCCATGCATGAGCCGCTCGGCGTGATCGGCATCGCCTGCCCGGACGAAGCGCCACTGCTCGGCTTCGTTTCGCTGGCGGCGCCTGCGCTGGCGATGGGCAATCGCGTGGTGGTGCTGCCCAGTGAGGCGTCGCCGCTCACGGTCACTGACTTCTATCAGGTGGCCGAGACGTCCGACGTGCCCGGCGGCGTGCTGAACATCGTCACGGGCGAACGCGGCGCATTGCTGCCCGCACTCGTCAAACACGACGATGTCGATGCGGTCTGGTGCTTCGGTAGCGCGGCGGATTCGACGCTGGTCGAGCGCGAATCGGTCGGCAATCTGAAGCGGACCTTTGTCGATCACGGCCGCCAGTTCGACTGGTTCGACCGTTCGAGCGAAGGGCGGCCGTTCCTGCGCCAGGCCGTGCAGGTCAAGAACATCTGGATACCGTACGGAGACTGACCGGCCAAGCCGGCAGCCGTACCAAACGTCTTAAAGTAAAGACACGCACGCCAACCAGAAAATGGAGGAGACAACGTGCTGAAGAATCTGGATTCGCTGTTTGATGCCGAGGTGCCGCGCGCATTTCAGGCATCGAAGGACATCCCCTTGAACCCGGCTGTTCAGGAGCAAGGGGAACACGCATGAACACGTCTGCGCAACCAAACGGAAAGGGACGCGTCGTCATTCTCGGCATCTACGTCACCGATCTGACGTTTCGCGCCGGACGCATGCCGCAGATCGGCGAAACCATCGCGGGCACGGCGTTCGCGATGGGGCCGGGCGGCAAGGGCTCGAATCAGGCGGTCGCGGCCGCGCGTGTCGGCGCGGACGTGGTGTTCTGCACGCGCATCGGCAACGACGCGTTCGGTTCCATTGCACGCGCCACCTGGGCCGCTGAAGGCATCACGGCGCGCGCGTCGGTGATCGAGGGCGTCTCGACCGGCGCGGCGCACATCTTCGTCGACGACAACACCGGCATGAACGCGATCATCGTCGCTTCCGGCGCGGCCGGCACGATGGAAGCCGCCGACGTCGACGCAATCGAAGCCGACATCGCCGCCGCCCGCGTGTTCGTCACGCAACTCGAACAGCCGCTCGAAGCCGCCAGGCGTGGACTCGAAGTGGCGCGCCGGCACGGCGTCATCACCGTGTTCAATCCGGCGCCCGCCATGCCGCTCGACGACGCCATCTTCCCGCTGTGCGACTACATCACGCCGAATGAAACCGAAGCGGCCGCGCTCACCGGCGTGCCGATCGCGAATGCCGACGACGCCCGCCGCGCCGCCGACGTGCTGCTCGCCAAGGGCGTCGGCACGGTCATCGTCACGCTGGGCGAGGGCGGCGCGCTGCTGCATTCGGCGACGCAATCGATCCTCGTGCCCGCCTACCACTGCGGCCGCGTGGTGGAAACCGCCGGCGCCGGCGACGGCTTCACGGGCGGCTTCGCGGCAGCGCTCGCGCGCGGCGACGACGCCATCACCGCACTGCGTTTCGGTTGCGCGCTCGCCGGCATTTCCGTGACGCGTCCGGGCACCGCGCCTTCCATGCCGACGCTCGACGAAGTGAATCAAGTGTTGAGCCAGCCAAGCCAGCCAAACCCGCCGGCCGGCGTGTCCCAATCATCCTGACCGTTTGCGAAGCCTGAAGGAGCATGTCGTCACCATGAAGTCTTCGTTCACCGCAGGAAAATTGTTCGGCGACCGGCAACTGAATTTTCTGCTGATCGTCAACGTGCTCGTCGTGCTGGTCGCGACGTGGCTCTCGCGCGGCCAATTCGTCGATATCGACAATCTGCAGTCGATGGGCGGCCAGTTGCCCGAACTCGGTCTGCTCGCGCTCGGCATCATGCTCTCGATGGTGTCGGGCAACGGTGGCATCGACCTGTCCGGCGTCGGGCTCGCGAACCTGTCCGGCATGGTCGCCGCGCTGGTCGTGCCGCGCTTCGTCAACGGCGACGATTCGCCCGCGCTCTACACGTCGCTGTTCTGCGTGATCGTGGTGGCGATGGGCTTGCTCGGCGGGTTGCTGAACGGCGTGGTGATCGCACGCCTCAGACTCACGCCGATTCTCTGCACGCTCGGCACGCAACTGCTGTTCACCGGCTTCGCGGTGGTGCTCAGCAACGGCGCCTCGGTGCATGTCGATTACGTGGACCCGTTGTCGAATATCGGCAACGGTACGGTGTTTCAGGTGCCGATCGCGTTCTGCATCTTTATCGCCGCGGTGATCGTGCTGGGGTGGCTGCTCAAGCGCAGTCCATTCGGCCTGCGTCTCTATCTGATGGGCACCAATCCCAAGGCGGCGTTCTACGCCGGCATTCCACGCGCGCGCATGCTGATCACGACCTATGCGATGTGCGGCGTGCTCGCGTCGCTGGCCGGGCTGATCAGCGCGACGCATACGTCCAGCGCGAAATGGGACTACGGCAACTCCTATCTGCTGATCGCGATCCTGATCGCGGTGATGGGCGGCGTGAATCCCGCCGGCGGGCATGGCCGCATCATCTGCGTGTTCTTCGCCGCGACGGTGCTGCAGTTTCTCTCCAGCCTGTTCAACCTGATGGGCGTGTCGCAGTTTTTCGGCGATTGCGCGTGGGGTTTTCTGTTGCTGCTGTCGCTCGCGTTTGCGGGCGGCGAACGGGTGCGGGCGATCTTCGGCTTCGGCGGCGGGGCGGGCGCGGGTTCGGGTTCGGGTGCTTCGAACGCGGCCGTTTCCACGCCGAAACGTTAGCAGCGATCGAGCAAGGTTTCAGTACGCGGCGGACAACGAGCCCTGGCTGTCCGCGACGATCAAGTGGGCGACATCGAACGATAAAGGAGACATTGCATGAAATTGACTCGACTGGGTGCCGCGCTCGCAGCGGCCGCGCTGACGGTTGGCGTGATCGCTGCCGCGCAGGCTGCCACGAACGAAACGATCGTTACGGTCGTCAAGGTAACCGGCATCAACTGGTTCAACCGGATGGACGACGGCGTCAAGCAGTTCGCCAAGGACAACCCCAACGTGAACGCGTATCAGACCGGCCCTGGCCGTGCGGACGCGGCGCAGCAACTGAAGATCATCGAAGATCTGATCGCCAAGAAAGTGACGGCCATTGCCGTGGTCCCCTACGATCCGCCGACGCTAGAACCGGCGCTGAAGAAGGCGATGGATCGCGGCATCAAGGTGGTCACGCATGAAGCCGACAACGCCAAGAACACGATGGTCGACATCGAGGCGTTCGACAACACCGCCTACGGCGCCGGCCTGAACGAGCGGCTCGCTTCGTGCATGCACGACGACGGCAAGTGGGCCGTGCTGGTCGGCTCGCTCGGCAGCCGCTCGCAGGTGCAATGGGCGGACGGCGGCATCGGCAACGCCAAGGCCAAATATCCGAAGATGAACCTGGTCGAGCCTAAGCTCGAAACCAATAACGACGGCGAGCGCGCGTATGAAGTCGCGAAGGAAGTGCTGCGCAAGCACCCGGACCTAAAGGGCTTCCAGGGCTCGTCGTCGCTCGACGTGATCGGCATTGGCCGCGCGGTGGAAGAGGCCGGCATGCAAGGCAAGATCTGCGTCTACGGCACGGGCCTGCCGACTGAAGCCGGCAAGTTCCTCGAAAGCGGCGCCATCAACGGTATCGCGTTCTGGGATCCGAAGCTCGCGGGCATTGCGATGAACAAGGTCGCGCAGATGCTGGTGGACGGCAAGACGGTCGAGAACGGCGCCGACCTCGGCATTCCTGGCTACACGAAGGTCACGGTCGCGAAGGGTCCGGGCAAGGGCATCATCGTGCGCGGCCAGGGTTGGGTGAACGTCGACAAGTCGAACTACAAGCAGTATCCGTTCTGAACTTCGCGGCTTTTAGTTTTTGTTTCATGTGTCATGGCGTCCTCGAAAGGGGACGCCTCAACCTGTGACTCGCCACAATGAATCAAGACGCAACCTCACCTAAGTCACCGCAGTCCGAAGCGTCGCAGCCGTTTCTCCAGGTTGTCGGCGTGCACAAGCGCTTCACCGGCGTGCATGCGTTGCGCGGCGTGAGCCTCTCGTTCGAGCGCGGTCAGATCTATCACCTGCTCGGCGAAAACGGTTGCGGTAAAAGCACGCTCATCAAGATCATCTCCGGCGCGCAGCCCCCCGACGAAGGCGAGCTCGTAATCGAAGGCGTGCGGCATGCGCGGCTCTCCGCGCTCGAATCGCTCGCCGCCGGCATCGAAACTGTTTACCAGGACCTCTCCCTGCTGCCCAACATGAACGTGGCCGAAAACGTCGCGCTCACGTCCGAGCTGGCCACGCACGCGGGGAAGCTGGCCCGCACCTTCGACCGGCGCGAGCTGGCGCGCACCGCGGCGCGCGCGCTCGAAGCGGTCGGCTTGCCCGGCAACGCGGAGTTTCAGGCGACGTTGATCGAGCAATTGCCGCTCGCCACGCGTCAGCTGGTGGCGATTGCCCGCGCGATCGCCAGCGAGGCGAAGTTCGTCATCATGGACGAGCCCACCACGTCGCTCACGCAGAAGGAAGTCGACAATCTGATTGCCGTGCTCGCCAATCTGCGCTCGCAGGGCGTCACCGTGCTGTTCGTGAGCCACAAGCTCGACGAGTGTTATGCGATCGGCGGCGAAGTGATCGTGCTGCGCGATGGTCAGAAAATGGCGCAAGGGCCGATCGCGCAATTCACCAAGGCGCAGATCAGCGAGCTGATGACGGGACGCCATCTGTCGAACGAACGCTATCGTGAAGGCGCATGCGAGCCCAACGTCGTGCTCGACGTGCGAGGTTATACGCGCACCGGCCAGTTCAGCGATGTGTCGTTCGCGCTGCACGGCGGCGAGATTCTCGGCATTACCGGGCTGCTCGATTCGGGCCGCAACGAACTCGCACGCGCGCTCGCGGGCGTCGCGCCGGCGCAATCCGGGCAGGTGACGCTTGACGGCAAGGCCGTTTCGTTGCGCACGCCCTCGGACGCGAAGGACCATCGCATCGGCTATGTGCCGGAGGACCGCCTGAACGAAGGGCTTTTTCTCGACAAGCCGATCCGCGACAACGTGATCACCGCGATGATCTCCAGCCTGCGCGACCGCTTCGGCCAGATCGACCGCACCCGCGCGCAGGCGCTCGCGGAACAGACAGTAAAGGATCTGCAGATCGCCACGCCGGGCGTCGACAAGCCCGTGCAATCGCTGTCGGGCGGCAACCAGCAGCGCGTGCTGATCGGCCGCTGGCTCGCCATCGACCCGCGTGTGCTGATCCTGCATGGACCAACGGTCGGCGTCGACGTCGGCTCGAAGGACATCATTTACCGCATCATGCAGCGCCTGTCGCAACGCGGCATCGGCATCATTCTGATCAGCGACGATTTGCCAGAACTGCTGCAGAACTGCGACCGCATCCTGATGATGAAGAAAGGGCGTGTGGCCAGCGAATACCGGGCCGACACGTTGAGCGAAGCCGATCTGTATCACGCGCTGCTTTCGGAAGCCGCATAAAGGACGTTCCTACTCATGAACTCGCGCATCGATTCGCGCCTGAACCAGACCATGACCACCCCGACCGTCGTCGAAGTCGCCCCCGAGGTCAAGCCGCCGAGCTTGCGGGCCAAGCTCGCACGTAATCCCGAATGGTTCACCGTCGCGTTGATCGCGGTGACGTGCCTGATTGTCGGCGCGATCAATCCGCGCTTCTTCCAGGTCGCGACGCTGTTCGACCTGCTGCATTCGGCGACCACGATGTCGCTTTTCGCGCTGGGCACGCTGGTGGTGCTGGCCTCCGGTGGGATCGACGTGTCGTTCACCGCGATTGCCGCGCTGACGATGTACGGCATCACCAAGGCGGTGTTCGCGTGGTGGCCGGACGCGCCGTTCGCGCTGATCCTGATCACGGGCGCGCTCGGCGGGATCGTGCTCGGTATGATCAATGGATTGCTGGTGCATCGGCTGAAAGCGCCTTCGCTGATCGTCACGATCGGCACGCAGTATCTGTATCGCGGGCTGTTGCTGACGTTCATCGGCACGACGTTCTTCATGAACATTCCGCACAGCATGGATCGCTTCGGCCGCATTCCGCTGTTTTTCTATCACACGGCTGATGGCTTGCGCGCGGTGTTGCCGGTGTCGGTGATTGCGCTGGTGGCGGCCGCGATAGTGACGTGGTGGCTCCTGAATCGCACGATGATGGGACGCGGCGTCTATGCGATGGGCGGCAGCCTCGCGATTGCCGAGCGGCTCGGCTACAACCTGCGCGCGATCCATCTGTTCGTGTTCGGCTATACCGGCATGCTCGCCGGCATCGCGGGCATTCTGCACGTATCGAACAACCGGCTTGCGAATCCTTTCGATCTGGTGGGCACGGAACTCGATGTGATCGCTGCTGTGATTCTGGGCGGCGCGCGCATTACGGGCGGCACGGGGACGGTGGCCGGCACGTTGCTCGGCGTGGTGCTGGTCACGCTGATCAATAGCGTGCTGATTCTGGTGGGCGTGCCGAGCACCTGGCAGAAGGTGATTATCGGCGCGTTCATTCTGATCGCCGGGACGCTATTCGCCTTGCAGCGGAAGAACTGATTGATTGAACGCGCGGCCTCTGCGTTGCGGGCGCCGCAATGCAGAGGCGGCTAGCGCGCTTATCGGCGCTTGCGGTGTTCCTGGCCTTTCTCGGTGATGATGGAGTCGAAGTCGTCGACTTGCGAAAAACGCACCGCTTTGACAACGCCGAACTTGCTCTGGTCCACCACCAGATGCCGCTCGACCGCGCTGGCCATGGCCGCCTGTTTGAGCGCGACCTCATGAAAATTCCAGCACGTCACGCCGCGCGCCGCGTCCACGCCGCCCGCGGAAATGAACGCCTTGTTGATGCCCATGCGGCGCAGCATCTCCAGACTTTCTTCGCCTGCGAACGAATCTGAAGAAGGCACATAGACGCCGCCCAGCAGAATCATCCGCACATTGGGTTTGCGCCGCAAAATCTCCGCGACGTTCAACGAATAGCACACCACCGTGACATGCCGTTCGACCGGAATCAGCCGGGCCAGCGTGGTGAGCGTCGTGCCGCAGTCGATGAACAGCGTTTCGTTATTGCCGATGAGTCCCGCCGCGATCGCCGACGCTTCGGCTTTGGCTTGCGCGAAGTGGTCTTTTTCTTCTTCGAGCGAATAGCCGGCGTTATTGGGTACGTCGGTCGCGCTGACGATATAGCCGCCGAGATACGTGAATCGCTCGGGACTTCCGGCGATGTCGCGCCGGACAGTCATTTCCGAAACGCCCAGCAGGCCGGCGGCGTCGCGCAGGCGCATCACGTTTTGCCTGGCCAGCGCATCGGCAAGGGCGCGGAGGCGGTCGGGTTTCAGCATGGAACTCCTGTCGCGCAGTGTGTGGAGGGGCGTTATGTTTTGTTCGATTTGGTGAAAGAATTATAACAAGAGGCGGTGCGCACGGCGAGCGAGATATCGGTCGCCGGGTAGAACAGTCGGTGTGACCGGGCGCGATGTTGTCCGATGTTGTCCATATCCGCGCCGATGCCGTGGCACGCAGGCGCTGATTTTCTTTGCGTCGATTTGTTGAATGTTGCGAGGCTTTTATTGGCGGTCAGCCGGTGGCGCGGAATGCGTTCTCATTCGGATTGGATACATCATTCTTTAAATCGAAACAGCGCTACGCCATTCATTCATTTACATTTGTGTAAGCCTCGTTATAATCCGAACGCTTACGTCGCGGCTTTTTTGCGGCCGGAGAAAAACTGACAACATCACATGCGAAACGGATAGCGATAATGGCTGGCGGACAAAATATCAAAACCCTATGCGAGAACCACTGGACGCAATGGAAAGCCGATTGCAGCGGCTTCCTGAAGGCAGTCGCCGCGGACCTCGATATTACGTTGACGGGTGATGCGAACAGCATTATCGACACCATTGGCCGCGCACCGTGGACTCAACTCGGTTCGGATGCCGATAAGGCCGTCGCGTATGCCGGACTCGGCTATCTGGTGGTTGCCGGATTGAAAGCGACGCATCACGGCCATGTCGTGATTATCATGCCGGGCCAATCGAAACCTTATCCGCTTGCGTATTGGGGCCGATATGGCGGCGTCGGACGGAAAAACACCGCCATTAACTTTTCCTGGACGCATGCGGATCTCGCGAACGTCCAGTATTACGCCATCAAACCATGAAGCAGAGTCTTATCACGCGCGCGGTCGTGACCGTTGCCGGTGTGTTAATCGCGGGTCCAGTTGCTTTGGCGCAATCGTGTCACTACAGCGAAGTGAATCCCGGCACAGGCAAGGTCAGCGTCGGCGACCTGTCGATCGATCTGGGTCAGAGCGACGGCACGGATAGTCCGACAGCCTGGCTCGGTCCGGTCACGTTGAGCCGTGCGGGCGGCGCATCGTGCTCCGTGGATCCGAACGTCAGCATCGTCGAGCGGCCGCTTTATACGAACGGCAAGCAGCTTCTCGTCTCCACGTATTCCGGCAGCGAGCAGGTGGTCTATGCGATCGATGCGTCGACCTGCAAGATCCAGTGGAAGAGCGATTCGTTTTCCGGCAAGGTCAAACTGAGCGGCAACCGTCTGCAACTGGACAAGCGCAAGGTGAAGTTGGGGGCGAACTGCACGCCGTGAGAGGGCTAGCAAGCGTGCGCAGCGCGCGATCAACCCGAGCGAGTTG
Source organism: Paraburkholderia sediminicola (assembly GCF_046027355.1). GTDB lineage: Bacteria > Pseudomonadota > Gammaproteobacteria > Burkholderiales > Burkholderiaceae > Paraburkholderia > Paraburkholderia sediminicola_B. Next base: position 50,908 of record NZ_JAQQEK010000042.1, on the reverse strand, counting down.
ACCGAGCACGGGGATGCGTTCAATCACGTCGCTCAACTCGCATTCCTTTCGCGCGGCTACTCGACACGATGAACGCGGTATTCAACGTAGCCGTACCCGCCAGATTGCAGGTCGCAACCCAGGCCATCCCGCTCGCGGAGTTGAGCTCGCATTGGAAGAACGTGAGCAGCGCGACGCGCACCGTGTTCATCCCCACACCATAATATCGATGCTAACGCACCCAGATTCACACGCGTTTCTGTCATTCAGTTGACTTAAGTGCAGCTTACATTCACGGCTCAAACTTAATCCCAAAGAGGACACAATCCGTGAACCACTCCTACCGCATCGCGGCGGTCGGCTGCTGCATGGCCGTCTCTGCCTGTCTGCCGAACACCAGTTTCGCTGCTTCAGACGCAAGCTCTTCCTCATCTGTCACGCTCTACGGCATCATCGACACGGGCGTCGAATTCCTGACCAGTGCTTCATCCACCAAAGGCCAGACGCACGACGTCACGCGCCTGACCTCCGGCAACATGTCCGGCTCGCGTTGGGGCATCACCGGCACGGAAGATATCGGCGGTGGGACCAAGACGTTTTTCCGGCTGGAAAGCGGCTTTAACGTCGATAGCGGCGCCTTGCTGCAAGGCGGCCGGGAGTTCGGCCGGCTCGCGTATGTGGGCCTCTCGGACAAGACGCTCGGCGCGGTTTCGCTGGGACGTCAAGGCGGTTTGTTCCTCGACTGGCTGAGCACCTACAACCCGCTCGGCAACGCGGTGTACGCCATCAAGATGCAGGACCCGGCGTTCTCCGACCGGCTCGACAACACGGTCCGTTATGAAAACCGCTTCGGTCCAGTCACGGCCCTGGTGCAGTACAGCCTCGGCTACGACAACGTCACGTACGGCGCGCAACCGGCGGGCGACACGCGCAATGCACGCGTGATCGAAGCCGGCTTGCGATACAGGAGCGGCCCGCTCAGCGCCGCGCTCGTGTACGACCAGAAGAACGGCGGCAGCACCAGCCCGAGCGCCGCGCACACCACCAAGGCCGGCGGTTACGAAGGCGATATCGACCGGCGTATCGGCGTCGGCGTGAGCTACGCTCTGGCGCCTGTCGATCTGTTCGGCGGCTATCGCTACATGAATGCGAAAGCGATCCACCTGAGCGCGTTGTCGAGCGGTCCTGTCGAAGCGTCCGGTCTTTACTGGCTCGGCGCGACGTATCACGTGAGCCCCGCGCTGAACCTGTCGAGCACGGCGATGTACCAGAACTTCTACGGTACGTCGCGCGATCCGTGGTCGTTTCAGGTGGACGCGGATTACTTCCTCTCCAAGCGCACGGACCTGTATCTGAACCTCGCGTACGCACTGAACCGCAACGGCTCGAATCTGGGGCTGAACGGTTTCGGCACTGACGTGGTGGCGGGCAAGAATCAGTTCGGCCTGATGGCCGGCATTCGCCACACGTTCTGAGGCACGCCCATGGATAGCGCGAGCGTATCGATCCGGGTGCGCGGACTTCGCCAGACTTTCGGCGCGCACGCCGTGCTCGACGGCATCGATCTCGACGTGCCGGCCGGCACGACGCTCGCGCTGCTCGGGCCGTCAGGCTGCGGCAAGAGCACGCTGCTCAAGCTGCTGGCAGGGTTGCTCAAGCCCGACGCGGGGCAGGTGATGTTCGGCCGCGAAACGGTGGCCGACGCGGCGATCTGCGTGCCGCCCGAGTCGCGCGGCCTCGGCATGGTGTTTCAGGACTACGCGCTGTGGCCGCATATGACGGTGGCCGGCAACGTGTCGTTTCCGCTGGAAATGCGCGGTGTCGGCCGGCGCGAGCGTGGTGAGCGGGTGAACGCGGCGCTCGCGCGCGTCGGTCTCGAAGGCATGGGCGCGCGGCGGCCGTCGGCACTCTCGGGCGGCCAGCAGCAGCGCATTGCGCTGGCCCGCGCGATCGTCGCGGAGCCGCGCGTTCTGCTATTCGACGAGCCGCTGTCGAATCTCGACAGCCAGCTGCGTTCGAGCCTGTGCGACGAGATTGGCAGCCTGCTCGCGCAGCTCGGCACGACCGCCGTCTACGTGACACACGAGCGCAAGGAAGCCGAGGCGCTGGCCCATACGATCGTCACGCTCGCGCATGGGCGCGTGGAAAGCATCCTTCACCGGTAAAGGAATCGCTACAATGTTCAAGTCAATTCTCTTCGTTATTCTCACCATGTCGTTGACCTTCGGGTTCGGTACCCCATCTGCAGAAGCCGCCAACACCATCACGGTCTACACGGCCGGCCCGGGCAATCTCAGCAAGAAACTGGCGCTCGGTTTCGAGCGCAAAACCGGCGTCAAGGTCGATCTGTTTCAGGCCACTACCGGCAAGGTCATGGCGCGGCTCGAAGCCGAAGCGAGCAATCCGCATGCGGACGTGTTGATTTCCGCGTCGTGGGACACCGCGCAGGATCTGGAAAAGCGCGGCTGGCTGCTCGACTATCAGAGCCCGAATGCGGCGCACGTGTCGCCGATGTTCAAAGGTCCTTCGTATGTCGCGCAGGGCATTTCCGCGCTCGGCATCGTGTGGAATACGCGGGCCGGCAAACCCGAACCGCACGACTGGCGCGATCTTGCGGGCCCCGCGTATCGCAATCAGGTAACGACGCCGAATCCGGCCTTGTCGGGCGCGTCGCTCGATCTGTTGCTCGGCTTGCAGGATCGTCTCGGCGAAGCCGCATGGTCGCTGTTCGACAGCCTGCATAAAAACGGCATGGTCGTGCTTGGGCCGAATGCGCAGGCGATCAACCCCGTGTTGCAGGGCGCGAAGTCGGCGGTGTTCGGCGCGGTCGATTACGTCGCGTATGGCGCGGCCGCGAACGGCGAATCGGTCAAGGTCATTTTCCCGAGCAGCGGCACCGTGATCGCGCCGCGTCCGATGATGATCCTCAAGACTTCGCATAGGCAGCCTGAAGCGCGCGCGTTTATCGACTACGTGTTGTCCGACGAAGGGCAGAAACTGGTCGCCGACGCATGGCTGATTCCGGCGCGCGACGACATCGCCGGCACGCGTCCGCCGCTGAAGGATCTGAAACTGCTGCCGCAGGACGACGGCTCGAACACCAAGTCGCGGGCCGAAGTACTCGCGCGTTTCAATGCCTTATTCGGCGATCATTGATGGCGCGCGTGATGATGCGCCCGGCGCCGGCTGTCATGCCGGCGCGCGGCGGCGCGCACTGGTGGCTGGTGCCGCTGCTCGCGGCGCTGATCGTGCTGATCGCTTTGCCGATCGGTTTCGTGGTCCTGCAGGCGATTTTTCCGTCGCTCAATCGCGGCTCGTTCGCGCATCCGTTTAGCGCTTTTGGCGCGGCGCTGGTGCGTCCCGATACGTTGCCGTTGCTCGGCAATACGCTGCGCTTCGGTGTGAGTGTCGCGTTGACCAGCGTCGCGCTCGGTTTGCCACTCGGCGTCGTGCGGGGATTGTTCCGGTTGCCTGGCGCGCGCTTGTGGGATCTGCTGTTTCTCGCGCCTTTTCTGATTCCGCCGTACCTTGCGGCGTTCGGCTGGATTCTGCTGTTGCAGCCGAACGGTTATCTCGAACAGTTGTGCGGCGTGAACCTCGGCCGCTTTCTGTTTTCGTTCAACGGCGTCGTCGCGGCCATGACGCTCGGCGTGTTTCCGGTCGTCTATTTTTCGGTGTCGCGCACGCTGGCCGCATTGGGCGCCCGACTAGCCGATGTCGCGCGCGTGTTCGGCGCGGGCCCGTGGCGCAGTTTCATCCGCATCACACTGCCGCTGATTTTGCCCGCGATCGCGGCGAGCGCGCTGTTGACCTTCACGATGGCGATCGAAGAGTTTGGTGTGCCATCCGCGCTGGGTTCGCGGGCGGGTTTCAGTTTGCTGGTGACGTCCATCGAGGAGCGTTTCTCCGATTGGCCGATCGATCTCCCCGGCGCATCCGTGCTTGCACTGCTACTGGCATTGCTCGCGCTGGCCGCTTTCGTGTTGCAGCGGCGCGTGCTGTCCGGCCGCGATTTCGAAACACAGACCGGCAAACCGGCGGCCACGTTGCGACGCGAACTGGGCCGCTGGCGCTGGCCGGTGCTGCTCGCGTTCGGCATCGTCGCGATGTGCGCAGCGATTGCACCGCTGTTCGCGATCGTCACGACAGCGTTTTCGCGGACCTTGTCGGGCGGCTTCGCAGCCGGCAATTTCACGTTGATGCATTTTAGAGCGCTCTCCGCCGGCAGCGATGGAGCGAGTGCGCTCGGCACGAGTCTCGCGCTCGCCGCCGCGACCGCGCTGCTGACCGGCGGGCTGGGTTTCGTGAGCGCCTGGGTGGTCGTCAAGACGCGGCTGCGTGGACGCGCCGCGCTCGATGCATTGACGCTGCTGCCGCATGCGCTGCCGGGCATTGTCGTGGGTGTCGGGTTGATTCTCGCGTGGAATCTGCCGATCTGGCCTGTCACGCCGTACAACACCTGGGGCATTCTGTTGCTGTCCTACAGTTGTTTGTTGCTGCCGTATCCGATCCGTTATACGAGCGCGGCTCTGCGCCAGCTCGGCTCAGGACTCGAGGCCGCGGCGCGCGTGCATGGCGCGACGAGCGCTCGCGTGCTGCTGCGTATCGTGATGCCGCTGGTCGCGCCGGCGCTCGTCTCCTCGGTGATGATCGTGTTCGCGGTGGCTTCGCGTGAACTCGTCACGTCGTTGCTGCTTGCGCCGAGCGGCGTGCAGACCGCATCGATCTTTATCTGGCAGCAGTTCGAGCAAGGCTCGATCGGCGACGGCATGGCGATGGGCACGGTGACGCTGCTGATCAGCGGCGCATTGCTCGGATGCGGCGCGCGTTGGGCAAAGCGGTTTGACGACGCGCTTTGAACCTTGCCGGCGGCGAGTGCAGTGAAGTGTTGCTTCTCGCTGCACTCGCCGGATTGTGCGCTACTGTGGCGGCGTGTTGTTACTGGCTACAGAACGTCGGCTGATACTTGTAGACCCATGCTGTTTTCGTCGAACTCGGTGACTGCACCCAGTTCGTCATGCCCTGAATCACGCTGAAAATCAATTGCGAGCGCGACGTCACCTTGTCGGTGAAGTCGCCGTCGCTGTTCACGTCGACTTCAAACGAAATCTCCGCCAACGCCGGCGTGGTCGAGCCGTTTGCGTACCAGACCGTCATCGTGAAGTCGGCGTTTTCCTGACCGAGATCGCTGCTCGGGCCGTCGTAAGTCACTTCGTGAATCGACAATCCGCTCACCGGCACCAGCGCCTGACTGCTGATGCTGTCGAACACGTGCGTGGTCGGAAACAGGTCGTTGATGTCGCTCAGATGATTGATATTCTTCGAGTCCGACAGCGGCTCGTTCGTGGAGTGCGAGAAGGTTTCGTTCGACGGCGGTGTGATGTCGTCTTCGAGTTTGCTTTTGGCCTTCGATGAGCTGCCGCTGACATCCGTCTTCGCCGACGTGGTTTCGTTAGCCGAACCAAACTTGAGTTCGATGTTACGGCCGCTACCGTCGTCGCGTTCGCGCATCGAATAGCCGGTCTGTTTCACGGCGCAGGTGCCCGGCGAGTCGTAGTAGAGCACGGTGCGATCGTTGTCCGTGGCGAAGCTGCCCGTCACCGTGCGATCGAAGCCGTTGGCTGCGAGGCTCGCTTGCAGGTCGGTGAGAAAGCGGTTGGCCGCGGCGGCCGGCTGGCTCGCGAAATCGGCGGGATTCAGCAGTATCTTGTATTCGCGGCTGCCGACGGACGGCGTGCCCGCGTGCGAGACGCTGCTGGCGAACAGCAATGCAACGGTTCCTGCATGATGCCATCTGATCTTTGTCATTTCGGTTCTCATGGATTGAAAGGGTACAGCGCCTTCAATTTATGGGTTGCGAGTGACAGAGGAGTGAAGTCGATAACATTGGGCACTTCATGTAGCGACCTCAGGGAATTACCTGAGACGCGAAAGCAATGGATTTCGTCTACCTTTTCAGATACCGCATTGGTTTGCCGTGAATGCCGGGTGCTCAAGGAGCTTCCATGACTGCTCTGGACCAGATCGACACCATCGTGATCGTCATGATGGAAAACCGTTCCTTCGATCACGCACTCGGATATCTGAGCCTGAACGGCAGCCAGGTCAACGGCCTTTCCGCGGATCCGGCGTGGCAGGCGAACTTCATCAACGTATACAACGGCAAGCCATATCCCATTCATGCGTTGAGTCCGAATGGACCTGCCATATCGGACCCGCCTCACGACCGCGCCCCGATCGCCACGCAGATCAACACAGCGTGTGTGCCCGGAGGTTGCCCGGAACTCGGCGGATTCGTGCAGAGCTATGCAACCCGCAAACCCGCACCGTCGAATCTGGCCGACGTGATGGGTTATTACGACGCTCGCACTGTACCCACGTTCGACTTTCTCGCAAAACACTTCACCGTGTGCGACAACTGGTTTGCTCCGTTGCCGTCAGGAACTCAGGCAAATCGCCTGATGGCGATGGCGGGGACGAGCCTTATCAGCGACAACGTGCAAGGGCTGAGCTTTCTGCCCGATCAGCCCCTTGCCTATGATTGGCTCCGCCAGCGCGGCATACCGTGGTGTGTCTATCAATCGGGGAGCTTCTTTCCGTTCTTCAGCCTGATGAAGGAATGGCTTCCGGAAATCGTGCTGTCCTTGACCCTGCCGCTCAACGGCACAGGCGGAAACTTCCTGCGGTATTCCAGGTTTGCCCGTGACTGGCAGGGCAACAGCATTCTGCCGAAGGTGATTTTCATCGAGCCGGAATACACAGACGGCCCTCACAACACCGCTAACGATGATCACTGTCCAACGGGGATGGCTGGTGGGCAAGCGTTCATCGCTGATATTTACCGGACCTTGATTTCGAATCCGGCCAGGTGGAAAGAGACGCTGCTGATCGTGACGTATGACGAGCACGGCGGGTTCTTCGATCATGTAGCGCCGTTGGACATTGCGGTCGATATAGCAGGGTATTCATTCAAGACTAGTGGGCTGCGCGTGCCGGCTTTTCTGATATCGCCGTATGTCACTCCGGGGAGTGTCTTCTCGGGGCGACTCGACCACACTGCAGTGCTTCAGATGCTCGCGGAGAAGTTCGACTCGCAGAAAGAGTATTCCGATGCGGTCACCACTCGCAACGCGCAACTTGACCGTTTGGCAAGTGCTCTTAATGACCAGCCTGTCGCTCAACCTGCGCCTGCGTTAAGTGGTGCGCCGATACAAGCCCCCGCGGCTGCATTCAATGGCGGCGTGCAAGCGGGGGTGTCCGATACGGTGCAGGGTTTTCACAATGTCGCGCTGCAGGTGGCAAGGGATCATCCGCAATTGCTGACCTCGCCACAGTGGACTGGGCTGACGGAGTATCTGTCGACGTACGGGAAGCATTGAGGAATGGGGATATTCCCGTTGTGCCATTGTTCTTCTTCCGCGCACAACATAGCCATGCGCAAATCATCAGACAAAAACCGCACGCTGACATCAGAAGCAAACGTAAGCAGCTTCATCTTCGATAGAAAAATTCAATTGCAGGCCAACGTTTGCGCGCACCTTCCCAGGTTGGATCCGCATTCAGCCGGGCCGCTTTCTGTCCGTAGAACCGGAGGATGGACAGCGCATAACCGTGCGGGCAATCGACGCGAGCGCGGACCGGCCTTTGTCGGTCGACGATCGCGCAACAGCCAATCGCAAGCGGCCGGATTTACAGTCCCTTTAATGGAGTCGAAACATGAACCTGAATCAACTGTCAGTGAAGGCCAAGCTTACGGGGGCGTTCGGAGTACTTGCTGCATTGGTTCTGCTGGTCTCAGGGCTATCGTTGAAGGCATTGAGCGATTCAAATGAGCGGTTCTCAAGTTACATTTCGGGCATCAACACCCGCGCCGACATGGCTGCGGGCGTTCGGACTGCGGTTGATCGGCGCGCCATAGCCGCTCGCAATCTGGTGCTGGTGACGAGGCCTGCGGATCTTGAGATAGAAAAAACTGCGGTGACGCAGGCACACGAAGACGTCAAGACCCGCCTTCGCAAGCTAAACGACATAATTACCGACGCCAGCGCGAGCCCAAAGGAACGCGAGTTCGTGGACGAGATCAACCGTGTCGAATCGCTTTATGGACCGGTTGCACTGGCTATCGTCGATCTTGCGCTGAACAGCAAGCATGACGCGGCGATCACGAAGATGAATGACGAATGCCGACCGCTGCTCGCCGCATTAGTCAAAGCGACAAAGGCTTATGCGGACTATACAAATGATCGCGAGTCGCAACTGGTGCAGCAGTCTGCTGAGCACTATGCCGGTCAACGGAACGTGCTGATCACGATTTGCCTGGCAGCGGTCCTGGTCGCGGCTCTGGCCGGTCTGCTGATCACCCGCAATTTGTTGCGCGCCCTCGGAGCCGAGCCGGCCGCATTGGGTGACGTGACACAGCGTGTGGCCGGTGGGGATTTGAGCCCGGTGCCGGGTGCGCAGAATGCTCCGGCCGGGAGCGTGCTCGCGTCGATGGGGGAGATGCAGGCAAGCCTTGTCCGTCTGATCGGCCAGGTTCGCACCGCCGCGGACAGCATTGCGACCGGCTCCAGCCAGATCGCTTCGGGTAACGTCGATCTGTCCTCGCGTACCGAACAGCAGGCAGCGTCACTGCAGGAAACCGCCGCGAGCATGGAAGAGCTGACTTCGACGGTGAAGCAGAATGCCGAGAGCGCGCAGCAGGCGAGCTCGCTCTCCGCAAATGCGTCCGAAGTGGCGGGGCGGGGCAATCAGGTCGTGAGTCAGGTGGTCGATACGATGGGCGAGATCAGCACGAGTTCCACCAAGATCGCGGACATCACGGGGATCATCGAAGGGATTGCCTTCCAGACCAACATCCTCGCGCTCAATGCGGCCGTCGAGGCTGCCCGTGCGGGCGAGCAAGGCCGCGGGTTCGCGGTGGTGGCGAGTGAAGTGCGCAGTCTGGCCCAGCGGTCGTCCAGTGCAGCGAAGGAAATCAAGGATCTGATCAACGCGTCCGTGCAGAAGATTCAGGACGGTTCGTCGCTCGCGAATGAGGCTGGAAAGACCATGTCGGAAGTCACGCATGCCGTGGCGCGCGTCACGGACATCATGGGGGAAATCGCCGCGGCGTCCACCGAGCAGAGTCGGGGGATCGAGCAGGTCAATCAGGCGATCACGCAGATGGACGAAGTCACGCAGCAGAATTCCGCACTGGTAGAGGAAGCGGCGGCCGCATCGAAATCACTCGAGGACCAGGGGCGGCAACTGAATCAGGCGATTTCGTTTTTCCGTCTGGATGCCGGTGCCATCACGCCGGCAACGGGCGGATCTGCCTCACCGGCGAACCGCCCGGTAGCCCGCGCTGCGCGCCCGGCGACCGGGCAACCTGCCGCGCCTACCCGGCCGGTTGCCGTGCCGGTTTTCATGGCGCCTGCCGCGGCCACGGCGGGCAAGGGCCAAGGATGGGACGCGTTCTGAGTTTGCCTGACCGGCATGATTGAGGGAGCCCGCCACACATCGGGAAGCCATCGCCGCGATGCGCCGTTCGGCAGCCGGTAACACAGCGAATGCGATTGAGGTGACGACGCCCTCGGCGGCATCGCACGCTAAAATAAAACATAGAGCCGGTCTTGCGTGGAACCGATTGTCCGATCCCAATCTATCAACGGCAGGCAACCATGAACGCTCACTATGTGTGTTTCGTTCGCCCGGCAGTGGCTGCAATTTGCGTGGCTTCGCTTGCAACGCTCGTCGCATGCGGCGGAAATGCCTGCTTTGGCCTCAACGGCTGTGGTGGCGGGAATAGGGTGCCAGACGTCACCCTGTCCGGCACGGCCGCTACCGGCAATGCGCTCGCCAGCGCGACGGTCAGCGTCAGTTGTGCGCAGGGTTCGGGCTCCACCCTGTCGGACGGCGGTGGGCACTACACCATCACGTTCAACGCCACGCTTCCCTGCATCCTTACCGTGACATCTGGCGGCACGAGCCTGCATTCGCTTGCATTTGCCGGCGGCACCTTCAATACGACGCCAGAGACCGAACTGATGCTGGTCTATCTCGCTTCGCAACTTGGCACCACCGAGACCAGTCTGATTGCGGGCTTCCCGAGTAACGTAAAGTTCCAACAAGTGCTGGCGAGCGAGGCCGATGTGCTTGCTGCGCAGTCAGCAGTCGTCACCACTCTGCAGCAGCGCTACGCTGTCACGCTGACGGCGCCGGCGTTTCTGACGACGCCGTTTATGGTTGGGCAAGCCGGCGTCGACAGCGATCTCGACGCCCTGGCGGCGGCGGGCGCTATCGGCACCAATGGCATGCCCGATCCGTCCGCCGTCTCGCTCCTGTCAGCGGCGGGTCTTGCCCATCCGCTCACAGCGACGTCCACACCTTCGTCCGGCGCCGGCAGCACAAGTAGCACCGCCGGCGGCATGATGTAACGTTTGGCGAGCAGCAGGTCGGCAATAGGCGACATTCGTGCAGTTGCAAGTTTGGGCTCCGCGAAAGGCCGCTATCCGGAAAGTCGAATGCTCACGATGCACGAGCGACCTTCTCCGTAATGCAGTGGCGAATTGGCGGGCCACTTTCGAGTGTGTGTTCAGGCGTCGGGAATTGGAACCCGGGACGAAAACTTCACCTCGCGTAGCGCAAGGCTGGATTGTATCGACGCGATACCTGGCTGCCGTCGTAGCACCCGCTCGACAAATTCACCGTATGCGTCCAGATCGGCGGCGACCACCTGCAGGATGTAGTCCGCATCGCCTGTGATCTTGTGGCACGAGAGGACCTCCGGTCGACTGCGGATGACGGCTTCGAAGTTGTCTGCGGTTTTGTCCGAGTGCACGTTAAACCGGAGATGCACGAACGCAAGGAGATTCAGGCCGACCGCGCGCCGGTCAATGTTCGCCTGGTAACCGGTGATTACACCTTCGTCTTCCAGGTGCTTGCGCCGCCTCCAGCATGGCGTCACGCTCAGCGAGAGTTTCTCCCCAAGTGCCGCATTTGATACGGCACCATCGTCCTGGAGCAGGCGCAACATTGAGCGGTCGACCGCGTCCATTTCGATTTTTGGGCGATTTATGCTCATATTTCATTTCCGTTAGACAAATTAACCAAAATTTTAGACTTTTCCGCATCCGAAAGCAAAATCAATGCGCCGGTCGCTCAATAAACTGTTGGCTATCTTCAACGCGGTAGTCAACCATGCTTACCATCTACAGTAGCGATCATCGCTTGCACCATGGCGTCGAACTCAAGGACGGCGCAATCTCCGATTCCTTCGAGAAGCCCCTCCGAGCCGAGACGGTGCTTGCGCAAGTCAGGGCAACAGGACTCGGCGATGTCATCAGCCCGAAGGCCTACAAACGCGCGGACTATGTAGGCGCGCACAGCCAGCGGTACATCGACTTTCTGGCAGGAGCGTGGCACGAGTGGCTTGCGACGGGCAGAACCTGTCAGGCTCTGCCACTCGTTTGGCCCGTGAAGGGATTGCCCAGTAACGCGTTGCCTGAATTCATCGATGGCAAGCTTGGCTTCTTTTCGATGGACGCAGGTTCCCCCATCAACGCTGGTACGTGGAGCGCGATCAGCTCCAGTGCCAACTCAGCGTTGACTGGCATGGATGCGCTGTCGAGTGGCGCGCGCGCCGCATTCGCGCTTTGCCGCCCGCCCGGCCATCACGCCGGACGTGAATACATGGGCGGTTATTGTTATCTGAACAACGCGGCGATTGCGACCCAGCATTGCATCGACGGCGGCGCAAAGCGCGTAGCCATTCTCGACATCGACTTCCATCACGGGAACGGCACGCAGGACATCTTCTACGATCGACCTGATGTTCTGTTCATATCGATTCACGGTGATCCAACGGTTTCCTACCCATATTTCTCGGGGCATGCCGACGAACGTGGCGTCGGCGCCGGAGAGGGATTCAATCTGAACATCCCCCTTCCGAGAGGAACAGTCTGGGAGGGCTTCGACCACGCGTTGCGCCACGCTGGCACGGCGATCGGGCGGCACGCACCCGACGCTCTTGTCATTTCTCTCGGGGTCGACACCTTCGAAGACGACCCTATCAGTCACTTTCGTCTGCGCACGCCAGACTATCTGCGCGTCGGCGAGGCAATCGCAAAGTTCAACGTCCCCACGCTTTTCGTGATGGAGGGCGGATACATGGTCGACGAGATTGGAATCAACGCAGTCAACGTTCTGCTGGGCTTTGAAGGCAGAGCCTGATGTTGTTTCACCGATTCGTTGCTGCGCGATCTGACCGTCACCCGCATACAAGGAGCCAAAAGCATGACGCGATACATAGATGTGAAAGACGTTTCAAGGCTGGTCGCCGAGGTCGGCATTACGCAAGTTCTGACGACAATGGCGTCTTACATCGAACAGGACTATCGCCGTTGGGATACGTTCGAAAAGACTGCCCGGTTGGCAAGCCACTCGACCGATGGCGTGATTGAACTGATGCCGACGTCGGATAACCGGCTGTACTCATTCAAGTACGTCAATGGGCATCCGAAGAATACACAGTCGGACCTGCTCACCGTAATGGCGTTCGGCGTGCTCGCGGATGTGGACACGGGCTATCCGTTACTCCTTAGTGAGATGACGTTGACGACGGCGATTCGGACGGCCGCGACATCGGCGCTATTTGCACGCTTCCTTGCACGACCGGACTCGCGCTCGATGGCCATGATCGGCAATGGTGCCCAAAGCGAATTTCAGGCAATTGCGTTTCACGAGATGTTGGGCATCGACCAGATCAGAGTCTTCGACGTCGACGAGGCAGCGACGGAAAAGCTCGTGCGCAACCTCGCGCCATTCAAGACGCTTCGAGTGATTCGGAGCAGCTCCGCGGCGGACGCGGTCCGCGGCGCGGACATCGTGACCACGGTCACCGCGGACAAGACAAACGCGACGATTCTGACGCCAGAGATGATCGAAGATGGCATGCATATCAACGCCGTCGGGGGCGACTGTCCAGGCAAGACGGAATTGCATGCAGATGTTCTTCGGCGCTCACGTGTCGTCGTCGAATACGAGCCGCAGACGCGCATCGAAGGCGATATTCAGCAGCTCACGCCGGATTTTCCTGTCGTCGCGTTCCACCGAATCGTGTCCGGTGCGCAAGAAGGTCGCGAATCCGCCTCGCAGGTAACCGTGTTCGACTCGGTCGGCTTTGCGCTGGAAGACTTTTCCGCGCTGCGCTACCTCAATGCGGCGTCACGCGAACGGAACATCGGCGTCGAACTCGATCTTATTCCCACGCCACCTGACCCGAAGAATCTCTATGGCGTGGCGATCGGCAGCGCCCGGTCTGAACCGCTGAAGCGCGTCGATACCGCGCTGGCTGACACGATTCGTCATTGATTTGAACAGGCGCCCCAGCGCCTCACGAAGAGGAAAGGACATGACTCGGCATCACAAGGAAATCGCGGTCGCGGTTGCCGCAATCGCTTGCTCATTCGCTGTCCACGCTGAGGAGGTCGTGCGAATCGGTCACGTCGCGCCTCTCACGGGCGCCATCGCGCACCTGGGCAAGGACAGCGAAAACGGCGCGCGGCTCGCGGTCGAAGAAATCAACGCAAAGGGCCTGGTGATTGGAGGAAGGCGAATCACATTGCAGCTCGATGCACAAGACGATGCGGGCGATCCGCGTACTGCCACACAGGTTGCGCAGAAACTCGTCGACGATAAGGTGGCCGGCGTCGTCGGTCACCTGAATTCCGGCACGTCGATTCCAGCGTCGCGGATTTACAAGGATGGCGGCATCGTCGAGATCTCGCAGGCAGCGACGAATCCCACCTATACGCAGCAGGGCTTCAACACGACGTACCGGGTTGTCGCCACCGACGCGCAGCAAGGGCCCGCGCTGGCCATCTACGCGGCCAAAAGCCTCGGTGTGAGGACAGTCGCGATCGTGGACGATTCAACAGCCTACGGACAAGGTCTTGCCAATGAGTTCGATAAAGCGGCCAAGGCCGCCAACTTGAAGGTCGTGTCACGCGACGCCACGAACGACAAGGCCATCGATTTTCGCGCCATCGTCACGAAGATCAAGGGCGAGAACCCGGACGCGATCCTGTACGGCGGAATGGACGCAACTGGCGGGCCGTTCGCGAAGCAGGCGCGGCAGTTGGGTGTGAGGGCAAAGATTCTGGGCGGGGATGGCGTTTGTTCGGCGGACCTCCCCAAGCTGGCGGGCGCCGCAGCGGATAACGTGGTTTGCTCGGAGGCCGGCATGGCTTTGGAAAAGATGCCTGGCGGTGGGGCGTTTGCGCGGAAGTACGAGGCGCGTTTCCATCAGCCATTACAGGTTTATGCGCCCTTTGCTTACGACGCGGTGTACATCATCGTTGACGCGATGCAGGGGGCAAACTCGATCGACCCGGCAAAGGTATTGGCCGCCATGCCGTCCGCCGACTACATGGGCGTGATCGGCGAGACAAGCTTCACGGCACAGGGTGATCTCAGGCACGGTGCGATCTCGGTGTTCTCGTACAAGGACGGGAGGAAAATCCTGCTCGATGTCGTTCGGATGTGAAGCGATTAGTAACACCAGAAAGGTATCCAGCGTTGAACGGCACACGCCGTTTTACCTAACTGTAAGCTGGGTGGATACAGACAGTCTGTGCGAGGGTTGGCGCATGCAGCGGACTGCATGCGCCGTCTTTCTTGTCGAACCGGTGCCAATTCCGTCAACGTTGTTGACAATCGGTTTTAGAAGCAGTGGCCGCCATTCCGCGCGCCATTTCCGGCACGTTCTCAAGATCTGTTTGCACGATTGGGCTTGCCCGGCGTCCGTGTAAATGCTCCGTCACCTGCGGCGTCAGCGCTCCGGTATTTAACGTGCTCGATGAACGCGCGCAATTTGGGCAAAACCTGGCGTCTGCCTGAGTGGTATAGGAAAACCCCGGGCGTTGTGACGGCGAAGGGCGTCAGCAGCGCTTGCAATCGGCCGTCGGCAATTGGCGCCGCGGCAAGCGGTCCGGGCACCTGTGCAAGTCCCACACCTTGAATCGCCGCGCCGAGGAGTGTGGGATAGTCGTGGGCGATGAGCGGCCCGGAGACGATTGCCTCAACGGCCTTGTTGGCGTCGACAAAGGGCCAAGGCGCGATCGACCCGTTCGAGCGGCGCATGCGCAGGCAAATGTGGTCACGCAGATCGTCGATGCGCTCCGGCCGATTTCGCCGACGCAGATAATCGGGGCTGCCAACGACCTCGAACGGGAACGGCGGCGTCAGTCGCACCGCGACCATGTCGGCCTCGATGAACTGGCCCATCCGGACGCCGGCGTCAAATCCTTCGGCCGCGAGGTCGACCGACTCCGCGCTTGCGACGATCTCAACCTCGACCTCAGGATAGGCCTGGCAGAAGGATGCAATCAGCGGCTCCAACACGATCGGCACTACCGCGCTCGGCACCGAAAGGCGCAACAGGCCGGCCGGTTTCTGTCCGAGTTCACGCGCCACCTCGCTTGCACCGACAAGTTCTTCGAAGGCGGGCTTCGCCCGCGAAAGGAATCGTTCACCGGCTTCGGTCAGGCCGACGCTCCGCGTTGTGCGTACGAATAGCGCGGCGCCGACGCGCGCCTCGAGTAGACGTACCGTTTGGCTGATCGCCGAAGGCGTCACCCCGAGCTCCGCGGCCGCTCTACGAAAGCTGCGGTGCTGGGCGACGCTCAGGAACGCCTCGACACCGTCGAGTGCGCGTTGCCGGACTGTGAAGTTTTGCTTCATGACCCGTCAATATTATCGTGGATAGTCGCTCGCCGGAAGCGGCCCTAGAATCTGCTTGCGGATCAGGGAAGGCCGGCTCCGCATCCTGTCCGCGGTGTTCGACGCCGCTTGGAGCAACCCCTGCCAGGAGTTCTGCAATGTCCCCCGAAACCCTGTTCCAGACACAACTCGTTCTAGGCTATGTCGCGTGGCTGCCTTGCGTCATCGTGTACGTCCTGCCCAAGCTTAAGTCGATGGACCGCGCAGGCGCGCAACGCGCCATCGCCACGCTGCACAGCTTCCGCTTCTTCGGGCTTGTCTTCATCCTTCCAGGCGTCGTCGGTCCAGGTCTGCCGGCCGGCTTCGCCCAGTTCGCCGCCTATGCTGACTTCGCAACCGGAGTGCTGGCCATCCTGGCAGTGCTCACGTTCAAGGCACGTCGGCTTTTCTGGTTGTTTGTGTTCGCCTTCAATCTCGTGGGGGCGGCCGACATCATCGTCGACTATTACCACGCGACTCGGATCGGCCTTCCTGCCGTGGCGGGGCAGCTCGGCGCCACATACGCGATCCCAATCATCTACGTGCCGCTGCTGATGATCACGCATTTCGTCGCATTCTATTTGCTCATGCGTCCGCTGCCCAAGGCGGCTTGGGCTCTCGCCGGTGAAGCGGCCTCCTAGACCAGATCAGACCCGCGAGATGGCGCACATGTGAACGGCCATTATCGGGAAGCCAAACATGGGCTCCGCGGGCAGTTGATCAGCGCAGTGGATTCGGCTTTGTGCAGAGCATCCCGAGGTTTGCTATCGTCAAATAGAGTTATGAACAAACAATACCCATCCACCTCGAAGGCGGCCAAATGATCGACCATGTCTACATCTCCGTCACTAACATCGACAAGTCACTGGCCTTCTACTCTGAAACCTTGAAGCCACTCGGCTGGAGCGTATTCGGCAACTACGACTCCGCTTCGGGCCCCGATGGTGTCCCTGATCTTTACGGCATCGGTGACGATGTGTACGGCAGGGGAAAGGCGGTTGGATCAAGCATCTGGCTACGTCAACGCAAGCCCGGCGAGACCGGGCTGTACCTCGGGATCGTCTGCGACACCAATGAACTGGTCGACGCCGCCTACGCAGCTGCAATCAAAGCCGGTGGCACCGACGAGGGGAAACCAGCAGATCGCACCTACTTCGCCCCCGGCTACTACGCAGCCAACGTCGCCGACTTCGACGGCAACCGTCTTGAGTTCGTACACAAAGCGTGGAACCCCAAGCGGCACTAATAGCAATCCTCTTGATGCAACGACTTCGTTGCCATTCGTACAAGCTCTGGACAAACGCATCGTACGACCAATGCCAGGATTTAGGAGCTTTCGTTGCGCCCGCATCATTTTAGGCGGTGTCGAACTCACGCACATGATAGCGAAAGGGCAGATGAAGAGTGATGGTGGTCGGCATAGTTTAGTCGCCTAGCAGTTCTACGATCTTGCGAAGTAAGCATGCCTATTCGTGCCGTCTGGACTTTTCCTGATTTCCGTCATCGTGACAGATCCGATCATGGATGGCCTGGCAGGACTCTGGCCTTATTTCGGGCAGTTGGTGGCGATGCAGGTGCGCGCGTGGCTGGTTGCGCGGCCACCGGCGCGTTTCCTGTTGATGCAATTGGGGCTGGCGCTGGCGGCAGTGCTGCTCATCGGTGTCTCGTAACACAGCTTGCCAGCGCGGCGCCCGGCACCGCTACGTTTTTCAGTGGCGATCAACGTCGATCTTTTTGACCATTGATCTGCGCGGCGCAATCAGGCGCTAACCGCTAGAATTGCGGCTTTAGCCCGGAATAGGCCAATGTCTTTTGCCTCGCTTGGCCTGATCGATCCCTTGCTGCGTAATGTGCAGGACCTCAATTACCAGACACCTACGCCGGTGCAGGCCAAGGCGATTCCTGCTGTGCTCAGTGGCAAGGACGTCATGGCTGCGGCACAGACCGGCACTGGCAAAACGGCAGGTTTTGCGCTGCCGCTGTTGCAACGGCTAGTGCAACACGGCCCGGCGGTGTCCAGCAACCGCGCGCGTGTTCTGGTGCTGGTGCCCACGCGTGAACTGGCCGAACAAGTGCTGCAAAGCTTTATCGATTACGGCAAAGGCCTCGACTTACGTTTTCTGGCCGCCTACGGTGGTGTGAGTATCAACCCCCAGATGATGAAGTTGCGCAAAGGCGTGGATGTGCTCGTTGCCACGCCGGGCCGTTTGCTAGATCTCAATCGCCAGAACGCAGTGCAGTTTGATCAAGTACAAACGCTGGTGCTGGATGAAGCCGACCGCATGCTGGATCTGGGTTTTGCGCGAGAACTCAACGCCGTCTTTGCTGCCTTGCCCGCTCAGCGCCAGACCCTGCTGTTCTCTGCCACGTTTACCGACGATATTCGCGCCATGGCGGCGGGCATTCTGCGCGGCCCGGTCAATATCAGCGTCAGCCCGCCCAATGCCACGGCCAGCAAGATCAAGCAGTGGGTGGTGCCGGTGGATAAAAAGAACAAGCCTGATCTCTTCATGCACCTTGTTGCTGAGAACAACTGGGAGCACGCGCTGGTGTTCGTCAAAACCCGCAATGGTGTGGATTACCTGGCGGCCGTGCTGGATGAAGCGGGCTATGCGGTCGACACCATCCACGGCGACAAACCGCAACCCGCGCGCCTGCGTGCGCTGGAGCGCTTCAAGACGGGCGAAGTACATATGCTGGTAGCCACCGATGTGGCTGCGCGCGGGCTGGATATCGACGACCTGCCGCTGGTGATCAACGTTGATCTGCCGATCGTGGCGCAAGACTATGTGCACCGTATTGGCCGTACCGGCCGCGCGGGCGCCAGCGGCGTGGCGGTGTCCCTTGTGTGTGCCGATGAAGCGCCGCAACTGGCCGCGATTGAAGCGCTGATCCGGCAAACGCTGCCCCGTGAAGAAGAGCCTGGTTTTGAAGCCGAACACCGCGTGCCGCAAACTAGCGCCACGGGCCAGATCATCAAGAAACCCAAAAAGCCTAAGAAGCCCAAAGTGCCGCAAGCTGCGCCGGGCGCCATGCAGGTGCTCAGCAAAAAACCGCGCCCGCAAAGTGGCGAAAACAAACGCAAGCCTGCGGCGCAGCGGGCTGTGGCCGCGGGCAAAGGTACAAGCTTGTCCAACGGTAATCCATTCAGCGCGCGAAAGCCACGCAGCAAACCCGCCAGCAAGCCAGCTGCGGGTTCACGTAAACCGGCTGGCAAACCCGCTGGTGGCCGCGGCAAACGCCAACCCTGATCCGTGGGGATGAGTAACGCCAGCCCTGGAACAGGCTGGCGGTTTGCTGCCCACTGGCAGGCAGCGGCGCGGCTTCGGCGTGCATGAGGTCGGCGAGTAACGGCGCACTGAATCCAGGATCGATAACAACTTCGGGGCAGAACGGACGTTGAAATCGTGCGTAGCGAGCGTCCGATCGAGGTCGTCTCTGGCGGATGTATCCGCTTCTCACACGAAAGCCTTCGTTTGAACAGCTGATCGCGAACTACCGCGTTGGGTCAATTCGGTGCGTTTGCCGTCGGCCCGGGTTCGGCCATCTACGGCCATTCGCCCGCACTTTCACACGGACATTCGAACGTCGGCTCCACTACCAGACACCGGACGTTCGTGCGCGGATCATATCGGTCGCGTCGTGGCGCTGACGGGCATCGCGGGTCGCATGCTCGCACAGGCAATGGCGGGCGAGGCCGCCCTTCGAGCTGTTCGCGAAGCCAAGGCATGCGCGCTTTCCTGGCGGCCCGTCATTTCGCGTCCCGGCGCTCGATCTCGGCATGCTGGATCAGCAGATTCGCGAACTGTTCTGAAACGAAGCGCGACGACCAGCACGTTTCCCTTTGCACCAGAAGCGACAACAGACCTCGCTTCCTGACCGTCCGGACCGGCCATTGAGTCCGCCCGGGCGGGTGATGCGTCACGCCACTGTCATCGTCTGCGATCCCTGCTTTTCCTAAGTATGCCTGGCGACTGGATATGAGTATTCCCGCACGGAGTTTCCCCTTTCGAGCGAACACCATGTGGTTTCTGGCGTGGTTCCGGGCGGGTGCGCCGCTGGACGCCTGCCCCCCGCACGATTGTTTCAGAAAGGAAGCAGCTGCAAATGAGAAATCGATAGCCGTGTTGCGATTGGCGAAATGTGAAAGTTAGCGCCGCGGCCCTGTTAAGCGCCATTTACGGACGGCTTGCGACCGCTAATCCATTAGTTAGCCAGACTGCGCTGTTCTGAAAGAGGCCGGGAAATGCTCAAAAGTCAGGACTACCAGCCAGCGCTGTGCAGGCACGAGGAAGTCGCCTTCTGGTGCGCCGCACGACGTTGCGTATCGGCACGAGGCCCACCGGGAGGTGGCTGGAGCGCTTCCA
Organism: Paraburkholderia sediminicola; assembly: GCF_046027355.1. GTDB lineage: Bacteria > Pseudomonadota > Gammaproteobacteria > Burkholderiales > Burkholderiaceae > Paraburkholderia > Paraburkholderia sediminicola_B. The sequence goes on along the minus strand of NZ_JAQQEK010000042.1, from coordinate 30,824 downwards.
TTTCTCTCTAGCTGCGAGGTGAAACCATGAAAATTAAATCGTTGTTAGGCATTGCAGTTGCTTCGGTGGCTTTTGCGCCATCGCTGCAATCCATTCCAGCATGGGCCGATGGTCCGAAGTCCGCTTATGACAACGGCGGGACGGATGCATCGCTCGACCCCGGTGACGAACGTATGACCGCCGATGAGGAAAACCAGGCACGTCAGAAAGACCTGAGCAATGCCTACCATAGTGGATACGTTGCTCGGGCGAAGGAGGACGCCGAGACGTACGCTTCTTTGCGGGATCAGTTGAAGAGTCCGGCTAAGCAGGTCCAGTCGCACGATGTGCCGCCGCTCCCGCCCGCCATGCCAGACGACGAGGCCTTGCAGGCGCCCGTCCCCGTCCCCCAACCGCACGTCGCCCAGCGCGCATTGCCGGCCCAGCCCGGGTATCAGATGGTTGCGCAGCAGCCGCAGTACGCGCCACCGTCGACGCGTTACCAGCAGGCGCCCGTCTATGCGCAAGCGCCGGTTTTTGAAAGCGGTCCGTCGAACTATCCGCAGCCGGTGTACGTGCAACAGGCCTATGCAGCGCCCCCTCCACCGGCTGTCCAGTACGTTCCGGTCTATCCCCAGGAGGAGGTGCAGGAATACCCGGTTCAGGCCGTGGTGCAGCCGGTCGTCGCCGTTGCCAGTCCCATTGCCTATCCGGTCTACCGGGCGGGATACTGGGCCGGGTCATTTCCCCGTCCGTACCGCCAAGGGCCCATGATCTACCAGGTCTCGCAATAGCGGAGGGCGCGGGCCAGGGTCGGTTCCAGGCCCGCGCCCGCGAGGCAGAGGATCTTCGGGTCGACCCGTAAACCCTGACTACTGCACGAGCCGGGCTCGCAGGCGCGAATATTCCGCTTCCGAAATGGCCCCTGCCGATTTCAGACGGCCAAGCTTTTCGATCTCGTCGGTTACGCCGAAACCAGCGGCTTGGTGCAGATCATCGCGAGTCTGCTTCTCCCGCTCCTGATTGCGCTCGGCTATGCCACGGCCCTGCGTAGGTTTATGCCGAACACATAAAAGACAGGAGTCGGCCGATGCTGTTGAAAAAGTCGCTGACCGTCTCTCTCACAAGGTTTTTAGGGGTCTTCCTACCCTTAACCTGCGTTCGCCAGCGGTTTGTAGGCCGATCTAAGAGGTCGTTTTTCTCACCGGCGATTTGAGAAAGCAGAGCAGCGACTTTTTCAACAGCATCGCCCAGATAGCTGACGGTCACGCACCGACCGAGGGCGCTTCATCATCGGCCAATAAGGATGGTCGCCCGCTGCATGCAAGGATATGGATCGCAACGGTGAGAGGCCATCCGTGCCGGTAAGGGCGGTAACGATTGCGGCCGACAAAGAAGGGCAGATCCAGGTCGCCGTCAGTGTTGCTCGCCGGCGGCGCCCTGCGTGCAACCAACACGATTGGACGTTTGCATCATCGCAGCACTATTGGCATGTCACACTCACATTGGAGATGTCGCCATCCGGCACAGTGCCGGTGCCATTCGTCACTACGCAGGTCCGCGTTGGTGGGATCGGCTGCGCCGAGACCGTAACCGAATAAACATCACCGTATCGCACCTTCGTGGGAAAGTTGAAACTGCCGTTAGCTGCGAGAGCGAGGGAATTCGTGTCGTTGTTTTGCAGCGTGATGGTCGTACCCGGTGCGAGGCCATTCAGTGTGCCACCCAACGTATGACTGTTTGGGGTACAGACGACATTAACATTTGCGTCGGCCGGGCCGTAGCCGCTGCCATCCTGGTGGTGGATGGTGCATGACTGCCCGACTGGCTGGGTTAGAACCGTGACACTAAAGTTGCGAGAACTGTCCACCGTATTGTTAAACGAAAATCCTCCGTTGTTGCTCAGCGTCAGATTGTCGGTGCCGTTATCTTGAAGGGTAACCGAACTGTTGGCGAGAAGCCCGGAAAGGCTGCCACCGACCGTATAGCAAGTGCCCTCGTCCAGACAGTCGGAACCACCCCCGCACGAAGACAATGTCAGTGCTATCGCAGCAGCCGCCAGATACGGGCGACGATGAAACAGCTGATGCGCGCTTTCGGCTGAGGAGTATGCGGAGTTCATCTAGATCAACCTTAGGTCTGCATCAAAAGGGCTACTTTGCGTCGTCGCGGACAGCGTGTGTCGGCGCTCGACGATCAAAATAAGGTCGTTCGGGGAACCGACCGTCGCACTGGAATCATCACGACCTATGCTCACACCGGGCAGGACCACTGTCGGCGGCCATGTCGGCTGTGTCAAACCGCACGCTTCAATCGAGGCTTGTCGAAGCTGTGCTGGCGAGAACAGCGCACAACACTTCAGTCGTCATTCAAGCATCGTTTGACACGCCAGCGTGACCCATATGACGGCGGGCAAGCATCCCAGCACCGAACTGTGGAGCGCAGTCGTGATAACTGTGCGTGTTGCGCAGATCGCGAGAGCGGTTGGCTTACCCGACAACCTGCGAATAAATTCTTACCAAATCATTACGAAGGCTATGCTTCGCATCCGTCCGCGACAACCGGGCAAACCCGAGCGTGCACTGCAGCAAACCGTTTTGTAACAAAAGCTGTCGCTGTGCTGGCGCCGGGTTTGATCCGAGGTAATTTTGCAAACCTGCGCATGCGCGATTCAGTACGCCACATGAACGGTCCGGGCCTGAAAGGCGGCTTCCGAAGTGCAATGAGTCGCCATCCGGGGCCACAACTGACCCGACACCACGAACCGCGAGTGAATGACCGCTGCACCCTAGAATCGGACGGCTAAGTCGGGCTTGGTCCGACGTGCGTAGTGGGTCGACATGAGCCAAAACGCATCGGGCAGCATGCGGCCGATGCTGTTGAAAAAGTCGCTGCTCTGCTTTCTCAAATCGCCGGTGAGAAAAACGACCTCTTAGATCGGCCTACAAACCGCTGGCGAACGCAGGTTAAGGGTAGGAAGACCCCTAAAAACCTTGTGAGAGAGACGGTCAGCGACTTTTTCAACAGCATCGGCCATCTACGGCCATTGGCTCACGCTGTCACACGGACATTCGAACGGCGGCTCCGCCCAGACAACGGACCGTCGTGTGCGGATCATGCCTGTCGCGTCGTCGGTCTTTACTGACGGTCGCGGTTCGCGGGCAAAGGCAAACCAGCACCGCGACGTGGATGCATCCGGAAGGGCGAAGGGATCACCGTAACTCTTACCGGCCTTTCGCTGGAAAGAGATCAGGCGTTCGTCAGTATCGGTTAGGCAGACGTATCGCCGCATATGTCGGCAAGCAGTTCTACTGTGCTGCGGAAGCGAGCGTGGTGTGGACGCTGCTGGTCGCACCTGGTGTCGTGTGCGGCAGCGCGCTGCCGGGTGACGGCCACTCATCCACATCTGCCAGCAGCCGGACGGCAAGTGACAAAAGGCCATGCAGCCGCCCAAATCAAAAAGCCACGGGCCTCGCCCCGTGGCAATTCACCAGCGGAGAAACCAGGCCCGCCAGGATGATCTTCCAGCTATTCGACGCTCCAGTAGAACGCCGCCTGCGTGCTGCCTTTGCTGGCAATGCTGACGGTCTTCGTCTGATCGCGGTCCTTGTGGGTCGCGTGCACCGTATAGCGGCCGGGACGCAGCTTGACCAGCATGAACGGGCCGAGCGAATCGGCTTGCAGCACCTCGTTGTTATGTGCGTCGACGATCCGGACGTGGACATCAGCGAGAAAGTCCGATCCCGGTCCGATAAACTGCATCGACAGCGGCCAGTGGGTTCGCGCGCGCTCCAGCGCCGTCGATTCGTCCTGGCCGACGCCGCCCGACACGTAGGACACGTCGCCCTGTTGCTGGATCCGCGGCAAGCCTGCGACGTTTGCGTTACCGGCGCGGCTGGTGTCAGTGACAGTGCCGCCGACCGCTTCCGTGGCCTGCGCCGCAACCGGGCTGCCCGCAAGGCCGAACGCTAACGCCGCCACGAGGGCCGCAGCGAGAACCATACGCTTGTTGGTTGGTGCTTTCATAGCATCCTCCTTTCATCTGAACATCTGGATTGCGCTGAAAATTGCTGGTACGCCCCAGTCCGCGTTGATAGACGGGACGGCGCCTTCCTCTTGCAAATCTGTTGTTTACCTCTGAGCCGCCACACCGATGCCGTGTACCCCACGATCAACTCTCCGGAGGCGGCGGCGAACCCGGCGGCGGCGGTGGTGGAGGCACATTACGGCCAGCGGCCGGCGCGGTCATCAGGCGGCCGGAGAGCGGAACGCGATCGCCGGCCGTGTACATGCATTGCACGTATGCGGAGTCGTAGCGGCGCTGCACCTCATCCGCGGAAGTCTGCGCAGCGCCAGCGCCTAGCCCGCTACCCGCCAGCAAGCCGGCACCCGCGCCCACGGCGGCGCCACGGCCGCCATTGAACGCCGCGCCTGCAGCGGCACCGAGTGCCGTACCTAGCGCGGCGCTGCCCACCCCGCTGGCGGTTGCTGCCTGGTTTGCCGAGACGCCGCCCACCTGTCCGGATGCAAATTGCCTGCACGAGCCGTCGTCGATGCGGAACTGGTCGAAGGTCTTGCCGGTGCCCGGCAGTGCCATTACGCTGGGAGCCGTCGGCGCGATCGTGCAGGCGCTCACGCAGGTCAGCGAGGCGAGTAGGACGAACGCAGAGCGTTTCATTTCATATTCCCCCGGGTCGTCAATTGGCTGATGCCGGCTGGGCCGGCACTTCACGCCACCCACCAGGGCATTCCTTCGCATACGGGTAGTAAGCTTTCGACGCGTCGCAGTAGTACCAGGACCCGTCCGGTTGCGCCTGTCCGGCTGACGCCTGCCCTTGTTCGACGTAGTTGTCCGGGACGGCGGGCACGGCGACGACAGGCGGGTAGTAATACGGAACCGGGGCCACCGGATAGTAGTACGGGTATGCCGGCCCGACCAGGACACGGACGCGAGCGGCATGCGCTGCGCCGCTCGCACAACCAGCGGCAACAGCTAACAGCATGATGAGAGTTTTTAGCCGTTTCATAATGTTCTCCTAAGCAAATAGATAGAACACACATAAATCGCGAACCGCACTGAATTGCGATCACCAAAAGCAGTATTGAACGACAAGCCATTTCCGTCAGAAATAGAATTGCCGCGGTATCGCTGGATTTTTCCGGCTATTACACGGCAGGCTTCAGCACAATTCCGGAGTGCGCTCGCCGCTGACCGTCAGAAAAGCCCTGTCGCCCGGGACGTCGAGTCTTGGCCGGATTGATCCACGGAGCGAAGGCGACGATCTTGATCGACTCGCCGGGTGCCGATGTTGACCTGCAAAAGAGACCCGATGTGGCCGGACCGATTGCTGGACGGGAAGCCCCGAACAAGCTCGTGGTCTGCGATTGCAGCCGGTCGAACTCGTCGAAGAGGTCGCTCCCGAAGTAGAGGTCACTCATGGTCGTATCCTCCTTCAAGACGCTGAAAAGAGGCGAACGGGCGTACGCGCTCCAGTCCGCCTGCCAGGCCTCGGGCAAACAAATCGAAACACGCAGCGCGCTAACGCGACTGCCTGAGCGAAACCCAGAATAGGAACGCCTCCGCGAAATTTCAAGGGGGTGCGCCGGATGGTCGCAGGAGCGCGAAGACCGTCGGGACGCCGCGAGTTTCGCTCACTGAATCGGCGGCACCGAGCCGAGTTTTTGTGCGAGCAGGCGTTCATAGACGCCAAAATTCAGCTCGACCTCGGCCTGCGCAACCGTGTTCACCATCAGCGTCAGCTGCTCGGGCAGCAAGCCGAGCACGGTAGCCAGCGCCACCTCTAACTGTGCGGCGCAAAGGCGGTCTTCCGCCACGGTGGTGCCGACGACGACGTCATACGCGTTGTCCTGATCCCGAAACACGACTTCCACGAGCCGCGCACGCGCGCTCATGTTGTTTTCAATCGCGAGACGCGCCACGTCGGCGACCGTGCGCAACGTCTCTGTCGGAAAACCTCTTGTCGAGCGAAGCCTCACCCTGTGTTTGCCCAGCGTCAGCCATTCCACGTCGAAATCCATACTCGTCTCCTTATGAAAAAACGCAATGCGTGCCGAGAATAAGGGCAGCAAAGCGGATTTCAAGGCCCGCGCGACGTCACCCTTCGGCCATCCAACGCACCCCTTGAAATTTCGCGCGGGCGTTCCTATTCTGGGTTCCGTTCAGGCAGTCGCGTTATCGCGCTGCGTGTTTCGATTTGTTTGCCCGAGGCATGGCAGGCGAACTGGAGCGCGTACGCCCGTTCGCCTTCCTTTCATGTTTGAAAAGGAGGATACGACCATGAGTGATCTCTACTTCGGGAGCGACCTCTTCAGCGAATTCAACCGCTTGCAGCGGCAGATCGATGAACTCTTCGGAGGCTCCCCATCAAGCATCCGCTCCATCAGACGCGGTGCTTTCCCGCAAGTTAACCTCGGCGTCACCGACGACACCATCGAGATCGTCGCATTCGCGCCAGGCATGAAGCCGGACAAACTCGATGTTTCGATCGACAAGGGCCTGGTGACGATCAGCGGCGAGCGCAAGTCAGCAACGCCCGACGGCGACAGCGACCGGAAGGTCTACGCCGGGGAGCGCTTCGCCGGCACCTTCAGGCGGGTCATCGAACTCCCGCAGAACGCTAACCCTGACAAGGTGCAGGCGCGTTATGTGGACGGCTGTCTGTGTGTGACGGTGAGCAAGCACGAGTCGTCGAAGCCCCGGTCGATTACGGTCCAATGATTTGAGGAGAGAGCCATGAGCGATACCACTCAAGTTATCGAACGCGAACAGCCAACCAGCGTGACGCCGAGCACGCAGGCGAAGTCCGCGGAACGCAGGGCAACCATCGTGCCGGCCGTCGATGTTTTCGAGGACCAAACGGGCATCACGGTTATGGCCGATCTGCCCGGCGTTTCGAAGGACCGGCTCGATGTAAAGGTGCAGGACGGCAACCTCGTGATCGAGGCCGAGGCCCGCGTGCCGACACCCGACGGCTTGCGGCTGCGGCATGCCGAAATGCCTGCGCCCAGCTACTTCCGGGCCTTCACGCTGAGTCCGGACTTCGACACGGCAAAGATCGAGGCGAACCTGCAGGACGGCGTGCTGACACTGCGCATTCCGCGCAGCGAAAATGCGCGGCCGCGACGCATCGAGGTCAAGGTCGGGTAACCCCGAGCACACCATTACGACAATGAGGAAACCAGGTGGCGCCCCACGGAGCGCCACCACTGCACTTCTGGGAGTTTGCAATGGAAAGCGTCACACAGGAGTCCTGGAAAGGGCATCAAATCAACATCCGTACTGTGCCGGTTCGACACATTCAGACGCCGGTATCCGCCCCTGACGGCTATGTGGCGATCGTGCAGATCTGCATGAACGGCGACGTGCTGGCGGACTGGCACCTGCCGCGTCACGGCGAACGGTGGCACAGTCAGCGGGAAGCTGAACGCGAAGCCATGCAATACGCCGTTCAACTGATCAATCGCGGTGTGTTGGGTGAACCGGTGCAAGCGTTGGGTTTGGCCGCGTAGCAGGTTGGAGCGATGTCGGATCTTTCCACGCGCACTTCACGCAAATCATCATGCAATTTGTAGGAGGTTGAAATGAACACTGACCTGAGTATATGGAACCCGTTCAAATTCCTGCGCAAAACGCAAACTGAAAAAGCCGGTGAGCAAACTTCGTCCATTGCACCGACGTCGAAGCACTGGCTGGCCGAGTGGCCCGATGTGTCCCGGCTCTTCTCATCGGACCCGTGGCGGGTGATGGGCGAGTTGCTGCACGATCCGTTCGCAGGCGTCAGTGGTCTTGACCGATGGTTCGGCGACTTCAGTTCGTCGCGGTTCCAGCCACGCGTCGATGTCGTCGACGACGGCGACGCGCTGCGCATCGCCGCTGAGCTGCCGGGCATGGAGCGCGAAGATTTGCAGACGTCCATCGAAGACGGCGTCCTCGTTCTGCGTGGCGAGAAGAAGCAGGACACGCGGAGCGAGGAAAACGGCTGCTACCGGCTGGAACGGTCGTACGGCGCATTCACTCGCATGATCCCGCTGCCCGATGGGGTCGACGTCGACAAGGTGGATGCAAAGTTTGACAAAGGCGTCCTGACGCTTCGTTTGCCAAAAACGGCTTCCGCCGGCTCCGCAGTCAGGAAGATCGAGATCAAATGAGTTCTTCGGCGCGTAGGGTCGAACGGTAGCGTGCCCGGGCGGCGTGGCATTTATTCGCCACGCGCCCGGCGGCACTGCGGGACCGACGCCGCTAACGGTGCGCATACGACACGCTCAAAAGAGGTTCGCAAACACGCTCCAACGAGCAAGGGAACCTTGACCCACACAGGTATAGCTGGAAACAACCCACCTACGACAGCAACCATGAACAACCTGGAAGCTCACCATGAATGAGAACAGGAATGTGGCCAGCAGAGTGATGAACGCACTGCGGTTGGAGCCGTGCGTCCTTGGCTTTTACGAGCGCTTCGAACAGGTAGTCGCGCATATCCTGAGCGGCGTCATTTCCGTAATCATCGCCATATCACTGTGGCAACTCATCCGCGCGGTAGTCGTATTGCTCGTGTGGGAAGCGCTGAACCCGCTGGATCATGCTGTGTTCCAGACGGTCTTCGGCATGATCATGACGTTGTTGATCGCGATGGAATTCAAGCACTCCATCATCCGCGTGATGCTTCGACGCGACCATATCGTGCAGGTGAAAACGGTCGTGCTGATTGCTTTGCTCGCGATCGCGCGCAAATTCATCATTCTTGATCCGAACACCGATCCGTACCGAATTGGCGCGCTGGCCGCCGCACTCCTTGCACTGGGCGGGGTCTATTGGCTCATGCGTCAGCGCGATGATCGGGTGGAAGCGGAAAGCTCCCCGGAATGACATTGATCGCCGCCGCTCTCGCGGCGGAGGCGCCGGCCACGCGCGATCGCAAAGGGTGAGCAGAGCCCCGTCACCTTCGCGCGCGCCTCATCCTTATTCAAGAGCAGTTCGAGCCGACCGCGATCCGTGCCCGTCCGGAAAGGCCGTGAACGTTTCGGCGTCCGCGGGCTCACGGATGACAGTTGAACCCGTGACCGGCCATCCGATTGTCAAAGACGAACGCTCCTTCATCGGCCTTTCCGGACGGTCACGGATCGCGTGAAAAGGTCGATCAGCACCGCGCGGGTGTCCGCTTTCGGAAGGGCGGCGGGATCACTCCCAACCTGGAGCGACCTGTAGCTCACCGAAACGCGATCGGCTCGAACTGCTCTTGAATAAGGATGAGGTCCGGCTTCGTCGATGTGGCGCCTCGCACAACGAGCCATTCTGCGATGGTTCGCTCAAGAAGGCCGGGTTTATGAGCATCTACCACGAAGTCGAAGGCGTCCGCTACATCAACTACTGACCATCCCTAACCCTCTTCGGGTTGCGTCGTCACTCTGGTGGCGTGTTGCACTCTCAGTCATAGCTGACGCCCGATCACAAGTCGCGGCACATCAAATCGTTACACACCGCGCGCAGGTGACTTCCACATCTGCGCGACGGATTCCTTGCTCGTCTTGTCTGATACGGTTTTTCTGCGTAAATCTGAGTCTGTTTTTTTGTGCTCTCAACGTTCAAACTGATACCTGCGTAAGCGCGTGATACGCGGTGAAGCCGTATAGATGCCTGCTTGCAGAGACGAACTGCGGGCCGATGTGTTACAAGCCGCCATAGTCACGCGCAGGAGGATAGGCGGCGCCGAACGCACTTAATTTTACGCGTTTGGCGGCCGGCGCCTGAATCGCAGAGCACTGCATCCGCTAACGTCGTGAAGCGACTTGGTTGCTCCCCCTCGGAACTTCCGGTTAGTGACTCTCAACCCCGGAAGCTTTTGGCGCCGTCTAAGCGGCGCCTTTTTTTTGTGCGTGGTGTCCATCCGGACGCTAGGGCTCAATCTGATTCGCCGGATATAAGAGTGCAAAACGTCACAGTTGTTCGAGAGCATGAAGAGAAGATGTCTCGCATACAGGCAGTGCTGAACGGCGATGAGCCTTCAATCGTTTACCAGCCGATCTACTCGATCGCCCCTCGTCGGATGATAGGCCTTGAGTGCCTATCACGGTTCTCGGCCACGCCGACTCGTGCGCCAAGCCAGTGGTTTGCCGATGCCGTCGACGTTGGCATGGTTGTCCCACTGGAGCTCAAGGTAATTCGCAAGGCACTTGCGGAGATGCCGGCCGGTCGGGAATTCTATCTGGCGGTCAATTCGTCCCCGGAAACCATCTTGAGTGGCGAACTTGAGGCTGTGTTTGCTGATATGGAGAGCGATCGTATTGTCGTGGAAATCACGGAATCTGCCTGCGTCCCCGACTACGACAAACTGATCCGGGCGCTCGAACCGCTGCGAAGCCGTTCAGTCCGCATTGCTGTGGATGATGTGGGTGCGGGCTTCGCCAATATGCGGCACATCATCAATCTCCATCCTGAGTTTATCAAGCTCGATTCGAGCTTGATTCGAGGCATCGATACCGATGCCAGAAGACGCGCACTTGTGGCGGCGATGGTCTCGTTTGCTACGGAGACTGGCAGCCAGATCGTCGCCGAGGGGGTCGAGACGGCCAAAGAATTGGACGTGTTGAAGTCGCTCGGTGTCACAAGTGCGCAAGGATACTTTCTTGCTCGGCCAGTGCGCCTCGCCATCGCAACCCGACTGCTCTGAAGTTCGCAGTGGGGAACGGCGTGCCATTCGCACGCAGCGTGCGAGACACCACACAAAGCCACGCGCATCGCACGGATATAAGGAAAGAATGTTTGCAGTAAGCCAGCAGCGTAACGGCGTGAGACTCGTCGATAAATCATCTTTTCGCATAACTAAATCACTGTTTGTTATGCTTTTTCTCCTCGCGGCATTGGAACCTCCCGCGCACGCGAGCACGAGCAGGGATAGTGCAATCGGTGACGTGGGGCACCGCATCGCTGCGTTTGCGCAAGGATTGTCGGAGATGATTGCTCCGACTCACACTGCGGGTCTGCAATTCGGCACCGTCTGCACGCTTCCCGTCATGCCGCCCGCGCCTGCAGCGTTGGCGGGTCCAGTCGCCGGCCCGATAGGGCAGGTGGACGCTCGCCAACTGCATTGCATTTCAATGCTCGCCCCGTCGGAGATTGGCGTCGGGGCGTTTGTCAGCGCGTCCGACACGAATGTCATTCCTGACGCATCCGTAGCAGTGAGCCCTCTTATCGTCGCTCAGACCAGCGTGCCGTTTAGCATGGACACGTCGGCACGGGAGCCGGTTTCTGCGGCTGTTATGGATGCTGCCCCCCCGCCCGAAAAGTTGCCGACGATGGCCGAGTGCGGAGAGGATCGCGCGTGCGTTGAGCAAGCGGCGCCTGTGTCACACGAAGAAATTTTGCAAGCTGAACCGTCGTCGCAAACGTCCAGTTCTCCTTCTGTCGATCCTCTGGCCGTGCTCTTCGGCGCCCAAGTGTTGATCGCACTGGGGCTTCTTGGTCTTTTGGCCCTTGGATGTTGGACGCTCTATAGGCGGCAGTTTACGCCGCAAGCAAGGCTCGTTCGCGCGGCAAAAAAGGGATTGAGACGTGGGGAATTTTGCCTGGAGTATCAGCCGGTGATCAGTCTTCGCCGGGGCAAATGCGTCGGCATCGAAGCAGTGCTTCGTTGGGGTAACCTTGAATTTGGTTTGCTCGGGCCAGCGCACTACATGAACCATCTCGAACGCAGCAAAGTGACCGGTCCTCTGACTCGATTCATGCTTGCCACCGCAGCCAGCGAGATCGCAACGCTCAACGCTGCGAAATCGTTGTATATCGCGGTGAAGGTCTCAGCCGCTCACATGGCTGCCGACAACTTTGTGTCAGAAGTTCGGGATTCGGCCAAGGGGCTATTGCCCCGCCTGGTTCTGGAAGTGACGGAGAGCGATTGTGCGGACGTCACATCACGGGTGCTGGAATCGCTGGAAGCATTGAGGAAAGACGGGGTTCGATTCGCGCTCGCGGGTGCCGGTTTGGATCCGGTCAACTTCCGCTTGCTCAGGACGTTCGATTTCGAGCTAATCAAGATGGACAGGGAGGTGCTCGCTCTTGACAGCGACGAGCGGGTGTCACGCCTCGCGGCGATGTCAGATGTCGCTCACAGCGTAGGCGCTATGGTCGTAGCCGACGGAGTCGAAAACGCCGCTCACCACCAGGCGCTCAGCACGTCGCGAACCGATCTTGGCCAAGGTTTTTTCTACAGTCGATCGCTGACCATTGGTCGCCTCGAAGCATTCCTTGAGAGCGGTGGACCGTCACGTCTTGCCGGGAGAATTCACAGGAAGCGAGACAGCGAACGGGGCGGCTCACTGCGTCCGCGCTCGCTAACCAAGACTTCGAATTCACAAGGTCGCGGGTCTAACCTGACCTAGACGACCGTAGAAGTCTGTCGGCAAACACTGTTAGCCATTCGATAAGTAGGCGTCGATCAGCACCTGATAACCGACCTACGATGGTCAAGATGGCCTTCGCTTGGTCATCTTCCCTGTCGGAGGTTTCTGTCACCAATTGGTCCAGTTTGCACTCGTAGATATCCGCCAACTCCGCCAAACGAACTACCGTTGGAATAGCAACGCCTCTCTCCATCCGAGAGATAGCTTCTTGCCCGATGCCGAGTCTTTCCGCGACCTGCTCTTGAGTGAGATTCGCCATCGTGCGGCGGTAGGCAATAGCTCTCCCTACAACTCGTGCCAGTGGCATTCGGTCATTCTTGTTCACTTTACCTCCGGTCAATACACTACCTAAATAGTGGCAATACAACCTATTGACATGAAGGGCTTAATAGGGTGTTATACACCCTATTAGGTGGCATATAGAAGCGAACGATCGCGCGTAAACGTCACCCGGCAAGAGCTATCAGGGCGGGTATGTCTCGACCAAAGGGCTTGCGTCCGAAGCGAATCGCCGAAAGACAGCGGCTGACGCACAGCCTTGAGACCCGAACTTCATCGACTGCGCGCTCGCCCTGATCGATAGACGCTGGCAAAAGGGAGGCAGTCATACGACCGCAAGGTCATGACAGTGAATATATTATGCGTTACAAGAAGTTGGCGACGGAAATCGCAGGGCTTATTAAGCGCGGCGATCTCGCCCCAGGTATGCGTCTCCCGTCTGTGCGGCAGGCGACCAAGTCATATGGTGTAAGCCCGGCAACCGTCGCGCACGCATATCAATCGTTGGAATCTCAGGGGCTGATTGAGACGCGCCCACGTGCAGGGCATTTCGTATCACTGCAAGCGGGGCAGACATCGCTTGGATCGTCGTTCGTGAGACCGACCCAGGTTTCCCTTAAGCCTGAGACAGACGATCTCCTATTTCACGTGCTCAGTTCGTCCAACGCACCCGGTATCGTGCCGCTTGGCGCCGCGTTTCCGAGTCCGGCGATGTTCCCACTGAATCCGCTAGATTGCTCACTCGCGTCAGTTGCGCGGACGATGGGCGCGGGGGCAACGGGCATGGAACTGTCTCCAGGTAACGAAGGTTTGCGCCGTCAGATTGCCCGTCGCTACATGGCTGCGGGGATGGCGGTGCCGATCGATGAAGTTGTCGTGACGGCCGGAGCATTGGAAGCGCTAACGCTTTGTTTGCAGACGGTAACCCGCCCCGGCGATGTCGTCGCAATCCGGACGCCAGCGTTCTACGGCGCGCTTCAGGCACTCGACAGGCTGCGACTGAAGGCCGTTGAGATACCTATGCATCCGAGTAACGGTCTCGACATTTCAGTGCTTGCCGATGCACTTAAACGGCATCCAATCCGCGCGTGCTGGTTCATGACGTCTTTTCAGAACCCCACCGGCGTCACGATGCCCGACGCGACGAAGGAAGCGTTGGTTACGCTGCTGGCCGCTCATGAGGTGCCGCTGATCGAGGATGACGTATACGCTGAACTGTATTTCGGGGCGTCGCCTGTGCGTCCGGCTAAGGCATTTGATCGGAAGGGACTGGTGCTCCATTGCGGCTCCTTCTCAAAGAGCCTCGCACCCGGCTACCGCGTGGGCTGGGTCGCGGCGGGACGCTTCACGCAGCAGGTCGCACGGGCGAAGTGGATGACCAACATATCCACGTCCATGCCTGCACAATTAGCGATCGCCGATTATCTCCAGACTCGCAGCTATGATCGCCATCTGCGCCGATTCCGGCAAAACCTTGCTGCCCAACAAGAGAACATGCTGGAGACCATTGAGAAATCCTTTCCGCCTGGAACGCGGGTTGCGCGCCCGAAGGGAGGGTATTTTCTCTGGCTGGAGTTGCCGGTGCAGGTCGATTCGGTGCGCCTGTTTGAGCTGTCGCTTAAGCAGGGCATCAGCATTGCACCGGGCCCGATCTTTTCGGGGAGTCGCGGGTTTCGGAATTGCATCCGCTTGAACTACGGACACCCTTGGACGGACGAGACCGCGCGAAGCTTAGAGACAGTCGGGACGCTGGCGCGTTCGTTATAGGTGATTCTTTTGACCACGTTTGCTCGACGTGTCGACGGCGGTGATATGCGAGTCAGCGCGCTCTCCGACTTCTGCCGAGACTGTCAGTCATCGATGACTGACGATCACACAACGCAGCACTTCAACTCGGCACACACCACGCGCGCCGACACTCATGCATGACTGCACGCCAGGTTCGCGTGTATCGGCTCGGATTACCTGGACATGGTTTTGCAACTCAAGTCGCCTTGCGATTGACATAAGTCGGATGGGTTTCGAGGGGCCGACAGGGCGGCACTATGCCCAACTGTTCGAGACACCAATAGCGATTGTAACGATCCTTGAATCCGGTCACAGTCCCGCGGATCGTCTCAGGGTTCTTTCGCGAATCAGACGCGTCGAACAGGCGCTGGAAATGCGACCGTCAGTTGATATGCGAGAATCGGACGATCGACGAGCATGAGGGCGAATGTCGCTCCAGGGTCGACCTGGGCCGCACGCCGGCGACCTCCGGCGCATCGCTTATCGATTGAGCATCGGACCGGGCTCGGCCGACTGCTGCCCGATGCAAATCCATCAGCGTCGACCAACGCCGCGTGTTCCTGTCGGACCGGGTTCGGCCACGAGCCGAGTCTGACCGGCAACATCCGCTTGCTCTTTAGCAGTCGTACGACGATCATAAACACGATCACCGCAACCAAGCGGCTTCTTCGGAATGCATGATGATTAGCACACGTTTCACGGAGCGCTTTGGCATCAAGCATCCAATTGTTTGTGCGCCAATGGCGTTCGTCACTGGCGGGGTGCTCGTGGCTGCGGTGTGTCGCGCCGGCGGACTGGGGATCGTTGGCGGAGGTTATGCAGGGACGCTGGGTGGGGAACCTGATTTAGAAACTGAACTTTCTCGAGTGAATGCTGGCAAATTCGGCGTTGGATTTATCACCTGGGCTCTGGCGCGCGCGCCGGAGATGCTGACGAAAGCGCTGCAACACTCGCCGTCCTGCGTGTTCCTTTCATTTGGCGACCCTCGTCCGTTCGCAGCAGAAATCCGCGACTCGGGCGCCGCGCTCATCTGCCAGGTGCAGTTCCTGTCGCAGATCGACGTAGCACTGGAAGCTGGCGCCGCAGCGATCGTAGTACAGGGCACCGAGGCAGGGGGGCACGGAGGAAACCGTTCAACGTTTCCGTTTGTGCCGGAAGCTGCCGACTACTTGAAGATACACTCGCCTGGAACTTTGCTGGTTGCCGCCGGAGGCATAGCGGACGGGAGAGGATTGGCAGCGGCCCTGATGCTTGGTGCAGACGCGGTGGTAGTGGGAACGCGTCTGTGGGCATCGGCCGAAGCGCTCACCCCAAAGGCGCACACTGACAAGGCCATCGATGTGACCGGCGATTCAACCATTCGGACGAACGTGCTCGATGCGCTGCGAGGGTTTCCATGGCCGAATGAATACTCACTTCGCTTCCTCAAGAACAAGCTGGCCGACGAATGGGTTGACCGGGAAGCCGAGGCATTCCGCGTCTTTGGTACGCTGTCTGAGAAATACGCCGAGGCACGCGCGCAGAACGACCTGGATACGGTTGCAGTCGTCTGCGGAGAGGCTGTGGGTCTGTTAAAAGACCGCCCGAGTGCTGAATCAATCGTGCAATCGATGGTGGCACAGGCAGCGGATCTCCTCCGTAACGGCAGCAAGCTCGAGTTCACCTCGCCGTCGTAATAGTGGGCGAGCTGACCTGCCACCGGACTGACCGGCGGTCCCGATTATCGATGCTTTGAGCAAGCACTTTCCGACGCCGGAAAGCGGCCAGTCGTGACGGTCCGCAGAGGGTCGCCCTATGCCTTTGCGTGAATCGCCCAGCCGATAGGGTCGCCGCGCTCGGTTATAAGACTCGATGCGGCCATCTACGGCCGTTCGAATCGTTGCCGTCGATGACTCAAGACGGGGCGAATGCGGCCATTGCCGTTCACGAACGGCCTCCGTCAACACGATCAAGCAGCGATAGCCGCTCAGACAGCTCAAATAAACTTATGCATTTCGAGCCTTCGTACCGGGTTCATTCTTGTTACCGCGTCTTAATCGCGGCTCTTCCGATTGTCGATGCGTTAGCATCACCCAAAGCGGATCGTCGTACCGGATCGCGCGGCGTCGCGAACTGCCAGTGTGACTTCGAGGGTCCTGGTCGCGTCGAATGCATCGGTCAGAGGTTGCTCTTCTCGCCGAATCACTGCGCCGAAGTGACGCATTTGCTCGATGTACGGATTGGCCGCGTCGAAGCGCACTTCTTCGTCCTGCAGCGGCTGCAACCAGCCGCGCTCGCCCGGATAACGCCACATCCGCAACGTCGGCAAGGCGATAGACGCCTCTGTTCCGCACAAAAAATGACTCTCGACTGGAGTCTTCGGAAAGGCCGGATTCTCACCCGACGACAAATCCCAGCTCCACGGCGCAGCAGCGCTGTCTGACAGGGTAATCGTCGCGATTGCTCCGCTCTTGAAACACAGCAGCGTGGCCGCCGTGTCCTCGACTTCGAATCCGCGAATCGCATTCGACGTAACAGCCTGCAGGCTTTCGATCTCGCCGCACACGAAGCGCAACAGGTCGATCTCGTGAATCAGGTTGATGAGGACTGGTCCCGCGGCAGGCGTGCGGCGCCACGCTTCGTTGAAGTAGGCGTCGTGTTTGAGGAACGTCGCTAGCACCGATGCAGAGACGAGCCGCCCGAGTTGCCCTCCCTGAACCAAAGCCCGCGCCGTGCGGATGATCGGATTGTGCCGCCGGTGATGGCCGACGAGCAGAGGAACTTCGGCGTCGGCTGCCGCGCGCCCGAGACGCAAGCCTTCGTCGACCGAATCGGTGATCGGCTTTTCGACCAGCACTGCGGTGCCGGCGGCGATCAGCTCCAGCGCGATGGGAACGTGCAGCGCGTTAGGCGTGGCGACAATTGCCCCGTCAGGCTTCGTCTCGTCGATGAGCGCGCGATGGTCCTTGAACCACGGGATCGAGAACTCCTCGGCGAGCGCCTGCGCCGCCGGGTTTGGGTCGGCGATACCGACGATTTCGACGCCCTTGGCGCCCGCTGCGCCAACAAGATGCGCACGACCGATCGCGCCTGCGCCGATGAGGCCAATCTTCGAATCAGACATGAAAAAAGGGTCTCCGAGAATCAGTGAGTTGTGGCGTTGCGCAACACCGGCGCTGCGCCCGCGCCGCGGCGGCCCTTGATGTACGCCGCGACGATGGCGATCGCGATTGGCACGGTCAAGGCAAGGAACAACTGCCCGAAATTCCACTTGAAGCTGAGCAAAACCGCGCCAATCGACGCGCCCGAGATCGCGCCGAAGCGACCAATGCCCGTCATCCAGCTCGTACCGGTGGCGCGCATCTCGGTCGGATAGTAACCGGCGGCCATTGCGGTCCAGCCAGTGTTCGTCGAGTTGATGCAATAGCCCAAAAGGAAAACCAGGGTCATGAGGCCGTAGAGGCCGGGACTCATCTTCGCCAGCGCAACGGTGAAGATGCCTGCAGCGAGGAGCGTGCCGATCATCACCTTGTGCGGGTTGAAGCGGTCCATTTCCCAACCGATGATGATGTTGCCAAGCGTTCCGCCCACTTGAAGCATGGCGCCTACCAGCGCGGCATCGGCGAGCGAGAAGTTGTTGTCCTTCACGATGATCGGCAGCCAGCTATTGAGGAAGTAGACCGTCATCAGGTTCATGAAGAGGCCGACCCAGAGAGCGAGCGTCACAGTCGTGTGCGGCTTGGCAACGATAAGTCTGATCGCGCCTTTGCCGGCGTGCTCGCGTTCTGCGGTGATGAACTTCGTCGAGGCATCGACCGCGTTGGGTTCGATCTGGTTGACGATACGTTCGAGCGCGCGCCGGCCACCATGTTTGACCGCGAGAAACTTCGCCGATTCCGGCAGGATGAAGCACAGGACGAGCGCAAACAGGATCGGCACAACGCCGCCGACAACCAAAATCGATGCCCAGCCGTGAGTCGGGATCAGATAACTCGAGAGGAAGCCGCCACCGGCCGCTCCCAGCGTGAATCCGCAATAGATCACCGTCACCATCAGCGAACGATACTTCTTGGGAGCGTACTCGGAGGCAAGCGTCGCGGCATTGGGCTGAGAGGCGCCAAGTCCAAGTCCCGTGAGAAAGCGCATGACCGACAGCACCTCGACGTTCGGCGACCACGCCGAAGCGAGGCTCATCAGCCCGAAGAACAAAATTGCGCCGATGATGATCTTGCGACGGCCGAATCGGTCCGCCAGCGGACCGCCGGTCAGCGCGCCGATCGCGAGCCCGAACAGGCCCATGCTCAGCACCGGCCCGAGCGCGGCGCGTGTGAGCTTCCAGTCGGCGACGACTGCGGGCGCGATGAATCCCATCGCGACAACATCAAAGCCGTCGAGAATCAGGACCACGAGGCCCAGGAACAGTATCTTCCAGTGAAAGGGCCCAAAGGACCGGGAATCCAGGAATTCCTGGATGTTGAGTTGTTTCTCGAATGGCATGGTTGTCTCCTGTGGATTTCCGGCGAGCGACGGGCATGCTCATAGCAGGCTTCGCATGTAGTGAATGCTTTCGGCGATGGCTAGCTCATCGCTCTCGTAAGCGGGATGTAAATAGTCGATTTCTAGCGCGAGCAGTCCTGCGTAACCGTGCTTGCGCAGTTCGGCGAAGGCGCGCGGAATGTCGATAATTCCCCGGCCGACCGGCACGCTCGGCCAGAACGCAAAATCGCGCGGATTGCCACCCTTGGCAGCGATGTCCTTAACGTGGGTCGCCCGGGCGTAGGGCGCGAGCTTTTCAATCGCGACGGCCGGATCTTCGAGCATGCGCAGGTTATTCGCGGTATCCAGGCACACGCCCAGCCACGGTGAATCGATTGTTTCGATCAACTCCACCAGTTCGTCCGCGAGCATGTCGATGTGGTTTTCGATTGCGAGCACGACACCATGCCGCTTCGCATGCGCGGCGGCGTCGGTCAGCAGTGGGACGAGTTTTGCCTTGTGGTCGCTCCAGTTGTCGGGGCGGGTGCGGCGCCCGCCGCAGCAGATCCGCATGACCTTCGCGCCCACAGCGGCGGCTATTTCCGCATGGCGCTTCAGGTCGGCAACTTCCTGCGGCGCGTCGCCCGAGCGGAGCCCGGATGGATGGCCCCATGCCCACACAGGCTCGAGCCTCAGCTCGTCGAGGTCGGCCCGCAACGTGGCGATTTCCTCGGGCGACGGATTCGGCATGAAGCATGACTCCAGAGAAACACCCGCGACGCCCAGTGCCTTCGCCCGATCGAGGAAACCCCGCATGGTTATCCGCGTTCCCGGATCCTGTTCGAGGCCGGCATAGACCTCGCCGAAATAACGGTGATAGCTGTATGAATCGATGGCAAGTTTCACGGGGGCAGCCTTTGCGGTTTACAATGTGGATTAATGTACCAAGTGGATTGTAAATCCACATCAAGCGTAAACCCGGCATTCTCGTTCCAGATGAAACACCAAACCACATGGGTTAAAATTTCGATTCATCGTCATCACGCTCAAGGGTTCATATGACCGCAGTCCGCGACCGCGCTTTGGCCATCGTCGAGCTTCTGGCGCACAACGTGCACGGACTGCCAATGTCAGAGATTGGCGATCGGCTGGGCATTCCAAGGACGGCCGCGCATCGAGTGCTGGCGGATTTGAAGGAGAGCGGATACGTCAAGCAGGATCCGAACAGCTCGCAATACATGCTGACCGTGAAGCTGGCGTCGCTCGGTTTGAGTTATCTCGCCGCGACCGGCATCACCGACGCCGCACAGCCCTTGCTCGACGATCTGGCACAAGCGAGCGGAGAACTGGTTCGCCTCGCGGTCGTGGAAGGCGACGATCTGATCTGGGTGGCGAAAGCGCAAGGTGCGCGAACCGGATTGCGTTATGACCCAGATGCCGGTCTGGAGATATACCTTCCTGCGACGGCGAACGGGCTTGCGTTTCTCGCGGCCGTCGATGAAGACCGGGCACTGGCACTCGTGTCGCGTCAAGGAATGGACCGCGCTCGCGAGATGGGCCCAGGCGCGCCGCAGACATTGCGAGCGTTGATGGAACAAATAGCGCAGACGAAGGAACGCGGCTTTGCCGTCGTCTTCGATGCCTACGAGGCAGGGACCAGCGCGGTTGCGGCCGTGATCCGCATCGACGAAAAAAGCGAGCCGATCGGCACTGTCAGTATTGCCGGGCCGTCTATACGGATGACCCGCGAGCGTATGGACGCCTTTGGGCCTAAGGTTCTGCAATGCGCCGAGGCACTTGCGCTCGCGAGCCGTAGTTCGCCGATGTTTGGCCGTCGGTGAGGAAGCGATCAGCGAGTTGTCGTCATGGGCGCGCCAACACATTCCTCAGTGCACCGACGGCACAGGGTGCTCCGACGCAATAACTGTCTGCGATCATCTCCCAGTGTCTGAAGGAATCTCGGCGCGGTCGGTTGAGAGCGGCCGACATATGGCCGTTGAGGGGTCGGGAGCCGCCGATCGCCGACAGGCAGGGACCGGCCTATGAACGGTCGATGCCAAACGCTGGCACCCGCAGGTCACATGTCAGTTCGGTTACCGCGTGGCCAAGTGATCCTGATATTAATGTAACGACGATAGTAAATTTCTTTGTAAAGGGCAGCCGTTGCCTACACTTCAGCGCAGTCGGTCCTCAATATTCAGCAACGCGCGGAGAAGCATATGGGCTCTTATCTTCAACTCATACTTAAACTTGCGTTGCCCATCATATTGATCGTCGCCGCAGGCGGAGTAGCCGATCTTGAATTTGAAACTGATCTGCCGGAAACGGTTACAGTTGCCGCTGCCGCTGTCATCACCTTTGCGTTTTTCTTAGCGCCCAGCCACTTTCCAAATTCAGATGAGGAAACCAGATTTCGACGTGCAGTCGCCGCTGCGATAATCGTGGCGTACCTGGTCATGGTCAGCATCGCCGTGTTCTTTATTGGCGGTCCCGACAAACTTCCCCCTCTTACGGAATCCCTGATCTCGAGCTTCACGACCTTCGTCGGCGTCGTGCTTGCGGCTTATTTTGGATCGTCCGCGTATGTAGAGGGACAGAAACGAAAATACGACGCTCAGGCGCGTAAGTCATCGAGTGAAAAAAATGAATCTCGAACGTCGGGTTCGAAAGCGGAGCCCCACGCTTCCGCAGTTGTACCGCCACAAAGTCACTTTGCCAAGTCTTCACGGCGGCGATAGTTCAGGGGGGAATGACAGGCGCAAGACCTGTCAGATATGGGTTGCCCCCTTGCTGTAGCAGATCTGTAGCACGCAAAACTTCCCCACTTACAGTAACAATCGGCAATTCCGCCAGGCTGGCTCGCGTACTCATCCGACGACAATCGGCCAGGAAGCGACGTTCACTTGATGACGCGGTTGGACATTCGAGCGTCGGCAGCACACCACCGAAAGCGGTCACTGAGCCTGCCAAAGTCGATGGCGGTTCATCTTAAGGTTTGTTCGACGCCTGCCCGTGTCCACAGGCCTGGAAGCGCACGAGGGGCGTGTGGGCAGGCGTTGAAAAACCTGAAGGGAGGAAACCGCGGGGTGCCGCGATGCGGTGGGAAGCTTTGAGGCTATGGCGATTGATGAGCCGGGATGCCAGGCAGTGTTGCGGGATGAGCTTGTTCTCCATGGGTCAGGGCCTGGAGCTCGCGTCGGTCTCGGAGGCGCGCGCCATTGCTTGCGTGTCGATGTACTCCCGGATGTTCGTCACTTTGCCATCTCGAACAGTAATGTCGAAGACCCAATCGTCCTTGAACGGCTTATTCGTGGCTTTGATTTTCCCCGTAGCGATGCCGATGGCCAGTACCCGGTCTCCCTGCGCCACGAATTCGGGGGGCTCTGGGTATGTCATTTCTACCTCTTCGGACGCCTTCCGAAGCACCGCCGCCAATCCCGCGTGCCCGCGGTGCGTGCCGGCCAGCGGCCAGTCCTCACCCGGAACGATCCACTCAACGTCTTCGGCAACTAACGCCAGCAGATCCTGCTTATCGTAGCTGCCCATTGCTGCAAAGAAATCCTTCACAACCTGAACGTTCTCTTCGATGCTCATCGAATCTCTCCGTTTTCCTTAAGTCGGATTGTGTCCGATCTAATCGGACACGCTGTGGTCCACGAGGCAGGATCGCATGAAATTTCGATCACGATTCATCAGTCGAACTTGACCAGGTCCTTAAAGATCAGTTGACCCCAGCTATTTCCGCGCGCCTGCACAAGCAGTCCACCTTCGGAAAGCCCGCCAAGTTTGATCGGAGAGAAACCGAGATTTTCCGCAAGCGCACCAATCTCCTCTGCTGCGCCGTCATCGTCGCTCGTCAAAAACACGACTCTCCTGCCACCATGTACGGCCGGATCCTGGTCAAGGACGGCGGCGCCCAAATGGTTGAAGCCCCTAACCAGTCTTGCACCCGTGAAGGCCTGCGCGACGGCCTTGGAAGAAGGTTGTCCCCCCAGTTCCTCAGGGGGCACGCCGTAGGCATTGGTCACATCGATGATCGTCTTCCCCTGCCAGGTCGGCAGCGCTTTCGCGACATCCGGGTACGACTCGAAACGGACAGCCAAAAAGATGATGTCCGCCTTGACGGCTTCCGCCAGTTTTTTGGGAATGATCGTGGGTCCGATCGCGGCCGCGGCGGATGCAAAGCTTTCCGGGTCGCGCGTGGTTGCAACGGAGACTTCGATACCATTGCGGGCAAAGGCCTTGGCCAGGGCCTGGCCAATATTGCCGAAGCCGATAATTGCGTAGCTCATATATTTTCCTTCAGTTTACCGAGCCCTACGGCGCTCCGAATAATCGAATGGAGCGCCGTAGGGCGTAGCGTCAGAGTTGCGCCAGGCCGCCGTCGACGGCGACCTCGCTGGCGGTCATGAAGCTGCTGTCCGACGATGCGAGAAAGGCAGCCGCTGCCGCGATCTCCGACGGATCGGCCATGCGCTGGAGCGGAGTCATCGCGGCATAGACCTTCTGGCCCTCCTCGCCGAGCGCTGCCTTCGCGAGTTCGGTCGCCGTCGCCCCGGGCGACAGCACGTTCACCCGGATGCCGGTGCCCTTCAGATCCTCCGCCCAGGTCCGCGCGAGGTTGCGCACTGCCGCCTTGCTCGCGCTGTAGGCGCTCATTCCCGGGGCGCCCGTGGTGCCGGCGCTCGATCCGGTCAGGACGATCGAACCGCCCTTGCCCATCAGCGGCAGTGCCTTCTGGATCGTGAAGATCGTACCCTTCACATTGGTGTCGAAGGTTTCGTCAATGTGCTCGGCGGTGATCTTGCCGAGCGCAAGCGGGCTTCCCGCCCCGGCATTGGCGAAGAGGATGTCGAGGCTTCCGCGCTCGGCCTTCACCGCCGCGTAGAGTCGGTCGAGGTCGGCCTCATCCGAGACCGAGCCCTTCACCGCGCGGGCATTGGGCCCGAGCTCGGCCACAGCGGCGTCGAGCGCTTCCTGTCGGCGGCCGAAGATGAAGACGAAGGCTCCTTCCTCGATGAAGCGCTTTGCTGCGGCGCGGCCGATGCCGGTAGCGCCACCGGTGATCACAGCGGTCTTTCCATTCAGTCTGGTCATGTCGTGCATCCTTCCTTGGAGTTGTACGGAAGCAGGGAACTGCTTACTTGAGACAAGCATGCACTTCTGATAACCTGAAGACAAGTATGCACCTTTAGGTAACTATTGAAATGACCGACTGTTCTCAAAATTGCGGTGGCCGCTACTCCTACGGGCTCGCCGCCACGCTCAGCATCATCTCGGGCAAGTGGAAGCCGCTGATCCTGTACTTCCTGCTCGACGGCCCGAAGCGCTACGGCGAGCTCAAGCGCAACGTCCATGGCGTCAGCGCCAAGGTGCTGATCCAGCAACTGAAAGAACTGGAGGCCGATCGCGTGCTGGCGCGGACCGACTACAAGGAGGTGCCGCCGCGCGTGGACTACGCGCTGACCGCGCTCGGCCGCAGTCTGGCCGACAAGATTGTCCCGCTGTGCACCTGGGGAACCGAGAACATGGCAGAAATGGTGAGCCTTCTCGCCGAGCGCGACCGTTTGCTTTAGCGGGACGCTGAAGAACCGCTGAGTCGTACGACCCTCCGCGTTTGTGGGAGGGCGGCAGGTCGAATTAGTCCGATCAGACTGTCAGGATGCGCGGTTTGAGCGGTCTCGCCCATGTTTTGTGACAGCGATCTCATAACAGACTCCAGGTTGTCGACTTAAGCACCGCGAGCAACACCGGGGCAAGAGGTACAGATGCACGTTGCGCCTACGCTGCGATAGAGTCGGTACGGTTTCGTACCTGAAGCTGAAAGTAATGGCACGACACCTATAACCTCGCGTATTAACGGACTTTTGCATGCGTTCGCCCTCCACAAAAACTGCTTGGGATGTCCCCGGTGTGTATGACGCCGTTAGGGGCTTCGTTTAAGACTCCCGAGGCACGGCTTTTTTGCAATTAATTGCAAGACGCGGACATCGATCTGATCTTGGACGCTAACGAAGCGCACGCCAAGGTGACTGAATTCCTCGAGCGCTGCAAGCAAGTGGCGCGTGCCCCTATCTGGCTGAAGCTGGCGGCGGCAAACCGGCGGGGCAAACCGCCTGGCAGGAGGTCTATACCGACAAGCGGCTGCATGTGCTGCGGCCAGCGTAATGCGGGGGGAATCCCCTTCAAATTCCGCCGTCACAGCCCGTACAACGCGTGCCCATATTGATGGCACGTGGGCGAGACGCTGCCGATGTTGCGATCGGCACTGCGTTCGGTCCGACCACGCTGATCAAATTCGACGTCCGATGCGAGCCGGAATGACGCGATGAATCGTGCGTCTTTTCCGACGCAGGGGCCGAGCATATAGAACGTCGGAACCCGACTCGTCGAACCGAGACTCCCATCGGCGTTGACTTCACGACCACGGTGCGTGCGCACCATCGAGGCTGCGATCGAGCTGGAAGGCCGCGCTGATCAGTGCGAGATGTGTGAGGGCCTGCGGGAAATTACCCAACGATTCGCCGTTCACGGCGACCTCTTCGGAATAGAGCCCGACATGGTTCGCATAGGCGAGCATCTTCTCGAATACCAGCCGTCCTTCATCGACACGGCCTGCGCGCGCCAGCGCTTCGGCGTACCAGAACGAACAGGCGCTGAAGCCGCCTTCTTCGCCGGGCAATCCATCGAGCGTATCGCCACGGGTATAGCGGAAAATCAGCGGGTCCACGCCCAGTTCATGGCCGATCGCGTCGAGCGTGGAAAGCCAGCGCTGGTCCTTGGGCCCGATAAAACGCACCAGCGGCATCATTAACACGGATGCGTCCAGCGTCTTCGATCCCGGTGTCTGCACGAAGCTTTCGAGTTCGTCGTTCCAGAAATTTTGGTGGATGTCGCGATGAATGCTGTCGCGCACCTCGAACCATTGGCCAAACGGCGCTGGCAAAGAACGCTTCTGCGCGAGCCGCAACGCGCGATCGAGCGCGACCCAGCACATCAGCCGCGAATGAAGCAGAGGCCGCAGCCCGTTGCGGAATTCCCAGATGCCATGATCGGGCTCTTCCCAATGTGCGGCGACGTAGTTGATCGTACGCGTCACGTGTTCCCAGCCGTCGTGAGAAATCGCCTCGCCATACTTGTTGTACAGATAGACCGCATCCATCAGCGCGCCGTATACATCGAGCTGCTTCTGGTCGCGTGCCGCGTTGCCGACCAGCGGCGGGGCGCCGCCGCTGTCGTGCAGTGTGTCGATGGCGGTTTCCCCGGGCGTGTCTTCGCCGTCGACCGCATACATCACACGCAGCGAGCCGTCGGAGTGACAGCGCTTGTTACGTTCGGCGATCCAGCGCACAAATGCCTGCGCCTCGCCCACATAGCCGAGCCGCAGCAGCGCGTATACCGAAAACGCGGCGTCGCGTATCCATGTGTAGCGGTAGTCCCAGCGCCGTCTGCCATCCGGTGTTTCGGGCAGACCGAATGTGGGCGCCGCGACGATCGCGCCGTATTCGCGCGAACTCAGCAACTTGAGCAATAACGCTGAGCGCATGACCACTTCGCGATAACGTCCACGATAGGTGCTTTGCCCCGACCAGTTGCGCCAGAACGCGATGGTCTGCGCGAGCGCGTCGTGGCAGGGCAGGCTCAATCGCCCGGAATCCACGGCGGCGCCAAGCACGAAGCAAGCAGTTTGTCCTTCTGCGAGATCGAAGTGCGCGACGGCATCGTTTCGGTCGATCGCGAGTGCGACGGTCGCGTTGAGCGCGATGGTTTCGCTACCGTTGGCGGGCTTAAAGTGAACCCCGTTCTCGCCGTTCTGCTCGGCTTCATGACCAATGCGTGCGTAATCGAAGCGCGGCGCGCAGTGCATGGCAAGCGACACGTGCCCGTAGATCGAGCGCACCAGGCGCACCACGCAATTGGGTACGGCAGACTTAGCTCCCTCGTCCGCGACGGGCATGAAATCGACGATCTCGCATACCGCGTCGGGCGACATGAAGCGCGTGATCAGCACGTTGGTCTCGGGCAGATACATCTGCTTCAGGCGCGGCGCGTCGAGTACCGGCGCAATGCTGAAACTACCGCCGCGTTGTGCGTCGAGCAGTGCGGCGAACAATGAGGGGGAATCGATACGCGGGAAGCACATGAAATCGATCGCACCCTGCGTCGACGCGAGTGCAGTGGTACGCATGTTGCCGATCAGCCCATGTGCTTCGATCGGCGTACCGAGGCGGGGCGACCGATTCTGGTTCGCGGCGGATTTAGCCATTATCGGCGAACCCCGGATACAAGCTCATACCGCCGTCGACGAATAACGTCGTACCGACGAATTATCGCTCTCGTCGGAAGCCAGCCATACGGCGGCTTTGCGATGTCCTCGCTTTCACCGATGCGGCCGTACGGGACCAGCTTCAACAATTTATCCATCGCTTCCTCGGTATCCCATGCCGACGTGTTGTTCGGCGTACTGGACGGAAGACCGGCGACGCGATGCTCCGCGCCGATTCGGGTCGAGTCGCTATGAAGCTTCGGCGGCCTTCGCCGCCATCGTCGCATGGGCTAGCTCATCCAAAGCCATCTTTGTGCCGGCAAGCAGGCTCGCCTCGATGTCTTCGATGGGCTTGTTTGCACCCATCGGGGATGGTTGACATGAAATCGGCGCCGGGACCTGTCAGGGCTTCACGAAACGATAGGCGAAGCGATCGGTCTCGCCCTTGATTGAGGGATCGAACGCCTTGATCGAGTGCGGATCGTCCTTGTTCGCGAGCATGGTGCTTTCCGCGTCCAGTACAAAGCCGGCCGCCTCCACCTCCTCGCGAACGGATCCAGGCTCAATCCGATGCAGCGACTGGGCGTCGCTCGTGCCCGCCCCGACGGCGGCGGCGTGGTCTATGATGACGTAGGACCCACCAGGCTTCAGCCGCTCGTAGACAGCTCGATTGAAGTGGGCCGCCGTCGCGCCCCTGGCTTGGATCAGCGTGGTGTGGAGATCGTGGTAAAACAGATGCAGCCACAGGACATCCGCTGGTTGCGTGGCCTCCGGCATCGCAACGAGGTCCGCCGAGACGGCTTCGACGTTCTCTCGGCCCGGCTCCTTCGCAAGCGTCCGCATGCGGCCGACCGGATCGTTCTTGAAGTCGGCCACTTCGGCCGGCACGAAGCTGTAGACACGTCCTTCGGGTCCCACGATGTCGGAGAAGAGACGGGTCCAGTCGCCGTCGCCTGGGTAAACGTCGATGACGGTGGAGCCCGCATCTACTCGTGCGAACCGGATTAACTCGGATAGCTTCGATTGGTCGTACATTGGGATCTCCTTTACGGTTGGGCATCCGACGAGCGCGCGGCGTGCGAGGGGGCGATCCATGGCTGATCCACCGTCTACCCCGACCCGATGGCCGCAGATGGCCAGCGCTACGCCAGCCCGGACGCGTCCATCTCCGAGGCCCGCGCCAGTGCTTGCGTGTCGATATACTCCCGGATGTTCGTCACTTTGCCATCTCGAACGGTAATGTCGAAGACCCAGTCGTCCTTGAACGGCTTATTCGTGGCTTTGATTTTCCCCGTAGCGATGCCGATGGCCAGTACCCGGTCTCCCTGCGCCACGAATTCGGGGGGCTCTGGGAATGAAGTTTCAACCTCTTCGGAAGCCTTCTGAAGCACATCCGCCAATCCCGCGTGCCCGCGGTGCGTGCCGGCCAGCGGCCAGTCCTCGCCCGGAATGATCCACTCAATATCCTCGGCAGCCAACGCCAGCAGACGTTGCTTATCGCCGCCGCCCATTGCTGCAAAGAAATCCTTCACAGTCTGAACATTCTCTTGTGTGCTCATCTAAATCTCTCCATTTCCCTTACATCGGATCGTGTAAGCTTCAGCGCGACAGCTCTCACACCACCGTTATTTTTTTCGATTTCTCTCACAACTTGATCTGCACACTCCTTGCTAGACCTGCGCCAAGCCTCCATCGACGGGGAGATCTATACCGGTGATGAAAGAACTTTCATCGGAGGCGAGGAATACGACGGCAGCTGCGATTTCCTCGGGCTTGCCCCTGCGACCCATTGGAATCTGCGAGGCGAACTGGGCGGCCGCTTGCTTGGCCTGTTCGGCGGTAAGGCCCGTCGTCTTCTCTAAGGCCGGGGTATCGGTTGGTCCGGGGCTCACACAATTCACGCGGATCTTGCGGTCTTTCAGCTCCATAGTCCAGGCACGCGCGAAGTTGCGCACAGCCGCTTTACTCGCGGCGTAGGCGCTAAACCCTGGGGACCCCAACACGTTCGTGACCGAAGAGCTCAGGATAATCGAGCCGCCGTCTTTGAATAGGGGAAGGGCCTTCTGCACCGTAAAGAACAATCCCTTTACGTTCACGTCGAACGTCTGGTCGAAATGTGCCTCGGTAGCCACCTCGAGTGGCGCGATTGTACCCGCGCCCGCGTTGGCGAAGAGTACATCGATGTGACCATGCTTCTCTTTCACGACGGCATAGAGCCGGTCCAGATCTTCCAAGCGCGACACGTCGCCCACGACCGTCGTAAGGTTTCTCTTGATGAAGGCTGCCGCGTCCTTCAGCTCTTTCTCTCGTCGCCCAGTGATCACGACGTGCGCACCTTCTTCCACGAAGCGCTTGGCTGTGGCCAAGCCAATACTGCTCGATCCCCCCGTGATGACTGCAACCTTACCGTCTAGCTTTCCCATGACTTTTCCTTTTGTTGTTTTTTAATTATCTTCGGGAGGGCATTCATGCCCCGTTGCGATACAAATCCCCCGATTCCCGTGAACCCTAAACGACGCGCGAGACAGGTGATTTGATGAATGTCAAATAAGGGGGTTTCTTTACTCAAAGGTACGTAAAGCGACATAGCCATGCCCGAAAAAGCACGGAAATCCGCCGTTTACGCCAGTGTTCATCCCCCCATTTGCCCTGGCGATTTCCGCAGGGGTTTCGAGGGATGCTTCCCGCCGAAGAATTGCTCCGCACCCCTTCTTCAGTCTAGGGGGAATCCTGCCCCCCGCAAGGATAATTCGCGTGATAGACATGCTGTTGCTATTAACTAACGCCACAGCAAGCCCGATTCCATACGTGTCACACGCCGTTGGACGCTACCGCGCGTGCGGCGACGAGCAACCAACGGGGATCACTTACGGAAGATTAGCAATGTGTATCCTACGCGGTGGTCGGCCACGGGTATCGAAAATCGTAGCGGTGACATTCGTATGACACTTTTCACGCCCCTGTAGGGGCCAGTACTTGCGCAAACCACTGAATCCCGAATAACTGGCGATCTCCCGGGCGTCGAATAAGATGCGGCGGGTCTACTGTTGTGACGCAGAGGTATCCATAGCCGTCCTGCAATCAACTGCAATCCGTCGCGGGAATCCTCGGCGACCGGTGGTCGCTCTTGATCATTCGCGACATCGTTTTTGCTGGCAAGAAGACGTATGGCGAGTTCCTGAAATCCGAAGAGGGAATCGCGACGAATGTCCTTGCTTCGCGCCTCGCCTTTCTTGAGGACCAAGGAATTCTCTCGAGGGCGCCCAGCCCCGACGACGGGTGCAAGGACTTCTACACGCTGACCGAGAAGGGCCTGGACCTCATTCCTGTCGTGCTTAACATTGTCCTTTGGAGTGCGAAGCACGATTCGAAGTCGTACGTGCGGCGCCGTAAGGAATTCGTTGCTCGATTAAGTCAAAGCCCCTTACAGGTGAGCGAAGAGCTGAAGGCGCTGGTCCGCAATGGCGGATGTATGTTTCCTGAGAGCAAGGAATGAGCAAGACGGCAATCGCGCCCTGTCACGTCGCACGAACGATATGCGCACACCACCGGCCGCGAGGTGCAGAGAGTAGCGGAGCCGATGTCCGAAACGGTCCTGGAAGCCGCCATTAATGTTTCACCAACCCCAGCGGCTGCTCAGGGT
>NZ_JAQQEK010000041.1:0-74123 GCF_046027355.1 Paraburkholderia sediminicola | reverse complement strand
ATACGCGGTCGCGCCTCCAACGGAAACGGAAGAGAGCCTGCCCAGCGGGTCGTAGCCGTAAGTGATCTCGTCAGCGTGAGCGGACATAGCAGCAGCCAATAGACACGCCATCGCTCCACCACTGGCAACACGCCGCACACTCAGGAAGCCGCGTCGGCTGCGAAATAGACTGATCATCGATATCCCCATTACAACACCCTGTAGTTTTGCTGACTACCTGGACGATATCGAAACCCGGACCAGATTTATAGAAGACCGATCCTCAATTGATGTAGGAACCTCCCTACACTCCCAAAAACAAAGGGCGCATTACCCGCTCAGTGCGCGCTTCGTTTTCCTGAAGAAAGTACAGCACTGGCGCAACCCACGGCTGAAAAAAAGACGGGCGCCGCGTGGTTTGCGGCGCCCGTTTTAATGCGCGCGATGCTGCTGCGCGTTACCTCTGCGTGGTGAGTTTGCAGCGACTACTGACGCAGCCTAAGCCGCTTCCGCCGTATATTGCGCAGGCACGCCGTCCTGCATATTGGTCTGCATATACGCTTGCAGATAAGCCTCGAATTCCGCCTTCACTTCCGGATGACGCAGCGCGAATTCCACCGTCGCCTTCAGATAACCGAGCTTGCTGCCGCAATCGAAACGCGTGCCGAAGTAACGATAAGCGAGCACCTGCTCTTCGGTCAGCAGCGATTGCACCGCGTCCGTCAATTGCAGTTCGCCGCCCGCACCCGGCTTCAACGCGCGGATATGCTTGAAGATGGTCGGCATCAGCACGTAACGGCCCACTACGCCGAGATTCGACGGCGCCTTGTCCGGTGCCGGCTTCTCGACGATGCCCGACAGCTTGATCACGTTGTCTTCCCACTCGCGGCCGTCCACCACGCCGTACGAGCGGCTGTCTTCACGCGCGATGGTTTCGACGCCGATCACCGAGCTGTGATAGTGATTGAACGTATCCACGAGCTGGCTCATTACCGGCTTCGAGCTGTGCAACAAGTCGTCGGC
Source organism: Paraburkholderia sediminicola (assembly GCF_046027355.1). Classification (GTDB taxonomy): domain Bacteria; phylum Pseudomonadota; class Gammaproteobacteria; order Burkholderiales; family Burkholderiaceae; genus Paraburkholderia; species Paraburkholderia sediminicola_B. The sequence goes on along the minus strand of NZ_JAQQEK010000041.1, from coordinate 73,121 downwards.
CAGAATCACGGCGAACGGGCTCTCGCCCACCAGTTTCTCGGCGCACAGCACCGCATGGCCGAGGCCGAGCGCTTCGGCCTGACGCACATAGAAACAGTCGACGTTGGCCGGCTTGATGCTGCGCACCAGATCGAGCAGCTTCTGTTTGTTACGCGCCTCGAGTTCGGCTTCGATCTCGTAGGACTTGTCGAAGTGATCTTCGATGGCGCGCTTGCTGCGGCCCGTCACGAAGATCATCTCGGTGATGCCGGCGGCAATCGCTTCTTCGACCGCGTACTGAATCAGCGGCTTGTCGACGATCGGCAGCATTTCCTTAGGACTTGCTTTGGTAGCCGGCAGGAATCGTGTCCCGAGGCCCGCTACGGGAAACACGGCTTTGGTGACTTTCAGCATGGTAGGCATTCCCACATCGGTTAGAAATTGGTGTGTTCGCGGGCCTGACGGCCAATCGATGTCGCCGGAAAGACTAGCAAAAAATGACGCCAGTACGTATGTGAAATTTCCTCAATTCGAATAAATAAATCCATTCTTTTTCAATATGCCGCGTCGTGATAACGGCGAGCAACAATTACGCACTGAAATCGATTTATTTTTCGGCAATTCCGAAAATTTTACATATCCTGACAACTGGCCTTCAGATGCGCCAGGCGCGCCGGCGGATGGATCGCGGGCGCGCCTCGCGGCTCTTCAAGCCCGCGTTATTCGTTCTCGTCGAGCTGCGGCAGCTTGCCCGAATTCATCCGAAAACGGCGGATGGGCTCGTTGCGCAGCGCCTCCCGATAGGCGGAAGCAGCGACAAGGATCAGCAGCACGGCAATGCCGGCGAGTAAATGCAGGTTCATGACTTCACCTCGGGTCAAGAGAATCCGTGGCTTAAAGTAGCACGACAAAAGCGGTAAATAATTCGCTGCTGCATCTGCTTATGCTCAATTACAATTCGTCACAAAATCGTCAATTAATTCAATTCATCACGCAATTTTTTATCGATTTTTTACCCGCGCCGTGCTCTAGCATGTCATGCACCGCAGGCGCGTACGGCGCCCGCGCGAATTCGTTTTTCCTCCGTCAGAATAAGGACCGCGCATGAGCGACTCAGCACTGGATGCCGCCGGCTCATCCCTGCCCCTCTCCCCGCCTCGCACGGCCGCCGCGCCGCGCGCTCAGAGCGAAGCGCGCGCCGACAGCGCCGGCAAGGAGCATGTCATCGACGCCATGCGAGGCTTCGCCGCGCTGCTGGTGGCGTATTTTCATTGCCGCCAGGTGGAATGGGTCGGCATGCAGGCGTTTCACCAGAGCGTGGGCCACGCATTCAGTCTGAATGCAATTGCCGCGTATTTGACGTTCCCGATTGCATGGGGCTCCGCGGGCGTGCCAATTTTCTTCGTGATCAGCGGCTATTGCATTCACCGCGGCGGCGCGCTGCGGTTGGCCGGTAATCCGGCTTACCGGCTCGATACGGGCAATTTCTGGTTGCGCCGCTTTGCGCGCATTTATCCCGTGCTGCTCGCGGCACTGGTGCTGACCTTCGCGCTCGACTGGTTCAGCCTGCAACTGCCGCCCGTCAACCACAAGATCCGCGAGATCGGCCTGCAGGCCTTCCTCGTCAATCTGTTTTCGCTGCAAGGCGTGGCGGGCAAGACGTTCGGCTCGAACGGCGCGCTCTGGACGCTCTCGCTCGAAGTGCAGTTCTACGCAATCTATCCGCTGCTGTTCGCGCTGCGCCGGCGCCTCGGTATGACCTCCGTGCTGGCGATCGTCGCAGTGGTCAACGTGGTGTCCGCCTATGTGCTCGAACGGCATGACATTCAGTTCTTCACCTCTTACTGGTTTTCGTGGACGCTTGGCGCTTGGATCGCCGACGCCCGTGCCCGTCGCGCGCCACAGGCCCGCTCGTCGGTGTGGCTCTATGCGCTGGCCGCGGGGTTTGTCGCGCTCGGCTGCGCCGCGTTTCATTTCGGCCAGTACGGTGCGTTCCAGCTCTGGGCTGTCGGCTTCGCGTTCTACCTGTACAAGGCGCTGGAGCGCCGCAATGCGGACCGCGGCCCTGCCTTCGGCACGCGCCTGCTGTCGCGATTCGGCGATTTCAGCTTCTCGCTCTATCTGATCCATCTGCCGATCTTCGTGCTGCTGTCGTCGCTGCTGTTCCGCTCGGCGCTGCAAATGTCGATCTGGCCGTCGTTCGGCTACATGCTGGTGGCCGTGCCGGTGGCGTATGTGTTCTACCGGCTGGTCGAGTTGCCGGCGATGAAGTGGTCGGCGAGTTTCAAGCCAAAGGCGGCTTTGAAAAAGGCTTGAACCAACGCAGCAAAAACGCGCGATAAAAAAACGGAGCGAACGTCGTGAGACTTTCGCTCCGCTGCGCCAACGGCAGGGACTGGCCATGTCCCTGCCTACCCCCGCGTAAAAACCTCCCTAAGCCGTTTTAGGCCCCGCCACGCGCTTCAGAATCCGCTCGACACCCTCGACATAGGCGGCGGTGCCGAACCGGCTCAGCGCCGTCTGATACCCGTTCCTGACCAGCCTGTTGCGCAGTTCGTCGTTCGAGCGCAATTCGGCGAGCGCGTCGGCAAGACCGTGCGCATCTCCCGGCGTGCACAGCACGCCGTTCTCGTAGTCGTCGATGATCTCCAGCACGCCGCCCGCGCGTGCCGCCACCACCGGCCGCTGCGCCAGCATGCCTTCGACGATAACGCGGCCGAACGGCTCCGGCGTGATCGACGTGTGGACGACCGCGTCGACCGCGCACATGCAGGCCGCGATATCGTGCTGGAAGCCGAGAAAATGCACCCGCCCGCCGAGGTTGTGCGCGGCGACGAACGCGTGCAATTCGATCTCGTACTGGTCCTCGCCAAAGAGCGGCGCGCCCACCAGCACCGCATGCATCTGCGGATTGAGCACCATCGCTTCGAGCAGCACATGCTGCCCTTTCCAGCGCGCGAGGCGGCTGAACGAGCCGACCAGAAACGCGTCCTGCGGCAAGCCGAGGCGCTTGCGCAGCGTCGCTTGCGGCACCGTGCGCGAGGCGTCGAACGGCGCGGCGGAAATGCCATTGAACACCACGTCGATGCGTTTTTCGTCGAACTGCGTCAGCTCGGCGAACGCGCGCGCCGACGCGGCCGAATTGGCGATCACATGCGTAAGGCCAAGACGCGCGCACCATTTGATGATCGCCAGTTGCTTGCCGCCGAAATGCTCGGAGCTCACGATGTCGCGTAGATGCCAGACCACCGGGCGCCGCGCCAGCTTGCCGGCGATCGCGCCGATCACCATCGCGCGCTGGGTGTTCGCGTAGATCACGTCCGCCTTGCGCGCGCGTTTGGCCGTGGCGCGCACGAGCGACATGAGGCCCTTGAGCGCCTGGCCCTTCGGCAATGAACCGCCCTGCTTGCGAACATGGCGCAGCGCGCCCGCATCCAGCACGTCGACGGCCACGCCCGCTTGAGCGAGCGCGGTGCGGAACGGGCCGTCGTCGAATAGCACGACCTCGATGCGCGAGCGCAACGCCTTGACGATTTCCAGCAGCGACAGTTCAGCGCCACCGAGCACGCCGCTTTGATCGACTGCCAGAATGCGCGGACCGTTCGCCACGGTTGGCGCCTTATACGGCACGTACGCGGGCAGCGTCGCCGTGCGCAACGCCGGCACCGCCGCCCGCACATGCGCGAAGAAGCGCTCGCGGAAATGGGCGGCGGAAAACTGCTCGGCGTTCGCGCGGCAATCCACCGGCGAAAAACGCTTCACGTGACCATCGAAACGCTCGACCGCGGCGATAATCGACTCGGCGTTCTGTTCGTCGAAAAACATGCCGGTGGGCCGCGGTTCGGACAGATCGCGCACGGTTTCGAGCGCGCCGCCCTTGCCATAGGCGATCACCGGCGTGCCGCACGCCTGCGCCTCGACCACTGAAATACCGAAGTCTTCTTCCGCGGCGAACACGAAGGCCTTGGCGCGGCTCATCCGGTCCTTCAGCACCTTGAACGGCTGGTAGCCCATGATCTCGACGTTCGGCCCCGCTTTCGCGCGGATCTTCTGCATGTCGGGACCGTCGCCGATCACGACGAGCTTGCGCTCCGGCATGCGCGCGAACGCCTCGACGATCAGATCGATCTTCTTGTACGGCACCATCCGCGAGGCGGTCAGATAAAAGTCGTCCTTGTCGGTACAGAGCGCGAAGGCTTCGACATCGACCGGCGGAAAGATTACCTGCGCTTCGCGCTGGTAGACCTTCTTGATGCGTCGCGCGATGAACTCGGAGTTGGCGACGAAGCCATCCACCGAATTCGAGGTGCGGATATCCCAGTTGCGGATGTAATGCAGAATCAACCGCGCCATGGCCGACTTCGGGCCGGCGGTCAGCTTCGACTGCTTGAGATATTGATGCTGCAAGTCCCACGCATAGCGGATCGGCGAATGCACGTAGCTGATATGCACCTGGTCGGGGCCGGTCAGAATGCCTTTAGCGACCGCGTGGCTGCTCGAAATCACCACGTCGTACGCCGACACGTCGAGTTGCTCGATCGCGAGCGGCATCAGCGGCAGATACGAGCGGTACTTGGTGCGCGCGAGCGGCAGCTTCTGGATGAACGACGTCGTGACGGACTTGCCGCGCAGAAAGCTGCGGTCGTCGAGAAAATCGACGAGGCTGAACAGGTCAGCGTCCGGAAAGCACGCGACGATCTGTTCGAGCACCTTCTCCGCGCCCGCATAGGTGACGAGCCAGTCGTGCACGATCGCAACGCGCACCGTTTTATCGGCACGCAACGCGGTTCGGCGCGGCGGCGCCTGCACGCCGGGAACAGTGGTGAGTTCGGCCAGTGCGCTGCGCGTCGCGGGTTGCAGCACGGCTTCTTCAAGGACTTCGTGGTTCATGCGCTTTTCCTCGGATTCAGTCGCAACAGCAGTGAACGCGCAAGATCGCGCAAGGCGGGTGTCATCGTGATCGACCAGGCGACATTCGCGCCTACCATCAATACGCCGGCAACAATCGCCATTGCGAGACCCGGCAGGAAGCTGGCGAGCCACAGGCTGGCCAACAGGAAAGCAAGGTGGGCGAGCATGTCGAGCGCGATCTGCTTCGCACGGATCGCCGACAGGCGCAGCAGCACGGCGTAGTCGAACAGCGCCCGGCCGGCCACGGCCACCGCCGCGCCGGTCAGTCCGAAATGCGTGATGCCGAACCACAATGCCCCTGCAAACAGGGGCAATTCGAACAAGCCGACGCGCGCGGCCGTGGCCGGATTGACCTGCGACTGGATCAGAATCCGCGTGACGTTCGCCTGGCCGACGAGCCACACGGCGACGATCATGATGCGGCCCACGGGCGCCGCCACAGTGGCGATCTCATTGCCGACCCACAGATGCAGGAAGGGTTCGAGCACCAGCATCGCGACCAGCGCGACCGGCGTGAATACGCCGTTGAGAAATTCGAGCGACTGCTGGGTGATGGTGTCCGCGTCGGCGCGTCCGACTGCGGAGAGCCTTGGGAACAGCGTGCGCACCAGCGCAGTCGGTACGATGTTCAGACGCGTCACGAGGTTCTGCGGCACCGTGTAATACGTGACGAAACGCGCGCCGAGACTCGTGCCGAGCATCACGCGATCGAGCGAGTCGGCGATCATGGTGGTGACGCTCGCAATCAGCATCCAGCCACCGAAATTGAAAAGCCCCTTCGCGACGCCGAATTGCGGCGGCAGAATGCGCCGGATCTCCAGCACTTTTACCGCGGAGCGGCCCAGCAGAAGCGCGGCCACGATCCGCGCGAACACCGCGGCGGCCAGCACGTTCTGCAAGGTCGCGCCCATCCACAGCGCGGCGCCGAGCGGCAACAACTGAAACAGGAACGTGCCGATGGTCTGATTGGTGTTGTAGACGCCGAAGCGCTCCGCGCCGTTGATCGCGCCCGCGAACACCCACGAGACGTTGGCAATCGGAATCGCCACCGCGAGCCACGGCAGCGCCATATACACCTCGTGCTGCAGCTCGGGCGACACCTTGGTGAAATACGCGGTGTAGAGAAACGCGCCGAAATAGATGATCAATCCGCCGATCACGCCGGTCGCGAGATTGAGCCACGTCGCGCTCCAGAACACGCGCGCGCTCTCATCCTTGTCGCCGGATGCGCGCGCCTTCGAGATGTGATTCTGCGCGGCCATGCTCATGCCGAGATCGAGAATCCCGAAGTAGCCGATCAGCGTCCACACGAGGCTGATCACGCCGTAGCGCTCGACGCCGAGCAGCTTGATATACGACGGCACGGTCACGAGCGAGACGAAAGTCGGCAGCACCAGTCCGAAAAAGTTGATCGCTACGTTCTTGAGAATGCCTTTGTCCATCGGATGCCTTGGGTTGACTGCATTAACCTGGTATGACTGACTAACTGCTAGGCGCTGCGCGCGGTCACGGTTTCCAGCGGTACATCATCACTTTGCCGCGCGCGTCCTCCTCGACGAACACGAGGTACTCGCCGTTGGCGCGCTTCGCGGCGCTGATGCCGTTCGGCACATCGACCCAGCCCGACGCGCGGCCCACTTCCGGGCCCGGCCGGATCACGCCGATCTCCTTGCCGCTGTCCTTGTCCCACACGTGCACCGCGCCGACCGGTTCGACGCCAAAAATGCATTGCCCTTCGACCGTCAGGCCGATGATGGTGGCGATGGGTTTGCTCTGCGTCTGCCAAGGCAGCGTGATCGCATAGCGTTGCACCGGGTTGCCGCTCGACCATTTGTCGTAGCGCACCAGCACGCGGCCCACTTCTTTCCAGAAGCCGCGATCGACCGGCGTGTCGGGCGTGTAGCCCGTCACGTACATCGTGTCGGTGTCCGGGTCGTAGATCGCGCGGTGCAGTTCCGTGAACGGTTGCGGCACCGGGTACTGCGTCATGTTCGAATACGAGTAGACCGGATTGCCCTTCGCATCCAACCCGCCGAAACGGAAGCGATAAATGCCCTTGGTGTCGCGCGTGCGCCAGATGTCGCCGGCGGTGTCGACCCACCAGCCCCAGCCGCCCGCGAGCTTCGTACCGGTCGTGTTGAGCGTGAATTCGTCGGTGTTGAACTTGCCGTCGCCGTTCGCATCGCGCCAGATCCAGTCGCCGCCCGGCGGGGCATTCGGCACCTTGGCCACCGCGCGCTCACGTCCCGCGATGAAGCCGGAAGGGATCGCCGTTTCGCCGTCGTGCTGCGGGTCGAAGCGATAGATCTTCAGATGGTCCGCGTACATGTCCGTGAGGTACAGGAAAGTGCGGCCCTTCAGTTTGCGGGCGATCGGCAGGCCCGGATACTGATCGGTGTGAAACACCGGATCGTCCGGATACTTGAAGCGGTTCGACAGAAAGCCCGCGTATTTCCAGTCCTGCCCGGCAGGCTTCGACAGATCGAGTTCGAAGCGCTTGTTGCCGGTATAGACGCTGTCCGGCCGCGACGGATCGATCCATGCGCCGTCGACGAACAACAGCCCCTGCACCTGCCAGTTCTGCTTACCGTCCGGCGCGTAGCTTTCGAGCGTCGCCCCGAGGCCCGCGCCGATCGGTTCGTAACGCGGACCGATGCCGTTGGTCGATACGTACACGTTGCCGCGCGCATCCACGCCCACGCCGGTCAGTCCGTTGAAACGCTGCGGGCCCGGCTTGCCGGCGACGCCGCTGAATATGCCGCCGCGCTCACCGAGCGAATCCGACTCGGTATAACGGCCGTTGTTCTTGCTGAAATACAGCACCTGCTGACGCGGACCGTTATCCGCGATCAGGATGCGGCCTTGCGCATCGACCGCGATATCCACCGCAATCGTCCCGCCAGGCAGCGTGAAGTTTTCGTCGATGCGTTTGCCCGCGGCCGTGTAGTGCTCGACATGCGGCTCACGGTCGTTGCGCGTGCCGCTCAATACCCACAGCGTGCCGTCCGGCGCCAGCGCGAGTCGGCCCGGCTCATGCACGCTCCAGGTGGTTTTCTGCTGCATCGATTCCGCGTCGTACACCTCGATACGATCGCGCGCCGTGTTCGCCGCAAACAGCGTGGAGTCGTTCGCCGCGAGGCCGCCGATTTCAGCGCTCGTGCCGGTCGGCACTTCGTTCATCATCAGGAAGCCGGCCGCCAGTTGCGCATGCGGGTCCGCGCTTTTCGCGGCAGGCTGGAACGGCGCGGCGCGTTTCGGATCGGCGATCTGCCGGCGCGAGATGCCGAACCACTGCTTGCCCTTTTCCGGCCACACGCCCTGCTCAACGAGGCGCCCCTTCTCGTTGCCGACCGCGATCGCGACGAACGCGTACTTGCGATTCAAAGCGACCGCGTTGCCGCCGCCGTTGCCCCAGCCATGCGTGCCGCCCGCAAAGCCGAGCATCTTGCCGTTCTGATAGACGCTCGCTTCAGCGCCGCTTTCGTCCCATGGCGCGTTCGTATAGACCTTGCCGTCGGGCGCCACCGCAATCGCGGTGATGTTGATCTGCGCCCAGCTGCCGTCGCCGAAACCGAAGGTATTGCCGATCCACGACGTTTTCGCGTTCAACGCGGTTTCCGCGTGAGCCGTGAAACTGACCGATCCAGCGGCCAGTCCGAAGGCGCACGCAAAAACAGCGAGCCAGCTTTTGAACGTGAAACGGGGCAAAGGTATTTCCTCCAATCAGCGCCGCGCGTGGGCAACGAGGCCCGCGCGGGTACACATTCCAGTGAGATGACGGAACAGGTCGCGGTCAATATCGCGGCACCGGCCGCTAGAAATCATGCAAGGACGTGAGACAGAATCGTGCGGGACAGCACGCGGGCAAGACGGTATCGACAGGACAGACACTGCGAGACCGCGCGCCCGAAAGCCGGGCGAAGCGCGAAGCCCACGCGCCGTCCTTGGCCACCCAATCCGCACGGCTCACATTACGCGGAAAAAACACCGCGACGAAAATCGAAAATAATTCAAAAATATTCGACGCTTTAAGCGTTGTGAAAGAAAGCCATTAAAAATTGATTAAAACGAAATCAGCTATGGCGCGTAACCACACGCGCCCCTCGGCACCCATCCTTACCGATGCACGGCAAAGCGATCCGCACTTATTACATATCCCGTCATCCTTTCGACGCAAGCATAAAAATCCATTGCGAATGGATAACGAAACACCCTGTTGCAATCTGATTCATTTATCCAATTCATTCCCGTTTTTTCACGATTTTATTTTCCCTAGAATCGATTGCACTTCCGTTGCGATGCGAAGCGAGCGCGCCTGTTCCCCGGAACCCTCGCGCGATCCTTCGCCCGGCCCATCTGCTTCACACCATGGACGGTTCATGACTGCCAGCGCACTGCCCTTAGCGCCTTCCCACTCCCGCCGCATCGTGCAGCTCGACGGCTTGCGCGCCATCGCCGTGCTCGCCGTGTTCGCGCAGCACGCGTTGAAAGCGCCGCTGTGGATGGGCGTCGATCTGTTTTTTGTTTTGAGCGGTTTTCTGATTACCGGCATCCTGCTCGAGCGCAAGGCGCGCCAGCAGTCGTATTTCGGCTATTTCTACGCACGCCGCGCGCGCCGCATCCTGCCGCCTTATGTGCTGCTGATGGTGGTGTCGTCGATTCTGTTCGGCCTCGGCTGGGCAGAGCACTGGCAGTGGTACGCGCTCTTCGCGACCAATATCGGCGACGCGCTCAATCAGAGCGGTCACGACAGCCTGAACGTGCTGTGGTCGCTCGCCGTCGAAGAGCAGTTCTACATTGTCTGGCCGTTCGTGATCCTGCTCGTGCCCGAGCGCGTGCTCGGCTACGTGGCGGCCGCGTTGATCCTGCTGGTGCCCGTGCTGCGCGCGGTGGCCACGCCGTGGTTCGATTCGTTCTGGCCAATCTATTACCTCACGCCGTTCCGCATGGACCTGCTCGCGGCCGGCGCGCTGCTGGCAGTTGCCGTGCGGCGTGACCGAAATGCGCTCGAGCCTTACAAAGGCGTCGCCGTGCTGGGATTGATCGCGGCGCTGGCCATCCTCGCGTGGCTGCATCTGCACTTTCCGCGCTTTCGCGCGGCCAATACGCCGCTCTCGAACGCCGGGCTCTACAGCGTTTCGTTGGTGCTTTGTACTTCAGTCGTGGTCATCGCCCTGCAAAGCAAGGGCATCGTCAAACGGCTGCTGTGCAATCCCGTGCTGGTCTATATCGGCACCATCAGCTACACGATTTATCTGATTCACCTGAGCGTGCTGTATGCGCTGTGGCCGCTGCATCTGAACCGCTTCGTGACCGCCGCGCTCGCGCTCGCGATCACGCTCGTCTACGCCACCATCACGTGGTTCGCATTCGAGAAGCGCCTGATTTTCGGCTCGTCGGGCAAGGCACAAGTGCATGCGCCGACGCAGGCCGCCAGCGGCGGCGGTGTCAGCACCGCGCCGCAAGCGCCACAAAGCCGCGCATGAAGTTCAGGAAGCGCCGTGCATGGCTCGCTGCAAGCGTATGCGCAGCTGCATCGCTGCTCGCATCAGCCGCGTTCGCCGCGGCGCCGGGCCCGCGCTCGCAAGTGCTGATCGAGGCTTATGGCGACTCGACGACGCTCGGCATTACCTGCAGCGACGGCCATTGCGCCCCGCAGGCGCGAAACGCGGTGGTGTATCTGCAGGATGAATTGCAGGCGCGCCACGGCGAACGGGTGCTCGTCACGAACTATGGCGTGGGCAACACGATGGCGACGCAATTGCGCGACGGCACGGGCAATCGCCGCGCCGGACCGACGGCCGGCCTGCCGTGGCAGGAACGGCTCGCCGCCTCGCCCGCGCAGATCGTGCTGATCAACTACGGCATCAACGAAGTCATGCAGAACCAGACGCCCGAGCAGTTCTACACGGCCGAAACGACGCTCGTGAAAACCGCTCGCGCGCTCGGCAAGCAGCCGGTTCTGCAGACCGCGAACCCGATGCCGGACAACCGGCTCAACGCGCGGCTCGCGACGATGGTCGCCATGACGCGCCGCGTGGCCGCCGAGCAGCAGGTGCCGCTCGTCGATCAGTTCGCCTACATCAGCAGTCTGCGGGACTGGAAGACGCTGATGTCCGACGGCGCGCATCCCAAGCCGGATTTGTACCGGCTCAAGGCGGAACAGGATTTTCAGGTCGTCGAACCGTTGGTGCGGCGGCTGTTGGACGGCACGCCCTGAAACGCTTTTTCAAGTGCGTTTCGTGCACTGGGTGCTGTTGGTGCTTGCGAAACGTGCTTCTGAGATGCGCTTCCGAGTGTGCCGATGAAATGCGCCCTAGCCGGCGCGACTGCTTTTTCTTTTTCTCTTTTAACAATCTCGAAGGCAAGCTATGAGCCAACCACGCAAAGCGATCATCACCGGCGTATCCGGACAGGACGGCGCCTATCTGACCAAACTGCTGCTCGACAAGGGCTATATCGTGACCGGCACTTACCGGCGCACGAGCTCCGTCAATTTCTGGCGCATGCGTGAGCTCGGCGTGCTCGATCATCCGAATCTGCGTCTGGTCGAACACGATCTGACCGACCTCGGCTCGACGCTGCGCCTGCTCGAAGGCGCGCAAGCCGACGAGCTGTATAACCTCGCCGCGCAGAGCTTCGTGGGCGTCTCGTTCGACCAGCCGGTGACCACCGCCGAAGTGACCGGCATCGGCGCGCTGAATCTGCTCGAAGGCATCCGCATCCTGAATCCGAAGACGCGTTACTACCAGGCGTCGACCTCGGAAATGTTCGGCCTCGTGCAGGCCGTTCCGCAACGCGAGGACACGCCATTCTATCCGCGCAGCCCGTATGGCGTCGCCAAGCTGTTCGCGCACTGGTCGACCATCAACTATCGCGAGTCGTATGGCCTCTTTGCGAGCAGCGGGATTCTGTTCAATCACGAATCGCCGCTGCGTGGCCGCGAATTCGTCACCCGTAAGATCACCGACACCGTCGCCAAGATCAAGCTCGGCAAGCAGGACGTGCTGGAACTCGGCAACCTGAGTGCCAAACGCGACTGGGGCTTCGCGCTCGAATACGTGGAAGGCATGTGGCGCATGCTGCAAGCCGACGAACCGGACACCTTCGTGCTCGCCACCGGCCGCACTGAAACGGTCCGCGATTTCGTGCGCATGGCGTTCACGGCTGCGGGTTATCAACTCGAATGGTCGGGTAAGGAAGAGCGTGAATCCGGTATCGATGTCGCCACCGGCAAGACATTGGTGCGCGTGAATCCGAAGTTCTATCGCCCGGCCGAAGTGGACCTGCTGATCGGCTGCGCCGACAAGGCTCACGAAAAACTCGGCTGGAAGCCGGAAACCACGCTGGAGCAGTTGTGCCACATGATGGTTCATGCGGATCTCGGACGTAACGAGCATCACGAGACGTTCTGATTCGGTTCCATGGAGATACGCGGCGGCGCTCGCGTATCTTCAATGCAAAAAACGCGGAGCCTGATCGCAATGATCAAGGCTCCGCGTTTTTTTATTTCAGCCTGTCGCGGTGGCTTACTCAGTGCACCCCACCCGCCGCAATCGCTTCGCTATACACCGAGGCGACCCGCTTCGCGATCACCGAATTATCGAAATTCTCACGCGCATAGCGGCGGCATGCATCGGCATCGGGCAATTTCAGCGTGCCGTTGAGCGCGCCCGCGAGTCCATCCGCGATAGCCTTCGCGCCCGTCTCCGGCAGCACCAGATTCGGCGACAAACCCGCCACCGCTTCCGGCAAGCCACCGACCGGCGTCACCAGCACCGGCGTGCCCGAAGCCAGCGATTCGACCGTGATCAAGCCGAAGCCTTCCAGCGCCACCGTCGGCACGACGCTGATATTCGCCGCGCGGTACAGCGCCGCCAGATGCTGGTCGGGCACGAAACCCAGCAGTTTGACGTTGTCCTCGAGACCCGCCTCGGTGATGCGCGCCTGCAGTTCGCCCTCGAGCCGCCCTTTGCCGGCGATCAGCAGCAGCACGTCCGGCGCGCTGCGCTTGAGCAGCTTCACCGCATCGATCAGATCTTCGAGACCCATGCGGCGCACCAGACGCCGCACCGCCAGCACGATCGGCCGGTCTTGCGGCAATTGCAGCTTCAGACGCGCCTCGGCCGGCGAGATCGGCAGGTTGAACTGCTCGACGTCCACGCAACCCGGCACGACGCGCACGCGGTCCGGTGCGATGCGATAGCGCGAGGTCAGAATCTTGCCGAACGCCTCCGACAACACGATCAGCCGCGACGAGCGCGCATAGACCGATTGCTCCAGATAGCGCTTGGCGCGCTGGCCAAGCGAATCGGCGCCTTCCACGTGACTCTCGTCGGCCCACGGCCCCTGAAAGTGCGAGACCTGCGGAATGCCGCGCGTCACGTCGAGGCCCGGAAAGGTATAGAGCGCGAAGTGCGACGAGATCACGTCGGGACGCGACGTGCTGATTTCCTGGCGCAGCGCACGGCGCGCCGCCATCAGCCGCAACGGCAGCGATTGCGCGGCGGAGCCGAAGCCGTTGATCGCGCCGCCAGTGTCGGCGGCCACCTTGGGTGAGCCGGCCACCACGCCGCGCACCGCGACGCCCGCGCCCGGCAGCGCGCCGACCAGCGAGTAGTACATGCGGTCGAGGCCGCCCGCGCGCTCGGGGAACCAGTGCATCCCGATCTGCAGCGATTTGATAGAGCTCGTCGTCATGGTTGTGACCCCTGTGCGTTTTGAGAGTTGTGATGGTTGAGCGATGAATGTTTCAGGCGAGTGAGTGAAACCCGCGACGTCATTCCGCGCTCTTCTGGCCGGCCAGCGTGTTCAGCGTCAACGCGTCGGTCTTGGCGACCGCTGCCGCTTCCGCCTCGCTGCGCCGGCGATTTTCCTGCTGCCCCGCCAACTGGCGATACAGCGCGATGTATTGCGCGGCCATGCGCGCCCAGCCGAAGCCGGTCGCGAGTTCGTTGGCGGCGACGCCCATCGCGCGGCGCTCGACGTGGTTGTCGGCGAGGCGCGCGACCGCGCGGGCCAGCGCCTTGGGATCGTCCGGATCGTCGAGCACGATGCCGCATTCCGGCGTGATGATCTCAGCGCCGCCGGCGGTCCGCGCCGTGACCACCGGCAAGCCCGCCGCCATCGCTTCGAGCAGCGACAGGCTCATCGCTTCATAGCGCGACGGAAACACGAAGGCGTCGACCGAATGCATCAGCACCGGCATCTCTTTCACGAGACCGAGAAAATGCACGCGATGCGCGATGCCGAGCGCCTTCGCCTGTTCCGGATACGGACTGCCCGGCAGGAAGCCCGCCACCGCGATCTGCACGTGCTCGGGCAGATACTTGAGCGCGGCGAGCACGGTGCCGAGGTTCTTGCGCGGCGTGCGCAGGTCGCCCACGAACAGCAGCAAAAACGCGTCCTTCGGCAAGCCGAATTTGTCGCGGTCGCCCGTAGCCGCGGCGAAGCCTTGCGTATCGACACCGTTGTAGATCACGTCGACACGGTTATCGGGCGTGAGGCCGATCGCGTGGATTTCGTCGGCGACCTTTTGCGACACCGCCGTGATCACCTTCGAGCGCCGGTAGGCCCAGCGTTCGAGCAGCGCATTGCAGCGCGTATAGACCGACTGATACGCGGACCACACGCCCTTGGTGAGCCCGAACGGATAGTACTTGCTGCCGAACCAGCCGCTATGCACGAAGTGCGAGGTGTTGACGTCGGCGGGCATCCACGTGATGAAGCCGTTCACGTGCAGCACGTCGTATTCGCGGCGATGCGCGCGCAGCCACATCGCGCTCTTGAACGCGAACACCTGCTGACGCAGCAGATTGGTCGGCCACCAGCGGCCGATTTTCATCGGCACCCAGCGGACGTTCGGATGCGCGAGCAGATCCGGCGCGACGTGCGAGGCGACCAGCGTGACGCCGATGTTCTCGTCGAGAGCCGCGCGCGCGATCTCGTGGTTGACGCGCCCCTGGCCGTCGTTATGGCGCACGACGTGCGTGACAATGGCGACTCTCAATCAGTGCCTCCGTGGAGAAATAGCGTGCGTCTGCGGTTTATCTTTTCGTAATGAACCGCGGAAAGGATCGAAAAAACACTCATGAAAAGCAGCAGTCCGCCCGTGCCGACCAGCGAATTGGTGAACACCAGCATCGCGAAGGTCGCGAGGCTCAGGCTCATGCAGGCGGACACGAATTTGTCGTTGCGCAGCTTGAACGACGCGAGCACCGCGCGCGTCACCAGCCAGATGATTCCGGACATGTAGAGCAGCGTGCCGGGCCAGCCGAGCACGAACGGAATGTTCATCACGCCGCTATCGAAGTTGCCGTACTGGCCGAGCTGGCCACCGTCGTTCGAGAGCTTGGTCGACGTGCCGGTGGCGCCCATGCCCTCGCCCGACACATCGGTAAAGGCGGTTTTGGCGAAGGTCGCATAGAACTCGTTACGCGCGGCGTAGCTCTGGTCGTCGTTCAGATTGACGATGGTGGTCAGACGCGCCTGCATCCGTTCGGCCACCGGGCCGACCGCCAGCAGCGGCACGCATAGCCCGGCCAGCAGCACCGCGCTGGCGACAATGCGCACCCGCACCTTGTTGTTCGATTTGACGAGCTGGATCAGGAGCGCGATGACCCAGCCGCCCCACGTCGAGCGCACGAGGCTCAGCGCGAACGCAAAAAAGCCCAGCGCCGCGGCGACCCAGCGCACCCGGTGCGTGGCCGCCATCACGAACACCATCGCGCCCATCATCGCGAACGCGAACGGTCCCGACGAGTTCATCGTGCTGAACACGCGCACGCCCATCGGCACCGGGTCGCCCTGCGAGTTCATCTGCGAGCCGAGCATCCACAGCGCGTCCCACTGCGGCATGATGAAGAACTGCACCAGACCGTAGCCGCCCATCACCAGCATGCCCCAGATGAACGTATTGACGATGGTGTCGCGGTACTGCGGATACTGGCGCGTGTTCGCCATGATGTGAAAGCCGATCAGGATCGGATACAGCCAGTTCGCGAGGTCGTAGGTGGCCGCCAGCGGCCCGCTCGACATCACGCCAACCAGGAACGCGTAGACGAGCCCGAGCAGGACCAGCAACACCGGCAGGCCGCGCCTTTGCGCCAGCAGTTTGTAGTAGCGCAGGAGCGACAGCGCGCTGATCATCGTCACCGCGAGCGGCGCGACCTGGATCAGGCTGGTCGGCGTGAACGAGCCCTTGGACCAGTCGGCCAGACGCCGCACTTCCGGGCTCAGGAACCACAGCCACCACATGTAGCCGATGTAGCGCGCCGGACTCTTGAAGTAGAGCCACAGGCCCGTCAGGATCGCGAGCACCGGAAACGCGAGCGTGAGCACGGTGCCCTGATGCGCGCCGATCAGCAGCGTCGTGACGAACCACAGCAAAGCCTCCGGCAGCCATTCCTTGCGGCCGCGGGACGGCGCCCGTCCGGTGCCGTTCGCGCTATCGGCGCTTCGCGCAATCGTCGACATCGTTCAGAGACCTCCGCGCGACTGGCGCGCCGGCCGCTCGGACTCGGACACGCCCGCCGTCGCCATGTCGGCCGCCGAGCGTGCGCGCGACGAGGCACGCGCACGCAGCATCTCCTGCGTGATCCGCACGTGCTGCATCGCGTAGTGCTGCGTGGTCAGATCGCGCGACAGCAGGCCGGCGGCGGCGGCCTGCGCCTGGCGCAGCGCGTCCAGCGGCGCGGCGGCGAGTTGGTCGACCGCTTCGCGCAAGGCCTGCGGATTGAACGGCGGGATGTAGGATGCCTCGCCCGCCGGAAAATAGTCCTGCAAGGCGCCGACATTGGTGACCACCATCGGCTTGCCGACCGCCGCCGCTTCGAGCATCACCGTGATGCCCGAGGCGTGCGAATTCGGCCGCAGAGGCACGACGATCACGTCGGCCCAGTCGTACAGTTCATGTTGCTTCTTGATGCCGGAAAACAGCGCGATCTCGACATTCGGCGCGCGCAGCGACGCGGGAATCCGGCGCCGTGTCGCGAGCTTCACCGTGTAACGCGCGTCGTTGCCGAACGCCTTGATGAGCGTCTCCCAATCGCGGTCGCGGTCGTTGCCGATCGCGGCGATGCGGATCGGCGTGTGCGGCGTCCATTCAGTCGGCGTCTTGACCGGAAAGTCGCGCGTGTTCAGGCCGTACAGCAGCGGTTTGGCGTCGCGATCGAAATAGCGCCGGCACAGCTCGGCGTTTTCGCTGGCGAGCGTGGTGAGCTGATCCGCGCGCGTCATCAGCTTGCGATACAGCCAGCTGCGCACAATGCCGTAGGAAGGCCATTTATCGAGCAGCCACACGCTTTGCGCGAGCAGCAAGGGCGAGGAGTCGGCGCCCGCCTTGCGGCCGCTCAGCAGCAGCATGAGGGCCGCGGAAAGCCATTCCTGTTCCGTGTGCGTCCAGATCACGTCCGAGCGCAGCATCTCGGCGCGGTTGCGCCACGTATGGATGAAATCGAACCCGAGCGCCGCCTTCAGCGCGCGGCGCAGCAGGCGCACCGGCTTGCCTTCGCGGGCGTCCTGCGAATAGGTGAGCTTGAACGCGTCGGATTCCGCGTGGTGATAGCCGTACAGACAACCAATGTCGTCGCCCTGTCGATAAAAGCGCGGGTCGGCGCCGTAAAACAGATGAACGTGAACTTTCGTACTCATGCAGACACTCCGCTCTGCCGGTGGAAAGGGGCATCGGCGGCCCTGACGCGGGCCGTGCGCCGATGCGCGAACGTGCGGGACGTGGTGCGAGCCAGGGCGATCACGCGGCGCGTGACAGCGCGCGACGCGCCTCGTGCGCGCCGCTGCGCACGGCGCGCCAGCGCGTGAGCTTCAGGCCCGCCTGCTTCGAGAGCAGCGCGAGCGCCGCGTGCGTGAGGCCCGGATAGACTCGCGTGCCGACCAGCGTCCACCACCACCACGCGGTTTCGCGATGCAGCGGCGGCAACTGGTCGCGCAGGATCAGATGGAAGTTGAAGGCGGCGTTGCGCAAGGCCGCCATGGTTTGCGCGTCGCGCCGGTCGTCGTCGAAACGCTCGGCGGGAAAGTGATCGACCGCCACGCGCGGGTCGTACATCAGCTTCCAGCCGGCGTTTCTCACGGCGAGGCTGAAGGCCATATCGTTGTGGACCTGCGCACCCGCGCCGCGCAGCCGCGCGTCGAAGCGGATCGTGCGCACCGCCTCGCGGCGGTAGCTCATGTTGGCGCCCTTCAGAATATCCACCTCGCGCGCGCCACCGACACCCAGATGATGATTGCCGATGATCTTGCCGTGCGCCGTGACCTTGCCCACCAGCGGGCGCTCGCCGTCCAGCACGCGGCCTTTCTCGTGCACCCAGTCGCGTCCGCCGAGCGCGCCGAGGCGCGCGTCGCTCGTGAACGCGGCTGCGATGCGTTCGACCCAGTCGACGTGCGGCGCGGCGTCGTCGTCGGTGATCGCGATCACGTCGCCGCGAGCCGCGTCCAATCCGCGATTCAGGGCCGCGACCTGGCCGGGCACGTCGACAATCGCCAGCGCGAGCGGTAACGCGCCCGCTACAGACGGATCGCGCAGGCACGCGTGGGTCGCTTCGTCGTCGGCGCGCGCCACCACCACCACTTCGTCAGGCAGCCGCGACTGCCGTTGCAGCGCCGCGAGGCAGCGCGCCAGATCGGCCGGGCGGCGGTAAGTCGGAACCAGTACCGTCACTTTCATCGTGATGTCCTTTTAAATCGTCGTTGCGCGAGCGTCGGAATGCATCCGCAAACCCGCCGGCTCAGGTGCTCAGGTATTCCTGAACCGCCGCGTAGCCACGGTCGTAGCCGCCGCGCGAGCGGGCCGGCATGCCGTTGAAAATGCCGCCCTGCACGTGCACGCCGGCCGCGCGCAGACGCTTCAACGCATCGTTGATCTCGCCTTCGCTGTGCACGCCCGAGCGCATCACGAAGAAGGTCGAACCGGCATACGCGCCGATGATCGACGCATCGGTCACGGCCAGCACCGGCGGCGTGTCGATCATGATCACGTCGTAGCGCTTGGCGAGGCCTTCGAGGTACTGCGGCAGACGCGGCGACATCAGCAGTTCCGACGGATTCGGCGGACGGCGGCCGCACGAGATGAAGCTCAGGCCGTCGACCTGCGAGCTGCGGATCGCTTCTTCCAGCGAGATCTGGCCGCTCAGCAATTCGGACAGGCCGTTATCCGGCGCACCGCCCAGATAGCGTTCGAGCACGCCGCGGCGCATGTCGCCGTCGATCATCAGCACGCGCTTGCCCGAATTCGCGAGCAGCACCGCCAGGTTGACCGTCAGGAAGCTCTTGCCGACGCCGGCCATCGGACCCGTCAGCATGACGATACGGTTCTTCGCGTCCAACAGCGTGAACTGCATGGAGGTGCGCAGGCTGCGCAGGCTTTCGACCGTGACGTCCTTTGGCCGCGCATTCGCCAGCACCGAGCGCAGACGCTCGCCGCCGCGCAGGAAGCTGGCTTCGAGCACGCCCTGCTCCGCGCTCAACGGCACGAGGCCGAACACCGGCAGATGGAACGCGCGCTCGATGTGGTCCGGGTCGTCGATGCCCTTGAACATATTGCGGCGCAGGAACACGAAGCCGGTGCCCGCGATCAGCCCGAGAATCACCGCCGCCGACAGAATCAGCGCCTTCTTCGGCTTGACTGGCACGCCCGGACGCAGCGCGGCGTCGACGATATGCACGTTGCCGCCGGTGCCGGCCTTCTGCACCGACAATTCCTGCACGCGGTTGAGCAGCAGCACGTAGATGTCTTCCGCCACCTTCGCGTCGCGCTGCAACTGCACGGCCTTCACTTCGGTGGCCGGCAGATCGCGGAAGCGGTCGGCGTATTTGGTGCGCTGTGCCTGCAATTCGGCCATCTGCTCACGCGCGGCCACGAGCATCGGATGGTCGTCGCCGTAACGCTCGGTGAGCTGCGCCATCTGCAGACGCAAGCCGGCGATCTGCTGCTCGTACTGCACGCTGCCTTCGAGGTACACCTTGGCCTCGTCGCTCGCGTTGATCGAGCCGGACTGGCGCTGATACGCGGTCAGGGCGGCTTCGGCGCGTTCGAGATCGGACTTCAGGCGCGGCTCCTCGCTCTTCAGGAAGTCGAGCATCTTGCTCGCGTCGGCCTGCTTGTTCAGCACGTGCTGGCGCACATACGATTGCGCGAGCGCGTTGGCGACCAGCGCGGCATGCTCGGGGCTCTTGTCTTCCAGCGAGATCTGGATCACGCCGGTCTGCTTGCCCTGCTCCTGCACCGTGATGGCCGACTGGAACGAGGAGATCGCGTCGAGGTCGTTGGCGCGCATCACCGTGAATTCCTCGCCCGGCCGCGCGACCAGTTTATTGACCATGATGGTCACGCCGCCGCCCTGCTCCTGCTGGCCGACGAGGCCGCGCAGCAGCAGCGAACCGTTCTGCGCATACAGGCTGTAGTGCTGGTCGTCGA
Organism: Paraburkholderia sediminicola; assembly: GCF_046027355.1. GTDB lineage: Bacteria > Pseudomonadota > Gammaproteobacteria > Burkholderiales > Burkholderiaceae > Paraburkholderia > Paraburkholderia sediminicola_B. The sequence continues at coordinate 52,798 of NZ_JAQQEK010000041.1, read as the reverse complement.
TCACCTTCATGGTGAGCTTCTGACCTTCCAGCGCGGGGATCACGTCGATCGAATCGACGTCGGCCTCTTCACCGCCCCATGCGTACGACGCCAGACCCAGCCACGGACGCGCCGGTTGACCCGGCGTGGCCATGCGCGCGGCGATGCTGCCCAGCAGCGGTAGCGTCTTCGGCGTGACGCTGAAGTTCAGCTTCAGTTGCTGCACGACCGGGCCGACCACGCCGCGGCTCTTGATGATTTCGATCTCGGCGTCGGTCGGCAGCGAGGTCGAGCCGGTGGTGATCGCCGCGCCGGTCTGCGTCTGCGTGAGGGCCTGCGACGTGTTGTCCGATTGCTCGACCCGCACATGCGCATCGGCCGAATAGATCGGCTTGGCGAGAAAACAATAGGCGCCGGCGATCCCTACGATCACGGCGGCGATGGCGATGAGCCACCAGATGTCGTCGAGGATCACCTGCACCAGTTGTCCGAGGACGACGTCCTCTTCTTCGGTCTTGATCGGACCGGCCATGTGTGGAGAGATTTGGTTGCTCACAATTCGCTTCCCGTATCGGTTACAGCGGTATTTGCTTCGGTCCCGCGCCGCGTCCATCACGGACGGCGCGGCGCGGGGCCTGACGACGGCTCAGACTGCGGTTACGACGATCAACGCGTCAGCTGTTTCAGGTAGAACAACGTCTGCACACTCGGCAACACCTGCTGCAACACACGGTTGAAAGTGGTCGACGCGGCGGTGCCCACGTACACGACATCCAGCGGCTGCAACTGGAACTGCGAGGACAGCATGATGGCGTCCGGCTGCGTCATGTCGAGGCGGTACACGTCCGGCGTGGTCGGGTGATCCTTCATGCCGCGCATCACGAAGATCTGGCGCGGATTGGCGTCGGTGTCGAGAATGCCGCCGCCTTGCGTCAGCGCGTCGGCGATCGTCATGCGACCCTTGATGATCGGCAGCTGGATCGGCGTCTTCACTTCACCCATCACGAAGACGCGGCTGTCGGTGCGGTCCGGCACGTTGATCACGTCGCCGTTCTGCAGCATCACGTTCTGCGTGGTGTCGCCGCGATCGAGCATGCGGTCGGCGTCGAGCACATAGAGTTTGTTGTTGCGCGTGAGACGCACGCGCTGAATGTCGGCGTCCGCGTTCGTGCCGCCCGAGCGCGTGATCGCGTCGACCAGCGTGAGCGGCACGTCGCTCATCGCGAGCGGGCCCGGCGTCTTCACTTCGCCGGTCACCTGCACCTTCTGGCCGCGGTACGACAGCACGCGCACGTCGACCTGCGGATTGCGGATATAGCGCACGAGGCCGGTGCTCAACTGATCGCGCACCTCGCCGACGGTTTTGCCGGCGGCCCGGATACGACCGACGAACGGGAAAAAGATCGTGCCGTCGGCGGCGATGGTCTGGCCGTACGGATCGGCTTGCCCCGGCAGCGCGGCCGTGTACGGCTGCTGCAAGGCGCCGCCGATCGACTGCGTGGTGTTACCGCCCGCCGACAGCGTGCTGCCCTGCGGCGTGGTCAATTCAGGGTGGTCCCACACGGTGATGCCGAGAATGTCCTGCGGCGCGAGGCGGTACACGTACTGCGACGGGTCGCTCAGGTTCGAGGGCGGCAGCACCTGGGTCTTCGCGGCGGCGGCTTGCGCCTGCGCGGTCACGACGGCGGCATCGATCACATGGACCGGATAGGTTTCGGCGGGCTGGCTGTCGTGCTGGCCGTCGTCTTTCAGACGGGACGTATCGAGGTAGTTGCCCGGTGCGGTGGCGCAGGCCGACAGAAAGGACGTCAGCAAAAGCGTGGCGGCGAGGTTCGACTTGAAACTCGTCGACTTGCAGTTCGCGATTGAGTTTGCAGCGAGTTTTTTCATCAGCATATTTTCTTCAGCCATCCCATGACCAGATGTTCGATGAGCACGAGACTCTCCCTATAAGCGGTTTCCGCACCGCCGTGCGGATCGGCGACGTCGGAATCCGCTTCCCACTTGCCGAGCGGATAGACCTTGCCGCGTGAGGCCGGATCGAGCGCTTCGACGTCGCTCACCTGCGCGCGCTCGGTGACCAGCACCAGATCGGCGTTGCGCACGAGCTGCCGGTCAAGACGCCGCGAGTAGTGGATGCCCGAGGCAACGCCCTGCTCGGCGAGCAGGCGTTGCATGACCGGGTCCATGGCGTGGCCGTTCACGGCCCGGATGCCCGCCGAATGAAACGCGATCGGCGCCGCCTGCGAACGCGACGCCGCGCGTTGCCGGGCCTTGAACAGCATTTCGGCGGCGGGCGAACGGCAGACGTTGGCGTGGCAAACGATCAGAACGTTGGCGAACATGGCGGGCTCCGTGATAACGGCTTGTCGATGCGTGAGCAGCGGATCAGCGGCCGGCTTCGGCTGCGTCCGCCGTTTCCGCCTGCGGGTGCGGCAAGCCGTTCGTGCCGACCTTCGCGGGCGCGATGCGCAGCGCGTGCTGACGGCCGATCGCGTGATACTCGATACCGAGTTCGAGCAGCGCGTCCGGTTCGTACAGGTTGCGGCCGTCGAAAATCAGAGGCGTCTTCAGGATCCGTTTGAGCGAGTCGAAGTCCGGGCTCTTGAACACCTTCCACTCGGTGAGGATCACCAGCGCGTCGGCGCCTTCGGCGGCGTCCATCTCTTCCTTCACGAACTCGAGGCGCGCGTGTTGTTGCGGCACGTCCTTCAGGTCCAGCGCGAACACTCGCCTCGATTCGTCGATCGCGACCGGGTCGTACGCCTTCACGCGCGCGCCGCGGCGCAGCAGTTCGGCGATCAGCGGACGGCTCGGCGCTTCGCGCATGTCATCGGTATTCGGCTTGAACGCGAGGCCCCACACGCCGAAGGTGCGGTCCGACAGGTCTTCGCCCAGACGCGAGACGATCTTGTGCGCGAGCACTTTCTTCTGCGTGTCGTTGACCGCTTCGACCGCTTCGAGAATGCGCAGGTTCGCCTTGTGATCGGCGGCTGTGCGGATCAGCGCCTGCACGTCCTTCGGAAAGCATGAGCCGCCGTAGCCGCAACCGGCATACAGGAAGTCGTAACCGATACGCGGATCGGAGCCGATGCCGCGACGCACGGCCTCGATATCCGCGCCGACACGGTCGGCCAGATTCGCGAGTTCGTTCATGTACGAAATGCGCGTGGCGAGCATGGCGTTAGCCGCGTATTTGGTGAATTCGGCCGAGCGCACGTCCATGTACAGCGTGCGTTCGCGATTGCGGTTGAACGGCGCGTACAGGCGCTTCATCAGGTCGCGCGCTTTCTCGCCCGGCACGTCCTCGTCGCAACCGAGCACGATGCGATCGGGCCGCGTGAAGTCTTCCACTGCCGCGCCTTCCTTGAGGAACTCGGGATTCGACACCACCGAGAACATGTGCGCCGCGTTGCGTTCGGCTAGCTCGGCGGCGATCACCTCGCGCACGCGCGAGGCCGTGCCGACCGGCACCGTCGATTTGTCGACGATCACCTTGAAGCCCGTCATATGGCGGCCGATGTTGCGCGCGGCGGCGAGCACGTATTGCAGGTCGGCGGAGCCGTCTTCGTCGGACGGCGTGCCGACCGCGATGAACTGGATATCGCCGTGCGCGACGGCGGCTTCGACGTCGGTCGAGAACTTCAGGCGGCCGGCCTTGCGATTGCGCGCGATGATCTCCTGCAGACCCGGTTCATGGATCGGCACGCCGCCGTTGTTGAGCACGTCGATCTTGCGCTGATCGACGTCGAGACAGAACACATCGTGGCCGATGTCGGCCAGACATGCGCCCGTCACGAGGCCTACGTAGCCACTACCGATGATCGTCAGGTTCATGTATTACACCTCGCAAATGGAGTTCAACAAAATAAGTCGCTTAACGCGTGAACGAAGCCCGCAGGAAAACGCCGGGCCGCCCCAAGTTTTCCGCCCCGCAGGAAGTCCCCTTGGGGGATTGCTCCCCCCTCGGGGGGGCTGGCGCGCAGCGACAGGTGGGGGCCGTCAATAAGCGTTGCTGCCCACGAAACCCTTCCACAGTGTCAGCACGACGATCTTGATGTCGAGCCAGAAGGTCCAGTGCTGCATGTAGTACAGATCGAGCTTGACGCGGCCCATCATCTTTTCGATGCGGTCGGTTTCGCCGCGATAGCCGTTGATCTGCGCCCACCCGGTGATGCCCGGTTTGATCCGGTAGCGATGCATGTAGCCCTTCACCAGATCCTTGTAGATGTCGTCGTGTTCGAGCGCATGCGGACGCGGGCCGACCACCGACATCTCGCCGCGCAGCACGTTGATGAACTGCGGCAGTTCGTCGAGGCTGGTGCGCCGCAGGAACGCGCCGACCGCGGTGATGCGCGGATCGCGGCGTGTGGCCTGGGTGATCTTGCCGTGCTCTTCCTTGTGCATCTTCATCGAGCGGAACTTGTAGATCTCGAACTGATTGCCGTCGATCCCCTTGCGCTTCTGCCGGAAGAACACGGGGCCCGGCGAGTTGATCTTCACCGCGGCGGCGATCACCAGCATCACCGGCGCGAGCGCGGTCAACGCGGCCAGCGCGAACAGACGGTCGAACACGCGCTTGGGCAGCACGCGCAGATCGGTGATCGGCGAGGCGGCCAGGTTGATCGCCGGCACGCCGAGCAGATCGACCATCGGCTGATTGAACAGCGTGAGGCTGCGCACGTCCGGAATGAAGCGGATGTTCACGAAGTCGTTGCGCAGGTCCATCACGAAGCGGTGGATGGCTTTCTCCTTCGAGATCGGCAGCGCCAGCCACAGCTCGCGGATCGCGCGCTGGCGCACGAGATGCAGCATGCGCTGATAGTCGCGTTCGACCGGCACGCCCTCGATCGCCTCGCCGGCGTCCGGGTCTTCGTAGTGGTTGATCGTGCTGTCTTCATCGAACACCACGACCGGCGAAAAGCCCGCGTCCGGACGGCTGCGCATCTGCTGGATCAGAAAGCGCCCATACGGCGCGCCGCCGACGATCGCCACCGCGCGCTGATTGAAGCCTTCGCGGCGCAGTCCGCGCAGAATCGAATAGACGATCACCTTGGTGACGATCAGCAGCACGATCGTGGCCACGGCCCAATAGACGAGCCACAGCCGCGACAGGCTGTCCGAGCGGTGCAGGCTGAAGCTGATCAGCACGCCGGTGACTTCCACCAGCAGCCAGCCGCCCGCCACGCGGCACAGCAGGTCGTACAGCGGCTTGCCGCGCCACGAGTGATAGATCCCGAGCGCGGGGAAAAACACCACCACCAGCAGGCAGTCGAACGCGAGCGAGACGCTTTGCATATCGTCCAGCCACACGACTTTCCCGCTGTGCACGGCCGTCGCGATGGCGGCGCCGAGCGCGACCATGGCGATGTCGATGATTCTCGATAGAACGCTCAGCATGCGCTGCCCCTCAGTTCGTCAGTCAAGTGCCATCCGTTGGTTGGTTGAAATTCAATCCGGCGACGGGACGCACAACGCCGGAAACCGCGTCATGCAAATCCATGCGCGACGCGTAACTGTGTGAACCGATGCTAATTGCCCTTCTGTTTCCCGCTCGAAAAAACTGCCTGAACAGCCGAATTGGGAAACCTGTGTCGGAATGAGTGAATACCCTTGTACAGGTATAGATAAAGCGATATTAAAATTCCCACTGCAAGACCGTAAAATATCTCAAATTGTATCGGTCAATGTTTCGGCATTTTTTCTGAATTTTGTTCGGCAATTGTTACCGGATTTGGTGTTTGACAGGCGTCCTGCAAGCGTTGATGTAAGCCGATCTCGTACTTTCAGAGCGTTTTCCTACGAAGCTTACGCGTCGCCCTCCGCCATCATTCTGAGGCATGGACGGCGGTAAAAAAATGGCCCGTGATTTTTTTCGCGTAATTTTTCTTTTTAAAAAATTATCCGGACATTTTTTCTTCACGAAATGGAGAAATTTATTAGGCGTTTTATATAGTTTCTATTTAACGCGCTTTTATTGATTCCTGAGTTCGTGATAAAACTCGACGCATTCACCCAGCCTCGAGGAGTCCATCATGACAGCTCCGGTCACGGCCACGCCCGCCGACACCCGGTCCACGCAAGTCAAGTCCCTGAACGTCAAGCTCAAGGTTCATCCCGTGATTCTGGCGGGCGGCTCCGGCACGCGGTTGTGGCCGATGTCGCGCGAACAGCATCCGAAACAGTTGATCGGCCTGCTCGGCGACGATTCGCTGCTGCAATCCACCACGCGCCGTCTCGAGGGACTCGAGGCCGGCTATCCGCTCACCGAGCAACTCGTCGTGGTGGCTAATGAAGAACAGCGCTTCACCACCGCCGAGCAATTACGCACGAGCGGCAAGCCGACCCGGCTGATTCTCGAACCCGCCGGCCGCGACACGGCGCCGGCACTCACGGTGGCCGCCCTCTCGGTCGCCGCGCAGGACGAAGACGGCATCATGGTCGTGATGCCCGCCGATCATGCGGTCACCGACATCGATGGCTTTCACGCGGCCGTGGCCGCCGGCGTGCAGCATGCGGCGGTCGGTCATATCGTCACGATGGGTATCGTGCCGACGCGCGCGGAAACGGGCTACGGCTACATTCGTATTGGCGCGGCGCTTGGCACGACTAACGACACGCAAGACGCGGCCGCGGAAATGACCGGCAAAGTCGGTGCGCACAAGCTCGATCGCTTCGTCGAGAAGCCGCATCTGGAGCTGGCGCAGCGTTATATCGAATCGAAGGAGTACTGGTGGAATAGCGGCATCTTCATCATGCGCGCATCGACCTGGCTGAAGGCGATCCGCCATTTCCAGCCGGCCATTTACGAAGCCTGCGATGCGGCCTTCGCGGGCGGCAAGGCGGACGGCGACTTCTTCCGTCTGCAACGCGACGCGTTCAGCGCCTCGCCGTCGAATTCGATCGACTACGCGGTGATGGAGCAGCTCGGCAACGATCAAAGCGCGGCCTCGGGCGTGGTCGTGCCGCTGCAGGCGGGCTGGTCCGACGTGGGTTCGTGGGACGCGATCTGGGACATCTCGGATAAGGACGCCGATCAGAACGTGGGCCGTGGGCGCGTGATGTTCGAAGGCGCGGCCTCGACGTTCGCGCATTCGGAAGGACGCCTGATTGCCTGCGTGGGCACCCAGGACCTCGTGGTGGTGGAAACGGCCGACGCCATTCTGGTCGCCGACAAGTCGCGCGTGCAGGACGTCAAGAAGATCGTGGGCCGGATTCGCAACGACGGCGGGCTGGAGGCGGCCAACCATCGCAAGGTGCATCGTCCGTGGGGCAACTACGATTCCGTCGACACCGGCGAGCGCTTCCAGGTCAAACGGATCGTGGTAAAACCGGGTGCGCGGCTCTCGCTGCAAATGCATCATCACCGCGCCGAACATTGGATCGTCGTGCGCGGCACGGCGCTCGTCACGCGCGGTGAAGAGCGCTTTATCGTCTCCGAAAACGAATCGGCCTATATTCCGCTGGGTGTCACCCACCGTCTCGAGAACCCGGGCAAGATGCCGCTCGAAATGATCGAGGTCCAGTCCGGTTCGTATCTCGGCGAAGACGATATCGTCCGTTTCGACGACACCTACGGACGTCAGTAACGCGCGTCGATGAGGGGCGTCGATCAACGGCGTCCTTCTGATAACACCAGTGAATCAGGGCGAATGTCACAACGAATGAAGCGGGAACCTGCGGCGGTTGCTCCTACCGGCCGCGGGGAACTTCTGTGCTCATCCCGCGTGGGAGATGAGTTCTGTGTACGACGGATAACGATCGGATGCACTGTTCTCGGTCGCCGCGGTGGCAGCGGCCGGTTCGCCGGGATAACGGCGCAACGGACCACGGAACGCGTTGAGCGGTCCATGCAACGGCGCGCCGTGATTGGCCGCGACTGGCTCGGGCACATGGCGCAAGGCAGGCAACGGACGAGCCGCCGTGGACGCAGGGTTCGCTGAGACATGAGCCGGCGCTTGAGCGGATGCCTGTGCCGCAGCCGCGGATTGTGCCGCTGCCGCCAACGTGAGGCATTCGCGCTCGATCCACTGATTTGCCCAGTCGAGCGCGTATTGCTCCGCCGCCTCGGCTTGCGCAAAGCGCGGGCCGACGAGGCCGGAACGCTCGACGCGTTTGCCGTCCTTCATGATTTCCGCCCACGCGCGATACATGGCGTTCGGCACCTGCTCAGCCGCGACGTAAATCACATAGCCACGCCGGTCGACGATTTCCGTGCCGCGTGGCGCGAGGCTCATCGACAGCGGGTTGCGCCGATCGTCGGGCGCAGGCGTGCCGCGCGCCGACGCGATGGCCGAATTCAAACCATGCATGGCCGCGCCTACCGCGCGCGCTTCGTCCGGACGCGGCAAGCCGGCCCGCACGACATGCCGTGCGGGCGCTGCAGCGGGTGCCGCTGGCGCACGAGACACCGGCGGCACGTTCGCGGCGCCGGACAACTGACGCGTGATGTCCGCGATCGGATCGGCCGAACGCCAACTGCTCAGGCTGTTCGACATGCCACCCGGCGCTTGCCACGACTCGGGGCTTCTCCAGGACACGCCACGCAGATGCTCGTCGCGCACGCTGGGGGGTTCCGCTACCGGTGCCGCGGGTTTGGCCGCGACGGGCGGCGCCGGTTGGGGGACGTACGCAAAGGTGCGCCCGGTTTGCGACAACAGCCGAACCATCTCCAGCAGCGTGCCGTTCAACTGCCATTCTTCAAAACGGCGCCGGCAAGTCGGACCCGACGGATAACGCCCTGGCAGTTTCGACCAGGGTTCACCGGTTGTCAGAATCCACAGGACGGCATTCGCCACGATGCGTGGTTCGGCGCGGGGCCGGCCGCGTCGGTTTAGACGGACGGCCGGCTCATCTGAAACAAGCGCTGCCAGCAGCGCCCATTCGTCATTGCTTAGCTCATCGAAAAACATTGGGTTTTCTCCACGCAGCCTGGCCGGGCCGCGGCTTTGGACTGCCACGGATTCAACTTTCACGACCCGTGTGCAGGCCTCGGTTGCACAAATATGTTTTGTACGTTCTGTTGGCTGGTCAATACCGCCCCGACTTAGTGCGGTTTGTCCCTATTGCGAAGCACAAAACGTGGTCTCACTCGTGCATGGGAGAATTTGTGCACGAAGCATACCATCCCCAGGGTTTCCGTGAATATCAATGAGACAAGTGTTACGGATGGAAACAAACTTGTCCTTTTTGCTGCGTCTTTCTCGCAATGCCGTCACAAAAGTCCCGGCGCTTTCGGCAGCGAAATGATGCTATTGCATCGCACAACAAGCAGGTATCACGTCGAATAACTTTTATGAATCCGTCGCCTGTCCGGTACGGGATTTCCATGCATTTTGGCTCGGCTTTCGCGGATCGACTGAAGCGCGGGAAGCAGCGCTGAACACGCTATGTGCAGTGCATCAATGCCGAGGAGATCGCGCGGCCTGAACGGCGCGGGAGCATGAAGTCAGCGACGGGTTTCGCCGCTCGACACTCCACTGATACAACTGATAGACCAGGTTTCAGCGCACTGGTTTCGCCGCGCCCTCGCCCACCACTGTCGTCCATTCCCGCACGCGCCAGCGTGTCACGAGACCGGCAAGTACATACGGATCGGCCTTGGCAAAGGCTTCGGCGGCAGCGGCGGAGTCGCCTTGAAAGAGCAGCATGGCGGTGTCCGTGGGCTCGGCCAGCGCGCCGGCCAGCAACAGCTCGCCGCGCTCCGTGGCGGCCCAGGCGAGCTTCAGATGCTCATCGCGATACGCGGCGCGCCGCTCGAGGTAATCGGACACGAGGTCGTACATCAACAGATAGTGCATGGCGAGCCTCTTTGGCCAGTGTGAGCGCAGACCAGCGACGCAACGGGCGACATGCATCCTGGTCAATATTACCCATATGTTGGGTGGTGGAATTTCCTGCCGAATTACAATTCAATTGCATGTGCAGCAATGCGCAAAGCATGTTTGAATTTTTGATCGGTCTTATCGAATGGCATCGTGCTAATTCGTTTGAATGCGCTTCATGCATTTAATCTGGAATGCATAACATCATTCCCCACTCTCGCCATTCGCCATTGCATACTCCAATCCGCCGTCAGTCCCCGTCACGTAAGGGAAAACCAGCGTGAGCGTCTGTCAACCGGAATGTGGTTTTGGCCGTTCTGGCAGACAGCATTTGCCATAATGGACGTGCCGAGGGTCCTGGATATCGTTGACGCCCGCGCGCATGAACGACCAAAAACGTTTTCACCACCGATGGAGTGTCACATGAAAATCCAATCCGCTATCGCTACGCTGGTGCTGGGCGCTGTCCTCGTTTCTTCGCCGGTGTTCGCGCAGAACAGCCAGCAAACGAAAATGGCCGACTGTAACAAGCAGGCCGGCGACAAGAAGGGCGACGACCGCAAGGCGTTCATGAAGACCTGCCTGTCCGCCAAGCCGGCCGCCGCTGCGCCGATGAGCCAGCAGGACAAGATGAAGGCGTGCAACGCGCAAGCCACCGGCAAGAAGGGTGATGACCGCAAGGCGTTCATGAAGACCTGCCTGTCGTCCGCACCGGCTAACTAAACACAACGAATCGGCGCCGCGCGACATGCGCGGCGCCTGAGCGCGCTCCGCTCGAACACATCGGCGCTGTCTTCCGGCGCTCGCCCCGCCCTTCGCAGTGCATCTGCCCGAACCCGCCATTTTTCTTCTATGATGGCTGCGGAGACGGCCCACCCCCCTATACAACATTAGACGGGCCGCCATCTTGTCGTTGGTGCTGCAGAGCATCCATCGGAGGCAAGGATGGTATCGAAGCATAAAAACCGCTGGTTGAGGCGGTGGCTGGTCGTCATCATATTTTGGGCGGTGCCCGTGGCGATCGTGGCGGTGAGCGAGATCCGGGAGGAAATGGCGTACAACGCCGTCGACCTCGACCGTGCGCTGACCACCTGGAATTTCACTGACGCGCAGCGCGCCGCCGGCGCCGCTGCGCGCTGTCACGGCAAGCCCGACGAAGCGCAAGCCGCGGGCTGTCCGGCGGATGTGCTGGCCGCCAACGCGCCGCGTCAGCAGGACGCCCGCAATGAATACAGCGTGCGCCGCTCCACCTTGATGGCTTATCTCTGGCACGCATTCGTCGGCTACTGGATCGTGCCGGCCGTGACGCTGTTTCTGCTCGGCGTGCTGATCGGCATGGTGCGCCGCGCGCTGCGGCGCCCGCCGGCGGTCAAGAGTCCGGCGAACCACGGCTGAGCGCGCGTCCGGATCAAAAGGCCGATTGCGGGCCGCTATGCCGGCCGATCTGCTGCGTCGAGGCAACACTTTCAATTTGATTTCAATGTCGATTCGCGCGGCGCAAAATCGGTAAAAACGAATGGTCGCTACCGTCGCGGCTTTGCTCTGATCGGCTCCGGCGAAACCCGGCGCGATTCACCGGGAGCCCATTCGAACGCGCGCTGCGCGGAGCTTCCAGGCGCGCTGCAGCGCCGGTCAAAGTTACCGCACGACATCTTACGATTAGCCCGAAACCCCCGCCGCACAAGGCTTTTCGCCTGATGAGGAAGCGCGCCTTTTGGGCTTGCGTGTGATATAACTCAAAGGCAACCTGGCAAGTCAGATGAGGTTGCGCCCCGGAACCATGACGGAGAAAAACGATGCAAAGACGAAACTTCATGTTGAAGACTACCGCTGCGCTCGCTTTCGGAGGCCTTGCACTGGCTGGTTGCACGACCAATAAAGGCAACCCCGATACACCCGCCACCGATTCAGCCAAACGCCAGTCGATCGACGCTAGCGTCGAGGGCACCATGTCGCGCCTCTTCACGACCGTCAAGGGTTCGCGCGAACTGGTCTCGAAGGCGCGTGGCGTTCTCGTGTTCCCGTCGGTGCTGCAGGCGGGCTTCGTCGTCGGCGGACAGTATGGCGAAGGCTCGCTGCGCGTAGGCGGCGGCACAGTCGGTTACTACAGCACGATTTCGGGTTCGTTCGGCCTGCAGGCGGGTGCTCAGTCGAAGGCGATCATCTTCCTGTTCATGACGCAGGACGCCCTGGACAAATTCCGCAATGCCGACGGCTGGTCGGTAGGCGGTGACGCGTCCGTCGCGCTGGTGAAGATGGGCGCCAACGGCGCGATCGACAGCAACACGGCGACGGCTCCGGTCGAAGTGTTCATCCTGACCAATGCCGGCCTGATGGCCGATATATCGCTGCAGGGCACCAAGGTCACGCGCCTGAAGATCTAGGCACGCCGTCTGGTTGCCGGTCTGCGGGGTGTGCGTCTGATCCGCCGGGTTCCGTGAGCAGCGGTGCCGGGTCAGACGCAATCCTGCGCAGCCTGCCTTTGCAACGTGAGCAACGCGGCGTGCGCCGCGCCGGTGAGCTTTTGCCGGCCGTAGTCGCAATCGCAGCCCATCGCTACCCCCCCTTGCCTGATGCGAAAGCCGCAATCGTGTCGAGCCGTGCGCCAATGAAAACGGCGATGCGTACCTCGCATCGCCGCTCTTTTTTCACCTGCCGCATGAGCCGAATCTCTTCAGCTCAGCTTCCCGACGTATCGATCACCTTGAAGCGCGAACGCTTTTGCGCGCGAATCACCAACTGATACGCATCCACATACTGTTGCGCCATGCGGTGCGAGGTGAAGCGCTCCTCGAAGCGCTGCCGCACGCCCGCGCGCGGCATCTTGTGCAGGCGATTGACCGCCGCCACCGCGCCGATTTCGTCTTCGACGATAAAACCCGTCACGCCGTCTTCCAGCACTTCCGGCACCGAGCCGCGGTTGAACGCGATCACCGGCGTGCCGCATGCCATTGCTTCGATCATCACGAGGCCGAACGGCTCCGGCCAGTCGATCGGGAACAGCAGCGCGTGCGCGCCGGACAGGAATTCGGCCTTCTGGTTATCCGCGATCTCGCCGATGAACTCGACATAAGGCAAATCCAGTAACGGCCGGATGTCGCGCTCGAAATACTCGCGATCGGCGGCATCCACTTTCGCGGCGATGCGAATCGGCATGCCGCAGCGGCCCGCAATCCGGATCGCGGTGTCGACGCGCTTTTCCGGCGAGATCCGGCCGAGAAACGCGAGGTACTTCTGCTCGACCGGCTGCGGCGTGTAGAGCTGTTCCGGCAAGCCGTGATAGACGGTGGTCAGCCACTTGGCCTGCGGCAGCGGATGCCGCTGCGAATTCGAAATCGAGATCACCGGCGCGGTGTTGAACGTGTCGAACACCGGCTGTTGCTCGGGCAAGTCCAGGCGGCCGTGCATCGTCGTGACGAACGGCGTGTCCTGGCGCTTGAAGACCGAGAACGAGTAATAGTCGAGGTGAAAATGCAGGACGTCGAAGTTCTCGGCCTGACGGCGCACCAGTTCCATCAGCAGCATATGGGGCGCCACGCGGTCGCGAATGCCCGGATCGAGACGCAGCGCGCGCGGCCAGACGGCTTCGAGCTTCGCGCTGGTGACGGAGTCGCCGCTCGCGAACAGCGTCACGTCATGGCCGAGATCGACCAGCGCCTCGGTGATGTACGACACGACGCGCTCCGTGCCGCCATACAGCTTCGGCGGCACGGATTCGGTCAAGGGGGCGATCTGCGCAATCTTCATATTATGTCTCCGTGAGCTGACGGCTTGCGCCGCGAGGCGGTGCGCGTCAGCGGCGCTGAGTATGACAGCGCCGATACCTCCGATCAATGCAACGGCCGAATCCGGCCGCGTGCACCACCGGCATCGAAGCATTATTCACTACAGGACAACAAAAAGCCTCTGGTCTTGCATTTCCTAGGTGCTGTTACATTCAGCTTACATACGGCTCGATGCGTGAACGGCTTTACCTATCAGCGCGTGGGCCATTTCCAGGCCGGCAAATCGCGGTCGTCGGCGTCGGCGATGCGGGTTGCGCCGAACTGCTTTTCCAGCACGATCGACTGGCTCGCTTCCTCACGCTCGAGCGCCGCGATCAGACGCGCCGCATGCGACACCACCAGCACCTGCGAATGGGCAGCCGCCCGCGCGATCAGGCGGGCGAGCGCCGGTAGCAGGTCCGGATGCAGGCTCGTCTCGGGTTCGTTCAACACGAGGAGTTCAGGCGGACGCGGCGTCAGCAAGGCCGCGACCAGCAGCAGATAGCGCAAGGTGCCGTCCGATAGCTCCGCGCCTTTCAGCGGTCGCAGCAGGCCGTGCTGCTGCATCACCACTTCGAAGCGGCCGTCCTGTGTCGTGACGTCGAGGCTCGAGCCGGGAAAGGCGTCGTCGATGGCGGCGTCGAGCGCAGCCGGGTCGCCGATTTCGCGGATGGTTTGCAAGGCCGCGGCGAGGTCCGCGCCGTCGTTCGCGAGCACCGGCGTGTGCGTGCCGATCTGCGGCAGACGCGCGGCCGCTTCGGCGTCGGTGCGGAAATGGTCGTAGAAGCGCCACGAGCGGATCTGCTCGCGCACCGTGACCATCTCGGGCGCGGTCCGCGGGTCGGAGAACTCCGTCATCATGCTGTCGAAGCTGGCGACGGGTTGTGGAATGGTTTGCCAGTCGCCCTGCTCATCGCGCGTGCGCAGCGCCGGACCGTGGCGGTCCACCAGCAAGGCTGACGGCCGCAGCACGGGGCCGCTCCAGATGCATTCGCGCTTGATGGTGGGATCGAGCGGAAAGCGCGTGGCGCGATTGAGAAGCGGCAGACCGAGATCGATCGCGTAGCCGAACTGGTCGCCGGAAAAGCCGAGCCGCAGACTTACCGGGTCTTTGCGGCGAAGCGGTTCAACCGGAAGGTCGCCCGCCAGCATGGCCCGCGAAAAGCGCTCAGGACCGGCCCACAGCGTGGACGGCAAGCCGCCCTCGCGCGCCAGCGAGGTAATCACGCCACCGCGCGCCGTTTCGGCCAGGAGGCGCAGCGAACGGTACACGCTCGACTTGCCGCTGCCGTTAGCACCGGTAATTACATTCAGGCGGCCGAGCGGCACGATCAACTCGCGCAGCGAGCGGTAACCCGCGACAGCCAACGTGGTCAACATGCGACCGCCCAGCCTTCAGCAGCGAGGCGCGACGCGCCTCGCAAAACTACCCCGTGGAAACGCCCCATCACTTATGCCCGCCGCCCTTGCCCGGTTTCTGTTCGGGCACGCTGCGCAGATCACGCAGGAAGGTATCGCGCCACACGCCGAGATCGTTCTTGCGCAGCGCCGCCATGTTGATCTCGTGACGCCGCTGACGCGCGTCAAGCGGCATCTGCAACGCGCGCTGCAACGCTTCGCACATCCCGATCGCATCATGCGGATTGACCAGCAGCGCGCCGGTCAGCTCCGCCGCCGCGCCCGCGAAAATCGACAGCACCAGCACGCCGGGGTCGTCGGGATTCTGCGCGGCGACGTATTCCTTCGCGACCAGATTCATGCCGTCGTGCAGGGGCGTCACGAAACCGATCTGCGATTCGCGAAACAGCGACATCAGCTTCCAGCGGTCGTACTGCTGGTTCAGATAACGGATCGGTGTGTAGTCGAGGCCCGAGTAACGGCCGTTGATGCGCCCTGCTTCGTACTCCAGATCCTGACGGATCTTCTGATAGGTGGCGACGTCCGAGCGGGTCGGCGGCGCGATCTGCACCAGCGTGACGTTGCCGCGCCATTCCGGCGAGCGCTCCAGCAGATGCTCGAACGCCCGGAAGCGCTCGACCAAACCCTTCGAGTAATCGAGCCGGTCGACGCTCATGATCAGCTTGCGCCCTTCCAGGCTCTGCTTCAGGTCGAGCACGTGCTGACGGCTTTCGTAGCGCTTCGCCTGCTCGGCGATCTCGTCGGGGAACACGCCGATGCGGTAGACGCCCGTATGCAGCTTGCGGCCGAATGCTTCCACCACGCCGTCCGCGCCCACCGTGCCGCGCGCGTGGCGCGTGACGTAATCCTTGAAGGCAAGCTCGTCGGTGGCGGTCTGGAAGCCCAGCAGGTCGTAGCACGACAGCGACTTCACCAGTTCTTCATGCGGCGGAATGTTCAGCAGGATCTGCGGCGCGGGAAACGGAATGTGCAGGAAGAAGCCGATGCGATTCGTGATGCCCTCGTTACGCAGCGCCTCGGCAAACGGGATCAGATGGTAGTCGTGAATCCAGATCACGTCGTCGGGCTCGAGCAGCTTGATCAGCTTGTGCGCGAGCCACGCATTGACTCGCCGGTAGCCCGCGTACTCCTCGCGCTCGTAGCGTGCGAGGTCGTTGCGGTAGTGGAACACCGGCCACAGCGTGGCGTTCGAAAAGCCGCGATAGTACTGGTCGTAATCCTTGCGCGTGAGACCGACGGTTGCGAAAGTCACCGCGCCGTCCTGCTCCAGCGTCGGACCCGCGTTGGCGACGGTTTCGCTGACCACGTCGCCGCTCCAGCCGAACCACACGCCTCCGGCATCCTTCAGCGCGCCGAATACGCCGACCGCGAGGCCGCCGGCCGAGCCCTTGGTTTCCGTCGGCGTTGCGACGCGATTCGACACGACGATCAGTCGGCCCATGTTGCATGTCCTCCTTGGTTCGCGCGGCGCGCTGGGTGCGTTGTCAGGTGTTCGCGGTGTCTCGCCTGCAATGGGCGCAGCGAGAACCGGAAACACGATGGGGCACGCGATGCCGCGCCAGGTTGGTGAGTGCGTGGACGGTTCGACCGCTTTAGTGCCCGATCAGTTGCATTCATCGGCCCGCCACGCCAGAGTATGCCGCTTTCCGCCGTCAAACCTTTTCCTTCACCGGCCGCGGCGCATCGGTTGCCGATGGCCGTCCGGCGCGGCTTGCCACCGGATCGGCCTCGGTATGCGCGGCCGTGCTGCCGGCCGGCGTCTGCGTGCTGCGCGGCACCCAGTCGAGCGGTTCACCGTTGCCGGTTTCGAGTTCCGCCGACACTTCCGCACGGGCTCGCGGCAAGTACTGCGGGTAATGCTGCTGGATGAAATCGAGCAACCCCTCGCGCACCCGGCAGCGCAAATCCCAGTTCAGGCCGGAATCGAGCGAACTGACGAGCGCGCGCAATTGCATGGAGCGCTCGGTGCCGTCCGTGACCTGCAGCACCTGCACGCGGCGATCCCACTCGGGCGCGTCCTCGACGATGCGCGCCAGTTCCTCGCGCAACGGCGCGAGCGGCATGCGGTAATCGACGTACAGAAACACCGTGCCGATGATCTGCGAACTGCTGCGCGTCCAGTTGGAAAACGGGTTTTCGATGAACCATTGCAGCGGCACGATCAGCCGCCGCTGATCCCACAGACGCACCGACACATACGTGCCGGTGATTTCCTCGATACGCCCCCACTCGCCCTGGATGACGACGACGTCGTCGAGACGGATTGGCTGCGACAGCGCGATCTGCAAGCCGGCGATCAGATTGCCGAGCACCGGCCGCGCCGCGATACCGGCGACCAGGCCCGCCACGCCCGCCGACGCCAGCAGGCTCGCGCCGATCTGCCGGACACTGGGAAACGTCATCAACGCACCGCCCACGCCGACGATCACGATCACGAACATCACCGAGCGCGCCAGCACGCGCGCTTGCGTATGGATGCGGCGCGCCTGCAGGTTGTCGGCGGTATCGAGCGGATGGGCCTGAATGATCGCCTCGCCGATCGCCGCCGCCGAGCGCACCGACAGCCACGTGATCCCGCCGATCAGCGTGATTGCGACAGCGTCGCGCAGCGGTGTGATGAAGGTGAGCGTGTCGGGCGCTTCCGACCACACCGCCTCCAGCGCGAGGATCACGAGCACGAACAAAGACGGCTTGTCGATATAGCGCAGCACCACGCTGGTGAGCGGATAAGGCCGCGCGAGCCGCGTCACGATGCGCGCGCCGATCCGATGAATGCCCACGGCCAGCACCATCCCGATGACCGAGACAATCAACGCGCCGAGCCACGTATGCAGCGGCGCTTCGGCCATGCGGCTGAGTTCGTCGAGAGTTGGCATGAAGGGGCTTTTCCTCCTTGGCTTGAATATGGACAGAACCAGCGCGGAACGGGGCGCGGAGCCGACGAGCCTCGAACGCGGCTGCCGTGTTGCGTGATGCGGGGCGCCGGTGGCGAAGGGTCCGCCAAAGAAACGGGCGCGAGCCGCACGACTGCGCGCCGTCGCGGACTGCCTACAGACATCTTAGGTCGTTCGTCAGCGCGATCTTGGAAAGGTGCCGAGGCCAGCCGCTTCTACAAACGGACGGCCGGGGTTTAAACCGGTTTTCAGGCGGGGCTTCGAAAAAGCCCCCGGCGGGGTTCCGGCTGCTGAAAACCCGAAACATACCCGCAAGCTAAAACGCCCACCGCGCCCGATACTACCGGTGCGCGAGGCATCAGCCGTGATTCAATTCAACTACCGCTCTTGCAGGGAAACGCTTTGCCGAGCCCCAGCGAGATCGCCGTGCTGGCGTTATAGCCCGCGACGTTCGGATTCTCCGCAATATACTTGCGCACTGCGTCGGTCAGCTGCGCCGAACGCGCGTCCTGCGGCAGGCAGAAGTACTGGCCGACGCGCGGACCGGTAGTCCCGCCGATCGCGTCGATGGTGTTGAAGATCCCGTCGGCGGCGCCTTCGATATAAGCGGCACACGCGCTACGCGATGCCACGTCCGTCTTGGTGCACAGCTTGTTGAGGTCGCCTCCCGTGAACGCGGCTGCCGATAGCGGTACGGCAAGCGCGCTGGCGAAAATCAAAGCCCGCAGCATGGTGTTCCTTTCCAGGGTCGTTTATCAGGCGGTCTTTCGCCGCGTCCAAACGGCGCGCCCAGGCGGCGCGCCAAAGTCGTCATTCTGCACTGTTTTGCGAAGCGCAAGCGTGCGCGGCGCCGCTATCTTCAGGCACTTTTTACTGGCTTGCCAGACGGTGGCGGCTGCACCGGTAGTTTCGTGCTTCGGCGCTAGCACGCCTAAAGCTCAGATTGCGGCGCCCAGGCGGCCGGCGGACCGGGCTGGCCTTTGAGCGCGGTGCTCTGGCGAAGCGAGTCGGCCGCTCGTGAGCCGCCGCCGACTCCCGCCGCCACTCACATCACTTCTGTTGCATCTGCTGCAGGCGCGCGGTCAGCCCTTCGACCACGTCCGGCTCCTTGTAGGTCTTGGCGAAATCGAGCGCCGTCATGCCGATCTGGTTCTTCACCGTCAGGTCCGCGCCGTTGTCGAGCAACAGCTTCACCGTCGACACGTGACCGCCGCGCGCGGCCATCATCAGCGGCGTGGTGCCGTTCGGCGAGCCCGCGTCGACGTAGGCCGAATGGTCGAGCAGCACCTTGACGATGTCGTCATGGCCGTTCGCCGCCGCGTAGTGCAGTGGCGCCCAGCCCTTCTTGTTGACCTCGGCGTCTTTCGCGATCAGCAGGTTGACGAAGTCGAGGTCACCGTTCAGCGCGGCCATCATCATGGCGTTCTCGCCGGCCTTGTCCTGAATCTCGATGTTGGTTTTCGGATTGGCGACCAGCGCGGCGCCCACCTTGTCCGATTTCTCGCGCGCGGCCAGCACCAGCAGCGGAATGCCCTGGTTATCCACGCTGTTGGGGTCCATGCCCTTGGCGAGCAACTTGTTGACGCCGTCGACGTCGTCGAACTTGACCGATTTGATCAGCGAATCGATCGGCGCAGCCTGAGCCGGCGACACCACCAGCGAGCTCAGCGCGGCGCACGCCAGCGCCGCCGCGAATGCGACGCGCGAGGCGCCGCGCCGTGCCGAAGCCAGCGCGCCACGCGCTGCGGAAGTGTCTTGGGATGCTGCAATCGACATCGAAATTTCTCTCATATTTAACTTTAGGAAACGTCCCTATCCTTTTGATATTGATCGACTTTACGTATCACGCACCAGCGGGCGCGGGGATCTTGAAAAGGCGGAAGAAGTTCTGCGTGGTCGCGGCGGCCAGCGCCGTTTCCGGCATCTCGCGTTGCTGCGCAATGAACCGTCCGACATAACTGACGTACGCAGGTTCATTAGGCTTGCCGCGATACGGCACGGGCGCGAGGTACGGCGAGTCGGTTTCGATCAGCAAACGCTCGAGCGGCACGCGGCGCGCGACGTCCTGCACGTCGGTCGCGCTCTTGAACGTGACGATGCCTGACAGCGAGATGTAAAAATTCTGCGCCAGCGCCTGTTCGGCGACGGCCCACGGTTCCGTGAAGCAATGCATCACGCCGCCCGGCTCGCCCGCGCGCTCCTCGGCCATGATGCGCAGCGTGTCTTCCGACGACGAGCGCGTATGGATGATCAGCGGCTTCCCAGTGGCATGCGCCGCGCGGATATGGGTGCGAAAGCGCTCGCGCTGCCATTCCATGTCGGCGATCGTGCGGCCTTCCAGGCGGTAATAGTCGAGGCCGGTCTCGCCGATCGCGACCACCTTCGGATGCCCGGCCAGCTCGACCAGTTCGGCGACGCTCGGCTCACGCATGTCCTCGTGATCCGGATGCACGCCGACCGAGGCGTACACGTTCTCATACCGGCTGGCGATGTCGAGCACGGACGGCAGCGTTTCCAGATCGACGGACACGCACAGCGCATGCGTGACCGAGTGGCTGCGCATATTCTCGAGCACCTGCGGCAGGCGGTCGGCGAGTCCTTCGAAGTTGATATGGCAGTGCGAGTCGACAAACATGGTGATGTCCTGCTTAGGAAGTGCTCAAGGTGAATCAGGCGGCGTTCGCGGCGGCCGCAACAGCGTCGAGGCGTTTGCCGAGAATCACCAGATCGCGCTCCACGCCGTCCAGCACGGCCACGCGCGGCAGCGAGCCCCACGTATCGAAACCGAAGGCGCGGAACAGGCGCAGGCTCGCCTCATTGTGGCCGAAGATAAAGCCGAGCACGGAGTCGATGCCGAGTGCCGGCGCCGCCGCCAGCGAAGCCGCCAGCAATTGCTTGCCAAGGCCGCGGCCACGCGCGCTTTCGTCGAGATAGATGCTGACTTCGGCGGTGCGCTGATAGGCCGGACGGCCGTAGAAATCCGAGAAGCTCAGCCACGCGATCACACGGCAGGGCTGTTGCGCGTCTTCCACCACCCACAACGGCCGCTTTTGCGGACCGTGCGCGTGAAACCAGCCCAGCCGGCTTTCGACGCTGACCGGCTCGAGATCGGCCGTCACTTGCCGCGACGGCACAGTCGAGTTGTAGATGGCGACGATCGCGGGCAGATCGTCGAGCGTGGCATCGCGGTAGGAAAGGCTCATGGTGCGTTGAACGTGAGATGGAAGGCCAAAACGGGAATAGGACGAAAGATGGACCGGCGCCGGCAGCCTAGTGCGGTAAAGCGCTGCGAAGCGCGCCTGCCGCTGCCGGCGTGCCCCACGGACAGACTTACGCGAACAGCTCGCGGTAGCCGATAAACAGTTCCTCGAACACCAGCCGCGCATTCAGCGGATGATTCTCGACGGCGCGCTGGCGCGTCACGGTGCGCATGAAGCGCGCGAACGCGCTGGCATCGGCCTGCGACGCGCAGCGCGTCAACGCCGCCGACGCTTGCGGAAAGTAACGTGGCGCGCCCGCCGTGCGCTGCGCCAGCAGATCGTACATCCAGCGTTGCAGCCAGCCTAGCACCAGCGGCGCGGGCAGCTTCTGCAGCGCCTCGCCGCAGGCGAAGGCGTCGCAATCGGGGCCGGCGGCGAGTTGCTTGAGCGTCCAGTCGCGCAGCGCGCGGTTCTCGTCGCTGGCGAGCGCGAGTGCGGTGAGCGGCGCGCCACCGGCTTCGGCGAGCAGCGCGGGCGCTTCGGCCACGCCTTGCGCGGCGAGCCACTTCGTCGCCGCTTCGGGCGCAGGGATGGTCATCGGCCATTGGCGGCAGCGGCTGATGATAGTGGGCAGCAGGCGGTCGATCCGCGCCGACACCATCAGGAACACGACGCCCGCCGGCGGTTCTTCCAACGTCTTCAAGAGCGCGTTGGCCGCGGCGATATTCAACCCTTCCGCCGGATACAGCACGACCACGCGCGCGCCGCCGCGGTGCGAACCCACGCCGACGAAGTCGAGCAAGCCGCGAACCTGCTCGATCTTGATTTCCTTGCTGGGAGCGCGGGTCTTCTTGCCTTCGTCGGCGTCGGCCTTGTCGGCTTTCTCGTCCGCGGCGTTGTTCAGGCCCGCTTCGGCGGCCAGCGCCTCGGGCACGACGATCCGGTAGTCCGGATGATTGCCCTGCGCGAACCAGTTGCAGGCCACGCACGCGCCGCACGGCTCGCCGTTGGGCTGTTGCGCCTCGCACAGCAGGCCTTGCGCGAGATGCTGCGCGAAGCGCAGCTTGCCGATGCCGGCCTGTCCATGCAGCAACAGCGCGTGCGGCCAGTGGCCGCGCAGCTGCTGCAGGCGGTTCCAGTCATCGGCTTGCCACGGATAAATCATCGTTTCTCTTTTAAATCAAACCGTTGCAGGAGTTTTATGAGACGTAACACGAACTCTGCACAGCGTTATAAGACAAGGTTATATTCTTTTAAAATCAAAGAACTGCAATCAATTCTTCAAGCTTTCTCTGAATCTGCACAATGCTCTGCGCGGAGTCAATGATAGCGAACCGGTATGGCGCTTCCTCGGCGCGGCGCAGATATTCGGTGCGGGTTCGGTTGAAAAACGCCACGGATTCGCTCTCGAAGCGATCCGGATCGCGCGCCGCACTGCGCCGTTCGTTGGCGATCTCGGGCGCGAGGTCGAACAGCACCGTCAGGTCCGGTTGAAAACCGCCCTGCACCCAGCGCTCCAGCGTTTCGAGCTTGTCGCGCGGCAGACCGCGGCCGCCGCCCTGATACGCGAAGGTCGCGTCGGTGAAACGGTCCGACAGCACCCAGTCGCCGCGCGCGAGCGCCGGTTCGATCACTTCGGCCAGATGCTGGCGGCGCAGCGCGAACATCAGCAGCGCCTCGGTTTCGAGGTCCATTTTCTGATGCAGCACGATCTCGCGGATCTGCTCGCCGAGCGGCGTGCCGCCAGGTTCGCGCGTCATCACGACCGAGCGGCCGGTGCTTGCGACCTTCTGTTCGAGGCGCTCCCGAAACCAGCTGAGATGGGTGGTCTTGCCCGCCCCGTCGATGCCCTCAAACGTAATGAATTTGCCCCGCGCCATCATTGCCCTCGAATGTATTTGTCCACGGCCTTGTTGTGATCGCCGAGGGTGTCAGAAAAGATACTGCTGCCGTCGCCGCGCGACACGAAATACAGCGCGGTGGTTTGCGCCGGGTTCAGCGCCGCTTGCAGCGACGCCACACCGGGCAGCGAGATGGGCGTCGGCGGCAGACCCATCCGGGTGTAGGTATTGTAAGGAGTGTCGGTCTGCAGGTCTTTTTTCCTGATATGGCCGGTGTAGCCGCCGCCCATGCCGTAGATCACGGTCGGGTCGGTTTGCAGCGGCATGCCCACGCGCAGACGGTTGGCGAATACCGCCGCCACCATCGGCCGGTCGGACTTCTTGCCGGTTTCCTTTTCAATGATCGACGCCATGGTCAGCGCGTCGTACGGCGTCTTGTACGGCAGGTTCGGCGCGCGCGCGGTCCACGCTTCATCAAGCCGCAGACGCATCAGACGGTAGGCGCGGCGGTACACGTCGAGGTCGCTGGTGTTCTTGTCGAACAGATACGTATCCGGGAAAAACAGCCCTTCGCCATTGCCGATCGAAGCTTCCGGCGCATTGATCGCGTTCATCAGATCGGTGTCGCTCATGCCGATGGTGTCGTGCTTGAGCGCCGGATTGGCGTCGAGCTCGGCGCGCATGCGCTTGAAGGTCCAGCCTTCGATAATGGTCGCCACGTATTCGTTGACGTCGCCGCGGGCGATTTTCTGCAGCACCTCGTACGGCGTCACGCCCGTCTTGAATTCGTAGTTGCCCGATTTCAGCTCGCTTTGCAGCCCCAGCAGCCGCGTCATGATGACGAACAGTTCCGGCTCGACCGGCACGCCGCCACGATTGAGCTGCAGCGTGACGCTGCGCAAGCTGCTGTGCGGCTTGACGGTGACATCGAGTTGCGCGGGGGTCAGCTCGAGTGGGCTGTTGGCCCAGTGGTACCCGCCGGCAATTGCGGCTGCGGCCAGCACAATGACAAGTGAGCCGGCAATGAAACATTTCTTGAAAAGGGTCATGCGAAACGCGGCAGGGTTGGACTGCATATAATACTTGTTTGCCTTAGCTAAAGTCAGAATTGACTGTTCTCGGAATCCATGAACACACCGCTCGCTACCGCTTCAGGCACTTCCACAGGCACGGCGCCCACTGCCGCCACGCCGGCCGGCCTGCCCACGCTGCCGCGCCCTTCCGCCGATGAATTCGACGCCGTCATTCACCACGGCGCGTACATGCCGCTCACGCAGTTCGGCGTGATCGACGTCACCGGCGACGACGCCGCGAGCTTCCTGCACGGCCAGTTGACCAACGACACCCAGCACCTCGACGCCGCCAATGCGCGTCTGGCCGGCTACTGCTCGGCCAAGGGACGTCTGCTGGCATCGTTCCTGACGTGGCGCAGCGGCGACACGATCCGCCTGCTGGCGTCGAAAGACGTGCAGGCCGCCGTGCAGAAGCGGCTCTCCATGTTCGTGCTGCGCGCCAAAGCCAAGCTCGTCGACGCGAGCGGCGAACTGGCCGTGGTCGGTCTCGCCGGCGACGTGCGCAAGGCGCTCTCGGGCGTGTTCGACGCGCTGCCGGACGGCGTGCACGTGAAAGTGGACGGCGCGGCGGGCTCGCTGATTCGCGTACCCGATGCGCTCGAGCGCCTGCGTTTTCTGTGGATCGGCCCGAAAGCGCAAGTCGAGTCGCTCCTGCCCTCGCTCGACGAAAAACTCAAGCGCGTCTCGCCGGCCGTGTGGGACTGGCTCGACATTCGCGCAGGCGAGCCGCGCATCACCCAGCCGGTGGTCGAGCAGTTCGTGCCGCAAATGGTCAACTTCGACGTGCTCGGCGCGGTGAATTTCCGCAAAGGCTGCTATCCCGGTCAAGAAGTGGTGGCGCGCAGCCAGTATCGCGGCACGATCAAGCGGCGCACATCGCTCGCCAACGTGGCCGGCGAACTCGACACGGTGCACGCCGGCGCGGAACTGTTTCATTCGGACGATCCAGGCCAGCCGTGCGGCATGGTCGTGAACGCGGCGTCGGCGCCGGACGGCGGTGTCGATGTGCTGGTTGAGATCAAGCTCGCCGCGCTCGAAAACGGCTCGGTGCATCTGGGCGCGGCGGACGGCCCGGCGCTTCGCTTCCTCGCGCTGCCCTACGGGTTGCCGACCGAAGTTTAAAGTTCTCTCGCGGTACGAAGCGGCGCAACCAGCGCCGCTTTTTACTGGCCTCTTCACCTGCAGCGCCCCACCGGGAGATGCCCCCCGATGTGCCTGATCGTCTTCGACTGGCGACCCGACGCGGTCGACGGCCCGCTCTTCACGCTCGCCGCGAATCGCGACGAATTCTTTCGCCGCACGGCCGAACCGATCAGTTGGTGGCATGACGCGCCGGGCGTGCTGGCCGGCCGTGATCTGGTGGGCGGCGGCACGTGGCTCGGCATGTCGCGCGACGGCCGCTTCGCCGCGCTGACCAATTACCGCGCGCCGCACGAAATGCGCGCCGACGCGCCGACCCGCGGCACGCTCGTCAGCGACTGGCTGAGCGGCGCCGCGCGCGATGCGACGGGAAACCCGCACGCCACCCCGCTCGCGTACCTGCAACACGTCGCGCAAACCGGCGACATCTACAACGGTTTCAATCTGCTGGTGGGCGACTGGACGCGCCGCGAACTCGCCTGGTACTGCAACCGGGGCGATCTCGCGCCCGCGCTGCTCGCACCTGGCACGCACGGCATCTCGAACGCGGTGCTCGATACCGCGTGGCCGAAGCTTGTGAATAAGCGCACGGAACTGAGTGCCGTGCTCGCGCGCGACGCCATGCCGCCGCTCGAACGCCTGATCGATCTGATGCGCGATCCGCGCCTCGCGCGCGACGACGAATTGCCGTCCACCGGCATTCCGCTCGAACGCGAGCGGGCGCTGTCGGCGGCATTCATCGAAACGCCGGAGTACGGCACGCGCGGCACGACCGCGTTGCGCGTGGCCGCGCATGGCGAAGTGATCAGCGTGGCCGTCGCCGAGCGTAGCGACGACAACGGCTCGCACCGCATCGCACGGCCCGGCGACTTCGAGCGCAGCTTCGCTTTCAATATCGAACGCGAGATTGCCTGAAGGTCATTCCGTTGGCGGTTGATTGACTAGCTAAACAACCGCGTTCACTCGATGCCGAACGCCGCGCGCAATGCCGCGGCGGCA
Source organism: Paraburkholderia sediminicola (assembly GCF_046027355.1). Taxonomy (GTDB): domain Bacteria; phylum Pseudomonadota; class Gammaproteobacteria; order Burkholderiales; family Burkholderiaceae; genus Paraburkholderia; species Paraburkholderia sediminicola_B. Next base: position 26,665 of record NZ_JAQQEK010000041.1, on the reverse strand, counting down.
TCCGCGTGCGCCTGCGCGACCTCGGGTACGAAGCCGCCCATTTTGAAGAACTCGTGGATCATGCCCGGATAGCGCTTGAGCGTGACCGTGTTGCCCGCCGCGCGTAATTTCTCCGCGTAGGCATCGCCTTCGTCGCTCAAGGGATCGTATTCGGCGGTGGCGATCCATGCCGGCGCAATGCCGCTGAAATCGGGCGCGCCGCGTTGGCCGTCGAGCGGCGCGAAACGCCAGTCTTCACGGTCGCTCGCATCGCGCACGTATTGCTCGAAGAACCATTGAATCGTGTCGCCGGACAACAGAAAGCCGTCGGCGAGGCGCGAGTGCGAATCAGTTTGCTGGTAGCTCGTCGTGCCTGGATAGATCAGCAATTGCAGTGTGAGTTTGATCCCGACGTCGCGTGCGAGCACCGCGCAGACCGTCGCCAATGTGCCGCCCGCGCTATCGCCGCCTACCGCGAGGCGGCCGGTATCCACTCCGTATTCCGCGGCATGCGTATGCAGCCAGCTCAAGGCGTCGAACGCGTCCTCGACGGCCGTGGGAAATTTGTATTCGGGCGCGAGCCGGTAATCCACCGATAACACCGTGCACTGGCCGTCGCGCGCGAACATCCGGCACAGCGCATCGTGCGTATCGACGCTGCCCACCGTGAAGCCGCCGCCGTGGTAGTACACCAGCGCCGGCGCGGGCTCGGCCCAGCTCGGCTCGACAGGCTGATAAAGGCGCGCGCGAATGGTCGCGCCGTCGCGTGTCGGGATACGCAGATCTTCCAGCGCGAACATCGGCGCGCTGGCGATCTCCAGAATCGGTGCGCTTTTTTCGTAGGAGGCGCGCGCGTCTTGCGCGGTCATTTCGTGAAGCTTCGGGCGCCTGGCCCGCGCGATCATGTCGAGCACCTGCTCGATCTTCGGATTCAGCGGCATGGTGCGTCTGATGGCGCATGAGCGCCGAAGGTTTGAAAAAACCGGCGCGATAGCGCGCCGGCGATGCGATGAAAGTCGCGCCTAACCGGCGTTCTTCACTTCCGGCTTGAGCGACATGGGATCGGTGGGATTGCGCAACTGCTCGATGTCCTCGTGACGCAGCTTCACCGTCGCCATGATGCCCGGATGCGTGACGATATAGAAACGCCGCGTGGCGATCGCTTCGAAGGTGATCTCGGCGACATCGTCGGCACTCAGCTTGCCCGATTGCACCGCACGCTGCAGTTGCTTGCCCGCGGCGACCTGCGAGCGCGTCGGTCCGCTGTCGTTGCGCAGGTCCGCGGGGCGCGCGCGTTCCGCGTCGGCGATACCGGTCGGCACGAAGGCTGGGCACAGCAGCGAACAGCCGACGAGCCCGCCCGCCGCCTCTCCGCCTTGCGCCAACTGCAGGTCGTGATACAGCGTTTCGGTGAGCGACACGACGGCATGCTTCGACGCGTTGTAGATGCCCATTGCGGGCGGCGACAGCAGCCCCGCGACCGACGCCGTGTTGACGATATGCGCCGGCTCGTTCTGCGCCAGCATGATCGGCGTGAAGACCCGCACGCCGTGCGCGACGCCCAGCACGTTCACGCCGAACACCCACGACCAGTCGTTCGCCGAGCTTTCCCACAGGAAGCCGCCCGAGCCCACGCCCGCGTTATTGAACAGCAGATGCACGCGACCGTAGGCGTCGAGTGCCGCTTGCGCAAGCGCTTCGACCTGCGCCGCGCTGGCGACGTCGGTCGGCACGCCGATCGCCTCGGCGCCGTCGGCGCGCAATGCGTCGACGGTTTGCGCGAGCGCGTCGGGGTTCACGTCGGCCAGCACGAGCTTCATGCCGAGCGACGCGCCCTTCTGCGCGAACGCGCGGCCAAAACCGCTCGCCGCACCGGTGATCACCGCCACCTTGCCTGCGAATTCGAACATCATGTGACTCCCCTGGGTTGATCGGCGTGTTGTGTGATTCGCTTGACCGCCGTTGCCATCAGATCAGTTTGACGAGTTGCTTGCCGAAGTTCTTGCCTTTGAGCAGGCCCATGAACGCCTCGGGCGCCGCATCGAGTCCTTGCGCGATGGTTTCGCGATATTCGAGCTTCTTTTGCGCGACCAGCGTGCCGAGTTGCTTGAGCGCTTCCGGCCACACGTCCATGTGCTCGCTGACGATAAAGCCTTGCACGAGCAGTCGCTGCGTGAGCATCAGCGAAGGATGCTTGAGCGGCAACGGCTGGCCGTCGTAGCCCGCGATAAACCCGCACAGCGCGATCCGGCCGAACGCATTCATGCGCGCGAGCGTCGCGTCGAGCACTTCGCCGCCGACGTTCTCGAAGTAACCGTCCACGCCGTTCGGGGTCGCGGCCTTGAGGTCCTGATAGAGATTGCCGCCCTTGTAGTCGACGCAGGCATCGAAGCCGAGCGTTTCGGTCACATAGCGGCACTTGTCCGCGCCGCCGGCGATGCCGACCGCGCGCGCGCCGGCCAGCTTCGCCAGTTGGCCGACCACGCTGCCCACCGCGCCGCTCGCCGCGCTGACCACCACCGTCTCGCCCGCTTTCGGCGCGATGATGCGGTTCAGGCCGTACCATGCCGTGACACCCGGCATGCCGACCGGGCCGAGATAGGCCGATAACGGCACATGCGTATCGTCGACTTTCTGCACGCCGGTTCCGTTCGAGGTGCCGTATTCCTGCCAGCCGAACATCGCGACGACCTTGTCGCCGACCGCGAACTTCGGATTCTTCGACTCCACCACTTCGCCCACCGTGCCGCCGATCATCACTTCGTTCAACGGCTGCGGCGCTGCGTACGACTTGCTATCGTTCATGCGGCCGCGCATGTACGGGTCGAGTGACAGGTAGTGATTGCGCACGCGAATTTCGCCATCGGCCAACGGGGCGAGCGGCGTTTCGACGAGGCGGAAATTGTCGGGTGTCACGGCGCCTTGCGGGCGCGACGCCAGCACGAGTTGACGGTTGATCTGAGGCATGACGATCGTCTCCATGAGTTGCCGATGAGTTCGGCGAATGATTCGAACGGCGTTTTGTGAAAGCAGGAACCCGCGCGCGGTTCTGGGACACGCGCGTTGTTCGCACGGTTGCGTTCAGCCGTCGCTAGGACCGGGTTTCGCCGACGGGTCGCTGCGCAAGCGTTGTTGCGTGATATCGCGTCCCACGGCGAGGCGCCGCATGTACTTGAAGGTGCCGAGCGCCTTGGCGACGAAGTGGCCTTCGCTGTCGCGGATCTCGCCTTCGCAGTAGGCCATGGTGGTCGAGCGGTGCAGCACGCGGGCGCTCGCGCGCAATTCGCCGCGGCCCGGCTGCATGAAGTTGACCTTCATCTCGACCGTGACGACGCCGACGCCGTCGCCGGCGAGGCTGCGGGCGGCCATCGCAAGCGCGATGTCGGCGAGCGTCATCGTGACGCCGCCGTGGGCGACGTCCCACGTGTTCATATGATCTTGCCGCAGCGGCAGCACGACTTCGCTGGCGCCGTCCGCGGCCGAGAGGAGCTGCGCGCCGAGCCGGTCGACGAACGGGCTCTCGGGCATGGACGCAGTGCTCGCGTTAGATGAAGGCGAATCGGTCATGGCTTGTTTGCAGATTGTGTAGTCGCTACGTTCATGAAATCGATGCGGGGCGCGTAGGGTGGCTTCGGCATTTTGTTCGAGCGCCCCTTGCGGCCAGAGCAAAGAGCAAGCCTATCAAACTTACGCGTTGGGTGGAGTGTTATCGGGCGGTTCGGGGCGGGCAAAACGGGCCTTGGCGATGCGGATGAAGGCTCGCTCGCGAGCATTGTGCTCTGCGGCGAAATCACGCCCTTGGGGTCGAGAGAAAAGGCTTTTGCGACGACTGGCAGAACTGCGGCCCGATTGGGTTGGCCAGAGCCCCCAATCGGGTACAGGCTGTGTCGGCGCCAATTAGAAGAAATCTACAAGATGTTTGCGGACAAACGAACGAGGTCGGCGCGCGGGCGCGACGCCGAACCGTTGGCCTCTTTAATGGCTGAAGTCAGCCCCTAGCCAACCCGCAGCCGTGGTTTTCGCATGGCTGACGGCGTCTTGCGCGTCGGGGAAGATGCCAAGCTGGTCCCAACGTTCTTCCGGCGCAAAAGGCCCCTTGATCCCGAGCGCTTTCTGAATGCTCAACTGCGCCGCGTACCTTCCGTCCTCGAGAGGCCGGGCTGTCGCGACCACCTTGTGCGGTAGCCCCTGCCGCACGGGCTGAATCAGTTCCAGAGGACCACCGGCGGCGCCGACATCGATCAGCTCGTTGCGCGTATTGCAGTCGGGGCAATAGAAATAAAACGTATTGTTGTCCCGATTCGGTTTGACCTGTTTGCGGGCAAGCACAGCTCGGCACTCGACATTTTCACAAATGAATGGCATATCGTCTCCGTGGTGATCTTCGAGTGGTAACGCGGGGCAGATCGGCATTGCCTTCAAGAAACGATCTGCCAGAAGCAGTCGGGGAGCAATCAGCACATGACCGGATTGCTAATGATAGGAAGATGCCATTCGGAGTGCTTTGCAGGTCTTTTGTGACTCCTTGCAACGAACCGCTGCGCTGGCAGACGATCCGCCGACGATCAAAGTAATGTGTCTCTTCAAGCACTTATACATCGGCGCCGCACCCGCATCAACCTGAATACGCCGTCATCCGCGCGGCCAGCCGCCCTAACCTGCGCACGGCTTCGTCGGCCAGATCGAGATCCGTGCTCGGCGAACTGAGCCGGATGAAATGATCGAAGCGCCCGGCATTTGAAAACACCGTCCCCGGCATCACGCGAATGCCGTCGTCCAGCGCGGCCTCGAAGAACGCCGTCGACGACAATTCCCCCGGCAGTTCGATCCAGAAAAACATCCCGCCGCCCGGCGGCGTGAAGCGCGTGCCGTCGGGAAACGAGGTAGCGATCGCCGCCGCCATCCGTTCGCGCTGCAGCCGCAGCCGGTCGCGCAGACGCCGCAAATGCCGCTCATACGCGTTCGTTTCCAGAAATTCGGCGAGCACGACTTGCGACAGTTGCTCGTTGTGCCGCGATTGCGCGAACTTCAGCATGCCGATGCGCGGATGCCAGCGGCCGCCGTTGATCCAGCCGACCCGCATGCCGGGCGCCAGCACCTTGTTGAACGACGTGCAGTGAATCACGGTGCCGTCGGTGTCCCAGGCCTTTAGCGATTTGGGCGGCTGGGCGGCATCGGCCAGTTCGCGGTAGGGATCGTCCTCGATCAGCGGAATGCCGGCTCGCGCGCACAGCTCGACGAGCCGCGCCTTGTGCGTGTCGGGCATCACGCTGCCCAGCGGGTTCTGCAAGTTCGGCACCACGACCACGGCCTTGATGTCGGGATGCGTTTGCAGCGCGAAGGCCAGCGCTTCGATCGCGAGGCCGGTGGTCGGACTGGCCGGAATTTCGAGCGCGCGCAAGCCGAGGCTTTCGAGCGCCTGCAGCAAGCCGAAAAAGCACGGCGACTCGACCGCGACGGTATCGCCCGGCTGCGTCACCGCCCGCAACGCGAGGTTCACGGCCTCGATGCCGCCGTGAGTCATGATGATGTCATCGGCGCCGATCTGGATGCCGGCGTCGAGCGCGCGGCGCGCGATGATCGCGCGCAAGGCTGGATCGCCTTGATCGTGTCCGGCGGCGGTCAGCAAGGTGGGCCGCTTGCGCAACGCGCGCAGCGCGGCTTTTTGTAGCGCGTCCGTCGGATACAGGTCGGGCGACGCGGTCGCGCCACCGAGATTCAGCGCGTCCGGATAGCGCTGGAATGTCGACACGATCGCGGAAATCACCGAGTGAATGCCGACGAACTGCGCGGCGCCCGGCAGCACCGCCAGGTCGGGCTCGGACGCGGCCGGCAGCGCAGCCGTGGGCGGCACACGCACGAAGTAACCGGCGCGCGGCCGGGCATCGATCAGCGCGTCACGTTCCAGCACGCGGTAGCTCTCGGTCGCCGTCGCGAGACTCACGCCGTGCCGCTGCATGAATGCGCGCATCGACGGCATGCGGTCGCCCGGACGGAGCACGCCGCTGCCGATCGCCCGGCGGTATTGATCAGCCAATTGCCGGTAGAGAGGCTGGCTGTCCGGCAGCCGGTCCGCGGGCGCTGCCTGCCGGGTCAGGATGGATTGGGTCATGAGCCGATGGTGCGCACAGTTCGCGCGTCGCAACAGATACACATCCGTTCGATTCCGACCGATACAGCACACCGAAACGCGCTGCTGTACCGGTTCACATTGTCTGTGGCTGCGGCTGTTTTGATGCGAACGGACTCAATAAGCTGTGTGGCATGGAAACGCTTTAAAGGAAACGGCCATGTCAGTCTGTCAATCCCGCTTTGGTCCGGCATGCAGCGCTGCTTCTCGCCTCGTGGCCGGCCAGTTGGCCGTGCATGACTTGCGCGCCCGGACCTCGATCGTCGCGGTGGAAGGCGACTTGCAACTCGAGTTCCGCGACCACTCGCTTGCATGGCTGGGCGACGCCGTGCCGCTCACGTCAATCACTTTGCACGAAGGCGACTGCTTCGTGACGCCGCAACGCGGCGTCGTGTCGATCAGCGCCGCGCATGCGAATGCTGCTGCGTTTGTCGTGCAGCCTTGGGGCGCGCGGAAGGACGGTCGCAGTCTGATCCTTCAAACGGCGCACCATCTGGCCAGCTTCGTCAAAACACGGCTGCGGCGCGCGGCCTGAAACGCTGCTCCGCGTGCAATATGGCCCGGTACAATGCATGACCAAAGCCGCTTCTTTCGAGGTGCAGGTCATGTCCTTCTTTCGCGCGCTGCTGTCCGGCCGTTCCGTTCGTCTGACCACGATCCTCGCCCTCGTCACGCTGACGCTCAACGGTTGCGCCGGCCTCTTCGGCGGCGACCCGGTGCGTGTCAACGTGGCAGGCATCGAACCGATCGACAGTCAGGGCCTCGAGATGCGCTTCAACGTGAAACTGCGCGTGCAGAATCCCAACGATTCCGCGGTTAACTTCAACGGCGTGTCGCTCGATCTCGAACTGAATGGCAAGCCGTTCGCGAGCGGTGTGAGCGACCAGGCGGGCACCGTGCCGCGCTACGGCGAAACGGTTGTCAACGTGCCGTTGACCGTGCCGGCTTTCGCCGCGGTTCGGCAGGCGTTCGCCTTCGCGGGGGCCACGGAATCGGGACAAATTCCGTACATTCTGCGCGGCAAGCTCGCGGGCGGACTGACGGGCACGACACGCTTCATCGACCAGGGCACTTTGAGCCTGCCGTCGTCCAGCATGGCTTTGCCTTGAGACGGCTCATGACGGTGGACACCACGCGCGAATAAAAACGGGTGCCGCGAGTTCGCCGCTCTCGCGCCGAACCACACGGCACCCGCCGTTCACTACCTCGAGCCGGATCACACCACTTCGAACAAACCCGCCGCGCCCTGCCCGCCGCCGATACACATGGTCACGACGACCAGCTTCGCGCCGCGTCGCTTGCCTTCGATCAGCGCATGGCCGGTCAGCCGCGCGCCCGACACGCCATACGGATGGCCGACCGCGATCGCGCCGCCGTTCACGTTCAGACGGTCCTGCGGAATGCCGAGCTTGTCGGCGCAATACAGCACCTGCACCGCGAACGCTTCGTTCAGTTCCCACAGGTCGATGTCCTCGACCTTCAGACCCGCCTGTTTGAGCAGCTTCGGCACCGCGAACACCGGACCGATGCCCATCTCATCCGGCTCGCAGCCCGCCACCGCGAAGCCGCGGAAAATGCCGAGCGGCTGCAGGCCTTCGCGCTCCGCCACCTTCGCGTTCATCACCACGCAAGCCGACGCGCCATCCGAGAACTGGCTCGCATTGCCCGCGGTGATGACCCCGCCCGGCATCGCGGTGCGAATCTTCGATACGCCTTCGAGCGTCGTGTCGGCGCGAATGCCTTCGTCGCTGCTGACGGTGACTTCCTTGGTGAAGAGACGTCCGCTCGCTTTGTCGGCGACACCGGCTAGCACCGTCAACGGCACGATCTCGTCCTTGAACTTGCCGGCTTCGAGCGCGGCCGCGGCGCGTTGCTGCGAACGCACGCCGTATTCGTCCTGGCGTTCCTTCGAGATCGAATAGCGTTTCGCGACGTTCTCCGCGGTCTGCAGCATCGACCAGTAGATTTCCGGCTTGTTCTGGCTGAGCCAGCCTTCGGTCAGCATGTGGTGGTTCATCTCGTTCTGCACGCACGAGATCGATTCCACGCCACCCGCCACATACACGTCGCCTTCACCGGCGATCACGCGTTGCGCGGCCAGCGCAATAGTTTGCAATCCCGATGAACAGAAACGGTTCACCGTCATGCCCGGCACGCTGACCGGCAAACCCGCGCGCAGCGCGATCTGCCGAGCGATGTTCATGCCCGTCGCGCCTTCCGGATTGGCGCAACCCATGATCACGTCTTCGACGCGCGCCGGATCGAGCTTCGCGCGCTCGACCGCGGCCTGCGTCACGTGGCCGCCGAGCGTCGCGCCGTGCGTCATGTTGAAACCGCCGCGCCAAGATTTGGCGAGACCCGTACGGGCGGTCGATACGATTACGGCGTCAGTCATGCATGTCTCCTACTTCCAGATGTCGATGGTGGCGCGCCGGCGAATCGTCGCGCAGCGCCACCTCAGTCAATTCGCTCGCGCTGTGGCTCAGCCGTTGAACCCACGGCCCTTCGCAGCCAGCTCCGCGATGCTCGGCGCCAGTTCCCAAGCGTCGCCGTTCGGCCGCGCCGTGTAGCGGCGAATCGCGCGCTCGACGTTGTAGAGGCCGACCGTGTCCGCGTACAGCATCGGACCGCCGCGATAGAGCGGGAACCCGTAGCCGGTCAGATAGACCATGTCGATATCCGACGCCTTCGACGCAATGCCTTCCTCGAGAATCTTCGCGCCTTCGTTCACGAGCGCGAACACGAGGCGCTCGACGATTTCCTCGTCGCTGATCTTGCGACGCTCGGCGCTGGTTTCCTTCGAGAACGCGACAATCATGTCGTCGACCACTTTCGACGGGTACGCGGTGCGGTCGCCCGCCTTGTAGTCGTACCAGCCGCCACCGGTCTTCTGACCGAAGCGCCCCGTCTCGCACAGACGATCGGCGATCTTCGAGTAATGCATGTCGGGATGTTCCTGATAGCGACGCTTGCGGATCGCCCAGCCGATGTCGTTGCCGGCCAGATCGCTCATGCGGAACGGCCCCATCGCGAAGCCGAACTTCTCGATCGCTTTGTCGACCTGCGCGGGCAGCGCGCCTTCTTCGAGCATGAAGAGCGCCTGGCGGATGTACTGCTCGATCATCCGGTTGCCGATGAAACCGTCGCACACGCCCGAAACCACCGCGGTCTTCTTGATCTTCTTCGCCAGCTTCATCACGGTGGCGAGCACGTCTTTGGCTGTCTCCTTGCCGCGCACCACTTCGAGCAGCTTCATCACGTTGGCCGGACTGAAGAAGTGCATGCCGACCACGTCCTGTGGACGCTTCGTGAAAGCGGCGATCTTGTCGACGTCGAGTGTCGACGTATTCGAGGCGAGGATCGCGCCTTTCTTTGCCACTTCATCCAGACGCTTGAACACCTGCTCTTTCACGCCGAGTTCTTCGAACACCGCTTCGACGATCAGGTCGGCGGTTTTCAGGTCGTCGTACGAAAGCGTGGGCGTGATCAGCGCCATGCGCTGTTCGAGCGCTTCGGGCTTGAGCTTGCCCTTCTTGACCGTGGCTTCGTAGTTCTTGCGGATCGTGGCGAGGCCGCGGTCGAGCGCTTCCTGCTTCGTTTCCAGCAGCGTGACTGGAATGCCCGCATTGATGAAGTTCATCGCGATGCCGCCGCCCATCGTGCCCGCGCCGATCACGGCCACCTGGTTGACGTCGCGCACCGGCGTGTCCGACGGCACGTCGGGAATCTTGCTCGCCGCGCGTTCACCGAAGAACGCGTGACGCAGCGCATGGCTTTCCGGCGTCTGCACGAGCGCCATGAAGCATTCGCGTTCGAACGCGAGGCCCTTGTCGAAACCCTTCTGCACGCCCGCTTCCACGGCATCGATACATTTCTGCGGCGCGGGGAAATTCTTCGCGACAGCCGCGACGGTATTGCGCGCGAACTGAATGAAACCGGCAGCGTTCGGATGCTCGATCTTGCGGTCACGCACCTTCGGATGCGGGCCTTCTTTCGCACCGACCTTGCGAGCGAACGCGAGCGCCGCTTCAGCCAGATCGCCTTGCGCGAGTTCATCGAACAGACCGGAGTCAGTGAGCTTCTCCGACATGACGGGCGCGCCGGAGACGATCATATTGAGCGCGGCTTCGAGACCGATGGCGCGCGGCAGACGCTGCGTGCCGCCCGCGCCCGGCAGAATGCCGAGCTTCACTTCCGGCAGCGCGATCTGCGCGCCGGGTGCGGCGATGCGGTAATGCGCGCCGAGCGCCAGTTCCAGGCCGCCGCCCATCGCGACGCTGTGAATCGCCGCGACCACCGGCTTCGCGCTGCCTTCCACGGTCTTGATGACCGTGGCGAGCGTCGGCTCCTGGGTGGCTTTCGGTGTATTGAATTCGGTGATGTCGGCGCCGCCCGAGAAGGCCTTGCCCGCGCCCGTCAGCACGATGGCCTTGATGGCCGGATCGTTCTGCGCGCGCTCGATTCCGTCGACGATGCCCGCTCGCGTCGACAGGCCGAGGCCGTTCACGGGAGGATTGTTCAGCGTGATGACGGCCACGCCGTCATGAGTTGTGTAGTCCACTGCCATCTGCCTGCCTCCATGCGATCCATGCAATAAGGCGACGCTTGGGCGCGCCGCCCTTCCGGTTCATCGAGTCGGATCATTGTCCGACCCATTGTCTGACTTTCCGGGGTCAGCAGGCAGAATACACAAAAAAGCACGCTCGTTCAATTCTCGTTTATTTTATTTCTAGGCGGGGTTTCCCCTGGCAAGCGGCGTCAGCGGACAATCCTTTTCGTCTTCGAGCGCCGATGGCAGGACATGGTCGCGGAAAATGTCGCGCAGCTTGAGTTTCTGCAGCTTGCCCGTCGCCGTATGCGGCAGTTCGTCGACGAAGGCGACGTCGTCGGGAATCCACCATTTGGCGACCTTGCCGTCGTAGAAGGCGAGCAACTCCTCGCGCGTGACCTCGAAGCCGGGCCGCTTGACGACCACCAGCAGCGGCCGTTCGGTCCATTTCGGATGCGCGCAGGCAATGCACGCCGCTTCGGCCACGGCCGGATGCGCGATCGCCACGTTCTCGACATCGATCGAACTGATCCATTCGCCGCCGGACTTGATCACGTCTTTCGAGCGGTCCGTGATGTGCAGAAAACTGTCGCGGTCGATGGTGGCGACGTCGCCGGTGGGAAACCAGCCGTCCACGAGCGGCGAGTCGTCCTTGCGGAAATACCGGTCGATCACCCACGGTCCGCGCACGTGCAGATCGCCGAATGCCACCCCGTCCCACGGCAGCTCGCGGCCGTCCTCGCCGACGATTTTCATATCGACGCCATAGAGCACGTGCCCCTGCTTCTCGAGCAATTCGCGCTGCTCTTCCAGCGGACGCTGGCTTTGTTCCCACGTCAATTTCGACAGCGTGCCGAGCGGCGACATTTCGGTCATGCCCCACGCATGGATCACCTGCACGCCGTAGTCGTCCTCGAACGTGCGCAGCATGGCCGGCGGACAGGCCGAGCCGCCGATCACCGTGCGATTGAGCGACGAAAATCGCACCTTCGCTTCGCGCAGATAGTTGAGCAGCCCGAGCCACACCGTCGGCACGCCGGCCGAATACGTGACGCGCTCGCTTTCCATCAGTTCATACAGCGACTTGCCGTCGAGGTCCTTGCCGGGGAACACGAGCTTCGCGCCCGTCAGCGGCGCGGCGTGCGGAATGCCCCATGCGTTCACATGAAACATCGGCACGACGGGCAGTACGGAGTCGCGCGCGGAGAGGCTCATGGCGTCGGGCAGCGACGCGCCGAACGCATGCAGCACCGTCGAGCGATGCGAATACAGCGCGCCCTTCGGATTGCCCGTAGTGCCGGATGTGTAGCACAGGTACGAGGCTTGCCGCTCGTCGAGCGGCGGCCACTCGAAGTTGCCGTCCTGCGCGGTGACGAGCGTTTCGTAGCTGAGCGCAGGCGTCTGCATGACGGGCCGATGCGCTTCGTCGGCGAGCGCGATCCAGCCGCGCACTTTCGGGCATTGCGGCGCGAGCACATCGACGAGCGGCGCGAACGTGGTGTCGAACAGCACGTAGGCGTCGTCGGCGTGATTGATGATGTAGGCGATCTGATCGGGAAAGAGACGCGGATTGATCGTGTGGCAGACGGCGCCGAAGCCGGTCGTGCCGTAATACGCTTCCAGATGGCGGTAGCCGTTCCACGCGAGCGTCGCGACCCGTTCGCCGGGTTCGACACCGAGTGCGATCAAAGCCTGCGCGAGCTGCTTTGCACGCTTCTCGCAATCACGATAGGTATAGCGATGCAGGTCGCCTTCGATACGCCGCGACACGATTTCGGTGCTGCCGAAATGCCGCGCGGCGTGTGCAAGCAACGAAGGCACAGTGAGCGGCACGTCCATCATCTGGCCAAGCAGCGGCGTCGTCATAAAGGGTGGTCTCCTCGGCTTGATCGTTTCAATTGGTTTTGCAGCTCGGGGGGCGCGCCTCGACGCGCCATCGGCGAAAAGCGCAAAGCCGGCAAACGACCTGGACAGGATCGGTACGGAACAGACGTACGGCCGGCCAGCAGCTCCGCGGGCGCGGACTTACAATATCGGTTAATCCAGAGGCGCTCAACATGTCGTTTTCCCCAAGCATTGCAGGGTTATCCGGGCCTTTGTCGGCTCTTTCCGATGCGCTCACCACGTTGCACGAGAGCGCATTCGCACGGCTCGGCAGCGTGTTTCTGACGCGTTTGCCCGCGGCGCCGCTCAGCGCGCCATACATGGTCGGGTTCTCCGCGGAAACCGCCGCGCTGCTCGGGCTGGAACCGGGCCTCGAGAACGATCCGGGCTTTGCCGAACTGTTCTCGGGCAACGTCACGCGCGAGTGGCCGGCCGAGGCGCTGCCTTATGCGTCGGTGTATTCAGGGCATCAGTTCGGCGTGTGGGCCGGCCAGCTTGGCGACGGCCGCGCGCTTGGCCTGGGCGAAGTCGAACACGACGGCCAGCGCTTCGAGTTGCAGCTGAAGGGCGCGGGGCGCACGCCGTACTCGCGCATGGGCGATGGCCGCGCGGTGTTGCGTTCGTCGATTCGCGAGTATCTGTGTTCGGAGGCGATGCACCACCTCGGCATTCCGACCACGCGCGCGCTGTGCGTGATCGGCTCCGATCAGCCGGTGCGGCGCGAGACGGTCGAAACGGCCGCCGTGGTCACGCGAGTGGCGCCGAGCTTCGTGCGCTTCGGCCACTTCGAGCACTTCTATTCGAACGATCGCACCGACGCGCTGCGCGCGCTCGCCGATCATGTGATCGAGCGTTTCTATCCGCATTGCCGCGAAGCCGACGATCCGTATCTCGCGCTGCTCAACGAAGCCGTGATATCGACCGCCGATCTGATGGTCGATTGGCAGGCGGTCGGCTTTTGCCACGGCGTGATGAACACCGACAACATGTCGATCCTCGGCCTCACCATCGACTACGGTCCATTCGGTTTCATGGACGGCTTCGACGCCGGCTACATCTGCAATCACTCCGATTCGCAAGGCCGTTACGCATACAAGATGCAGCCGCAGATCGCTTACTGGAATCTCTTCTGCCTCGCGCAAGGACTGTTGCCGCTGCTGGGCGAAAAGCATGACGAAAGCGTGCGCGGCGACAAGGCGATCGAAGACGCACAGCGCGTGCTCGGCGGCTTCAAGGACCGTTTCGCCCCGGCACTGGAGCGGCGCATGCGTGCCAAGCTCGGCCTCGAAACCGAACGTGACGGTGACGCTTCGGTCGTGAATCGTCTGTTCGAAGTGATGCACGCCAATCGTGCGGATTTCACACTGACCTTCCGCAATCTGGCGCGCATGTCGAAGCACGACGCGAGCGGCGACGCGCCGGTGCGCGATCTGTTTCTCGACCGCGCCGCGTTCGACGCCTGGGCGAACGACTACCGCGCGCGGCTGTCCGCAGAAACACGCGACGACGCCGCGCGCGCCATTGCAATGAACCGTGTGAACCCCAAATTCGTACTTCGCAATCATCTGGCGGAAACGGCGATCCGCCACGCGAAAGAGAAGGATTTTTCCGAAGTGGAACGACTGGCGGCCGTGCTGCGCCGTCCGTTCGACGAACAGCCCGAGCACGAAGCGTATGCGGGGCTGCCGCCGGACTGGGCGAGCTCGCTGGAAGTGAGCTGCTCGTCGTGATGTGCTGAAAGCCTTCCAATCGCGTGCAGTGAGCCGAATCCGCCTGACCATCCAGCCTCCCCAAAACAAGCCCGAGACAGGAACCCGACCATGAACAAGCCCGACGAACTCAAGACCGACGCCCCCGCCGTGCAGAAAGACGACGCCGAGTGGCGCAAGCAACTCTCCGACATCGAATATCAGGTGACGCGCCACGCCGCCACCGAGCGCCCGTTCACTGGCCGCTATCACGATCACTGGGACCGCGGCATCTATGACTGCGTCTGTTGCGGCACGCCGCTGTTCGAATCGGACACCAAGTTCGACGCCGGTTGCGGCTGGCCGAGCTACTTCAAGCCGATCGACGGCGAAGTGATCACCGAGAAGACCGACCGCTCGCACGGCATGCTGCGCATCGAGGTGGAGTGCAAGAACTGCGGCGCGCATCTGGGCCACGTATTCGAAGACGGACCCGCGCCGACCGGTCTGCGGTACTGCATCAATTCAGCTGCGTTACAATTCGAGCCCAAGTAACGTAGCGCGGAGTCCGGCGCGTTGCCGGCCGGCGTCTGCGACCATTCAGGCGCGCGCCGGCCGCGACCCTTCATCCAGCTTGCGAACCGGTTGCCCCGACGCTTCGCACCGCGCCCTTATTCTTCGACTCACTCTCCGGTCACTTTCCGCTCACTTTCCCATTCCCCCGACCAGATAATGAAATTCCTGTTCGATCTGTTCCCGATCATCCTGTTCTTCGTCGCCTTCAAGATCTGGGGCATTTTCACGGCGACGGCAGTGGCGATCGTCGCCACGCTTGTGCAGATCGCGTGGGTGGCCTTCCGCCACCGCAAGGTCGATCCGATGCTGTGGGTGAGCCTCGGCGTCGTCACCGTGTTCGGCGGCGCCACGCTCGTGCTGCACAACGACACGTTCATCAAATGGAAGCCGACCGTGCTGTACTGGGCGTTCTCCGTCGCGCTGATCGTCTCGCAACTGGCCTTCAACAAGAACCTGATTGAAGCGATGATGGGCAAGCAGATCACGCTGCCGCACGCGATCTGGGGCAAGCTGAATGTCGTGTGGGCAGTGTTTTTCGTGCTGCTCGGGCTCGTGAATCTGTTCGTCGCGTACAACTACACGACCGACCAGTGGGTCAATTTCAAGCTGTTCGGCGCCACCGGCTGCCTCGTGGTGTTCATCGTCGGACAGAGTTTGTGGTTGTCGAAGTATATGAAGGAAGAATGACATGACGAGCGACGCCAATGTATTCATGCACGCCACCACCGCCGAGCGCGCCGCGCTGATCGAGGCGCGCCTCGCCGCCGCGCTGGCGCCGGTCACTTCGATCCAGATCACCGACGACAGCGCGCAGCACGCCGGCCACGCCGGCGCCTCCGCCGGCGGTCATTTCAGTGTCACGATCGTGGCTGCCGCATTCGCCGGCAAGGCCCGCGTGGCGCGGCATCGCATGGTGTATGATGCGCTGGCCGATGCCATGCAGCGCGGCATTCACGCCCTTGCCATCACGGCGTATACGCCCGAAGAATTCGCTTTGTTGCCCCGCTAGGAAAATTTTCGATGACCTTGAAGAAAACCCGCCTTTGGGTATTGCTGGCTGCATTTGCAGCCGCACCTGCATTCGCACAGAACATCGCCGTCGTGAACGGCACGCCGATTCCCAAAGCACGCGCCGACGCGCTGATCGACCAACTGGTTCATCAAGGCCAGCAAAATACGCCGCAACTGCAAACGGCTGTGCGCGAAGAACTGGTGAACCGCGAGATCCTGATGCAGGAAGCGCTGCGCCGCGGCCTGCCGAATCGTCCGGACATCAAGGCGCAAATCGCCGTGGCACAGCAAACCGTCGTGCTGCGCGCGCTGATCGAAGACTTCGTGAAGAACAACACGCCGAGCGACGCCGAAGTCACCGCGCGTTACAACGCGCTGATCAAGGACGCGGGCGGCAAGGAATATCACCTGCACCACATCCTCGTGGATAACGAACAGCAGGCGAAGGACCTGATCGCGAAGATCAAGGCCGGCGCAAGTTTCGAGGATCTGGCCAAGCAATTCTCGAAGGATCCGGGATCGGGCAAGAATGGCGGCGATCTGGACTGGTCGGATCCGAAGGCCTACGTGCCTGAATTCGCGGATGCGGCCACGCATCTGCAGAAAGGCCAGATGACCGACACGCCGGTGCATACGCAATTCGGCTGGCACATCATCCGTGTCGACGACGTGCGCGATGTCACGCCGCCGCCGCTGGAGCAAGTGCGCCCGCAGATCGTGCAGCAGATCCAGCAGGAAAAGCTGCAGGCGTTTGAAGAAGGTCTGCGGAAGAACGCGAAGATTCAGTAAGCGGGTTTGCCGCTGAGGAGCAAGTGGCTCGCTTCGGGCGAGTACGTCGGTTCTTATTATCAGCGGTCCAGGCTTCTGTTCACGGCCCCGTTCAATCGATGATTGAACGGGGCTTTTGCATGTGCGGTCGGATCCGCCGCGATTACCTGCGCAGGGCCCGGCTCATCTCCGCAAGCGGCATCGCGACAATCGAGTCGAGCAGCCGGACTTCGCCCGCATTCGGCTGCGCGATCTCGTCGACGCGACGCCGCGTCTCCGCCACGCGAACGTCGAGCGTGGCCAGCATGTCATCCAGCAATTTTTCCGAGCCCTTCGGCGAGAGACGAAGCACTTCGCCGAATGCGAGCATGTTCTTCCTGGAGATCTGCGCGAACTGCGTCGCGTCTCCGACAGGCATGGTGAGGTCGCAGTGTGGCCAACGGTCCCGCTGTTGCGGCTGGTAGGTCGGCGTATGGTAGACGACCGTACTGACCAGGTCGTAAAACGGAGCCAGCATGTAGCCGCGAGGGCTGACGAAGAACGAGAGATTTTTCAGATGTGAGTCGGCATTGCCGATGAGCACATTGAAGATCGCCCATCGGAATACATCGAGACGCGCCACTGCCCGCGTGCTCGTTTTCTCGATGGCATCCCTGAGCACCTGCGCCGTCGCGTTCTGATATTTGAAGCTGCGGTCGTAGTTCAACAGTTGCATGGCGTCGACGGTATGCAGCCGCCGAGCCGGCTCGCTGCTCGTGTCACGGTCGAAGCGATCGATCACGTAGCAGGCCGAAGGCACGCGCATGAAATGCGTAGGCGGTACGGGCACGCCCATCGCATGAGCGAGTTGCATGCAGAAAAATTCGTTGATCGCCGAATGCGGATAGCCCGTGCTTCGCATGTCGGGCTTGAGCAGATGCATGGACGGTTCGCTGCCCACAGGCTCAAGGAGCGTGTAATCCGGCGCGTCGCCGCGCAAGGTCAGCAGCAGCTTCTGTTGGGCACCCGCCGCGGACATGCGTTTGGGCGCCGTGGCGGTGAGCGCATGCTGCGGCATCGCCTGTATGCGTGCCTCCAGATTCGCGTACGACAACGGTTGCAGACCGCTCGATGCCTCCTGTTCACCCTCCGCAAGCAGCGTCAAGGCGCCAGCCGACTCCCGGCCGTAATAGGCAAGCAGACCCCACGCATCGCTCGCATCGACCTTGGCTTCACGAGCGAGCGCACTGCGCATTTCCTCTTCTGGCAAAAGGTTGTCGAAGAACCATTGCACCGGCCGCTGACTCGAGCCGTCTACGAAAGGCTGGGCTTCCAGCGGGAAAGCGGGTGAGAGCGCAAACGCGTCCTCACGACCTGGCCAGTGCGGGTCGTAGGTAAATGACCAGACACCGCTGTCATCGCTCACGATGCCCACGCGCCGGCCATTCGCATAGGCGACGAGCGTTCTAGCGGCCATGAGTAGTCCGTCGGCGATGGAGCGCCTTGGTGGCCAAGGCCGGGGGAATGTCCACGGAAACTTGCGCGCGCAGCGTGATGCCCAGTTCGCCGAGGAGGTGCAGCACCTTGCCGATCTGCGCTGTCGGCTTACCTGCCTCGATATGCGTGATGAACTTGGGGGACAGGCCGGTCGCGATGGCGACGTCGTCGCGCGTCAGCCCTTGTGCGAGCCGCGATGCCCGCACAAGATCGCCTAAGGCCGTCATATCGCCAATGAAAGTCTCGGATTGCACCACTTTCCGCCCCTTGTACGTTCGTACCCGCTCGGGAACATTATGCCACGGGACGAAGGGGCAGGCTTGATTTCGTACCCGATCGGGTACCAAGTGATGTATTGGAGGTTTGTACGACTGTTTCGTACCCGGTCGGATACGAAGCGTACCAATTTGAAGCGTATCGCCTTTCCCGTACCAGATCGGATACGGACCAAGGCGTCGACAGCCTGCTCAACTGCTACGAGGGCCGGCGCATGTGCCGCCCGCCTTGCCGGCGTCAGACTGACCACGCAGCCGTCGCACCCGCCAGGCTGCCGTGCGAACCACACGGCAGCCTGCCTTACATCATCAACTCAACCAACGGCGCGCGTTCTGGAACACGCGCAGCCACGGGCTTGCGTCCGTGGCGCCCTCGCCCCAGCCTTCCGGATGCCAGCTCATCTGCACCGCGCGATGCACACGCTCCGTATGCGGCATCAGCACCGTGAAGCGACCGTCCGGCGTCGTTACCGACGTGATGCCGTTCGGCGAACCGTTCGGGTTGAACGGATACTGCTCGGTCGCCTGACCACGGTGATCGACATAGCGCATCGCCACCGCGACCTTCGACGCATCGCCTTGCTGCGAGAAGTCCGCGTAGCCTTCGCCGTGCGCGATCGCCACCGGAATGCGCGAGCCTTCCATGCCGTTGAAGAAGATCGACGGCGAAGCCTGCACTTCGACCAGCGAGAAGCGCGCTTCGAATTTCTCCGACTTGTTGCGCGTGAACTTCGGCCAGGCTTCGGCGCCCGGAATCATCGAGGCGAGGCTGCTCATCATCTGGCAGCCGTTGCAGATGCCGAGTGCGAACGTGTCTTCGCGGCCGAAGAACGCTGCGAACATATCGGCCAGTTGCGCGTTGAAGCGGATCGCCTTCGCCCAGCCTTCGCCGGCGCCCAGCGTATCGCCGTACGAGAAGCCGCCGCACGCCACCGCGCCGGCGAAATCCGCGAGGTTCGCGCGGCCGGCCAGCAGGTCGCTCATGTGCACGTCGTGCGCGTCGAAGCCGGCGCGGTCGAATGCATAGGCCGTTTCGAGGTGCGAATTCACGCCCTGCTCGCGCAGGATCGCGACGCGCGGACGCGCGCTCTTGCCGATGAACGGCGCGGCGACATCTTCTGCCGGATCGAACGTCAGCACCGGCGTGATGCCCGGATCGGCCGCGTCGGACAGCGCGTCGTATTCGGCGTCGGCGCAAGCGGGGTTGTCGCGCAGACGCGCAATACGCCAGCTCACTTCGCTCCACGTACGATGCAATTCGGTGCGCGGCGCTTCATAAATCTTCTTGGCGTCGCGATAAATTTCGATCGTGTCGCGCTCGTTGATCTTGCCGATCACATGCGAGCACGCCGACAGTCCATGCTCGCGCAATGCTCCGAGCACCGCGTCGCGCTCAGACGCGCGCACCTGAACGACGGCGCCGAGCTCTTCGGTGAAAAGCGCGCGGATCGTGCGGTCGTCACGGCGGCCGCTGGTCTGCTTCGCCCAGTCCTTGGCGTCGCCGTAGTCGGATTCATGGGTCGGATCGAGCACCAGCATATCGACGTTCAGCGACACGCCGACGTGCCCCGCGAACGCCATTTCGCACACCGTCGCCCACAGGCCGCCGTCGGAACGGTCGTGGTAAGCGAGCAGCTTGCCGTCCTGGTTCAACGCCTGGATCACGGCGAAGAAACGCTTGAGGTCTTCCGGATCGTCCACGTCCGGCACCGTATCGCCGACCTGCTGCGTGACCTGCGCGAGAATACTGCCGCCCAGACGATGCTTGCCGCGGCCGAGGTCGATCGCGATCAGCACGGACTCGCCCACGTCGCTGGCGCGGCGCAGTTGTGGCGTGAGGTGGCGGCGCACGTCTTCGACCGGTGCGAACGCCGAGATGATCAGCGAGACTGGCGCGACCACTTCCTTCGCGACGCCGCGGTCTTCCCACTTGGTGCGCATGGACAGCGAATCCTTGCCGACCGGAATGCTGATGCCGAGTGCCGGGCACAGTTCCATGCCGATCGCCTTGACCGTGTCGTAGAGCGCGGCGTCCTCGCCTGCTGCGCCGCACGCGGCCATCCAGTTGGCCGACAGCTTGAGCTTGTCGAGCGACGCGATCGGCGCCGCCGCGATGTTGGTCACCGCCTCGCCCACCGCCATGCGGCCCGAAGCCGGCGCGTTGATAACAGCCAAAGGCGTGCGCTCGGCCATCGTCATGGCTTCGCCGGTGAAGCCCGCGTAGTCCATGGTGGTGATCGCGACGTCGGCGACCGGCACTTGCCACGGGCCGACCATCTGGTCGCGCGCGGTCGTGCCGCCTACCGAGCGGTCGCCGATCGTGATCAGGAACGACTTGCTCGCCACCGTGGGATGACGCAGCACGCTGACCGCCACGTCCGACAGCGCGAGGCCGGTGACATCCACCGGTTCGAGCTTCTGCTCGACGCGTTTGACGTCGCGGTGCATGCGCGGCGCCTTGCCGAGCAGCACTTCCATTGGCATGTCGACCGGCTCATGCGCGGTGTCGTCGTTCAGTTCGGAGTCGATCAGCTTGAGCTGACGCTCGGCGGTGGCCGTGCCGATCACCGCGAACGGGCAGCGCTCGCGCTCGCACATGGCGGCAAAAGCCGGCAGATCAGCCGGCGCGATGGCCAGCACGTAGCGTTCTTGCGCTTCGTTCGACCAGATTTCGCGCGGCGACAGACCGCTCTCTTCCAGTTGAATCTTGCGCAGGTCAAAGCGCGCGCCCTTGCCGGCGCCGTCGACCACTTCCGGGAAGGCGTTCGAGAGACCGCCCGCGCCGACGTCGTGAATGCTCAGAATCGGGTTCTTCTCGCCGAGCTGCCAGCACGCATTGATGACTTCCTGCGCACGGCGTTCGATTTCCGGGTTACCGCGCTGCACCGAATCGAAGTCGAGCTCAGCGGTGTTGGTGCCGGTCGCCATCGAGCTCGCGGCGCCGCCGCCCATGCCGATGCGCATGCCCGGACCGCCGATCTGGATCAGGAGCGACCCTTCCGGCAGATCGTGCTTATGCGTGTGCTGGTCCGAGATATTGCCGATACCGCCGGCGATCATGATCGGCTTGTGATAACCGCGCACCAGTCCCGCGACGTTCTGCTCGTAAGCGCGGAAATAGCCGCCCAGATTGGGCCGGCCGAATTCGTTGTTGAACGCGGCGCCGCCGAGCGGGCCGTCGATCATGATCTGCAGCGGCGAGGCGATGCGGTCGGGCCGGCCGTACGCTTCGTGCTGGTCGTCCGGATTGCGGTGCGCGAGCGGCTGCGCGGCGTCGCGCGCGTTTTCCCATGCCTCGACACCGTCCGGCAGTTCCAGGTTCGACACCGTGAAGCCCGCCAGACCCGCCTTGGGACGCGCGCCGCGCCCCGTTGCGCCTTCGTCGCGGATTTCGCCGCCCGCGCCGGTCGCGGCGCCCGGGAACGGCGAGATCGCGGTCGGGTGATTGTGCGTTTCCACCTTCATCAAGGTGTGCGTGAGTTCGTTGCTGCGGCGGTAGTGCTCCGGCAGTTCACTCGCGCCCAGGTCGGCAGGCGTGCGCGGGAACCAGCGTTCGGCCATGCCGCCCGCCATGATCGCCGAGTTGTCCGAATACGCGACGATCGTGCCTTGCGGATTCAGCTTCTCGGTGTTGCGGATCATGTTGAAAAGCGAGATGTCCTGCTTCTCGCCGTCGATGGTCCAGTCCGCGTTGAAAATCTTGTGGCGGCAGTGTTCGCTGTTGGCCTGCGCGAACATCATCAGTTCGACGTCGGTCGGGTTGCGGTCGAGCTTGGTGAAGGCGTCGACGAGGTAGTCGATTTCGTCGTCGGCGAGCGCGAGGCCCAGTTCCGTGTTCGCCGTTTCCAGCGCGCCGCGGCCGTCGCTCAATACGTCGACGGTTTGCAGCGGCTTGGCCGGCAGTTCGTCGAACAGATGCAGCGCGTGGTCGCGCGACGGCGACACGCTCTCCGTCATGCGATCGTGCAAGGCCGCCGCGACGGCCGCGCGGGCTTCGTCGGTGAGCGCCTTCTTGCCGCCCAGCAGGCCGCTTTTCAGCGTGACCGTGTACTCGACGCCGCGCTCGATGCGGCGCACCTGCGTGAGGCCGCACAGATGCGCGATATCCGTTGCCTTGCTGGCCCACGGCGACACCGTGCCGAAACGCGGCACCACGAGGAAGGTCTCGGCCGTGCCGCGCTCTTTGGTTTCTTCGAGCGGATCGCCGTAGTGCATCAGCGCTTCGATCTTCGCGTTGTCTTCAGCGGAGAGCGGCGTCTGGGCGTTGACGAAGTGCAGATATTGCCCGCGCACGCCGGTGATGTTCGGATCGATGCGCGTAAGCGTGTCGAGCAGGCGGGTTTGACGGAAATCGGAAAGGGCCGAAGCGCCGGGGAAACACGAGAAGTGGGCCATGGACTTGACGTTGCGTCGCTAATGATGCCGATGAGTGATGCCGATGAGTCGCGCGTGAAGGCGACGTGAGGCGCAAAGGAAGTCCGGGATTATACCCCGGGAAGAGGCTTCCAGCGGGCTTGGCGGTGCGGCTTCGGCCGGGTTTCGAGATAGTTCCGCGCCGCTTCCGCGTGGATCCCGGGCGCGTTTCGGCCGGACTCGGGCTCGCTCACGGCACGCACGGCGGCGGCGCTCAGGCGTTGCACCCGCGTGGCCGCGCCGGCGGTTTGACTGCTATCATTCGCCCTTTCACCAGATCGGCGCGGGCGGCCTGAGCAGGCCGGGCAACGCGCCGCATGTCACGCTCAACGGGAATGCGCCGCTTCGGCGTCTCGTCGGCAAATCGAATCAGAACATGGATGTCATCGTCATCGGCGGCGGGATTGCGGGCGTCGCCACCGCTTATCAACTGCGCGCGGCCGGCCATCGGGTATGCGTCGTCGAGCGCCACGCCACGGTCGCGCAGGGCGCGACCTATGGGCACGGCGGCACCGTCCTGCCGACCCCGCTCGACGTCTGGTTCGGCCCGACTTTCATGGCGAGCCGTCAAAACACCAAAAACGGCGTCGTCAACAAGACCGGCTTCAACGGATCGGCGCGCCAGTTCGTCAAGCAGCTCGCCGAACTGCAGGAACCCAACGCGTTCGGCCATCAATACGGACTGCTGCGGCCGCTGATCGAGCTGTCGCGTGAAACCATGGCGGACATGGAAGCGCGCTTCGGCCTCGAGTTCGAACAGACCAGCGGCGTGCTTTATCTGGTCCGCTCGGAACAGGAATGGGAGCAGATGCGGCCCGCGCGCGGCCTGCTCCAGCTCTTCGAAGTGCCGCACCACGAGCTGACACCCGAACAATGCGCGGCGTTCGAGCATTCCGTGCGCACCGAACCGCAATTCGCGGGCGGCGTGCTGTTCGACCAGGAGCGCACGGCCAATGCCCCGCTGTTCACCAAGCTGATCAAGCAGACGCTGGACACGCAAGGCGGCGTGCAATTCATGCTGGGCTGCGAAGTCTCGTCGATCCGCCTGGAAGGCCAGCGCGCCTCGGTGGAACTGGCGCCGCAGCCGGGCGCGACCTCCCGTTCGCGCGAAGTGGATGTGATCCACGCCGACGCGGTGGTCGTGGCGGCCGGCCACGGCAGCCTGCCGCTGCTCGAGCGACTCGGCTTGCGGCTGCCGTTGCATCCGTTGCGCCTGCACACGCTGGTCGCGCCGATCGCGCATGAGGAATGCGCGCCGCACGTCGCGATCGTGGACGCGGTGAAGCGGATCGCGATCAGCCGGATGAACCATCGGCTGCGGATCGCGGGCGGCGCGGTCTTGCAAAGCGCCGGCCAGATCGACAAACCGTTGGGCGAAGCGGTGACGAAAGAAGCCCTCGCCCTGCTCGGCCAGGCTACGCACGACTGGATTCCGGGCGCCGCGCGAATCTCGGTGGCTTTGCCGTGGGAAGGCGTCAAACTGCTGTCGCCGGACGGCTTGCCGGTGATCGGCAACGCACTGCATCCGCGTCTTTTCGTCAATGTGGGCCACGGCCCCGCCGGCTGGGGGCTCGCCTGCGGGTCGGGCAAACTGGTTGCCGACCTGATTTCGGGCGGCACGCCGGACGTCCCCGCGGACACGCTGGCCGCGCTGCGCGCGGATCGGTTCAGGTAAATCGCCGGCCCGCGCACAAGCGGGCCGCAAGAGGCGCGCGCTGGGCGCCCATCGGCACTACCATAGCGATATCCCAAGCTTTTTCGCCTGCCACCGGGCGAACCGCCAAGCCTCGCCATGACAGAAGCCGACAACACGCCGCCGACGCTCATCAGCCCGCACAACCGGGCGCTGCCGCTTCTGACGCTCACCGATCTGCGGATCGCCGAATCCCAGGCGGCGGCCGCCTTGCCGAAGCACACGCTGATGTCGCGCGCCGGGAAATCCGCCGCGAGCTTTCTGCGCGAGCAGATCACCCGCGATACCTCGATCGAGAGGTCCAGGCAGAAGGTATGGCTCATCGCCGGGCCGGGCAACAACGGCGGCGATGCGCTGGTTCTCGCGACGGAACTGCACGAAGCCGGCATCGCCGTCGAGCTGTGCATGCCGGTCGAGGTGAAACCGGAAGATGCGCGCTGGGCGCTCGATACGGCCCGCGCGGCAGGCGTCGCGATCACCACCGCACCGCCCGCGTCGCTGGACGGCTACCGGTGGCTGGTGGACGGCATGTTCGGCATCGGCCTGACGCGTCCGCTCGAAGGCGTGTTCGCGACCGTCGCCCGGCAGCTTTCGCAGCGGGCCAAAGCACGGCCGCGCAAAGGCGGCGTGCTGGCGCTCGACGTCCCGAGCGGCCTCGACAGCGACACCGGCACGGTCGTGGGCAACGGCGACGGCGCCGCTGTCCATGCCACCCATACGGTCACCTTCATCGGCGCCAAACCCGGGCTCTTTACCGCGCAAGGGCGTGATCTCGCGGGCGCCGTCACGGTCGCGCCGATCGGCGTCGACACCAGCGGCCGCACGGCCGTGCAACTGAACGCACCCGAGCTCTTCGCCGCCTTCCTGCCGCCGCGCGATTTCGCGACCAACAAGGGCAGCTTCGGCAGCCTCGCCGTGGTCGGCGGCGACACCGGCATGTGCGGCGCGCCGATCCTCGCCTCGCGCGCGGCGCTGTACACCGGCGCGGGCAAGGTGCACGTCGCGTTGCTGGGCGAAGGCGCCCCGCCCTACGACCCGCCGCATCCCGAACTCATGCTGCATACCATCGACGATCTGCCGCTCGACCAGATGGACGCGCTCGCCGTCGGCTGCGGCATGGGTCATCGCGAACGGGCCACGCACGTGATGTACGACGTACTGCAACTCGACGTGCCCAAGCTGTTCGACGCGGACGCGCTGAATCTGATCTCGAAGGATCCCGCGCTCGCCGCCGACCTCACCGCGCGCGGCGTGCAAGGCGATCCGTGCATCCTCACGCCGCACCCGCTCGAAGCCGCGCGTTTGCTCGGCACCGACGCGCCGGGTGTGCAGCGCGACCGGCTCACCGCCGCGCGCTCGCTCGCCGCGCGCTATGCCGCCGTGGTGGTGCTCAAAGGCACCGGCACCGTCATCGCGGCTCCGGACGGGCGCCTGGCGATCAACCCGACCGGCAACGCCGCACTCGCGACGGGCGGTACCGGCGATGTGCTCGGCGGCATCATCGGCGCCCTGCTCGCGCAGCATCTGCCGCGCTACGAAGCGGCGCTCGCGGGCGTCTATCTGCATGGGCTCGCCGCCGACACGCTGAGCGCGCAAGGCCACGGTCCCGCTGGCCTGACCGCGGGCGAACTGGCGCCGATGGTGCGAACCTTGCTGAACCGTTTGTTCTACCCGGCGGCGGAGTGCTGAAGCTGTCCGTCCCAACCTATGGATGGACGGCCCAAACCGCTGCCGCCCGTCACGCAACGCCGTTATACTGACTGACTGCGCCGCGCGTCGGAGCCACCACGGGTGACGGCGAACTTTCACCGCCACCCACCGCGAACCCGGCCGCGCGGCATCGCTCTAACAGCATCGTTGCATCATCCTCGGCAGCGCTTCACGCGCGCGCCTTTCTTCGTGCCACTTGGTTAGACGGACGCTATGACCCAGAACTCGCTCCCCTCCTGGTCCTCGCTGCAAACGCATTACGAAAAGATTCGCGATGCGCATATGCGCGACTGGTTCGCCCCCGAGAACGATCCCGCCCCTACCCGTGCTGAGCGCTTTGCGTTCGCGGGCGGCGGTCTCGCGGCCGATTTCTCGAAGAACCGCATCACCGACGAGACCCTGAAACTGCTCGTGCAACTCGCGCGCGAAGCCGGCGTCGAAAAACGCCGCGACGCCATGTTCGCGGGTGAAATCGTCAACCCGACAGAAGGCCGCGCCGTGCTGCACACCGCG
>NZ_JAQQEK010000040.1:0-75074 GCF_046027355.1 Paraburkholderia sediminicola | reverse complement strand
GCGGCCGGAAAACAGACGAAGCGGGCGTGAAAACCACCCTCACTCCCTGTGCCCATCCGCAACGCATTCGCGCTTAAGCCCCAGACCGCGTTACCCATCCTCGGCGCGACGAGACAACAGGCGACGAACTGATCACCGCCGCCCAGTCCCTTCAAATGAATTCTATTTGTCTTGCGCAAGAAACCGCTGTGCCAGCCGTACCCAGTACGTCGAGCCGATCGGCAGCAACTCGTCGTTAAAGTCATAGCTAGCGTTATGCAGCATGCACGGACCTGCGCCATGGCCTGAATCACGGTGCCCGCCATCGCCATTACCCAAAAACGCGTAGCAACCCGGTTTGGCGAGCAACATGAACGAAAAGTCCTCCGCGCCCATCGTCGGTTCAACCGCATCGTCGACATTTTCCGCGCCGACAATTTCCTTCATCACGGTCGCCGCAAAGCGGGCTTCTTCGCCGCTGTTGATCGTCGGTGGATAGTTTCGGTGGAATTGAATATCGACCGAGCAATCGTAGGCTTCGGCCGTGCTCTCCGCGATTTTGCGCATGCGCGCTTCGATCAGATCAAGCGTATCGGTCGTAAACGTCCGCACCGTGCCAGCGATCCACGCGTTGTTTGGGACGACATTGACTGCGTCGCCGGCGTGAATCTGGGTGATCGACAACACCGCTGTGTCGAGCGGCTTCTTGTTCCGCGTGATGATGCTCTGCAGTCCATTCGCAATCTGCACTGCAGTGAAGACGGGATCGCGGCCGTTGTGCGGCAGCGCAGCGTGCGAACCCACTCCCTTGATTTCAATGTGAAATTCGTTGCTCGACGCCATGATCGGACCTTCGGTCACGCCGAAGTTCCCCGCCGGCATGCCCGGCCAGTTATGGATGCCAAATACCGCGTCGACCGGAAATTTCACGAACAGGCCGTCGTCGATCATGGCCTGTGCACCAGCGCCCCCTTCTTCGGCAGGCTGGAAAATGAACACGATGGTGCCATCAAATTCCCCGTGTTTGACCAGGTGCCGCGCGGCGCCGAGAAGCATCGCGGTATGTCCGTCATGACCGCACGCGTGCATCTTGCCGTCGTTTTTCGACCGATGGTCGAAACTGTTCAGTTCCTGTATCGGCAGCGCATCCATATCGGCCCGCAGACCAATGGAGCGTGAACCATTGCCGCGTTTCAGTACGCCGACGACGCCAGTTTTGCCCAACCCTCGATGAGTTTCGATACCCCAGGACTCGAGGGTTCGTGCCACCAGATCGGCCGTCGCCGTTTCTTCGTAACGCAGTTCCGGATGGGCGTGGATGGTTCGTCGAAGGGTCTGAATTTCGCCGTGAGCGGCTTGGATTTCGGGGATCAGTTTCATGATGGAGTGGTGACGCGTCTGTGCTTTGGCTTGCGTGGAATCGCTCGGGGCCCCATTGGCCCGGGCACGGTAATAACCGATTCTACGCCGAAGGCCTTTTTGGCGGCACCACGCAGGCCAAGCAGCAATTGCCGTAATAGAATCCCGCATTGCCCCACCGCTCACCGTCTCATTGAACGGATCGCCGATGAATGCTCCGACTGAACTCGCTCGCGCCGTATGCCCGCATGACTGCCCTGACACCTGCGCGATGCGTGTGACGGTCGAGGCTGGGCGCGTGATCAAGGTCGTCGCTGATCCCGAGCATCCGCCAACGCAAGGCGCGCTGTGCACGAAGGTCAGCCGCTATGCGGAGCGCGTGCATCATCCGCAAAGATTGACGACGCCGATGAAGCGCGTCGGCCGTAAAGGCGAGGGCCGCTTTGAGCCGATCAGCTGGGATGACGCTTTCCAGCTCGCTGCCCGCCGGCTTTCGGAGATTGCGCGCCGCGCGCCGGAAGCGATCGTCCCCTATAGCTATGCCGGCACAATGGGTTTGATTCAGGGAGACAGCATTGCGCAGCGATTCTTCCACAAGCTCGGCGCATCGCAACTGGACCGCGCGATCTGCGCGGCCGCCGGCGCAGCTGGGTTGAAGTACACCTATGGCGCGAACGTTGGCATGCTCACCGAATTTTTCGACGAGAGCGAAGTCATCCTCATCTGGGGCTCGAATCCCATCGCGTCGAACCTGCATTTCTGGACCCGCGCCCAACAGGCCAAACGCCGCGGCGCGCGGCTGATCGCAATCGATCCGTACCGCTCGCTGACCGCCGAAAAATGTCATCAACATATTGCCCTGAAACCCGGCACCGACGGCGCCTTGGCGCTCGGCATGATGAACGTGTTGATCACGGAAAATCTGCTCGATCACGCGTACATCGAGGCCCACACGTTAGGTTTCGATAAGCTGAAGGCCCGCGCACTCAGTTATCCGCCGTCGCGCGCTGCCGAAATTTGCGGTGTTGATGAACACGTTATCGTCGATCTTGCGCGACTTTACGGTGGCACTAAGAAGGCTGCGATCCGCATGAACTACGGCCTGCAACGAGTGCGTGGCGGCGGCAATGCCGTGCGCGCGATCGCGTGCCTGCCGTCGTTGACAGGTGCATGGCGCGAGAGAGCAGGCGGTGTGCTGCTGTCCTCGGGCGGTTGGGCACCGGTCGACTCGCATGCGTTACAGCGTCCGGACCTGATGCCCGGCTGGCCGTCGAAGGTAAGCCGCGTCATCAACATGAATGCGATCGGCGACGCGTTGCTGCATAAGGGCGACGCCACGTTCGGCCCTAAAGTCGAAGCGATCGTCGTCTATAACTCGAATCCCGTCGCCGTCGCGCCGGATTCCGAGCGAGTCGCCGCGGGTTTCGCGCGTGAAGATCTGTTCACCATTGTGCTGGAGCACTTCCAGACCGACACCGCCGACTACGCCGACCTGCTCCTGCCTGCGACGACCCAACTGGAACACCTCGACGTCCACAAGTCGTACGGTCATACGCACGTGATGGTCAACCTGCCGGCAATCGCACCCGTCGGCGATGCACTCCCAAACACCGAGATTTTTCGCGGCTTTGCGCGCCATATGGAACTCGACGAACCGGCGCTGTTCGAGAGCGACGAGACCGTCGCGCAGGCCGCGTTTCGCTGGAAAGACAAAACACTCGAAGACGTGGATTGGCAGACGTTGAAGCAAAGTGGCTGGGCCCGGCTGAACCTGCCCGACGCGCCTTTCGCCGAAGGCGGTTTCCGAACGCCGTCCGGCAAATGCGAGTTCTACAGCGAGCGCCTCGCACAGCAGGGACTCGACCCGCTCCCGGACTATCTACCGCCCTACGAATCCGCCGACGGCGCTCCGGAACTCGCCGCCCGCTATCCACTTGCCATGATCTCGCCGCCGGCCCGCAACTTCCTGAACAGCACCTTCGTGAACATCGAAAGTCTGCGTTCGACGGAAGGTGAACCGCATCTCGACATGCATCCGGCGGACGCACAATCGCGAGATATCGCCGACGGCGATCAGGTGCGCATCTTCAACGATCGCGGCTCGATGCAGGCGCGCGTACGCGTCACCGATAAAGCGCGCGAAGGGCTCGTGGTCGGCCTGTCGATCTGGTGGAAGAAGCTCGCGCCCGACGGCCGCAATGCCAATCAGCTCACGAGCCAGGCGCTTACCGATCTGGGCGGATCGGCCACTTTCTACGACTGCCTGGTCGAAGTCGAGCGCGTCTGAAACCCGCTCAACCATCCCGCAGCGCTCGTCCTTCACGGGTTCGAGGCTGCAGTCTAACCAGGCCGCTTTTCGCGAATAGCAACGAGGTGCCCATGCTACGATGCGTTTTTAGCACGACCATTCGAAAATAAAGGAGGAGACGCTGCATGGACAAAATCTGGCTGAAATCTTATCCGCCCGGCGTTCCCGCAGAGATCGACCCGAGCCGCTATTCGTCGGTGGGAGAACTGCTCGAAGAAGCCTTTCGCGACCACCGCGCCAAGCCGGCGTTCGTCTGCATGGGCAAGGAGATCAGCTACGGTGAGCTCGACACGCTTTCGCGCAAGCTCGCTGCATGGTTTCAGTCGAAGGGCCTTGCCCGCGGCACGCGCATCGCGATCATGATGCCGAACGTGCTGCAATATCCGGTGGCGATTGCAGCCATTTTGCGCGCGGGCTATGTGGTCGTGAACGTCAACCCGCTTTATACCCCGCGTGAACTCGAGCATCAGCTCAAGGACAGTGGCGCGGAAGCGATCATTCTGCTCGAGAACTTCGCGGTCACGCTGCAGGCGATCGTACGCAACACCTCGATCAAGCATGTCGTCGTGGCCGCAATGGGCGACCTGATGGGGATCAAGGGTACGCTGGTGAATTTCGTCGTGCGCAAGGTGAAGAAAATGGTGCCGGCCTGGAGTCTGCCGGGCCACGTCAAATTCAACACTGCAATCGCGGAAGGCGCGCGCCAGAGTTTCAAACCGGTCCAGCAAGGTCCTGAAGACGTCGCTTTTCTCCAGTACACGGGTGGAACGACGGGCGTGGCCAAGGGCGCGACGCTGCTGCATCGAAACCTGATCGCCAATGTGCTGCAGTCGGAGATTTGGCTCGATCCGGTTCGCACGAACCGCACGGATATCGATCAATTCGTCACCGTCGTCGCGTTGCCGCTGTATCACGTGTTCGCGCTGACTGTTTGCGGGCTGCTGACGATCCGTACCGGCGGCCTCGGCGTGCTCATTCCGAATCCGCGTGACATTCCGGGCATGATCAAGGCGCTGGAAGGCTATCCGATCACGACGATTCCCGCCGTCAACACGCTGTACAACGCGTTGTTGAATAGCCCGGATTTCCATAAGCTCGATTTTTCGAAGCTGATCGCCGCGAACGGCGGCGGTATGGCGGTGCAGGAAGCCGTCGCCAAGCGCTGGTACGAGCAGACGCATACGCCGATCATCGAAGGATACGGGTTGTCGGAAACGTCGCCGTGCGTGACCTGCAATCCGGTCACCGTCACCGAATACAGCGGCACGATCGGCTTGCCGTTGCCGTCGACGGAAATCTCGATTCGTGACGACGAGGGCAACGAAGTGCCGCTCGGCCAGCCGGGCGAAATTTGCATCCGCGGCCCGCAAGTGATGGCTGGCTACTGGAACCGGCCCGACGAAACGGCGAAAGTGATGACGGCGGACGGCTTCTTCAAATCGGGCGATGTCGGCCTGATGAACGACGGCGGCTTCGTCAAGATCGTCGATCGTAAGAAGGACATGATTCTGGTGTCCGGTTTCAACGTCTATCCGAATGAAATCGAAGACGTGGTCGCCAAACTGCCGGGCGTGTTCGAAGTCGCCGCGGTGGGCGTGCCGGACCAGCATTCGGGCGAAGCCGTGAAGCTGTTCGTCGTGAAGAAGGACCAGGCGCTCACCGATGCCGACATCTTCGCGTACTGCAAGCAGCAGTTGACCGGCTACAAGCGGCCGAAAATCGTCGAATTCCGCACTGAACTGCCGAAGAGCAACGTCGGCAAGATTCTGCGCCGCGAGTTGCGCGACGGGCGGGCGTAGGCAGGATCGCACTCTGATCACGCACGAAGCCGACACGAAGTAGCGAGTAAGCAGAAAAGGCCCGGCAGACGAAAGTCTGCCGGGCCTTTTCCTTTGCGCAGCCACCGCGAAAAAACCGCGCGGCAGCGAGCGGCATAAAAAAAGGCGCCCGAAGGCGCCTTTGAGGCAAACTGCTTTATTACGACTTATTAGAACTTGTGGCGGATGCCGACGCGAGCCGTGAACTGGTTCTGGTTCGACGAACCCGTCAGGCCGTTGATGCCTGCCGTTGCGTCGACCACAGCGCCACCAGCGGTGACCGTGTCGCCCAGAGCGTGTTGGTACACACCCGTCACGTACACGTCGGTACGCTTGGACAGGAAGTAGTCCACGCCAACTGCGCCTTGGTGGTACTGAGCACGCGAATTGCCGTTGATTTCCGCACCGCGCGTGTAGTCATACGCTGCGCCGACCAGCAATGCCGGGGTCAACTGATACTTGAAGTTCACTTCCGCGTTGTTGAACGTAGCCGACTGGCCCTTGAACGGCGATGCGAACGAAGCGCCCAGGTTGCCGAAGCGGATGTTCGAGTACGTCAAGCCAACCGTTGCTGCGCCGAACGTGTATGCGCCGCCTGCGCCGATGACCTGGTACGTGTTAGCCGACGTGAAGCCAGCGTAGACCGGCGACGTGACAGCCGCGGCCGGTGCTGCAGCCGTGCCGCCGTTGTTGAACAGGCCGCCCGAAGCTGCCGGCGTACGTGCGTTCAAGTAACCAACGCCCAAAACGAGGGGACCGTTGTTGTAGCCAGCGCCCAACGACCAGATCTGGTTCGACGTGATGTTGCCGGCGACGCCGCCGAAGCTGTACGTGCCGCCGAACGTCAGGCCGCCGTAGTTTGCGCTCGTGTACTTGACCGTGTTGTTGGTGCGGTACGCGTTGTTGAAGTTGTCGACGTCGCCCGGGTGAGCAGCGATGTAGCCGCCCCACTGGTCGCCTGCTTCCAGCGGACCGACGTAGTCGACGACGGAGTCATACTGACGACCCAGCGTGACCGTACCGAACTGGCTCGACAGGCCGACGTAAGCTTGACGACCGAACATCAGGCCGCCTTGACCCAGCTTGCCGTTGTTCACGTCAAAGCCGTTTTCAATCACGAAGATGGCCTTCAGACCGCCGCCCAGATCTTCCGTGCCACGCAGGCCGAAACGCGAACCTTGCAGAACGCCGCTGGACAGGTTGTACAGGTGCTTGCCACCCGAGTTGGTGTTGATGTTGAAGCCTTCGTCAATGATACCGTACAGGGTCACGCTGCTCTGAGCATGTGCGACGCCTGCGAATGCGCCCAGTGCTGCGAGAGCGAGAAGCGACTTTTTCATCGAATGATCTCCAAGGATTACGAATCTTTTGTACAAGGCGGAATATTTATCTAGCGTTGAGGCCTTGCTTGTCCAACTTCGCGAGAAGTTGCACGTAATGTAACAAAAGGCATACATGGCACAAAGAAAAAGGAGCGGGGCGGGAACGCTCCTGTTTCGTTTACGCAACATGGTCTAAAATCAGAGATTGGCCGCCCGATTCATGCGGTTTGAAGGTTTCCGTGAAGCCGGATTTGCGTCGCAAAGCCTTGTCGAACGGACCTGGCGGATCGGTGAGGCGGCTGTCGAATGAGGGAGTGCTGAATGTTTCTGGACGAGTTGATTAGCGAGTTTGATCGGGGTTTACGCTCAATGACCGGCGTGTCGCGGATGAGTCGTCCGTTGCCGGTTCCGCAAGAATCCGCGGTGACGGAACCGTCGCCCGAACTCTCACCGGCGGAGCGCGCGCACGCGGCTGGATTGATGCGCGTGAACCACGTCGGCGAGGTCTGCGCCCAAGCGCTCTACCAGGCTCAGAAACTCGCAACCAAATCGCCTTCCTTGCGGGCCGTGTTCAATCGCGCCGCGATCGAGGAAGAAGATCATCTCGCATGGACTTCCAAACGTCTCGAAGCGCTCGACTCGCGTCCCAGTCTGTTGAACCCGCTCTGGTACACCGGTGCGCTGGCGATCGGCCTCGCGGCAGGGCGCATGGGCGATCGCGTCAGCCTCGGCTTCATGGCCGAAACCGAGCGTCAGGTGGAGCAGCATCTCGACAGCCATCTGGACGAGTTGCCGGCAGCCGACCACGAGTCGCGCGCGATCGTCGAGCAGATGCGCGTGGACGAGGCAGAACACGGCAAGTCGGCGATGGAAGCAGGCGGCCTCGAACTGCCGTTCCCCGCGCGCGCACTGATGCGCGCCGTGTCGAAAGTGATGACTCGCACTGCCTATTACATATAAGTTAAAGCCTGCCGTTTACGTACCTCCCGAAAGTGGGACGGCGCCTCGCGCGCCGTCCGCCCGAAGTACCCGGAAACGCCATCCCACACCCGCCGATCCCGCTTGACGATCTCTTTCATTCCGCACCTTTCCCTCGCACTTTTCACGTATCACCTTCACAAGTTGCACTAGCTCATTCATTTATAACGGTTTTCCGTTTTATGCCTGACGTGAAGGAGTCGCGCTAAGTCCTTGTTCTAACAAACAAAATTCGCCGGAAAAGCGTGCATCTCCCTTGACCCCTGTTTAGCGTTCCTCTAAAGTGGGAGACAGTGTGAGAAAGTGTATTTTTGTGTGATCTCACAAACGGTTTCGGGTAGATTTTCACGGATCGGGCAGCTGGCGCGCCAATGCGCCACAAGGGGAGATCGAAGTGTTCCAAGGGGCGTCGGCGCTGACGCTCGATGCGAAAG
Source organism: Paraburkholderia sediminicola (assembly GCF_046027355.1). Taxonomy (GTDB): domain Bacteria; phylum Pseudomonadota; class Gammaproteobacteria; order Burkholderiales; family Burkholderiaceae; genus Paraburkholderia; species Paraburkholderia sediminicola_B. Next base: position 66,877 of record NZ_JAQQEK010000040.1, on the reverse strand, counting down.
GGCGGATGTCTATTCCCTCTCGGTATCGGGATGCGCTGCAAACACAGGCAGAGGGCCGGGTGACGATCACCAAGCACCCGGACGGCTGCCTGTTGCTCTTTCCGCGCCCGGAGTGGGAGATCTTTCGCGACAAGGTCGACAAGCTGCCTATGAACGCGACCTGGTGGAAGCGCATTTTTCTCGGCAACGCAATGGATGTGGAAATGGACGGCGCAGGGCGCGTGCTCGTGTCGCCGGAATTGCGCACGGCCGGTGGGCTGGAAAAAGAAGTGACCTTGCTCGGCATGGGTCGTCACTTCGAGTTGTGGGATGCACAAACATACGCCGCGAAGGAACAGGCGGCAATGGCTGAGGGCATGCCCGACGCGTTAAAAGATTTCACGTTCTGATCGCGGTTTACATATATGGCACCTGCGATGGGAAATGAATTGCAGCATCGCACGGTGCTGCTGGAAGAAGCGGTTCAGGCGCTGGTCACACGCGCGGACGGCGTGTATGTGGACGGCACGTTCGGGCGCGGTGGACATAGCCGCCTGGTGTTGGAGAAGCTGGCTGAATCGGGGCGTCTGATCGCTTTCGACAAGGACCCGCTGGCCATCGCCACGGCGCAGCAGATTGCCGATCCGCGCTTTGGCATCGTGCACGAGAGCTTTGCTTCACTGCGCACCGCGATTGCGGAGCGCGGCGTAGGACGGGTGTCGGGTGTTTTGCTGGATCTGGGCGTGTCGTCGCCGCAAGTCGACGATCCGGAGCGGGGCTTCAGCTTCCGCGCCGACGGCCCGCTCGACATGCGGATGGACCCGACGCGCGGCGAATCGGCGGCTGACTGGCTGGCGCGGGCCACGGTGCAGGAATTGACGGAGGTGATACGAGATTATGGGGAAGAACGGTTTGCTTTTCAGATTGCAAAGGCGCTTGTTGCTCGCCGGGCAGAGTCCGACCGTCTTGGGCCTCTCGTCAGCACGGGCGAGCTTGCCCAAATCGTGGCTAACGTCGTCAAAACCCGTGAGAAGGGCAAGGATCCGGCAACCCGCACCTTTCAAGCTATACGGATTCACATCAATCAAGAGCTTGCGGAGCTGCAAGTCGTTTTAGAAGCAGCGTTGTCGCTGTTGGAGCAAGGGGGGCGGCTGGTGGTCATCAGCTTTCATTCGCTCGAGGACCGGATCGTCAAGCGATTCATGCAGGCGCACGCGAGTACGCCGGCGGTGGATCGCCGTCTGCCGATTCGCGCAGTCGATCTGCCGAGCCCTCCGCTCAAAATCATCGGCCGCGTGTTCGCAAGCGACGCTGAAGTCGCCGCGAACCCGCGCGCCCGTTCTGCCGTGATGCGTGTGGCGGAGCGGATCGCACCATGAACCGCCTCAATATCTTCCTGCTGATTATCGTGATGGGCTGCGCCTTGTCCGTCGTCAATGCTACCAATCAGCAGCGTCAGATCTTTATCCAGTTGCAGCGCGCCCAATCGCAGGAGCGTCAGCTGCAGCAGGACTACTCGCAACTTCAATATCAGCAGAGCGCGCTGTCGAAAACGTCGCGCATCGAGAATATCGCCACTGATTCCCTGAAGATGCAATCGGTCACCACCGGCCGCACCCAGTACCTCACGCTCGATCCAGGCGCGGCGAAAGCCGAAGATGCACCGATTCCGCCTTCCGGCCCGGCATCGGCGCCGGCGGCGACCCGTCGCGGAGGCGTGCGATGAAAAAATCGTCGGCTCGCAAGAGCGTGGCTTTCTCGGCCAACCCGATCCTGTCGGTGCGCCTGCCGATGTGGCGTTCGAAACTCGTCGTGTTCCTGCTGTTCATGGCGTTCGTCGCGCTCACCGCGCGCGCGTTCTGGATCCAGGGGCCGGGCAACGCGTTCTATCAGAAGCAGGGTGAAATCCGCTATCAGCGCCGGCTCGAACTGCCGGCCACGCGCGGCAAGATTCTCGACCGCAACGGTCTCGTGCTCGCCACGAGTCTGCCGGTGCGCGCGATCTGGGCGATTCCCGAATCGGTGCCGGACGACCTCGGCGCCGACAAGCTGACGACGCTCGGCAAGCTGCTCGGCATGACCAATAAGGAACTGCGCTCCAAGCTCTCGGAAGACAAGAACTTCGTCTACGTGAAGCGCCAGGTGCCGGTGGACGTTGCCGCAAAAGTCACCGCGCTGGACATTCCCGGCGTTTACGCGCGCGACGAGTACAAGCGCTTCTATCCGGAAGGCGAGATCACGGCCCACCTGATCGGCTTCACCAACGTGGAAGACGAAGGCCAGGAAGGCGTCGAGCTCGGCGACCAGAAGCTGCTCGCCGGCATGTCGGGGAGCCGCCGCGTGATCAAGGACCGCATGGGCCACATCATCGAGGACGTGGACGAGCAGGTCGTGCCGCACAACGGCCAGGACGTGGATCTCTCGATCGACAGCAAGATTCAGTACATCGCCTATACGAACCTGAAGGCGGCCGTCGAGAAATTCAAGGCGAAGGCCGGCGCGGCGATGGTGATCGACGTGCGCACCGGTGAAGTGCTGGCGCTCGTCAATTACCCGACGTACAACCCGAACGACCGTACACACCTGACCGGCGACCAGTTGCGCAACCGCATCCTGACCGACACGTTCGAGCCCGGCTCGATCATGAAGCCGTTCACGGTCTCGCTCGCGCTCGATCTGCACCGCGTCACGCCGACTACACTGGTTGATACAGGCGGCGGCCGCTTCGTGCTTGACGGTGCGCCGATTACCGACGACAGCGCGTTCGGCGTGCTGACGGTGGGCGGCGTGATCCAGAAGTCGAGCAACATCGGCGCGACGAAGATCGCCATGCAGCTCAAGCCCGAAGAGATGTGGAACATGTACACCAGCATCGGTCTCGGCCAGGCGCCGAAGGTCGGTTTCCCGGGCGCGGCGGCGGGCCGTCTGCGTCCGTGGAAGAGCTGGCGCCGCATCGAGCAGGCGACCATGTCGTACGGCTACGGCCTGTCGGTGTCGCTGTTCCAGTTGGGCCGCGCTTACACTGCGATCGCGCATGACGGCGAGATCATGCCGGTGTCGATTTTCCGCACGCCTGGCGATCAACCCGCCACCGGCCCGCAGATCTTCGCGCCGACCACCGCACGTCAAGTGCGTGCCATGCTCGAAACCGTCACGGCGCCGGGCGGCACCTCGCCGGATGCGGCGGTGCCCGGCTATCGCGTCGGCGGCAAGAGCGGTACCGCGTACAAGCACGGCGCGCACGGCTACGACCACTCCAAATATCGCGCTTCGTTCGTCGGCATGGCGCCGATGCCGAACCCGCGCATCGTCGTGGCCGTCTCGGTCGACGAACCGACGGCGGGCAGCCACTTCGGCGGTCAGGTGTCGGGTCCGGTGTTCTCGAGCATCGTCGGCGATACGCTGCGCTCGTTGAATGTGCCGCCGGACATGCCGGTCAAGCAAATGGTGGTGTCCGACGATTCGGCCCCGGCCGCGCCGACCGCGCCCGCCACGCCTGCCACCGTCAAGAAACTCTCCACCAGCGCCGGCGCGAAGAAGATGACGATTTCCGCGAACGCGAAAAGCCATCCGGGAGTCGTGCGATGAGCATGCTGCGGCAGAAGCATCCCGAGCAGCGGCAGATCGCCGACGCCCTGACCTGGCTGCACGTTCACGTGCAGCCAGGCGCGCATCTGCACGCCGACACGCGTTCGCTCGCGGCCGGCGACGCGTTTTTCGCCTACGCAGTCGACGGCGCGGACAACCGCCCGTTCATCGACGGCGCTATCGAACGTGGCGCTGCCGCGGTGCTGGTTCAGCCCGAAGGCTTCAACGGCGCGATCGATCCGTCGACCGCGCTGGCCGTGCCGGCGTTGAACGAACTCGCCGGTTCCATCGCGAGCGGCTGGTACAACGATCCGAGCGACGGCATGCTGACGGTCGGCATCACTGGCACGAACGGCAAGACGTCGTGCAGTCAATGGATCTCGGCGGCGCTGACGGCGCTCGGCACGCGTTGCGCGATCATCGGCACGCTCGGTACCGGTTTGCCGGGCCACCTCGTGTACACCGGCTTTACCACGCCCGACGCGCCGCAACTGCAACGCAGTCTCGCGCAATTGCGCGACGCGGGCGCGCAGGCGGTGGCCATGGAAGTGTCGTCGCACGCGTTGCATCAGGGGCGCGTGAACGGCACGGCGTTCGACATCGCCGTGTTCACGAATCTCACGCAAGACCATCTCGACTATCACCATACGTTCGAAGCCTACGAAGCCGCCAAGGCGCGTCTGTTCGCGTGGCCGGAACTGCGCGCGGCCGTGATCAACCGCGACGACGCGGCCGGCCGTCGTTTGCTCGCCAGCACGCAAGGCCATGCACGCACGATCGCCTATGGGCTCGACGGCGCGCTGCAAGACGCGCCGCAAGCCGACGCGTTGCTGCTGGCCTCAAATGTACGCGCCACCGCCACGGGCACGGCGTTCCATCTGAGCACTTCGGATTGGGGCGATGCCGATGTCGAAGTGCAAACGCTCGGCGCGTTCAACGTCAGCAATCTGCTCGGCGTGCTGGGCGCATTGCTCGCCGCCGACGTGCCGTTCGACGCCGCGCTGGCCGAACTGGCGAAGCTGGAGTCAGTGAACGGCCGCATGCAGCGCCTCGGCGGGCGCTTGCAGAACGACGAACCGCTCGTCGTGATCGATTACGCGCACACGCCGGACGCACTGGAAAAAACACTCGAAGCGCTGCGCCCGATGGCAACCGCGCGCGGTGGCGAACTGATCTGCATGTTCGGCTGCGGCGGCGACCGCGACGCGACCAAGCGTCCGCTGATGGGCGCGATTGCCGAGAAGATCGCCGACGGCGTCGTGGTGACCAGCGACAACCCGCGCAGCGAAGATCCGCAATCGATCATCGAGCAGATCGCTGCCGGAATGAAAGACGCGTCGAAGGCCCGCCGTATCGAGGACCGCGCGAGCGCGATCCTGCAAGCGATCCGCAGCGCCGCGCGCGAAGACGTCATCGTGCTGGCCGGCAAGGGGCACGAAGCAACACAGGAAATCATGGGCAAGAAACGCGCTTTCTCCGATCAGGATCACGCTCGCCTCGCGCTTGCCGCGCGCGCGACGCAAGCACGCGGAGGTGGTGAATGAGCATGTTCTCGCTGCGTGAAGCCGCCGCTTTGATCACGGGCGCAACCGTGCTGGGTGACGATACGGTCACGTTCGATCGCGTATCCACCGACAGCCGCAGCGCCGGACCGGGCGATCTGTTCGTCGCGATCAAGGGCGATCGGTTCGACGCGCACGACTTTCTGCCGGACGTCGCCGCGCGCAACGTGACGGCTGTTCTCGTCACGCGCACGCCGCAAGAGTGGAATGTGCCGGCGCTGCAAGTCACCGACACGCGCGTGGGTCTGGGCGCACTCGCACGCGGCTGGCGCCGCAAGTTCAGCATGCCGCTCGTCGCCGTGACGGGCAGCAACGGCAAGACCACAGTGAAGGAAATGATCGCGTCGATCTTCGGCGCCGCGGTCGGCGCCGACGCGCGTCTCGCGACCGCCGGCAACTTCAACAACGACATCGGCTTGCCGCTCACGTTGTTCCGTTTGCACGCCGCGCACCAACTGGCCGTGGTCGAACTCGGCATGAACCATCCGGGCGAAACCTCGGAGCTCGCGAAAATCGCTGAGCCGACGGTCGCCGTGGTGAACAACGCGCAGCGCGAGCATCAGGAGTTCATGGCGACGGTCGAAGCCGTCGCGCTCGAACACGCCAGTGTGATTCACGCGCTGACACCGGAAGGCGTCGCCGTATTCCCCGCCGACGACGCCTACGCGAGCATCTGGCGCGTGGCCGCAACCGGCAGCCGCATCATGGACTTCGCGCTGAACTCTGCCGAGCGCATCACCGAAGCCGCGGTAAAAGGCACGTTCGCCGGCAACGTCTTGAGCATCGACACGCCGGAAGGCCAAGTCGAAGTCACGCTGAAAGTGCTCGGCGACCACAACGCGCACAACGCGCTGGCCGCAACGTCAGCCGCATTGGCTGCGGGCGTGTCGCTCGACGCCATCAAGCGCGGGCTCGAATCGTTCGGCGCGGTGAAAGGCCGCTTGCAGGTGAAGCAAGCTGTGCTCGGCACGCTCGCCGGCGCCACCGTGATCGACGACACCTACAACGCCAACCCCGATTCGATGCGCGCCGCGATCGACGTGCTCGCCTCACGTGCCGCGCCGCGCGTGCTGGTGATGGGCGACATGGGCGAAGTCGGCGACAACGGTCCGGCATTTCACCGCGAAATCGGCGCTTACGCCAAGGAACGCGGTATCGACGCGCTGTACGCAATGGGCGACGCCTCGCGCGACGCCTGCACCGCGTATGGCGCCGACGCGCATCACGTCGCCGACATCGGCACGTTGGTCGCGCAATTGCAGCAGGCCGGTTTCGGTCCTGCCGCAACGCTTCTCGTGAAAGGCTCGCGCTTCATGCAGATGGAGCGCGTGGTGGACGCCGTAACGAGTCCACAACCCAACGCTGCGGGCAGTACGCCCGCCGCACATTGAAATAGAAGGACCGAAGCATGCTACTGGCGCTGGCGCAATGGCTGCAGAATGACGCAAGCTTCTTGCGCGTGTTCAGTTATCTGACTTTCCGTGCGGTGATGGCGACCATCACCGCGCTGCTGATCGGGCTCGTCTGCGGCCCGGCGGTGATTCGCAAGTTGACCGCCATGAAGGTCGGTCAGGCCGTTCGTAAAGATGGCCCGCAGACTCACCTCGTGAAATCCGGCACGCCGACCATGGGCGGCGTGCTGATTCTGCTCGGCATTGCCGTGGCCACGTTGTTGTGGGCCGATCTGACCAATCGCTTCATCTGGATCGTGATGCTGGTCACGTTCGGTTTCGGTGTGATCGGCTGGGTCGACGATTACCGCAAGGTGGTCTACAAGGATCCGCGCGGCATGTCGTCGCGCGAAAAGTATTTCTGGCAGTCGGTGATCGGTCTGTTCGCGGCCGTGTATCTCGCGTTCAGCGTGTCGGAAGCGAGCAATGTGCGCGTGTTCGACCTGTTCATGGCGTGGGTGCGCAGCGGCTTGTCGATGGGCTTGCCGGCGCGCGCCGACCTGATGCTGCCGTTCGTCAAATCGATCAGCTATCCGCTCGGCGTGTGGGGCTTCATCGTGCTGACGTATCTGGTGATCGTCGGCGCGAGCAACGCGGTCAACCTCACCGACGGCCTCGACGGTCTCGTGATCATGCCGGTCGTGCTGGTCGGCGCATCGCTCGGTGTGTTCGCGTATGTGATGGGCAGCTCGGTCTACTCGAAGTACCTGTTGTTTCCGCATATCGCCGGCGCGGGCGAACTGCTGATCTTCTGTTCGGCAATGGGCGGGGCAGGGCTCGCGTTCCTCTGGTTCAACACGCACCCGGCGCAGATGTTCATGGGCGACGTCGGCGCGCTCGCGCTCGGCGGCGCGCTCGGCACGGTGGCGGTGATCGTGCGTCAGGAAATCGTGCTGTTCATCATGGGCGGCATTTTTGTCGCGGAGACGCTCTCCGTGATGTTGCAAGTGACGTGGTTCAAATTCACCAAGCGCCGTTTCGGCGAAGGGCGGCGTCTCTTCAAGATGGCGCCGCTGCATCACCATTTCGAATTGTCGGGGTGGAAGGAAACGCAGGTGGTCGTGCGCTTCTGGATCATCACGTTGATGTTGTGTCTCTTTGGTTTGTCCACGCTCAAGTTGCGTTAAGCAGGTATTAGGGGAAGCAGGCGATGTTCGGCGAGAAGTTTCGGGATCGGCAAAAGCCGATGGTGCTCGTGCTGGGACTGGGTGAATCCGGTCTCGCCATGGCGCGCTGGTGCGCGCGGCACGGCTGTCGGCTGCGTGTGGCCGATACGCGTGAAGTGCCGCCGAACCTGTCCGCGCTGGAAGCGCACGGCATCGACGCCGCATTCGTCGGTGGCCCGTTTTCGCCGGTGCTGCTCGAAGGCGTCGAACTCGTCGCCATTAGCCCCGGCTTGTCGCCGCTTGCCGCTGACCTGTTGCCGCTGATCTCCGCTGCGCGCGAGCAGGGCATCCCCGTGTGGGGCGAACTCGAACTCTTCTCGCAAGCGCTGAAAACGCTCGGCGAAAGCGGCTACGCGCCGAAGGTCATCGCGATTACCGGCACCAACGGCAAGACGACGACTACGAGCCTGACCGGCCTGCTGTGCGAGCGCGCCGGCAAGAAGGTCGCGGTGGCCGGCAACATCAGCCCGGCGCTGCTCGACAAACTTTCGGAAGCGATCGACAACACCGCGCTGCCCGACGTGTGGGTGCTGGAGCTGTCGAGCTTCCAGTTGGAAACCGCGCACACGTTTACGCCGGATGCAGCGGTCGTGCTGAACATCACTCAGGATCACCTGGACTGGCACGGCGGTCTCGACGCGTACGCCGCCGCGAAGGGCCGCATCTTTGGTGCGCAGACTGTGCGGGTGCTGAATCGCGATGACTCGCGCGTCATGAAGCTGGCGCCTGCGGAAGACAGCGAAGCCGAGATGGTCACGTTCGGCGTCACCGAGCCGAAGAACGACGGCGACTACGGTCTGCTGCGCGACAACGGCATGATCTGGCTTGTCCAGGCGCACGATCGCGACGCGAGCGACGAACCCGTGCCGAAGCGCCGTCGCAAGAACGAAGTGGTCACGCCGCCGAACATTGCGCTCAAGCGCCTGATGCCCGCGGACGCCTTGCGTATTCGCGGTCTGCACAACGCCGCCAATGCGCTCGCCGCCTACGCGCTCGCACGCGCGATCGGCCTGCCGGGCGCGCCGCTTCTGCACGGTCTGCGCGAGTATCACGGCGAACCGCATCGCGTGGAATTGATCGCGTCGATCGACGGTATTGATTATGTGGACGACAGCAAGGGCACCAATGTCGGCGCGACGGTTGCCGCGCTCGACGGACTCGCGCAGCGCATCGTGCTGATCGCCGGCGGCGACGGCAAGGGCCAGGATTTCGAACCGCTCGCCGCGCCGGTCATGCGCTGGTGCCGCGCCGTGATGCTGATCGGCCGCGACGCGCCGCAGATTCGCGCCGCGCTGGAAGACACCGGCATCGCCATGACGGATCACGCCACGCTCGAAGAAGCGACGCGCGCCGCCACCGCGCTCGCGCAACCGGGCGACGCCGTGCTGCTGTCGCCGGCTTGCGCTAGCTTCGACATGTTCAAGGGTTACGCGCACCGCGCCGCGGTATTCCGCAGCACGGTAGAAGACATCGCGGCCGAACGGGGGACGATGATATGAGCTGGTCGGAACGTTTCGGTTCGCGTCAGGCCGCCGCCGGCGACGCAGGTGGTTCGGGCGGTTCGGCGCGCGTCGGTGGCCGCACGGGCGGCAGTGGTCTCGCGAGCGCCGTCAACGGCGTGCGTCCGCTGCGCTCGCGCATGCTCGACTACGATCACTCGCTGCTGTGGGTGGTCGTCGCGCTGCTCGGGCTCGGCGTCGTGATGGTGTATTCGGCGTCGATCGCCATGCCCGATTCGCCGAAGTACGCGTCGTATCGCGATTACGCGTTCCTCGTGCGCCAGATCATCTTCGTGGTGATGGGCTCGGTGATCGGCATCGTGTCGTTCCGCATTCCGATCGCGACGTGGGACAAGTACGCGCCGAAGCTGTTTCTGATTTCGCTGGTCGCGCTGGTGATCGTGCTGATTCCGCACGTCGGCAAGGGCGTGAACGGCGCGCGCCGCTGGATTCCGCTCGGCATCACGAACATGCAGCCATCGGAAATCATGAAGCTCGCGGTGACGATCTACGCGGCGAACTACACGGTGCGCAAGCAGGAATACATGCACAGCTTCGCCAAAGGCTTTTTGCCGATGGCAGTGGCGGTGGGTCTCGTCGGCGCGTTGCTGCTGCTCGAACCGGACATGGGCGCGTTCATGGTGATCGCGGCGATCGCGATGGGCGTGCTGTTTCTCGGCGGCGTGAACGGCAAGCTGTTCGGCGGCCTCGTGGCGACCGCGGTCGGCACATTCAGTTTGCTGGTGTGGGCGTCGCCGTGGCGTCGCGAGCGGATTTTCGCGTACCTCGATCCGTGGGACGACCGTTACGCGCAGGGCAAGGCTTATCAATTGACGCACTCGCTGATCGCGTTCGGTCGCGGCGAGTGGTTCGGCGTGGGCCTCGGCGGCAGCGTCGAGAAGCTCAACTATCTGCCGGAAGCGCATACCGACTTCATCCTCGCGGTGATTGGCGAGGAACTGGGTTTTATCGGCGTGCTGGTGGTGATCCTGATGTTCTACTGGATCGTGCGCCGCTCGTTCGAGATCGGCCGCCAGGCGCTCGCACTCGACCGCACGTTCGCGGGCCTGGTCGCGAAGGGCGTCGGTATCTGGTTCGGCGCGCAGACCTTCATCAACATGGGCGTGAACCTCGGCTTGCTGCCGACCAAGGGGCTCACGTTGCCGCTCGTCAGTTATGGCGGCTCGGGCATTGTGCTGAATTGCGTTGCTGTTGCGGTGTTGATGCGTGTCGATTACGAGAACCGGGTGCTCATGCGCGGAGGGAAAGTATGACCGCTCTGCCGCAACGCACGCTGATGGTGATGGCCGGTGGCACCGGGGGACACGTGTTCCCGGGGCTCGCGGTCGCTCATCTGATGCAGGCGTGGGGCTGGAAGGTCGTATGGCTCGGCAATCCCGCGGGCATGGAAGCGACGCTGGTGCCGAAGCACGGCATCCCGATGGAATACGTGCGCTTTGGCGGACTGCGCGGCAAGGGCATGAAGACCAAGCTGATGCTGCCGTTGAATCTGCTGCGCGCCTGCACGCAGAGCCTGAGCGTACTGCGTCGCGTGAAGCCCGACGTCGTGCTCGGCATGGGCGGCTACATCACGTTTCCGGCCGGCTTGATGACCGCATTGAGCGGCCGTCCGCTGGTGTTGCATGAACAGAATTCGATTGCCGGTCTCGCGAACAAGGTGCTCGCGAAAGTCGCCAAACGCGTGCTGGTTGCGTTTCCGAATGCACTGCCGCACGGCGAATGGACGGGAAATCCGATTCGTGAGGAACTTGCGCGCGCAATTGCACCCAAAGCACGCTACGCGCAACGCAGCGGTCCGTTGAATGTGCTGGTCGTGGGCGGCAGTCTGGGCGCGACGGCATTGAATGAAGTCGTGCCGCGCGCGGTGGCCTTGCTCGCGCCGAATGAGCGGCCGCGCGTCGTGCATCAGGCGGGCGCGAAGCATATCGATGCGCTGCGCGAGAACTACGCGGCAGCCGGTTTGCAAACGGGCGCCGACGTCGAACTCGTGCCGTTCATCGACGATATGACGAGCGCCTACGCGAACGCGGACCTGGTGATTTGCCGGTCCGGCGCGATGACGGTGTCCGAGATTTCAGCAGTGGGGGTGGCGGCGTTCTTCGTGCCGTTCCCGTATGCAGTAGACGATCACCAAACCACTAATGCAGCGTTCCTCGCCGACAACGGCGCGGCGCTGGTCGTGCAGCAACGCGATCTGTCGGCGGAAACCCTCGCTGACTGGTTGCGCAGCCAGACGCGAGCAACCCTTGCGGAGATGGCGGAGCGTTCGCGCTCGCTCGCGAAACCCGACGCCACGGAACAGGTCGCGCAGATTTGCGCGACCGTGGCGGGTTCGATTTCGGGCGCGAGCCCAGAAGGAAAGCAATGAAACACATCGTTAAACACATTCACTTTGTCGGCATCGGTGGTGTCGGCATGAGCGGCATCGCGGAGGTGCTGGTCAATCTCGGCTATCAGGTGAGCGGCTCGGATCTCACGAGCAACGCGGTCACCGATCGCCTCGCCGCACTCGGCGCGCGGATCGCCATCGGTCACGCGGCGGAGAACATCGAAGGCGCGAACGCGGTGGTCGTTTCCACGGCGGTGCGTAGCGACAATCCGGAGGTGCTGGCCGCGCGTCATCGCCGCATTCCGATCGTGCCGCGCGCAGTGATGCTCGCGGAACTGATGCGCCTGAAGCAAGGCATCGCAATTGCCGGCACGCACGGCAAGACCACGACCACTTCGCTGGTGGCGAGCGTGCTGGCGGCGGGCGGGCTGGATCCGACTTTCGTGATCGGCGGCCGGCTGATCAGCGCGGGCGCGAATGCGCGGCTCGGCACGGGCGACTTTATCGTCGCGGAAGCCGACGAGTCGGATGCGTCGTTCCTGAATCTGTTCCCGGTGATCGAAGTCATCACGAACATCGACGCCGATCACATGGACACCTACGGCCACGATTTCGCGCGGCTCAAGCAGGCGTTCATCGAATTCACGCACCGTCTGCCGTTTTACGGTATCGCGGTGTTGTGCGTGGACGATCCGAACGTGAAGGAAATTCTGCCGTTCGTGTCGAAGCCGATCATCCGCTACGGCTTCGCGCCGGATGCGCAGGTGCGCGCGGTCAACGTGCAGGCGCGCGACGGCAAGATGCATTTCACGGCGATGCGCGAAGACGCGGCGCCGATCGACATCGTCTTGAACCTGCCGGGCGAGCACAACGTGCAGAACGCTTTGGCCGCAATTGCAATTGCGACTGAACTTGAAGTGAAAGATGCCGATATCCAGCGAGCGCTGGCGGATTTCAACGGCGTGGGCCGACGCTTCCAGCGCTATGGCGAAGTGCCGGTCGTCACCGAAGGCAAAGCCGGGGGCGCGTACACGTTGGTGGATGACTACGGTCATCACCCAGTCGAGATGGCGGCCACGGTGGCGGCGGCGCGCGGCGCATTTCCGGGGCGGCGTCTGGTGCTGGCATTCCAGCCGCACCGCTTCACGCGTACGCGTGATTGCTTCGAGGATTTTGTGAAAGTGCTGTCGACCGTCGACGCGCTCGTGCTGACCGAAGTCTATTCGGCCGGCGAGTCGCCGATCGTCGCAGCAGACGGACGCGCCTTGGCGCGCGCGCTGCGTGTGGCGGGCAAGGTCGAGCCGGTGTTTGTCGATACGGTGGATGAAGTGCCGGACGCGCTCTCAGCAGTGGTGCGCGACGGCGATGTGGTGATCACGATGGGCGCGGGTTCGATCGGCGGTGTGCCGGGTCGCCTCGCGCAGGAAACGAAGGTGTGAGCGAAATGAGCAGTATCGACCCGAAACAATTCGGCAAAGTGGCAGTACTGCTCGGTGGGGACTCCGCCGAGCGCGAGGTATCGCTCAATTCCGGCCGCCTGGTGCTGCAAGGTCTGCGCGACGCCGGCGTGGACGCGCATCCGTTCGATCCGGCCGAGCGTCCGCTCGCCGCATTGAAGGAAGAAGGCTTCGTGCGCGCGTTCAACGCGCTGCATGGCGGCTACGGCGAGAACGGCCAGATCCAGGGCGCGCTCGACTTTTACGGCATCCGTTACACGGGTAGCGGCGTGCTCGGCTCGGCGCTCGGTCTGGACAAATTCCGCACCAAGCTCGTGTGGCAGCAACTCGGCATTCCGACGCCGCCGTTCGAAGCCGTGCTGCGTGGCGACGACTACGCAGCGCGGGCGAAAGAGATTGTCGCGAAGCTCGGCTTACCGCTCTTCGTGAAGCCGGCGAGCGAAGGTTCGAGCGTCGCGGTGATCAAGGTGAAGAGCGCCGACGCACTGCCTGCCGCGCTGATCGAAGCGGTCAAGTACGACAAGATCGTGGTGGTCGAAAAGAGCATTGAAGGCGGCGGCGAATACACCGCGTGCATCGCCGGCAATCTCGACTTGCCGGTGATTCGCATCGTGCCGGCCGGCGAGTTTTACGACTATCACGCGAAGTACATCGCGAACGACACGCAGTACCTGATCCCGTGCGGTTTGGCGGCGGACGAGGAAGCGCGCCTGAAAGTGCTGGCGCGCCGTGCTTTCGACGTACTCGGCTGCACCGACTGGGGCCGCGCGGATTTCATGCTCGACGCAGACGGCAACCCGTACTTCCTCGAAGTGAACACCGCGCCTGGCATGACCGATCACTCGCTGCCGCCGAAAGCGGCGCGCGCGGTGGGCATCAGCTATCAGGAACTGGTTGTCGGCGTGTTGGCGCTGACGCTGCAGGACTAACCGGGGCGACCCGAAAGCAACACCATGTGGAACAACGTTCGCCAGCTCAATTTCGCCGCCAACGCATTGCATGCGTTGCTGGTGCTCGTGCTGCTGGCGGCGGGCGGTTACTGGCTGATCCAGCGCCCGAATTTCGCGCTGCGCGAAATCCAGATCGACGGCGATACCGAGCACATCAATTCGCCGACGGTGCGCGCGGGTGTCGTGGGGCGCTTGAAGGGCAACTTTTTCACGGTGGATCTCGACGTGGCGCGTCAGGCGTTCGAGCAGATGCCGTGGGTGCGTCATGCGAGCGTGCGGCGCGTCTGGCCGAATGCACTGGCTGTCACGCTCGAGGAGTACAAACCGCTGGGAACGTGGGGCAGCGATCAGTTGGTGAGCGTCGACGGCGAGTTGTTCACCGCGAACCAGGGCGAGCTCGAAGAAGACCTGCCCGCGTTCGACGGTCCGGACGGTACGGCAAAAGAGGTGGTCGCGCGTTATCACGACTTCCAGAAATGGTTTGCGCCATTGGGCGCGACGCCTGAAGAAGTGACGCTGTCGCCGCGCTACGCGTGGACGGTGAAACTCTCGAACGGCACGCAGGTGGAACTTGGGCGCGAACGCAATCAGGACACGCTGCTCGATCGGAGCAAACGTCTGAGCGCGGCGTGGAGCGCGGTGACGCAACGTTGGGGAAAGGATATCGAGTATGCGGACTTGCGCTATCCGAACGGTTTCGCGATTCGCGCGGCAGGGATGCGCTTTATCACCGAACCCGACAAGGGCAAGAAGTAAACGGACATCACACGCAATGAGCACGCTATGAGTAAAGACTATAAAGATCTGCTGGTCGCCCTCGACATTGGGACGTCGAAGGTCGTGGCCATCGTCGCCGAGTTGAAGGGCGAGGGTCACTACGAGGTGATCGGCCTCGGCCAGAGCGAATCAAAGGGGCTCAAGAAAGGCGTGGTGGTGAATATCGAAGCCACCGTGCAGTCCATTCAGCGCGCGCTCGAAGAAGCCGAACTGATGGCCGACTGCAAGATCACGAACGTATTTACCGGGATTGCCGGCAGCCATATCCGCAGCTTCAACTCGAGCGGCATGGTGGCGATCAAGGAGAAAGAAGTCACGCAGACGGATGTGGCGCGCGTGATCGAAACGGCGAAGGCGATCAACATTCCGACCGATCAGCAGGTGCTGCACATCCTGACGCAGGAATTCATCATCGACGGTCAGGAAGATGTGCGCGAGCCGATCGGCATGAGCGGTATTCGTCTCGAAGTGAAGGTGCATATCGTCACCGGCGCGGTGAGCGCGGCGCAGAACATCGTGAAGTGCGTGCGTCGCTGCGGGCTCGAAGTGAACGATCTGATTTTGCAACCGCTGGCATCGTCGCTGGCGGTGCTGACGGAAGATGAAAAAGAACTCGGCGTGGTGCTGGTCGATATCGGCGGCGGCACGACGGACATTGCGATTTTCAGCGAAGGCGCGATCCGTCATACGGCGGTGATTCCGATCGCCGGCGACCAGATCACGAGCGACATCGCGATGGCGCTGCGCACGCCGACGCCGGACGCGGAAGACATCAAGGTGGATTACGGCATCGCCAAGCAGGCGCTGGCCGATCCGGACGAGATGATCGAAGTGCCGGGTCTCGGCGAGCGCGGTCCGCGCACGCTGTCGCGCCAGGCGCTGGCGGCGGTGGTCGAGCCGCGTGTCGAGGAACTGTTTTCGCTCGTGCAGCAGGTGGTGCGCGAGTCGGGTTACGAGGAACTGCTGAGCTCCGGCGTGGTGCTGACCGGCGGCGCGTCGATGATGCTCGGCATGGTCGAACTGGGTGAGGACATTTTCCTGAAGCCCGTGCGTATCGGCGTACCGGAATACGCGGGCGGTCTCGCTGACGTCGTGCGCAATCCGCGTTATTCGACGGCGATGGGCCTGCTCGTCGAAGGACGCTCGCAACGCATGCGCGGCCGCAAGGTGGCGGTGCAGTCGGGGTCGATGGGACAGGTGTTCACGCGCATGAAGGACTGGTTCCTCGGCAACTTCTAACGCATTCGCTGTACAGAACGGTTTTCAAAAATACGCGCCGGTGCCGGCGGCCGGCGCGCGACAGGGGGTTGCCCGATCTCCTGCCGAATAACGGCCGAGTGGCTGTAAATTTTTTATCTTGACGGAGGCATCATGGATTTCCAAATGCTGGAAACCGAAACGAACGGCACCATCATCAAGGTGGTCGGAGTAGGTGGCGCTGGCGGCAATGCTGTCCAGCACATGATCAACAAAGGCGTGCAAGGCGTCGACTTCATCGTGATGAACACGGACGCGCAGGCTTTGTCGCGTTCGCGCGCCACCGCGGTGATCCAGCTCGGCAACACGGGTCTGGGCGCCGGCGCCAAGCCGGAAATGGGCCGCGCCGCAGCGGAAGAAGCCCGTGAGCGCATCGCCGACGCACTGCGCGGCGCGCACATGGTCTTCATCACGGCCGGCATGGGCGGCGGCACGGGTACGGGCGCAGCGCCCGTGGTCGCGCAGATCGCCAAGGAAATGGGTATTCTGACCGTTGGCGTCGTCAGCAAGCCGTTCGAATTCGAAGGCGGCAAGCGGATGCGCGTGGCAGAAGCCGGTTCGCAGCAACTGGAGGATCACGTCGACTCGCTGATCGTCGTCCTGAACGACAAGCTGTTCGAGGTGATGGGCGATGACGCCGAGATGGACAAGTGCTTCCAGTGCGCAGACGACGTTCTGAACAACGCAGTTGCCGGCATCGCGGAAATCATCAACGTCGACGGTCTGGTGAACGTCGACTTCGAAGACGTGAAGACGGTGATGGGTGAGCAGGGCAAGGCGATGATGGGCACGGCGACGGTTGCCGGTGTCGATCGCGCGCGTCTGGCCGCTGAGCAGGCTGTCGCCAGCCCGCTGCTGGAAGGTGTGGATCTGTCGGGTGCGCGTGGCGTGCTGGTCAACATCACGTCGAGCCGTTCGCTGCGTCTGTCGGAAACGCGCGAAGTGATGAACACCATCAAGAGCTATGCTGCGGAAGACGCGACCGTGATCTTCGGCGCGGTGTACGACGATGCGATGGGCGACGCGCTGCGCGTGACGGTCGTGGCAACGGGTCTGGGTCGTGCGGCGAAGAAGCAGCAATCGGCACCGATGACGCTGCTGCGCACCGGCACCGACAACCAGCCGATCAGCACGATGCAACACGCTGCCTACACGCCGTCGCACGCCAGCACCGCCGACTACGGCGCGCTGGACACGCCGGCAGTGTGGCGCACGTCGCGCGATACGGCCGCATCGCATGTGCAGGCGCTGCAGGAAAAGGGCGTCGACACGTACGACATTCCGGCATTCCTGCGCAAGCAGGCGGACTGAGCGCACGGGCAGGCTTTCGTTACCGCGCTGATTCCGGCGCTGGCGGACGAATGCACGAGCGTGGCGGGTGAACGGCAAACAAGTCGCGTATCGTCAGATCCGCGGCAAGGACGACTGCCCTCTTCGGATTCGCGAAGCGGAGTGGGCGACTGTCGCCGGGCGGCGGAGCATGGAGTGGGGCTCACGCCGGATTTTTCACTGCGACACGACGACGTGCGAGCGTGCTTCGCATCGATGCAAAGGACTGAGCATGATTCAAACAGGTGACAAGCTGCCCGACGCAACGCTCTTCGAGTTGATCGAAGACGAGCGGGCGGGCTGCACGATCGGGCCTAACAGCTTCGACGTGCGCGAACAGACGGCGGGCAAGCGCGTGGTGATCTTCGGATTGCCGGGCGCGTTCACGCCCACCTGTTCGGCCAAACATGTACCGGGTTATGTCGAGCACGCCGAGCAGTTGCGCGCTCTTGGCATCGACGAGATCTGGTGCGTGTCCGTCAACGACGCGTTCGTAATGGGCGCGTGGGGACGCGATCAGCACGCCTCGGGCAAGGTGCGCATGATGGCGGACGGCAGTGCGGCTTTCACGCGAGCGCTCGGTCTCGAGCAGGATTTGTCGGCGCGCGGCATGGGAATCCGTTCCCAGCGCTACGCGATGGTTGTCGACGACGGCGTGGTCAAGACGTTGAACGTCGAGGCTGCCGGCAAATTCGAAGTTAGCGATGCAGGGAGTATTCTCGCTACGTTGAGCTAGGCACGCTGGCGTCGTGGCCTTCGCCACAGGCACGCGCGGTTGGCGCGTTGTGCCGGGGCAACGGTCGATAAGACGCTTTTGTGACAGGCCGTTACGCGGGCCGATGACCGGAAACGCCTCCGTTCCGGGGCATCGGCCCGTCACGCTTTCCCTGACGGGCGCCCAGGGGTAATGCAGCGAAACAGATTGATACGTTCCGCGGAAAGACGCTCCTTAGGGTATTGGAGTATAATTCGTCCTATGGAATAAAAAGTCCCGATTGGGATTTTCAATCGAATAGAAGATCACCATGCTGAAGCAGCGCACTATCAAGCAAATCGTCAAGACAGTCGGCATTGGCCTGCACTCCGGCCGTAAAGTCGAACTGACGCTCCGTCCGGCCGGGCCGGACACGGGCATCGTGTTTTCGCGCGTGGATCTGGCCACGCCGGTGGACATTCCTGCGTCGGCGATGGCGATTGGCGATACGCGTCTGGCTTCCGTGTTGCAGAAGGACGGCGCGCGCGTCTCGACCATCGAGCATCTGATGTCCGCTTGCGCCGGTCTCGGCATCGACAACCTGTATGTCGACGTCACCGCCGAAGAAATCCCGATCATGGACGGCAGCGCCGGTTCGTTCGTGTTTCTGATTCAATCGGCTGGTATTGAAGAGCAGAACGCGGCGAAGAAATTCATCAAGGTCACCAAGCCGGTTGAAATTCGTGACGGCGACAAATTCGCGCGTCTGGACCCTTACTTCGGTTTCAAGCTCAAATTCACGATCGATTTCCGTCACCCGGCTGTAGATAAAACCGGTCAGGCGCTGGAAGTGGATTTTGCCAATACGTCGTACGTGCGCGAAATCGCGCGTGCACGCACCTTCGGTTTTGCGCACGAAGTGGAAATGATGCGCGAACTGGGTCTGGCGCGCGGTGGCAGTATGGACAACGCGATCGTGCTCGACGAGTACCGCATTCTGAACAACGACGGCCTGCGCTACGACGACGAGTTCGTGAAGCACAAGATGCTCGACGCGATCGGCGATCTCTATGTGGTCGGCCATCCGTTGCTGGCGTCGTACAACGCGTACAAGTCGGGCCACGGCCTGAACAACGCGCTGCTACGCGAACTGCTGGCGCACGAGGATTCGTACGAAATCGTCACCTTCGACGACACGCAGAAGGCGCCGCGCGGCTTTGCCTACGAGACGCAGACGGCTTTTGCCTGAGGCCGTCTCTTCGGGTGAAATTTCCGAAGCAAGCGCATGAAAAGTAAGCGGCCCAGTCGGGCCGCTTTTCTTTTGCCTAGCGATTTCTCCGATGCCGGGCCGCCATTTTCGCCAGCGCTTCCTGTAACGGCGACGGCGCCAGCGATTCGCTCAGCGCGTGGAGCGCATCGGCGCCAGCCGGCGTCATGCGCGCCTGTTTGACCGGCGGCGGTTCCTTGACCGCCTGCGGCCGCACGCGAATCCGCAGGGAATTGACCGGCCAGCCGCGTTGCTGCAGATCCGACAGCAGACGTGGCTCCAGATGCCGCAACCGTGCCGCCAGCGCGTTATGGCCGGCAAACAGGGCCAACACGCCTTCCTTGATAAAGCTGGGCTCGACGCTCGTTGCCAGATAGTCCGGCAGCAGCGCCCGCAGATCCTTCTCCAGCGCCGCAATCTGCTCGACGCCCGCGCGCAGGGCCGCGAACGCGTCCGTGCGATTGAGCACCTCGGCGACCGGCTGCGGGCGGCGCGCCTTGAACTGCTGGGGCGGCGGCCTTGAAAAAGAAGGAGAACGGCTCATGTTCGATGGTAGCGGCGTGTTCGCACCCTATGCGCGTTCACGCCGCGATTGTACCGCGCAGGATGCACGTGGGCTCGCCTCAATGCGGACTGTCAGAGCTCGCTGCGGCGGGCTTCGGATGCCCCGCCGCCGTCTCGCTACCGACATAAGCGTGGGCGGGGGCGCGTGCTAAAATGCGCGATTCGAATTCACTCTTGGACTAAGCCGCCGAGGCCCTTCCGACCCCGGAGCGCACGTGCACGAACTGCACGCCGCGACCCAGCCGAAGCCGCGACGCAGACACCGATCCGATGACCACCGGTTTTCTACAGAAGATTTTTGGCAGCCGCAACCAGCGGCTAGTCAAGCAATATCAAAAGACCGTCACGGCGATCAATGCGCTCGAGCCGCAGATCGAGCAATTGACGGACGATCAACTGCGCGCCAAAACGGGTGAATTCCGCCAGCGCGTCGCGAGCGGCGAATCGCTCGACAAGCTCCTGCCGGAAGCCTTCGCGGTGTGCCGCGAGGCCAGCAAGCGGACGCTGAAAATGCGCCACTTCGACGTGCAGCTGATCGGCGGCATGGTTCTGCACTACGGCAAGATCGGCGAAATGCGCACGGGCGAGGGCAAGACGCTCGTCGCCACGCTGCCGGTGTACCTGAACGCGCTGTCGGGCCGCGGCGTGCACGTGGTCACGGTCAACGACTACCTCGCTCAGCGCGACGCCGAATGGATGGCGCGCCTGTACAACTTCCTCGGTCTGTCGGTCGGCATCAATCTGTCGCAGATGGATCATGGCGCGAAGCAGGAAGCCTACGCGGCTGACATCACGTACGGCACCAACAACGAATTCGGCTTTGACTACCTGCGCGATAACATGGTCTATGAGACCGATGCGCGCGTGCAGCGGGCCCTGAATTTCGCGGTGGTCGACGAGGTCGACTCGATCCTGATCGACGAAGCCCGTACGCCGCTGATCATCTCCGGCCAGGCCGAGGATCACACCGAACTCTACGTGCGCATGAATGCGCTGCCGCCGCTGCTCGAGCGCCAGATCGGCGAAGAGAAAGCGGACGGCACCGGCGTCGAAAAGCCGGGCGACTACACGCTGGACGAAAAAGGCCGCCAGGTGTTCCTGACGGAATCGGGCCACGAAAAGGCCGAGCGCCTGCTCGCCGAGTGGGGCCTGATCGGCGAGGGCGAAAGCCTGTATGCGCCGCAAAACATCACGCTGATGCACCACGTGTACGCCGCGCTGCGCGCGCACACGCTGTTCTTCAAGGATCAGCACTACGTCGTGCAGAACGGCGAAGTGGTGATCGTCGACGAATTCACCGGCCGTCTGATGTCGGGCCGCCGCTGGTCGGACGGCCTGCACCAGGCCGTCGAGGCGAAGGAACACGTCAAGATCCAGAGCGAGAACCAGACGCTCGCGTCGATCACGTTCCAGAACTACTTCCGCATGTACGCGAAGCTGTCCGGCATGACCGGCACGGCGGATACGGAAGCGTACGAATTCAACGAGATCTACGGTCTCGAAACGGTCGTGATCCCGACCAACCGTCCGCCCAAGCGGATCGACAAGCAGGATCAGATCTACAAGACCGCCAAGGAACGCTACGACGCGGTGATCCGCGACATCCGCGATTGCTACGAACGCAGTCAGCCGGTGCTGGTCGGCACGACGTCGATCGAAAACTCCGAGTTGCTGTCGCATCTGCTGAAGCAGGCCGGTTTGCCGCACGAAGTGCTGAACGCGAAGCAGCACGCGCGTGAAGCCGAGATCGTCGCCGAAGCCGGCCGTCCGAAGCGCATCACGATCGCCACCAACATGGCCGGTCGCGGTACCGACATCGTGCTCGGCGGCAACGCGGAAAAACAGGCGTCGTTCATCGAACTGGACGAAACGGTCTCCGACGACGACAAGCAACGCCGTATCCAGAAGCTGCACGACGAATGGCAAGCCCTGCACGATCAGGTGAAGGCCGCGGGCGGTCTGCACATCATCGGCACCGAGCGTCACGAATCGCGCCGGATCGACAACCAGTTGCGCGGCCGTGCCGGCCGTCAGGGCGACCCGGGTTCGTCGCGCTTCTATCTGTCACTGGAAGACCCGCTGCTGCGCATTTTCGCCGGCGATCGCGTGCGCGCGATCATGGATCGCCTGAAGATGCCCGAAGGCGAAGCGATCGAGGCGGGCATCGTCTCGCGCTCCATCGAATCGGCGCAGCGCAAGGTGGAAGCGCGCAACTTCGACGTTCGCAAGCAATTGCTCGAATACGACGATGTGTCGAACGATCAGCGCAAGGTGATCTACCAGCAGCGCAATGAATTGCTCGAAGCGAACGACATCACGGAAACGATCGGCGCGATGCGCCAGAGCGTGATCGCCGATATCGTTCACCAGTTCGTGCCGGCAGGCAGCATTGAAGAGCAGTGGGACGTGCCCGAGCTGGAGGAAGTGCTGCGCAACGAATGGCAGCTCGACCTCGCGATCCAGGAAATGATCAACGAGTCGAACTCGATCAGCGCCGACGAGATTCTCGAAGCGGTTGAAGCCGCCGCGGACGAAGCCTACGAAGCGAAGGTCGAACTGGTCGGCCGCGAATCGTTCAGCGCGTTCGAGCGCTCGATCATGCTGCAAACGCTGGACCGTAGCTGGCGCGAACATCTGGCCGCGCTCGATCACCTGCGCCAGGGCATCCATCTGCGCGGCTATGCGCAGAAGAATCCGAAGCAGGAATACAAGCGCGAGGCGTTCGAACTGTTCGCCGCCATGCTCGACGCCGTGAAGCTCGAAGTCACCCGCGTGGTGATGAACGTGCAGATCCAGTCGCCGGAACAGTTGGAACAAGCCGCCGAACAGCTCGAAGAGCAGGGCGGCCACCTCGAAAACGTCGAGTTCCGCCACGCCGAATTCGCCGAAGCCGCCGCAGCAGCGCCGGTTGCCGCGGAAGCGGCCACCGCCGCCATGATCGGCGATGCAATGAGCCACGGCTCGTCGCATACGGCTGCAGCGAACATGAGCGCGGACAACGTGCCGAAGGTCGGCCGTAACGACCCGTGCCCGTGCGGCAGCGGCAAGAAGTACAAGCAGTGCCACGGCAAGATCGTGTAATGCCGAAGGCGGCGCGCTGTGAGGCGCGCCGCGTCGTTTTACGCGGTACCTTGCCTTGATTTCGCGGTGGTCCGGCAGCACGCCCGGGCCATCAGTTTCCGTTTCCCTCGATGCCGGCGCCTGCCGGCATTTTCTTCGACAGGTCGCGACCATGGCTGTCAATTTCCCCTCGATCGATCCCGCTCAACTCCATCCCGTCGCCGGCGTTTCGCTCGGCTGGGCGGAGGCGAATATCCGCAAGCCGAACCGCAAGGACGTGCTCGTCATTTCCGTGGGCGAAGGCGCCACGGTGGGCGGTGTGTTCACGCAGAACCGCTTTTGCGCGGCGCCCGTTACGGTGTGCCGTGAGAATCTGGAGCGCGTGCGTGCCGGCGGCAAGCCGATTCGCGCGCTGGTGATCAACACCGGCAACGCGAATGCGGGCACCGGCGAGCCGGGCCTCGTGGCGGCGCGCGAAACCTGCGCCGAACTCGCGCGTCTCGCGGATATCACGCCGGACCAGGTGCTGCCGTTTTCGACGGGCGTGATCCTCGAGCCACTGCCGGTCGATCGCCTGAAGGCGGGTTTGCCGGCTGCGTTGGCGAACCGCAAGGAAGCGAACTGGTACGACGCCGCGCAAGCGATCATGACCACGGACACGCTGCCCAAGGCCACGTCGCGCCAGGTCACGATCGACGGCCATACGGTCACGCTGACCGGCATCAGCAAGGGCGCGGGCATGATCAAGCCGAACATGGCGACCATGCTCGGCTTCCTCGCGTTCGACGCCACCGTCGCCCAGCCGGTGCTCGACGCGCTGGTCAAGCACGTGGCGGACCGCTCGTTCAACTGCATCACGATCGATGGCGATACGTCGACCAACGATTCGTTCATCCTGATCGCGTCGGGCAAATCGAGCCTGCCGGCAATCACGTCCACCGATTCGCCCGCTTATGCAGCGCTGCGCGACGCGGTGACCGAAGTCGCTCAGACCCTCGCGCAGCTGATCGTGCGCGACGGCGAAGGCGCGACCAAATTCATGACCGTGCAAGTCGAAGGCGGCTCGAGCGTCGGCGAATGCCGCCAGATCGCCTATGCGATCGGCCACTCGCCGCTCGTGAAGACGGCCTTCTATGCATCGGACCCGAATCTCGGCCGCATTCTGGCGGCCATCGGCTATGCCGGCGTGGACGATCTCGACGTCGGCAAGATCGATCTGTATCTGGACGACGTGCTGGTTGCGACTGCCGGTGGCCGCAATCCGGCCTACCGTGAGGAAGACGGCCAACGCGTCATGAAAAAGAGCGAGATCGGCATTCGTGTCGTACTCGGCCGCGGCGATGCGCAAGCCACGATCTGGACTTGCGATCTGTCGCACGACTACGTGAGCATCAACGCCGACTATCGTTCGTAACCAGGTTCATCACGCGGCCTGAAGGCCGCTTATTTCCCAGCCATGGACAAACTCGAACAGTTTCTGACCCGGGCCGAAGCCGTGCTCGTCCGCCTCGAAGCGATGCTTCCGCCCGCCACGCCGGATATCGACTGGTCGGCGGCGGTCGCCTTCCGCTGGCGCAAGCGCCAGGGGCGCGGCTACCTGCAGCCGGTGCCGGCCATCTCGGCGATCACGCTCGACGATCTGCAAAACATCGAACGCCAGAAAGGCTTGATCGAGCAGAACACGCGTCAATTCGTGCACAAGCAACCGGCCAACAACGTGCTGCTGACGGGCGCGCGCGGCACCGGCAAATCGTCGCTGATCAAGGCGTGCCTGAACGCGTACGCGAAAGATGGCCTGCGTCTGATCGAAGTGGATAAGGACGATCTGCACGACCTCGGCGATATCGTCGACCTGATCGCGCAGCGGCCGGAGCGCTTCGTGGTGTTCTGCGACGACCTGTCGTTCGAAGACGGCGAATCGGGTTACAAGGCGCTGAAGGTCGCGCTCGACGGCTCGATCGCCGCGCAATCGGACAACGTGCTGATCTACGCGACGTCGAACCGCCGCCATCTGTTGCCCGAGTACATGAGCGACAACGAGACGTACAAGCACACGTCCGACGGCGAGATTCATCCCGGCGAACTGGTCGAAGAAAAGATCTCGCTGTCCGAGCGTTTCGGGTTGTGGGTCAGCTTCTATCCGTTCAAGCAGGACGACTACCTGTCGATCATCGGCCACTGGCTGCGGCATTTTGGCTGCGACGACGCCGAAGTCGAAGCGGCGCGCGGCGATGCGCTGGTGTGGGCGCTGGAGCGCGGCTCGCGTTCGGGACGTGTTGCGTGGCAGTTCGCACGCGACTGGTCCGGCCGCAAGACCTCAGCATGAGCCTCGGCATGAGTGACGACGTCGAGAAGAACCCCGCCGGGCGCAAGGTGACGGAAGTTGCCGTCGGCGTGCTGGTCCAGCCCGATGGCCGCTATTTGCTGGCGCAGCGCCCGGCAGGCAAGCCGTACGAGGGGTATTGGGAGTTTCCGGGCGGCAAGCTGGAAGAGGGCGAGTCGGTCGAGGCCGCGCTCGCCCGTGAGTTGCACGAGGAGTTGGGTATCGACGTCGAGGCAAGCCATCTCTGGCATACGCTCGAACACGATTACCCGCACGCCTACGTGCGGCTCTTTTTCTGCAAGGTGACGCAGTGGTCCGGCGAGCCGCACGGCCGCGAAGGCCAGGCTTTTGTCTGGCAGACGCTGCCCGCGGACGTCGAGCCGCTGTTGCCGGCGACCATTCCCGTGCTGGAATGGCTCGCAGCCGAAAAGAACTGATCGGAAAACTGCAGGGCGCGCGGTAGCGAGCGCTGCGCTAGCAGCGCCGGTCCGCGTGACCCGGACAGCGGGCCGCGCTCAATGCGGGGTGTAATCCCCGCCGGGCGTCTCGTCCGACGACGCTTCCTGCTCGGACCCGCCGATCTTGTACTTCTCAGCGGCCCAGGCGCCGAGGTCGATCTGCTTGCAGCGATCGGAACAGAAGGGGCGGAAGCGGTTTTCAGGTGTCCAGCGGACGTCCTTTCCGCAAGTGGGGCATTTGACGACAGTAGGCATACGGTCAGGCAATCAATCGCAAACGGAACAAGTAACGAATATAGGGGCATTTCTCGCCGCTTTAAAGGCGCGCCCCTTCGATCCAGATTTACCGGGTGAACGTGACAGGCTTGCGAGCGTGTTTTACAGGCTGCAAAGCGTGAGCTGGAAAGGTACGTCGACATCGACCGCACGCGGACGCAGATCGCCGTCCTGCACCGTGAAGCGCACCCACAGCATGTACTTGTTCGCACTGGCTTCGGGGATCACGCGCAATTCCGGTGCCACCCGTACCTGCATCAATTGATACGAACGGCCGGACAGCATTTGCTGATAGCTGCCCTGCATGGCCATGACTTTGGACGCCTGGCCGGATTCGCGCGCGAGCCGCAGGACGATGATGGCCGCGTCGCGCAGCGGCAGCAGCGGCGTCACCCACTTGGCGATGTCCTGACGGCGCTGATCGGGATGAATCTGCTGCCACGCGTAGTAGGACGGCAAATCGAACTTGCAGGTGCCGCCTGGAATGATCGCGCGGCTGCGGATGCTGGCGAGCCACTCGTTGTCTGCAAGATGCTGGCCGGTCTTGCCTTGCATCTGCGAAAGCCCCGCGAGAGTTTGCTCGATCTCGCCGAGTACGGCCTCAAGCGCATTCTGTTCGATTCCCGGATTGCCGCGAAACGGCGCCAGCGTTTGCCGCTGACGTTCGAGTTCTTTCATCAGATCCGACTTCAGATCCGCGCGGCCCGCAACCTCTGAGATTTCGAACAACGTTGTCAGTGCGACGTGATGTTCCCTGGCGTCTTCCTGAGTCAGAAAGAACGTGAAGCGCTCGAACAGATCTTCGAGGCGCAATAGCGTCCGGATTCGCTCGTTGAAGGGATACTCGTAAAGGATCAAGCGGGCTCGCCTCGGGCGTGGTCGGTGACGGGAATGCAGAACATTCTAATGCCGTGGGACTACCCTAGCAATCACGCACTTTTTCGGCGCGCATTCGCAACTTTTTACACGTGTTTCGGGCGGTTTTCAACGCGCTTTTGGCATGCACATCGCCGCGAAGTTCAACCGGGATTTCCCGAGGTGTCACGTCGCCGTCATGCGCCGGCGAGCGCCAGATACATGCGATGCTGCGCGTCGACTTCCGCTTTTAGCGCGTCGAGTGGCGCCTTGTCGTTGTCGATCACGTCGTCGGCCGCGGCGAGGCGCGCTTCGCGCGTGGCCTGACGGGCGATGATCGCCAGCACCTGTTCGCGACTGAAATTGTTGCGGCTCATCACGCGCGAGATCTGCGTTTCGACGCTGCAGTCCACCGTCAGCACGCGATTCACACGGGTCTTCCACTTGCCGGATTCAACTAGCAGCGGCACCACCACGATCACGTACGGCCCCTGAGCCTCGCGTTGCTCGCGTTCGGTTTCCGCGCGAATCAACGGATGCGTGATGCCTTCGAGGCGTTTGCGCGCGCCGTCGTCGCTGAATACGAGCGAGCGCATGCGCGCGCGGTCGAGTGAGCCGTCAGGGGCGACGAACGCCGCGCCGAACTCGACGGCGATCTGCGGCATGGCGATGCCATGCGGAGCGGTGATGCGATGCGCGATCAGGTCGGTGTCGACGAGCGGCACGCCGTGCGCGGCAAACAGGTCGGCGACAGTCGATTTGCCGCTGCCGATTCCGCCGGTCAATCCCACAGCAAACATGCTTCAGCCTCCCAGAGCCAGATAAAGCGGTGTGCCGAGAAACAACGTCAATGCGCCGCCTGCCGCGAGAAACGGCCCGAACGGCAGCGGCTCTTCAAAGCGCATGCGGCCACGCCATGTTGCCAGCAGGCCGACGACCGCGCCGGCGACCGCTGCGATCAGCACGATCTGCGGCAGCGCCGCCCAGCCAAGCCACGCGCCGAGCGCCGCCAGCAGTTTGAAATCGCCATAACCCATGCCTTCGACGCCGCGTACGAGGAGAAATACCCAATGCACGACCCACAGCACCAGATAGCCGAAGATCGCGCCGAGCACCGCGTCGTGCAGGTTCGTGAACATGCCGTTGAAGTTGACGATGATGCCCGCCCACAGCAACGGCAGGGTCATCGAGTCGGGCAGCAGATGGGTGTCGATGTCGATCGCGCTCATGGCGAGCAGTGCGGCGCACAGTCCGAAGGCGGCGAGCGCCGTGAAGGTCGGGCCGAACAGCGCGAGTGCGCCGGCCGCGAATGCGGCGCTGGCGATTTCGAGCAGCGGATAGCGCAGGCTCACGCGCGCCTTGCAGGCGGAGCAGTGGCCGCGCAGTAGCACGTAGCTCAGCACCGGGAGATTCTCCCACGCGCTCAACGTATGGCCGCAGTGAGGACACGCGCTGCGCGGCACCCACAGGTTGTAGCGCGCCGGCAGGCCGTCTTCTTCCAGCGGTTCGTCGGTGGTCTCGCTGACCTCCGCGCGCCATGCGCGCTCGAGCATGATCGGCAGCCGATGCACGACCACGTTCAGGAAGCTGCCGATCACGAGGCCGAACACAATGGCGAACGTCATTTGCAGCGCGGCGGGCAAGCTGCCGAACGCATCGCCGAGGCCGGTCGCGAAATGGCCGGGCAGCAAGCCCGACAGCAGGCTGGAAGAAGTGTCTGGCACGAGTGGAAGAGTGGCCCGTATAGATTAAGGATGGATTCGGCTGCGATCCTACACCACGTTGCCGAGTTGAATAATGGGAAGATACATCGCGATCACGAGGCCGCCGACCAGCGCGCCGAGCACGATGATGACGAGCGGCTCGCACAGGCTCGACAGCGTGCCGATCTTTTCGTCTACCTGACGATCGGCGAGCGATGCCACGTCGATCAGCATGGTGTCGAGTGCTCCGGACTCCTCGGCAACCGCAATCGGCTGGACGACCTCGGGCGGAAAACAGTGCGCCGCGCGCATCGCGGCGGCGAGCCGCTCGCCGCGCCGCAGCCGCGTGGCGATATCCACGGTGGCGCGGTCGAAGAAGGCGTTGCCGGTGGCGTGAGTCAGCGAATCGAACGCGTCGGCGAGCGGTGTGCCGGCTGATAACAAGGTGCCGAGCGCGCGGCTCCAGCGCGCCGCGCACAACGTGCGCAGCAGCGGACCGGCGACCGGTATTGTCAGCGATATGCGCGCAAAACGGATGCGCGCGGCTTCGGAACGTCGCAGTAGAAACGTCGCTGCAGAACCGGCTGCGAAGATCGTGGCGAACGCCGGTATGCTCCATCGCGCCACACCGGACGACAAGGCCAGCACGAACTGCGTCGGTGCGGGCAGCCTGGCGCCGAAGCCGTCGAATATCTGTTTGAAGGTCGGCACGACCCACACGAGCAATGCCGCGGTGATAGCCATTGCCAGCACGAGGATCGCGACGGGATAGGTCAGTGCCGCGCGCACTTTGGCGCGCTGCGCGGCGGCGCGCTCGCGATCATCGGCGATGCGGGCGAGGACGGCTGAGAGTGCGCCGGCCGCTTCGCCGACTTCAACGAGTTGACAGTACAGCGCGTTGAATTGCGCGGGATGTCGCTGCAATGCTGCCGAGAACCGCAGGCCGCCGGTGATGTCGCGCGCGAGGGCGCCGACGATCCGCGGCATGCCCTGGCGGCGTGAAGCCTGCGCTTGCGCGAGCAAGTCCAGTGCGGGCGCGAGCGGCAGGCCCGCGCGCAGCAGACTGGCGAGTTGCCGGGTGAATAGCGTGATGTCCGCGGCGCGTGCGGTCGGACGCGGTGCCGGTCCGTGCGCCGTGAGTTCGACGACGAACAGATTGTCGCGCTTGAGCACTGAGCGCGCGACGGCCGCATCCGGTGCGATGAGCGCGCCGTTTTTCCGCACGCCGTCGGCATCGACGCCGCGCCATTTGAAACGCATGTCGGAGGCCAGAGGCCGTTGGGTCGTGGCCGCGTTCATGCGACCTCAGTGGCGGCGAGCGCTTCGGCGAGACTGGTGGTGCCATCGCGCACGCGAGCCAATGCCGCGTCGCGCAAGGTGCCTACCTGTTCGGTTTGCGCGAGCCGCGCGAGTTCATGCGTGCCGGCGCTCGCGACGATCAGCTCGCGCATCGCATCGGACACGGGCATCACCTGATGAACGCCGACGCGGCCCCGATAACCGATGCCGTGACACGCAGTGCAGCCGGCCGCGGCGTAAGGCTGCCAGCCGTCGAGTTGATGCTCGCTGAAACCCGCCGCTCGAAGCGCCGCGACCGATTGC
Organism: Paraburkholderia sediminicola; assembly: GCF_046027355.1. Classification (GTDB taxonomy): domain Bacteria; phylum Pseudomonadota; class Gammaproteobacteria; order Burkholderiales; family Burkholderiaceae; genus Paraburkholderia; species Paraburkholderia sediminicola_B. The sequence continues at coordinate 36,710 of NZ_JAQQEK010000040.1, read as the reverse complement.
GGCGCTGCCACGCGGCACGCGACGCACAGGCGCCGCACCAACCGTTGTGCGGTCACAATCCTCAACGCGGCCGCGAGGTTATACGGCTCGACGCCGATGTCGATCAGGCGCGCGATCGCTGCCGGCGCGTCGTTCGTATGCAAGGTCGACAGGACGAGGTGGCCGGTTTGCGCGGCTTTCACGGCGACGTCCGCGGTCTCTTCGTCGCGGATTTCGCCGACCATGATCACGTCCGGGTCCTGGCGGAGAAATGCGCGCAACGCGACCGCGAAAGTGAGTCCGGCTTTTTCGCGCACGCTGACCTGATTGATGCCGGCCAACTGGATCTCCGCGGGATCTTCCACTGAACAGAGATTGCGCGTTTCGCCGTTGAGCAGATTCAGGAAACAATACAGCGACAACGTCTTGCCGCTTCCAGTGGGACCGGTGACGAGCATGAGGCCGTGCGGCGCGCGAATCGCTGCGTCCACTGTTTCGCGTTGACGCGGGTCGAGGCCGAGCGAGTCGAGTGAGAGATCGGCGGGCAGCGCGTCGAGCCTGCGCAGCACGAGCTTTTCGCCGAACAACGTAGGCAGCGAGTTGACGCGATAGTCTTCAACGCGTCCGGGCGAAGTGGAAATACGAAGCCGGCCGTCTTGCGGCACGCGACGCTCGGCGATATCCATGCGAGCGAGCACCTTCACACGAGTGATGAATGCATCACGCAGATGCGCGGGCGGCGGCGGGATTTCGTGCAGCACGCCGTCGATTCGTAAGCGTATGCGCCAGCCATGTTCCGCTGGTTCGATGTGAAGGTCCGACGCGTTGCGGCGGGTCGCTTCCTGCAATGTGTCGGTTAACAGACGGACGGCGGGAGCGTTGTCGTGGTCAGCGAGATTTGCTGCGCTAACGTCGCGGGAGAATACCGTCGGCTTCGCCTTGACTGCGCTTTCTTGGGCGTTAGCGATGGGACGCGGCGATGCCGCCGCGGGTTGAAAAGAAGCTTGCATGAGAGACCGGTGATGAGCCGCCTGTAGAACACGACGGCTTCATCTTCCGGTAAGGCGGCGGGCGCCGCTACTCAGCCATTCGGCTAATGGCGCGCGCTGCGCCTGTGTGCGATGCTGCTGCGTGTCGTGCCTCGCTGCGGCGCGCGCCACGTCCCGCAGTTGCGTCGTCTAGCTTAGCCGCGCAATACCTTGCTGGCTTTCGCGCGCGTGGGCGGTCTGAACAGCTTGACCGTGCGAATCGCCTGATCATCGCTTCGCATCACTTCGAGTTTGACTTCGCCGATCTGCACGCACACGTCGCCGTCGGGAATGTCTTCGAGAATTTCGAGGATCAGGCCGTTGAGCGTTTTCGGCCCGTCGGTGGGCAGCGTGAGATGCAGCCAGCGGTTCAGTTCGCGCAGGGGCATGCTGCCGGCAACGATGCATTCGCCCTTCTCGTTCCAGCCGCCGCGCGAATTGGCGCCGCGCGGAATCGACGTGGTGAATTCGCCGATCAGTTCCTCGATGATGTCTTCGGGAGTGACGAGGCCCTGCAACTCGCCGTATTCGTTGACGACCAGCGCCGTGCGGTGACGGCTCTCCTGGAAGAATTGCAACTGCTGGAACACCGGCGTACCGCTCGGGACAAAGTACGGCTCGGCCAGCAACTCGCGCAGCGTCTCGCGCTCGAGTTCCTGGTTGTGCAGCGCCGCCAGCGTCTTGCGTACGTGCAGCACGCCGAGCACCCGGTCGATGTCGCCTTGATAGACGATCAGCTTGTTGTGATAGCAGGTTTCCAGTTGATGCAGGATCTGTTCGAACGGTGCGTCGAAATCGAGTGCCTCGATGCGGCGGCGCGGGATCATCACGTCGTCGACGGAAATGTTCTCGAGGTCGAACAGGTTCAGCAGAATGCTGCGGTGTTTGGTCGGCATGAAGCTGCCGGACTCGAGGACGATGGTGCGCAGCTCTTCGGTCGACAGGCGCTGATCGTGCGCGCCTTTCGTATTGATGTGCAGCACGCGCAAGATGCCGTTCGCGAACAGATTGACGAACCAGACGAGCGGTTTGGCGACGCGCATCATCGGCGCGATCAGCAGGCTGGCGGGCAGCGCGATTTTTTCCGGGAACGTCGCGCCGACGATCTTCGGCGTGATTTCCGCGAACACGATGATCAGAAACGCGACGATACCGGTCGCGATCGACAGCACCAGGTTGTTACGGCCGAACGTGTGCAGCGCGATCGAGGTGGTGAGCACCGGAATGATCGTGTTGAACAGATTGTTGCCGATCAGCACGACGCTCAGCAGTTGATCGGTGTGCGCCAGCAGACCCTGCGTGGTCTTAGCGCCGAGCGCGTTCTGGTTGGCAAGATGTTTCAGGCGATGGCGGTTGATCGCCATCATCGCCGTTTCGGAAATCGAAAAAAAGCTCGAGCATACAAGCAGCAGAAAGACGGCGCCAATCTGCGCCCATAAGGGAAGTTGTTCCACGCGTCGTGAAGGATAGGGGAAAGGATGAAGAGAATATAGCAGAGGGGATTGCGCGCGCCGTTCGGCTTGGCGGCAAAAGGCAGCGCGGGCGGCAGCTGCGGCGCAGGGCGCGTGTGAGGACGACACTCGGCGCACACGCCGTACGCGGCCCAAAAACAAAAAACCGCCGAGCAAGCTGGGCGGTTTTTCGAGCCTTGAACTAACAAGGCAAATCTGGTCGGGGTGAGAGGATTCGAACCTCCGGCCTCTACGTCCCGAACGTAGCGCTCTACCAGGCTAAGCTACACCCCGATTTGTACTGCAGACTCGATTCAGACTAACTCAGCGTTTCAGTCCCGTTTAAGACTGTCTCGCCGTCGAGTAAGAACATAATTCTAGCAGGCTCTCTTTAAAAATGGAATCGGGAAATGAAGAAATTGCTGCTGCTGCGGCCTGCGCTTCCTGCTTCGCGCATTCGAGCGTGTGATCCAGCGCGCCGGAACGCGTGATCGCTTCGAAAATGGTGTCGAAACGGGCCGTGCCGCCCTGTTCGATCGCCTCTCGCGCAAGCGCCGATTGCTCCGGCGTTCCGCGTTCGATCAGATAGATTAGCGGGAGCGTGGGTTTGCCTTCGCGAAGATCGTCGCCGGCGTTCTTGCCCATCGATTCGGCGGTGCCCGTGTAGTCGAGCCAGTCGTCCATGATCTGGAACGCGGTGCCGATGCGCCTGCCGAATTCCGCCGCGGCGGCTTCCGTTTTCGCGTCCGAGCCGGCCAGCACCGCGCCGAGTTGGGCGGCTGCTTCGAACAATTTGGCGGTCTTGTAGCGGATCACCTGCATGTAGCGGGCTTCGTCCACGTCGGCGTCGTGCATGTTCAGGAGCTGCAGCACTTCGCCTTCGGAGATGATGTTGGTCGCCTCCGACAGAATCTCCATCACGCGCATCTTGCCCACGCCGACCATCATCTGGAACGAGCGCGAGTACAGGAAATCGCCCACCAGCACGCTCGCGGCGTTGCCGAACAGCGCGTTGGCCGTCTGACGGCCGCGCCGCAGGTCGGATTCATCGACCACGTCGTCGTGCAGCAGCGTGGCCGTGTGGATGAATTCGACGACCGCCGCCAGTTCATGCCGGTGCCCCGTGGTTTCGCCCAGCGCGCCGGCCACCAGCAGCAGCAGCGCGGGCCGCAGCCGCTTGCCGCCGGCGCTGATGATGTACTCGGAAATCTGGTTGATCAGCATCACGTCGGACGCAAGACGGTGCCGTATGACGCGATTGACCTGCTGCATGTCTTCGGCGATCGGAGCGAGCAGGCTGGCGGCGTTGGAGGAGGGGGTGGCAGTCGACGACATGATGGCTGAATTGGGTAGTGCCGCGAATTATAAGGCGAATCGCGACAGTTCCGGGTCGCAGGCTGCGGAGCGGCGCGTTCCGGGCGGCGGCAGAACCGCGCGCCGGGGCTGTGCTGCAAGGCGCCGGGCGCTGCGCGCGACGCCTCTCAATGAGTTTTGACCGAGCAGCTAACTCTATGTATAATCACGGGTTTCCGCGCGCGGTGCGTGGGAAAAATGAACACAGAGTGAGGTTCTCAATGTACGCGGTCATAAAAACCGGTGGCAAGCAGTATAAAGTTGCCGTCGGCGAAAAACTTAAAGTAGAACAGATACCGGCAGACATTGACGCTGAAATCACGCTCGACCAGGTTCTCGCAGTGGGCGAAGGCGAATCGATTAAGTTCGGTACGCCGCTGGTCAGTGGGGCTTCCGTCAAGGCTACCGTCGTGTCGCAAGGTCGTCACGCAAAAGTGACCATCTTCAAGATGCGTCGCCGGAAGCACTACCAGAAGCATGGCGGCCACCGCCAGAACTATACCGAACTGCGCATTGACGCGATCAACGCGTAAGCGCAACGGTTAAGGAGCAAATCAAATGGCACACAAAAAGGCAGGCGGATCATCCCGCAATGGCCGCGACTCTGAATCGAAGCGTCTCGGCGTCAAGGTTTACGGCGGTCAAGCCATCAACGCTGGCGGCATCATCGTTCGTCAACGTGGCACGCGTATGCACCCGGGCGAAAACGTCGGTATCGGCAAGGATCACACCTTGTTCGCGCTGACGGACGGCCACGTCAATTTCTCGACGAAGGGCGCAGCGAAGAAGCACATGGTCAACGTCGTCCCGGCAGCAGTCTGAGTTTACTCAGGCACGGGCTTCAGGACCGGAAAAAGGCCCCGCGAAGTTAGCGGGGCTTTTTTTATTCCGGCGGTTTTCGTCGGATGAATGGGCGTGAATGCTGCGCTCGTGCCGGCACGCCTATGCCGTTTGGTCGATTGATCAGCGCGCGGCGGGCGCGGCAAAATAGCATCATCCAGTAGCATTAAATCTAGCAGCACCATCTGGCAGCACACCACGGGACGGAGTTACGCATGAAGTTCATTGACGAAGCGAGGATTGAAGTCATCGCCGGCGACGGAGGGGATGGCAGCGCGTCGATGCGCCGCGAGAAATTCGTTCCGTTCGGCGGCCCGGATGGCGGCGACGGCGGCCGGGGCGGCAGCGTGATCGCGGTCGCGGACCGCAACATCAACACGCTGATCGATTACCGCTACGCGAAGAAACACCTCGCGCGCAACGGCGAAAACGGCCGTGGCGCGGACTGCTACGGCAAGGGCGGCGACGACATCACGTTGCGCATGCCGGTCGGCACTACCATCACCGACATGGAGACCGGCGAGTTGATCGCCGATCTGACCGAGCACAACCAGAGCGTGCAGATCGCTCAGGGTGGTGCGGGCGGTCTCGGTAACCTGCATTTCAAGTCCAGTACGAATCGCGCGCCGCGTCAGAAGACCGACGGCAAGCCGGGCGAGCGCCGCATGGTGCGCCTCGAATTGAAGGTGCTGGCGGACGTCGGTCTGCTCGGCATGCCGAACGCCGGCAAGTCGACCTTCATCGCGTCGGTGTCGAACGCGAAGCCGAAGATCGCCGACTACCCGTTCACGACGCTCGCGCCGAATCTCGGCGTGGTGCGCGTCGGGCCGAGCCGCAGCTTCGTGATCGCGGACATTCCTGGTCTGATCGAAGGCGCGGCGGAAGGCGCGGGCCTTGGTCACCAGTTCCTGCGGCATTTGCAGCGCACGGGCTTGTTGCTGCACATCGTCGACCTTGCACCGTTCGACGACGCGATCGATCCGGTCGCGGAAGCCAAGGCGATCGTCAACGAATTGCGCAAGTATGACGAACTGCTGTATGAAAAGCCGCGCTGGCTGGTGCTGAACAAGCTGGACATGGTCCCTGAAGACCAGCGCGAAGCTCGCGTCTCGGCATTCCTCGAAGGCTTCGGCTGGGACGGTCCGGTGTTCGAAATCTCGGCGCTGACTGGCCAAGGCTGTGAAAGCCTCTGCTACGCGGTGTTCGACCACATCGCCGCGCATTCGGACGCGCAGCGCGCGGCCGAAGCTGAAGATCTCGCCGCGGACGTGCGCTTTCGCGAGAAGCCGGAAGCCCCGGCCGCCGCGGACGACGCCGGCATCGACCCGCAGGCATAAAAAGCTCGAGCTCCGGCGCCCGAACGGGCTGCCGGTATGCATCACGCGTCATCTTGGAGACTGCGCACAATGCGTTCCGTCATCGCAGATTCACGGCGATTGGTAGTGAAAGTCGGTTCGAGCCTCGTCACGAATGACGGGCGCGGCCTCGATCATGCTGCTATCGGCCGCTGGGCCGCACAGATTGCCGCCCTGCGCGCGCAAGGCAAGGAAGTGGTGCTCGTTAGTTCGGGTGCCATTGCAGAAGGAATGCAACGGCTCGGCTGGACCAAACGGCCACGCGAGATCGACGAACTGCAAGCGGCCGCGGCCGTCGGCCAGATGGGTCTCGCGCAGGTCTACGAAAGCCGCTTTGCCGAGCATTCCATCCAGACCGCGCAGATTCTGCTGACCCACGCCGACCTGGCCGACCGCGAACGCTATCTGAACGCGCGCTCCACGCTGCTCACGCTTCTGCGCTTGGGCGTGGTGCCGATCATCAACGAGAACGACACGGTCGTCACCGATGAAATCAAATTCGGCGACAACGACACGCTGGGCGCGCTCGTCGCAAACCTGATCGAGGGCGATGCGCTCGTCATTCTCACCGATCAGCAAGGACTTTTCACCGCCGACCCACGCAAGAATCCTGCTGCCACGCTCGTTCAGCAGGCCGATGCGGGCGCGCCGGAGCTCGAAGCAATGGCGGGCGGCGCGGGTTCGAGTCTCGGTCGCGGCGGCATGCTGACCAAGATTCTCGCCGCTAAGCGCGCGGCGCACAGCGGTGCCAATACGGTGATCGCAAGCGGACGCGAAGCGGATGTGTTGTCGCGGTTGGCCTCGGGCGAGGCGATCGGCACGCAGTTGATCGCGCGCACGGCGCGCATGGCGGCGCGCAAGCAATGGATGGCGGATCATCTGCAAGTGCGCGGCCATGTGGTGATCGACGACGGCGCAGTCGAAAAACTGACCGAAGGCGGCAAGAGCCTGTTGCCTATCGGTATCATCGGCGTTCAGGGCGCATTTGCCCGCGGTGAAGTGATTGCGTGTCTGAGTGCTGCGGGGCGTGAAGTAGCGCGCGGCCTGACGAACTACAGCAGCGCCGAAACCAAGCTGATTCAACGGCGCCCGAGTGGCGAAATCGAATCGGTGCTCGGCTATATGCTGGAGCCGGAGTTGATTCACCGCGACAACCTGGTGCTGGTTTAAGTCACTGATCGTCGCAAGCGCGGGGACACGAATACGGCAAGCAAAAAGCCGTTCCAGCGAAAGCTGGAACGGCTTTTTTCACGCCCGCAACCCGCCTGGATCCAAAGCTCAGTGAATCGACGAACTCGCTGTGCGCTTATAGCGGATGTTCTCCAGAATCGAGCTCGCGTTCCCCATGGGCATCTTGTTCGCGCACAGATAATCCTGATACAGCGCCGCCTGATAGGCGTTCAGCGCGCCATTCTCGATGCGCGTGAAGCTGTTCGCGACCGTCGTGTCCCAGCCGTCGTGATCCGAATTCAGGCCCGCATACTGGCGCCATTCATACGTATCGCAGCGAATTCCTTCGTAGATCACGTTACGAGCGCCGCTCGGGCTTGCCACGACGACGGTAAGGCGAACCACTCCGTCGGTACCGACGGTTAGGGAGTTCCGGTCGACCGCGAACTGCAGCGGCGTATTGCCGGACACTTCGAAAGGCAGCAGATTCGAGTCTTGCGGCAGCGGCGGCAAAGTGTCCACCTTGTTCTCAACCCAGTTGCTCTGCCGGTCCAGCAAATAGGTAAACGCGCTGTCGTCTTTATTGGTAGGTTTGCCGGCGCTCGAACAGCCAGCCAGCAGGGCGCCGGTGGCGACGCACGCCACGACGAGAGCAAGTGCTTTCAATATGATTTCCTCGAAACACTGACGCGGCTCGTCGAGCCGCGTCAGAGAGAGGCGGCGTGGACAGCCGCACAGAGTTGTTAATTGCGCACGCCCGGGCGGAACAGCGAGCCGGCCGTTTCGCCTGCCGATTCGTCTTCGTGCTCCGGCGCGGCGCCTACCTCGGCCGTTGAACCGGAGCCCGGACCGCAATCGGACGCGATCGTTGCGTGAACCGATGTTTCGATGCTGACAGATGTCACCGAAGTTACGGTGGTCACCGTCATTACCGTGGAATCCGGCGGACTTTCCATTGACGACGCTATCCGGGGATAGCGCGGCCCATGGTGCCCGCCAGGTTTTTCCGCACGCGGCGCAGCCCGGCGCATGAAACGGGACAGCTCCGTCAGCGCCAACTGATATACATCCCGCTTGAACTCGATCACACAGTCGAGCGGCACCCAGTACTCGTTCCAGCGCCACGCATCGAACTCAGGGTGGTCGGTGGCGCGCAAGCAGATGTCGCAGTCGCGTCCAACCATCCGGAGCAAAAACCAGATTTGTTTCTGGCCGCGGTAATGACCGCGTACTTCGCGCTTTATGAACTTGTCAGGCACCTCGTAACGCAACCAGTCGCGCGTGCGACCAATCACCTTGACGTGCTCAGGAAGCAGCCCGGTTTCTTCGTGTAACTCCCGATACATCGCTTGCACGGGGGTCTCTCCGTACTTGATGCCCCCTTGCGGAAACTGCCAGGAATGTTCACGGAGCCGTTTGCCCCAAAACACCTCGTTGTGCGCGTTCAAGAGGATGATGCCGACGTTCGGGCGAAAGCCTTCACGATCCAGCATACAACCACCTTCGAATCCTTTAAAATTGCTTTGATTATAAACAGATAACGGACCTGACGCACCGATTCGCACCAGATTGGAACGATTCGCCGCAAAAGGCCCGCGTTTGCGGTAGCCTGTCAGTCTTTCCGTGCCTTATCCCTTGTGCAAAGGCTTTGCGCGGCGGCTTCGGCGCCGCGGTCGGGCTGCGTTGTGCCGGTGTCAGCGTCATTGTCAGGTGAGCCGTGCCGGCTCAGAGCCGGATCTGTGTCGATTTCCCCACCGTTTTCACCTTTCGGGCGGTCCCTCCGGAGCCGCCGCTTTTGGATAATCTGAATGAAAGCTTCCCGTTTCTTTATCGGTACCCTCAAAGAAGCTCCCGCCGACGCAGAGATCGTCAGCCACAAGCTCATGGTGCGCGCCGGCATGATCCGGCGCGTCGCCGGCGGTATCTATAACTACCTGCCGGTCGGCCTGCGTTCGATTCGCAAGGTGGAAGCCATCGTGCGCGAAGAAATGAACCGGGCAGGCGGGATTGAGTTGCTGATGCCGGCGGTGCAGCCGGCCGAGTTGTGGCAGGAATCGGGCCGCTGGGAGAAGTACGGTCCCGAGTTGCTGCGCTTCAAGGATCGCAAGCAGTCCGATTTCGTGATCGGACCGCCCCACGAAGAAGTGGTGACGGACATTGCGCGCAATCAGATCAAGAGCTATCGCCAGTTGCCGGTGAACTTCTACCAGATCCAGACCAAGTTCCGCGACGAGATCCGTCCGCGTTTCGGCGTGATGCGCGGCCGCGAGTTCATCATGAAAGACGCGTACTCGTTCGACAAGGACATGGATGGCCTGCGCGAGTCTTATCGCAAGATGTACGACGCTTACGTGCGCATCTTCACGCGCCTCGGTCTGGACTTCCGCGCGGTGGCGGCGGACAACGGTTCGATCGGCGGCAGCGGCTCGCACGAGTTCCACGTGATCGCCGAGACGGGTGAAGACGCGATCGCCTATTGCCCGACCTCCGACTTCGCCGCGAACGTAGAAGCGGCCGAAGCGCTGCCGCTCTACGCGGAACGCGCGGCGCCGGCCGAAGAGATGAAGAAGACCGCCACGCCGGGCAAGGCGAAGTGCGAAGCCGTGGCCGAGCTGCTGAACATTCCGCTCGAGCGCACGATCAAGTCGATCATCCTCGCGACCGAAAACGAAGGCGCCGAGCCGACCATTTGGCTGCTGATGCTGCGCGGCGACCACGATCTGAACGAGATCAAGGCGAGCAAGCTGCCGGGTCTGGCCGACTTCCGCATGGCGACCGAGGCTGAAATCATCGAAACGTTCGGGACGCCGCCGGGTTACCTCGGCCCGATCGACACGAAGAAGCCGATCAAGGTCGTGGCGGATCGCACGGTCGCGAACATGAGCGACTTCGTGGTCGGCTCGAACGAGGTGGATTACCACACCACCGGCGTGAACTGGGGCCGCGATCTGCCGGAACCGGTCGTCGCCGACATTCGCAACGTCAAGAAAGGCGATCCGTCGCCGGATGGCAAGGGTGTGATCGACATCTGCCGCGGTATTGAAGTGGGCCACGTGTTCCAGCTCGGCACCAAGTATTCCGAAGCGATGAACGCAACCTGCCTCGACGAAACCGGCAAGCCGCGGCCGATGGAAATGGGCTGCTACGGTATCGGCGTCACGCGTATCCTGGGCGCCGCGATCGAACAGAATTTCGACGACAAGGGCATCATCTGGCCGGAATCGATTGCGCCGTTCGAAGTCGTGCTGTGCCCGATGGGCTATGACCGCAGCGAAGCCGTACGCGCAGAAGCCGACAAGCTGTACGCGGCACTGGTCGAAGCGGGCATCGACGTGATCCTCGACGACCGTGGCGAGCGCCCCGGCGTGATGTTCGCCGACTGGGAGCTGATCGGCGTGCCGCATCGCCTGGTGATCGGCGACCGTGGCCTCAAGGAAGGCAAGCTCGAATACCAGGGCCGCCGCGACGCCGAGGCGACGCTGCTGCCGGTCGAAGACGCCGCGAAAACGGTGATCGGGAAAGTTCGCGCAGCCTTGGCGCGCTAAGCGGAGCGGACGGTGGAATACACCTTCGTGTCCGCGACTGTCCTGCTGATTCTGATCACCGATCCGCTCGGCAACATTCCGCTCTTCATCAGTTGTCTGCGCGGCGTGTCGCCGAAGCGGCGCACGATCGTCATTCTCCGTGAGGTGGCGATCGCCTTCGCGATCCTGCTGATCTTCATGGTCGTCGGCGACGGCTTTCTGCGCATGATGAGCCTGACCGACCAGTCGTTGCGCATCGGCGGCGGGATCGTGCTGTTCCTCATCGCGCTCAGAATGGTGTTTCCGCATCCGGACGGTCCGCTCGGCGGCGACACGCGCGGCGGCGAACCGCTGATCGTGCCGCTCGCCATTCCGGCGCTGGCGGGTCCGTCGGCGCTGGCCACGGTGATGCTGCTGACGTCGCAGGCGCCCGGCAAGATGCTCGAGTGGATCGGTGCGCTGACTGTCACGATGATCGTCTGCGCGATCGTGCTGATGCTGGCGGAGCGCATTCAGGCGTGGCTCGGCGAGCGCGCCATGATGGCCTTCGAGCGGCTGATGGGTCTCGTGCTGGTGGCGATTTCGGTGGAGATGATGCTCGGTGGTATTCGGTCGTTCGTGCATCAACTGTGACGGCGGAGCGGGTGCGGTATAAAAAAGCGGCCAACAGGCCGCTTTTTTATACCGATTCACCGCGCGAACGCGGCCGCCTCAAGGAAGCATCAAGCCCCTTCAGTCAGCGCGCGAATCGTGGGCAGGTTACGCCAGTAACCCTTCGCATCCATGCCGCAGCCGAACACATAGCGGTCCGGCACTTCGAAGCCGCAATAGTCCGGACGCAGCGGTTTGGCCTTCGGAATGATCTTCTCGCACAGCACCGCGCTCAGGAAGCGCTTCGCGCCCATCGCGAGAATGCGGTCGCGAATCGCGGCCATCGTCTCGCCTTCGTCGAGAATGTCGTCGAGCACCAGCACGACGCGATCCTTCACCGACTCCGCCGGCGCCACGCGCCACTGCATCTCGTTGCCGCCCTTGGTGGTGTTGCGGTAGCGCGTCAGGTGGATGTAGTCGAACTCGAGCGGGAAATCGAGGTGCGGCAACAGCATGCCAGTGAACACCGCCGCGCCGCCCATGACCGACAGCACGAGCGGGAAGTCCTCGCTCATCTCGTCGCGGATGGCGGCCGCCATGCCGCTGATCGACGCGTTGACGTCCTCGGCCGAAACGATTTCTTCGGAGTGGCTAAAAATGTGGAGAGCTTCTTCGCGGTTCATGACGTCTGACGGGCGGTGACTGTATACATAGTGTGGGTGAGGACGGCGGCGCGCGGTACAGAATAAACCCGCACAAGCTGAAGTCAGCCGCGCGGAGTCAGGTCGCGTTCCGTGGTCCATGCGCGGAACGCGCGCGCCGCCGTCTTGCTAAAGCTTAGCGCATACCGGGCATCATGCCCTTCATGCCGCGCATCATCTTTTGCAGATTGCCGCCCTTGAGCTTTTTCATCATGGTGCGCATCTGGTCGTACTGATTCAGCATGCGGTTGACTTCCTGCACCTGCACGCCCGCGCCCGCGGCAATGCGGCGCTTGCGCGTGGCCTTGATGAGGTCGGGCTTGGCGCGCTCCAGCGGCGTCATGGAATTGATGATGCCTTCCATGCGGCGCATCTGCTTTTCGGCCTGGCTCATGTCGGCGCCGGCGGCGGCCTGCTGGAATTGCGCGGGCAGTTTGTCCATCAGCGACGACAAGCCGCCCATGCCCTTCATTTGAGTGAGTTGCGCGCGGAAATCGTTCAGATCGAAGTCGCCGCCCTTCTTGACCTTGTCGGCGAGCTTCTGCGCGGCCTGCACGTCCACGCCGCGTTGCGCTTCTTCGACGAGGGCGAGAATGTCACCCATGCCGAGAATCCGGTTCGCCATGCGATCCGGGTAGAAGACTTCGAGGCCGTCGAGCTTTTCCGCGACGCCGACGAACTTGATCGGCTTGCCCGTGACATGGCGCACAGAGAGCGCCGCGCCACCCCGCGAGTCACCGTCGAGCTTGGTGAGGACCACGCCGGTGAGCGGCAGCGCGTCGCTAAAGGCCTTGGCGGTGTTCACCGCGTCCTGGCCGAGCATCGCGTCGACGACGAACAGCGTTTCCGCCGGCTTCAGCGTGCTGTGCAGCGCGGCGATTTCCTGCATCATCACTTCGTCGATACCGAGACGGCCGGCCGTGTCGACCAGCAGCACGTCGTGATAGTGGCGCTTGGCCCAATCCACGGCGGCGCGCGCGATGTCGACCGGCTTCTGATCCGGTTCCGACGGGAAGAAGTCCGCGCCGACCTGCTCGGTCACCGTCTTCAACTGCGCGATAGCGGCAGGGCGGTAAACGTCGCACGACACGGTCAGTACTTTTTTCTTGTACTTCTCGCGCAGCAGCTTGGCGAGCTTGCCGACCGTGGTCGTCTTACCGGCACCCTGCAGACCCGCCATCAGGATGACGGCCGGCGGCGTGACGGCGAGGTTGAGCTCGACCGCCTTGCCTTCGTAGTCGCCGCCGATGATCGCGGTCAGCTCGCGCTGCACCACGCCGACCAGCGCCTGACCCGGCGAGAGGCTGCTGATGACTTCCTCGCCGAGCGCCTTTTCCTTCACCTTGGCGATGAACTCGCGCACGACGGGCAGCGCCACGTCGGCCTCGAGCAGCGCCAGGCGCACCTCGCGCAGCATTTCCTGGGTGTTCGCCTCGGTGAGCCGGGCTTCGCCGCGCAGCGTCTTGACGACGCGCGCCATCCGTTGAGTCAGATTGTCGAGCATGGGGAGCGATGAACAGTGCGGCCAGAGCGGGGCGCGATGCAGGAGACGTCGCGGAGCAGGGGCCTAGTGTAAACTTCGAATATGGATATTGTACTGTATGCCCTCACTGCGCTCCTCTACGGCGGTTTAGCCGTGGCCGGCTGGCGCTCGCACCGGCACGCCGCCATGCGTCCCATGCTCGAAAGCGTGCCGCCGGTGCCCGCCGCGGCGACGCCCGTGTCGGCACCATCGGCCGCTTCGGGCATGAGCAGCTCGGGCCGCGCGCTGCTGTTCGTGGCGCTGCTCGCCCACGGCGTGCTGCTGCATACCACCATCTTCCCGCAGAACGCGATGGTGTTCGGTTTCGCGTTCGCGCTGTCGGCCATGTTCTGGCTGGGCGCCGGCATCTACTGGATCGAGAGCTTTTTCTTTCCGCTCGACGGTTTGCGTCTGCTGGTCTTGCCGCTCGCCTGCGTCGCCTCGTTGTTGCCGCTGGCGTTCAACGGCGTGCGGGTGCTGCCGTACTCGGCCGCGCCGATGTTCAAGCTGCACTTCCTGATCGCCAACATCGCATACGGTCTGTTCGCGATCGCGGCGCTGCACGCCATTCTGATGCTGCTGGTCGAGCGGCGTCTGCATGCCATGCGCGGCGGCATGGCGCAGCGACACGCGGCCGCGGCGGGCAACGGCTGGCTGTCGAGCTGGCTCGATACGCTGCCGCCGCTCCTCACGCTGGAGAAGTTGCTATTTCGGTTGATTGGCGCGGGTTTCGTCTTGCTGACGTTAACGCTGGTGTCGGGCATTCTGTTCAGCGAGCAACTGGTCGACCGCGCGTTGCGGCTCGATCACAAAACCGTGTTCGCGATTCTTTCCTGGGTGATGTTCGGCGCGCTGCTGACCGCGCGCAAGGTTTCCGGCTGGCGCGGCCGTGCGGCATTGCGCTGGGTGCTGGCGTCGTTCGTCGCGCTGTTGCTGGCGTACGTCGGCAGCCGTTTTGTTTTCGAGGTGCTGTTGCACCGAGCTGTAGTGTGAGCGTGTCCCATGCGACAAATATTTCTGCTGATCCTGTTGTTCATCGTCGGCCAGTGGCTGGTGAAGGCGCTGCGTCGTCATGACGCGCAGGCGTCCCAACGCAGTGGCGCGAACGGTGCCGCGGGCGCCAAAGATGCGAACGGCCCGAACGGCGGCGCGCGCGCTTCCGCGCCGGCGCAACTCCCCGAGCCGATGATTCGTTGCGTCGAATGCGGCGTGCACGCGCCGAAGAGCGATTCCGTGGTGGTGGCCGGGCAGCCGTTCTGCAGCGCCGCGCACGCGCAGCGTCATGGCGCGCGACCCACGGGCCGCGACGCTCGATGAGCGTCGAGTTCACCGTCGATGCCGACGGTTGGGTCGCCGCCGCACGCAAACTGCCATCGCCGAATTTCGAAGCGCGGCCCGAAGGGGCTGTGCCGACGCTGATCGTGGTTCACAACATCAGCTTGCCGCCCAACGAATTCGGTGGCACCGCGATCGCCGACCTGTTCCTCAACACGCTCGATTGCGACGCCCACCCGTACTACGATTCGCACCTGCGCGGCGTGCGGGTGTCGGCGCATTTCGTGATCCATCGCGACGGCGCGCTCGAGCAATTCGTGTCGTGCAACGAACGCGCGTGGCACGCCGGGCCGTCGGATTTTTTCGGCCGCGAGCGCTGCAATGATTTCTCGATCGGCATCGAGTTGGAGGGCAGCGACACCACGCCCTTCGAAGCGGCTCAATACCGCACGCTCAGTACCTTGGTGAGCGCGCTCAAGGCTCGCTATCCGGTCAAAGCGCTCGCTGGTCACTCGGACATCGCCCCCGGTCGCAAGACCGATCCAGGGCCGCATTTCGAGTGGTCGCGTCTGCAGCGCGACACGTCGCTCGACGCTCAGTATTTCCCCTATCTCAAGTTTTCCAAAACGCCGTAACGGCCCTTCGCGCAACTTCGCGTGATGCGAGGAGAACAAGGCGCTGCCTTGTTCTCCGGGGAGTCGGCTGCGCGCCGCGCTAAGCAAAAGTCAAGACTTCGAAAGCAAATAAAACGATTTGACCTGTCTCGATTCTCCACTATACTTGGTGCCACAAATCCAGTTTTGCACTATATCTTGTGTTGTGCTGTGCATAACCATGTGAATAACCAAGTGCACAACTGGGTGAATAAGTCAGCGGCGTCCGCTCTCCGAGCATGGCGCCGCAAGCATTTCAGGCAGCGAAAAAAATATTCCTGTGGCGCGGCCGGAGAGACCACCGGCGGCATTCAGAAGCATTCAGGAAAGGGGTTTGGCAAGTGATCGCGACACACACGATGAAGACCGTTATCAATTCGAACCAGGCTTCATCGCAGTCGCAGCCCGCCAACCGGCTCAGCCGGTCCCCTTCCTGCACCCCATCGCATGCGCACGCGGCGGCGCAGCGTTCGTTTTAATCCGCGGATTTTCCCGCAACATTTCCAGGACCAGGAGCTTTGCACATGCAAACCACCGACAACGTGACGACCCGGTATGAGGGCTCACCGACTGGCCAGGCCTTCGGCCAGGCACAAGGCGCACAAGCGCTCGCGCCGCAAGCGACCTACGCCGACTACAAGGTGATCCGTCGTAATGGCAGCGTCGTGTCGTTCGAACCGTCGAAAATCGCCATCGCCGTGACGAAGGCATTTCTGGCCGTGAACGGTGGTCAAGGCGCCGCCTCGGCGCGTGTGCGCGAACTGGTCGAGCAACTCACGCAGAACGTGGTGCGCGCACTCGTGCGCAGCCGCCCGAACGGCGGCACGTTCCATATCGAAGACATTCAGGATCAGGTCGAACTCGCGCTGATGCGCGGCGGCGAACACAACGTCGCGCGTGCGTACGTGCTGTATCGCGAGAAGCGCACGCAGGCGCGCGGTCATGACGACCAGATCGTGGCGAACACGCCGGGTCTGAACGTGACCGACAACGGCGTCACGCGTCCGCTGGACATGGCTGCGCTGCGCGGCATCATCGAACTGGCTTGCTCGAACCTGGGCGACGCCGTGAGCGCTGATCCGATCATCGCGGAGACGGTCAAGAATCTGTACGACGGCGTGCCGATGAGCCAGGTCTACGACTCGGCGATCCTGGCTGCCCGCACGATGATCGAAAAGGACCCGGCTTATAGCCAGGTCACCGCGCGCATCCTGCTGCACACCATCCGCCGCGAGATCCTCGAAGAGGAAGTCACGCAAACGGAAATGGGCGAGCGTTACGCCGAGTATTTCCCGCAGTTCATCAAGCGCGGCGTGCAAGCCGAGCTGCTCGACGACAAGCTGCTGCAGTTCGACCTGAAGCGCCTCGGCGCCGCGCTCGACAACAACCGCGACCTGCAATTCGGCTACCTCGGTCTGCAGACTCTGTATGACCGTTACTTCCTGCATCACGACGGCGTGCGCATCGAAATGCCGCAGGCATTCTTTATGCGTGTCGCGATGGGTCTGTCGCTGAACGAGATCGACCGTGAAGCGCGCGCGATCGAGTTTTACAAGGTGCTGTCGAGCTTCGACTTCATGTCGTCCACGCCCACGCTGTTCAACTCGGGCACGCGCCGCTCGCAACTGTCGTCGTGCTACCTGACGACGGTCGACGACGACCTCGATGGTATCTACGAAGCGCTGAAGGAAAACGCGCTGCTGTCGAAGTTCGCCGGCGGTCTGGGCAACGACTGGACGCGCGTGCGCGCGCTCGGTTCGCACATCAAGGGCACCAATGGCAAGTCGCAAGGGGTGGTGCCGTTCCTGAAGGTCGTCAACGACACGGCGGTCGCCGTGAACCAGGGCGGCAAGCGCAAGGGCGCGGTGTGCGCGTACCTGGAATCGTGGCACCTGGACATCGAGGAATTCCTCGAACTGCGTAAGAACACCGGCGACGACCGCCGTCGTACCCACGACATGAACACGGCGAACTGGATTCCCGACCTGTTCATGAAGCGCGTGATGGAAGGCGGCGACTGGACGCTGTTCTCGCCGTCCACCTGCCCGGACCTGCACGACAAGTTCGGCGCCGAGTTCGAAACGGCTTACACGGCTTACGAAGACAAAGTCGCGCGCGGCGAGATCAAGCTGTTCAAGAAGATCCCGGCGGCGCAACTGTGGCGCAAGATGCTGGGCATGCTGTTCGAAACCGGCCACCCGTGGATCACGTTCAAGGATCCGTGCAATGTGCGCTCGCCGCAACAGCACGTCGGCGTCGTCCACTCGTCGAACCTGTGCACGGAAATCACGCTGAACACCAGCGACGCCGAAATCGCCGTCTGCAATCTGGGCTCGGTGAACCTCGTCGCTCACCTGAAGGAACAGGCCGACGGCACCCTGGTGCTCGACCACGACAAGTTGAAGCGCACCGTCAGCGTGGCCATGCGCATGCTCGACAACGTGATCGACATCAACTACTACGCGGTCGCCAAGGCGCGTAACTCGAACCTGAAGCACCGTCCGGTGGGCATGGGCATCATGGGCTTCCAGGACTGCCTGCACCTGCTGCGCACGCCGTACGCGTCGGAAGAGGCAGTCAAGTTCGCCGACACGTCGATGGAAGCGGTCTGCTACTACGCTTACTACGCGTCGACGGAACTGGCGCAAGAACGCGGCCGTTACTCCAGCTACCGCGGCTCGCTGTGGGATCGCGGCATCCTGCCGCAAGACTCGGTGAAGCTGCTGGCGGAAGCGCGCGGCGGTTACGTGGAAGTCGATTCGAGCGAGTCGATGGACTGGACCGAACTGCGTTCGCGCATCGCCACCTACGGCATGCGCAACTCGAACTGCGTCGCGATCGCGCCGACGGCGACGATCTCGAACATCATCGGCGTGTCGGCTTGCATCGAACCGACCTTCCAGAATCTGTATGTGAAGTCGAATCTGTCGGGCGAATTCACGGTGGTCAACGACTACCTGGTGCGCGACCTGAAGGCGCGCGGCCTGTGGGACGAAGTGATGGTCGCCGACCTGAAGTACTTCGACGGCACGCTCTCGCGCATCGACCGCATCCCGGCCGACCTGCGCGCGATCTACGCCACGGCGTTCGAAGTCGATCCGAAGTGGCTGGTCGAAGCGGCATCGCGTCGTCAGAAGTGGATCGACCAGGCGCAGTCGCTGAACATTTACATGGGCGGCGCGTCGGGTAAGAAGCTCGACGAGATCTACAAGCTCGCCTGGGTGCGCGGTCTGAAGACGACCTACTACCTCCGCACGATGGCGGCGACCCACGTCGAGAAGTCGACGGTGGCGCACGGCGCGCTGAATGCGGTGAGCTCGGGCGGCGGCGAAGGTTCGGGCGGCGCTGCGGGTGGCGCGGCTGGCGGCTTCGGCGCGAGCGGCAACACGGCTTCGGGTGGCATTCAGGCGGCAGCGGCAGCGCCGGCAGTCGCGGTTGAAGCAGCGCCGGAAGCGGATGGTCCGGTGTGCATGATGCGTCCGGGCGACCCTGGCTTCGACGAATGCGAGGCTTGCCAGTAAGTAGTCGGCAAGCAGCAGGATCGCTGCTTGCTGACGAGTCGTAGGTAATGACCCGCATGCAGCGAGCAGCGAAGCTGAGGCAAGTGAAGTAGAAGTGAAGTCGATGAGCGGCGCGGCGAGTGAAATACGAAGCGCGCCGTTCATCGCAACGCAGCGAAGCAGGGCAGGTCACTGAAGTCTTGAAGCGGTCATCGTGACCCGGTCAATCAGCAGTCAGCAGTCGGCAGCACCAGACGAAGCGCGCGACACAGTGCGCGCAGCAAACGCTTCGATCGATGGGTCGATCAACGCAGCCGGCCCGATGCATCGCTCGACATTGCATTGAACTTCACCTCGCCAGCACTGACGAACAGGCAAATGCGAGGCAAATGCGAGGCAAGCGCGGACCACCGCGACGAGCAACGCGAGGCAGCAGTCAGCAGTCGCAAGACGCTACAAGCACGCTCCGCAATACAGATAGATAGAGCAGCGAAACGTCGCATCGACACGTTGCTCTTCGAGCTCGCGAAGCACCTCGACGACACACGTTCAACACGCTTCACATGAGGTGACGCACACACTCTGTTGAACAAAGTGTTGTATGAACGTAGCAACGCGAATCGAAAACAGGATTTTTCATCAGCGAACTCTTTTATCGCTCGTGAAAAGATGGTACAAACCGTTCTAAATTGATGGTGACATTTATGCTCAACTGGGATGACGAGATCACTGCCGTAACTCCCTCGAGCGCTACGCAACAGAATGTGTTGCGCAACGCTGCGGGATCGGCTGTCGGTTCGCAAGTCGGAACGCGTTCCGCTCCTCATGCTCCCTCGGCTCAAGACGTCTTCGCGAACGACATTGCTGTCGCTCCCGTCGCTCATGTGACCAACGCTGCTGCTGAAACGGCTGCCGTTTCGGAAGCGCGGGTCAACGTCGCCGACAAGCGCATCATCAACGGCCAGACCGACGTCAATCAGTTGGTGCCGTTCAAATACAAGTGGGCTTGGGAAAAGTATCTGGCTGGTTGCGCCAACCACTGGATGCCGCAAGAAGTGAACATGTCGCGTGACATCGCCCTCTGGAAAGACCCGAACGGTCTGACCGAAGACGAGCGCCGCATCGTCAAGCGCAACCTGGGCTTCTTCGTGACGGCCGATTCCCTCGCCGCCAACAACATCGTGCTGGGCACCTACCGCCACATCACGGCGCCCGAATGCCGTCAGTTCCTGCTGCGCCAGGCGTTCGAAGAGGCGATCCACACGCACGCCTACCAGTACATCGTCGAGTCCCTGGGCCTCGACGAAGGCGAAATCTTCAACGCGTATCACGAGGTTTCCTCGATCCGCGCGAAAGACGAATTCCTGATTCCGTACATCCACGTGCTGACCGATCCGGCCTTCAAGACCGGCACGCTCGAGGCAGACCAGACGCTGCTGCGCTCGCTGATCGTGTTCGCCTGTGTGATGGAGGGGCTGTTCTTCTACGTCGGCTTTACCCAAATCCTGGCGCTGGGTCGCCAGAACAAGATGACCGGCGCGGCGGAACAGTACCAGTACATCCTGCGCGACGAGTCGATGCACTGCAACTTCGGCATCGACCTGATCAACCAGATCAAACTCGAAAACCCGCAACTCTGGACGGCTGAGTTCCGCGCGGAAATCCGCGAGATCTTCCAGCAAGCGGTCGAACTTGAATATCGTTACGCAGAAGACACGATGCCGCGCGGGGTGCTCGGCCTCAACGCGTCGATGTTCAAGAGCTATCTGCGCTTCATCTGCAACCGCCGTTGCCAGCAGATCGGTCTCGATCCGCTGTACCCGAACGAGGAAAACCCGTTCCCGTGGATGAGCGAGATGATCGACCTGAAGAAGGAACGCAACTTCTTCGAGACGCGAGTGATCGAATATCAGACTGGCGGCGCGCTGACCTGGGAGTGATCCGGGTTCGTGCTGCAGATGCATTCATCGATGGGGATGCCGTCGGCTTGGGCCGCGGCAATTTTGGCTAGGAGCAGAACCGCCTGATGCAAAGCATGCCCGGTGCGCCGCGTGCCTTCGCGGCCCACAACTATGACAGGCACTTTGCGAACCCTTCATTGGGATGGGCAAACTTCCCCCCGGAAAAAGCCGCTGGCGTCATTGCCGGCGGCTCGATCAAGCAATTGCCGGCGTTGAGCTTTCACGCCGAACAGATCTGGCGCGCGGTGCCTTTTGGCACGGCGCGCCTTACCGCATTCATTAGCGTAAGCGCGCAGCACCTGCGTACGCCGATGAATAGCCCGCTTCGTAGCGCGCGCCCTGAGAAGCGTCCGCGGGAAGCGGGTTTTGACGAAGGGTGTAGTTTGAACTGACTCTCATCTGAAAACCTGAAGGAGAAAATGATGGCAACTGCAAAAAAAGCCGCCGCTAAGAAACCCGCAGCCAAGAAGGTCGCAGCAAAGAAGGCTGCTCCGGCCAAGAAGGCTGCTCCGGCAAAGAAAGTCGCTGCCAAGAAAGTGGCAGTGAAGAAGGTTGCAGCGAAGAAGGCAGCACCGGCTAAGAAGGTTGCAGCGAAGAAAGCTGCGCCGGCCAAGAAGGCTGCAGCCAAGAAAGTCGCAGTGAAGAAGGTTGCGGCGAAGAAGGCTGCACCGGCTAAGAAAGCCGCTGTGAAGAAGGTTGCAGCAAAGAAGGCAGCACCGGCCAAGAAGGCTGCAGCGAAGAAGGCTGCACCGGCTAAGAAGGCTGCTGCCAAGAAGGCTGCGCCTGCGAAAAAGGCTGCTGCGAAAAAGGCTGCGCCCGCGAAAAAGGCTGCCGCTAAAAAGGCTGCGCCTGCCAAGAAGGCTGCCGCGAAGAAGGCCGCTGCTCCTGCCAAGAAGGCTGCCCCTGCGAAGAAGGCTGTCGCCAAGAAGGCGGCTCCCGCACCCGCTGCGACTTCTGTCTCGAGCGCACCGGCGGCGACGGTGAAGACCGCGCTGAACCCGGCAGCGGCATGGCCGTTCCCGACGGGCAGCCGTCCGTAAGTTGGACGACAAGCAGTAGAAGCACTTCGACACGTCGCATGATGTGTCCGATGATCGAGTAGCGCTTAGGTCGTTTGCTGAGCGCTACTCGGTCAGGGTCCCGTTGCCGGTTTCCGGCGACGGGATTTTTTTCGCCCGGCGAGAAACTTGCAGGCGAAAAAAAACGCATGCACAGGGGAGGGCATGCGTGTGAGGTCGTCGCGGCGGCAGAAAGCCTCGCCGCGCGAGAGGGGAAACTTAGTGCGTGACGCGCGTGACGCCGCCGCTGGAGAGCAGCCGCACGCGCTCGCCGGCGCGGAAGATCTCGCCGGTGGCGCTTTGCGTGATGGCGCGCATGTCGCCGTTATCGAGCCGCACGGTGATCTCGAGACCGTCGCGCACGGCGACGCCGTTTTCGATCGAGTTGCCGGCCACCGCGCCCGCCAGACCGCCGATAATGCCGGTGATGATCGAGCCGGTGCCACCGCCGATCGTGCTGCCGGCTACCGCGCCCAAGGCGCCGCCGCCGATCGCGCCGATTCCGCTCGGCTGGCCGTTGTTCGAACTGATCTTCACTGCGCGCACGCTGTCGACCGTGCCCAGGCGAACCGTTTCTTCACGCTGTGCCTGCGACGCCGTGTACACGTCCGCGGAACTGCTGTTGTACGCACACCCTGACATGGCCAGCGAACCGGCAATCAAGGCGGCCACCACCAGGCGACTCGTTGTTCTCATTCCCTAAACTCCAATAGCTCTCGGTATTACGGCAGGTCGTATCCGAACGCCTGCTTGAACCGCTCGTTGATCTCGGCCCGGCTGGGCGCATAGTTTTGCGGGCCCTGGTGTTCGATCTTCAGCGCGCCCATCAGGCTCGCCAGACGCCCGGTGGTGCCCCAGCCGAGCTTGTGCTCGATGCCGTACAGCAAGCCGCCGCGGAACGCGTCGCCGCACCCTGTGGGATCGAGCACTTGCTGTGCCTTGACCGCCGGAATCTCTTCGATGCCGCCCGCATGATGGATCTGCGCGCCTTGCTCGCCGAGCGTGACGATCAGCGCCTCGACCTTGCCGGCGATCTCTTCGATCGACCAACCCGTTTTATTGCTCACCAGTTTGGCTTCGTAATCATTGACCGCTACATAAGTGGCGAGTTCAATCATGCGCCGCAGCGACGCGCCGTCGAAGAGCGGCAAGCCTTGGCCCGGATCGAAGATGAACGGCACGCCCGCGGCCGCCAGATGCTCGGCGTGCTGGATCATGCCGTCGTAACCGTCCGGCCCGACGATGCCGAGCGTGATGCCCTTGGCCTCGTCGGCGCGATTCAGATGCGACTGCATCATCGCGCCCGGGTGGAACGCGGTGATCTGATTGTTTTCCAGATCCGTCGTGATCATCGCCTGCGCCGTATAGGCGTCCGGCACGACCAGCACGCTCTGCGTCGACAGGCCGAGTTGCTTGAACCGGTCCATGTAGAGCTGCGCGTCGACCGAGCCGAGCGTGCCCATGATGCGCGCGTCGCCGCCCAGCAGATGCAGCGAGTAGGCGATGTTGCCCGCGCAGCCGCCGAACTCGCGGCGCATGGTCGGCACGAGAAAGCTGACGTTCAGGATGTGGACCTGCTCCGGCAGGATGTGCTCCCGGAACCGGCCTTCGAAGGTCATGATGTTGTCGTAGGCGAGCGAGCCGCAAATCAGCGTAGCCAAGGCGAGCGTTCCTGTAAAAACGATAAGGAGAATGAGCGCGACGACGTGACAGCGCCGCGCATGAAGCGCGGCGCCGGGTTCGTGCGCGAAGGTGTTACTTCAGCGCGGCGAGGGCTGCGTCGTAGTTCGGTTCGTTCTTGATTTCGCCGACCAGTTCAGCGTGAACGACCTTGTCGTTCTCGTCGACGACTACCACGGCGCGTGCCGTCAGGCCGGTCAGCGGGCCGCTCGTCACGTCGACGCCGTAGGCCTGCGCGAACTCGTGGCCGCGGAACGTGGACGCCGTGACGACGTTCTCGATGCCTTCGGTCGTGCAGAAGCGCGACGCGGCGAACGGCAGGTCGCCCGACACGACGATCACGGCCGTGTTGGTCAGCTTGGCCGCGGCTTCGTTGAACTTGCGGGTCGAGGTGGCGCAGGTCGGCGTGTCGAGGCTCGGGACAATGTTCAGCACTTTGCGCTTGCCGGCGAAATCGGCGAGCGACACCGGCTTCAGATCCTTGCCGACCAGCGAGAAAGCGGGAGCGGCCTGGCCCATCGACGGGAACGTGCCGGCTACTTCGATCGGGTTGCCACCCAGCGTGACTTGACTCATGTTGTCGTGCTCCGAAAATTCGTCAGGATTGACGGTGAACGCGCCCGGCCAGCGCCAGGCGCGCGAGGATGCGCTACGGATAAAAAATCTGTACGCGGAAATTTGAAGCGACCGCATTGCCCGTGTCGAGATGCACGATCATGGTCTGGGTCGTATGCGCCGGCAGGCCGGCCGCGATCTGTGTGCCGGGCGGGACGTAGTCTTGCGGCCACAGCACGCGGCGTACCGCGACGTTGTTCTGATCGTCGAGCAGCGTGAGTTCGATGGCCGGATAGGCGAGCGCGATATTGAAGCGGTTGCGCAGCGGCATCTTCAGTTCGAGCTTGTGCGGGCCGTCGATCTGCCGCAGATCGGACGGTTCGACCTGCAACCCGTCGATGTCGTGCGGCGGCGTGACCTGGCAGCCGAGCGTCAGGCAGGCCTTCGCGTAGAGCGTCTGCGAGCGCGGGAAATACACCATCACCGTTTCGCGTTGCCACCAGGCGAGTTGCGCGAGCAGCGCGATGATCAATAGCGCCGCCACCACCGAACCGGCGATGATCCAGCCCATGCGCCGCGGTTCGGCCGGGCGGGTTTCGCGCACCACGGGGAAGGGATCGGCGCCGTCGTTGACTGGCTGCACGGAGAAGGGCTCGCCGCTGGCGGAGACCGGGCCAGTGGTGGCGGCCGGGCCGGCAGCAGCAAAGCCGGCCGCGCCTGCGCCCACAGCCGCGCCTACGCCGGCCGCGCCGAAACGCGGCTCATTGTCAGGAATGCCATACAAGGTAGCCGGTTCGTCCAGAACCGGCTCTTCGAGCGGCGCGTCGTCCATCGGCGCGTCGGAAGCGCGCTCGGTCTTGTGCCACACACGTGGCGCTTCTTCCTCGGGCGGATCGAGGTGATAGGCGAACGGATCGAGCGGCGCGTCCGCCAGCAGTGGTTCGTCGTCGGGCGGACGCGGTGCGGTGGATGCGCCGGGCGGCAGTTCGGGCTCGGTAGCGTGGCGCGGTGTGACCGCGACGCCTGCGCCGGTGGCGACCGGTGCGAGCGGCACATTGCTGGCGTTATGGCGCAGACGGTTGTCGATGGCGGCGTCGGGTGCCGCCGCCCACGGATCCCATGCTTCGGCGCTGAAGTCGGGGCCCTTGGGGCGCACGCCCGAGAGCGCCTCGATCGCGGCGGCAGCGGCGACCGGTTTGGCGGTGGAAAAGTCACCGCCTTCACTGATGTCGAACAGGCTGCTCGACGCGTCGAATACTTCGTGGCAATGCCCGCAGCGCACCAGGCCGCGGCGCAGCGCAAGTTGTTCCGTTTGCAGGCGGAAGACGGTTTCGCAGAAGGGGCAACGTGTTGCCAGGAGCATATTGAGCCGATAAGCCGGAAGGCCGTTGGTTGGACAATACGCCTTATTCTAATGGCTTTCGCGACGCGTTCCCGACAGACATACCCAACCCTCGTGTTCGCGCCATACGCTGATGTCGATCCACCGTGAGTAGACCTGCGCGACTTCGTCCGCTTGCCGCGCCAGAATGCCGGACAGCGCGATCTTGCCACCCGGTTTGACCTTCGAGGAGAGCATCGAGGCCATCAGCTTGAGCGGGTTGGACAGGATATTGGCGACCACGATATCGAACTCGCCGGTGGGGCATTCGTCGGGCAAATCGTAGGTGACTTCCGCGCGATTGCGCTCGCTGTTGTGACGTGCCGATTCGACCGCTTGCGGATCGATGTCGATGCCGTACACCGGATTCGCACCGCACTTTTTCGCGAGGATCGCGAGAATGCCGGAGCCGCAGCCGTAGTCGAGAACCGATTGCTCGGGCTGCACCGACTGCTCCAGCCATTCCATGCAAAGCCGCGTGGTGGGATGGCTGCCGGTGCCGAAGGCGAGTCCCGGATCCAGTTCCAGCACCAGTGCTTCGGGGTCCGGCGCATCGTGCCATGACGGCACGACCCAGATGCGCTCGCCGATCTTGATCGGATCGAACTGCGACTGCGTGAGCCGCACCCAATCCTGATCCTCGACTTCACGCACGGTGAACGACGGCGCCGCCTCCAACCCGATTTCATTGGCCGCGGCGGTAAGCAGTACCGCCGGCTCGTGTTCCGGCGCGAGCAGCGCGATCACGCGCGAACGCTGCCACGCCGTGCGATCCGGCGTGAGACCGGGCTCGCCGAACAGCGGCTGCTCGTCGGGCGTGTCGGCGTCCGCATCTTCGACCGACACGGACAACGCACCCAACTCGAGCAGCGCGTCGGAAAATTCCTCCGCGTGCTCGCGTGCCAGCTCGGCGATCAGTTCCCGGTAGCTCATGAGTTACGCTTCTTCCGGCGCGGCCTGCAGCTTCGCGGCCAACCGGTTTTCGAGGTAATGAATGCTGGTGCCGCCTTCGACGAATTTCGCGTCCAGCATCAGTTCGCGGTGCAACGGGATGTTGGTCTGAATGCCTTCCACCACCATCTCCGACAACGCGATGCGCATGCGCTTGATCGCCTGTTCGCGCGTGGCGCCGTAAGCGATCAGCTTGCCGATCATCGAATCATAGTTCGGCGGCACGAAATAGCCATTGTAGGCGTGCGAGTCGACGCGGATGCCGGGGCCGCCCGGCATGTGCCACGACGTCAAACGTCCCGGCGACGGAATGAACTTGAACGGATCTTCAGCGTTGATCCGGCATTCGATCGCGTGACCCTTGAACACGATGTCGCGTTGACGGAAGGCGAGCTTTTCGCCGGCCGCAATGCGAATCTGTTCCTGCACGATGTCGACGCCCGTGATCAGCTCCGTCACCGGATGTTCGACCTGCACGCGCGTGTTCATTTCGATGAAGTAGAACTCGCCGTTTTCGTACAGGAACTCGAACGTGCCCGCGCCCAGATAGCCCATCTTCTTGCAGGCGTCCGCGCAACGATCGCCGATGCGGTCGATCAGACGGCGCGCGATACCCGGCGCCGGCGCTTCTTCGATCACTTTCTGGTGACGGCGCTGCATCGAGCAATCACGCTCGCCCAGCCAGACCGCGTTCTTGAACGAATCGGCCAGTATCTGAATTTCGATGTGCCGCGGGTTCTCCAGGAATTTCTCCATGTAGACCTGCGGGTTGCCGAACGCACGGCCGGCTTCTTCGCGCGTCATGTTGACCGCGTTGACCAGCGCCGCTTCCGTGTGCACCACGCGCATGCCACGGCCACCGCCGCCGCCGGCGGCCTTGATGATGACCGGATAGCCGACCTGACGGGCAATCTTCACGATCTCTTTCGGATCTTCCGGCAACGCGCCTTCCGAACCCGGCACGCAAGGCACGCCGGTTTTGATCATGGTCTGCTTGGCCGTGACCTTGTCGCCCATCATCCGGATCGTTTCCGGGCGCGGGCCGATGAAGGTGAAGCCGGACTGTTCGACACGTTCGGCGAAGTCGGCGTTTTCCGAGAGGAAGCCGTAGCCGGGGTGAATCGCTTCGGCGTCGGTGACTTCCGCCGCGCTGATCAGCGCGGGCATGTTCAGATAGCTCAGGTTCGAAGGCGCCGGGCCGATACAGACGGCCTCGTCGGCGAGCTTCACGTACTTGGCTTCCTTGTCGGCTTCGGAATAAACGACGACCGTCTTGACGCCGAGTTCGCGGCAGGCGCGCTGGATACGAAGCGCGATCTCGCCACGATTGGCAATGAGGATTTTTTCAAACATAGCGGGTTTTCGACTCATCAATGGGCGCCGGGTTGATCACAACGCCGGCTGCCTCAGAGGATCGGTCGCGCGCCCGGGAACAACGGCGCGCGGGCGGCATGCGTAAAACGTGCCGCGTCAGCCGACCACGAACAGCGGTTGGCCGTACTCGACCGCCTGACCGTTTTCGACGAGGATTTCCTTCACCACGCCGGACTTGTCCGACTCGATTTCGTTGAGCAGCTTCATCGCTTCGATGATGCAGATCGTCTGGCCTTCCTTGACCGTGTCGCCCACCTGGACGAACGGATCGGCGCCCGGGGACGGCGCGCGGTAGAAGGTGCCGACCATCGGCGAGGTCACCACATGGCCTTGCGGCGCGACGGCGGCGGGCGTCGCCGGTGTGGCTGCCGCAGCGGCCGGCGCTTCGCTACCAATTGCCGGTGCCGGCTGCGCGTATTGCGGCGCGTACGAGGCGGACGGTTGCACGTAAACCGGCGGCGCATTCTTGACGATGCGGACCTTGCCTTCGCCCTCGGTCACTTCGAGTTCGGAAATACCGGACTCCGAGACGAGGTCGATCAGAGTTTTCAGTTTACGTAGATCCATCAGGAAGCCCCTTTAATGCGTAAAGTGCCGGCGCGTACGCAGCCGGCGCAAATTAGACGTGTTTGGAATCAGCCGCGCGACGAGCCGGCGGACAGCCGGTCGAGCGCGAATTCGAGCGCGTACAGATATCCCTTCCAGCCGAGGCCGCAAATCACGCCCTCAGCCTGGTCGGAGAAATACGAGTGATGCCGGAACGGTTCGCGACGATGCACGTTCGACAGATGAATCTCGACGAACGGGATGCCGACCCCCGCCAGTGCGTCCCGAATGGCCACGCTGGTGTGCGTGTACGCGGCGGGATTGATCAGTATGAAATCGGTTTTTTCAGTCCGCGCGGATTGGATGCGGTCTACCAGAGCGCCTTCGTGATTGCTCTGGAACGACGCGAGTTCGACGCCTGCGTCCGCTGCGCGGTCCGCCAGCGCCTGATCGATCTGCGGCAAGGTCACGCGACCGTAGACCTCGGGTTCCCGGGTGCCGAGAAGGTTGAGGTTGGGTCCGTGCAGTACCAGCAGTCGCGTCATGGTCGCTTCTTTTTCCGTGGAATTGGGCGCACTTTAGCGCTGATTAGAGAAACTTGTCTAGTTTCGCGCGCGTACTGATTGATGGCGGCGGCGTTTCGCCGCCGCGCCGGGCGCCCATCTTCTCTCAAATCCGTGCGATTTGCTCGTATTTTTCCGCGTTCGGCAGGTAATTGGGTGTCAGAAGAATGTGAAATTTAGAGCGCGTCGAGCGTCTGTTTCAGCGCCTGCGGGTCGATTTGGCCTAATTTTGTCGAGCGAATGTTGCCTTTTGCGTCGATTACGACAGTAAACGGCAGTCCGCCCGCAGTATTGCCGAAGGCGCGCGCGAGGTCAGCGCCGCCGAAGCCGGTCACGTACACCGGGTACGCCACTTTCACCTTCTGCAGGAACGCCTGAACGTTCTTCTCCGAATCCACGCCAAGTCCGACGAACTGGATGCCTTTTTTCGCGTAATCGCGCTGAAGCTGCGACAAAGCCGGCATTTCCTCGACGCAAGGCCCGCACCACGAGGCCCAGAAGTTGACGACGATCGGGTGTCCCTTAAGCAAACTTAGCGTTTGCGGCTTGCCGTCGACCGTCGTGACCGGAGCGGTCCAGAGTTGCGCGACCGCGCTTTCGTGTGAGGCTGGCTGCGAGGCGTGGGCGACTTCTTCAGCGCCGCCATTTAGCCAGTGGTTCGCCAACACACCGCCGCCCGCAGCTACAACGGCGACAAGCGCGCCCGCCAGAATCCGTCTCGTATTCATCTTGGTCAGTCTAGTTGGTTGAAGGAGCGACGTCGCTGCCGTCGAGCAGCGTCTGAACGGCCTGCAGATTCGCGCGCGCCGTGCGCCCGCGCGCATCGGCGCGTACTGCGCCGCGCAGGTCATCCGTTTCGTAGAGCGCCACGTGCACGCCGACCGGTTCAGCGTCGCGCCCTTCGTTCGTGGGACGCCACAGGAAACTGAGCGTCTCGACATAGCCGCGGCCGGCGAAATGCCGCGTTTCCGAGACGTCGTACTGGATATTCGCGTTCAGAAAGTAGATCGCGACTTCTTTCGGGTTGTCGCAGAACGCCTGAAGGTGAATATCCGAGTGTTCGCCGGCGGTGCCACCGAGCACCGCGCCCGTCAGATACGGATTGAACGGCGCGAGCCGCTCCATCCATTCGACCGCGATACGGCGCAGCCGCCGCAGCAGCACGGGCTGGCTGTCGCCCTGGAACAGCGATTGATATTCGCGGATTTCTTCTTCGATCTGGTCATTATCCGGCAGCCATTCGCCGGCAACACGGCTCTCGCCGACCACTTGCCGGGCGGCTTTGCGCTTCGCCGTGGCGTAATCCAGACCGTCTTCGGCGATCATGCGGGCAGCCGCGATGGCGATTTCCTCGCGCACGCGCTGCGGATCGAAATGAGATTTGCGGACCATCCCTCGATCATACTAGAGATTGATGACGGCCTTTCCTGGCGGGTCGCGCCGCGCGCCGGGCGAGGCGGCGGGGGCGAGCGCGCATAGGGCGATCGAAAGGCGTCGGTTACAATAGCGACCTTTGCAGACGGTCGTTTCGGCGCTCTTCTGCGCTCCCATCCCTCACAGGAAAACGCCGGGCCGCGCCCGGTTTTCTTGCCCCCTCAGGGGGCCTGGCGCGAAGCGGCAGGTTAGGGGGCCCTTCCAGGAAAAACGCCCGCGCGGCACGACAGGCTTATGCACATCCACATCCTCGGTATCTGCGGCACGTTCATGGGCGGTCTCGCGGTCCTCGCGCGCGGCGCGGGCCACACCGTGACGGGTTGCGACGCCGGCGTCTATCCGCCCATGAGCACCCAGCTCGAGGCGCAAGGCATTGGCCTGATAGAAGGTTACGACGCGGACCAGTTGAACGGCCTGAACGCGGACCTGTTCGTGATCGGCAACGTGGTCTCGCGCGGCAACCCGCTGATGGAAGCCATTCTCGACCGCGGCCTGCCGTACACCTCCGGCCCGCAATGGCTCGGCGAGCATGTGCTGAACGGCAAATGGGTGCTGGCGGTGGCCGGCACGCACGGCAAGACGACCACCAGCTCGATGCTGACCTGGCTGCTCGAAGACGCCGGACTCAATCCGGGCTTTCTGATCGGCGGCGTGCCGCTGAATTTCGGCGTGTCCGCGCGGCTGACCGATTCGAGCTTCTTCGTGATCGAAGCCGACGAGTACGACACGGCCTTCTTCGACAAGCGCTCGAAGTTCGTTCACTACCGGCCCAAGACCGCGGTTCTGAACAACCTCGAATTCGATCACGCCGACATTTTCCCGGATCTGGCCGCGATCGAAACGCAGTTCCATCATTTGATCCGCACTGTGCCGGGTATTGGCCGCGTGGTGACGAACGGCCGTGAAGACGCGCTCGAGCGCGTGCTGACGCGCGGCTGCTGGAGCGAGGTGGAGCGTTTCGGCGTGCAGGGCGGCTGGCAAACCTTGCCGGCGGAAGACGGCGTGCCGGTCGACGAGCGTTTTGCCGTTTATCACAACAGCGAGCGCGTCGGTGTGGTCGAGTGGCAGGTGCAAGGCGAGCACAACCGCATGAACGCGCTGGCCGCGATCGCCGCCGCGCGCCATGTCGGCGTGCCGCCGGCGCAGGCCGCCCGGTCGCTGGCGAGCTTTCGCAATGTCAAGCGGCGCATGGAAGTGCGCGGCAGCGTCGACGGCGTGACCGTTTACGACGACTTCGCGCATCATCCGACCGCCATCGACACGACCGTGGCCGGCCTGCGCGCCCGGGTGGGCCGCGACAACACGCGGATTCTCGCCGTGCTGGAACCGCGCTCGAACACCATGAAGCTCGGCGTGATGAAAGCGCAATTGCCGGCCAGTCTCGCCGACGCCGACCTCGTGTTCGGCTACGGCGCGCCGACCGGCCGCGATGCGCTCGGCTGGAATCTCGGCGAGGCGCTCGCGCCGCTCGGCGGCAAAGCGCAGGCTTTCGACAATCTCGACGCGCTGGTCAAAGCGGTAGTCCACGCAGCGCGCCCCGGCGATCAGATTCTGGTGATGAGCAACGGCGGCTTCGGCGGCGTGCATCAGAAACTGCTCGACGCCCTTTCCGCGCGAGGCGCTTCGTGATCCTTTATCTGCACGGGTTCCGCTCGTCTCCCAATTCGTTCAAGGCGCGCGTGCTGGCGGCACGGCTCGTCGAGCTCGGCCGCAGCGACGAATGGTGCTGTCCGATGCTGCCGGTCTCGCCGTTCGAGACGGTGGCGCTCGCCGAATCGCTGGTGGCCGCCGCCCAGCCGGAAAACGTCACGCTGATCGGCAGTTCGCTTGGCGGCTATTTCGCGACCCATCTGGCGGAAAAGCATGGCTGGCCGGCGGTGTTGCTGAACCCGGCGGTCGTGCCACAGCGCGATCTGAGCGCCTATCTCGGCGAGCAGCCGTTATGGCACGGCGGCGGGAGCATCGTCGTCGAGCCGCATCATCTGGATGAACTGCGCGCGCTCGGCGTCTCGTCGATCACGCGGCCCGAACGCTATTATTTGATGGCCGCCACCGGCGACGAAGTGCTCGACTACCGCGAAATGCTCGCGCACTATCCTGGCGCACGCACTACGCTGATCGAAGGGAGTGACCATGCGATCAGCGAGTTCGCGCAATACGTCGACGACGTGCTGGCCTTTTGCGACGCGGAAGACGTCGAGCCGCCGGCGCCGCGCGAAGCCGCGTAAAGTCGCGTAAAGCCGGGCGTTCCAGCAGCGGGGCGATTGCCGCGCATCATGATTCATGCCGCCGGCGCGCGCGTATCGCGCCGCGGATCCACTACCACGAACACGTTGCCGTGCCGCGCACGCAATGACCGATCGCAAAGCAGGATCGGGCGCGCCGGCAGATGCAAGTCAGAACGAGAGTATTGAGTGAACGTTTTCTTCGAGGAATCGGGCAGTTTCAAGGCAGGCAGCGTGCTGTCGCGCCAGGGCGATGCTTTTCAGGTCGAGTTGCCGGGCGGCCGGCGCGCCAAGGTGCGCGCGAAAGATGTGCTGATCGAATTCGAAAAGCCGAGTGCGGCCGAGTTGATGCAGCAGGCCGACGCCGCCGCGCAGGAGATCGACCTAGACTTCCTGTGGGAGTGCGCGCCTGACGACGAATTCCCGTTCGCGACGCTCGGCGCCGAGTACTTCGGCGAGCGCTTCGGCTCGATCGAGCGCGCCGCGCTGGTGCTGCGCATGCACGGTTCGCCGGTGTACTTCCGCCGCAAGGGCCGCGGCATGTATCAGCGCGCGCCGCAGGAGCAATTGAAGATGGCGCTCGCCGGGCTCGAGCGCAAGCGTCAGCAGGCGCTGGTGCAGGCCGGCTATGAAGACGAGCTGAAAGCCGGCCGCCTGCCGGAAGCCTTCACCGGCAGCAAGGCGCTGGGGCTGTTGACCAAGCCGGACAAGAACACGATCGAATACAAGGCGCTCGAAGGCGCCGCGGCGGCGCGCGGTATTTCGCAGGCGCGTCTGATGCTGGAAAACGGGGCCATTCCGTCGGCGCGCGCGTTGCATGAGGCGAAATTCCTCTCTGAGTTTTTCCCGCACGGCACCGGCTTTCCGCCGGTCACCGTCGGCACCTTGCCGGAAGATCTGCCGGAAGCGGACGTGCAGGCGTTCTCGATCGACGACATCACCACCACTGAAATCGACGATGCTTTCTCCGTCGAGCATCTGGCCGACGGCCGCGTGCGGATCGGCGTGCACATCGCTGCACCGGCGCTCGGCATTCAGCGTGGCGACGAGGTCGATGCGATCGCGCGCACGCGTCTGTCGACCGTGTACATGCCGGGCGACAAGATTACGATGCTGCCGGACAGCATCGTCGAAGCGTTCACGCTGGCCGAAGGCGGCTTGCGCCCCGCGCTGTCGTTGTATGTGATCGTCAATCGCGAGACGCAGGAGATCGTCGCGAGCGAAACGCGCGCCGAGCGCGTGTTCGTGAAGAACAACCTGCGCCACAACACACTCGACGAGCTGGTGACCGAAGAGGCGCTCGCCGATGGCACCGGCGACTATCCGCATAAGGAAGACATCGCCGTGCTGTGGCCGTTCGCGCAGGCGCTGTTCGAAAAGCGCCAGGCCGCGCGCGCCGGTTACGGTCTGCGCCGCGAAGTGCAGCGCAATACCGACTTCAACTTCTATGTGGAAGGCGAGCACATCACGATCACGCCGCGTCGGCGCGGTTCGCCGCTCGACACGATCGTCGCCGAGCTGGCGATTCTCGCGAACTCGTCGTGGGGCGCGTTTCTGCACGATCATGGCGTGCCGGGCATCTATCGGACGCAGCGCGCATTCGGCGCGCCGACCGGCCCCAAGCGCACGCGCATGCAGACCAACGCCGCGCCGCACGAAGGCCTCGGTGTCACGCAGTACGCGTGGAGCACGTCGCCGCTGCGTCGTTATGTCGACCTGGTCAACCAGTGGCAGTTGATCGCCTGCGTGCAGCATGGCGTGACCGCGAAACTGGCCGCGCCGTTCAAGCCGAAAGACGCCGATCTGTTCGCCGTCGTGCAAGGTTTCGACGATACCTACACTGCGTATGCCGATCATCAGCGTCGCATGGAGTACTTCTGGTGCCTGCGCTGGCTGAAGCAGGAGAACAGGAAGCAGGTGGTGGCGTCGGTGGTGAAGGGCGATCTGGTGCGTCTGGAAGAGATTCCGTTGCTGCTGCATGTGCCGGGCCTCGGCGTGCACGCGCGCGGCACGCGTTTGCAGATGGAAGTGATGTCGATCGATGAGTTGACTGTCGAAGCGTCCGTGCGTCTCCTGCACGTGCTCGACGCGCCGACCGTAACGAGCGGCAGCGAGGCTGAAGAAGCGGACGAGGGCGAAGAAGAAATCATCGACGCCCCGGACGAGAGCGCCGAAGGCGAAGCCGAGGCGCAGGCCGAAGCCGAACTCGACGGCAACGACACGGCTGCGCAAACCGACGCCGAAAACGGCGATGGCGCTGGCGATGCCGCCACGCATCAGCACATTGCGGAGCCGGGACGATGAGCACTCAGGATTCACGCGATCGCTATGCGGTCATCGGCAACCCGGTCGGCCACAGCAAATCGCCGTTCATTCATGGACGTTTTGCCGCGCAGACCGGCGAGCCTGTGGAGTATGGCCACCTGCTCGCGCCGGTGGAAGCCTTCGTGCCGCACGTGCGGGCGTTTATCGATGCAGGCGGGCGCGGGCTGAACGTGACCGTGCCGTTCAAGCTCGACGCGCATGCGTTTGCTGACACGTTGTCGCCGCGCGCGGCGGCGGCGGGCGCGGTGAACACGTTGCGTATCGATGCGAACGGTATTTATGGCGACAACACGGATGGCTTCGGTCTGGTGCGCGACATCGAGGTAAATCTCGGCGTGTCGTTGAAGGGCGCGCGCATTTTGTTGTTGGGCGCCGGCGGCGCCGCGCGTGGCGTGGTTCTGCCGATGCTTGATCGCGCGCCGCATACGCTGACCATCGTCAATCGCACGGCGGAGAAGGCTGAGGCGCTCGTCGACCAGTTTGCGCAGGCCGCGCGCGACGCCGCGTGTCGTCTGAGCGGCGGTAGCGCGCGGGCGATCGAAGCGGGCACTTACGATGTGATCGTCAACGCGACGGCGGGGAGCCTGGACGCATCGCTCCCCGAGTGCGACGACCGCGCGTTCGGCAGCGGCACGCTCGCCTACGACATGATGTACGGCGCGCATCCGACCGTCTTCATGGAGCACGCGAGGAAGCTGGGCGCGCGTGGCGCCGATGGACTCGGCATGCTGGTCGAGCAGGCGGCTGAATCGTTTTACGTGTGGCGCGGTGTGCGGCCTGACGGTGCGCCGGTGCTGGCTGAATTGCGCGCGCTGTTGACGGCGCCGTCGCACACGTAAGGCGGCGTATTACTGTGCCGCGCCCATTGACACGAGGATTCAACGCACGATGACAGCAACGCGGCGCGTGAGCCGGCCAGGACCGGCGCGGTGGCTGTTCTATCTGGGCGCCGTGGTAGCGATTGCGTGGCTGGCGACGCAGGCGTTTTACTTCGCGCAGATCGCGGTTTGGAATTACGTCAATCCGCGGACTACCTCGTTTATGCGTTCGGATGCGCGGCGGTTGTCGCAGGATCGGCCGGATCTTTCAGTGCAGCATACGTGGGTGCCGTATGACCAGATTTCGCGGAATCTGAAGCGGGCGATCATTGCTTCTGAGGATGCGAATTTTGTTAACAACAATGGTTACGAGACCGACGCTATTTTGCAGGCATGGGAGCGGAATAAGGCTAAGGGCAAGATTGTTCGCGGCGGTTCTACTATTACTCAGCAGTTGGCGCGGAACCTGTTTTTGTCGCGGGAGAAGAGTTATATCCGGAAGGGACAGGAGCTCATCATTACCTGGATGCTTGAGACCTTGATGGATAAGGAGCGGATCTTTGAGATTTATCTCAACTCCGTTGAGTGGGGGAATGGGGTTTATGGGGCTGAGGCGGCGGCCCATTATTATTACAAGACGTCGGCGAGTAAGTTGACTGCTGCGCAGTCGGCTCGATTGGCCGTTATGCTGCCGCAGCCTAAGTATTTTGATGAGCATCGGGGGTCGGCGTATCTGGCGCAGCGGTCGCGGGTGATTGCGCGGAGGATGGGGGCGGCGGAGTTGCCGGATTGATGAGCTTTTTGCCTGCGCGGCGCTTTGGTTGTGTTCTTTGGGGTGTTGGCCTTTCCTTGAATTCTTTGTGGTCTATTAGTGTTGCCCCTGTGCGGGGCGGCACT
>NZ_JAQQEK010000004.1:0-447128 GCF_046027355.1 Paraburkholderia sediminicola | reverse complement strand
AATCGTCCAGAGCATGAGCAGAAAGGGCAATTGCTGGGACAACGCGGTGGTCGAGCGCTTCTTCAGAAGCCTGAAGACTGAGTGGATTGGTGAGCAGGAATACGGCAGCCACGAAGTCGCCAGGCAGGACATCGCGGGCTACATCGCGGACTTCTACAACTACCGGCGCATTCATTCGGCGGCAAACAATCTGCCGCCAGTGCGATACGAAACTTCGATTTATTGAAAACCCCCTTTGTGGGTGTCCAAAGAGGCTTGACCACTACAGTGCCGCCCCGCACAGGGGCGACGCTAATAGACCACCGTGAATTCAAGAAAAGGCCAACACGATAAGGAAAACAGAAAAAAACCCAACCCTCAAGCAGCAACCACCGCCGAAGGCACAACCCCAATCGCATTCCGAATAGCATCCGCCAACTCCGAAGCGGCGAACTTCGCCACATACCCATTAGCCCCGGCATTCTTCACATGCGCCTCATTCGCGGCCCCAGTAAGAGAGGAATGAATAATGACCGGAATATCCCTCATACGCTCATCAGCCTTGATTTGCCGAGTGAGCATAAACCCATCCATCTCAGGCATCTCAAGATCGGTCAAAACAAGGGCAATACTATCCTTGACACGAGTCCCATTAGCCTGCGCCTCGCGCGCAACCTGCTGCAAGGTATTCCAGGCCTCTTCCCCAGTCTTGGTCATCACATAATCCGCGCCAATAGCACTCAAAGCCTGCTCAATAAGCTTCCGAGCAAACCCAGAATCATCAGCAGCAAGAATCTTCGCTCCACGCCGAATCCCCAACGCCTCCCCAACGGAAGTCGGATCCACACTAGGATGCTGTGACGGAAACACATCCCGCAAAACCTGCTCGACATCGATCACTTGCGCCAACCGCGAATCACCAGTATTCCCATCGATCCGCGCAATGCTAGTAACAAGATTGCCTCCAGCCGCACCTTCGGCGGACAACACCTGATTCCACTCCAGCCGCACGATATCGTCGACCTCTTCAACCGCAAACGCCTGCGTAGACCGCGCAAACTCCGTCACCAGCAAAATATTCAACCCGCGCGTCGGCTCACACCCCATCAGCCGCGGCAAATCGATCACAGGAATGATCTGCCCGCGAATATCCACAGCGCCCATCACAAACGGCGACGAACCGGCGATCGGCGTAACCGTCGGCATGGTCGAGATTTCCCGCACCTTGAAGACGTTGATGCCATAAAGCTCGTGCGCATCGCTGCCGGGCACGGAGCCCAGCCGGTACAGCAACAACTCGAACTTGTTGGAACTCGTCAGGTTGCTGCGTTCATCGTTCGCGCGGTTTTCTACTGCCATCGAATCTCTCCAGGATTGCGTGTGATGCGCCATGCAACCATTGCGTTCGACCCTGGCGCGCGTCCTACCTTTCTGTTATCGGCGCGGCGGACGGAAAGTTCAGCGATTTCACGCTGTTTTCCTCGCATGCCCTGGTTAACGCGCAGCCGATATTGAGGGCGCGAAGGGGCACGAACACTGCGGCCGCGATACAGGCCTGTCAAGGCATTCATATGAAGGTTACCTAAGGTTACAGAAGCGACAGCGTCGTATCACATGCCGCACAGCGCGCCTCCTAGAATTCATAACGATAAAAGCGTGGCGCCGTCAGCGGCTCGCAAGCTGACTGCAAGGTAACCGTGCAGTCGGCACGACGCCTGAGCCGCACACGCATCGCTGTCGTTTCGCTTCCACCTCAAGGAGAACGTATGATCCGCTTGCCTCTCGCCACTATCACTAGCGCCTGCATGGCTGGACTGCTCGTCGTCGCCGGCGCGGCCAACGCTCAAACAACGCCGGCAGCACCGGCAGCGGCCGCGGCCGACGCCGGCCGCCTGCATGCCGCCGACCAGACGTTCATCGCGGACGGCACCAAAGCCGTCGCGACGCAACGCGACGCCGCCCGCATCGCGACCTCGCGCTCGACCGATCGCGACGTCAAGGCATTCGCCGAGCGCGTCTCCGCCGACAACGCGAAAATCTCCGACGCGCTGCGCGCCGCGAGCCCGCGCGGCGTCGACGTGCCGAAGAACGACCCCGACACAGCGGTGCTCGCGAGCATCAACAACCTGCGTGGCGCCGACTTCGATAAGGCGTACATCGAACAGGTCGCGCTCGCCGGCGAACAGAAAGCGCTGTCGGCGTTCCAGGCGGAAATCGCTTCGGGCCGCGACGAACAGTTGAAGGACGCGGCGAAGAAGGCATTGCCGACGATCCAGGAGCACTACGCGATGGCGCAGGATCTCGCCAAGCGTAAGCATCTGTCGACCGCGCAGTAAGCGGTTCAACGCGCGTCACGTTGCGGCGTGACGCGCGGCCGTTCGAATGCGTGGTTTTCGGCGATAATCGGCTTCGCTCTTTCGAGTCCGCTGCGCGCTTGATCTTGCGCGATGCATCGTTTGCGATTCATCTTGCGTGACGCGCCAACCTCGAAAGCTCTCACCATTTTCACGCGCATTCGATCAAAGCTCTCCGCATGAGCAAGCCTGCCAATCTGCCGCAACAGTTGGACCCTATGCTTCGGCAAGCCGTCGCGCTTCAGCGGAACGGCGCTTTCGCCGAGGCCGAGGAACTCTATCGCGAGATTCTCGAACTCAAGCCCCGTCATTTCGACGCGCTGCAATTGCTGGGCGCGCTGACGCTGCAAGCCGGCCGCCTGCAAGAGGGCGTCGAGTTACTCAGAAAAGCGCTTGCCATCAACGCGAAACAGGCGCCGCTTCATTCGAATCTCGCCTATGCGTTGAACGCCTTGCAGCGTTTCGACGAAGCCCTCGCGAGTGCCGATCGCGCACTGGCCTTGCAGCCCAAATTTCCCGACGCCCTGAACAATCACGGCAACGCGCAAGCGGGCCTGAATCGGCCGCTGGATGCGCTCGGCAGTTTCGATCGCGCGATTGCGCTGATGCCGGATTTCGCGCAAGCCTGGAACAACCGCGCGTGTGTGTTGCGTGATCTGGGCCGTCCCGCCGATGCGCTCGCAAGCTGCGACCGCGCGCTCGCGCTGCAACCGAATTATCCGGATGCGTGGAGCAATCGCGGCAATGCGTTCAGCGACCTGAACCAGCCGGAACAAGCAGAGCTCAGCTACCATCGCGCGCTCGAATTGGCCCCGGCATTCGCCGATGCCTGGAACAACCTCGGCCTCACGCAGATCGATCTCAATCAGCACGCGCAAGCGCTTGAGAGTTACGAACGCGCGTTGGCCGCGAATCCCGCGGCAGCGGAAACGCATTGGAACGAAGCGCTGTGCCTGCTGCAAATGGGACAGCTCGAAGCCGGCTGGCAAAAATATGAATGGCGCTGGGAGCGCAGCCGCATCAAGGCAAGCCGGCGCAGTTTTGCGCAACCCCTTTGGCTGGGCGATTTTTCGATCGACGGCAAGACGATTCTGTTGCACGCGGAGCAGGGCCTCGGCGACACGCTGCAGTTTTGCCGCTATGCCGCGCTGGTGTCGAAACTCGGCGCGAAGGTCGTGCTCGAAGTGCCGCGCGAATTGATGCGTCTCATGGCCACGCTCGACGGTGTGGACCAGTTGATCGAAGCCGGCCAAACGCTGCCGTCATTCGATTGCCACTGTCCGCTGCTGAGTCTGCCGCTCGCATTCAAGACCGGCCTCGACAGCATTCCATCGACAACCCCCTATCTCTTCGCGGATGCCGAAGCGACCCGCCAATGGCGCGACCGGATTCATGCGCAAGCGGACGAGCGCCTCAAAGTCGGACTCGTGTGGGCCGGCGGAAACCGGCCGCATGTCGCGGAGCTTCGCAAGAACGATGCGCGCCGTTCGATCGCTTTCGCGCAACTCGCGCCGCTTCTCGAAGTGCCGAACGTGCGGTTCCTCAGCCTGCAAAAAGGACCGGCGGCACGGCAACTCGAAAGCGACGAGCGGGGCGAACATGTGATCGACTACACGGACGAACTCGACGACTTCGCCGAGACCGCGGCACTGGTGGCGAACCTCGATCTGGTGATTTCCGTGGACACGTCCACCGCGCATCTGGCCGGCGCGCTCGACAAGCCGGTCTGGATTCTGAACCGCTTCGACACCTGCTGGCGCTGGATGCTGGAGCGTACCGATACGCCGTGGTATCCGCGCGCCCGGTTGTTCAGGCAGCCGGCGCTCGGCGATTGGAACAGTGTGATGCAAGCCGCGCGTGAGGCGCTGAGCGTATGGGCTGCGGGCGCGGCGCATCCACGATAACAATCCCGTTCGCACCCGCCACGTTTTCCGTGCGCGCTGGCCGACGCATTTGCGCGGACGCGCGTAGACTGAATGTCCGTTTATCGACGGCTAAGCCACGGAGATTCATCAATGGAATACAGACATCTGGGTGCATCCGGTTTCAAGGTGCCGGTACTGAGCTTCGGCACGGGCACATTCGGCGGCAAGGGCGAGTTTTTCCAGGCGTGGGGCGCGACCGACGTCGCCGAGGCGCGGCGTCTGCTCGACATCTGCTTCGATGCGGGCGTTACCATGTTCGACACCGCGGACATCTATTCGAGCGGCGCGTCCGAGTCGGTGCTCGGTGAAGCGCTCAAGGGCAAGCGCGACAAGGCGATCATCTCAACCAAGGCGACCTTCCGTTTCGACGACGGCCCGAACAGCGTCGGCTCGTCGCGCTTCCATCTGATCCAGGCGGTAGACGCGGCGCTCAAGCGCTTGCAAACCGATTACATCGACCTGTTCCAGTTACACGGTTTCGACGCGAGAACGCCGATCGCCGAAGTCATGTCCACGCTCGACGATCTGGTGCGCGCCGGCAAGATCCGCTACACCGGCGTGTCGAATTTCTCCGGCTGGCATCTGATGAAGTCGCAGGACGTCGCGGACCGTTACGGCTATCCGCGCTACGTCGCGAATCAGACCTACTACTCGCTGGTCGGACGCGATTACGAATGGGAGCTGATGCCGCTCGGCGTCGATCAAGGCGTGGGCGCGGTGGTGTGGAGTCCGCTCGGCTGGGGGCGTCTCACCGGCAAGATCAAGCGCGGCCAGCCGCTGCCCGATTCGAGCCGCCTGCATAAAACCGCCGACATGGGGCCGCCGGTGCCGGACGAGTATCTGTTCCGCGTGCTCGATGCGATCGACGAGATCGCGGCGGAAACCGGTAAGACCGTGCCGCAGATCGCGCTGAACTGGCTGCTGCAACGGCCGACGGTATCGACGGTGCTGATCGGCGCGCGCAACGAGGAGCAGTTGCGGCAGAACCTCGGCGCGGTGGGCTGGAATCTGACGCCCGAGCAGGTGGCGAAGCTCGACGCGGCGAGTGCCGTGCGTCCCGCTTATCCGTACTGGCATCAGGAAGGATTCGTGGAGCGCAATCCGAAGGCGGTGTAAGCGCGCTTTTCGCCTCAAGGCACGCTGCGTGATACATGCTCCGGCTCGGACTCATTTCGCGAGTTCGATTGGGGCGACAAACAGTTCGCTGTAGTAGCGGCGGCCGGCGTCGAGATGCGGGCCGAATGCGAAACCTTGCGCGAGCATGGCGTTAAAGTCGGCACGTTCGATTTTCATCACATAGCTGTGCTCGGTGGTGACGAGGCGGCACGCGGTGCCGGTCGTCACCGCCGCGCTGAACCACTTGCCCGCGTCTGCGTGGTCCGCCGGATAAGCGTGCGGGCCCACTTCGACTTGCCAGCCGCCGTCCAGCAGAATCCACATGGCCTGATCCTCGGCAGTTGCCGCGCTGTCGTTG
Organism: Paraburkholderia sediminicola; assembly: GCF_046027355.1. GTDB lineage: Bacteria > Pseudomonadota > Gammaproteobacteria > Burkholderiales > Burkholderiaceae > Paraburkholderia > Paraburkholderia sediminicola_B. The sequence continues at coordinate 441,396 of NZ_JAQQEK010000004.1, read as the reverse complement.
CATTGCGCGACGACCGTGCCGGCCTGCGCTTCCCATTCATGCGAGTGGCCGATCACCCATCGCAGTTGATCGGTCGTCAGGCTCGTGAAGAACGGCGTGTGCTTCAGCAAATGAAGGTACGTGACCGAGGGTTTCATGGTCGTGCTCCTCGTCGTGATGGAAGTGACGGACGTGCCGGACGCGTCGGACGGTTGAGGTTGGGCATCGCATGCGCCGATGAGAATCGGCAGCAGAACGGCGCATGCGATCAGCGTGATTGCTTTCACGGTGGTATGCATTGCCGTCACGCTCAACGTTTAACCCGCGCTTCCAGCAAATCGCCCATGCCGATTCGCTTGGCGAACTCGATCCGCACACGCTCCGACACGTCGAGCACCTCGCGTGCGCCATCGCCGACGAAGTCGATCACCGAACGCATCGGCCGCTCGCCTGAAGGCAGCCCGACGATCCGCACGATCTCATCGGCCACGGCTTGCGGATCGGCGTCGTCGGGCGTCAGTTCGGACAAGCGCGCGCCGATCTGATCCATCACGCCGTCGTAGCGTGCGTAGGCCGCGGCCCGTTCGGTATCGGCCGGCTTGCCCGCGCTCGGAAAGTGAGCGGTGCCGCGTGTGAACGCGCCCGGCACCACGATCGAGGTCTCGACGCCGAAGCGCGCGATCTCATACGCGAGCGAAACCGCCAGCGAATCCATCGCGGCCTTTGCGGCGCCGTACGGGCCGAGGAAGGGAGGAAAGCCGCCCTTGGTCGTCGAACTGCTGACCCACAGCATCAAGCCCGCTTCCTGCTGCCGCAGAAAGGGCAGCACGGCGCGGTTCACGCGCTGCGCGCCGAACAGGTTGGTGTCGAACACCTTCATCATTTCTTCGGGTGTGAACGCTTCGCTCGGGCCGACCACCAGATGACCGGCGTTCTGCATCACCACGTCGAGCCGTCCTTGTTCGCGCACGATCGTCGCCGCCGCGGCATCCGCCGATGCTTGCGACAACACGTCGAGTTCGAGCGGATGCAACTGGATGTCCTTCGCTTTGGCGAGCGCGCGCAATTCGTCGGCGCGCGGCTGGTTGCGTCCTTCGACGTCGCGCATCGTCGCGTAGACAATGTGTCCGGCTTCGGCGAGCGACTGCGCGCTGAGTTTGCCGATGCCCGTACCGGCGCCCGTCACCAGGATGATCTTCTTCTGCATTTTTTGTTCTCCGATTCGATGAAAGTGGGGCGGCTCGTCAGAGCCTGCCCAGAGAAAACGCGTATCGAGCGCGTCAAGCAATGCCGCCGTTGGCGCGCAGAATCTGACCGTTGACCCAACCCGCGTCCGGACCGGCGAGGAACGCCACCACCGACGCGATATCGTCCGGCTGGCCGAGGCGTTGCAGCGGCGGCATCTTCGCGAAGGTCTGGATCTGTTCTTCGGTCTTGCCGTCGAGGAACAGCGACGTCGCGATTGGACCCGGCGCCACGGCGTTGACGGTGATGTTGCGGCCGCGCAGTTCCTTGGCGAACACGTGGGTGAACGCTTCGACGGCCGCCTTGGTCGCGTTGTAGATCGCGTAGCCCGGCATGTTGAGCGCCAGCGTGGTGCTCGAAAAGTTGACGATGCGCCCGCCGTCGTTCATGCGCGTAGCTGCTTCGCGCAAGGTGTTGAAGGTGCCGCGCACGTTGATGTCGAAGGTCTGGTCGTAGAGCGCGTCGCTGGTGTCGGCGAGCGGCACGGTCTTGAGCACGCCTGCGTTGTTGACCAGCACGTCCACCTTGCCGAGCTGCTGTTCGGTGATCTCGAACATGCGGCGCACGTCGTCGGCGTTCGACACGTCGGCCTTCACCGCGATGGCTTTGGTGCCGGCCGCCGTGAGTTCCGCGACGAGCGCATCGGCTTCGGCCGAACTGGACGCGTAATTGACCGCGACCGCGAAGCCGTCCTTGGCCAGACGTTGCGCGACTGCAGCGCCGATGCCGCGGGATGCGCCGGTGACGATGGCGACTTGAGCGTTTTTAGGCGTGTTCATGATTCGTTTCCTTGGGTCTGTTGGGTGGGTGAGGTGAATCATGGACGCTTTCCGCACATAGATAATCGGGTTAGACTTGGCATCATCATTCCATTTGCTTTAACAATGGACGCGTGGGCCACCCGACAGGCGTCAGAAACAGGCACCGAATATGGATCGTTTCGAGGAAATGCGGGTTTTCATACGGATCGCCGAGCGGCAAAGTTTCACGCGCGCCTCGGACGATCTGCAGATTCCGCGCGCCACCGTGACCAATCTGATGAAGCGCATGGAGCAGCGGCTCGGCGCGCGGCTGCTCGAACGCACCACGCGCACGGTGCGTCTCACGCACGACGGCGAGGCTTACTACCGCCGCTGCGTGCGTCTGATTGCCGACATGGAGGAAGCCGAGGGCTCGTTTTCGAACCTTGCGCCCAAGGGGCTGTTGCGGGTGAATTTGCAGGGCACGCTGGCGCGGCACTTCGTCGTGCCGGCGCTGCCGGCGTTTCTCGCGCGCTTTCCCGAGATCGAGTTGACCATCGGCGAAGACGACCGGCTGGTCGATCTGGTGCGGGAGGGCGTCGACTGCGTGCTGCGCGCGGGCAATCTGCAGGATTCGTCGATGGTGGGGCGGCGCGTCGCGCAACTGCCGCAAGTCACGGTCGCGAGTCCGGCGTATCTCGCCGCGTATGGCGAGCCGGCCGATCCGTCGGCGCTGTCCACGCATCGGGCCGTCAATTACGTGTCGAGCGCGACTGGCAAGGCCGTGCCGCTCGAATTCAGCGTGGCGGGCCGCGAGGTGGCGATGGTCCTGCCGTCGGCGGTGTCGGTGACCGGCACCGAACTCTATACCGGCTCGGCGCTTGCCGGGCTCGGCATCGTGCAGGTGCCGCAATACCGGGTGGCGGCCGAACTGGCGGCCGGGCGGCTGAAAATCATTCTTGCGGACTTTCCGCCGCCGCCCATGCCGGTGTCCGTGCTGTATCCGCAGAATCGTCAGTTGTCGTCGCGGGTGCGGGTGTTTGCGCAGTGGCTGCGCGATATTTTCGAAGCGGCGGCGACAACCGGTGGCGCGCCATGACGGCACGCGTTCAGGCCGCCGCGCGGCGCGGGCAGAAGAGGTTGATCAGCATGATGTCTATTCCCTGACTGCGTGCGGCCGCGAGCGAAGAGCGTACGCCGTCGTGCCTCGGCCGCGCGCAATGAATGTTTCAGGCGCGGCGTTGATCGCGTTTGCAGTGGTTCACTGCTGGCTCGTGCGGCTTTTCCGAAAGCCCACGCCAACTGTGCTTGCTGCTAATGCTGCCGCCATATCGCCATAGGTGGACTAGCATTGGCGCATTGCCGTACCATCTTTCCGTCGAACTCGTTCGAAGGAATGGAACATGTTGTCGGAAGACGAATTGGCTTTGCTCGACGCGATTCGCGAGACCGGTAGCCTGTCGCGCGCGGCGGCGCGCCTCGGCAAGGCGCCGTCCACGGTCTCGCATGCCGCCCGGCAACTGGAGACGCGCTTCGACGCGCTGCTGTTCGACCGGCGCCGCTACCGGCTGCAACTCACGCCCGCCGGCCAGCTTCTCGCTGACGAAGCCGCGCGTCTGATGCTCGACATGTCGCGCATGACGCAGCGCGTGAAGCAGATCGCGAGCGGCTGGGAAGACCGTCTTTGGGTGGTCACGGACGAGATTCTCGAATTCGAACTGCTGATGCCGGTGGTGCGCGCATTCGACACGCTCGACTCCGGCGTCAAGCTGCGCTTCACCCACGAAGTATTGAGCGGCACCTGGGAGGCGCTGCGCGACGGCCGCGCGGATCTGATCGTGGGCGCGACCAACGAGCCGCCGGCGATTCCCGGCCTGCGCTGGTTCGAACTCGGCGTGATGGAGTGGGTGTTCGCGGTGTCGCCGCGCCATCCGCTGGCGGCCGTCGAAGGGACGCTCGGCCGCGAACGGATCCTCGAACATCGCGCGGTGGTGGTGGCGGATTCATCGCGTACGACGGCGGGGCGTGCGTATGGTTTGATCGGTGGGCAGGCGTCACTCGCCGTACCGTCGATGCGCGCGAAAATCCTGGCGCAGCGCGACGGCCTGGGCGTCGGCTGGTTGCCGCGTCAGCGCGTCGCGACGCTCTTGAAGCAGGGCGAGCTGATCGAGAAAGCGACCGCCGATCCGCGCGAGCCGAACGTGCTGTACGTTGCGTGGCGCGGCGATCATGAAGGGCGCGCATTGCAGTGGTGGCTCGAACAGTTGCGGCAACCGCGGCTGGCGAAACGCCTCGTGCGCGGCGTGGATTTGACGATCGGCGCGTGATGTTCACGCCGTTAGTCCGCGATCGAGCGGCGCTTTTTATGCAGGCCGTGCCGCTTCTCGTGGGATCATACGCGCCGTGCTGGGCGATTCTGCTTTCTGCACGGTACGAAACAAGAGGAGCAGGGCAATGATCGATGGACTGGTGGGCGGGCGGTTATACGGCGAGGCGCAGATTCGCACGGGGCAAAACGGCAGGCGTTTCGTGACCTGCAAGGTGCGCGCGGCCACCAACGACGGCGACACGATTTTCGTCAACGTAATCGCTTTCGACGACGACGTGCAAACCGCGCTGCTCGCGTTGAGCGACGCGGACAGCGTCGCGCTGAGCGGCGCCTTGACGCCCAAGGTCTGGACCGACAAGAACGGGCTCGTCAAACCGGCCGTGGATATGGTCGCTCACAAGATACTGACGGCTTACGAAGGCCGCCGCGAAGCGGATGAATGAGGCGTATTCGGCGGCTCGCCGCCGGCATCCCTGAGATACTCGACGAAACGGTCCGCCACGGGCTCCGCGTCGCCGCTCCGGCGCAACAGCAGTACTTGCGACATCAGCGTTTCGCCCGTCAGCGGCAAAAACACGACCTTCGGATCCTGCACCTGACGCAACGTGTACGGCACCAGCGCAACGCCCATGCCAAAGCCAACCATCGTCACGACGGTCTGCCACAAGCGCGCCTCATGGCGAATCAATGGACTGAATCCCGCTCCCACGCACTGCGCGATGATCAGATCGTGATAATGCGGCGACACGGTGCGCGGAAACAGAATGAACGGCTCCTGCGCCAACGCCCGCAGATCGACCTTGCGTTTGCGCGCCAGCGGATGAGCGGCGGGCAGACAGCACAGGAACGGCTCGGAAAAGATCGGCGTGGAAATGACGTCGGACGGGAAATTGCCCCAGTGCGCGCAACCCATGTCGATTTGCATGCGCTGGATCGCGTGCACCTGCTCGCTGGTGTTCATCTCCTTGAGGACGATTTCGACGCCGGGGTAGTCGGCCTCGAAGCGTTTTACCGCCTGCGGCATGCCCCGGTACAGCATCGAATTCACGAAGCCGATGCGCAAGCGGCCGGCGAGGCCGTGCGCCGAGCGAACCGTCATGCGTTCCGCTTCGTTCGCCTGCAATAACAGGCGGCGTGCTTCGCCGAGCAGCACCTGACCCGCATTCGTTAGCGACACCGTCTTGTTAGTACGAGCGAGCAACTGCACGCCGAGCTGCTCCTCGAACTTGCGAATGTCGAAACTGAGCGCTGGCTGCGAAATGAACAGCCGCTTGGCCGCGCGGCCGAAATGCAGTTCCTCGGCGACGGCCACGAAATAGCGCAATTGCTTCAGATCCACGGCTGTCTCCTGATTTTGATCGATAAGCTGCGTCTATCGTACCGGATATAAGTTGTATTAGACGATTATCGACGCCGCTTCTATGCTCCTCTCACAAGCACTAACGTGCATAGCAGAGTAAGGAGACACGCATGAGCGAAATCACTGCGCAGCCGGCACACGGCTCGTCCAACATTCCCGATAGCCGGGGCATCAACTTTTTCACCAGCGATCCCGACTTCGAACGCCTGCTGAAGCTGCATCTAGGCGACACGCTGTTTCAGGAACTCGAAAGCCAATTCGTCTCGCTAGGCCAGCGCGCTTCCGACGAACTCGACGTGTGGGCGCTATCCGCCGACAAGAATCCGCCGCAATTGCACCATCGCACGCGGCGCGGCGAAGCGCTGGAAAGCATCGACAAGCATCCGGATTACGTCGCGCTGGAACGCGTGGCTTACGCGGAGTTGGGACTCGCAGCAATGAGCCACGAGACTCGCGACGGTAAAAAATCGCCGCCGCCGCTTGTGAAATACGCGTTGACCTTCCTGTTCGTGCAAGCGGAATTCGGCCTGTGCTGTCCCGTCAGCATGACCGATTCGCTCACGCGCACGCTGCGCAAATTCGGCGCGCCGGAACTGGTCGCGCGTTTTCTGCCGATGCTCGCCTCGCGCGATTTCGACACGCTATTCCAAGGCGCGATGTTCATGACCGAACAGGCAGCGGGCTCGGACGTCGCGCGCATTGCCACACGCGCGTCGCTCGAAACCGATGCGAACGGTGACGAAACGTGGCGTCTGTACGGCGACAAATGGTTCTGCTCGAATGCCGACGCCGATCTCGCGATGGTGCTCGCGCGCCCGGACACGGCGCCGCCCGGCATCAACGGACTCGGACTGTTCCTGTTGCCGAGGACGTTGCCGGACGGCTCGCGCAACAGCTACCGGATCGTGCGTCTGAAGGACAAGCTGGGCAGCCGTTCGATGGCGAGCGGCGAGATTGTGCTGGAAGGCGCGGTGGCATATCTGATCGGCGAAGTGGGCCGCGGTTTTCATCAGATGGCCGACATGATCAACATGTCGCGTCTGTCGAACGGCGTGCGCGCCGCGGGTTTGATGCGCCGTGCGCTGACCGAGGCGCTCTACATCGCGCGCAATCGCGAAGCGTTCGGCCGCAAGCTGATCGACATGCCGTTGATGCAGCGTCAGTTGCTCAAGATGATGCTGCCCGCCGAACAGGCGCGTTCGATGTTCATGCGCATCGCGCTACTGCTGGAACAGGCCGACGCCGGCGACCGGCAGGCCGCGAAATGCGTGCGCATCCTTACGCCGCTCATCAAGTTCCGCGCCTGCCGCGACGCGCGTCGCGTGACCGGCGACGCGATGGAAGTGCGCGGCGGCACCGGCTATATCGAAGAGTGGAGCGACGCGCGGCTCGTCCGCGACGCGCATCTCGGCTCGATCTGGGAAGGCACCAGCAACATCGTCGCGCTCGACATCGCGCGAGCCGCGAAACGCGACGGCGCGCTCGAACCGTTGCGCACCTATCTGCAGGATCTGCTCGGCGCGGCGGGATTGCCGGCGGCCAGTCTCGCGTTGCTGCGCGCGACGCTCGCGCGTGCTTGCGACGCGCTTGCGAGCGTGGCGGATTCCGGCCGCGACGAATGGGTTCGGCAAGCGGGTACCGCGCTGTATCACGCAAGCACCGCCGTGTTGATGGCATGCGAAGGCGTGCGTCTCGCGCCGGATTACCGGCGTCTTGCGCTCGCTCATCTGGTAGTGCGGCACAAGCTGTTGCCGTTCGATCCTCTCGCATTGCATTCGGCATCGGATGAGAGCGATGTGATCGATGCGCTGGTCAACGGCCGCAGCGTCACGCTCGAACAAGCGCTGCAACTGTTGCCACAAGGGAGCGCGCAATGACCGCATCGCTTCCGAAAGATGGCACGCAAGGCGCGTTGCAAGGCATCAAGGTCATCGACTTGAGCCGCGTGCTCGGTGGCCCGTACTGCACGCAGGCGCTCGCCGATCACGGCGCGCAGGTGATCAAGCTCGAACCGCCCGGCGGCGACGAAACACGTGGCTGGGGGCCGCCGTTCTACGGCGACACCGCGTGGTACTTCGCGGGCGTGAACCGCAACAAGCAGGGCATCGCGGTCGATCTCTCGCGCGACGAAGGCCGGGCGATCCTGTGGAAGCTGTTGGACGATGCCGACGTGCTGGTCGAAAACTTCAAACCCGGCACGCTTGCGCGCTGGGGCATGGACTACGAGCGCGATCTGCGCGAGCGTTTCCCGAAGCTGATTCATTGTGCCGTGTCAGGCTTCGGTCCCGACGGCCCGCTCGGCGGCTTGCCCGGCTACGACGCCGCGATTCAGGCGATGACCGGCCTGATGAGCGTGAACGGCGAGCGCGACGGTCCCGCGACGCGCGTCGGCTTGCCGGTCGTCGACATGGTCACCGGTTTGAACGCGCTCGCCGGCATTCTGCTCGCACTCGCCGAGCGCGCGAAGAGCGGCCGCGGCCAGTCGATCGATATCGCGTTATACGACTGCGGCGTGTCGCTGCTGCATCCGCATCTGCCGAACTATTTTGGCTCGGGCCGCACGCCGCAGCGCAGCGGCAACGCGCATCCCAACATCACACCGTACGACAGCTATCGCACCGCGACCGCGCCGATCTTTCTCGCGGTGGGCAACGACCGGCAGTTCGCGAAGCTGTGCGCGCATCTCGGCGCGCCCGAACTCGCCGACGATCCGCGTTACGTCGACAACCGCAGCCGCTGCGCGCATCGCGAGCCGCTGAAGACCGCGCTCGAAAGCCTGCTCGCGGCGCACGAGTGCGAGCCGCTCGCGCACGCGCTGATCAACGCGGGCGTGCCGTGCGGACCCGTGCAAACCGTCGACGTCGTGGCGCGCCATCCGCATACCTTGCATCGCGGCATGGTGGTCGAGATGGGCGAGTATCGCGGCACCGCGTCGCCGATCAAGCTGTCGCGCACGCCGGCCACGTATCGCAGCGCGCCACCGTCGCTCGGCGCCGACACGCGCGACGTGCTCGACACGTTGGGTATCGACGCCGCTACCCAGCAGCGTCTGTTCGAAGCGGGCGTGCTCAAGGCATAACCGCTGCAGTTCCCGGCGACGGCACGCAGAAGCCGCGCCATCCAGAAGAAAGGCCTTGGAGACAGAGACATGAATCGCGAGCAAGACGACCACGCCGCAGCCCGGCAACCCACACGCGCCGCAGCCGCGGCTTTTGTCGGCACCACCATCGAGTGGTACGACTTTTATATCTACGCCACAGCGTCCGCGCTGATATTCGGCAAGCTGTTCTTTCCCGGCAGCGATCCGTTTTTCGCCACGCTGGCTTCGTTCGGCACCTTCGCGGTCGGCTTCTTCGCGCGACCGTTCGGCGGATTGGTGTTCGGCCACCTTGGCGACCGCATCGGGCGCAAGAAAGCGCTCGTGGCGACGCTGGCGATCATGGGCATCGGCACGGTCGGCATCGGCTTCCTGCCGACCTATGCAAACGCCGGCGTGTGGGCGCCTGTGCTGCTGGTGTTGCTGCGGGTCGCGCAGGGCATTGCGATCGGCGGCGAGTGGGGCGGCGCGGTGCTGATGGCGAGCGAACATGCGCCGCAGGGACGGCGCACCTTCTTCGCGTCGTTCGCGCAGCTCGGCAGTCCGGCGGGCTTGATCCTGTCGCTGCTCGCGTTCCGCGCGGTGGCCTCGATGGACAAGGACGCGTTCCTCAGTTGGGGATGGCGCCTGCCGTTTCTCGCGAGCGCGGTGCTGCTGGTGGTCGGCCTGCTGATCCGCGCGGGCGTCGACGAATCGCCGGAATTCAAGGCGCTCAAGGCGCAACGTCGCGTGGCCGCGCTGCCCGTCGCCGAGGTCGTGCGCGACGCGTGGCGCACGCTGTTGCTATGCCTTGGCGCGAACGTGATCGGCGTGGCCGGCGCATGGTTCGTCAACACCTTCATGCTCAATTACACGACGCAGACGCTCGGTCTCGACCGTTCGTTGATTCTCGATTGTTTGTTCGTGGTGGCGTTCATCCAGTTGTTCACGCAACTGGGTTCGGGCTGGTTCGCGCAACGCATCGGCACGGGGCGCTTCCTGAAGGGGGCGGCCGCGTTGGCGATGCTGTCGCCTTATCCGATGTTCGCGCTCGTTTCGACCGGGCGGCCGGTGGCGATCGTGATCGGCATTGCGCTGGCGGTGATGTGCATGTCGAGTTCGTACGCGGTGATGGCCGGGTTCATGTCGACCGCGTTCCCGGTGCGCGTCAGGTATTCGGCGATTTCGCTGTCGTACCAGGTGTGCGCCGCGCTGGCCGGTGGTCTGACGCCCCTGATCGGGACGTTGCTCGCGCATCGTTATCCGGGTGCGTGGTGGCCGCTGGCCGTGTTCTATAGTGTTCTGGCCGGCGTATCGCTGGTATGCATCGGCACGCTGGAGCGCCGCAAGCGCGGTGCGGCGCACGGCGTCGTCGAAGCGGCCTAGCCGTTTGCCGGTGCGGGCGACGCGGGGCAACACAAGGTAATTTGCGATTCGTGGTTAACACCACGTCATAGTCCGCCTACATAATGTCATCCTCAACCGTGCAAAAGCCGCCTACCATCGAGGCGGACGGCAAAAAAACGACGGGGGGAAGCCATCATGAATCGCTATCGTTCGCTGGGTGTCGTGACGGGCGCGGCGCAACTCGCCAGCGCCGACATCCTGTGTCGGATGACCGCCGCCTGGGACCGGCCGGGCGTGGCGCGGCCATTCGATCTCGTTCTCGAGCAGCAGTCCTGACAAGGGCCGGCCTCGCAGAGCGAGGTGAGCGCCCAGTTCAAGATTCACGTATTCGACACCATGCGTGCGTTCGAAAAGCGCGGCGTCGAGGCGATCGTGTTGCCGTGCTTCCTCAGCCATACCTTCATCGACGAACTCTCGGCGAACGTGACCGTGCCGGTCGCCAACATCATGACGGCGCTATCGGCGCACGTGCGCCAGGCGTTTCCGTCGGTGCGCCGGATTGGCGTGCTGACTTCGGACGCGATCCGTCATAACGGGCTCTTCGAGCGTTATTTCGACGCCGCGCGCTTCGACGTGCTGCATCCGCGCAACGAAGCGGGCGTCGATTGCGTGACGAGCGCCGTCTATAGCGATGAAGGCATCAGGAACGGCCGCCTCTATGGCCGCCCGGTCGAGTTGCTGCGCGCGGCGTGCGCGGACCTCATTGCGCAGGGCGCGGAGATCATCCTACCGGGGCTCGCCGAAATCGCGCTGGTCGCGCGCCCGCTCGGCCGGCTCGAGGTGCCGCTCGTCGACGCCAATCTGGTCTACGCGCGCTACGTCGCGGCGGCCCAATATTCGCAACTGGAGCGGCGCTTCAAGGTGGGCGTGCTGGGCGGCGTCGGGCCGGCGGCGACGGTCGACTTCATGGCCAAGCTGGTGCGCAATACGCCCGCGGCGTGCGATCAGGATCACATCAGGATCATGGTCGAGCAGAATCCGCAGATTCCGGACCGCACCGCCGCGCTCATCGGCAACGGCGACGATCCGACGCTCGCGCTGTATGCCGGCTGCAAGACGCTCGAGGATGGCGGCGCGGACCTCATCGCGATTCCGTGCAATACGGCGCATGCGTTTGTCGAGCGGATCCAGCCGTCGCTCAGCATTCCGATAGTCAATATGCTGACCTGTACCGCCGATTATCTGCATGAGACCTTTCCGGGCTTGCGCGAAGTCGGCGTGCTGGCCACCTCGGGCACGCTCGCGAGCCGCGTCTATGAGCAGGCGCTCGAAGCGCGCGGTTTCGTGCAGGTTGCGCCGGGCGAGCCGGCGCAGGCGCGGCTGATGAACGCCATCTACGGCCCGAAGGGGGTGAAGGCGGGCTTCACGTCGGGCGAGTGCCGCGATGATCTCGCCGCGGCGGTCGACGATCTGGTCTTGCAAGGCGTGCAGGTGATCGTGCTGGCTTGCACCGAGTTGCCGCTGCTGTTGCGTGACGCGACGCTGGCGTGCGCGGGCGGCCTGGTGGTGCGGCTCGTCGATCCGACCGAGGTGTTGGCGAAGCGCTGCGTGGCGTATGCGTTGGGTAACAGCGAAGCGCTGGATGCAGCGCCCGGCGCTGCGGTGTCAACAGGGGGCCGATCAGTGCGGAACGCGTCTACGGTTAAAAACGGTGCACCCGTCACAACCCTGCTGCGCCTTGCAAGCCTGGCGCGATAGCACCGCTTTACGCCTCCGACTCCGCTTCGAGCGGCTTTAGACTCCTCCGTCCCCAACGGCACAACGCTTGCTGCCGCGCTAAGCGGCGCGCATTTTTGCCTCCGTCACCGCCTGACGCGCTTCCAAAGCACAGCCGTGCAGCGCCATGGAAAACTGTATAAATATACAGTATAGTATCCCGTTGCAAGCCGGGCTTCGGCGTGGTTTTCCGCCGGCCCGGCGGCACCGAACTTGCGCGGTCGCGAGGCGTCCGTGAGAGGTGGCCCACTCATTCAGACGGTCGGAAAAATTGGCATCTAACGGCACTATCAAGATTCGCGGCGCGCGCCAGCACAACCTCAAGAACGTCGACCTCGACGTACGGACCGGCGAGATGACGGTCGTCACCGGCCCGTCCGGTTCCGGCAAGTCGAGCCTCGTGTTCGACACGCTTTACGCGGAAGGGCAGCGGCGCTACGTCGAAACATTCAGCGCTTACGCCCGGCAGTTTCTCGACCGCATGGACCGGCCGCAAGTCGACCGCGTCGACGGCGTGCCGCCGGCTATTGCGATCGACCAGACTAATCCGGTGCGCAGTTCGCGCTCCACCGTCGGCACCATGACGGAGCTCAACGATCACCTGAAGCTGCTCTACGCGCGTGCGGCCGAACTGTTCGACCGGAAGACGGCCCATCAGGTGCGCCACGACACGCCGGAAACGATCTACGCCGAGTTGCTCGAACGTACAGCGGAGAATGAGCCGCGGCTCGTCGTCACGTTCCCGGTCGAGCTGCCTGAGTCGGCGTCGGAGCAGGAAGTGGAGCAATGGCTGTCGGCCAGCGGTTACACGCGCGTGCAGGCGCAGCGCGAAGTCGATTCGCCCACCGGCAAGCGCAAGCTGCTCGACGTGGTGGCCGACCGTTTCCGGTTGCGCTCGGTGGACAAGCAGCGGGTGGTCGAGGCGATCGAGGCCTCGCTCAAGCGCGGCGGCGGGCGCGTCAATATCTATGTGCTGCCGGCGTCATCGGAAGGGGCGGACAGTCAGGAAGCCGAACCGCAAATCTGGCGTTTCTCCACCGGCTTGCACAGCCCGGAAAGCGATCTGCGCTATGCCGACCCGCAGCCCGCGCTGTTCTCGTTCAACTCGGCCTACGGCGCGTGCGAGGTCTGCCGCGGTTTCGGGCGCGTGATCGGCGTCGACCTCGGGCTGGTGATTCCGGACGCGCGTAAGACGTTGCGCGACGGCGCGATCAAGCCCATGCAAACGCCCGCGTGGAAGGAATGCCAGGACGATCTGATGCGCTACGCGGCGAACGCCGATATCCGTCGCGGCACGCCGTGGGGCGAGCTGACGGACGCCGAGCGCGACTGGGTCATCAACGGCTCGCCGGATTGGAACGGCAAGTGGCAAAGCCACTGGTACGGCGTCAAACGCTTCTTCGAGTATCTCGAATCGAAAGCGTACAAGATGCATATTCGTGTGCTGCTGTCCAAGTACCGCAGCTATACGCCATGCGAAACCTGCGGCGGCGCGCGCCTGAAAACGGAATCGCTGTTGTGGCGTCTCGGCAGCAAGCTGAACGCGGACGACGTGCTGCCGGCCGGGAAGCGCTTCCTGCCGCGCGGTGTTGACTGGACGCGCGGGCAGCTCGAAGCGTTGCCGGGTCTGACCTTGCATGACCTGATGCTGATGCCGATCGAGCGCATCCGCCGCTTCTTCGACGAAATCAGCTTACCGAGCGCCTTGCTCGACGACGCGCTCAAGCTGCTGCTCGCCGAAGTGCGCACACGCCTCAAGTATCTGTGCGACGTGGGCCTCGGTTATCTGACGCTCGACCGGCAAAGCCGCACCTTGTCGGGCGGCGAGGTGCAGCGGATCAACCTGACCACGGCGCTCGGCACGTCTCTCACCAAGACGCTGTTCGTGCTCGACGAACCGAGCATCGGCTTGCATCCGCGCGATCTGAACCGCATCGTCGAAGCCATGCACCGTTTGCGCGACGCGGGCAATACGCTGGTGGTGGTCGAACACGATCCCTCCGTGATGCTCGCGGCGGATCGTCTGATCGACATGGGTCCGGGACCGGGCGAGCGCGGCGGCTCGATCATTTACGACGGCGCGCCCGAGGCGATCCGTTCGTCAGGCACGCTCACCGGCGAGTACCTCGGCGGCCGCCGGCATGTGGCCGACGCGGCGCATTGGTCGCAGCGTCCGGTGGATGCCGCCACGCCGCGCATCGTGCTCGAAGGCGCGACGGAACACAATCTGCGCGATGTCACGGTGGAAATTCCGTTGCAGCGGCTCGTCTGCGTGACGGGGGTGTCGGGTTCCGGCAAATCCACGTTGCTGCAAGACGTGCTGTATCCGGCCATGGCGCGGCACTTCGGTCTCGCGACCGAATCGCCGGGCGCGTTCAGAAGCCTCAGCGGCGCCGATCAGGTCACCGACGTCGTGTTCGTCGACCAGTCGCCGATCGGCAAGACGGCGCGGTCGAATCCGGCGAGTTATGTCGGCGCGTTCGACGAAATCCGCAAGCTGTTCGCCAAGGCGCCGCTCGCGCAGCAACGCGGTTACGGTCCGGGCATGTTCAGCTTCAACTCGGGTGATGGCCGCTGTCCGACCTGCGGCGGCTCGGGTTTCGAACATATCGAAATGCAGTTCCTGAGCGACGTGTACCTGCGCTGCCCCGATTGCGACGGGCGGCGTTATCGCGCAGAACTGCTCGAAGTGAAGATCGAGCGCGGTGAACCTGCGCGCGCGCTGAGCATTGCCGACGTGCTGGAATTGACGGTGAGCGAAGCCACCGCGTATTTCGCTAAAGATGCCGAAGTGCTGCGCGTGCTGCAGCCGATCGTCGACGTGGGCCTTGAATACGTGAAGCTCGGCCAGCCGGTGCCCACGCTGTCGGGCGGCGAAGCGCAGCGGCTCAAGCTCGCCGGTTTCCTCGCGGAATCGGCGCAGGCGCGGACTGCGCGCAGCGCGAAGCAGCCGGTCGCGAAACGTTTGTTCATGTTCGACGAACCGACCACCGGCCTGCATTTCGACGACATCGCCAAGCTGATGCAAGCGTTTGGCAAGCTGCTCGCGAGCGGTCATTCGCTGATCGTGATCGAGCACAATCTCGACGTGATCCGCGCGGCCGACTGGCTGATCGACCTCGGTCCCGAAGGTGGCGATGGCGGTGGCCGGGTGCTGTGCGCCGGTACGCCGGAAGACGTCAAAGCGTGCCCGGAATCGCATACCGGTGTAGCGCTGCTGCAATATGACCGTGCCATGGGCGCGGCGTCTGAACCGGCGTCGCAAGGCATTCCGCTGCAAAAGGCGTTGAGCGCCGCGCGTGCGCGCCGGGCGATCGAAGGCGAGGACGTGGTGCGCATCGTCAATGCGCGTGAGCACAATCTGAAATCGCTGGACGTGGACATTCCGCACGGCAAATTCAACGTGATTACCGGCGTGTCCGGTTCGGGCAAATCCACGCTCGCGTTCGACATTCTGTTCCACGAAGGGCAGCGCCGTTACCTCGAATCGCTGAATGCCTACGCACGTTCCATCGTGCAGCCGGCGGGGCGGCCCGAGGTCGACGCGGTGTACGGCATTCCGCCGACCGTCGCGATCGAGCAGCGGCTCTCGCGTGGCGGCCGCAAGAGTACCGTGGCGACCACGTCCGAGGTGTGGCATTTCCTGCGTCTGTTGTATGTGAAGCTCGGTTTGCAGCATTGCATCCACGACGGTACGCCGGTCACGTCGCAAAGTGTCGAATCGATCGCGGCGCAATTGCTGCGCGATCACAAGGGGCAGCACGTCGGCTTTCTCGCGCCGTTGGTCGTGAACCGCAAGGGCGTTTATACGGATCTGGCGAAGTGGGCGAAAGCACGCGGCAATACCCATTTGCGCGTGGACGGCGAGTTCGTGCCGGTGGACCCGTGGCCGAAGCTCGACCGCTTCCGCGAGCATACGATCGAGCTGCCGGTGGCCGACATTGTCGTGTCGCCGGACAACGAAACCGAACTGCGTCAGGCGCTCGACCAGACGCTGGAAGTCGGCAAGGGCGTGATGCATCTGCTGGCGCCGCTCGACGGTTTGCACGACGCGATCAGCGGCGGCCATCCCACGGCAAAACTCGGCGCTGTGAAGGTGCTGTCCACCAAGCGCGCGTGTCCGGTATGCGGCACGAGCTACCCCGAACTCGATCCGCGCATGTTCTCGTACAACAGCAAGCATGGCTGGTGTACCACGTGTGTCGGCACGGGCCTCGCGCTCACGCGTGAACAACGCGCGGTGTACGACGATACGATCGTCGTCGACGACAATCGCGGTCGTGAACAGAGCCTGCCGTCGGAAGAGCAGGAACCCGAAGGTCTCGTGGACGAACCGTGTCCGGATTGCGCGGGTACGCGTCTGAACCCCACCGCGCGCGCGGTCACGTTCGACGCGCAGGCGATCGTCGATGTCGCGCAATGGACCGTGTCCGACACGCGCGCCTGGATCGACACACTGGAGATGACCGGTCGCGACGCGGAAATCGCGCGTGACGTGGTGAGCGAAATTGGCAGCCGTCTGCAGTTCCTCGAGGAAGTGGGGCTCGGTTATCTGAGTCTCGATCGCGCGGCGCCGAGTCTCTCCGGTGGCGAAGCGCAGCGCATCCGGCTCGCCGCGCAACTCGGCAGCAACCTGCAAGGGGTGTGCTATGTGCTCGACGAACCGACCATCGGCCTGCATCCGCGCGACAATCAGATTCTGCTGAACGCTTTGCGCAAGCTCGGTGAGAAGGGCAATACGCTGGTGGTCGTCGAGCATGACGAGGACACGATTCGGCGCGCCGATCACATCATCGACATCGGGCCAGGTGCGGGAAAACGCGGCGGCACGCTGGTCGCGCAGGGCAGTGTGGCCGACCTGTCGGCGCAGCCCGATTCGCTGACGGGACAGTTTCTCGCGCAGCCCATCGTGCATCCGTTGCAGCCGCGCCGCGAAGTGGTTGCGCCGAGCAAGCGCACGGCTGCAGTGCCTGAGAACTGGCTGACCGTGCATGGCGGCAAGCTGCACAATTTGCGCAATGTCACGGTCGGCATTCCGCTCTCACGGCTGGTGGCGGTCACCGGCGTCAGCGGTTCCGGCAAGTCGACCCTTGCGCGCGACGTGCTAATGACCAACCTGCTCGATGCGGTCGGACGTTCGGTACTGTCGTCGCCGGCCACGCGGCGCGCGCGTGCCGCGGCCGAGGAAAAGCCGGCAGCCAACCGGCGCTCCAGCGTGCTGGCGCGCACGGCGCCGCGCGCGCCGTTGAACGTGACGCATGCGTGGCAAGGGTGCGATTCGATCACCGGCTGGGAAACCATCGACCGCGTGCTCGAGGTCGATCAAACTCCGATCGGCAAGACGCCGCGTTCGTGTCCCGCCACTTACATCGGCGTGTGGGACGCAATCCGCAAGCTGTTCGCCGGCACGCTCGAAGCGCGCGCGCGTGGCTATACGGCCTCGCGCTTCTCGTTCAACACCGGCGAAGGCCGTTGCCCGGCCTGCGAAGGGCAGGGCGTGCGCACCATCGGCATGAGCTTCCTGCCCGACGTCAAGGTGCCTTGCGATGTGTGTCACGGGCAGCGCTTCAATCCCGAGACGCTCGCGGTCACGTGGCGCGGCAAGAATATCGGCGACGTGCTGACCATGGAGATCGACGAAGCCGTCGAGTTCTTCGGGCCGATCTCGAACATCGCCCATCCATTGCAGTTGATGAAAGACGTCGGGCTCGGCTATCTCACGCTGGGCCAGCCGTCGCCCACGTTGTCGGGCGGCGAGGCGCAGCGTATCAAGCTCGTCACCGAATTGAGCAAGGTGCGCGACGAC
The DNA here is from genome assembly GCF_046027355.1 of Paraburkholderia sediminicola. GTDB lineage: Bacteria > Pseudomonadota > Gammaproteobacteria > Burkholderiales > Burkholderiaceae > Paraburkholderia > Paraburkholderia sediminicola_B. The sequence goes on along the minus strand of NZ_JAQQEK010000004.1, from coordinate 423,738 downwards.
ATCACACGGCGCGGCCAGAAGCCACCGCATACCTTGTATGTGCTGGACGAACCGACCGTGGGCCTGCATATGGCGGACGTCGCCAAGCTGATTCGCGTGCTGCATCGTCTCGCGGACGGCGGCCATAGTGTCGTCGTCATCGAGCACGATCTGGATGTGATCGCCGAGGCGGACTGGATCATCGACCTCGGTCCGGAAGGCGGCGTGGGCGGCGGGTCGATCGTCGCTGCCACGGATCCCGAAGGACTGTCGCGCGTCGCGGCGAGTCATACGGGCGCCGCCTTGCGGCCGGTTCTCGCGCGATCGCGTAACAACAGCGCTGTCGTGGCAGGCGAGGGCACGAACGGTTGATGCAGCAGAGCGGCGCGATCAACGTTGCGCCGCTCCTGCTTGCTCGTTTATTGAACCCGCAAGAGTTTGCCGGCGCATGATTCACGTCTCTCTGGCCAGGCCGTTCGGTCCGCGGGCGATTGCCCTGCATAGCACACCAACGTCGCGCTGACATCGCCAGCCCCTCGGCATCATTTGCGCTGTTGGCTTTATGTAATTTATTGGAATTGTTTTGTAATTCAATAGGAGGCGTAATTGAGAGGCGTATATAGAGTGTCGTAAATACCGCTAAAAATATTTTTAAACGCTTCTTTCCTTCTGCTATCGTCTCGCCTTCGGCGGCGGTCACACCCCGGCGCCCGATCACCACAACAAACGTCCTGTCCACGATCCACGCAAGTCACGCTACGATGGCGCTGAAACGCCTGCCCAGCGGGGATTTCGCGTTCCGAATCAGACGTTCTGCCGACCGTTTCGCGTGCATCGATGCACGCCGAACGTGCAGCGAATTCCCAATTGTCGGGCAGAAAAAGCCAAATGCTTATCTGCTCGACATACGCTTATTCTTTTAAAGCGACGCGAATTTCGCATGAGTTAGAGTTACCTCTCTAAACTAAGTATGTTGTCATCAAAAAAAGTTTGACCGTACATTTTTTGTCCTGCTATCGTTGCCACCCATGAAACGCATGTGACGTTTGCGCAAAAAGTTCCAGGCGCTACGACTTATCGCAATCAGGTGGTCTCCAGCGTTCATGCAAGGCAGAAGTGAGCGGTTCAAATTTAATCTATTAGTAGTTCTACTTGGATCGGCTATTCGGCTCGCATGACGCACGGCCGCGTTCTCCCGGAGGCGCGTCCGTGTCGTCGGATCGGAGCCGGGTAGTGTCACGTCCGTTTTGGACTCCGAATCAAAGACCGCCGGTTATCGGATGGTCGAAGTGAATGTTGTTTGCGGCAGGTAAGCGCACTGCAGTTACAGAAATGGACGATTCACGCCGGAGGAGTAAAGGTGGGTACGAAAGTCGAAGGGCAATTTCCGGCAGTAGCGGCCCGTATGGAGAGGCCGGGGCGCCCGCGTGAGTTTGGGCGCAAGCAGCAAAACCCAGTACGCCGTTTCGGCGGTATCGCAATTGTTCTGCTTTTGCACATCGTGCTGATTTATGCGCTGATCAATGGCCTCGCCACCAAGGTCGTGCAGGTCATTCAGCATCCTATCGAAACGAAAATCATCGAACCGGTGAAGCCGCCGCCCCCTCCGCCGTTGCCCACCGTGCAATTGCCGCCGCCGAAATTCGCGCCGCCGCCTCCGCCGTTCGTGCCGCCGCCGGAAGTGCAGGTGCAAACGCCGCCGCAGCCGACCATTACGCACCAGGCCGCGCCGGTCGTGTCGGCGCCTGCCGTGGCGCCGCCCGCACCGCCGGCGCCGCCCGCGCCGAGCAAGCCTGTGAGCACCGAGGTTGGAGTCGTGTGTCCGAACTCGGATCAGATCCGTTCGTCGATCCGCTATCCGAAGGAAGCGCAGGAAAACAACGTGACGGGTGATGTTCTCATTGAATTCGTCGTCGACCCGCAGGGCCATATTACGAATGAACGCGTTGCCAAATCCTCGGACGACTCCTCACTGGATCGTGCCGCATTCAACGCAGTCAAGCAGTTTACGTGCGTTTCCCAAGGCCAGGCTGTCCGTGTGCAAGTTCCGTTCTCGTTTAACCTGAACTGAATTCACAGGCTGTTCGGTACCGGTAGCGATTTATCAGTCTTAGTTTAGAAGTTGTACTAATGAACTTGGAGCAGGCATGAAGAAGCGTACTCTCGCCGCACTGGCGGCAAGCATGTTGATCGCCGTAACCACGGTGGATACCTTTGTTGCACCGCAAATGGCCCATGCGCAGGCTAGCGACGCGACCGCGTCGGCTACAGTCGCACCGGCCACCGCCGCGCCGCAAGCCGCCAGCGCGGCCGCCGACGAAGCGGTGCCGCCGCCGGCGCCGGCCACGTCCGAAACCGTCAGTAACCCGTACGGCCTCAGCGCCCTCTGGAATAACGGCGACTTCGTCGCCCGTTTCGTGCTGATTCTGCTGGTGCTCATGTCAATGGGCAGCTGGTACATCATGATCACCAAGTTCGTCGAGCAGTTCCGCGCGAACCGCCGCGCGAAGAGCGCCGACGAGCAGTTGTGGACCGCGCCGTCGCTGGTCGAAGGCGCGAAGCTGCTCGACGAGACGTCGCCGTTCCGCTTCATCGCCGAAACGGCTATCGAAGCGGGCGAGCATCACGACGAAGCACTGCTCGAAGCCGTGGACCGCAACACGTGGATCGATACGTCGGTCGAGCGTGCCATCACCAACGTGTCGAATCGTCTGCAAGACGGTTTGGCGTTCCTCGGCACCGTGGGTTCGACGGCGCCGTTCGTTGGCCTGTTCGGTACGGTGTGGGGGATTTATCACGCACTGACGGCCATCGGCATTGCCGGCCAGGCTTCGATCGACAAGGTCGCGGGTCCGGTGGGCGAGGCGCTGATCATGACCGCCATCGGTCTCGCGGTGGCAGTGCCCGCGGTGCTCGGCTACAACTTCCTGGTTCGCCGCAACAAGTCGGTGATGGAGCGTGTGCGTGCATTCGGCGCGCAACTGCATACCGTTCTGCTGGCCGGCAGCCGCCGCCCGGCGCGTGCCGCGGCTCGCGAAGCGTCGCTGGTTCAATAAGCGGAGTCCGTCATGGCAATGAGCGTTGGGCAGGACGACAACGACGAGGTCATCTCCAGTATCAACACCACGCCGCTCGTCGACGTGATGCTGGTTCTGCTGATCATCTTTCTGATCACGATTCCGGTCGTGACGCATACGGTGCCGGTGCAATTGCCGAAGGAGACGATCCAGCCGCTGCAGACCACGCCCAAGAGTATCGTCATCGCGGTCAACCGCGACGGCGACTTCTTCTGGAACGAGAAGCAGGTCGACGCGCCGACGTTGCTGGCACGCCTGAAGACCGTGTCGGTCATGACGCCGCAACCGGAAGTGCACGTTCGCGGCGACCAGAGCGCGCGTTATGAATTCATCGGCCGGGTCATTACCGAGTGCGAGCGCGCCGGTATCGCCAAGGTTTCGTTTATCACCGAGCCGCCCGCGCGCGGCGGCTAACTTTGCATGGGATCGGACCAAGCGTAAAGCGCCAGGTCCGATCGACAGGAGGCGATGATGGGAATGAACGTATCGTCGGGCGGCGGCAGCGAACCGGATGTGATGGTCGACATCAACACCACGCCGCTGATCGACGTGATGCTGGTGTTGCTGATCATGCTGATCATCACGATCCCGATTCAGACGCACGCCATCAAGATGAACCTGCCGGTCGGCAATCCGCCGCCGCCGATCACGCAGCCTGAAGTGGTGCAGATCGATATCGACTTCGACGGCACCACGACGTGGAACGGCCAGCCGGTGCCGAACCGCGCGGCGCTCGAATCCAGGCTCGCGCAAGTGGCCGCCGAGCCGGTTCAGGCTGAAATTCATCTGCGGCCGAACAAGCTGGTGCCGTACAAGGATGTCGCCGAGGTGATGGCGTCCGCGCAACGGCTGGGCGCGACGAAGATCGGCCTGATCGGCAACGAGCAGTACATGCAATAGGGAAGGGCAATGCAAACGATTCATCAACGGTTCAAGCGCGCCGTCATCGCGGCCGCTCTCGTGCTGCCGCTCGCCTCTCATGCCGCAGACACGTTGCGGCCGGATGTGGCGAAACCGCTGAATGCCGCACAGGATCTGTATCGCGCGCACAAGTACAGGGATGCGCTGACGAAGATCGATCAGGCGGCGGCTGTGCCCGGCAAGACGCCGTATGAAAGCACCATGATCGAGCAGATGCGTGGCGCGGCAGCGGCAGCGGCGGGAGACACCGGCGTGGCTGCTCAGGCCTACGAAACGTTGCTGAGTTCGGGGAAGTTGAGCGGCGCGGACGAGCAGCGCACGTCGGCGGCATTGGCCGGCATCTACTTCCAGCAGAAGAACTATGCGCAAGCGGCTAAGGTCGCACAGCGCTATCTGAAGTCGGGTGGTGGTGATCCCGACATGCGCACGCTGCTGGTTCAGTCTTACTACCTGTCGAACGATTGCACGAGCGTGGTGAGCCTGCTCAAGCCGGGAATCGACGCGCAGGTGCATGCCGGCCACGCGCCTGACGAGTCGCAACTGCAATTGCTCGGCACGTGTGCTCAGCGCGTGAAAGACGATGCCACGTACCGCAGCACGCTCGAAAAGCTGGTTGCCTATCACCCAAAGCAGTCTTACTGGGACGACCTGTTCTCAGCGATTCGCAACAAGCCGGGCTATTCGTCGAAGCTCGATATCGACACGTACCGCCTGCGTCGCGCGACCGGGTCGCTGTCGACCGCCGACGACTATATGGAGATGACCCAGCTGGCGATCGTGGCGGGCACCACCGCGGAAGGCAAGCAGGTCATCGATCAGGGCTTTACGGCGGGTGTTCTGGGGCGTGACGCGCAAGCGGATCGCGAGAAACGTCTGCAGGCACTCGCGGCCAAACGTGCGCAAGCGCCGGCCGATCCGGCGAATCCCGTTGCCCCCGTCGACGTGGGTTTCAATCAGGTTTTCGCGGGGCAGGCGAAGCAGGGTCTGGCGGCGATGGATGCCGCGATCGCCAAGGGTGGACTCGACCACCCGGACCAGGCGCAGCTGCATCTCGGTGAGGCGTATTACATGGCGGGCGACAAGGCTCGCGCGGTGCAAACCTTCCGTGCGGTGAAAGGCACCGACGGCTCAGCCGATCTCGCGCGTTTGTGGGTGCTGGTGGCGTCGAAATAAGAGCATTCCGTTCAGTTTTGTTCCATCCGACGAGGCGCGCTCGAGCTCTCCTCATGGCGGGCGCGAGGGGACGCGCTCGTCGTAAGAAATGTGGGTCGTCTCCGATGCCTGCGTGTGGTTGCAGCCGCAACCTTCACAAGACATTCGAAGTATCCAGAAGTCTTCTGGACAACCAATTTGTTCGTGTTGTCCGGAGCGTAATTTCAGTTGACCTGGCAGAGACGTTTTAGGGAGAACGTTGCGCTCGACGAAACATAATTTGTATATATCAAACTATTTTTGACTACGGGATTCTGTCTTGCTATGGTCTTGCCACTCAATAACAAGGCACACGTTGCAGTCTCTATAGGAAGCAAAATCCGCGCGCTGCGCCAACGGCTCAGTCGGACGCTGGATGAAGTGGCAAAAACCGCGGGCATCTCCAAGCCCTTTCTGTCGCAAGTGGAACGGGGTCACGCAACACCTTCGATTACATCGCTGGTCGGTATTGCGCGAGCTCTGGGTGTCACGGTGCAGTACTTCGTCGACACGCCGACCGAAGACAAGTCGGTGCGTCGAGGAAGCGAGTTGAAGTACTTCGGATTTGATGGAACCGCCAATCTGTTTGGAAGGCTGACGAACCTGTCGGTCGGCGGCAAGCTGGAAGTGATCCTCGTCAGGATGCCGGTGGGACAGAACCCGTCGGAAGTCACGACGCATGCCGGTGAAGAATTCCTGTATGTGATGAGCGGCCAGATCTCGCTCACGTTGGAAGGCACAACGTTCGTATTGCAGGCAGGCGACACCGCGCATTACGAGTCTACCGTGCCGCACTCCTGGTCCAATACCGCGCGTGAAGAAGCGGTGGTCGTGTGGGTAGGGACGCCAAGATTGTTTTAGTGCCGTAGGCCACGCTTTAGAAAAAAGCAGTCGCTCGATATTTGTAAGCATAACTTAAGTATATACCCGCGATTTGGGAAAATAAGCCGGCGCGTAGCGGGATCCATTCGCGTGGCAGTAGAAATGGCATCAATTGGAAAGCGCTGCGCATTCCGATTGCAATAAATTAGTAGTCCGACACTGACTTATTTGAAGTTGCTTTAACGGAACGCGGCGCAAGATCGCCGTATATCGAGTAGAGCGGTTCACGAGACCACTCTTCACATACTGCTGTGGCCTTACTGACGAGCGAGAAGGGGAAAAATGAAACAAAGGGCATTGGCGCTGGCCATTAGAAGAATAGTCTGGGCTGAACTGGCATTGTCGGCCGTAATCGCCGTACCGGCGTTTGCACAAAGCCAGCCGGCCACCACCGGCACCGCGGCAGGCGCGACGACGACGGAAAGCACCCCGGCAACGGGCACGGCTGCCACACCGTCCGCGGATAGCAACACTGCGACGCCGACGGGGAAAGGGGTTCAGCAGCTCAAGAAATTTGAAGTGACCGGCTCGCTGATCCGCACGTCGGACAAGGTCGGCAATACGGAAGTTCAGACGATCACGGCCAAGGACATCCAGCAAAGCGGTTATACGACCGTGGCCGACTTCCTGCGCGGCACGTCCGCGAACTCGGGGAGCAGCTGGGGCCAAACGACGATGAATAGCTCCGCGCAAGGCGGTGGCGGCATTGCATTGCGCGGTCTGAGTGAGAAGTACACGCTGGTGCTGGTGGACGGGCAACGGGTGGCGAATTACGGCAAGGCGGTGAACTTCACCGACACGTTCTTCGACGTGAATTCGATCCCGCTCAACATGATCGACCACATCGACATCGTGAAGACGGGTGCGGTCTCGGTGTATGGGTCGGATGCAATTGCAGGCGTGGTCAACATCATCACGAAGAAGGACTTCCAGGGCCTGCAGATCGATGGCCAGCTCGGCAAGGCGCAGCATCCGGGTGACGCGCAGGGCAACTTCAGCGTGCTCGGCGGTATCGGCGATCTGAATGGCGACCGCTTCAACGTGACGGCCGCCGCGAGCTACTATCGCGACACCGGCTCGTCGCTCGGCGATCGCGACATGACCGCGGGTCAGGACTTCAGCCAGTTCCCGGGTGGCCTCGCGGGCCCGCTCGGTCCGAACCAGCAGTCGTTCTGGACCACGGCCGACGGCACCAACACGGCGCTCAGCCCCTGCCCTCCGGGCAGCGTGTCGGCGAACGGCGCATCCACGTGTAAATCGAATCCGGCCAGCGCCACTTCGCTGGTGCCGGCGATCACGCGCCTGAACGCGAAAGTGCGCGGCACCTTCAAGGTCAACGACGATGTGCAGGCTTACGCCGACCTCTGGGTGAGCCGCAACGAAACCGTGCAAAACGAAGGTCCGGCGGTGCTGAGCAGCCAGACCAACGCGTTCAACCCGGCCACGGGTTCGGCGTTGCCGATCTCGCGCACGGTCTCGGGCACCAACCCGTATAACCCGTTCGGCGTGCCCACGCTGATCAACTACACGTTCCCGAACACCGTGTCGGCGGATACGGTGTCGACGTTCTGGCGTGCGATGACCGGTGTGAAGGGCTCGTTCACCACGGCCAAGTTCGGTGACTGGGATTGGTCGGCGGATTACGGCCATTCGCAGAGCACGGTCGACACGACCTACGGCAACGCGCTGAATGTGGCGGGCCTCGAGAACATTCTGCAAAACGGCGTGTTCAACTTCTCGAACCCGTCGGCCACGCCGAACGGTTTGAACGGCGTCTTCCAGAACGACTATGAGCAGGCGATCTCGAAGCTCGACAGCGTCACGGCGAAGACCTCGACGGGCAACCTGTTCAATCTGCCAGGTGGTCCGGTCGGTGTCGGTTTCGGTACGGAATTCCGCCACGAAAGCAACCTGATCAACTCGCGCACTTATAGCGCGCTTGGGGTGACCGCGCCGGCCAACGTGCAGACGGTCGACGGCGAGCGCAATGTGGCCGCCGTCTACTATCAGGTCGATATTCCGATCATCCGCAACCTGACGTTCACGCAGGCGGGCCGTTACGACCACTACAGTGACTTCGGTGGTGCGTTCTCGCCGAGCTTTGCATTGCGCTTCCAGCCGGTGCAGTCTCTCACGGCATTCGCATCGTATAGCCGCGGCTTCCGTGCCCCGACGCTGGTCGAAAACTCGCAGGCGACCTATCTGGCTCACCAGAACCTGGTCGACCCGAACGACCCGAGCGGCACGCCGACCAAGCACTTCACGACGGAACAGGTCAACGGCAATCCGGCGCTGCAGCCTGAGCACACCAAGAACTACAACATCGGCTTCCAGCTTTCGCCGGACTCGTCGACGGATATCGGTGCGGCGTTCTACAAGATCCACATTGACGGCGTGATCGGCACGGACGATCCGAACGCGGTGATGGATGCGAACAACCCGTCGACCGTGATCCGCAATCCGGACGGCACGGTGGCCTTTATCAAGGAACAGTTCGTCAACCTCGGTTCGCTCGACACCGACGGCTTCGACATGAACTTCCGCAAGTCGGTGGGCACGAAGTACGGCACGTTCACGCTGGCAGGCGACTGGGCCTACGTGTGGCACTTCAAGCTGAATAGCCCGGGTGCGCCGACGCAGGACTTTGCCGGCAACAACCTCGCGCTGCTGCAGCCGTTCGGTGCGTCCAATCCGCGTTGGAAGGGTAATACCAGCTTCTCCTGGGATTACCGCAAGCTGACCACCACGCTGACGTGGCAGTACACGGGTCCGTACACCAACGCGGTGGCGTCCGAGTTCGGCGACGGCGGCACGCTGTCGGTGGCGTCGTACAGCCAGTTCAACCTGATGGCCACGTATCGCGGCTTCAAGAACTGGACGATCTACGGCGGCATCAACAACATCTTCGATCGCAAGCCGCCGTTCGACGTCGAGTGGCAAGCCACCCCGGATATCACGGGCTACGACCAGTCGCTTTACACCAACATCGGCCGCTTCTTCCAGGTCGGTGCGACGTACCGCTTCTGAAGTCCTTGATGGTTGTGATGCACTGGCAGTCTGTCTAGACGGTCGGCCGCTCCGGCTTCCGTTCATCGGTACCGGAGCGGCGCAATTCTGTTAGAGACGTGCTTTGGAGTTCCTCGTGCACAGTGCTCGTTCGAGACCACAGCGAGCGACGGCGACCGGTAATCAGCAGCTGAGCGCCAGCGGGGGAAGTTACGGGAGCGACGGCGTCGGGCCGTCACTCGCGCCGATTCGATTTACCGCGCGCCGGCCTGAAGCCGGCGCGCGTCCTTACGCATTCCGAAGATGAGACTTGTGAAGTTTCACTGGCCGCGCACCGTCACGCGAATTGCGCTATCCGCCGGTGCGTGTCTCGCCTTGAGCGCGCTCTGCGCGCAGGCGCGCCCCTCGATTGCGCAATACGACGAGCCCAAATATCCCGCCGGCTTCACGCACTTCGACTATGCGGATCCCACGGCGCCGAGCGACGGCAAGCTCAGCTTCCAGAACTTCGACGAATTGCAGAGCTACGATTCGCTGAATCCGTTTCTCGTACGCGGCGCGCCCGCGCCGGACATCCTGCATCTGATGTTCGATACGCTGATGCAGCGCAGCTGGGACGAGCTGGCTTCCGAGTATCCGCTGATTGCCGACGATGTCGAAGTCGCGCCGGACCTCGGTTCGGCCACCTTCCACATCAATCCCGCCGCGCGCTTTTCGAATGGCGATCCGATCACCGCGGCCGACGTCAAATACTCGTTCGACACATTGACGAGCCCGAAGGCCTCGCCGCTCTTCAATGCGCAGTTCTCAGTCATCAAAAGCGCGACCGTGGTCGACAAAAACACGATCCGCTTCGTTTTCAGGCACGCCGAGCGCGACGCGCCACTGATCGCGGGCGATTTGCCGATCTTCTCGCCGAAGTGGGGCATGCGCGCGGACGGCACACGCCTACCGTTCGACCAGATCGCGAACGAGCCGCCGGTCGCGAGCGGTCCGTATCTGATCGAGTCGCGCAAGAACGACAAGCAGATCACCTATCGCCGCAACCCCGATTACTGGGCCGCGAATTTACCGTCGCGGCGCGGCATGTTCCGCTTCGCGAGCATCACCTTCAAACTCTATCGCGACCATTACACGCAACTGGAAGCGTTCAAGGCCGGCGATGCCGACGCGATTGTCGAATACAGCGCAACGCAATGGGCGCGTAAATACGTCGGCAAGAACTTCGACAATGGACTGCTGAAGAGGGGAGAGTTCGCCGACGGTCCCGCGCAGATGCAAGGCATGCTGATGAACCTGCGCAAGCCGATGTTCCAGGACCCGCGCGTGCGCCATGCGCTGACGATGGCATTCGACTACGACTGGATGAACCGCCTGATGTTCTACGGTCAATACCGGCGCACCAGCAGCTATTTCGCGGCGAGTCCGTTCGGCGCGACCGGCATGCCCGGCCCGAAGGAACTGGCCTTGCTTGAACCATTGAGAGCCAGCGTGCCGCCGGAAGTGTTCGGTCCCATGCTGAAGCAACCCACGACGATTGCACCGGATTCCTTGCGCGGCAACTTGCGCGTGGCGCGCGATCTGCTGGCGCAAGCCGGCTGGCACTATCGCGATGGCGCATTGCGCGACGCCAACGGCACGCCGATGACGATCGAGATCATGGACGATCAGCCCGGCATGGACCGCCTGATCCTGCCGTATATGCAGGCCCTCGGCATGCTCGGCATTCAGGCGCATATGCGCGAGATCGACAGCGCGTTGTACCAGAAGCGGCTGGACAACTTCGAATACGACATGACCACGTTCATCTACCCACCGGTGACGATTCCCGGCGCGGAATTGACACGCCGCTTCGGCAGCGCGGCGGCCTCGGAAGTCGGCTCGGAAAACTATCCGGGCATCCGCTCCAAAGCGGTCGACTCGCTCATTCACTCAGCGCTCTCCGCCGACAATCTCGACGACCTGGAAGCGGCGACTCGCGCGCTGGATCGCGTGCTGATCTATTCGTTCTACCTCGTGCCGGAGTATTACGCACCGGGCGCGCGAATCGGCTACAAGTCGACGCTCGGTCATCCGGACAAAGTGCCGATGTCGTATCAATACGAAGACTGGGTGATCGACTACTGGTACACGAAAACGCCGGCCGCCCAGACCGCATCTTCCACCGCGGCTACGGCCGCCACGGCCCACTGAGGCACAGCATGCTTGCCTACATTCTCAGACGATTGTTGTTGATGGTGCCGACCCTGCTCGGCGTGGTCACGCTGACCTTTGTCGTCACGCAGTTCGTGCCGGGTGGGCCGGTCGAACAGGTGATGACGCAACTCCGCCACGGCGCTGGCCGTGGCGGAGAGGCGGGGGCGGGCGGCGGCGGTTATCACGGCAGCCAGGGTGTCGACCCGCAGCAGATCGAGCAGATCAAGAAGCAGTTCGGCTTCGACAAGCCGCCGCTCGAACGCTATCTGCTGATGCTCAAGCGCTACGCGACGTTCGACCTCGGCCAGTCCTACTATCAGCACGACAGCGTGTGGGACGTCATCAAATCGAAGCTGCCAGTGTCGATCACGCTCGGCTTATGGACGGTGCTGCTCACATACCTGATATCGGTGCCGTTGGGGATCGCGAAAGCGGTGCGCAACGGCTCGCGATTCGACACCGTCACGAGCGTGCTGGTGCTGGCCGGCTATGCGATTCCCGGTTTCGTGCTCGGCGTGTTGCTGCTGATGCTCTTCGGCGGCGGCACGTTCTGGCAGGTGTTTCCGATGCGCGGCCTCACGTCGGATAACTTCAACGATCTCAGCGCGTTCGGCAAGGTGCTCGACTATCTGTGGCACATCGTGCTACCGGTTACGGCATCGGTGGTGGGCAACTTCGCGATCGTCACGATTCTGACCAAGAACACCTTCCTGGAGGAAATCGGCCGGCAGTATGTGCTGACCGCGCGCGCCAAGGGTGCGCCAGAGCGTGACGTGCTGTGGAAACACGTGCTGCGCAATGCGGCGATTCCGCTGCTCACCGGTTTGCCGGCGGCGTTCGTCGGCGCGTTTCTGAACGGCAATCTGTTGATCGAAACGCTGTTCTCGCTCGACGGCATGGGCCAACTGTCGTACGACTCCGTGATTCGCCGTGACTATCCGGTCGTGCTCGGTTCGCTGTTTCTGTTCACGCTGATTGCCCTCGTAACCAAACTCATTGCTGACGTCTGCTATGTCCTCGTCGACCCCCGCATCCAATTCAACCGCCTGGACCGCTGACGCGGCCGGCGCGGCGCACGCGGCGTCGCCGTCCCCGTGGCGGCGTACGTGGCTGCGCTTCAGGCAGCAGCGTCTGGGCTACTGGAGCCTCGTGATTTTCGTGTCGCTGTTCGCCATCAGCTTGCTCGGCGAGGTGTTGTCCAACGATCGTCCATTGCTCGTCCGTTACGACGGGCACTACTATTTTCCCATCGTGAAGGACTATCCGGAGACGCTGTTTGGCGGCGACTTTCCGGCGCGCGCGAATTACCTCGATCCGTATATCCGTTCGCGGCTCGAATCGAACGGCAACTTCGCGATCTATCCGCCGAATCATTTCCACTACGACACGATCGATTACTTCGCCGCGCATCCTTATCCGGCGCCGCCTACCACGAGCAACTGGCTCGGCACGGATCAGTTCGGGCGCGACGTGCTGGCGCGGCTGCTGTATGGTTTCCGCTTGTCGGTGCTGATGGCGCTGGCGCTCACGGTGTCCGGTGTCGTGGTCGGCGTGCTGACCGGCGCGGTGCAGGGCTTTTACGGCGGACGCACCGATCTGATCGGCCAACGCCTGATCGAAATCTGGAGTTCGATGCCCGACCTGTACCTGCTGATCATCTTCGCGTCGATCTTCGAGCCCACGCTATGGCTGCTCTTCATTCTGCTGTCGATGTTCGGCTGGCTCGTGCTGTCCGATTACGTGCGCGCCGAATTTCTGCGCAACCGTTCGCTCGACTATGTGAAGGCGGCGCGCACGATGGGCCTGACCAACTGGCAGATCATGTGGCGCCATGTTTTGCCGAACAGCCTGACGCCGGTGATTACCTTCCTGCCGTTCCGCATGAGCGCCGCGATTCTCTCGCTGACCAGCCTCGACTTTCTCGGCCTTGGCGTGCCGCCGCCGACACCGAGCCTCGGCGAATTGCTGCAGGAAGGCAAGAATAATCTCGACGCGTGGTGGATCTCGATGTCGGCGTTTGCGGCGCTGGTGATTACGCTTCTGTTGTTGACCTTCATGGGCGACGCATTGCGCAATGCGCTGGACACGCGCTCGCGCGGTTCAGCTTTCGGCGGAGGTCCGCGATGACCAACACTCAGGCGCCGATCGGCCGGCCGTTGCTGGAAATCGACCGTTTCTCCGTGCGTTTCGGCGACAAGGTCGCCGTGCACGAACTCAGCCTGTCCATCGCACGCGGCGAGCGCGTGGCGCTGGTCGGCGAATCGGGTTCGGGCAAGAGCGTCACCGCGTTATCCATTCTGCGGCTCGTCGAGCATGCCGAATTGAGCGGCCGCATGCTGCTCGATGGTGAAGACCTGCTGCAGAAAACCGAGCAACAGATGCGCGGTCTGCGCGGCGCGGACGTCGCGATGGTGTTTCAGGAACCGATGACGGCGCTCAATCCGCTCTTCACGATCGGCAAGCAGATCGCCGAGAGCCTGCGTCTGCACGAAGGTTTGCGGCCCAATGCGGCGCGTGAACGCGGCATCGAGTTGCTCAGGCGCACCGGTATTCCCGAGCCGGAACGACGCATCGACAGCTTTCCGCATCAGTTGTCCGGTGGCCAGCGGCAACGCGCGATGATCGCCATGGCGCTCGCGTGCCGTCCGCGTTTGCTGCTCGCCGACGAGCCCACCACGGCGCTCGACGTCACCGTTCGCCAGCAAATCGTCGACCTGTTGATTTCATTGCAGGAGCAGGAAGCGGCTGAGCGCGGCATGGCCGTGCTGCTGATCACGCACGACCTGAATCTGGTGAAGCGTTTCGCGCAGCGCGTCGCGGTGATGGAAAAGGGCGTGCTGGTCGAAACCAATACAACCGAGGCGCTGTTCGCGAGCCCGCAGCATCCGTACACGCGGCGGCTGCTCGACAGCGATCCGCAACGCGCGGTCGAGCCGGTCGAGGAGGGCGCGCGCCGGCTGCTCGAAGTGCAAGGCTTGGCCGTCGATTACCGCATGTCGGCGAAAGGCTGGCGGTCCATGTTCGGGCGCTCCACGTTCCGCGCGGTCCAAGACGTCGATCTGAGCGTGCGGCGCGGCGAAACGCTCGGCATCGTCGGTGAATCGGGCTCGGGAAAATCGACCTTGGCCGCGACCGTGCTCGGCTTGCAACAACCGGCCGCCGGTCATATTCATATCGACGGCTTGCCGCTTTCCACGCTCAAGACGGCAAGCTCGCGCCGCGCGCTGTATTCGCGCATGCAAGTCGTATTTCAGGACCCGTTCGGCTCGCTGTCGCCACGTATGACGGTGGAGCAGATCATCGGTGAGGGCCTCGCCGTGCATCGTCCGGAAGTGGATGCGAAGGCGCGGCGCGCGCGCGTCGGCAGCCTGCTCGAAGAAGTCGGCATGCCCGCCGACGCAATGCTGCGCTATCCGCATGAGTTCTCCGGCGGTCAGCGTCAGCGTATTGCGATTGCGCGCGCGCTGGCCGTTGAACCGGAATTGATCGTGCTCGACGAACCGACCAGCGCGCTCGATGTCTCGATCCAGAAACAGGTGCTGAATCTGCTGACAAATCTGCAGAAAAAGTACAAGCTAAGCTATTTGTTCATTACGCACGATCTGGCGGTGATGCGAGCCATGGCGCATCGCGTGATCGTGATGAAGTCGGGACGCATCGTCGAGGCGGGCGACACACTCGATGTGTTGCATGCGCCGTCGCATCCTTATACCCAGTCGCTGCTGGCCTCGTCGCTCAACGTGCCGGAGCCGGGCGCCGCCGCGACTCATACGGGACACGCCAATGATTGACGAACGTTGGGCGCAAGCCGCCCAAACGCTGAAGAGCCGCGCGGCGTTCTGGTCGCTGCGCATTGTCGACGAGCAGATCGACGACCACGAGATCCGCAACGACATCGCACAGCCGCTGCGCACGGTGCGCGATCGCGGCGCGATGCTGATCGCGTGGGTGGGCGCCGGCGCGGGTTATGCCGCGACCGCGAATCTCTCGGCGGCCGGTCTGCAGGCGGCGCTCGATATGGCGACCGCGCGGGCTGAAGCGAGCGCGGCCTTGTCGCTGATCGACCATCGCGAAGTCGCACGTCCGGTTGCGAGCGGCCAGTACGTGTCGCCGAATGCGCAACGCGCGTTGCCGAGCCGCGCCGAATGGCTCGAACTTCTCAGCGCGGAATGTGCGGGCGCGAACCTCGACGCAAAGATCGTCGAACGTGTGGCGGCGGTGCAGATCACGTACACCGATCAACTCTACATCACCGGCGACGGCGTGCGGATCGACCAGCAGTTTCGCTTCGTGATGCCGCAATTGAGCGTCGCCGCGCACGCGAACGGCGACACGCAAGTGCGCACGTTGGGCGGTAACTACGGCACGCTCGGACAGGGCGGTATGGAAGTGCTGGCGCGCTTCGGCTTCGAAGGCTCGGGCGCGCGCGTTGCTAACGAAGCGCTGCAACTGCTGGCCGCACCGAATTGCCCATCCGGCAAGCGCGATCTGCTGCTGATGCCCGACCAGATGATGCTGCAGATTCACGAATCGATCGGCCATCCGCTCGAACTGGACCGCATTCTCGGCGACGAGCGCAACTTCGCGGGCTGGAGCTTCGTCAAGCAGGACATGTTCGGTTCGTATCGCTACGGTTCGGAACTGCTGAACGTCACCTTCGATCCGTCGCTGCGCGAAGAAGCAGCAGCCTACGCATTCGACGACGACGGCACCGAAGCGCACAAACAATACCTGATTCGCAACGGCGTGCTGGAGCGTCCGCTCGGCGGCGCGCTTTCGCAACAGCGTGCAGGCATGCCAGGCGTGGCGAACTCTCGCGCGTCGAACTGGAACCGGCCGCCCATCGACCGCATGGCGAATCTGAATATCGAGCCCGGCGAGAGCTCGCTGGAGGAGATGATCGGCAACATCGAACACGGCATTCTGATGCGCACCAACACGTCCTGGTCGATCGACGACCATCGCAACAAATTCCAGTTCGGCTGCGAGTTCGGCCAGTTGATCGAAAACGGCAAGCTCACGCAGGTCGTCAAACAACCGAATTACCGCGGTATTTCGGCGAATTTCTGGCGCAGCCTGAGCGCGGTGGGCAACGCGGCCAC
Source organism: Paraburkholderia sediminicola (assembly GCF_046027355.1). Lineage (GTDB taxonomy): Bacteria > Pseudomonadota > Gammaproteobacteria > Burkholderiales > Burkholderiaceae > Paraburkholderia > Paraburkholderia sediminicola_B. The sequence continues at coordinate 407,384 of NZ_JAQQEK010000004.1, read as the reverse complement.
GCGCGAAGTGTATGGCACGTCCATGTGCGGCAAGGGTGAACCGGCGCAGATCATTCGCGTCGGCCATGCGTCGCCGGCCTGCGTGTTTAGCGATGTCGACGTATTCGGAGGCGCATGATGAGCCAGTTCATCTCTTCGCACGCCGCTACGTCGGTGGATTGGGAGCGGCATTTCACTTTGCTCGCCGATGCGATAGACCGCTTGCAGCAAGGCGGTGAAACCACGCTCAGTTCGTTTGCCGGCGAGCAGTCCGACTTCATTCGTTTCAATTCCGGCAAGGTGCGGCAGACCGGCAGCGTGTCGCAAGGCAAGCTGACCTTGCGCCTGATCGACGGCGCACGTCAGGCCTATTCCACGCTGACCGTATGCGGCGATCTGCAACAGGATCTCGACGAAGTAAGCGCCGCGCTCGCCACCTTGCGCGAAGGTCTGCGCGATGCGGCGGACGATCCGCATCTGCTGTTCGATACGTCGAAATGGCAGCGCACCACGCAGCGCTCCGGCAAACTGCCGAATCCCGATAGCCTCGCGCGCATCGTCGCGCAATGTGCACAAGGGCTCGACTTCGTGGGCTTTTATGCGGGCGGCACCATTGTGCGCGGCTTCGCCTCGACGAGCGGCAGCCGCGGCTGGTATGAAGTGGACAACTTCAATTTCAGCTGGTCGCTATATGACCCGAGCGGCCGCGCGATCAAAACCGCCTACGCCGGAGATGACTGGAGCGATGCCGTGTTCGCGGGCAAAGTCGAACAGGCCGCGACACGTCTTGCCGTTCTGGCGCGCACGCCGCGCACATTGACGCCGGGACGTTACCGTTCCTATCTGGCGCCCGCCGCGCTTGCGGAGCTGCTCGGCGTCACCGCATGGAGCGGCTTTTCCGCTCGCGCGCAGGCGAGTTCACGCAGCGAGTTGTACAAGCTGCATGTGGGAGAAGTCGTAGTCGACCCGCGCGTGACGATCAGCGAAGATCTGAGTCTCGGCATCACGCCAGGCTTTAATGACGACGGTTACCTGCGTGACAGCGTTCCGTTGATCGAGGCCGGCCGCAGCGCCGAACGCCTGACCAACGCACGCAGCGCGCGTGAGTACGGTTTGACGCCCAACGGTGCGCTCGCTAGCGAGTCGCCAGCCGCCCTCTCGATGCAAGCGGGCGATCTGCTGGAAGAAGACGTGCTCGCAAGGATCGGCACCGGGCTCTACATCGGCAACCTTTGGTACGTGAACTTCTCGGACCGCATGAATTGCCGCCTCACCGGCATGACGCGCTTCGCGACGTTCTGGGTCGAGAACGGAGAAATCGTCGCGCCGCTCGAAGCCATGCGTTTCGACGACAGCCTGTACCGTTTGCTCGGCAGTGAACTCGAACAACTCGGCGCGCAAGCCGAACTTCTGTTGAGCGACTCGACATGGGGCGAGCGCGCCACGGGTGGCATGCAATTGCCGGGCATTCTGGTGAGGTCATTCGAATTGACGTTATGAGCCTATGGATCAACACGAAAAAACAAAATCAAAACCTGGGAGCTTGCCCGAGGGCCTGACGCTGCGCGCATTGCGCGTGGCCGATACGGAACAATTTCACGCAATGCTGCAATTGCCCGCGGCGATGAACGGCAATCCGCAGGTGCCGTTTCGGACCATTGCCAGCACACGGGAGTACCTGGAAAAATTCGAGGCCCCCGGAATCGCGATCGCGGCGATGGTCGGCGACACGCTGGTCGGTGAGGCAAGCCTCAGCCCTTTTAAAGGACGCCGCGCGCATGCCGCATCGCTTGGCATTGGCGTGCACGACGCATGGCAGCGGCGCGGTATCGGTCACGCGTTGATGGCCGAACTGCTCGATCTCGCCGACAACTGGCTCGGTCTGCGCCGCCTCGAGTTGCATGTTTACACCGATAACCACGCGGCACTTGCGCTATACCGCAAGTTCGGCTTCGAGATCGAAGCGCATCAGCGCGGTGCGGTATTGCGTCGCGGCGTGTTGATCGACTGTTACTTCATGGCGCGGCTGCGCGAACCGGCGCCGTGGATGTCGCCGCCATCGGCCGCCCATCTCGCTGCGGAATAAGACCATGAAAGAAACAAGGTTGCCGGACGCCGCCGCACATTACAAATGTATTATGGTGCGCGCACTCGAATCGTCGGACATGGATGCGTTCGCCGAGATCATGAGCTTGCCCGGTGTGCGGCGCGGCACGCTGTCGGTCGGCTATCGCAGTCCTGAGCAGCTCGCGGCGTGGTACGAGCGGCGCCTCAAAGGCGGCGTGAACGTGTGCGCTATTCTCGACGGACGCGTAGTCGGCCATGCCGGGTTGGAGGTCCACCGGTCGAGCCGCGCGCACTGTGCGCACTTAGGCCTGGCGGTGCACGACGCGTATCATGGCCGCGGCGTCGGCTCCGCGCTTCTGCAAGGGTTGACCGACTGCGCGGATGCATCGCTCGGCTTGCGCCGCATCGACCTCACGGTGTTTTCCGACAACGCGCCGGCCATCGCGCTGTATCGCAAGTTCGGCTTTGTCGAAGAAGGCCGCTCGCGCGGGTTCGCCATGCGTGACGGCGTGCTGGCGGACGTGCTGCACATGGCCCGTCTGGTCGATGCACCGCGCCTCCAGACAAACTGAACGGATTCCTTGAGTGCCATTTTTCTTCATCGACCGCCCGGTCTTCGCATGGATCGTCGCGCTCGCCATTGTCGTGGCGGGCGCGCTGGCTATTCCGCAACTGCCGGTGGCGCAGTATCCGCGTCTCGCGCCGCCGCGCATCGTGATATCCGCCATGTATCCGGGGGCGTCGACTGAGGTCGTGGACGCCAACGTCGGCAGCATCATCGAGGAGAGTCTCGATGGCGCCGACAATATGCTGTACTACCAAACGACCAGCGACAACCTGGGCGAACTCGAAATCGACGCGACCTTCGCGCCCGGCACCAATCCGGATCTCGCGCTGGTCGACATCCAGAACCGGCTCAAGCAGGTCGAGCCGCGTTTGCCGCAGCAGGTGGTGCAGCAGGGCATCAGCGTGTTCAAGGCGGCCAATACGTTCCTCATGCTGGTCGCGCTGAGTTCCACCGACGGCACGCGCGACTCCGTGCAATTGAGCGACTATCTGAGCCGCTACGTGTTGCGCGAGCTGAAGCGCGCACCGGGCGTGGGCTCGGCCCAACTCTGGGACGCCGACGAAGCGCTGCGCATCTGGCTTGATCCGATGAAGCTGCGCGAATACGGCCTCGGCGCCGCCGAAGTGAACGCCGCCATCGCTGCACAGAACGCGACCGTCACAGCGGGCACGCTTGGCGACGCACCGTTCGTGCCGGGTCAGCAATTGACGGCCTCGGTGAGCGTGAAAGGCCAGTTGATCTCGCCGGCCGAATTCGGCCAGATCGTGCTGAAGGCGCGGCCGGATGGCTCGGCTGTGCGTCTGCGCGACGTCGCGCGAGTCGAACTCGGGCGTGACAACTACTCGTACTATTCGCGCCTTAACGGGAAGGCTGCGGCGACGGTCGGGATTCAACTCGGGCCGCGTGGCAACGCGCTCGAAACGTCGAACGCGATTCGCGCGCGGCTTGCCGAGTTGGCGAAAGGATTGCCTTCGGGCGTCGCGATCGAAATCCCGTTCGACAATGCGCACTTCGTGCAGATCGCGATTCACGAGGTGCTCGTCACGCTCGCGGAAGCGGTGGTGCTGGTGTTCTTCGTGATGTGGCTGTTCCTGCGCGATCTGCGCTACACGCTGGTGCCGACCGTGGTGATTCCGGTCACGCTGATGGGCGCGTTTCTCGCCATGTACGCGTGCGGTCTGTCGATCAACGTGTTCACGATGTTCGGCCTCGTGCTCGCCATCGGCATTCTTGTCGACGACGCGATCGTGGTGGTGGAGAGCGTGCATCGCGTGATGGAAGAAGAGGGCCTGCCGCCACGCGAGGCCACGCGCAAGGCGATGTCGCAGATCGGCGGCGCGATTGTCGGCGTGACGGCGGTGTTGACGGCGGTGTTCGTGCCGATGGCGTTCTTTCCCGGCGGCGTCGGCGGGATTTACCGGCAATTCGCGGTGGCGATGATCGCGTCGATGCTGGTGTCGTCGTTCATGGCCTTGTCGTTGACGCCCGCATTGTGCGCGAATCTGCTGAAGGCGCACACGCAATCGGTGCGTCAACGCGATGCGCGCCGTGGCATTCTCGGTTTCGCGGCGCGCGCCGCGAGCCGTTTCACATCGGGCTTCGATCGCGCCGCGCGTGGCTATCGCGGCCTGACCGCGCGCATGCTGCGACGCATCGGCCCGATGCTGGCCGTCTATGCAGTGCTGGTCGGTGCGTGCGGCGTGCTCTACTGGCAGATGCCCGGCGGTTTTCTGCCGAGCGAGGACGAAGGCCAGTTGCAGGTGATGGTGCAATTGCCCGCGGGCGCCACCCAGGCACGTACGCTGGCCGTGGTGCAACGCATGGAAGAGATTCTCCATGCCGAGCCCGCCATCGCCAACGTCACGAGTGTGATCGGCTGGAGCTTTTCGGGCAGTGGTCAGAATGTGGCGATGGGGTTTGTCGAACTCAAGGATTGGGGCAAGCGCGATGTCGACGCACTGGCGCTGCGCGACCGGCTCAACGCAAAGTTCGACAAGATTCTGGACGGCAACGTCGAGGCGCAATTGCCGCCTTCGGTGCCGGGGCTCGGACATTCTGACGGTTTCGTGTTCCGCCTCGAGGATCGCGGCGGAGTGGGGCTCGACGCGCTGAAGGCCGCGCGCGAGCAACTGTTCGCACAGGCCAAGGCGAGTCCGGTACTGGCCTCGGTGCGCTCGGAAGATCTGCCTGACGCGCCGCGCGTCGAGCTTATCGTCGACCGCGCGAAGGCGTACGCGCTCGGAGTGTCGTTCGATCGCATCGCCGACGTGCTGGGCAGCACCTTCGGCTCGACTTATATCGACGATTTCCCGGCCGGCGGCCGCATGCGCCGCGTAATGATCGCCGCCGACGCCGCCACGCGCATGACCGAAGACGATCTGCTCGCGCTCGCCGTGCCCAACGCGACGGGTGGCATGGTGCCGCTCTCGGCCATCGCGACGCGTGAGTGGACGATCGGCCCGGTGATGCTGACGCGCTACAACGGTTATCCGTCGCTCGACGTGAGCGGCCACGCGGCGCCCGGCTACAGTTCCGGCGCGGCGATGGCGGAGATGGAGCGGCTTGCCGCTTCGTTGCCGGTCGGCGTGCGCTATGACTGGGTCGATGCGGCACGCGAGGAAACCGCGGCCGCGAAACTCACGCCGCTACTGATAGCTCTCTCGTTGCTGGCGGTCTTCATGGCGCTGGCCGCGCTCTACGAAAGCTGGACGATTCCGCTTGCCGTGCTGATGGTCGTGCCGCTCGGCGTGATCGGCGCGGTCGCCGCGGTGCTGTTGCGCGGCATGCCCAACGACGTGTACTTCAAGGTCGGCATGATCACGGTGATCGGCCTCGCGGCGAAGAACGCGATTCTGATCGTGCAGTTCGCCCGCGATCTGTACCAGCGTGGCCTGCCGTTGACGCGCGCCGTGACCGAAGCCGCGGGCGCGCGCTTTCGGCCGATCGTTATGACCTCGGCGGCGTTCCTGCTCGGCGTCGTGCCGCTCGTGGTGTCGAGCGGCGCGGGCGCCGAAAGCCGCCGCTCGATCGGCACGGGTGTATTCGGCGGGGTGCTGGCCGCCACGTTGTTCGGGCTGGTGTTCGCGCCGGTCGCGTTCCATGCAGTTGCATCGCTCACGCATGGACGACGGCGGCTTGCGGAGCTGCATCGCAAGCGTGAGGAACGACGGGCGCGCCGCGCAGCGGTCGAACGCGGATCATTCGACGAATCGACGACGGCCTGACTGTGCTCCGCCTGCGCCGTGCTCACGCGCGGCGCCGCGTTCAACCGGCCGGCTGATTCGCCGCTTGCATGGGCGCCGCGCCAGTCGGCGTCTGCGCATTGCTTGCCGACACGCGCGGCGCGGCCGGCATGCAGTCAGCGCGATACTCGGTCTGCAGCTTCTTCTCTGCGTGTTGCAGATCGCTCGGGTAGTCGTCGTCATCGGCGGTCGGTTGGTAGCCGACCGCTTCGAGTTCGCCGAGTTCGCGCATCAACTGCTTGTGCGTCACTTCGCCTTTCAACTGTGTGAACGGATAATCGTTGCATTGCTGCGGCGTGAGATGCGGCGCGGCCATGGCGGATACGCTGCCAATCAGAAGAAGGGCGCTGAGCAGGGTTTTCGTTGCAAGCTTCATGTTCATATCATCCACGAGAGGGTTCGAGTCGTCCCGCGAAACGGGCTGCGGGTTGACATCAGGCTAGTGGAGGACGCCTACCGGAGCGGCGTCGGCAACATGAAACTTGTTTTATCCTGGCGTGGTTTGCCCGGCTTTCATGGCTTTGCGGCGAACTTAAATTTTTCTTCATGAAGCGGATATCGCTGCGCTAACAGCCCCCGCGTAGCCTGCACGCAGGCACTCGGCGAAGCGCCGACATCCGTCGAACCGCACGCCCGTGCTCTGAACGCGCAAGCCGAATATGGCATCATGTCCTTCTACTGATAACCGGTCGCGACCGCCGCTTGCATCGGTAGAGCGGGCTGCGGCGCATGCAATGATCATGTCGCGAGTACTGACGATCGAAGATGATGAAATTACCGCGAATGAAATTGTCGGTGAACTGAAAAGCCGCGGCTTCACCGTGGACTGGGTGGCCAACGGCCGCGACGGCATGGCGCGCGCGATCAGCGAAGACTACGACGTGATCACGCTAGACCGCATGCTGCCCGGCGTGGACGGCCTCACGATACTGACCACCATGCGCAGCATCGGCATCCAGACGCCGGTGCTGATGCTGAGTGCGCTCGGCGACGTGGACGAGCGGGTGCGCGGCCTGCGCGCCGGCGGCGACGATTATCTGACCAAGCCGTTTGATCCCGAGGAGATGACCGCGCGCCTCGAGGTGCTGCTGCGCCGCAGTCAGACGCCGACCGCGCAACTCGAAACGCACTTGCGCGTCGGCCCGCTCGAACTCGATCTGATTTCACGCAAGGTGCAGCGCGACGGCGAGGAAATCGTTCTGCTGCCCACCGAGTACCGCGTGCTCGAATTCATGATGCGCCACGCGGGGCAGACCATCACACGCACCATGCTGTTCGAGGCCGTATGGGGTTATCACTTCGACCCCGGCACCAATCTGATCGACGTGCACATGGGGCGCCTGCGCAAGAAAATCGACCCGCCCGGCGTGACGCCGATGATTCAGACCGTGCGGGGTTCGGGTTACATCCTTGCATGAGCGGCACATTTTGATGGACACAACCTTCCCCGCTCAATCCGCGCTCGGGCGGCGCTGGCATTCCACCACCTTTCGCCTGCTCTCTGTCTACGCCGTCATCTTTTCGTTTTCCGTGATGCTGCTGCTGGGATTCATCGGCTGGGCCGTGACAGGCGACATGGAGCGCGAGACCGATGTGGTGATGGACTGGCAGCTGATTTACTTCGATTCGCTGCCCGATTCGGGCCTCGCGGACGCGATTCACCGGCGCATCGAACATGAGCGCATGCACACCAATTACTACGGCCTGTTCGCCGCCGACGGCCGACTGCTGGCCGGCGACGTGCTCGCGTATCCGGCCGCGCTGCCCACCAATCGCACCGGCAGGACGCTCGATCTGACGCTCGCGCTCGGGCGCAACGATCAGGCGCCGGTGGTACGCGCCATGGCCGAGCGGCGCAAGGACGGCTCGACGCTCGTGATCGCGCGCGATCTCACGCACATTCTGCGGATTCGCGAGACCATCATCAATGCGCTGGTGGGCGGCGGTGTTTTCTGTCTGCTGGCCGGCGTGGCCGGCGGTCTCGCGCTGAGCGTGCGGCAGATGCGTCGGCTGAAAGCGATCCGGCGCGTCACGCAGCGCATCGCACAGGGCGATCTCGCGCAGCGTCTGCCGATCGGCGGACGCGACGAAGTGGATATGCTCGCGCATCTAGTGAACCATATGCTCGCCGAGGTCGAGCGTCTGATGAACGAAGTGAAGGGCGCTTGCGATGGTATCGCGCATGATTTGCGTACGCCGCTTGCGCATGTGCGGACCTTGCTTGCACACGCGGCCGAGCGCACCGAAACGCTTGACGATGGCGAACTGGCGAAACTGGTGGAGCGCGCGCGCACTGAGACGGATGCGCTGCTCGATCGCTTTCGCGCCATGCTTCGGATCTCCGAGATCGGTACGTTGCAGCGGCGCGGCGGCTTCGGTGAAATGCAGCTGGAGACGCTGATCGAAGAAGTCGGCGAACTTTACGAGCCGCTCGCTGAGAGCCGTTCGATTCGGCTTTCTGTTCATGCGCAGCCGGTGGATGCGATCTATGGCGATCGCGCGTTGCTCTTTGAAGCGTTGAGCAATCTGGTGGATAACGCGATCAAGTTCACGCCTGAGGGCGGCGTGGTGCGTATGGAGTTGCGTCAGACGGCTGCCGGGCCGCAGGTGGATATTGTCGATAACGGGCCGGGCATTGCGGCGGATGAGCGCGATGCGGTTTTGCAGCGGTTTTATCGTGGGGAGAGTACGCGGCATCTGGCCGGGTCCGGGTTGGGGTTGAGCATTGTCTCCGCAGTGATGCGGGTGCACGACTTCACGATGAAGATCGGTAATGCGCAGCCGGGCACTCGGATATCTATCGAATGCTGGTCGAGGACGCTTGCATGAGCTTGCGATCTTTTCTCGTTCTTGCTGGGGAGTGAATGCGCGTTCTTTTCGTGGGTCCTTCTCATCCGGAAGCGGCTTGGCTTTTCAAGGCGCTTCAGGAGAGCGCGCATAGTCTGCAGCGGGCTGATGATCTGCGGGATGGGGTTTTTCTCGCGGCTCAGGAACCGTTTGATGCGATCGTTTTGATGGTGTTGGAGGTGGGGTTTTATTCCGCCTTGCTGGAGTTTGTTGTCGAGTTCGCTGCGGGTGGGAGTGGGGCGGCGATTGTGGCTGTGTTGGGGGCGGCTACTGCTCAGGATCGCACCAAAGTTCTGCGCGCCGGCGCGGATGCTTGCTTCTGTCAGCCTTATTCGTTTATTGAAATGCATGAGCGGATGCAGGCTTTGCAGCGTATTGGAGCCGGGCGCGGGGCTCCTGGCGGTTCTTCTTCTGTTTTTTCTTCGGTTGATGCGCCTTCTCTCGATGCCGCTACTCGGGAGCTTGTTTTTGGTGGGCGGAGGGTTGGGGTCACCCGTAGAGAGTTTCTTCTGCTCGAGTGTTTGATCAAGCAAGTTAATGCGCCTGTGGCTAGGGATCACCTTATTCGGTATGCCTGGCCAGAGAAGGAGGATGTCGATCCTTCTAGTGTCAATCTCGTTGTTTCTCGGTTGAGGAGGAAACTTTTGGGTGATTTGCCTCAGGTTCGGATTGAGACGGTTAGTCGGTTTGGGTATCAGGTTTCGGTTGGGGCTTAGTTTGGTTTCGGGGCTTTTTCAATTCGTAGTGGTCTATTAGCGTTGCCCCTGTGCGGGGCGGCACTTACTTTCTTTGCCGCCGCAAAGAAAGTAAGCAAAGAAAGCGGCTTTGCACCGCTAGCCTATAAGCGGGGCCCTCGCGCAGTCACGGTAGTGGTGCATCTGGAATCTGTGTTCTCGCACATTCCGCCCTGGTGACAAGGCTGTCATTCTTCCGGCGGCGCTGCGCGCGCCGTCGCGGCATCTCTCCAAAACCAATTGGTTTGCTGCGTCCTTGTTGGCTGACGCGTGCGTTGCTTTGCTTCCACTTTTCCCGTTCTTCCCTCGTTTCTACGACCCGCTCGTGCACGCCGGGTCAATGATCTGGTCATGAAAATCCAACGCATTTGTTGAAAGTCTCTCTTGCAGGGGCGGTGTTTTCTGATCTCGATATATTCGTCTCGTGGCTGCATCCATTGCAATGCGGCCGCTGTTATCAGGCATCCTCAATTAAATGGAAGGTGATTCATGAATCAGAAGATGAAGCTGGCGCGTCTGGTTGGGGCACTCGTTTGCGTCGGCGTCGCGTCGTCGGCGCACGCGCAAAGCAGTGTCACGCTCTATGGGCTCCTCGATACCGGCATCGATTTCGCCAGCAACGTCAACGGCAGCCATCTCTATCAAATGGCCAGCGGTGTGAGCGCCGGCAGCCGTTGGGGACTCAGAGGTAAAGAAGATCTCGGTGGTGGACTGTCCGCTATCTTTGATCTCGAGAGCGGTTTCAATTCGACTAACGGTAGTCTCGGCAGCGGGCTCGCGTTCTCGCGTAACGCCTATGTCGGTCTCGCCAGTCAGACGGCCGGTACCGTCACCCTCGGGCGGCAGTGGGATCCGCTCGTCGATCTCATCGAACCGTTCTCGCTCAACGATAGCTACGGCGGCTGGTATTTCTCCCATCCCAACGACATGGATAACCTCGATAACGGCTTCGCAATCAGCAATGCCGTGAAGTACACGAGTCCCACCATCGGCGGATTTACCGGCGAAGCGCTTTATTCTTTCGGCGGTCAAGCAGGGCAGTTCTCGAATAACGCGGCTTATAGCGCGGCAGCGTCGTATACGAACGGGCCGTTCTCCGCTGGTGCGGGCTATTTGCGCGTCAACGATCCTGAGGAGTCGATCCAGAGCTATCAGAATGGTTCGGGCTTTACCAATGCCGTGTACGGCAACTATCTCGCCAATGCGCGCAGTCAAGGCATCTTTGCCGCCGGCGCTTCGTATCAACTCGGCAAGTTCAAGGTCATGGGCAACTTTACCAACGTCAATTTCCAGCAGGGCGACGCGGGTCAGGACGTCAAATTCCAGAACTATGAAATCGCCGGCACGTTCGCCGCAACCAGTCAGCTCAATCTCGCAGCAGGCTACACCTACACGGATGGCCGGGATCACGCGACCAATCAGGAGCCGAAGTATCAGCAGCTCAATCTGAGCGCGGAATACGAGTTGTCGAAACGTACCGCCGTGTATGCACTCGCCGCGTTGCAGAAAGCAAGCGGTGGCGCAGTCGCGCAGATCGCCGGCTTCGATCCGTCGTCCAACGGCAAGCAGGTGGTCGGCCGGGTCGGCGTGCGGCACTCGTTCTAAAACTGAAGCAGTCAGTCAAGGAGCGCGCTATCCGCAAGGGTAGCGCGCTCTTCTTTTTAGGAGCCAAAGTAGATGTTGCAGTAACTGGGGGGGCCGACGCAGTTGTCGGCAGTGCTCGAAGGTGTCGTCGCGCAGCCAGATAACAGCAGGCCTGCTGCGACAGCGGCCGCAGCGAAGCGGACGGAGCGTTTGATCGCGGTGCGAAGTGTCATCGATATCGTCAGAGGAAGAGGGCAGTGCAATTAACGGTAGAGCTGATTCAGATAGCTCATCTGACCGTCACCCTCGGCTTTGATCAGTTCGCGGTAGACCTGAGCACGCGTCTTGCCGTGAGCGTTCGTGGCGTTCGGCGAACTCCATTTGCCGGCGGATGACAGTGTCGTGGATCGGCTGAGCGTGCCGTCCACCGGCGGCGCGGCGACAGCCGAAGTGGCTGCGGCCGCGAGGGCGGTGGCGAACAGCAGCGCGAGAGCGGCGCGTGGTCGGAGATCGAGCATTGCAGGTGTCTCAGTGTGCGTAAATCGTTGAATTCAGATACGCGAGCTGGCCGTCCTTCTCTGCGTGCACCAGTTCACGATAGACCTGAGCGCGCGTCTTTTCGCCAGTGGCCTGGCCATACGGCGGAACCCACGAGCCGGCGGCATTGACGGCAGCCGTGCTATTCGCGGCAACCTGCATCGACGGTGCGGCGCTCTGTTGGGTCGGCGTCGTGGTCGATTGAGCGAAGGCGGAAGCCGTCGCGGTAGCACCGATGAAAGCGATGGCGAGCATCAGAGATTTCATGTTCGTAATCCTCACAAATCAGATTGAATGGGGCCGATGCGCGAATCTCAAAGCATTCGTGGATCGGTTGATGAGAAGGATAGTCAACCGGCTTTAGCGGATCGGCGGCGTGTGCATGAAAAGATATTTATCCGTTCGAGCGTCGATGAACCGGTGAATCAGACACTCACCGGACGCATGTCATGAAGATAAAAAACGTTTCATGAAACGGCCGGTTTTGATCACGGGTGTGTCACCGCGTCTATCTACATTGCGGCTACCCGCACGGTGTGCGGGATCGGTCCGACAATGCGCGGACCGGCGCCTTCTCTTACCCGGAATCAAACATGAACAAAGCATTGGCAACCACACTCGTCGCGCTGGCTGGCACCTTCTGCGCCGCAGCACACGCGCAAAGCAGCGTGACGCTCTACGGCACGCTCGATACGGGCCTCGACTACATCAGCAATCAGAAGACGGCCAGCGGCGGCAAAAGCAACTGGATGATGGAAAGCGGCAACGTGAGCACGGACCGCTGGGGCCTGCGCGGCAACGAAGATCTGGGCGGCGGATTGAGCGCGGTCTTCGATCTCGAGAACGGCTTCAATATCGACAGCGGCAAGTTCTCCAACGGCGGGGACGAGTTCGGACGGCAAGCGTGGGTGGGTGTCGCGAGCAAGCAGTGGGGCACCGTGACGTTGGGCCGGCAATACGACTTTCTGGTGGATTTCGTGGCGCCGCTGTCGGCGACCGGTTCGGGCTTCGGCGGCAATATCGCCGATCACCCGTTCGACAACGACAACCTCAACAACGACCTGCGCATGAACAACGCGCTGAAATTCCGCAGTGCAACCTACGACGGCTTCACGGTCGGCGGCGCCTACGCGTTCAGCAATGCGGCGGGCGGCTTCAGCAACAACAACGCCTATAGCCTCGGCGCGCAGTGGACGGGCGGTCCGTTCAATCTGGCCGTCGCGTATCTGCAGGTCAACCAGCCGGGCGGTGTCAACCAGCCCACCAATACGGGTGGTGCGGTGAGCAGCAGCGACGGCGATGCGGCCTTCACTGGCGCGCGTCAACGCGTCCTCGACGCGGCGGGGCGTTATACGTTCGGCGCGGCGACGGTCGGCCTCGTCTTTACGCGTACGATGCTCGACGATCCGCATCAGATCACGCAAGGGGGCGCCTATTCCACGCTCAACGGCGATCTGCTGACCTTCAACAATTACGAGTTGAACGCGCGTTACGCGCTAACCCCGGCGTTCACACTCGGCGGTTCTTATACATTTACCGACGGACATTACAGCGACGCGGGCAAGAGCGTCTCGCCGAAATGGAATCAGTTCATGCTGCAAGCGGATTACGCTTTGTCGCGCCGCACGGATCTGTATCTGGAGGGCGTTTATCAGCACGTGTCGGGCGCGGACGGCATCGCGGTGCTTGGTAATGCCTCGATCTATTCGCTGGCGGCATCCTCGAGCGACCGGCAGGCGGTGGTGGCCGTCGGCATGCGGCACAGGTTCTGAGCGAAGCGAGCGAACTATCCGCTCGACGAAAGCGCCAGCGCAAACGCAAAAGTCGCCGGTGATGAGCCGGCGACTTCTTCACGTACCGTGGGACACGTCAACCCGCGGCGTCGGCAACGCGTGCTTTAACGGCGAGCGCTTGTGCTTGCGTTTGTGCCTGCGCCGCCTGAACGTCAGGCGCGCTCCCGGCGCCGTCGGCCGACCAGCCACCGCCCAACGCCTGGATCAGACCCACGGAAGCCAGCAGACGCCGCGTATTGAGGTTCAACGCGGCGATCTGTGTATCGAGCTCGGTGGTCTGCGCCGTCACCACGTCCAGATAGCTGACCACGCCATCGCGGTAGCGCGACATCGACAGCGTCAACGTGCGTTGCGCAGCAATGAGCGCTTCGTTCTGTTTCGTGGCCTCGTCGCCGAAATGATGCAGTTGCGCGAGGTTGTCCTCGACCTGCTGGAAGGCAAGCAGCACAGCGGCCTTGTACTTGGCGCCATTCTCCGCGAGTTTGGCGCGGGCCTGATCGGTCATCGCGGCGCGGCGGCCGCCGTCGAACAGTGTGAACACGAGGCTCGGCCCGACCGACCAGATTTCGTTCGGCGCCATCAGCCACGGCGAGAGCGTGTCGCTTTGATAACCGCCGTCGAGGCCGAGCGAAATGTCCGGAAAGAACGCCGCCTTGGCGACGCCGATCTGCGCGTTCGCCTCGGCAACGCGCCGTTCGACCGCGGCGATATCGGGCCGCCGTTGCAGCAGCGCCGCCGGCACGCCGGTCGGAATGGACGGCACGTAGGCCGATTCGGTCGCGGCGGCCAGCGTGAAGTTCGACGCGGGCGCGCCGGTCAGGCTGGCGATCGCGTGTTCGTAGAGCGCGCGCTGTGCGGCGATGTCGTCAGCGGAAGCGCGCGCGGTGTCGAGTTGCGTCTGCGCGCGCGACACGTCGAGATCGGACGCGATGCCACCGGCGTGACGGCTCAGCGTGAGCGTGAGGGCGCGCTGATAGGTGTCGATCGTATCGTTGAGCAGTTGCTGCTGCGCATCGAGGCCGCGCAGGTTGAAATAGGCGCTCGCGAGATTGGCCTGCAAACTCAGGCGCACGGATTCGAGGTCGGCCTCGCTGGCCTGCATCGCGGCGCGGCCGGCGGCCACTTCATTGCGGATCTTGCCCCACAGGTCGAGGTCGTAGGCGATGCCGACGTCGACGGTATTGGCGCCGTACACGGCAGGCTGTCCCGCGCCACGCAGCGGCCGGTTGTCCGACTGCCGCTGGCGTTCGACCGACGCTTCGGCGCCGATCGTCGGAAACAGGCCCGAACGCGCCTGCGAGAGATAGGCCGTGGCTTCGTCGTAGCGCGCAATGGCCGCGGCGACGTCGGGGTTGGCGGCCGCCACCTGCTCTTCGAGGTGGTCGAGCACGGGGTCGCGATACACGCTCCACCACGCATCGCGTGGCACGCGGTCAGCGGGTCGGGCGAGCTGCCACGGGCCGCTTTCCTTGAACGTGGTGGGGATGCTGGCGGGCGGCGCGTGATAAGTCGGCGCGAACGAGCAGCCGTTCAGCAACGCCGCGGCCGCCAACGCGATGCAAAGACGGCGTTTATCCATGAGTACGCTCCGCCGCGCGCCGGCCGGCTAGCGCGGTGTCGTCGGTGCCGCTTGCGCCTGTCTGCAGGCGCACTTCATCGCCGGATGCGAGCGAGTCGGGCGGGTTGTCGATCACGCGATCCGTGGCGTTCAAACCCGAGGCGATCTCGACGTGCGTGCCAAGATCGGTTGCGATCGATACGGGCTTGAGCTCCGCGCGATTGTCCTTGCCGACCACGGCGACTTGCAAACCGTTCTGCCGGAAGATCAGCGAGCTCGCCGGAATCGACAGTGCGTGCGCATTGGTCGGCAACGCGAAATGGACCTCGGTGTACTCGCCGGGGATCAGCAAACCGTCGTGATTGTCGACCGCGAGTTGGACTAGCAGGGTGCCCGAAGAAGGCGTGATGGCGTCGTCGGTGTCGACGAGTTTCGCGTTGAACTTCACGCCGGGCCGTTCGGGCACGGTGAGCGTGGCGCTCATGCCGGGCTGGATCGCGGCGGCTTCGTCCTGCGGCACGCTCACATAGACGCGCAACTGATGCGCGTCGGACACGGAGAACAATTCGGGCCCATTGCCGCCGCCCGCATTGATGAGCGCGCCGATGTCGGTGGTGCGGGCGGTGACGATGCCGTCGAACGGTGCGGTAATGCGCTTGAACGATTCGAGCGCTTCGAGGCGCCGCACGTTGGCCTCGTTGGCGGCGACGGTGGCTTGTTTGGCGACGAGATCGCTGGTCTTTTCATCGGCGTCCTGCTGCGAGACGGAGTCCTGCTGCAGCATCTGCGTCCAGCGGCGCGCGGTGGACGCTGCGAGTTTTTCGTTGGCCACCGAGTTCTGCAAATCGGCGCGCGCCTGCTGCAATTGCTGATCGAGGTCGGGCGTGTCGATCTCGCCGAGCAACTGGCCGGCTTTGACATGCGTGCCGATATCCGCGTACCACGCATGCAGATAACCCGACACGCGCGCATAGATCGGCGCATTGACGAAGGCGGACAGACGGCCGGGCAACACCAGTGCCTGCGCGTCGAGGTCGTGCTTCGGCGTGTAGGCCACCACGGTCGGCACGGCTTGCTGCGCGGACCAGGTGGTCAGTTCCTGTTTCGCATGCACGCGGCTGGCAATGCCGCTCGCCACGATGCCCGCTGCCGCCAGCAGCGCGACGATGCCGATGAGCTTCAGATGACGCAGCCGTTTCGGCGAATTGATCTCGATCTCAGTGGACATGATGGACTCCGGGTTCGGAAGAAGAGTGGTCGTGCGAAGGGCGATGAGCGGCGGCGTCGCGCCGATGCACGATGCTGAACACGACGGGGACGAACAGCAGCGTGGCGAAAGTCGCGCAAAGCAGGCCGCCGATCACGGCGCGGCCGAGCGGCGCGTTCTGCTCGCCGCCGTCGCCGAGACCGAGCGCCATCGGCGCCATGCCGATGATCATCGCGAGCGCGGTCATCAACACCGGGCGAAAGCGCGTGAAGCCTGCTTCCATTGCGGCTACCAGCGCGTTGCCGGTGACGGCCAGCCGTTCGCGCGCGAAACTCACCACCAGAATGCTGTTGGCGGTCGCCACGCCCATGCAGAGAATCGCGCCGGTCAACGCGGGCACCGAGAGCGGCGTGTGCGTGGTGAACAGCATCCACACGATGCCGGCCAACGCCGCGGGCAATGCGGTGACGATCACGAACGCGTCGCTCCATGAGTGGAAGTTCACGACGATCAGCAAATAGATCAGCGCAATCGCGCCGACCAGACCGAGCGACAAACCGAGGAACGCGCCATTCATCGTCTGCACCTGGCCGCGCAGCGTCACGATGGAACCCTTGGGCACATCTTTCCCGGTCGCGTGCACGATGTTCTGGATCTTCGCCGCCACCGCGCCGAGATCCTGGCCTTGGGTCGTCGCGAACACGTCGTAGAGCGGTTCGATGTTGTAATGCGAGACCACCGCATTGCCCACGCCGCGCGTAATTGTCGCAATGCCGCCGAGAATCTGTGCCTGGCCGCTCTTGCCGGTCACCGGCAGGTTGTTCAGATTCGACAGGGACGTCATGCGGTATTGCGGCGTCTGCGCGACGATCGGATACGACACGCCGTTCTTCGGATTGAGCCAGTACGTCGGCGACACCTGGCTCGTGCCGGACAGACTCGCCACCACGGAGTTGGTGACATCCTGTTCGGTGATGCCGAGTTGATCAGCGCGCGAGCGATCCACGGAAACGGTGAACTGCGGATAGGTCGACGCCTGTTGCATGCGGGTATCGGCAATGCCCGGGATCATGCGCATACGGCGCATGACTTCATTCGCGTACCGGTGATTGGCGGCCTGATTCGGGCCGGCGACTTGCAGATCGATTGGCGCGGGCGCGCCGAAGTTCAGAATCTGGCTGACGATATCGGCCGGCAGGAAGGCGAAAGTCGTGCCCGGAAACTGGCGCGGCAGGGTTTGACGCAATGTGCGCACGAAGTCCGCGGTGGGCCGGTGATTTTCGTTCAGCGAGATCAGGATGTCGCCGTCTTGCGGGCCAACCGTGCCGCTATTGTTATACGTAAGGTTGATCCCGCTATTCGGCAAACCGATGTTGTCGATGATGCTGCGCAACTGGCCCGGCGGAATTGCGCGGCGCACCGCATTTTCGATCAGATCGAATTGCGCGGCCGTGTCTTCGATTCGTGTGCCGATCGGCGCGCGCACGTGGATCGCGATTTCACCGGAATCGATATCGGGGAAGAAATTGCGGCCGAGCCACGGCGCGAGCAGGAACGACGTCCCCACCACGATCAGAAAGCCCGTCACGAAGCGTTTGCGATGCGTGAGCGCGAGACCGAGCACGATCCGGTACACGCCGCGCACGCGTTCGAAGCGCTGCTCGAAGCCGCGTTGGAAGCGCACTAGCGGATTGCGCGAAGGCGCCGCGTGGGAGTGGCCGCCATGCGGGTCCAGTGTCGCGGCCAGTTCGCCGGACGCGTGGCCGCCCGATGCATGGGCGCGCAGCAGGTATTGCGCCATCATCGGCACGAAAGTGCGCGAGAGGATGAACGAGGCGATCATCGCGAAGATGACGGCCTCGGCCATCGGCACGAACAGGAAGCGCGCAATGCCGTCGAGCAGCAGCATGGGCACGAACACGATGCAAATGCACAGCAACGACACGAACGCGGGCGCGACGATCTGCGCGGCGCCATCGAGAATCGCGCTCTTTACGTCCTTGCCTTGTTCCAGATGCCAGTTGATGTTCTCGATGGTCACGGTGGCATCGTCGACCAGAATACCCACCGCCAAGGCAAGGCCGCCGAGCGTCATCACGTTGAGCGTTTCGCCCATTGCCGCGAGCCCGGCGATGGCGGCCAGCACGGCGAGCGGAATCGACGCGGCGATGATCAGCGTGGAGCGCCAGCTGCCGAGGAACAGCAGGATCATCAGCGAAGTGAGTGCGGCGGCGATCACGCCCTCGCGCGCCACGCCGCTGACGGCGCCTTTCACGAAAGTCGACTGATCGCCCATCGTGACGAGCTTGAGCCCCGGCGGCAAGGTCGCCTCGATACGCGGCAGTTGCGCCTTCACGCCGGAGATGATGTCGAGCGTGGAGGCTGAGCCGTTCTTCAGGATGCTCATCAGCACCGCGCGGTGCCCGTCCACGCGCACCACGTTGCCTTGCGGCGGATAGCCGTCGCGTACGTGCGCCACATCGCGGATATAGATCGTGGCGCCATCCACGGTTTTGATCGGCAGCGCGTTCAGTTCGTCGAGCGCGAGCGGACTGTTGTTCAGCTTGATGTTGTATTCGAAGCGGCCGATCTTCTCGGTACCCGCCGGAATGATCTGGTTTTGCTGCGCGAGCGCCGTGGCGACATCGTTCGCCGAGAGCTTTTTCGCCTGCAAGGCCTGCGGGTCGAGATCGATCTGCACTTCACGCGTCTTGCCGCCGTACGGCGTCGGAATCGCGACGCCCGGCACGCTCAGCAATTGCGGACGAATGAAGTTGGTCGCGTAGTCGGCGAGCTTCTGTTCGTCGAGCGTATTGCTGGTTAGCGCCAGTTGCAGCACCGGCACCGTGGACGCGTTGTAGTTCAGAATCTGCGGCGGCGTGGTGCCGGGTGGCATTTGCTTGAGCACCGTCTGCGAAACCGAAGTCACCTGCGCGGTCGCGGTGCGGATATCCACGGTCGGCTGGAAGAAGATCTTCACGATGCCGTAGCCGCGAAACGATTGCGACTCGATATGCGCGACGTCGTTGACGGTGGTGCCGAGCGTGCGCTCGTAGTACGTGACGATGCGCCCGGACATGTCGTCCGGTTGCAGGCCGGCGTAATTCCACACCACGCTGATCACGGGAATGCGGATGTCGGGGAAGATGTCCGTCGGCGTGCGCAATGCGGCAAGCGGGCCGATCAACAGGATCAGCATTGCGAGCACGATAAACGTGTAGGGCCGGGTCAAAGCTAACCGGACTATTTTTAACATCGAAGGCTGCTCCGTTCAGAGGCGCGATTGAATCTGCGCGGGCGTGTGGCAATGGGGACTCGCGTCAATGGCGCGGCCCGGTAAAGGCATTCTGGGGAGCGGGTCCTAACAGGCGCGGACAAAACAAATGAAACTAGTTTTAGGAAGCGGCGTGTGATGTGCGATTGCGTCGATAGGCGTGCTGAAGCGACGTTGGTGCTGCATGCAGCGCCAACGCTCGTTCTTCAGAATTGCGAAGTGCCTGGGTCAACCGAACAGATAGCCCGAGCCGCGAATCGTGCGGATCAACGGACGCTCGCCGGGCATCTCGACTTTCTTGCGCAAACGCCCCACGTGCACGTCGATCAGATTCGTACCCGGGTCGAAGCGGCAACCCCACACGGCTTCGAAAATCATCGTGCGCGTGAGCACCTGGCCGGTGTGGCGCATCATGAATTCGAGCACACGGAATTCGGTGGGTTGCAGATCGAGTTCGCGCTGACGGTGCGTGACTTTACGGCGCACCAGATCCAGTTCGAGTGCGCCGTTGCGCAGCATCGTTTCAGCTTTCGCGTGACGTGGACGCCGCCGCAATAGCACCTCGACGCGCGCGAACATTTCCTCGGGCGAGAAGGGCTTGGTCAGATAATCGTCGCCGCCGGCACGCAGGCCCTGAATGCGCTGGTCGACATCGGACATCGCGCTCATGACCAGCACGGGCGTTTCCATGCCGACGCCGCGCATGGTCGCGACGATCGTCAAACCGTCGAGATCGGGCAGCATGCGGTCGAGCGTGACGACGTCGTAATCGCCCGCCATCACTTTCGCCATGCCTTCGCGGCCGGTGCGCGCCACATCGACGGAAAAGCCGCTCGCACTGAGCGTGCGAACAATGTCGTGAGCGATCAGTTCGTCATCTTCAATCGTCAATATCCTGGGCATGATGCGCGCCCGCTTCAGGCGACCGCGCGCAGTGCAACCGGGCGGTCCGGGGCGCGATACTGGCTGACCGCGAAGTCGATGAAGCTGCGCACGCGCATCGACAGGTAATTGCGGCCGGAGTAGAGAATCGACACTTGACGTGGGCCGCCGTTGATCTCGAACTGTTCGAGCACGGGGACTAGCGTGCCGCGCGCGAGATCGTCGGCGATGATCGGCATGGGTAGCAAGGCGATGCCCATATGGTTGAGCGCGGCCACGCGCACCATCGCGCTGCTGGTCGCGGTGAGCGCGCTGCCTGTGTTGACGCGATAGAGGCCGTCGGCGTCCGCGAACTCCCAGCTTCGCGACGAACCGTCGGACACCGTCAGCAGGCCATGCCGGTTCAAGGCAGCGGGATCGCGTGGGGTGCCATTACGCGCTAGATAAGTAGGGGACGCGACGGTGAGTTCGTCGACGCTGGTAAGCGTGCGGCTCACCAGCGTGGAATTGGCGAGGCGCCGGTCGTCGGAGAAGCACACGTCGAAGCCGCCTTCCACGAGGTCGATGTGCGTGTCGAACGTCGTCACGTCGAAGTCCACGCGCGGATTCAGCGTGCGGTAGGCGGCGAGCAGCGCGCCCAGACCCGCCGTGGCGAAGGTCATCGGCGTGGCGATCCGCAACGTGCCCTGCGGGTCGCGTGTGGTTTCCAGCAGATTCGATTCCATCTCGTCGAGCTTCTCGATGATCGCGCGGCAACCGTCGAGATATTCGCGGCCCACGTCCGTCAGCGAAAGACTGCGCGTGGTGCGGTTCAAAAGGCGCATGTTCAGATGCGCTTCCAGCGTGCCGACGCTGCGCGTGACCGCAGCCGCTGACATGCCTAACTGTCTCGCCGCGAGATTGAAGCTGGCGAGATCGACTACTCGTGTGAAGACACGCATCGCTTGTAGCTGGTTCATGTTGGAACAGTAGAGAAGGGCGATGGGTGCATCATCGGCGATGGCGGATAAATCCGCGCTGCTAGGTGCATTAAGTCTTTTTTAATTTTGTGCAATGTTCATGAACTGTACGCGCGGACTGTTTGCCGGTTCCAGGAGAACCATCAGCAACGCTAAGCAATGGACAAAAAAAGAGCGCGGACAAAGCCGCGCTTGTGAAAGAGACTTGAACGAAAGTAACCGCAGCTACGCGGTGACTGAAGTATAGGTGGGCTGCGTGACGCGTTGCGCGCGTGATCTGAAACGCAGTCCTGCGTGAAACGCAACAAGCCCGCGTGCCGGTAGTTCAGTTAAGCATGCCGTGCACTTCCAGCGAAGCTTCCAGTTGCTGCGTGAGTGCGTGGTGCAGTTTGGCGAGGCTTTCGGTGGGCAGCGCGAACCCGGCCCAGCCTAGACCGGAATGCCGCAGGAACAGCACGGCGCCATCGTGCAGCGGATGCTTCTCCGCATGCCAGCACGGATCGATCTCGATCACGTACTGATGGGTGCGCAGCGGCTCCTTGGGCACTTCCGGGCGCATGCCGGCCCGCAGGGCGCTGAGGTGTTCGATCACGGCGTCGAGATCGGCCACGTCGAGCAGCACGGCGCTGTCTTCGATGGCGATGCGAACTGCGTGCTGACCATACTCGTTGACTCTTTCGATGCTCATGGGGCGCGACATGTGCTGGCTCCTTGCGGCTATCACGATGCACGAATTATGTCGCTGCCGCGCCTGGCGAATCCTTAAAGAGCACGATCCGCGGATGAAACTTTGTTTAAGGAACGTGCTTGCCGCACTCGCCACGGCCGGTTCCCAATAGTCTGACGTTTTCCAGAATTGTGCGCTGCAAACGTGAATTGATCATACGTATAAAACGGCCAATGTTTCAATATAGAAACATTTTTAGATGTTCGAAAATCGCGTTTTCAAATATTTAATCGGGATCGATTCGTTAAATGCGGGTTCGATTGCATTGGGCAGTCAATAAATTCCCAATTTGCGAATAAAGCCGGTATTGAACGGTCATTATCTGCGAGGTTTGGAGTTCAAGTTTGAAACACTTTTGGATGGCGCTCCGCCATACGCGGGTCACAAATCGATTGCCTGCCGGCAGGCTCGGATGACACCTGCCAATGCCTGAAGAACGAGGCTCCGGGCCGCTTCGCGGCCAGGTGCCGCAAATGGCACCAGCATGGTTTGCTGTGGCGGCTACGCAACCTGCCAGTTGTCATATCAAACGCGAGATAACGGTTTTCTTCATACATTCTGTTTCTCGATAGTAATTTGTTTTTCAAATTTACTATAGCGAGCCATTCCGCTAACATCACGCTTAATCCGTTAAGTGGCCTTGCTGCGATTTCTTCCGGCAATAAATCATTCCGCTCATACCGGCTGCTAACGGCGATCGGGGTCCACAATGTACGACAGTTTGGGGAAATATCATGCCGCACATGCACCTTGATACTGCGAGGATCACCTGGTTACATACGCCGACATTGAACGTGCGTAGTGCAACGCGGCGAATCGGCGTGTTGCTGTTCGACGGCTTCTGGCTGCTCGGCCCAGGCACCGTGGTGGAGATGTTCCAGACCGCGAACGAACTTTCGGGTTCGCGCGCCGGTGAAGAACAGCCTTACGAAGTGCAATTCCTTTCCATGGACGGCGGCAGCGTCGCCAGTTCTTCTTCCGCGCGCATCTGGACTGACCGTATCGACGCGCGCTTTGCCAGCGGCTTCGACGTGCTGTTCATCGCGGGCGGCTACGGCGCACATGTGGCCGCCCGCGACGAGCGTGTGCTCGGCTGGCTGCGTACGGTGCAATCGCGTACGCGCGCGATCGAAACGATCGGCGAAGGGCGGCTCGTGCTGGAAGCGGTCGGCCCGACGGATACGGATGCACCGCAGGTGAACCGCTATCTCAGCAGTGTCACGGGCGAGTCCGCGCTCAACGCGTCCAACGATCGTAACGACTGTGCCCGCAGCGCGCTCATGTTCATCAAGCGCGATCTCGGCGCCGAGCTTGCTCGCAGCGTCGCAGACCGTGTGATGCCCGGCATGGCTGCCACCTGGGTGCCACTGCCGGCGGAGGGCGGCACGCTCAGCGTGGCCGAGAAGATCCGTGCCGCGGCGCGCTGGATGGAGGCCAATTGCGACCGTCCGGTTTCAGTGGCCGACGCCGCGCAGGTCGCGGCGATGAGCGAGCGCAATTTCCTGCGGCGTTTCAAGCATGAAATGCAGGTCACGCCGTCGGACTATCTGCTGCAGGTCCGACTGCGCATTGCCTGCAACTTCCTGACCGAGACCGAACTACCGGTCGACAAGATCGCGCGGCGCAGCGGTACGGGCAATGGCGATCGTCTCGCGAAGATTTTCCGCAAGCGCATGGCGCTGTCTCCAACCGAATATCGCGCGCGCAGCCGCGTGGCGAGCGAGGCGTAATATTCATGCAGGTGCCCGTGCCGGCGGCGGGGCGCCATATGACACGTGGACGCGTCCGTCGTGGCGGCCGCGTTTTCGCCGGTCAGGCTTCTTACGAGCACAGCAGCAATGGGCAACAAGGTGATCGCGACGGCATTGCCGGAGGTGAAACTCATCGAGCCCGAGGTGTTTTGCGACGAGTTCGGCTTCTGCTTCGAGAGCTTCAGCGCGGACGAGTTTATCGACGACGTCTCGCAAGCTTTCCAATTGGTGCAGGACCGGCATTCGCGCGCGGTGCATGGCGTGCTGCGCGGCTTGCACTATCAGGTGCAACGCCCTCAGGGCCGGCTCATGC
Organism: Paraburkholderia sediminicola; assembly: GCF_046027355.1. GTDB lineage: Bacteria > Pseudomonadota > Gammaproteobacteria > Burkholderiales > Burkholderiaceae > Paraburkholderia > Paraburkholderia sediminicola_B. Next base: position 383,362 of record NZ_JAQQEK010000004.1, on the reverse strand, counting down.
GGGTCGTGGTGGGCGAAGTTTTTGCTGTCGCCGTCGACGTGCGGCTCAATTCGCCGAATTTCGGCAAGTGGTGCGGGGCGTATCTGAGCGCGGCCAATTACCGGCAGATCTGGGCGCCGCCGGGCTTCGCGCACGGTTTCGTGGTGCTGTCCAATTTTGCCGAGTGTTTGTGGAAGACCACTGAATACTGGTTTCCCGAACTGGAGCGCTGCATTCTGTGGCGCGATCCCGACATCGGCATCGAGTGGCCGATCGATTTCGAGCCGACCCTTGGCGCGAAGGATGCCGCGGGCCGGCGTCTTTACGAAGCAGAAAATATCGCCTGAGCTAAGCGCACGGTCTTGCCGCGCCGAGGCGCGCGCGTCGTGCCGCAGCTTTCAGCGCGTCGCCACCACGGCGCCGACGCTCGCGGTCACCACTAGCAACGTGCCCGCGATCTGTAAAACCCCCATCGGCTGATGCAATACGACGAAGCCGGCCAACGCGCCGATCGCCGGTTCGACGCTCATCAGGATTCCGAACGAGGCGGCCGGCATGTGCCGCAACGCCACCATTTCCAGCGCGTACGGCAACAGCGGGACCAGCAGCGCGAGGCCCGCCGTCGCCACGATCTGGCCTGTCGCGACATGAAGACCGCTTTGCGCCAATCCGAATGGGGTGGCCACGAGCGCCGCCGCGATCAGCGATACCGACAGTCCTTCGAGTCCCGCGAACAGGGTGCCGGTCTTCTTCATCAGCACGATGTAGGTACCCCACCCGAGCGCCGCGCCGCAGGCAAGCAGCACGCCGAGCGGTTCGCCGATCCAGCCGGCGCGATCGCGCGAAAGCAGTATTACGCCGGCGATCGCCAGCGCGGGCCATAGCAAGGCTCGCGCGCGACGGACCGCGAAGGTCGCGACGGCGAGCGGCCCGAGAAAGTCGATTGCGACGGCGAGTCCTAACGGAATGCGCTGGAGCGCCGCGAAAAAGCACAACGTCATGCCCGCCATCGCCGCGCCGAGGACGCCGGCGGCAGTCCAATGCGCGCGCGAGTAACTCAGAAAGCGCGGACGCACCAGCAAGGCGAGCACCAATGCCGCCCAGCACAAGCGCAGCCACGTGGTGCTGAGTGAACCGTAGGTGGCCATCGTCGGCGCGGAAAGTGCGGCGCCGAATTGCACGCACGACATCGACAGGACGCACAGCAATGCCGCCCCGGCCGCGCTGCGGGCGGGTTTAACGCTGGTTTGCGCGGGATTCAGCGCGGATTGGAGGGTGGTGTCCTGCATGGTCGTCTGGTGAGTTGGCGCTCGATCGGAATTCGTCATCGCTATCTTATCGGTGCCGGCGGTATTAAGATAAGTTGATATTTCTTATGCTGACTTCAAGAACCCTTATGACCCGAGATCTCGACAGCAGCCTGCTGCGCGCCTTCGTCACTGTGGCTGAGGCGGGCGCGGTGGGCGTGGCGGCGACGCGCCTTGCGCGTACCCAGGCCGCGGTGAGCATGCAATTGCGCCGGCTCGAGGAAGAACTCGGCCAGCGTCTGCTCGACCGCTCGCCGCGCGGCGTGGAGCTCACCGAAGCAGGTCACTTATTGCTGCCGTATGCCCACACGATACTCGGCGCGGGCGCCGATGCGCGCCGCGCGTTGAGCGCAGGGCAGGTGTCCGGTACCGTGCGGCTCGGCATGCTGGAGGACATTGCGGTCGGTCGTCTGCCGCGGGCGTTGCGGCGTTTTTCGATCGCTTATCCGCAAGTGGCGCTGGAGATCGTCGTCGACAGCAGCGCGGCGCTGTCGAACCGGCTCGCGGATGGCAGCCTCGACGTGGTGGTCGGCGATCCCGCGCTGGTCGACGCAGCGCCGCTTCTCACGTGGACGCAGCCGCTCTTCTGGGTCGGCGCGCGCGGCTTCAGCCGCGAAGCACAGGCCGCGTTGCCGGTGGTGGCATTCGGCGGCGCGTGTCTGTGGCAGCAACAGGTGTTGACGGCGCTGCGGCGCGCGGGGATCGCGTGGCGCATCGTGTGCACCAGCACCAGTCTGCCGGCCGTCCAATCCGCGGTTGAAGCGGGGCTCGGTGTTTCGGTGCTGCTCGACGGCAACATTCGTTCGGAATCGATGCGCGTGCTCGGTCAAGGCGACGGTTTGCCCGACGCGCCCAGCGCGGACTTCGGGCTCTTCATGCGCGAGGTTTCCGGCACGCAGGCAGCCGCTGTGCAAACCTTGCAAACGTTCCTGTGCGAGGAATTGCATCTCGGTCTGCGCGAAGGCGAGCCGCAACTCGTGCCGGCTTTGGGTTAGTGCGCCGGCAGCTGTTCCCATGTGAGTTTTTACGACATTTTTTCTTGAGACGCATCCACGCCAAATCTACACTTCGAGCATCCTGATACCACGAGGTGCTCAACGTGAAGCGACCTGCAACGAAGCAACAATCCGTTCGTATCGACTACGTGTGTCACGGCATGGGCCGTGTCGAATTGCGCCGCTTCGATCCGGCGCGCGATTCGTTCGTCGCGTTGACGGCGTTGTTGCATCGGGCCTTCACGCCGCTCGGCGCAATGGGCCTCAATTGCACGTGCGTGGATCAGACCGTCGAGACGACACGCTTGCGCGCAACGCGCGGCGATTGCTATGTGGCGGTGTGCGACGGACGTATCGTCGGCACGATGACGCTCTATGCGACAGACCGTGAATCGGCGTGCGAGCTATACCGTCGCGACGATATCGCCAGCTTGCGCCAGTTCGCGGTCGAGCCGGTGTGGCAGGCGCGCGGTATCGGTACGTTGCTGATCGCATTCGCCGACCATTGGGCCGCGACGCGAGGTTATGCGGAGCTTGCGCTCGACACGCCGCAACCGGCTGCGCATCTGATCGCGTTTTATCGTGGACAGGGGTTTCGTATCGTCGATTTCGTGCGCTTCGACGGCAAGCGTTACGACAGTGCGATCCTGAGCAAGCCGCCCGTGGCGACGCGTACGCTCGCTAACTGGTCGCATCGATTGAGCGTGCGTGCGCCGATTGCGCGCGCGGCGTGACGACAAGGAAGCGACAACGAGGAATGGAGAAGTGCTGCAGTGCAATGCCTTGTAGAGAACGCATTGATGCAGGTCGAGCCCGGAAGTGAAAACCCGGGCGCGGGCAGCAACAATTGCAATACGGTGCGGCAAGTATTGCAACGGATTGCTGATTCTCGCGCCGGGGCAGGTGTGTTTCCGCCTAAACGGTCGAAGCGTTCATCAGCGTCGCATCACGCCCATCAGCAAGGTGACGAGGAAGATCACCACGAAGATGAAGAACAGGACCTTGGCGATTTCGGTCGCGCCCGCGGCGATGCCGCCAAAGCCGAATACCGCGGCGATGATTGCGATGATGAAGAAGATTGCAGCGTATCGAAGCATGGGGCCTCCCACCGATGGATTGCTGGATTGAAATGGAAAACGGCGACTCGTTGTGGGCACTGCGTGCTTTGACGGGTGATTTGCCGGCGAGCGGAATAGAGCAATAGGTGTGCCCAGACCCGGGCGTACGAGGGCGTGCCTCTGATCGGTGCGTCGGCTTGCAGGAGATTTCGTTCGCGGCACGGCGGTGGCCGGCGTTCTAACCCGAGCATCCACGAATGAATGCCGGGCTATAAGATGCTGCGGCCGGCGTCGCCGGCCGCAGCAAGCAGCATGTCGATATGAGTCAGCTCATCAACGCGCGGCGGCGTCCGTCACTTCATCGTTCCAGTAGGGCGGCAGCGCCTTGTACGGATTGCCACCGGCAAGCGACGTGACATACACGCCGCCCGCGCCATGCGTCTTCGCGTATTGCACGACGCCCGGCAACTGCGCTGCAGTCGCGCCGTACACCATGTGCACGAAGCGGCTCTTCGGATAGGCGGCTTGCCAGCTCATCGGCTGATATTTTGCGTAACTCTTCGCAGTACTTTCGAACACGACGAACTGGTCGGCCGTCGGCAGGCTCGCGTAAAGCTCAGGAATGTTGGTGCCCGGATTGGCCGTCACCGAGTAGGTGGCGTTCAGTCCTTTGATGTAGTTGTAGATCGACTGGTAGAACTGGATGTGCGACATCTGGCTATCGGACGTCATCTCGTCGATGAAGAAGCCATCCACCTTATACAGCGCCACGTAGGTATTGATGTCGGCCACGACCGCGGAGAGCGAGCGCTTTCCGTACGAGGTGGACACGTAGCCGAGTACCTTGCCGCCCGCGGCGCGAAGCTTGGCGACGGCGGCGGCATAGTTCGGGTCTTCCTTGACGCCGGGGCCGCTGTTCGGATTCAGAATCGCGGTGGTCGGCACCTTGCGCGCCGTGGTCACGAGGCTGTTCCAGTTCGCGACGCTGCCGGTAGCGTTGAAGTAGGAGGGTACGACGAGACTGGTTGCCGTGCTGCCGGCGAAAGCCGTGCCGTTGAGACATCCCAGCAGTAGACCTGCGATAAGCCCGGCCCGTTTCAGACACCTGCCGGTGCGCCCCGCAAGGCGGGTTCTTTCCGCCGATTCCAAAGCAATGACCGCACCCACACCCGCAACCGCACCCATTCCCCGATTTTCTTGCATGTAGCCTCCTGACGCGGTCTTTCGAAACCGCTGTCGATTGGCCCGCCGTGGACACGGCGGGCAACTGGCAAACTCCCGCAAGGGAGTCCCTGTAGTTTTGCGTCGCCGGATCGCTCCGGGTTTGCCCAAACTGCGCTAACGGCATCCCTTGAGTTTTCTTTAGGGGGCCGATTTATTTTTCTCGTTCTTTGGTTCGAGTGTCCCAAGAGTAACCGAAAATCGAATTCTGTTTTGCGTTTCGGTATTTATTGCCGCATGTGGCGCTGATCCAAGCCCGCGAGCGGGTCGAATACGCCTGTTAGACGGGGCTTAAAAAGATTTGAAAGAATTGAGAAAAAGTACAGCAGCGCATCTTTCTGCTGCGATTTATTGGTCAGAAGATTAAGCGCCCGACAGGCTTGATTTGAACCTGCTGCAGCGGTTTTCCAACACATTGCGGATCCCCTTGACGAATCGCTTTTAAGCAACCGCAACACTGATATCGGTTGTATTCAGGCGCGCAATCGTTTGCCTTTGAATTCAAGCGGATGCATTTACCACTATTTAACGATCCTGATTCAGCCGACGCCGTAAGCGAGCTTGAGACGCCACATGTCATGTGCTATCTTCCACCGCCTTACCAGTAATCAAACAAAAAGTCGGTATCGCATCCGGCGCAATGTCAGTTTTGCGCGATGTAAATAATGCCGACGGGCCGGCTCGAAAATCCGCTAGCGGAAACATTCTCCCCACAAGGAGAACGCCGCTCGCGTTCAGACTGAACGGGGAAAAGATTTTGGCGATGAAGAAGCGGACCCGGGCATGCGCCGGCGGGGACTCTTGCGGGGTGGTCGAACGTGCGGGCGAACGATTTCTTACGCGCAGCTTGATTGCGGTAATCCTTGGCGCGGCAGGCATTGCACCGCTTGTGACTCATGCAGTGACACAGACGGAAGCTGCGCCGCTGCGGTCCGCTGCCGCGGCGACCAGCTCCAGCTCCGCCGCGTCTCGGCCCAACGTCGCTTTCTTTTATGCGGCCAATCCGCCTGTCGGTGAATTGCAAGCATTCGATGCCGTCGTAGTTGACCCCGCCACGGGTTTCGACCCGGCGGCTCACCCGCTGGCTCATACCACGTGGATCGCGCGCACCAATGGCGCCGAGTCCGCGGGCTCGGCCGACGCGTTTCTCTCCAGTCAGATCGAACCGCTGTGGCAGCGCGGCTATCGTGGCTTCCTGCTCGACACGCCCGCGGCCGTGGCCGCCGCCGGCCGCATTCATGAAGCGCATCCGGACGCACGCCTCGTGGCGGGCGGCGCCGACGTCATGCGCAACGCGCTGCCGGTTGCGAAGTCGCTCTACGCGGCAGTCGGCGAGTCGCTGGTTCGTGGACTCGACGACAGCGGCCAGCTTCTCGAAGTCCCCGAATCGTTGCGCGCACAACGCATTGCGGAAGCGCGCGCGTTCACGCAGCAAAGCGGCGTGCCGGTGGTGTCCGTGGAATATTGCGCGCGCAACGACCGGCAGTGCGCCCGCGACACGGCCGCGCGCGTCGTGTCGGCCGGCATGCTGCCTTATGTGACGAGCAAGGCACGCGACGTGGTGGGCATCGGCAAGATCGAAGTGCTGCCGCGCAAGATTCTCGTCGTGCAGGATCGCGACACCAAAGATCCGCTTGACCTGAGCGCGGGTGTGCGCGATCTGGCCACGCCGCTCAACTATATGGGCTACGACGTCGAGTACGCCGATTTCTCGTCGCGTCTGCCGGACGCCATCACGCCGGACCGCTATGCGGGCGTCGTCGCGTGGATCCAGCGCGGCGCGGTGCCCGATCCTGAAGCGTGGCAGCGCTGGGTCGCAGCGCGCATGGCGGATCACGTGCCCGTTGCGTTCCTTGGGCAGTTCGGCTTCGACGCTGCCGGCTCGGCCGGCGCGGCGCTCGACCTGCAAGCCGTGGGCGGCACGCTGGCCGCGCCCGTCACGGTGGTCAAGAGCGATCCGATGGTCGGCTTCGAAATCAGCCCGAAGCCCGAGCCGCGCGATCTGCAAGGCGTGCGCGTGGGTTCGCGCAGCCAGCCGTTGCTGCGCGTCTCGGCCAACGGCGTGCTGCTCGATCAGGTCGCGCTTACGCCGTGGGGCGGCTACGCACTGAGTCCGTACACTGTGGCATCGCTCGACAGCATCGAGCAGGAGCGCTGGGCGATTCAGCCGATGGCGTTCATGAAAGCGGCGCTGCATTTGCAGGACATGCCGTCCCCGAGCGTCACGACTGAAAACGGCCGGCGTCTGCTCATGTCGCACGTGGACGGTGACGGCTTCGCCTCGCGCGCCGAATTCCCCGGTCCCGACTATTCCGGCGAAGCGCTGTATCAGCAGATCTTCACCCGCTATCAGGTGCCGATGACGCTCTCGGTGATCGAAGGCGAAGTCGGGCCCAAGGGCCTGCATCCGGATATCTCACCGCGTCTCGAAGAGATCGCGCGCAAGATGTTCGCGCTGCCGCACGTGGAGATCGGCACGCACACGTATTCGCATCCGTTCCAATGGGAGCAGGTGGACAGCAAGACCGGCGCGCAGGTGGACCGCGGAGGTGGCGACGCGGCGTTCTCCCTGAATATTCCGGGTTATCACTTCAATATCGACCGTGAGATCACCGGTTCGATCGACTACATCAACACGCGTCTCGCGCCGCCCGGAAAGAAGACTGTGCTGCTGCAATGGTCCGGCGATTGCCGGCCGCCGGGTTTCGTCGTGCGCAAGGTGTATGAGGCCGGTGTCTACAACTTCAACGGCGGCGATACGGTGATCACCAAATCGGCCAATAGCTGGACCAATATCGCGCCGATCGGCGTGGACAAGGGGCCGGGCGCGTATCAGGTGTATGCGCCGAATCAGGACGAGAACGTCTACACGAACGACTGGCAAGGTCCGTTCTATGGCTTCACGCGCGTGCTCGAAACCTTCTCGATGACCGACCGGCCACTGCGCTTCAAGCCGATCGACATTTACTACCACATGTATAGCGGCACCAAGGTGGCCTCGCTGCGCGCGCTCGACCAGATTTTCTCGACGGTGCTCAAGCAAGCGGTGATGCCGGTCTACGTGAGCGAGTACATCCGCAAGGTGCTCGACTGGCACACTTTCGCCGTGGCGAAAGAGGTGGGCCCGCAGGCCAGCGACTGGATCGTGCGCGGCAACGGCGAGGTGCGCGAGTTGCACTGGCCGCAAGCGGCCAAACCGTCGCTCGGTAACGCGTCGGGCGTGACCGGTTTTGCAACGGGTCCGGACGGTACCTATATCCATATCGACGGCGGCAGCGCCCGCTTTGCGATCGGCAACGCCGCGACCGCGGGGGCGGCGCCGTATATCGGTGAAGCCAACGGTTTCGTGCGCAACTTCCGGCGCACGGCGCAGGGCATGCGTTTCGAATTCGCCGGTCACTACCAGCCGTTCGTCAAGCTGGCCAACGCGCAGCAGTGCAAGGTCAGCGTCAACCAGCAGGGTGTCGCCACGCGTCGCGATGGCGAGTTCCTGCGTTTCGATACGCCGGCTGACGTCGGACAGAAATTGAACTACCGGTCAGTCGAGGTCGCTTGTGGCCGATAACCGTCCTCGCATCGCGCCCACGTGGCTCGTCCTGCTGCTCGCGGGCGTCGTGTTGGTCACGCTGTATCTCGTGCATCCGCGCGGCGGCCTGCGTAGCCGGATGACGTCGACCGACGCGCCGAGCGATCTCAGCATCGCCTATCTCGAAGCATGGCTGCGCGTGCAGCCCGACAACACGGAAATCCTTTCGGTGCTCGGCACGCAGTATGTGCGTCTGGGCCGCAACGAGGACGCGCGCCGTATCGCCGCCCGCATGGAGGCCATTCCGAACGATCACATGCGCCGCGCGGCGCAGTTGCTGCGGCTGACGGTCGACACGCGCGAGACGTTTGCGCTGCCCGCCAACGACCCGGGCCGCGATGCCGCGCTCGCCCGTTTGCGTACGCAGCTCTCGAATGCGGCGGCGCTGACGTGGTCGAATGCCGATCTGCAGATGCTGGCTGAAGCGGCCGCGTCGGTGAACGCGCAACAGCTCGCCGGCCAACTCTATGCGCGCCTCGCCGAACAGGACCCCGCGCAACAAACGCGCTGGAACCGCGAAGTGGTGCGCTTCGCCATGTATGGCGGCGACTATCGCGGCGCGGCGAACGGCTGGTTCCGTTTGCAAGCGAGCGCGGCAACGTTCGATGCGAAACGTCAGTGCTTCATCGAAGGCATTCGGGCCTTGCAGTCGGGCAATCTGCTCGACGAAGCGCTCGCGGCCGCCAACCAACACGGCGCCGCGTTCGCCCACGATCATGAGACGCTCGTCGTGTTGCTGAACCTGGCGCGTGCGGCGCATCGTCCGGATCTCGTCGTCCGTTACGCAAAGGCGCTGGCCGGCTATGCGCAGGCTCAGCCTGATGAAGACGGCGCGCTGCGCCTCGTCGATTTCATCCGCGAACGCGCGCGTGAAGACGGGTCGCAAGGGCAGTACGCTTATATGGATGGTCCGCAAGGCGGATCCGGTTTAGCCACACGCACTCGCACGCACGGCTCGAGCGATGTGCAGCTCGTGCGCGTCGCGATGTCCAGCGCTGCGTCTACGCCCGCGCCTGCCGCCGCGGCGTCGAGTCCCGCAGCAGCTTCGCCTGCGGCACCGTCTGCCGCATCGAACTCCGCGGCCGCATCGAACGACGTCCCGAGCCTGCTCTATCAGTCCTTCCTCGAATCGAGCGATCTGCCCAACGCACAGCGCGTGGCCACCGAGCAGGTCAGCAAGAACCCAGGCTCGCCGGTCTGGACCAAGCGCCTTGCTCAGGTCGCCGAATGGAACCACGCGTCGCCGCTCGCCTTGCAGATGTGGCTCACTTACGCGCAGGCCACGCACGATCCGGAAGGCTGGAAAAACGTCATGCGCCTCGCACCGATGCTCAACGACGACAATGCCTATCTGGCGGCGTTGATCCAGGCATCGAATGCCGCGCCCGGCGATCTCAAGCTGGTCGACTCGGTGGTCGCGGCTTACGAGCGTCTCGGCCGTCCGGACGACGCGCTGGCTTTCCTGCGCGGCCGTCAACGCAATTCGCCTGCTGAAGCGATCGACTCGCGTCTGGGTCAGCTCGCGGAGCGCTCCGGTCACGACGACGAAGCGCTGACTTACTACCGCAAGCTGAATCAGCTCTATCCGTCGAACACGCAATACGCGCTGCGCACGGCGAGCCTGCTGTATCGTCACGGCGACTACAAGGGCGCGCTCGACACGCTGCTCGCCGCGCGCCGGGGCGCCAAGGACGACGACGTGCTGTTCTGGCGCAATGCCGCGCAACTCGCGCGTCTGTTGCAGCGTGACGACATCGCGAACGACGCCTACAAGCATCTATTGGCGAGCGGCCAGGCCACCCCCGAAGACCTGAGCGCGATGACGTACTTCTACGACGCGTATCCGGTCGACGCGGCCCGCACGTCCGAGCTGCAGTTCCGCCGCGACCACTCGCAGCGCGCGCTGCAGAGCGCGATTCACTATTACACCGATGCGGAGCAATACGATCGCGTCGACGCGTTGCTCAAGAGCCTGACGCCCGAGCAGCTGACGGCCGCCGAAGCCGATCCCGCGTTCCTGCGTGTGCGGGCCGAATACTATCGCCAGACCGATCGTCCGCTCGACGCACTGCACGATCTGCAGCACGCGGTGTCGCTGCCCGGCGCGCCGCTCGACTTGCGCGCCGCGCTGCTCTGGACGCTGGTGGACTACGGCAGCGAAGCGCAATTGCGCGAGGCGGTCGCCGAATGGCGCGATGCACCCGCGCAGGCGCCCGCTTTGTGGGGGCCCCTGGCCGCCGCGCTGATGCGTCTGAACCGGCCGGAAGCGGCGTTGAAATATCTGCGTCTGCAGTCGGCGTCGATGTCGCGCGATCCGCTGTGGCAACTCACCTACGCCGAAGCACAGGACATGGCGGGGCGCAGCGATCTCGCGTGGTCGATCCGTCGCAACGTCTGGCGTCAGATGCAGCAGGAAGAAGCCGCGATTCGCGCCAACACGGAGCAAGGCCAGATCGTGCTGCGCACGCGCGCCTCGCAGGGCAGCGAAGTGCGTGAGCAGATGCTCGGCCGACGCGTCACGCTGGCGTCGATCTTCGAAAACGCGGACGTGTCGAAGGCGTTCCTGATCGATCTGCTCGCCAGCGACGCAGGCCGCAACGACAACGCCGAAGCGCGCCGCACGTTGCTCGGCGACGCAGCCGGCCTGCCGCCCGCGCAACCCGTGAAGGCGGGCGCCGCTGCGAAGTCGCCGGATCAGGCGCAGTTGACTTCGTCGGTGGCGCGCGACGTGGCGCTCGCCTGGGCCATGTCGCACGAAGCGAATCCGTTGGCCAGGCGCTGGCTGGCTCGCCAGTACGCGAACGTGCTGGTGCAGCCTTCGGAGCAATTGATCGCGATCGCGCTCGCCGAAAACGACAAGCCCGCGATGGAGCGTCTGCTCGACCAGCAGGGCGCGCGCTTGCCGCTCTATAACCGCATCGACGCATCGATCGCGGTGGATCGTCCGGGCGCGGCTGAAAACCTCGCGTTTCAAGGCCTGGAAGGCGCACCCTACGATTCGGAACTGCATGGCCGGCTGGAGCAGACCGCGTTGACTTGGCCGCAATCGCTCGATGCGACCGTGACCAGTTACGTCGAGCATCCGCTCGACTACATCGAACAGACGGTGGCGGGCAGCATCAAGGTCGCCGATCTCTACATGGTCGGTGTGAACGGTATCCAACGCTTCCAGCACTCGACGGATGAGTCGCAACTCACCAACGTGCCTTCCGTGGATCGTTCGGTGGAGTTCTTCGCGCGCCGTCAAACGTACGACACCGCCTTCATGGTGACCGCCGGCCGCCGCGAAGCGCTCGACAGTTTCTATAGCGTGGCGGTGGCAGCCGAGTGGGGCAGGAATTCGCCGTTGTCGATCGCACTCAAGGCGGGCCGCAATCAGACGGCGCGCGAATCGCAGGCACTGCAGGTCGGCGGCATGAAGGACAACGTGGTCGGCACGATCACGTACCGCGTGACGCAGCATCTGTATGCCACGGGCACCGTCGAAGCCGATCGTTTCTATAGCCAGGCGCGCAACTACCTCGGCAGCGGCGTGCTGTCGACCGGCGAGATCGGCTATCGGATCCGCACGAACTACCCGGACTACACAGTGCGGCTGATCGGCGCGCATGGCGACTACAGCGCGAGCGGCGACGCGGACGGCCTGATTTCGCGGCTGATTCCCGTGACCGCGGGTCCGGTCACCGCGTCGACCTTCATCCCGCAGACGTACTCGCAATACGGGCTGTTCTTCGGTTTCGGCAACGATCTGATCGACCAGTACACGCGCGCATGGCGGCCGTTCCTCGACGTCGGCCTGCTGCACGACTCGTTCCAGGGCTGGGGTCCGGAAATCAGCCTGGGCCTCGCGGGCACGGTGTTCGGCGGCGATCACGCGGCACTCTTTTTCTCGCATCAGCGCGTCTCGCGTCTCGGCACGCCGGTGACCCAGATCGGCGCACGCTATAGCTGGTTTTATTGAACCGGATTTCGCATATATATCCCAAGGAGAATTCTTCATGTACGGCATTAAACGATTGGCTCGTACGAGCGCCTGGTGTGTCGCGGCAACCGCGCTGGCCCTGATGGTGAGCGCGTGCGGCACGGTGCGCCAGACCTCGGGCCCCGCGCTGTCGCGCGGCGACAAGGTGGCGGTCGTGTCGATCGCCAACTACACTGAAACGCCGGATGCCGGCCATAGCGCCGAGTCGATCGCGGCCAACACGCTGCGCGCGGGCGGTATCGCCGATGTGCGCATCGCTCCGGCCGACTCGAACCGCAATTCGTTGTTCGACACGACGCAGCGCGCCGACGGCGACAAGGCGCTGGAATGGGCGCGCTCGCAGAACGCCCGCTATGTTCTGTCGGGCGCGGTCGAGGAATGGCGCTACAAGACGGGCGTGGACGGCGAGCCGGTGGTCGGCGTGACCTTCGAACTGATCGACGTGTCGAACGGCGCCGTGGTGTGGAGCGCGACGGGTACGCGTACGGGCTGGAGCCGCTCGGGTCTGTCGAGCGTGGCGACCTCGCTGATCGCCAAGGTTCTGTCGCCGTTGCAAGCGCGTCAGTAAGGACGTCAGTCAGCATATCCCCAAGGTTGTGGCTTGCGCCCGAAGTGCGGGCCGCAAGCTGAAACCCGACATGTAAAAAGGAAATGGCCGTGAATACCGCAGCCGTGGAAAACAACCCGGGCGCCTCGAAGCCGCGCCATGCGCATCCGTTCGGCAATCTCGGACGCGTGCGCCGCTTGCTGGCGCCCGCGGTGGCGCGGCCGTTCGCGATCGTGGAGACCGTCGTGCTCGTGCTGGTCGTACTGGCCGTGGCCCGCTGGCTTCATCCTGAAGACCCGTTGCTGCTGCACACCGGTTTTCCGTGGCTATGGTTGGTGCCGTTGCTGGTGGCCTTGCGCTACGGCAGCCTGCTCGGCCTGCTAAGCGGCGCTTTCATGCTCGGCGCATGGTCGCTCTTTTATCCGCATGGCGGCGCGTTTCCCGCGCTGTATTTCGCGGGCGGTTTGATCCAGACGATTCTCGCCGGACATTTCGGCGATACGTGGGGCAGCCGCGCCGAGCGCGCGTCCTCGTTGAACGACTACCTGAACGACCGTCTCGTGGCGTTGACCAACAGTCACTATCTGATGCGGCTCTCGCACGAGCGCCTCGAAAAGGATTTGCTGTCCCGCCCGACGACGTTGCGCGATTCGATTACCGAGTTGCGCCGCCTCTCGGTCGCCACCGATACGGCGCTCGCCGTGCCGGCGGCGGGCAAGGAAATCGACCCGCTGGGCGGCGCGAGCGGTCTGCTCGAATTCGTCGCGCAAGCCTGCCAGATCGAAGTCGCGGCGCTGTATCCGGTGCATCACGGCAAGCTCGGCGCGCAGGCCATCGCGCAGATCGGCGACGCGTTCGAACTCGTCATGCACGACGAACTCGTCACGCATGCGCTCAATACGCTGAGCGTCGCGCATCTGAAGAACGAAGACACCGTGGTGCCGGTCAGCCAGTACCTGGTCTGCGCGCCGCTGGTGTCCGCGGATGGTGAACTGCGCGCGCTGCTCATCGTCAAGCGCATGCCGTTCCTGTCGCTCAATTTCGACAACCTGCAACTGCTGCTGGTGTTGCTCGGCTATTACGCCGACGGTGTCGAGCACTCCGCTTTCGTGCAACGCATTCTCGACCGCGTGCCGAACTGCCCGTACGAATTCGCGCTCGATCTGAGCCGCCTCACGCGTCTTCAGCAGAAGGCGGGCGTGGCGTCGTCGCTCGTCGCACTGGCGTTTCCGCGCGATGAAGAGGGCGACTCGCTGTTCGAGCACGTCATGCGCCGCCGCCGTTCGCTCGACGTGATGTGGCCGGTGCAGACCGCCAAGCAGTCGGTGCTGGTGAATCTGATGCCGGCTACCGACACGACCGGTATCGACGGTTATCTGGCACGGATCGAAGCCAGCCTGACGGCCCAGTTCAACACCGACCTGGAACACGCGCGCGTCGGCGTTCACACGCTCCACCTCGAGGGCGACGAGCCGGGCGCGGCGCTGATGCGTCTTCTCAAACGAAGCGGCCTCGATGTCTAAGACTCTTTCTCTCATCGTCAGCGCGCTCGCGGCCGTGGTGGCCGTGATCGTGCAATATCTGGCGATCGCGAGCCTGCTGCAACCGGCCGGCGCGATCGATCCGCTGCTGCGCTTTTTTGCGTTGCAGGCGTTGGCGGGACTCGCCGAGGCGGTCGCGTTCCGCTCGTGGCTGCCGCTGAATTATCGCGAGCCCCGGGCGGTTTCGCTGCTGTTCCTGTGGCTTGCCTGTACCTTCGTGCCGCTATTCGGCGGCCTCGTGGTGCTGATCAGCTGCGTGTGGGCGGCGCTCTTTCCGGCAGCCAAGGACAGCGATCAACTCGCCGATGTGCCGCGGCCGGAATTCGTCACCTACCTGGTGTCGCGTGTCTCGCACGGCGGCGGCGCGCGGCTGCAGGCGCGCCTTGCCAACACCCAGGTGTCGCCCACCGACCGGCTGTCCGCGCTGGTGGCGATCCAGAGCATGCCTACCCGCACTACGGGCACGTTGCTGCGCGAGTTGCTTGCCGACCCGCTCGAGGACATTCGCCTGATCGCTTACGGCACGCTGGATCACGCCGAAAACGAAATCATGCAGAAGATCTTCCGGACCAGCAAAGCGCTGGAAGCGACCGACAACGACGTCGAACGCCACGCGCTCAACCGGATGCTCGCCGAGCTGTATTTCGAACTCGTGTACCAGAACCTGGTGCAGGGCGCGGTCTACCGCCATACGCTGCAACAGGCCGACCGCTATGCGCAGGCGGCGCTCGAAACCGATCCGGGCGACGCCGCGCTGTGGCTGATTCGTGGCCGTCTCGCGCTGGCGAGCGGCCTGCCGAATGCCGCGCACGAATACATCGGCCGCGCGCTCGCGCTCGGTTTCCCGCGCGAACGGCTGGTGCCGTGGCTGGCTGAAGCCGACTTCCTGCGCGGCGACTACGCTCGTGTCAAGCAGCTGCTCGCATCGCTGGGCAATGCCGCCGCGTTGCCCACACTCAAACCGGTTGTGAAGTACTGGTCATGATGAAAGAACTCCCGATCCGCCGTGCCGCCGATGCCGATGTCTGCCTGCTGCTCGAAGGCACGTTCCCGTTCGTACGTGGCGGCGTGTCGAGCTGGGTCAATGAAATGATCCGCTCGTACCCGACGACCCGTTTCGCGATTGTCTTCATCGGCAGCCGGGAACAGGATTACAACGGGGCGGCTTATGCGTTGCCGGACAACGTCGTGCATATCGAAACGCACTACCTGTACGAGCAGGTCGCAGCCGACTTTCAACCGCGTGCCGTCGCTGGCGACGCCGCGGCGTTCGCGCGCTCGCAGGAATTGCACGACGCCTTGCGCGATCCGCGCAACGGTTTGGATGCCGGCGGGCTGATGGCCGGCATGATCCCGATGCTCGGGGCGAATGGCGCGCTGAACGAGGAACAGTTCCTGTCGAGCCGCGCGGCCTGGGACACGATCGTCGATCAGTATCAGAAATACTGTACGGATCCATCGTTCACCGACTACTTCTGGACCGTGCGCATCATGCACAAGCCGCTGTGGCAACTCGCGCGCGTCGCCGAGAAACTGCTGCCGGCGCGTGTGTATCACACGGTTTCGACGGGATACGGCGGCTTTCTCGGCGCGCTGATGCATTACCGCACGGGCCGCCCGCTGCTGATCTCCGAGCACGGCATCTATACAAAAGAACGCAAGATCGACCTGCTGCAGAGCCAGTGGATTCGCGACAACCGCGGCGTGTTCGAACGCGATATCTCACGCGTCAGCTATTTCCGCGAGCTGTGGGTGCGTTTCTTCGAAGCGATCGGCAAGCTCGCGTACGACGCGGCGGACGACATCGTCGCGTTGTACGAGGCGAACCGCCAGCGCCAGGTCACGGACGGCGCGCGCGCCGAGCGCACACAATGCATTCCGAACGGGATCGACGTCGACGCGCTCGCGCCGCTGGTGGCTGAACGCAAGCCGCGCTCACACCGCGTGGTGGCGTTGATCGGGCGCGTGGTGCCGATCAAGGACATCAAGACCTTCATTCGCGCGATCTTCATTGCGTCGCGCACCATGCCGGATCTGGAAGGCTGGATCATCGGACCGGAAGAGGAAGATCCCGCTTACGCGCTCGAATGCCGCGCGCTGGTGGAGAGTCTCGGGCTTAGCCACAATGTGAAATTCCTCGGCTTCCAACGCATCGACGACATGATGCCGCAGGTCGACGTGATCGCGCTGACGTCGATCAGCGAGGCGCTGCCGCTGGTGGTGCTGGAAGGTTTCGCCGCCGGCGTGCCGGCCATTACGACGGACGTGGGCTCGTGCCGTCAACTGATCGAAGGCGTGGATGCGGAAGATCGCGCGCTAGGCGCGGCGGGCATGGTGGTCCAGCTCGCGGACCCGGCGGCATTCGCCCAGGCGGTGCTGTCGTTGCTCGCCGACGAAACCCGCTGGCAGGCCGCGCAGCAGGCCGGCCTCGCCCGTGTGCGCCGCTATTACACCAAGAAGCAGATGATCGACCGCTATCGCACGCTGTATGAGCGCCTTGCTGCGCTGCCGGACCGCGAGCGCAATCGCACGTCCGCCGACGCAGCGCGCTGCCCGATGCACCACGGCGCCCAATCCAAGGCGGAGCCGCGCGTGCAGCCGGCGCAGCCCGTTCAATCGCAGGAGACACGCTGATGGCGGGTATCGGCTTCGAATTACGCAAGATCATGCGGCGCGACACGCTGACCGGCGTGGCGCGCGCCTATGCCTACGCGGGCCTGATCAGTTCCGGTCCGCTGATCCTGTCGATCTTCGGGATCCTGATCATCGGGCTGATCAGTCTCACTTCGGTGATTCCGACCTTCGCGATCGTGCAGTTTCAGGTGTCGGTCACTTATCTGATCGCGCTCAGCCTCATTCTGACCGGGCCGCTGCAACTGTCGTTCACGCGGTTCATTTCGGATCGTCTGTTCGAAAAGCGCGACGACCTCGTGCTCTCGAACTATAACGGCGTGGTGCTGGTGTCGTCGGTGCTGGCCAGCGTGGTCGCGGTGATCGCGATGCTGGTGGGTTTCCGCGGGGAGCCGCTGATCTACCGCCTGCTGATGATTACGGGCTTCGTCGTGGTCAGCAATATCTGGATCGCCGTGATCTTTCTGTCGAGCGTGAAGCAGTACCGGCAGATCCTGGTGGTGTTCGCCGTGGGCTATGCGTGCGTGGTGTGCCTCGCGCTCGCGTTGAACGGCTATGGGCTGGTCGGCCTGTTGGGCGGGTTCGTGGCGGGGCACATCGTGCTGCTCGCCGGGTTGTCGGGTCTGATCTACCGTAACTACCGCAGCGAGCGTTTCGTTTCGTTCGAAGTGTTCGAGCGGCGCTTCGCCTATCCGAGCCTCGCGCTGGTCGGTCTGCTGTTCAACATCGGCGTGTGGCTCGACAAGTTCATGTTCTGGTATGCGCCGGGCACGGGTGCGAGCGTGATCGGGCCGCTGCGTGCGTCGGTGATCTATGACATTCCGATTTTCATCGCCTACGTGTGCGTGATGCCCGGCATGGCGACCTTCCTCGTGCGTATCGAGGCGGATTTCGTCGAGTACTACGACGCCTTCTACGACGCCGTGCGCAGCGGGGCGACGCTGCGCCACATCAACGAAATGCGCGACATGATGGTGGGCAGCGTGCGTGCCGGCCTGTACGAAATCATCAAGGTGCAGACGGTCGTGCTGCTCTTGATCATCGCCTTCGGCGAGCGCGTGCTGGGCTCGCTCGGCATTTCGCCGCTATATATGCCGCTGCTCGTCGTCGACGTGGTGTCGGCGAGTCTGCAGGTGTTGCTGCTGGGCCTGCTCAACGTGTTCTTCTATCTCGACGGACGGCGCGTCGTGCTGCGGCTCACCGGCGCATTCGTGGTGCTGAACGGAGTCTTCACCGGCATCACGCTCAAGCTCGGACCGGATTTCTACGGCTATGGATTCGCGCTGGCGCTGCTGGTCGTGGTGGTGGCATCCGTGAAGGTGCTCGATCGCAAATTCATGTCTTTGGAATACGAAACGTATATGTTGCGGGGTTGAATCGTTCGACTTCGGATTCCACCATGCATCAGTATGATCTTGGCCCGCTCCGGCGGCCCGCGCGCGCGCGCCTTGCCGCCGATGTTCAATACGGCCGCCGCGTCGCGCAACGCTGGATCGGTGCGGCCGCGGTCGTGGCGGCCTGCAGTCTGCTGGCCGCCTGCGGAGGCGGCGGCAGTGGTACGGGCAGCACGAATGATTCGACCGCGGCTGCGGCGACCTCGGCGAGTGGGAGCGCCAGTACCTCTGGCAACCCGACCGGCTCGACGAACTCGACCAACTCGACCAACTCGACCAACTCGACCAACTCGACCAACTCGTCCGGTTCGAGCAATTCCTCGACGAATACGAATTCCGGCTCGACCACCACGCCGACGATCTCGACGGCCCGCGCCTTGCCGGCGTCGCCGGTCTGGGCAGCCTATTACGGCCAGGGCAGCGCGATCAACATCGCCCACGCGGCGGCCACGTTCAAGCTAATCGTGATCGACGCGGATCCCGGCAATGGCACGCCCGCCTTCTCGGCCGCGCAGATCGCAGCGTTGAAGGCGAACGGCGCGAAAGTGCTCAGCTACCTGAATTTCGGCGCCTGCGAGAAATCGCGGACTTACTGGAACACGGTCCCGTCCGGTTTCGTGTCGTGCGGCGCGAATTCCTCGGCGCAAATCAGCCGATATTCGGGCTTCCAGGAATACTGGATGAATCCCGCCAACGCCGACTATCAGAACCTGATCGTCAACTACGTCGCGCCGCGTCTCGCGGCAACCGGTGTCGACGGATTCATGCTGGACAACTTCGAAATCGTCGGCCACGGCGCCAATGCGTCAAGTGCCCCGTGCGATGCAACCTGCGCGCAAGGCGGTCTCGATCTCGTCAAGCAACTGCGCGACCGCTTTCCGGATCTGGCGATGGTGCCGAATGCGGCGCCGGTGCAGGCCATCGGCGGGACGACGGGCGGTGTATCGTTTCCGTGGCTAATCGACGGCGTGATCGCGGAACAGGTCTTCTTGCCGTCGAAGAGTTCATCAGTCGTGCAGCTGTTGAATTCGTGGCAAACCACTGAGCAGAATCTCGGCCGCGGCGCTTTCTTCGTGGGGTCGCTCGACTATACGTCGTCATGCACGGCGACCTCGACCGCGCAAGCCGCGTGGACGGCTGCGCAACAGGCGGGCTTCAGTCCTTCGATCTCGACTGTGTCGCTCGATAGCATCTGCTGGTGGTCGTTCCTGCCGGTGGGTAGTTAGAAACGACAGCCAGAAACCGGCAGCGTTGCAAGAACAATATGAAAGAGGAACCGGCTTTGTCCGAACACGATCACGATTACGGCCGACGTTTCACCTTGCGCGCGCTGCTGCGTCGTGTCAGCCGATTCGCGCGCATGGCCGCGCTCGGCGCGCTGGCTTCGGTGGCGCACGCGCAGAGCGCGACGGATGCGCCGGCGGGACCGTCGGTGGCGCTGTACTACGGCGCGAATCCGCCTGTCGAAGAACTGGCCGCATTCGATGTCGTCGTGGTCGACCCCGACGCGCACTTCGATCCGCGTGCTCACGCGAAGACGCATCCGGCGTGGTTCGCGTATGTGAGCGTCGGCGAGGTGAACCCGCATCGCGCGTACTACAGGTCCATACCGTCCGCGTGGCTGCCGGGCGTCAACGAGGCTTGGGCCTCGCATGTGATCGACCAGACGGCCGCTGAATGGCCGGCGTTTTTCGTCGACAAGGTGATCGCGCCGTTATGGAAAAAAGGCTATCGAGGCTTTTTCCTCGACACGCTCGACTCCTACCACCTGATCGCCAAAACCGACGCCGCGCGAGCCGCGCAGGAGGCGGGATTGGTGCGCGTCATCCGCGCGATCAAGAAGCGTTATCCGAAGGCGAAACTGATCTTCAACCGCGGGTTCGAGGTATTGCCGCAGGTCCATGATCTCGCCGACATGGTGGCGTTCGAATCGCTGTACCGCGGTTGGGATGCCGGCAAGCAGCGTTATACGGAAGTGCCGCAGGCCGACCGCGACTGGCTGCTGATGCAGGCGGCGATCATCCGCGATCAATACAAGTTGCCGGTACTGTCCATCGACTATTGCCCGCCCGCCGACGATACCTGCGCAGCCGCCACCGCGGCGCGGATTACCGCGGCCGGGTTCGTGCCTTACGTCACCGACGGCGGACTCGCGACCGTCGGCGTGGGCGCGGCCGAGCGGCAATGAGCGGCAATGCGCAGCCGTGACACTCGAATTGAATAAATATAAAAGGGAATTTCGCATGGACTTGAAAGGCACGATTCTGGTAACCGGCGGCGCCGGCTTTATCGGCTCGCATACCTGTGTCGAATTGCTGAACGGCGGCTACGACGTGGTCGTGGTCGACAACCTCGTCAACAGCAACCGCGAGTCGCTCAAACGCGTCGAGCAGATCACGGGTAAGCGCGTCGCGTTCTACGAAACGGATTCGCGCGATGAAGCGGCGCTGCAACGCATTTTCGACGCGCACGCGGTGACTGGTGCGATTCACTTCGCGGCGCTGAAAGCGGTGGGCGAATCCGTCTCGAAGCCGATCGAGTATTACGACAACAATCTCGGCAGTCTGCTCACGCTGCTCTCGGTGATGCGCGCGCGCAATGTGAAGCAGTTTGTGTTCAGTTCGTCGGCCACGGTGTACGGCGTGCCGAAAACGTCGCCAATCGACGAATCGTTTCCGCTGTCGGCCACGAATCCCTATGGACAAACGAAGCTGATCGCCGAACAGATCCTGCGCGATCTGGAGATATCCGATCCGTCGTGGCGGATCGCCACGCTGCGTTATTTCAATCCGGTCGGTGCGCACGAGAGCGGTTTGATCGGCGAAGACCCGGGCGGCGTGCCGAACAACCTCATGCCGTATGTCGCGCAAGTCGCGGTCGGCAAGCTGGAGAAGCTGCGCGTGTTCGGTGGCGATTACGACACGCCGGACGGCACCGGCGTGCGTGACTACATCCACGTGGTGGACCTGGCGCGCGGCCACCTTGCCGCGCTCGACGCGCTGCTCGAGCGCGATGCGAGTTTCGTCGTGAATCTCGGCACGGGGCAGGGCTATAGCGTGCTGGACGTGGTGCGCTCGTTCGAAAAGGCGTCGGGCAAGCCGGTGCCTTTTGAAATCGTGGCGCGCCGTCCGGGCGACGTCGCATCCTGTTTCGCCGACCCGGCCGCGGCGGACAAGCTGCTCGGCTGGCGTGCGCAGTACGGCATCGAACGCATGTGCGCCGATCACTGGCGCTGGCAATCGAGCAATCCTGCCGGGTACGCCTGAGGCTCAGCTCGATTCGGGGCGGCTCGCCCCATCCGATACAACATCACGTGGGAAAGCAAATTTATGTGTGGCATTGTCGGCGCGGTAGCGCAACGTAACATCGTCCCGGTTCTGATCGAAGGACTGCGACGTCTCGAGTATCGCGGCTACGACTCGTGCGGCGTCGCCGTGCTGGCGGCGGCCGGTCCGCGCCGCGCGCGCAGCACGGCGCGCGTGGCGGACCTCGACGCGCAGGCGCGCGAGACGCATCTCGAAGGCGGCACGGGCGTCGCGCACACCCGTTGGGCGACTCACGGCGCACCGGTCACGGACAACGCGCATCCGATTTTCTCGAAGGACGAGTTGGCGCTGGTGCATAACGGCATCATCGAAAACTACGAACCGTTGCGCGAGATGCTGCGCGCGAAGGGCTACGTGTTCGTTTCGCAAACCGACACCGAAGTGGTCGCGCACCTCGTGCATAGCCTGTATCGCGGCGATCTGTTCGAGGCGGTTCGCGAAGCCGTGAAGCAACTGGACGGCGCGTACGCGATCGCGGTCGAGCATCAGGCTCATCCGCATCTGGTGGTGGGCGCGCGGCAGGGTTCACCGCTCGTCGTCGGCATCGGCGAAGGCGAGAATTTCCTCGCGTCGGACGCGCTGGCTTTGGCCGGCGAGACCGAACGCTTCATCTTCCTGGAAGAGGGCGATGTGTGCGAGCTGACGCTCGAGCGCGTGCGAGTGGTGAGCCGCGATGACGTCGACGTAGAGCGCGAAGTGCGCACGGTGGCCGCGTATGGCGGCGGCGTCGAACTCGGCCCGTACCGGCATTTCATGCAGAAGGAAATCTTCGAGCAGCCGCGCGCGATCGCCGACACGGTGCCGCAGGGGGAGTCGCTCGATGCGTCGTTGTTCGGTGAAGAAGCTGCCGCTGTGTTTGCGGATATCGACAGCCTGCTGATTCTCGCGTGCGGCACCAGCTATTACTCGGGACTGACGGCCAAATACTGGCTCGAATCAATCGCGAAAATTCCCACTCAGGTCGAAATCGCCAGCGAATACCGCTACCGCGATTCGGTGCCGAATCCGAAGGCGCTGGTGGTCGTGATCTCCCAATCCGGCGAAACGGCCGACACGCTCGCTGCCTTGAAGCATGCGCAGTCGCTCGGACACAAGCACACGCTGTCGGTCTGCAACGTGGCGACGAGCGCGATGGTGCGGCTGACCTCACTGTCGTTTCACACGCACGCGGGCCGCGAGATCGGCGTGGCGTCGACCAAGGCGTTCACCACGCAACTGGTCGGACTGTTCGTTCTTGCCGCGACGCTGGGGAAAATCCGCGGCACCGTGAGCCCGGAACAGGAAGCCGATTATGTGCGCCAGTTGCGCCATTTGCCGGCCGCGTTGAACGCCGTGCTGGCGCTGGAGCCGCAGATCATCGCGTGGTCGGAGAAGTTCTCGGGCAAGGAAAGCGCGCTGTTCCTCGGACGCGGCTCGCACTATCCGATCGCACTCGAAGGCGCGCTCAAGCTTAAGGAGATTTCTTATATTCACGCGGAGGCTTATCCAGCCGGTGAGCTGAAGCATGGCCCGCTGGCGCTCGTTACCGATGCGATGCCGGTCGTGACGATCGCGCCGAACGATGCGCTGCTCGAGAAGCTGAAGTCGAATCTTCAGGAAGTGAAGGCGAGAGGCGGCGAGCTTTATGTGTTTGCTGATACCGATACGCGGATTGGCAGTGAACCCGGGATTCACGTGATCAGGATGCCGGAGCACTATGGGCCGTTGTCGCCGTTGCTGCATGTGGTGCCGTTGCAATTGCTGGCCTATCACACGGCGTGTGCGCGTGGGACGGATGTCGATAAGCCCAGGAACCTGGCGAAGTCGGTCACGGTGGAGTAAAGGGTTAGCGGCGGGGCGGCCGGCGGCCCCGCCGGCTTCGTTGTTGAATGGTTGCGGACCGTGGTTTGTTTGTAGTTTGACAATTGCGCCCGAAAGCCCGCCGTCAGGCTCCCTGCCTGCCAAAGCTTGCTCAGAGCTTTGATAATCGCTCGCGAACCGCGCGGCGACTGCATTCTCGTGTTCTTTACTCTTCAGCGTCACGACCCGAGTGCAAGCTGCCCGGTGCGACGATCATTGGATTGCGCAAAGACCTGTATGGATGTACAGTATCCTGAATGGGATTTCGTGGCGCAGTCGGAATGGTGACGGCGCGAGCGATGGAGCATAGGGAGAGAACATGTTTCGACTTTTGGGCTTGGGCGCTCTGCTGTTCGCGGCGGCTTCGACGGCCATGGCCGGCGAGCACTACGTCGAAGTCTGGAACCCGCCGGAAGCGCGAGCGAGCATGCCGCATCGCGCGGTCGTTGCCCATCGACCTGCCGGTAGCCGGCACCTCGTTCCCCATGCGATGAAAGCGCGCGCGCGGCCCACACCGGCGCCAGTTGCCAGGCTCGTCGCGAAAACGGACCGGCGAGAAAACGCGCCTGTCCATGCGCCGGATATGTCCGAGATTCCGCGGCAGATCACGCCCGAGGGCAATGTATTGCGGGTGGATTCGCGCGGCATGACGGCTGAGGTGACGCGCTGATGGAGTCCCAGACTTATCACGGCTACACCGTCTGGGGTCACGCCATCTTGCAGCAGGAGGACATCTTGCAGCCCGAGCGGTACGCCGCCAGCGGGACCATTACGCTGGCCGGCAAGCTGATCGAAGCGTCGGGCATTCTCGCCCACTTCGATACTGAGGAAGAAGCGCAACGCGCGGGTCTGGAGTGGGCGCGTGCCTGGATCGATAGCCACGGGTGACCAGCGCGGAAAAACCGCGCAGGCGCCTGACTCATCGCATCCAATCACAGTAGTTTCGGCAAAGCGCTCGCATCGAGCGTGACAACCCGTCGTGCGATCGCCGTCCGAGCGGGCTGTCATCGCCTGTCAGTCTCTCAGTCTTACTTCGCCGCACGAGCCGCCGTGATAATAGCTGCCGCGACTTCCGTCGGCTGCGACAGCATGGCAACGTGGCTCGCATTGACCTTGACCAGCGTGGCGCCGATCTGTTGCGCCATCGCGGCCTGCAAGGGTGCGGGGATCATGCGGTCCTTCTCCGTCAGCACGTACCACGACGGCTTGCTGTGCCACGCCGCGGTCGCCACCTTGTCGTCAGAGCAACCGGCAAACCAGGGGCCTTGCGTCGCCGCCACGATACGGGCTTGGGCCGGCGGCAGGTCCTGCGCGAAGTCCTTGATGATCCCGTCTGTCGACAGTGTCAGATAGCCGGCGGAGTCCTTCCGCAACTCCGTCGCCCACGAGGGCGCGGGCTTGCCTTTGAGGATGTCGTTGATCGATTGACCGTTATCCGGGGCAAACGCCGCGACATAGACGAGCGCCTTGACCTTGTCGTCGTTGCCTGCCTGAGAGATCACCGCACCGGCCCACGAGTGGCCCACCAGAATGACGGGCCCGTTCTGTTGTTCGATGACGCGTTGCGTTGCCGCTGCATCGTCGTCGAGCGACTTGAGGGAGTTTTGCACCGCCACCACGTGCAGACCTTTTGCTTCGAGCAGCGGAATCACCTTGTTCCAGCTCGAGCCGTCGGCGAATGCTCCGTGCACCAGCACGACGTTCTTTCCCTTGAGATCGTCGTTCGGCGCGGCGGCGCTTGCCGGCGTGACGGCGGCCAGCGACAGCAAGCCTCCCAGCATCAGCGTGGCAGCCAGGCACTTTTTCAGCAAGGTATTCATAATGTTCATCCTCTTCGTCAAATTCGTTGGGTAAGAAACAACGTGCGGACTGGAGGATGCGCCGGTCGGCCGATTTCCTGTATCGGTCGAATGACCGAGCCGACACAGTCCGGCTGGACGCGCGAGTACTGACAACAAGGTCGAAAGCTATGCATGACGTTTCTGCAATCCGGGTGCTGGACGCGGTCAAGGCCCTCGCGTTCATTGGCGACCTCAGCATGGGGCAGCCCACCGACCATTCGCCGCGCACGGCCTGGCTGGCGGCGCGACTCGCCGCCGAGGCTGGTCTGGACGGCGCGCAATGCGACGTCGTCAAGGAAGTGTCCCTTCTGAGGTGGTCTGGCTGCACGGCAAACGCAGCCGGTTTTTCCGACTGGCTCGGCGACGACATCGGCGGCCGCGCGGCCATGCTTGCCATGCGGCCGGACTGGACCGGGACCGGCGAGTCGCCGGCGCAAGTGGGCGCCGCGATCACGCCGCTCGCCCAGATACACTGCGAGGTTTCGGGCGAGGTGGCTCGTATGCTCGGGCTCACTCATGCGACTCAGGAGGCGCTTCGACGTATTTTCGAAAGTTGGGACGGCGGAGGTTTCCCTGACCATCGGCCTGGGCGCGATGTACCCGTCGCGGTGTTCATCGTCGCTGTGGCCGGCGATCTCGAGATTCTGAGCCGGGTCTACGGTCTCGAGCGCGCGCAGATGCTGATCGCGCAGAAGGGCGGCCGGCAATACCCGTTGGAACTTGCGCAGCTCGCCTCGGCTCGGGCGGCCGCGTGGCTCAAGGAGCTCGACGATTCGACCGCGCAGCGGCTTGCTGAGCCCGCGCGCACGGATGCGCTGCAGCTTGGCAGCGCGCCGGAGATCGTCGCCGACGTGATCGACCTGAAGCTGCCGTGGATGACCGGCTATTCGCGGCGAGTCGCCGAGACGGCCGGTGCCTGCTGCGCGCATTTAGGGCTGAGCGACGCCGCGCGGCGCAGCACCTACACGGCGGGGCTGCTCCATGGCATGGGACGCATGGCGGTCCCCAACGCCATCTGGAACACGGCGGGCGAGCTTTCTCCGGCAGCATGGGAAAAGGTACGCCTCGTGCCCTACTGGACCGCGCGTGCGGGCAAACAGATCGAGGGCCTCGCTCGCGAGTCGGAGATCGCATCTTTCGCATACGAGCGTCTCGACGGTTCGGGCTATTTCCGCAGCAGCGCGGGCGACGCGATTGGACGCGAAGCGCGTGTGCTTGCGGTTGCTGCCGCCTGGGTCGCCTTGCGCTCAGCGCGCCCTTGGCGGCCGGCATTTTCGCCGGAACAGGCCACGGCGCTGCTCAACGAGCAGGCGCGGGCGGGGCGTTTCGATACGGAAGCGGTCGAGGCGACCGTTTCCTCCGAACTCGGCGATGTCCCCGCGTCCGGCGAACGTGCGCGCAATCCGAAAGCAGGGTTGCTGTCGCCGCGAGAAGCGGAAGTGCTCAAACACATCAGCCTGGGTGCGAGCAACAAGGAGGTCGCGCGCATTCTCGAACTGAGCCCCAGTACCGTGCGCACGCATGTGGAAAGCGTCTTTCGCAAGCTCGAATGTTCGACCCGTGCCGCGGCCACGTTGAAGGCTTCCGCGCTCGGGTGCATCTAGGCCGATGCGCTGCGTACGGGTTTGCCGTGGTGCGGGCACCCGTACTTTCTGAAAGTTTCTGTCTCCCGACAACACCACCTGACGACAACCGCGCCGGCGGCGGTCACCTCAACTGCGTCACCGCGAGCAGCAGCACCATGCTGCCGATTGCGCCATCCAGCACGCGCCATGCCGTCGCCCGCTTGAAGAGCGGCGCGAGGGCGCGTGCACCGTAGCCCAATCCGATAAACCAGATCCCGCTGACCGCCATCGCGCCCAGCGCGAAGGCGACCCGCGCGCCTTCGGGTTCGCGGGCGCCGGCCGTGCCGATCAGCAGGAACGTGTCGAGATATACGTGCGGATTGAGCCACGTGAAGGCAAGCGTCATCAGAATGATCGGCACGGCGCGCTGCACAGGCGCCGCGCTGACGTCCCCGCCTTCCAGTACCGCATGCCCCGGCCGCACCGCGCGGCGCAACGCGTTGATCCCGAACCACGCCAGATAGGCGAGCCCGACATACAGCATGGCGTGGACGAACACGGGATAGCGCTCGACCAGGACCGAGGCGCCGCCGACGCCCGCGCCGATCAGAATGAAGTCCGACAACGCGCACAGCGCGACGATCTTGCCGACGTGCGAGCGCATGATGCCCTGACGCAGCACGAAGGCGTTTTGCGCGCCGATCGTCACGATCAGGGAGGCGCACAGGGCGGCGCCGTGAGAAAAAGACAGCCAATTCATAATCGATCCAGTAGACGGGAGAAGCGAACGAGGCTAGTCTGCGGGTTTGCTGCTCATAAGAGAAGCTAATTTACTTAATGCCGATTAAGGAACGCTAATGCTCGATTATGCGTTGCTCGATGCGCTGGCCGCCGTGGTACGTCACGGCTCGTTCGACCGTGCCGCCAGCGAACTGAATGTGACGCCGTCCGCGGTATCGCAGCGGGTCAAACTACTGGAAGAGCGCGTGGGCAGCGTGCTGGTGAAGCGCGGCCAGCCTTGCGTCGCGACCACCTCGGGCGCGCTGCTGTGCCGCCACACCGAACGCGTGCAATTGCTCGAAGCGGAGCTGACCGGCCGCCTGCCGACGCTGCCCGGCGCGCTGGTCGAACCGTGGCCGGCGCTGCGCGTCGCGGTCAACGACGACAGCGTCGGCACCTGGTTCATCGACGCGGTCGCGCAATTCTGCGTCGAGCGGGAGATGCTGCTGGATCTGGTGATCGACGATCAGGACCACACCGCGCAGCGGATCCGCGACGGCAGTGTGCAAGGCGCGGTCACCACGCAAGCCGAGCCGGTACAGGGTTGCCGCTCCACGCGCCTTGGACGGATGCGTTATCTGGCAGTCTGTTCACCGGAGTTTCTCGCGCGTCACTTTGCCGACGGCCTTACGCGCGAGAGCTTGCGGCGCACGCCGTGCGTCGACTTCAATCCCAAGGACCAGTTGCAAAAGCGTTTCATGCGCCGCATCACGCGCGCGGACATCGATCCGCCGTTGCACTGGATTCCGCACGTCGCCGGTTTTTTGCGCGCTTGCGTCACGGGACTCGGCTGGGGCATGTGCCCGGAGCGCATGATCGCCCCGCATCTGGCCAGCGGCGAACTGGTGGAGATCGCGCCCGGCAAGCATATCGATGTCGACCTCTACTGGCAGAGCTGGCGTTTGTCGATCGACTGGCTCGACGACTTCGGCGCGGTGTTGCGCAAGCGGGCAACGGAGTTTCTGGACTGACCGACAGTGCCCAATGCGTCGTCAGCTTGCCGGCCAGTGCCGGTATTCGATCCGCACTCCGCTGGTTTGTGCATCCGCCATGAAGCCGTCGATCACGCGCCGCACGTCGTAATCGATATGGTCGGCCTGGGTCGCGTCGAGAATCAAGGTCGCGCCCGGCGGAATCTCCCCGAGATAACTTTTCAGTTGCGGCGTGCAGAAGAAGGTCGCGTTTCTGCGCAGGGTCAGCACGTAGTGATCGCCGTCGCGCGTAAAGCTCATCGCGCGATACCGATCGCGTTCGACGACAAATACCACGCTCAGCGCGAAGCCGATTGCAATGCCGCTCAGCAGATCCGTCAGCAGAACCCCGGCGATGGTGCCGATGAACGGCACGAACTGGGCGCGCCCGGCGCGGCCCATCGCCACGAACAGTTGCGGCTTTGCGAGTTTGTAGCCGGTATGGATCAGGATCGCCGCGAGGCTGGCGAACGGAATCATATTGATCACGCTGGTCAGCGTGAGCATGGCGACTAGCAGCACCAGCCCGTGCGTCATGCACGAAACACGGCTGCGGGCACCCGCGTGCACGTTGGCCGCGCTGCGCACGACCACGGCGGTGAGCGGCAGCGCGCCGAGCAGACCGGCTAGCATGTTGCCGACGCCTTGCGCCTTCAGTTCACGATCGGGCGGCGCTCTGTGATGCACGGGATCGATCTGTTCGAGCGCTTCGAGACTCAGTAAGGTTTCCAGACTCGCGACGATCGCGATCACCACGGCCACGCGCCACACAGCGGGGTCGAGCCAGTGCGCGAAGCCGGGAAACGTGAGCGCATCGCGAAACGCATCCCATGATCCGAGCGAGGGCATCGCGACACGTTGCACGGACGCGATCGCGTTGCCCGGCGCGAGAGAGTCGGCGAATCCCGAGACGGCGATGCCGATCAACACCACCACAAGCGGCGCGGGGGCCGCGCGTACGAGACGCCAGCGCTGTAACGCAGGCGTGTCCCACGCCACGAGTATGCCGATCGACGCGACCGCGAGTAGCGGCATGACCACGGAGAGGCCGTCGCCACCGATGCCCACAGCCAGCGGCAACTGACTGGCGATCAGCAGAATGCCGATCGAGGCGAGCATGCCGTTGATCACCGGCACCGGCACATAGCTCGCCAGCCGTCCGGCGCGCAGAAAGCCCAGCATGATCTGCAAAGCGCCCGCGATCACGAGCGCGCTCAGAAACGCGGCGAAGCTACCGAGCGTGGCGAGCGCATCGACGACGATCACGACGAGCCCGGCAGCTGGCCCACTCACGCTGAGCCGCGAGCCGCTCAGCAACGCGACCACGAGGCCGCCGATCACGCCGGCCAGAATGCCGGCGAATGGCGCGACGCCGGAAGCTTGCGCGATGCCCAAACACAGCGGCAACGCGATCAGGAAAACGGTAATGCCCGCGAGCAGATCGCTGCGCCACGCATACGTGCGGGACGCAGGGCTGTTGTTGACTTCAGGTTGTTGAGAGGTGGATGGAATCATCGTAGAGCTTGCCTCGAAGCAGGGGAGTCGAAAAAAACGCCGCGCTTATCGGCGGCGTTTGTCGTGCGCGGTTGCAGCAGCGCGGGCGATTGGGATTGATCGGTCTCCTCGCGCGGATTCCGACTGATTGGCGCAGAGGCAATCAGCCCACTTCGGCCTCGGTGTCCGAGTTGCGGTTCGCGGTCCAGGGCGTGTCGGTCAATGTTTTCAGGCGTCCTTCGAGCATCGAGAAAATCCAGCCGTGAATCTGCACCGTGCGCCGCGCGCGCTGAATCAATGGCATGGTGTGCAGCGTCTGTACCTGCGCCAGCACATTGAGTTCGGCGAGCCGGTCCGCGCGTGCCTCGAAGCTCGGCAGCTCGCGCAATTCGGCGGTATGCAGCGCGCAGAGCCGGCGAATTCCGCTGATGCGGCGATTGACATTAGGCAACTCGGGCGCGGGCGCGCGCAGCGCCGCTTGCACACCGCCACAACAGTGATGCCCGCAGACGATCACATGCTCTACCTTCAGCACGGTGACCGCGTATTCGAGCACGCTCGCGAGGCTGTCGTCGTTGTCGGCGACGAGATTCGCGATATTGCGATGCACGAAGATCTCGCCGGGCGTCGCCCGTGTAATCGCTTCCGGCACGCGGCTGTCGGAGCAACCGATCCACAGCACGTTCGGTTGCTGATTGCTGGCAAGGCGCCGGAAATACGCAGGATCACGGCTGTTGATTTCGTCGGACCAGGCGAGGTTTTCGACGAGCATGCGCTTCGGATATGTCATGAACGAGCTTCCGTTGATGCGACGATCGCGTTGGGGATTGCAGCGGTATCTGTTGACGAACGAGCGTCAATCGTTCTCGGCCCAGTAACGCTGCACGGCTGCATGGCGGGCTTTATTCGCGTCGATGCTCCGTTGGCTCGGTGGATAGTCGGCCTCGGTGTTGGGGATGAGACCTTGCCGCTGAGCCTCGATTAACTCCTGGCGCACCTGCTCGCGGGATTTCCCCATCTGTTGCGGCTGCCCCGCGAGGGTGCCTTGCGGTAGCAAGGTGAAGGTGGGAATGCTGTTGCTGTCGTTTGCCACGGCGGTGGTGGCGAGTGTGCTCAGAATCAGGGCGGCCAGGGCGGTTGTGTAGTGTCTCATCGAGTCCTCTGCAAGTTGATTCGGATATCTGATCAAAGTTGATCAGGCAGGGACATTGTGCATAGCAGACGATGAGACCGTGGTGATCGCCGCATGATAGTTTTGTCATCGTGCGGGCGTGTGCTTGGCTCAACTGATCGGCGGATGCTTCGGAAAGCGCAGGCTGAACGTGGTGCGCACGTGCGGCACGCTTTCCACGCTGCATTCGCCGTGATGTTCGTCCATGATCGACTTGACGATGGCAAGTCCGAGGCCCGTGCCGCTCGCCGAGTTGTGCCGCGATGGATCGACCCGGTAGAAACGGTCGAAGATGCGCTCCAGATGCGGTCGCGCGATACCGGTGCCGGTGTCCGACACCGAGATGTGCGCGAAGCGCCGGCGTTCCGCGCACTGCACGTCGACGGTGCTGCCGCGCGGCGCGTGGGTCAACGCGTTCGAAATCAGGTTGCTGAGCGCCCGCTGCACCATCAGCACATCGCCTTCGAAACGCGCATTGCCCAATACGACGATCTCGACGCCGGCATCCGCCGCCATGATTTCGTAGTAGCCGGCAATGCGCAGCGCTTCGCTGCGCGCGTCGACACACTGCAGCGTCAATCGGTGGCGAATGCTGTCCGCGCGCGCGAGAAACAGCATGCTGTCGATCAGACGCGCGAGGCGCTGGAATTCGTCCACGCTCGATTCGATCACGCCGCGGTATTCATCGGCGGAACGCGGTTGCGAGAGTGCCACTTGCGCTTCCGCCAGCAGATTGGTGAGCGGCGTGCGCATGTCGTGCGCAAGGTCGGACGAAAATTGCGTGAGACGCGTGAATGACTCATGCAGGCGCGCCAGCATCCGGTTGAAGGCGCGGCTCAGTTCCTTCAGTTCGCCAGGCATGTCGTGCTCGGGCAATGGTTGCGCAAGATGACTGCTGGAGATCTGCTCGGCGCGCGCCGTCAAGCGGGCCAGCGGCCGCAGTCCGAAACGGGCGGTCGACCACGCAAGCAGCGCATTCACCAGCGTCCCCGTCACGATGACGAACAGCACGTTGAGTGCGTAGGCGCGCAGTAACGCGCGTTCGCCACTCGCGTCGTATTGCACGACCACGCGCACTTGGGTACCGGAGGGATCGCCGAGCGGCGCCATTGCCACCAAAAAGCGCAGCGGCAGTTTTTCGATCGACACGCGCACGGGTGCTAGTCCGGCGCGCACGGTCATGGTCTCCGCATTCGGCCAGTAGCCGTTGGTGCGAATGAGCGGTGCGCTACGCGCGTCGAACAACGCGATGTCGAGGTTCTGATGTCCGTATAACTGGTTCTGCCAGGTCCCACGATCGGCGTTGACCGCCTGGATGCTGGGCATGGTGTGCAGGCGCAATTGCAGCGCGGCGAGGGTGGTGGTCATCTCGCGCGCCGACGCCGCTTCGATACGCGTTTTCAGGCCGTGATACAGCAATACGCCATTGAAGATGAGGAGCAGCGAAGTCGCAAGGGCGAAGAGTATGGATAGCCTCGCACGCAAGGTGCGCGGCACGAGCAGCGCCGGGGGCTTGAAGCGCCGCGTTTTCGCGGGCAGGCGCAGCGCCGCGAGTAGACGTCGGATCATGACTGCGATGGGCCGCGCTCTTCCAATACGTAGCCCATGCCGCGCACGGTGTGGATCAGCTTGGGTTCGTAGTTGTCGTCGACCTTCGCGCGCAGGCGGCGGATCGCGGCGTCGACGACGTTCGTGTCGCTGTCGAAGTTCATGTCCCACACCTGGGAGGCGATCGTCGAACGCGGCAGAATTTCACCCTGACGACGCATCAGCAGCCATAGCAACGCGAATTCCTTGGCCGTGAGCAGGATCATGTCGCCGTGACGCGTGGCCTTGCGGCGCGTCAGGTCGAGCACCAGATTCGCTACTTGCACGGAAGCGGCGTCGCGCGTTTGCCCACGCCGCAGAATCGATCGCACACGGGCGAGCAGTTCGGCAAAGTCGAACGGCTTGACGAGATAGTCGTCGCCACCCATGTTGAGGCCGCGCACCTTGTCGTCCACCTCGTCGCGCGCGGTGAGCAGCAGGACCGAAGTCGAATGGGTGCGGCGCAGGTTTTTCAGCACCGTCCAGCCGTCCTGGCCGGGCAGCATGACGTCGAGCACGATCAGATCGTAGTCCTCCGTCAACGCGCGGTGCTGGCCGGTCACGCCGTCTTCCACCCAATCGACGATAAAGCCCGCTTCGGTCAAGCCTTTCCGAAGATACGTGCCGGTTTTGATTTCGTCCTCGACGATCAGGATACGCATGATTTTCTCTCAGTGCCGCGGGTCAGCGGCCGATGCGTGCATTGGGCGCGCATGACGTGGAGGTATTGGGTGCATCGAGTCCGTGATCGGTTGCAGGCAGCGAACTGGAAGTCCGCGGCATGGTGCGAGTCATCGCGGAAAACACCTCGAGCGAGAGCAGGCCTCGCGTGAACAATGGCTCGTCCTGGCCGCTTGGCTTTCCATATGCGGAAGTGCAGGATGGTGCGCCGCCGTCGAACAGCCCGTCAGGTTGATTCCACCAGAACGCCAGCGAACTGAGCGCGATGACGAGCAGCGCGGCCCCCAATGAGACCGGATGGTCGATGCTGAGCCGTTCCCAGCGTGCCGGAACGCTTGCGCTGAAATGCGTGATGCGCGTCGTCAGGCTTCGCATTCGTTGAAAGTGCCGCATACGGTTCAATTTGATTAAAGAACGGTCCCATCGTACGGATACCTGATCGATGCGAACATGAACGCAACATGACAATTTCGTCATATATCTTGCGTGCATGTTTTATTGCGGTGCATCGCACGCATGACAGGATCGTCATGGCGCGCTCATGTTCAAGGAGCCACTCCGATCTAGTATGTGGGATCAATCAAACGGAAACGGAGAATAGATCGTGCGGAATGCGAAGTGGTTTGCGGGAGTCGTACTGGCCTTTGCCTGGATGAGCGTGTCGGTGGCGAACGACGGTGTCCCGCAGCGTGACTCAGCCACGGGGCCGCTTGTGGCTTACGAGGCTCAGGAGCAGGTACAGAAAAAACCGCAGCAGATGCAGGGCGGGGAAGAGGGGGCGGTGCAGAAGGCGCGGCAGGCGCCGCAAGGAAAGACCCGCGAGGAAGTGAAGCGTGAACTGGCCGTCGCGCGCGCGTCGGGCTGCATGGATGTGTCGGACAGCCAGTATCCGCAGCCGTGTCCGTTGCCGGATGGCGAGCGTTCCGTGGCGGACGCGTTTCAGATGCGCTAGGTTGAAGTAGGTAGCAAGCCGCTCACTTGCCGAACCGATCGCATCTGCCGGCGCGTGAGCAGCAAAGTTTTCTTTAGTGCAGACGGATCACCGGATGCACGCGTCTGCGCAACCAGTGGCTCGCCGTATCGAGTGCCATGCGAGCGAAGCCGGTCAACGTCATGACGTGCCGTCGATAGATGAGCTTGTAGACTGCGGTGGCGAGCCAGCCATCGACAAACACCGGCTGCGTCAGCAAGCTGCTGCTGAGGCTGCCAATAGTGCCTTCACGCCCGAAGCCGACCAGCGTGCCGGCGTCGCGATACACGAACTCGGGCAGTGCTTCGCCCGCCATCCGGCACTTCAACGCACGCGCAAGAAACAGCGCCTGTTGATGCGCGACCTGCGCGCGCGGCGCGAGGAACGCGCCGGCGTCGTCGGCGGGGCAGGCCGCGCAGTCGCCAAGGCCGAAGATGTTCGCGTCGTTCGTGCACTGCAACGTGCGATTCACCTGGATCTGCGCGTTGCGATTCACCGCGATGCCGTCCAGCTTGCGCAATACCGGCGGTCCCGAGATGCCCGCCGTCCAGATCGCGATGTCGCTGGCGAGCGGAGCGCCGCCGTCGGTCAGCACGGCATCGGCACGTACTTCGGTGACGCGTGTGGCACTCAACACCTCGACACCGAGGCTCCCGAGCATCCGCTCCGCGCGCGCTGAAATCGTTTCGGACAGAGCGGGCAGCACACGTCCGCTGCTTTCGATCAAGCGGACGCGGAAGTCGCGCACCGGATCGAGCGAAAACGGTGTATAGCGATTCAGCAACCGCACCGTGTCGCGCAACGCCGCGGCAAGTTCGACGCCGGTCGCGCCCGCACCGATGATGTTGATCGACACCGGCGTCTCCGCTTGCGCTGTCTGCGCCCGACGCGCATGGTTCGCGCGCAGGCAGGCATCGAGCAGCTTGCGGCGGAATGCTTCCGCATGCGCGACCGATTCGAGCGGCAATGCATGCTCCGCCGCGCCGGGCACACCGAAATACTGCGTGACGCTGCCCATGGCCAGCACCAACGTGTCGAAAGCGAGTTGACGTGCCGGCAGGATTTCGCGGCCGTCGGCGTCATACAGCGCGCTCAGGGTGATATGCCGCTCCGCACGATCGAGCGCAGTGAGTTCGCCCTGTTCGAATTCGAAGCCGTGACGTTGCGCCTGCACCGCATATTGCAGTTGATGGGTCGCGGGATCGAGTTGACCTGAAGCGGCTTCGTGCAGCAGGGGCTTCCAGAAGTGCGTGGGCCAGCGGTCGACCAGCACGATCTGCGCGCGACCGCCACGCCCGAGCGATTCGGACAGACGCGTAGCGAGCCCGAGTCCACCCACGCCACCGCCGACGATCACGACCCGATGCGCCGCCGTATCGTCCGGGCGTTGCGTGGATTGCGTGCGGTGCGCCCGTTGCGTTGTTGCGCTTGCCTGCTGATCGATTGCGGCCATGATCTCTATCCTCCTGACGTTATTGGTGCCGGGCCGGTGCTGGCGCCGCGCGGAGTGCGATTCCAAACATTCCCCGGCTCATCTGTCAGGCCAGTATAGAATCGGCGAAAACCGCAGCACAATTTAATGTTTATACGGAACATATAGGTTTTCACTTATGTTAAAAGCCGCGACGTTTCGTCAGTTGAAGGCCTTGCATACGATTGCGAAGCTCGGCAGCGTGTCGCGCGCGGCCGAGGAATTGCGGCTCACACAGCCGGCTGTGTCGCTGCAGGTGCGGCTGCTCGAAGAGGCCGCGGGCGCGCCGCTCTTGCAGCGCGTGGGGCGTGGCGTGCAGTTGACTGCGGCCGGCGAGATCCTCGCCCGCTATGCGCTCGAAATCCTCGACCTGTGGAACGGCGCGTCGGACGATCTGGCCGCGTTGCACGGCGAGCAGGGCGGCACGCTGCGCATCGGCGCGATCACCACGGCCGAGTATCTGATCCCGCCGTTTCTGGTGCGTTTCACCGAATCGCGTCCGCAAGTGAAGGTGCAGTTCAAGGTCGGCAATCGCGCCGACATCATCCGCATGCTGGCGACGCATGAGATCGATCTGGCGGTGATGGGCAGCGCGCCGCGCGAGTTGCGCACGGCGGCGACCGCGTTCGCCAAACATCCGATGGCGTTCGTCGCCTCGCCCGCGCACGCGCTGATGAAGAAAAAGCGTTTGTCGCTCGACGATCTGCAAAGCGCGAATCTGTTCGTGCGGGAACGCGGCTCGGGCACGCGTTCGACCGTCGAGAATCTGTTTCGGCTCGCGGGCCTCAAGCTTCACATCGGCTCGGAGTTGTCGAGCAACGAGGCGATCAAGCAGTTGGTCGAGGCGGGATTGGGTATCGCCTTTCTGTCGCTGCATGCTTGCTCGCTGGAGTTTCAGGCGGGTTTGCTCGCGCTGTTGCCGATGCCCGCCAACCCGATCGAACGCGACTGGTATGTGATGCACATGTCGGATAAACGTCTGCCGCACGTGGCCGGGCTGTTCCGCGATTTTCTGATCGAACACGGCATGTCGGGCGCGGTGCCGGTGCCACTGCCGGCTGTCGCCGCCGCGAAAAAACGCCGCCAGACGCGTCAGGCGGGCGGCGCGGACGCTGCTTAATGCGTGGGGATTCTCGCTATTCGCTTCGACGTTTGCGTCGAGCGGGCCCTGCGGAAAGTCCCTGCACGGCCTTTCAGTGGCCCTGTCGAGCCTTAGCGGGCGGGGCTTGCGGGTTACATCGCTGGAAATCGAAGTAAAGGTTGGGCGGGCGATATTTTTGCCCGCGCCGATTGTCTTTACAGTGGCGTCCAGACATCTGAGAAAAGTGGACGCCGCATCCCCGTGGCGAGCCATTGTGATTGACCTGGCCGTTACAGGAGTCGGAGACAATGAGCAGCAACAGCATCACTCAAGTCGAAACATTCGGTTTCGAACGCATTCCGGATCGCTCGCGCTATGCGCGGCCGATCGATCTGTTCCGCTTGCTGTTCGGCGGTTGCAATACCTTTTCGACCTCGGTGCTCGGTAGTTTTCCGGTGCTGCTCGGTTTGTCGTTCAAGGCGGGCGTTTATTCGATCGTGCTCGGCGTGCTGATCGGCTCGTGCATTCTTGCGCCGATGAGCCTGTTCGGTCCGCGCAACGGCACCAGCGACCCGGTCTCGTCGGGCGCGCATTTCGGCATTCACGGACGGATTGTCGGCTCGTTTCTGGCCGTGCTGACCGCGGTCGCGTTTTTCTCGCTGGCGGTGTGGAGTTCGGGCGATGCGCTCGTGGGCGGCGCGAATCATCTGTTCGGTTTGCCGGTCAACTGGATGACGCTGAGCTTCGCGTACGGTCTGTTCGCGGTGCTGGTGCTCACCGTCTGCGTGTACGGTTTCCGCTTCATGCTGTGGGTCAACAAGATTGCTGTGTGGGCGGCGAGCATTCTCTTCGTCGTCGGTCTGTTCGCGTTCACCAAGTCGTTCGATGGTGCGTACGCCGGCAAGGTCGCGCTCGGCTCGGTGGGTTTCTGGCCGGCCTTCGTGAGCGCCGTGCTGGTCGCAATGAGCAATCCCGTATCGTTCGCCTGCACGCTCGGCGATTGGGCCCGCTATATTCCGGAGAACACGCCGAGAAAGCGCACGATCCTCGCGGTAATGCTAGCGCAACTGGCCACGTTCGTGCCGTTCTTCTTCGGCCTCGCCACGGCGACGATCATCGCCAGCAAGGCGCCGGATTTCATCGCGTCGAATAACTATGTGGGCGGTCTGCTGGCGATCTCGCCGAACTGGTTCTTCCTGCCGGTGTGTCTGATCGCGATCATCGGCGGCATGTCCACGGGTACGACCGCGCTGTATGGCACCGGTCTCGACATGTCGAGCATGTTTCCGAAGGTCCTGAACCGCGTGCGCGCCACGTTGCTGATCGGCAGCCTCGCCATCGGCTTCATTTTTCTCGGCCGCTTCGCATTCAATCTGGTCGAAAGCGTGTCGACGTTCTCGGTGCTGATCAACGTCTGCAGTTGCCCGTGGATGGTGATCATGATCATCGGCTTCGTCACGCGGCGTGGTTTCTATCTGTCCGACGATTTGCAGGTGTTCAATCGCGGCGGCCGTGGCGGTCACTACTGGTTCACGCACGGCTGGAACTGGCGCGCGATGGGCGCGTGGATTCCGAGCGCGGCGATTAGCCTGTGCTTCGTGAATCTGCCGGATCAGTTCGTCGGTCCGCTCGGTCAGCTCGCCGGTGGTCTCGACATCAGCATGCCGGTTTCGCTGACACTGGCGGCCGCGCTGTATATCGCTTTGTTGCAGTGCTTTCCGGAACCGGACGGCGTGTATGGACCGCAAGGCCGACGTTGGCTGCGCGGTGGTTCGCAACACAATGTGACCGTGCATCCCGTGGTGCCGGCGACTAAGCTTAAAGCAGCCGCGCAGCAGCGGACGAAACCGCAACACGCCGTGGGTGCGGAACGCGAGCGCGAGGCAGAGCTGGACACGCAGGACGCAGGTTGAAGCGCACGCTAATGTGCGCGGCTTCGTGCAGTACAAGCAATGGTATTTAAATTGAGTAGGCAAACAGGATGAGCGAGTCAGTAAAGCGCGCGTTTGAAGGGGTAAAACTGTTTCCGTTCTGGCTGGACAATCCGCGCGCGCCGGCTGTCGAACGGGAATTGATCGGTCCGACCACTGCGGATCTGGTCGTGGTGGGCGGTGGCTTCACCGGTCTGTGGGCCGCCATTCAAGCGAAAGAAGCCGACCCGTCGCTCGACGTCGTGCTGGTCGAGGCGGGCAAGGTGGCTTACGGCGCTTCGGGCCGTCCAGGCGGCATCATCTCGACTTCGGTGATGCACGGTTTGCCGAATGCGACGCGCGTCTTTCCGCAAGACCTCGACGTGCTCGAAAAACTGGGCCAGGAGAATCTGGACGGCTTCAAGGAATCGTTGACGCGCTACGGCATCGAGGCGGATGTCGAATGGAACGGCGAGATGACCGTCGCGGTCGATCCGGGTCACCTCGATCATCTGAAGGGCGATTACGAACTGCATGTCTCACACGGGCACGACGTGGTGCTGCTCGACAGTCAAGGCGCACGCGAGCAACTCGATTCACCGCTCTTCGCGGGTGCGATGTGGTCGCGTAATCGCAGCGGCACGATTCATCCGGCGAAGCTCGCGTGGGGTTTGAAGGCCGCCGCGCTGAAACTCGGCGTGCGTCTGCATGAACATTCGCCGATCACGCGTCTCGAAGATTGCGGCGCGAAGATGATCGTGCACACGCAGGCGGGCCGCATCGAAACGCCGCGCGTGCTGCTCGGCACCGGTACGGCGGACGTCGGCGTGACGGACATCAAGCGCCGGGTGATGCAGGTGCGCGATCACATCATCGCCACGGCGCCGTTGAGCGAAGAGCAGATGGCGCGCATCGGCTGGAAGAATCGCCAGGGCATTTACGACACGCGTACGCAGCTCAATTATTTCCGGCTCACGAAAGACAATCGCATCATCTTCGGCGGCCGTGTGAGCTATCACTTCGGCGGCAACCCGAATCCCGCGGAAGATCGCGACGAAAGCACCTATTACAAGCTGGCCGAGGCGTTCTATCGCACCTTCCCGCAACTCGACGACGTGCGCTTCACGCATGCATGGGGCGGCCCGATCGACTATTGCTCGCGCGGCGCCGTGTTCGCGCGCCGCTATCACGGCGGCAAGAGCGTGTTCGTCGCGGGTTATACGGGCTTCGGCGTGGCGGGCAGCCGCTTCGGCGCGAAGATGGGCCTCGACATGCTGTGGCACCGTAAGACGGTGATCACGTCGCTCGATATTTCGCGCAAGGGGCCGTCGTATATTCCGCCGGAACCGGTGCGCTGGATCGCCGCGAAGATCACCTTCAACGCATTCGACGGCGCCGACGATCGCGGCGGCTGGCGGCGTCTGTGGATCAATTCGATCAAGGCGCTGGGTTTTCCGATGTAACCAGAAGGCGTCCGCGCAGTCGTGGCGGACGCGTTTTTTTATGTTGTGACTGGAATAAAAAAACCGCACCTTGACCAGTGCGGTTTCCGTTGAAGCAACGATGCAATGCAGTAAGACTTAACCGCAGTACACGATGCTGTACTTCTTGGTCGCCACCGGCATATGCCACGTGCCCGAGAAGCCTTTGTGCAGGATGAAGGCGTCGCCGGCGGCATAGCGTTCGCTGCGGCCGTCGTCGCTGGTGATCACGACTTCGCCTTCGATCAGCACGCACACTTCGTGGATCGGCAGGTCGGCCAGCTTCAGCGTGCCCGCATCGCATTGCCACACGCCCGCGGACAGCATGTTGGTGGCGTCGGAGTAAGCATTGAGAGCGTGCGGTGCCTTGGCGCCGTCGAGAATGACGTCGGCCGGATCGTGCAGGGCCGGGTTCAGGCCGGAAGCGCCAGGGCCTTTAGCGTCGATGCGGGTGAAAGTGATGTTGCTCATGTGTCTCTCCTGGTTGATTGGATCGAGGTCGCTATCGTTGAGTCGATGCGAAAAATGGATTCGAAGCCGGAGTCTGAGCCAAAGCTGCGTAGCGATGAATTTCGATTTGAAGACATTCAGATTGAGCGGCGTCGATGTAAAGCAGGCGATGCCGCCGCGGGTGCGATTTGCACCGCGTCTGACCTGAAACTTTCATGTAGAGGACAAGCCCCATGCAACACGCCAAGCAGTTTTATATCGACGGTCAATGGGTCGACCCGGTCGACCAGACCCACGCCGCCACACTCGACGTGATCGATCCGTCCACCGCCGCCGCATTCGCGCAGATTTCGCTCGGCAGCGCGGCGGATGTCGATCGCGCCGTCGCCGCCGCGAAGCGCGCGTTTCCCGTCTACAGCGAAACGACGATCGCGCAGCGCATCGACTTGCTGCAAGCGATTCTCGACGTCTATCGCAAGCGCTATGACGACATGGTGCATGCGATCAGCCGCGAGATGGGCGCACCGCTGCAGTACGCGAACGACGCGCAGGCATGGACTGGCGTCGCGCATCTGGAAACGATGATCCGCACGCTCGACACTTTCGAGTTCGAGTATGTGAAGAGCGGCATTCTGATCAGCAAGGAAGCGGTCGGCGTGTGCGGGCTGATCACGCCGTGGAACTGGCCGGCCTTGCAGATCACCACCAAGGTCGCGCCCGCGCTCGCGGCCGGCTGCACCATGGTGCTCAAGCCTTCGGAACTGGCGCCGTTGTCTGCCATCATCTTCGCCGAGATCCTCGACGAAGCGGGCGTGCCGGCCGGCGTATTCAACCTCGTGAACGGCGAGGGCCGCACCGTGGGCGAAGCGATGTCGTCACATCCGGACATCGACATGATGTCGTTCACTGGTTCAACGCGCGCGGGCGTGCAGGTCGCGAAGGCCGCGGCGGATACGGTCAAGCGTGTGCATCAGGAATTGGGTGGCAAATCCGCCAATCTGATTCTCGAAGATGCCGATCTGAAAGAGGCCGTGATGCGCGGCGCACGTGCCTGTTTCGACAATAGCGGCCAATCGTGCGATGCGCCCACGCGCATGTTCGTGCCGCGTGCACGCGAAGCCGAAGCGCTGGCATATGCCAAAGAAGCCTGCGAGACGTTGACGGTCGGTCCCGCGGACGCGAAGGGCACGGACCTCGGCCCCGTGATCAGCGAACAGCAGTTCGACAAGATCCAGCGGCTGATCGGCGTGGGTATGGAAGAGGGCGCCACGCTGGTGGCCGGCGGCCCGGGCCGCCCCGAAGGGCTGAAGGACGGCTACTTCGTGCGGCCGACGGTATTCGGCAAGGTCACGCCTGATATGACGATCGCGCGCGAGGAAATCTTCGGGCCGGTGCTGTCGATCCTCGCGTACGACTCCGAGGACGAAGCGATTGCGATGGCCAACGACAGCCTCTATGGTCTCGCCGGCTACATTCAGTCCGGCTCGATCGAACACGCGCGTGCGGTGGCCAAGCGCCTGCGCACGGGCACGATCTATCTGAATTACGCGGACTACAACCCCGAGGCGCCGTTCGGCGGCTTCAAGCAGTCAGGTAATGGGCGCGAGTACGGCGAGTTCGGTCTGGAGGACTTTCTGGAGATCAAGGGTGTGGTCGGTTACGCGGATTGAATCCGCACAGCGCCGGGAAATACTAAAAACTAAAGCAGCAACTCGATCGAATGAAACAGCCGGCGTTGCTCGGGATTTTGCGAGCGCGCTCCTTCGTCGATCACTTCACGCAGGCATTCGAGAAAGCACGCGGCCGCCGGACTCGTCGGCGCGCCGCGGCGTGATGTGATGCTGACGATGGTTTCGTCCACCGTCTCACGCAATGGCAGCGCCCACAACTGCTCCTTCGCGAGCGTCACTTCCACGAGCGGCCACGGAAAAATGCTGAGCATGTCCGTATGCGCGAGCAGACCCAGCACGACCGCTAGAGAATGCGCGAGAAGAATGGTGTGCGGCACCTGCATGCCGCGCTTGCGGAACACATTGTCCGAGATCGACTCGCGGCTCGCCGGGTCCCAATTCAATATCCACTCAGCGTCTTCCAGTTCGAGCAGCGTGCGGCAGCCGGCCTTCGGATGATCGCGCCGCGCGACCACGGCCGAATGCGTGGAGAAGAGCGGCACGTTGTGAAACTCCGATTGCGGCGACGCGGGTGGCGGCCGGCCGATCGAAAAATCGAGGCTGCCGTCGCGCAAACGCGGCTGTACGACCGCGAGCAAGCCTTCGAAAAACTCGAGTTGCACTTCCGGCATGCGCTGCCGGAAGCGCTGCACCGTGGGCGGCAAAAACGTCAACGCGACCCATGGCGTGACGCCGATCGACAACTTGCCGGCCGCCGCGCCGCGTAATGCCTCGATCTCGGCTTGCGCCCGCTGCAGTTGCCCCAACACCAGGCGCGCATGCACGACCAGCGCGCGACCGAATTCGGTAAACGCGACGCCGCTCGCGCTGCGCACCACCAGCGGCGCTTGCAGATCGGCTTCCAGTTCGCGCATCGCCTTGGTCACGGCAGCAGGCGACAGGTCGAGCGAGCGGGCCGCGGCCCGGATACTTCCAGTATCGGCAATGGCCGCTAAGGTGCTGAGTTGATGCAGTTTCATCTGACGAGGCGGGCGGTGGGGTGGCAACCACGAGTTGCTGCCGCAACGATTCTACGCCTGCCGCTGGAAAATCGGCGTCGTTATGCTGGGTTCACGCTTTCAATGACGGAGACACGACGTGAACACCATGGCCATTCCGGCGGGCATCGCCGAACTCGAAGACGAAATGATCGCGCTGCGCCGCCGCATCCACGCGCACCCCGAGCTGGCTTACGAAGAGTTCGCCACCGGCGATCTGGTCGCCGAACGCTTGCAGGAGTGGGGCTATACGGTGCATCGCGGGCTCGGTCAGACGGGCGTTGTCGGCCAATTGAAAGTCGGGGACGGCACGCGCAAGCTCGGGTTGCGCGCCGACATGGACGCGTTGCCGATTCATGAAACCACCGGCCTGCCGTACGCGAGCAAGCTGCCCGGCAAGATGCACGCATGCGGACACGACGGCCACACGGCCATGCTGCTCGCCGCCGCCAAACATCTGGCGCAGGAAAAGTGCTTCGACGGTACGTTGAATCTGATTTTCCAGCCCGCCGAAGAGGGCCTGGCCGGCGCGAAAAAAATGCTCGACGACGGCCTGTTCGAGAAGTTTCCGTGCGATGCGGTCTTCGCCATGCACAACATGCCGGGTTACCCGACGGGCAAGTTCGGCTTTCTGCCGGGCTCGTTCATGGCCTCGTCGGATACGGTGATCATCAAGGTAACCGGCCGCGGCGGCCATGGCGCGGTGCCGCACAAGGCGGTCGATCCGGTGGTGGTGTGCGCGCAAATCGTGCTGGCGTTGCAGTCCATCGTGTCGCGCAATATCGCCCCGCTCGACATGGCGATCATCACCGT
Source organism: Paraburkholderia sediminicola (assembly GCF_046027355.1). Classification (GTDB taxonomy): domain Bacteria; phylum Pseudomonadota; class Gammaproteobacteria; order Burkholderiales; family Burkholderiaceae; genus Paraburkholderia; species Paraburkholderia sediminicola_B. The sequence goes on along the minus strand of NZ_JAQQEK010000004.1, from coordinate 339,022 downwards.
CGGCGCGATTCACGCGGGCGAAGCGCCGAACGTGATTCCTGAGACCGCCGAGATGCGTCTCTCGGTGCGCGCATTGAAACCCGAGGTTCGCGATTATCTGCAGGAACGCATCACGGCGGTGGCGTGCGGCCAGGCGGCCGTGTTCGGCGCGCGGGCGGACGTGGACTATCAGCGTCGCTATCCGGTTCTCGTCAACGATGCGGCCATGACCGGTCTCGCCCGGCAAGTTGCGCTCGACTGGCTCGGCGAAGACGGTCTGATTGCCGACATGCAACCGCTGACCGGCAGCGAAGATTTCGCGTTCCTGCTCGAGCGTTGCCCCGGCAGCTATCTGATCATCGGCAATGGTGACGGAGAGGGCGGCTGCATGGTCCACAACCCGGGCTACGACTTCAACGACGATTGCCTCGCCACCGGCGCCGCCTACTGGGTGAGACTCGCGCAGACGTTTCTGGCCTGAGGCCACGGCGTTTGCACAAGCGGGCAAAGCCGCCGTGCATTCGCAGGAAGAACATCACGGAGACACAGATGGATTATTCCGCCACACCGCAACCCGCAGGCACCGACGCGTTGAGCATGCAGAGCACGCCGGCCGTGCAGCCTGTCGAACGCACGAGCCACGCCAAGGCGATTGCCGCCATCACGCTGGGCAACGGCCTCGAGTTTTTCGACTTCACGATCTATAGCTTCTTCGCGACGATCATCGGCAAGCTGTATTTCCCGGTGGAAGGGCAGCTCGCGCAGCTGATGCTGGCGGTCGGCACGTTCGGCGTCGGTTTCATCATGCGTCCGGTGGGCGGCATCGTGCTTGGTGCGTATGCGGATCGCGCCGGCCGTAAAGCCGCGATGAGCCTCACGCTGTGGCTGATGACGCTCGGCTCGGCGATCATCGCGTTCGCGCCGACTTATGCGGCGATCGGTGTTGCCGCGCCGCTGCTGGTGATTCTCGCGCGGTTGATTCAGGGCTTTGCGCTGGGTGGTGAGGTCGGGGCGTCGACGTCGCTGTTGCTGGAGTATGGGAGCAATGAGACGCGCGGGTTCTACGGCAGTTGGCAGTTCGTGAGCCAAGGGCTGAACACGGTGTGCGGATCGTTGCTGGGTGTCGCGTTGGCGGCGGCGCTTTCGAATGCGGCGCTGGAGAGTTGGGGATGGCGCGTGCCGTTTGTGATCGGCATGGCGATGGGACCGATTGGCATTTATATTCGGCGGCATCTGAATGAGACGCTGCCTGGTGTTGAAGATGGCGCGGCGGTTTCGCAGCCGGGTTTGCAGCCCGCCTCGCAGCCGGTGCGCAAGCTGTTTCGCGAGCATTCGCGCGTGATTACGACGGGCGTGTTGACGACGATCGGTGGCACGGTGGCGAACTATATCGTGCTGTTTTATCTGTCGACCTACGCGATCAGGATCTTGCATTTGCCGATGTCGTCGGCGCTCTGGGCTGCGTGGACCGCTGCGGTGGTGACGGTGATCTGTTCGCCGGTTGCCGGGGCGTTGTCGGATCGGGTTGGGCGTAAGCGCGTGTTGTGGGTTTCGCGGGTGTTGCTGATCGTGGCGGTTTATCCGGCCTTCATGATGATCAATGCTTCGCCGACGGTGCCGGTTTTGTTGTCCGTGGTCGCAGGGTTGGCTGTGCTCGTTGCGTTTACCGCTGTGCCTAATATCGTCATGCTGCCGGAGATGTTTCCTCGTGAGATTCGCGCTACCGGGATGTCGATTGTTTATTGTCTCGGGGTTTCTATCTTTGGTGGGTTTGCGCAGTTTTTTGCTACGTGGTTGATTCAGATTTCGGGGAGTAATCTCGCGCCGGCGTGGTATCTGATTGGGTGTGGGGTGGTTTCTTTGTTGCCGTTGCCGTTTATGCGGGAGACTGCTGGGCAAGATATTGGGTAGTGGTTTTTTTGGGGGGGGCCTGCGTGGCGGGTTTGGTTTGTGTTCTTTAGGGCGTTGGCCTTTCCTTGTGTTCTTAGTGGTCTATTGGCGTAGCCCCTGTGCGGGGCGGCACCTACTTCTCTTTGCCGCCGCAAAGAGAAGTAGGCAAGAGAAAGCGGCTCAAACCGCTAATTCTTAAGCGGGTCCCCCGCGCAGTCGCGGTAGTGGTGCATCTGGAATCTGTGCCCTCGCGCATTCCGCCCTGGTGACAAGGCCGTCATTCTTCCGGCGGCGCTGCGCGCGCCGTCGAGGTCGTTGCACCGTTGGCGGCTTTGCGTTTGAACGTTTCGTCGAGTTGTTGGTAGTTTTCTCGCGGGGCAGCTCGTAGGGCGCGCGGTCGGAATGTCTGATTTTTTGCGCGCGACCGTTCGAACCACCATTTTTGCCGCTCGTTATCTACTCTTTCAACGTGATATCGGCAGGCCGAGGGCAGGCAACTCAGGAATCCGTATAAATACATTCCCGCGTCATCGGGCACAAACATCGAGCCGACAGGAAATAAGTCGACCAACCCCAGATCGCGGACTGCTGAAGCACCACGACGGCGCGCGCAGCGCCGCCGGAAGAATGACGGCCTTGTCACAAGCACCGAATGTGCGAGAACACAGATTCCAGATGCACCACTACCGCGACTGTGCGGGGGGCCCGCTTATGAGTTAGCGGTTTGAGCCGCTTTCTCTTGCTTACTTCTCTTTGCGGCCGGCAAAGAGAAGTAAGTGCCGCCCCGCACAGGGGCAACGCTAATAGACCACTAACCAATCAAGGAAAGGCCAACAACACAGCCAAAAAACCCACCATCACCGCACCGCCGACTTCCCCCCATCCGCCACTGGCGCCTCATCCTCAGCCGCCGCATCGCGAGTCTCCGGCATCGCTGCCCACACGAGCAAAACAGCCAACGCCCCAGCCGCGGCCAATCCAAAAAAGCTAACAGCATTGCCAAAACGATCGGCGACAAACCCAGCAGCGGTAGTACTCAAAGTAGCCCCAATCCCAGCCGCCAACCCAAACAATCCAATACAAAGGTTATAGCGCCCCTTACCGCCAGCCACATCGGCGGCAATCAACGGCAGCATCACCCCAAACACCGCAGCACTCAGCCCATCGAGCATCTGCACCGGCACAAGCAAATAAGGGCTGCTGATCCCAGCAAACAACAACGCCCGTATCGGCAACGCAGAAAACCCGAGCAGCAGAATCGGCCGACGTCCCCATCGCTCGGCCGAGCGTCCGACCCACGGCGACATCATCGCCACGATCGCCTGAGGCACGATGATGCACGCCGCGATCACGAGTTGCACGTTATCACCCATGCCGGCCGTCACTTCGCCGGCAGCGAGATTGAGCATCGCCGCATTCGACAAATGGAACAGCACGATGCACGCCGCGAACAACAGCATCCGCTTGTCGCGCAGCAACTCGCGCAGACTCTCGCGCCGCTCGATCTGCTGCGGCGTCGGCGCGGACTTGGGCAACTCGACGGTGTCGGTGCGCTGGATCATCGTCAGCGCGAAGAGCGCGGGCACGGCAAGCGCGGCGGTCAGCCAGAACACCGCGCGCGGCGAATAGTACTCGCCGAACACGCCCATCAGGCCGGCCGCGACCGCGCTGCCGATCGACGCCCAGCGCGCATTGCGCCCCAACCGGTCGCCGAGATTCGCCCGTCCCACCAGCGCGAACGAGATCGCGGCGAGCGCCGGCGTCAGCATGCAACTCGCGAAGCCGTGAAAGACCTCGGCGGCGATCACCGGCAGCACCGTCGGGCTGACGGCCAGCAGCACCGCGCTCAGGATGATCGCGATGATTGCCCAGGCCGCCGCGCCTTTCTTGTTGCGCAAGGCATCGACGGCGGCGCCGCCGGGCACCTGGCTCACCATCGCGCTGATGGTGCCCACCGAGAGCGCCATGCCGATCTCGCCCTGCGTCCATTTATGCGAGGCGAGATAGGACGCGATGAACGGTCCAAAACCCGTTTGCACATTGGCGACGAAAAAATTCAGCCAATCGAGCGCGCGCAAGCTGCGCGCCGTTACCAGAGTGCGGCCGATCATCGGGCCGCCCGTGCGTTGGAAACCGCCGTGGACGTGGCCGCGGCAGCCGGCGCCGCAACAGCGGCGGGCGCGGAAGCAGGAGCCGGCGCGGGCGCAGGCGGTGGCGCCGGCGACACCGCGCGAATCGGCTTGTCGCTTGCGTATGGCGGTGTCGCGTTGATCTGCGCATCGCTCAAATCGATCAGCGGATGCAGCTCCTTGTCCTTGGTCACGAAGCGCAGCGCCGACCAGTTGGCGGCAATCGTGCGTCGTTCAGTGCTGACCATGCCGTTGACGTCGAGCACGACCGCCTGCGGCTGCGCATTCGCATCGATCAGCACGTCGATCACGCGGCCGACCTTGGCACCGTTCGAGCGCTCGACGGTGGCGTCGATCAGCGGCAATTGCACGGCAACTGCGGCGGCTTTGGCGGCGTTCGCCGGAACCGCGGCGGCATTGAGTGTGATAGGCGCGGCCTTCGCCGTCGGCGTAAAGCGGAACGCGCTCCACGGGAAGTTCACCTTGCGGTCGCCGACACCCAGGAAGCCTTGCAGATTCACGACCATTTCACGCGGCTTGCCGCCGGCGTCCGCGATCAGATCGACCGCGCGTCCGACCACTTTGCCGTCGGGCTTCTGCACTTCGCTGTCGAGCAGCGCGCGCGCCTCGTTGCGCTCGATGGTGCGCAGCACGATCAGCGGCGGGGGCGGCGGAGGGGGCGGCGGAGGCGCCGTAACAACAGGCGGCGGGGGCTCGACCTTGTGCGGCTTGACGACCGGCTTCTTCGGCTTTCTCGATTGCTCGGGTTCGGCCGCTTCGGTCTCGACCGGTTCGGGCGCGGAGGCGGCCACCGGCGCGCTGGCCGGCTCGACGGGCATCACCGTGGCGTCGACGATCGGCGCCTGCTGCGGGCCCCACAGCAGGCTGCAACCGGACAGCGCGAACAGCGCGAACACAGCAAGAATCAAGAGACGCCAGGCAGGACGCGAAAAACCGCCGCTCATCAAGAAGGACTCCATGGGCCGGTGCGGACGGGCGCAGTGAGCCGCCGCAGTTAAAACAGGTACGGGCCAGAGTGTAACCCGCGACGTCGGGCGGCCCCGGTTTTGCAGGCGATCTGACAGGTTGCCCCAAGCACGGTTCATGCCGCGCCTGGCCGATTCACTGGCTCGTCGAACTCTGTTTTCACGCGTGAAAACCCTCAAAACCCTTTCACATCTTCATGACAAACCGTAGGTGTAAACACGCGGACGGTGAAGCCGGTTTGGCGTCCCTTAAAGGATATAAGCATCGCGACATGTCAGGCATGCCATCCATGCGATGGGAGATATATTTGTGTTGCCCTACATTTCGAGACAGCAAAAAGCCCCATCCCACACTAAACCAACGCAACGAGACGACCCTGATGGCGACCGCACCGGCGGCTGCTTCAGTACGCTGATAAAGGAGGCACTCATCATGATGGAACCCCACGCCCAACCGATTTCTGAAGTCGGCGCCGAATCATTCGACGGAAAGGGCTTTCTCGACCGCTATTTCGAAATCTCTTCACGCGGCAGTTCGCAGCGTCAGGAAATCGTCGCGGGCATCACGACCTTCCTCGCGATGGTCTATTCCGTGTTCGTCGTGCCGGGCATGTTCGGCAAAGCGGGCTTCGACACCAGCGCGGTGTTCGTCGCCGTGTGTCTGACCACGGCTTTCGGCTCGCTGCTGATGGGCGTGTGGGCGCGCCTGCCGATCGCAATCGGCTGCGCGATTTCGCTGACGGCGTTCACCGCGTTCGGCCTCGTGCTCGGCAAAGGCCTGCATCCGAACGTCGCGCTCGGCGCGGTGTTTCTGATGGGCGTGGTGTTCACCGCGATCTCGGTGACGGGCGTGCGTTCGTGGATTCTACGCAATCTGCCGACCGGCATCGCGCACGGCACGGGGATCGGCATCGGCCTGTTCCTGTTGCTGATCGCCGCCAACGACGTGGGCCTCGTTGTGAAGAATCCGGGCGCCGGTCTGCCGGTCGCGCTGGGCAACATCACAGCCTTGCCGGCCATCATGTCGGTGGCGGGTCTGGCGGCCATCTTCGGTCTGGTGCGCCGCCGCGTGCCGGGCTCGATCCTGATCGTGATCGTGGCGATTTCGGCGATCGCCTTCGTGATCGATCCGGCCATGTCGTTTCATGGCGTGTTCGCGGTGCCGTCGCTCAGCGCACCGGGTCACGCTTCGCTGATCGGCGCGATGGACATCAAGGGCGCGTTGTCGATGGCGGTTCTGCCTAGCGTGCTGGCCCTCGTGATGACCGCGGTGTTCGACGCCACCGGGACGATCCGCGCCGTCGCGGGACAAGCGGGGCAACTCGACGAAAACGGCCGCATCATCAACGGTGGCCGCGCCTTGACGGCCGACTCGCTGAGCTCGATTTTCTCGGGCCTGCTCGGTGGCGCACCGGCTGCTGCGTATATCGAATCGACGGTCGGCGTAGCGGCAGGTGCCAAGACGGGCATGGCCGCAGCGGTGGTCGGCCTGCTGTTCCTCGTCGTGATGTTCTTCTCGCCGCTCGCCGCCCTCGTGCCTTCGTATGCGACGGCACCCGCACTCATGTACGTGGGTTTGCTGATGCTCTCGAACGTCAGCAAGCTGCATATGGACGATATGGTCGACTCGATGTCGGGCCTGATGTGCGCGGTGTTCATCGTGCTGACCGCCAACATCGTGACGGGCATCATGCTCGGCTTCGCGACGCTGGTGATCGGCCGCGTGGTCAGCGGCGAATATCGCAAGCTGAACGTGGGCACGGTTGTCATCGCCGTCGTGCTGGTCGGTTTCTATCTCGGTGGCTGGGCGATCTGATCGTCACGTCATGGGCACGGGCGTTGCCTGGGCCTCGCCGGGTTTCACTATCAATCTGTTGAATCTGTGCTGGAAAGCGAGAGCGGAGTGGTGCGATTCCGGCCGCTTTGCTCGAGCCTGTAGTCGGTTGTTCTCCACCTTTGACGCGGCGCGTTGCGGGCTTCATCCGCGGCGCGTCGCGTATCTTTTTTGCCGCGCTCCCCGTTTTACTTTCCACCCGCTTTACGAAAACGCGTACCTGGCCTTGACATCCATCGCTTCGTTTCTATACTTAACCTCATGGTTAAGTTTAACGAAGCGCTACTGGATCGCACCTTTGCCGCGCTGTCCGACCCGACACGGCGGGCGTTGCTCGCGCGTCTGTCGTCGAAAGATCTGTCGGTTAGCGAACTCGCCGAGCCGTTTGCAATGTCCTTGCCCGCTGTGATGAAACACCTCGACGTGCTGTCCGAGGCGGGTCTCATCACGCGTAGCAAAACCGGCCGCACGGTGGCGTGCCGCCTGTCCGCCGGGCCGATGGAAGAAGCCATGGAATGGCTTGGCCGCTATCAGCGCTTCTGGTCCGAATCACTCGATCGTCTTGCCGCTTTCGTCGAAGAGGAACAAGCCCCATGTCCACCCAGCCCAGCCTCACCCTCCAGCGGCGTCTCAACGCCTCGCCCGCCAAAGTCTTCCGCGCCTGGACGGAACCGGCGCAATTCATGACGTGGATGCATCCGGGCGGTGCGGACGTGGTGCGCGCGGAACTGGATGTGCGCGTCGACGGGCGCTACGCGATCGTCTATCGCAAGCCGGACGGCAACGAGGTCGAGGTCGGTGGCCGGTATCTTGAGGTGGTGCCCGACCGCAAGCTCGTCTTCACATGGGTGTGGCGCTACAGCCCGGAACATGAATCGCAGGTCACGCTGCTTCTGGAACCGGACGGCGACGCCACATGGCTCACGCTCACGCACGAACGTCTCGCCGACGATGCGCAGTGCGAGGATCATCGCCGCGGCTGGACCGATGGGATCGATTCGCTGGAACGCTACGTGGCGTGAGTTCGTTTGTATTCGTTAGTCTGCACGAAGCAGAGAAGGAGACGCATATGGAACCGCAACACCATACAGGTTCGAGAGAGGAATGGCTGGCCGCCAGCAGGGCATTGTTAGCCGAAGAAAAAGCGCACATGCGCGCCGGCGATGAACTCGCGCGCAAACGCCGCGCGCTGCCTTGGGTCAAGGTCGACAAGACGTATACCTTCGATACACCCCAGGGCCGCAAGACGCTGGCCGATCTGTTCGACGGACGCAGCCAGTTGATCGTCTATCACTTCATGCTGGGCGCGGATTGGGAAGAGGGTTGCGTCGGCTGCTCGTTCCTGTCGGATCACATGACGGGGATCGTCACGCATCTCGAACATCACGATGTCTCGTACGTGACGGTGTCGCATGCACCGCTCGCGAAGATCGAGGGTTTCAAAAAACGCATGGGCTGGACCTTCCCGTGGGTGTCATCGGCCGGCAGCGATTTCAATTTCGACTATCACGTGTCGTTCACGCCTGAACAGCTGGCGAGCAAGAAGGCGTTTTACAACTTCACCGAGCAGGACGTCGGCATCGACGAGCAACACGGCCACAGCGTGTTCTACAAGGACGAGAAGGGCGACGTGTATCACACGTATTCCTGCTATGGACGCGGCGACGAACGTTTCATCAACACCTACGCGCATCTGGACGTCACGCCGAAGGGCCGCAATGAAGACCACAGTCTGACCGACTGGGTCAGGCATCACGACCGCTATGAAGAGAAGCCGCAAGGCGGTTGCGCCGCGTGCGGTTCTTGACTGACGGACCGCGGCGCTAACTCAGGCCTGCGTCAAAAAAGGGGGGACGTCATGTACCTTGGCGTCCCGCTTCGTAAAAGAGCGCGAACAGTTCCGACTGTGAATTGACGTTCAGCTTCGTATAGATGTGCTTCTTGTGCGCGCGCACGGTCTCGAACGAGATCGTCAGTTTCTCCGCGATGGCACGCGTCGAAAATCCACTCAAGGTCAGCATCGCCACTTCCACCTCGCGCGCCGTGAGCGATGCGCGGCCGCCCGATGATGCGACCTGTTCGAAACGCGCGGTGTAGGCGGGGGTGTCCGTGGGCACGAGCGACTCCGTTGCGGTTGCCGTTTCGGTGCCGGCCTCGGTGAGGGCCGACCGCGCCGCATCGAATGCCTCGTACGGCAAGCGTTGCCGCAACAGCGCAATCACCCATGGCGCGCACAGCGCCAGCACGGCCAGATCACGCTCGCCATAGCGATGCGTCGCGCCGAGCGAAAAGGCGAGCGTGTGCCGCGTGTCGATCATGTAGTTGAAATGCACTTCGTCGCCGACGATATTCTTCCTGAAGTACCGCTGGTAGTAGTCGGTCATCGAGAAGTTGTCGGGCGCGACATCGGCTAGCGTGACAAAGCCCGACGCGGGCTTCTCGGTAGCGGCGATATAGAACGGATCGAGTTGATAGAGCGCGGCCAGATAGTCCTGGAACATCGCGTCCACGGTGCCGTCCGGCATCGGCGATTCGGCGCATACGAGCGGTGCCTCGCCGGGGGTGAGGCGCAACGCGACCCAATTGTCGAAGGCCACATAGCGTTCCAGCGCGCGCGTGAGGCGAGTCCAGAATTGCGCGCTATCGAGGGCGTCGATAACCGCGCCGATCTCGCGATGAAAGGCCAGATCGCGCCATTCGAGTTCCATGCGTGCTCCGATGAGGGTAACCCAGCAGGGTAATTACGAACAAAAATATGTCTGGTAATAATAGGCCCAACCTGATCGCGGGGCGGTTGAAAACAGCCGCTGTTCAAAGCGCAGCGAATCAGCATGCAAGGAGACACAATGCTTCAACTAGAACTGGCACAGATTCCCGTCGTGGACGGCGCCGTGGGCGTCGGCGGCGCGAACGTGCAACGCGTGCTGCAAATCATCGGCCAGCGTTCGGCCGAAACCGATCTGATCGTGTTTCCCGAGACCACGCTGTCGGGCTTCCCGACGCGCCATAACGTCGGCGACGTGGCGGAAACCATCGACGGTCCTTCGCTCACCGCCGTGCGCAATGCGGCGCGTGAAGCACGCGTGGCGGTGGCGGTAGGCCTCGCCGAGCGCGACGGCAGCCGCTTTTTCAACACCACGGTGCTGGTCGACGAACGCGGCGAGATTGCGCTGCGCTATCGCAAGACGCACCTGTGGGCGTCGGACGTCGGCGTATTCGAACCGGGCGACCGCTACGAAGTATGCAGCTTCAAGGGCATGACCGTCGGTCTGCTGATCTGCTACGACATCGAATTTCCCGAAACAGCGCGCGCGGTCGCCTCGCTCGGCGCCGATCTGCTGATCGTGACCAACGGCAACATGGACCCATTCGGGCCAGTGCATCGCCGGGCCATCGTGGCGCGCGCCATGGAAAACCAGATGTTCGCGGCGCTCGTCAATCGTATCGGTCCCGGCGACGACAACCTTACGTTTTCCGGCGAATCGGCATTGATCGATCCGTTCGGCGACGTGGTGTGCGACGCCGGCCAGCAGGAAACCGTGCTGCGCGCGACGCTCGACCGCGCGCGTCTTGAAGGCGCGCGCGAACACTATCGCTACCTGCACGACGCGCGCATTGCGCTCGATCTTGCTACCGTTGACGGTGCACAAGGACAACAGGCGCGCGTGATTCGCGCGCGCTGAAGCGGCGAACGCTCGACAGAAACACGACCGGGCCCGCGTGCCGCTCAAACAGTGGTGCGCACAAGCCCGGCACATCAGGCAAAGACAATCGGCGCGAATCCCGCGCTGCCAGCAAGTCCGATCGATCCGGCTCGACCGGGGCGCGTGCCATGCCGCGCCCGGGGCGACGCTTGTCCATTCGCAAGAGGAGACACTGTATGACTTCATCACCATCATCCGCCGCCGAATCCGCGGCCCCGCGCAGCGCGCATCTGAAGCGCACACTCGGCCTGCCTTCCGTCCTGCTGTTCGGCCTCGCTTACATGGCGCCGCTGATCGTCTACGGGACGTATGGCGTGCTGGCGAGCGCCAGCCAGGACACCGCGGCGCTCGCCTACCTGATCGCGCTGATTGCGATTGTGTTCACCGCGCTCAGTTACGGCAAGCTCGCGCGGCTCTTCCCGGTCGCCGGTTCAGCTTATACGTACACGCGCAAGAGCTTCAACCCGCATCTCGGCTTCATGATCGGCTGGGCCACCTTGCTCGATTATTTTTTCCTGCCGATGGTGATCTGGCTGATCGGTGCCGCTTATCTGAGCGCCGCTTTTCCGCACGTGCCGAGCTGGATCTGGATCGTCGCGTTCATCGTGCTGACCAGTGCGCTGAACATTTTCGGCATCGAACTCGCGAACCGTTTCAACATCGTGCTGATGGTGGTGCAACTGGCGATCGTCGCGTTGTTCGTCGTGCTGTGCTGCCACTATGTGACGGCGGCCGTCGGACCCGGCGGCCTCATTTCGGCCGAGCCGTTCTTCAAGCCGCACGTGCCGCTCTCGGCGACGATGGCGGGCGCCGCGATCGCCGCGTATTCGTATCTCGGTTTCGATGCGGTCTCGACGCTGACGGAAGAAACCATCGCCCCTGAAAAGACCATGCCGCGCGCCATCGTGCTGATCGCGCTGATCGGCGGCGCGATCTTCGTGATCGCGGCGTACACGGTGCAGCTCGCGCATCCTGGCGCGGTGTTCAAGGACCCGGATTCGGCCGCCTTCGAAGTCGCGCGCAAAGTGGGCGGCGATATTTTTGTCACGGTGTTCCTGGCGGGCCTGATTCTCGCGCAGTTCGCCTCGGGCATCTCGGCGCAGGCGAGCGTGGGACGTCTGTTGTATGCAATGGGCCGCGATGAAGTGCTGCCTAAACGCATCTTCGGTTTCGTGCATCCGAAGTTCAAGACACCGGCGCTGAACATCGCGATCGCGGGCGCCATCGGTCTGGTCGCCTTGAAGCTCGATGTGGCAACGTCGACGTCGTTCATCAACTTCGGTGCGTTCCTTGCGTTCACGGCTGTCAATCTCTGCGTGATCCGCCAGTTCTTCAACGCGAAGGGCAGTGCGAATGCAATGGGCGTGATCGGCGGGTTGCTGTTCCCGCTGGCTGGCGCACTCGCGGACGTGTGGTTGCTGGTGAGTCTGGAGAAGACGGCGCTGGTGCTCGGCGCGGTGTGGTTCGTGTTGGGCTTGTGCTATCTCGGCTGGATCACGCGCTGTTTTCGTCAGGCGCCGCCGGAAGTCGCGGTTTGACGGAACGGCTTGCGCTCATGTTCAGAGCGACATGTCAAAGGCGGGCCTGAGGAACAACTCGATCGCCATCACGACGAGTCCCATCGCGGCCGCCGACAGCGTCAACGTACCGTATTCGTCGTAGCGTGCATCGTAGAGACACGCCACGACGAAGAGAATCGCCAGCAGATTAGTTAGCCAATCGAAATTCAGCGCCAAAGTCATCGAACAAATCCGGGCTCATGTGCGGCTCGGATTGTCGAATCGCACGATCAGGTGAGCGCGATTCTATCGAGTCGAGCTTACGGATTCGCAACGGCGACGCTTACACTAATTACGCCCTGGAGGGCGCCATAGGCGCCCGGAAGAAGTCCTCTTGGAGGGGCGCCCCGGAGGCAATCCCCTTGGCTTACGCCGCGGACGAAGTCCTCGCGGGGGACACCATGTCGTGCTCGATCCAGTCGATCACTGACGTGCGCTTCGGTTGCCATCCAAGCAGCTTGCGGGCGCGTTCGCCGCGCACGCGGCTATTCGAGCCGAGGCCATACGAGGCCATTTCATAGCCCCATTCCTTTTGCGCTTCTTCGAGCGGCCAGTCTTGCGGCTCGCCGAGCTTCATCGCGCGCGCAATCGCCGCGCTCATCTCGCGGAACGACGCCTCGCCACTTTCGACGAAGTAGAAGGTGCCCGCCGGCGTCTTCTCCAACGCGAGGCGATACAGTTCGGCGACGTCGTCGATATGCACGTTCGACCAGATGTTGCCGCCGCTGCCCACATGACGCACCACGCCGCTCTTCTGCGCCTGACGCACGAGGCGCGGCAGTTGCACGCTCGCGCTGCCAGGCACTGCGCCGTGACCGTAAATCAGCGTGTTGCACAACACGGCCGAGCGAATATTCTGCTGCGCGGCATCGAGCACGAGCTGATCGATCGCGACGCGCGCGGCCTTGTCCGCGGTCGGCTCGGGCAGCGCGTCTTCGTGATAGATACGCGCCTGACCCGCTTCGCCGCCCGACGCATCGCCGACGATGCTCGAACCGCTCGTATGCAGAAACGTTTTGCCGGAGCCCGCGAGTCCGTCGATCAGCGCCTTCACCGCGCCTTCATGATCGCTGCTCGCGGCATTGATGACGGCGTCGGCGGCTTGCGCTTCGGCGATCAGCAACACGCGGTCGTCGAGCGTGCCGATTACCGGTTCGATACCAAGCCGCGTCAGCTCGGCGCTATGTTCGGGGTTGCGGATCAAACCGCGCACGGTGTGGCCGGCGCGCGCCAGATGCGCCGCAATCGAGCCGCCGATAAAACCGCTTGCACCTGTGATGAAAATCTTCAAGACGTTCTCCTTGATGAGAAACACGATGACATGCACGCAGTATCCGCCGACTTGATTCTCGCAAAAACCGTGTTAGTCTCAAATCAATCTTGATTTCAAATCAACAATGAAAACTTCCACCGACGAGTTGCTGGTGTTCGTCACGGTGATCGACAGCGGCTCGATCACCGCGGCTGCGGAGAAACTGGGCCAAACCGTCTCCGGTGTGAGCCGCGCGCTCACGCGCCTGGAAAAGAAACTCGACACCGCGCTGGTACGGCGCACGACAAGACGTCTGCAACTCACCGAAGAAGGCGAGACCTTCCTGCAGCGCGCCCGCGCAATTCTGGACGCGATGGAAGAGGCCGAAGAGTCCGTCACGCGCGGACGCGAGCGGCCTTCGGGACGCCTGCGTGTCGATGCGGCGTCGCCCTTCATGCTGCATTGCGTGGCGCCGCATATGACGGCGTTTTCGGCGCTGTATCCGGAGATCAGGCTGGAGCTGACCAGCAACGAACGGATCGTGGATCTGCTGGAGCAGAAGGTGGACATCGCGATCCGTATCGGCGAATTGCAGGATTCGACTTTGCATGCGCGCGCCCTCGGCACCAGCAAGCTGAGAGTGCTCGCGAGCCCGGCGTATCTGGCCGAATATGGCGAGCCGAAATCGGTGGAAGCGTTGCGCGAGCATCGGCTGATCGGCTTCACGGCGCCGGAGCATCTGAATCGCTGGCCGTTGCGGGAAGGGCGCAAGGGCGGGGCCGAATCGCTGAAAATCGAACCGGCGATCACCGCCTCGAGCGGCGAGACATTGCGGCAACTGGCGCTGTCGGGCTGGGGCATCGCGTGTCTGGCCGACTTCATGAGCGCCGCGGATGTGCGCGAGAAGCGTCTCGTGCCAATCCTCGGCAACGTGCTGGCGGACGAACGGCAACGGGTGAGCGCGGTGTATTACCAGAGCGCGTCGCTGGCGGGTCGCGTGCAGTGCTTCCTGGATTTCATCGCGGCGCGCGTGCAGCTTTAGCGGCGCTGTCCCATCACTAGTCCAATAAGAAGGAGCCTGCGGCTCGCCTGAGCACGCGGGCTTTTTTGCGTCACAAGCCGCCTCTCCTATAACGCTCTTATAGGCAGCGAAGCGTGCCGGTTCGCGGGCGAAATCTTTTTGTCCGCCTCGCGCCTGCCATTTTGAACGTGTATATACAAGTTGAGATTGGCTTCACTTGGAAGGCGGTCCGCAGCGCGCGGCCGCCGGAAATCGCGGCAGTGGCAAGATCCAAGCCAAGCCTGCATCCCACCCTAATGGAAACCCCTGGGCCAAAACCTCAAAAAACAAGTTGTATATACAAGCCGACGTCGCTAGACTTCTCTCAAATTGTATAGACAGGACGACAACCATGATGAATCTGAAGCCCGGCTACCTGACTCTCCCGCAACTGCGCCAGATCGCTCGCGAACATGTCGCGTTGCAACTCGATCCCGCCAGCCACGCCGCGATCGACGCCTGCGCGCAAGCCGTCGCCGATATCGCCGCGAAGGGCGAGCCGGCCTACGGCATCAATACGGGCTTTGGGCGCCTCGCCAGCACGCACATTCCGCACGACCAGCTCGAACTGCTGCAACGTAATCTGGTGCTCTCGCATGCGGTCGGCGTGGGCGAGCCGATGTCGCGTCCGGTCGTGCGTCTGTTGATCGCGCTGAAGCTCTCGAGCCTCGGCCGTGGTCACTCGGGCATCCGCCGCGAAGTGATGGAAGCGCTGATCACGCTGTACAACGCCGACGTGCTGCCGGTGATCCCGGTGAAGGGTTCGGTCGGCGCATCGGGCGACCTCGCGCCGCTCGCGCATATGTCGGCAACGCTGCTCGGCGTCGGCGAAGTGTTCGCGAAAGGCGAGCGCATGCCGGCCACCGAAGGCCTCGCGCTCGTCGGCCTCAAGCCGCTCACGCTGCAAGCCAAGGAAGGTCTGGCGCTGCTGAACGGCACGCAAGCTTCGACCGCGCTCGCGCTCTACAACATGTTCGCCATCGAAGACCTGTACCGCACCGCGCTGGTGTCGGGCGCGTTGTCGGTGGACGCGGCAATGGGTTCGGTCAAGCCGTTCGACGCACGCATTCATGAACTGCGCGGCCATCAAGGTCAGATCGACGCTGCCGCGGCATACCGCTCGCTGTTGCAAGGCTCGGGCATCAACGTCTCGCACGCCGATTGCGACAAGGTGCAGGACCCGTACAGCCTGCGCTGCCAGCCGCAAGTGATGGGCGCGTGCCTGGATCAGATGCGCCACGCTGCGAACGTGCTGCTGCTGGAAGCGAACGCCGTCTCCGACAATCCGCTGATTTTTCCCGACACCGGCGAAGTGCTGTCGGGCGGTAACTTCCACGCGGAGCCTGTCGCTTTCGCGGCCGACAACCTCGCGCTTGCCGTCGCCGAAATCGGCGCGCTGGCTGAACGCCGCATCGCGCTGCTGATCGACGCGACGCTGTCGGGCCTGCCGCCGTTCCTCGTGCGCGACGGCGGTGTGAATTCGGGCTTCATGATTGCTCACGTCACGGCCGCGGCGCTCGCCTCGGAAAACAAGACGCTCGCGCATCCGGCTTCGGTCGACTCGCTGCCCACTTCCGCGAACCAGGAAGACCACGTGTCGATGGCAACGTTCGCTGCGCGCAAGCTCGGCGACATCGCTGAAAACACGGCGAACATTCTGTCGATCGAGTTGCTCGCCGCCGCGCAAGGCGTCGATCTGCGCGCGCCGCACAAGACCAGCCCGAGCCTGCAGAAAGTGATGGACGCAGTGCGCAAGGACGTCGCGCATTACGAGCTCGATCACTACTTCGCACCGGATATCGCGGCGGTCACGCGTCTCGTGCAGGACGGCACGATCGCGAAGCTGAGCCCGCTCTCCTTCGCGTCTGAACAGTAAGCAGTCAGCGAGGCAGAGCAAGCCAATGAACGCACCGGCCTATCAGGGCATCAAGGACTTCATCCTCGCGCGCATTCATGCGGGCGAATGGGGTGAAGGCGACCAGGTGCCCTCCGAAAACGAGCTCGCGCGCGAATTCAACGTGGCGCGCATGACGGTCAACCGCGCGTTGCGCGAGCTGACCTCGGAGCAGGTGCTCACGCGTGTGCAAGGGTCGGGCACCTTCGTGGCCCGTCCCAAGTACGAATCGACGCTGGTGGCGATCCGCAGCATCTCCGACGAAATCGTCGCGCGCGGTCATCGTTATCAGGCGAACGTGCTGCACATCGGCGCGAGCATCGCCGACGAAGCGCTCGCCGAGGAAATGCAGGTGAGCGCGGGCAGTCCGGTGTTTCATTCACGTGTGCTGCATTTCGAAAACGACGAGCCGGTGCAACTCGAAGAGCGCTGGGTCAATCCGGCAGTCGCGCCCGAGTACGCGCTGCAGGACTTCACGAACACCACGCCGAATCAGTATCTCGTACGTGTCGCGCCGTTGCAGCGGGTCGAGTACCGCATTGAAGCGCTGGCCGCAGATGGCGATACGCGCGAGTTGCTGACCATGGACGAACTCGAACCCTGCCTCGTGCTGCATCGGCGCACGTGGTCGCAAAGCCAGGTCGCCTCGATCGCCAATCTCTGGCATCCCGGCAGCCGTTATCGCTTCACCGGACATTTCTGACAACGCCGTTTTTGCCGTACCCGAATCTTTTTCGACCATCTTCAAGCATTCCGAGGGCCCATCATGAACAACCCGAAACACATCGACCCGCGTCTCGATCCCACCCGCACGATCCGCGCACCGCGCGGCGCGGAAAAGACCTGCAAGACCTGGATCGCGGAAGCCGCGTACCGGATGATCCAGAACAATCTGGATCCGGAAGTCGCCGAGCATCCGCACGCGCTGGTCGTGTACGGCGGTATCGGCCGTGCCGCGCGCAACTGGGATTGTTTCGATCAGATTCTCAAGTCGCTGAAGGATCTCGAGGAAAACGAAACGCTGTTGATTCAATCGGGCAAGCCGGTCGGCGTGTTCCGCACGCATGCCGACGCGCCGCGCGTGCTGCTGGCGAATTCGAATCTGGTGCCGCATTGGGCGACGTGGGAACACTTCCACGAACTCGATCGCAAGGGCCTGATGATGTACGGCCAGATGACGGCGGGCAGCTGGATCTACATCGGCAGCCAGGGCATCGTGCAGGGCACCTACGAGACGTTCTTCTCGGTGGCGAATCAGCATTTCAATGGCGATCCTTCGGGCCGCTGGATTCTGACGGGCGGCTTGGGCGGCATGGGCGGCGCGCAACCGCTGGCGGCGACGATGGCCGGCTTCTCGATGATCGCGGTGGAATGCGACGAGACGCGTATCGACTTCCGTCTGAAGACGCGTTACGTCGACAAGAAAGCGGCGACGCTCGACGAGGCGCTCGCCATGCTCGAGGACGCGAAGAAAGCAGGCAAGCCGGTGTCGATCGGCCTGCTCGGCAACGCAGCGGATGTGTTCGCTGAATGCGTGACGCGTGGTATCACGCCGGATTGCGTGACCGACCAGACCAGCGCGCACGATCCGATTCACGGCTACCTGCCGCAAGGCTGGAATGTCGAAGACTGGCGCGAGCGTCAGAAAACCGTGCCGGACAGCATCGTGCTGCCTGCCAAGCAGTCGATGGCCAAGCAGGTGCAAGCCATGCTGACGCTGCAGGAACGCGGCGCCGCCACGCTCGACTACGGCAACAACATCCGCCAGATGGCGCTGGAAATGGGCGTGGAAAACGCCTTCGATTTCCCGGGCTTCGTGCCGGCGTATATCCGCCCGCTATTCTGCGAAGGCAAGGGCCCGTTCCGCTGGGTTGCGCTGTCGGGCGATCCGGAAGATATCTACAAGACCGATGCGAAGGTCAAGGAGCTGATCCCCGACGATCCGCATCTGCACAACTGGCTCGACATGGCGCGCGAACGTATCGCGTTCCAGGGCTTGCCGGCACGGATCTGCTGGGTCGGCGTGAAGGATCGCTATCGTCTGGGCCAGGCGTTCAACGAGATGGTCAGGAACGGCGAGCTGAAGGCGCCGATCGTGATCGGCCGCGATCACCTCGACACCGGTTCGGTGGCGAGCCCGAATCGCGAAACCGAATCGATGAAGGACGGCTCGGACGCGGTCAGCGACTGGCCGCTGCTCAACGCACTGCTGAATACGGCGGGCGGCGCCTCGTGGGTGTCGCTGCATCATGGCGGCGGTGTCGGCATGGGCTTTAGCCAGCACTCGGGCGTCGTGATCGTCGCGGACGGCACGGATGCGGCGAAAGAGCGCCTCGGCCGCGTGCTGTTCAACGATCCGGCAACCGGTGTGATGCGTCACGCGGATGCGGGCTATGAACTCGCGCAGGAAACGGCGCGCGAGGCAGGCCTCAATCTGCCGATGCTGGGCCGCTAATCGTGACGCTTCACGGCACGGTTGTCGGCAGCGGGGCGACCCTCACGCTGATTCGCGGCGCCGACCTCGTGGCGGCGCCGTGGAAGAACGGCGGCGGCGTCACGCGCGAAGTGGCGGCGTTTCCCGAAGGCGCGGGGCTCGATGCCTTCATGTGGCGGGTGAGTATTGCCGATGTCGCGCAAGCCGGACCGTTCTCGCGCTTTGCTGGTATCGATCGCACGCTTGTGTTGTTGTCCGGCGCGGGCATGTTGCTCGATGAAGCGGACGGCGCGCACGGCATGAAGACGCACTCGTTGACGCAAGCGCTCGACATGGCCCGTTTCACCGGCGAGGCGCAAATCGACGCGCGTCTGGTCGACGGCGCGACACGCGACTTCAACCTGATGGTGCGGCGTGACGCGGCGCAGGGTGAAGTCGAAGTGTGGCGGGGCGCAACGCAACGCACGCTTTCCGCCGACGCGGTCCTCCTGTATTGCGCGGAAGGTTCAGTGTCGGTCACCCCTGGCGACGCGCAAGCGCTGTCGCTCGCCACCGGCGACACGCTGCGCTTCGACACGCCGAACGCGCTCTCATGCGCAGTCGAAGGCGAGGGCGCCTTGCTCGCAATCAGCATCCGCTACACGCAACGATGACGACGATTCGCGTGCACGCTTGCTGCCTCTACGGCGTTTGCACGCGAACCACCACAGACACGCAACAAGCTGCAAAGAGCACGCGATGAAGCAAACCGTCTGGCATCACCTGAAACTTTGCCCACAGGGCGATCCCGAACACACGCTGCCCGATGCCGCGATCGCCGTTGAAAACGGCACGATCGTGTGGCTCGGCGCGGCTTCCTCATTACCCGCCGACTACGCCGCATGGCCGCGCGAAGATCTGCACGGCGCGTGGGTGACGCCGGGTCTCGTCGATTGCCATACGCATCTCGTGTACGGCGGGCAGCGCGCGGACGAATTCGCGCAGCGCCTCGCGGGCGTCAGCTACGAAGAAATCGCGCGGCAGGGCGGCGGTATCGTCTCCACGGTGCGCGCCACGCGTGCCGCCGACGAAGCCTCGCTGTTCCGTCAGTCGGCCGCACGGCTCGAACCGTTGCTCGCCGAAGGTGTGACCACGCTCGAGATCAAATCCGGCTACGGCCTCGACCTCGCCAGCGAGCGCAAGATGCTGCGCGTCGCGCGTCAATTGGGCGAGCGCTATCCCGTGACCGTCTACACGACGTTTCTCGGCGCGCACGCGTTGCCGCCCGAGTTCGCCGGCCGTGCCGACGCGTACATCGACGAAGTCTGCAACACCATGCTGCCCGCGCTCGCCGGCGAAGGCCTCGTCGACGCGGTCGACGTGTTCTGCGAGCGCATCGGTTTTTCGCTGGAACAAAGCGAGCGTGTCTTCGAGGCGGCGGAACGTTACAAGCTGCCGGTGAAAATGCATGCCGAGCAGTTGTCGAACGGCGGCGGCACGGCACTCGCGGCGCGCCATCATGCGCTGTCCGCCGACCACCTCGAATTTCTCGACGAAGCCGGCGTTGCCGCGATGAAGGAGGCCGGCACGGTGGCCGTGCTGCTGCCGGGCGCGTACTACTTCATCCGCGAGACGCAGTTGCCGCCTTTGGAATTGCTGCGGCGCTATGAGGTGCCGATCGCGATTTCGACC
Organism: Paraburkholderia sediminicola; assembly: GCF_046027355.1. GTDB lineage: Bacteria > Pseudomonadota > Gammaproteobacteria > Burkholderiales > Burkholderiaceae > Paraburkholderia > Paraburkholderia sediminicola_B. The sequence continues at coordinate 318,630 of NZ_JAQQEK010000004.1, read as the reverse complement.
GACAGCAACCCCGGCACGTCGCCCGCCACCTCGCTGCTGCTGATGATGAACATGGCCACCACGCTGTTCCGCATGACCGTGCCCGAAGTGCTGCAAGGCGTGACGTCGCACGCGGCACGCGCGCTTGGCAAGGCGGATCGGCACGGCTCGCTGGAAGCGGGACGCGCGGCCGATTTCGCGGTGTGGTCGGTCGACTCGCTGGCCGAGTTGGCTTACTGGATTGGGCGTCCGTTGTGCGCGCGAGTCGTGCGCGCGGGCGAGACCGTTTATACGCGGCGTGAATTGAGCTAGAGCCTGAGATGACTGAAACGCACAAGCAATCGAATCAATCGCTGTTCGCCGAGCACGCGTACCTGCCGGATGGCTGGCGCCACAACGTGCTGCTGGAGTGGGACGCAAACGGCACGCTCACCGCCGTCACGCCCGATACGTCGACGCCGCCCGCCGGCGTGCGGAAAGCCGCGGGTCCGGTACTGCCTGGCATGCCGAATCTTCATTCGCACGCGTTTCAGCGCGCGATGGCCGGCCTCACCGAATATCGCGCATCCGGCGCGGGCGCCACGGATAACTTCTGGAGCTGGCGCGATCTGATGTATCGCTTCGCCGCACGCATCACGCCGGAAGGCCTGGCGAGCGTCGCGCAGTGGCTGTACATCGAAATGCTGAAAGCGGGCTATACGTCGGTGTGCGAGTTCCACTATGTGCATCACACGCCCACCGGCAGCCGTTACGCGAACCAGGCCGAACTCGCGCAACGCGTGGTGGATGCGGCGTCGGCGAGCGGCATCGGCATGACGATGCTGCCGGTGCTGTATCAGTACAGCGGCTTCGGTTCGCGCGCGCCACGTGAGGATCAGCAGCGTTTCATCAACACGCCGGAGAGTCTGCTCGATCTGCTCGGCACCTTGCGCGCGGCGCGCCCCGAAACTGCCGCGTTGCGTTATGGCGTGGCGCCGCATTCGCTGCGCGCCGTATCCGCGGATTCATTGCGTGCGCTGCTCGGCGGCATCGAGGGCACGGCGCCCGTTCATATCCATATCGCGGAGCAGACCGCCGAAGTCGACGCCTGCCTCGAAACCGAAGGCGCGCGTCCGGTGCAATGGCTGCTCGATCGTTTCGATGTCGACAGCCGCTGGTGCCTCGTGCACGCCACGCACGTCGATGCGAACGAAACACTGGCGCTTGCGAAGAGCGGCGCGGTCGCCGGTTTGTGCCTGACCACCGAAGCCAATCTCGGCGACGGCATTTTCCCGGCGCAGGACTATCTCGACGCGCAGGGACGCATCGGCGTGGGCTCGGATAGCCATATCGGCGTCGACTGGCGCGCCGAATTGCGTTTGCTCGAATACGGCCAGCGTCTCACGCGCCGGCAGCGCAACGTGCTGGCGTCGGCGCAGGCCACGCACGTCGCCGATCGTCTCTTCGACGCCTCGCTCGAAGGCGGCGCACGCGCGACGGGCCGTGCGGTCGGTGCGCTGCAACCCGGCCGCCGCGCCGATTGGCTCGTGCTCGACGCGGATCATTCGAGCATCGCCGAGCATGCGCCGAACGCCTGGCTCTCGGGCGTTGTATTCTGCGAGCATGGCGAAACGCCGATTCGCGACGTTTACGCGGGTGGCGAGAAGGTCGTCGATAACCGCCGGCATCGCGATGAAGAGGGTGCGTACGCGCGCTATCGCGTGGCGCTGGCGGACCTGCTCAAATGAGCGGCACGCGTTGAGCTGCTGAACTGATCCTTCGATCCTATCGATTCCGGACTGACATGACTGCTTCGAACACTCCGCCGGTTTTCTCGCTGCATCGGGGAAGCCTGCCGTTCCTCATTTCGATTCCGCATCTGGGTACGCAAATCCCGGCCGACATCGCCGCGACGATGACGCCCGTCGCGCAGCGCACCGACGATTGCGACTGGCATCTGGACCGTCTCTATGCGTTCGCGAAACGCATGGGCGCGTCGATTCTCGCGCCCACCTACGCGCGTTACGTGATCGACCTGAACCGTCCGCCCGACGGCGCGAACCTCTATCCAGGCCAGGACACAACCGGTCTGCTGCCGGTCGATACGTTCGACAAGGAGCCGTTGTACCTGGATGGCCATCTGCCGGACGAGGCCGAAGTCGCGCGCCGTCGCGAGGCTTACTGGAAGCCTTATCACGAGGCGCTGCAAGGCGAACTCGCGGCGCTGAAAGCGAAACACGGCAAGGTGCTGCTGTGGGAAGCGCATTCGATCCGCTCGCATGTGCCGCGTTTTTTCGAGGGACGTCTGCCCGATTTCAACTTCGGCACCTCGAACGGCGCGAGCGCGGTGGCGGGATTGGCCGAGGATATGGCCGCTATCGTCGAGCGATACGACGGCGGCTATACGGCTGTCGCCAACGGCCGCTTCAAGGGCGGCTATATCACGCGCGAGTATGGCCAGCCGTCGCAAGGCGTGCATGCCTTGCAACTCGAACTCTCGCAGATCACGTATATGGAAGAGCACATGCCGTATGCGTATGACGAAACGCTGGCCGCGAAAGTCGAGCCTCTGCTGGAAGCGCTCGTCGTGAAAGCGTTGGAGCGCGTCAAGGCTGCGTGAAGCGGCCGCTGTCCTTTCTTCTTCTCCACGCGATGCACGGTGCCGCGCAAGTTGCGCGAAGCCGTGTGCGCGTCGGCCGACACCGCAAAGGTGTAACAGCATGTGTCCGTGATTGCATGCTGCCGTTTTCGCGCAGAACGTATATAGCGCGTTGAAGAAATCTGCCTGCTCCGCGTCGATTTGATGACGAAAAAAAGCCCCGCCTGTAGCGGGGCTTTACGATGTGCCGTACCGGTCAGGGCTTGGCACCGCCATTAATGGCAGCGTTTTTCCCAATGATGATGAACGCGCACCTTGTGGCACTCGGGGTGATGATGCTCATAAGCTTGTGCGGGAGCGATGGCGCTCAGGGCTGCAACGGCTGCGGCGATGGCGAGGACGATCTTCTTCATTACAAAATCCTTAAATCAGTGTTGGGGTACTAACGGCGCGGCACGGGGCGTGCCGCGACCGCCTGCAAGCATGCCACATCGCGAGTGCAGAGCGGAGGAACGCTGAACAAATGCAGGTGTCAATTCACAACGACGATCGTCGTGAGCCGCCACCGGTAATGGATAGCGGGCAATGGTGCGTAATGGCGCAGTGGCGTGTAATTACGACAGATCGACGCTCACGCAATGGCATACCGGGATTGCGCGCCATGCGGTGAAGCGGCTACCCTTTCAAAACGATAACGCGCGAGAGGCGCGTGATCTCTACATCGGGCAAAAAAGATGGAAGACCCAGCGATGGAAGATTCCGACGAATTGCTGCTCCCGGTCTGGCGAGCGAACCTGGTGCTGCTGACCCGCGAGGTCGGCGCGGCGACGCGACTCGCGCGCATGATGACCTTCTCCGCGAGCTATCTGAAACTGATGTTGTCCGGCCAGCGCGAATTCAGCGAGGAATTCGTGCGTGGGATCGAAGCGGTCACCGGACTGCCGGGCGGCTGGATGAACGTGCCGCACACCGAGCACGACATCCCGCCCAACGCGCGAGAAGCGATCGACAACGAACAACCGCTCGCGCGGTTTCGCGGCACGGCGCATCCGGTGCGAAAGAAGACGGTGTTGCGGCCGCCCGAGCCGATTTTCGGTCAGCCGGGGCCGGCCAAGCGTGTCGAGGAAGAAATCCTCGACGCGGAAGCGCATCGGCGTCAGGCGCACTTTCGCAAGGTCCGCGACGTGGCGATTCAGGACGTGCGGCGTTTCGAGCGGCATCTGACTCACGCGCCGGTGGAACTGGCGACGATGCGCGCCAAGGTGGAAGACGTGATCGCCGCCGCCGATCTCGACGACCCGATCCAGGCGGATCTCGCGGGACGGCTCGAGCAGATCGAAAAGCATCGGCATCTGCTGCTCAGGCACGTCGAGCGATTGCAGGCTTTGCTCGGGCAACTCGGTGAAACGGAGTGATGCGGCGAGTCGCGAGCTAGCGCTCGCTTACGTAGGCTGAGAGGAGCTCCTGCGGCGGGCGTGAAACTCCGCCTCGAGTGTCCACGTCACGCCGTCCCGCGCGAGCGCCACGCCGGTCCAACGGAACGAATCCCGCGTGATGTCGGTGAAGTTCCATCGAATCGGCGTGCCGTCGGCGTGCGTGCCGATCTGCACGAGATGCTCGCCAATGCGGCGGCCCACCAACTCGTCACGCTGACCGGTGCGCGGATTGATATACGTGACCCGCCATGCTCGCAGCGCCGGGTCCCAGACACGCAAGGTCGTGCCGTACATTGCGTCGCTGGCCGTCGGCATGTCGCGTGGTTCGGCGAGCGGCGGCATGATCCAGACATCCTGCACGGCGCGGCCTTCCAGCACCCAGCCGAAATGAATTTCGCCGCGGCGGCGAGCGTTGCCCAGGTCGACGCGGTAATGCACCACGTCCATGTCCCAACTGCCGATCAGCCAGCCGTAGAGGTCGTCGGCGGCGTCGATATCGGCGGCCCGCGCGGGCGCGCTCAGGGCAGCGTGAAAGCCGCTGTCGAGGTTGTGCTCCAGTCTTTTCATCGTGTGTGCTCCTTCGGTGCATGGTGGGATCGGCATCGGCGGAACCAACGAAAACGCGCCGGCCGCCGATGTGCTAAAACCACGATACGGACTCAGCCGAGGTGCATCTTGGGGAAAATTGCCGTCACGTTGCAACAGGCGCTGGCCCGCCGCGAACAAGAAGGCGCGCGCGGCGGCACGTCGGCGCGTGCGCTCGCCGGCGACGCCGGGTGGGGCGTCGAGGATGTCTTGTGCACCTTCGGCCCGCGCGACCAGCCGTTCGAAGAGCGGCACAGCGGCGTATGCATCGCGATGGTGGTGGCGGGCTCGTTCGCTTATCGCGCGGCGACCGGCCGCGAGTTGCTCACGCCCGGCGCGCTGCTGCTCGGCAACACGGGCGATTGCTTCGAGTGCGGTCATCGGCATGGCGCGGGCGACCGTTGCATCGCGTTTCACTATGCGCCGGCATACTTCGAAAGGCTTGCCGCGGATGCGGGTCTGGCGAGCGGCAATCCGCAATTCAAACGCGCGCGTTTGCCGTCGCTGCGTGCGCTGTCGCCGTTGATCGCGCGGGCATGCGTCGGCGCAAGTGCGAGCGCCGACGGTTCGGGCCCAACAGCATGGGACGAACTCGCCGTCGAACTGGCCGCCGCGACACTGCAGGCGGCCGGCGCCTTGACGCGTCCCGCCGCGCCCGCCAGCGCCACGGCATGTTCGCGCGTCGCGCAGACCGTGCGGCTGATCGACGACACGCCGGGCGCGCCGCATTCGCTCGCGAGCCTCGCGGCCGCCGCGGGCCTGAGCGAGTTCTACTTTCTGCGCACGTTCCAGCGCGTGACCGGCGTGACGCCCCATCAATACCTGTTGCGGGCGCGCTTGCGCGCCGCGGCGCTGCGTCTTCAGGACGGCAGCGCGAAGGTCGTCGATATCGCATTCGATTGCGGCTTCAACGATCTGTCGAATTTCAATCACGCGTTTCGCGCGGAGTTCGCTTCGAGTCCGCGAGCCTGGCGCGCGCGGGGCACGGTGCGGCGCACATGACGCGGTGCGTGGCGTTTTTTCTCAGGCTGGCCTGCGGGTCGGCGCTAGGCGCGTGCGTCGCGGTCAGCGCGTTCGCCGACGACAGCGTGTCCACCGCATCCGGCGACGATCGCGCGCCTTCCACGATCGAGCGCGACGTCCATCTCTTCACGATCCAGAAAGACGGCTCCGTCGAGGAACACGACGACACCGTCTTGCGCGCCAACACGACGAGCGGCGTCGACGATATCGCGCAACGCTACGTGTGGTTCAACAAGGACATCGAGCAGGTGCAGTTGCTGGCCGCCGAAACGATCGACCTGGACGGCGCCGCGCATCCGGTCGGTCCCGAGGCGATCCGCGACGTGCAGGAGCCGCGCTCGGCAGGCGCGCCGAGTTTCGAGGACGGCGTGTTGCGCACGGTGATTTTCCCGGGCGTGGAGCCGGGCTCGCGCGTGCATCTGGCGTTTCGCAAGACGCGCACGACGCCCTTGCAGGCGGGCACCTTCGCGTATCTTGTCGAACCGACGCGCGACCCCGTCGAACTGCAGCGCCTGATTTTCGATCTGCCCGCCGACGTGCCGCTCTACGCCGACGCGCGCGGCTACGTCGCCGTGCCGCCGGTCACGGCGAACGGCCGAACCCGCTACGAGTTCGACTACCAGCACGGGCCGTATGCGCCGCTCGAAGCGGGCGCGGTCGGCTACGCGAACTGGGGCGACCGCCTGATGGTATCGACGGTGCCGGACTTCGCGAATTTCGCGGCGCGCTATCGCGGGCCCGCCGCCGACGCGACGGCGAGCGATCCAGCGATTGTCCGCCTCGCGCAAGCGCTGACCGCCGGCACCGACGATCCGCGCGTGAAAGCGCAACGGCTATACGACTGGATGCGTTTGAATATCCGCTACGTCGCCCTGTTTCTCGGCGAAACGGCGGCGATCCCGCACAAGGCGATCGACATCCTGCGCAACCGTTACGGCGACTGCAAGGACCACGTCGCGCTCTACGGCGCATTGCTGGCCGCGGTCGGCATCCGTAGCGAGGCGGTGCTGCTCAATCTCGGGCCGTACTACCGTTTGCCGGACGTGCCCGGCTACGGCTCAAGCGCGATCAATCACGCGATTGTCTGGATTCCTGAGTTGTCGTTGTACGCGGATACGACGGCGGGGGGCACGGCTTTCGGTTATCTGCCGCCGAGTGTGATGGACAGGCCGGTATTGCTGGTCGGCGAGGGCGTGCTGTCGCGAACGCCGGCCACGCAGTTGCGCGAACGCGGCGCGCGCGTGCAGATCGACATCGATGAAAGCGGGGCGGCTAATTACGCTTACCGCGCGGAGGACGCGGGTTTTACCGCCGAGATCGAGCGCAACACGTTTCGGCGCTCGACGCGGCAACGCACGCAGCAGATCGCCGCGAATCGTCTATTGCAGACGGGTTTGCATGGCACAACGCAATTGCGCACGGCGGATCTCAGCGCGACGAACGGACCGTTCGCCACGTCGATGCAAGGGAAGGTGGAGCACTTCGTCTGGACCGACGGCACCACCGCGGTACCGGCCTTGACGAGTTTCTCCGGCGGCATGGGCTCGCAGGTGCAGGCGTGGCTCGCGGAGCCCGCGAGGACTCAGCCCTGGACGTGCATCGGCGCAGAGTTCGACGAGACCTTGGAAATGACGCTGCCGCGCTTCGTGCGGGTGACGGATTTGCCGTCCGACACCGCGGTGCAAGACCGCTTTCTGACCTTTTCATCCCGCTACGTCTACGATCCGGCCGCGCGGGTCTTGCAGGTCAGGCGGCACTTGCGCGCCGCCTTTGGCCATCAGATGTGTTCCGCGAGCGAGTTCGCCGAGATGCACGACGATCTCGTGCGAATCGAGCGGGATCTCGAGGCCGAACTGGTGGTCAAGGCCGGCAATTCGAAGAACCCGTAGCGATTCCGCCGGCACGGGCGCAAGCATCGAAACCCGTGCCGGGATCACAAGTCGCTTAACTCCCGCTCTTCGTCACGATGGGCACCCACGCTCCATTCTTGACCTGATAGAGCGTCGATGCGCCGCTCTTCAACGCGCCGGTGTTGTCGAAGGAAATCTTGCCGGTCACGCCTTCGAAATCGATGGCCTTGAGCGCGGGTCGGTAGTCGTTCGGCGAGCTGGACTTGGCCTTCTGCATCGCCTTGATCGCGGCCCATGCGCCGTCATAGCCGAACGGCGCATAGGACAGGATATCCACCCCGAAGCGCTTCTTGAACTTCGAGGAGAAATCCTTGCCGCCAGGCAACTGCGCGAGTGGCCGTCCATATTCCCAGGCCATCACGCCTTCAGCAGAATCGCCGGCCAGCTTGATGAAATCCTGATCCATCACGCCGCCGCCGCCCACCAGTTGTGCGTTCATGCCCAGTTGCTTCATGCGCTTGGCAAAGCCCGCGGCCTGCGTGTCCAATCCGCCGAAGAAGATCAGATCGGCATTGGTCGATTTGATCTTGGTGATCTGCGTGCTGAAGTCGACCGCTTTGTTGTCGGTGTATTCACGCGTCACGAGGTTGCCACCGTGCGCTTTCACCGCTTTCTCGAACTCGTCGGCCTCGCCTTGGCCGAACGCGGTCCGGTCGTCGATGATCGCGATGCGTTTGGCCTTGGTCACTTCCACCGCATACACGCCCGCGTTGCCGGCGTTCTGCGCATCGGTGGAAATCACCATGAAGGTGTTCGCGAAGCCGCGTCCGGTGATGATCGGATTGGTGGCGGCCGGGTCGATCACCGGAATGCCGGCCTGCTCGTAGACCTGCGAGGCCGGAATCGTCGTGCCCGAGTTGAAGTGGCCCACCACGGCCGACACGCCCGCGTCGACCAGCTTTTGCGCGGCCTGCACGCCGACGCGCGGGTCGGCCTGGTCGTCCTCGGAGACGATCTGGAATTGGGCCACCTTGTCGCCGATCTTGATCTTCTGCGCGTTGGCTTCCTCGAGCGCGAGCCGGACGCCGTTCTCCAGGTCCTTGCCGTAGCCGGCGTTGGCGCCCGTCAGCGGCGCGGCAAATCCGACCTTCACCGGCAGGTCGTCGGCGTAGCTGGCCGGCGGCACGATGGCGAAGATAGCGCCAACGAACAGGGCAAGCGGTTTCAGCGTGTAGCGAAGACTCATGGTCTCTCCTTCCATCGACAGTTTCAGGTTGTGAAAGCGGCAAGGCAGTAGCGCTGGATCGACGCGCAAGCATGGACTTCGCATGGCGCGCATCGAGAGACTACGGATGATCGGTCGCTTTGAACAATGCGGGAATGCGCGCACTTGCCTTCAGGCGGAGATCAATCTGGCGCGAATATAGAAAGCCAATTTGCCGTCGTCTTGGCAGTTCGTGGCACTTTGAATGAGCATTTCGGCATAGGCGGCGCAGCGCGTTCGCTGGCGGCGTGTCAGCGCTGATGCGTGGGTGCGGATTGCGGCATATGCTTAAGAGACCGGCGCGAACGCGCCGGCGGTGATTGCGGCGCAGCGGCGGGAGCGATCCCGCGCCTGCGCAATGCGCCGAGGTAAAGCTTTGCTGTGAGCTAAAGCCGGGCGTTCAATGCTCGCCTTGCTGGCGCAACAACTCCTCGCGCAGACGCAGCAGCGGCGCCTTGGTGTCGTCGTCGGCCCAGGTGTCGAGGTCGTCGATGGCGCGCTGGCAGCCGTCGAGCACGAGGTCGAGATCCACCGGCACGCCGTTGTTCAGCGCGAACTCGATGGTCTCGGCGAACTGCTGGCATTCGTCCTCGCCGTACGAGATGTCGAGGTTGTCGGCGATCACTTCGGCGATATTGCTGCGCGCCTTGTCGTCAGCCGTCACCATGTCGACGATGCCGCGCGCCACGGCCGGCGAATAGTACAGCGCGATGTCGAGCCACTGCGCGGGATCGAAGTCGGCCTGGTCGAACTGGCTTTCGAAGAACTCGATCGCTTCCTGTTCGTGCACCTCGTCAGCGTCGACGCTGATGCACAACTGCTCAAAATATTCTTCCCGCTCGCTGCGGATATAACCGTCCATCGATGCCTCGTCTGCTGAATGCCGGATGCCTGAAAAATGCGGAGTGGGCGGGCGGGTGCCTCGTCCACGCGGCACGCATTATAGGACGGGCGGCTGACAGTCGAGAGACGCGGCGCGGATCGGCTGCCACGAGGCGTACATTACGGATTGCTTGCGCTGCGAAAAAACTGCCTTGAGGACGGTGGGATGATCCGACGCACTTTACGCGTTCAGGCGCGGCGACCGCAGCCCACGCCGATGACGCGCGCCGCGTTCCGCACAAGACGCGTCGAACACGCCTACGCTGCGCCCGCCACCTACGCCGTATCCGCCACCCACGCATCGAACCACTCGCGCGGCTGCGCGATTTCATTCTGCGCGGCCACCAGTTCGAGTTCATAGCGGCCGGCCTGCCAGGTCGTCTTCACCACCGCGTTCACGGCGGCCAGCGTGTGCTCGAAGGCCGCGCGAATCGAATCGCCGAGCAGCGTACGCGCGACGAACACCGCGCTCGTCAGATCGCCTACCCCCACCGGTTGCCGCGCGAACGGATAGAGCGGGCGTTGCCCCATCCACGATTCACGTTCGGTGACGACCAGCATGTTGAAACGGTCGGCGGGACTGTTGCGATCGAGCAGATGTTTGACCAGCACCAGCTTCGGCCCGCGTGCGATGAGTTCGCGGCATGCCGTCACGGCTTCTTCCAGCGTCTCGATCTCGCGTCCCACCAGGCGCTGCAATTCGGTGTGATTCGGCGCCATCGCGTCGGCCATCTCGGGCATGGTGCGCACAAGAAATTCCTGGATGCCCGGCTCGACCTTGCAACCGCTCGCGGCGCCCATCACAGGATCGCAGAAGTACCAGGCGCGCGGATTGGCGGCCTTCACGGCCTTGACGATTTCCAGCACCGACTGCGCCTGTTCGGGCGTGCCCAGATAGCCGGACAGCACGGCATCGCAGCGCGGCAGCATGCCGATCGCGCCGATGCCGTCGACCAGATCCTCCATTTGCGAGCCGTCGATCGCGCTGCCGGTCCAATGGCCGTATTGCGTGTGGTTCGAGAACTGCACGGTATTGAGCGGCCAGACGTTGACGCCGAGCCGACGCATCGGAAACACGGCTGCGCTATTGCCGGCGTGACCGAAGACGACATGTGACTGGATGCTCAGAACGTTTTTCGTCATGGTGTGGCCCGCGCAAACGGGTAGGCGCGATCAATGAAAACGGGAAGGGTGCGCCGCGGCGGCGATCCGGCTAGCACCGGACGCTTCATGCGGCAGGACTGCTTCAGATGGTGCAGGAAATCGGCACACTCTGCATCGTCAGGAAACAATACATGAGTTTGCCTTGCGCGAGTCGATCCGTCCCCGCGTTGTTGCGCCGAACCATCAGACGTGAGCGTGGTGAAGGACGGTCGCGAAGCCGTCCCTGGCTCATAAAAAGATGCGTCGCCCGGTTGCCCAACAGCCGTTCGAGCTCAGGCGAGCTCGCGATACAACGCCAGATAACGCTCCGCCGAGGCGCCCCAGCCGAAGTCCTGACGCATCGCGCGCCGCTGGGTCGCCTTCCATTCGGTGCGGCGCCCATAGAGCGCAAAGGCGCGGCGGATCGCGGCGCCGATACCCTTCGGTCCGAATCGCTCGAACACGAAACCGGTGGCGAGGTCGTCGGCGAGATTTTCGAGCGAGGCGTCCACCACCGTGTCCGCGAGACCGCCCACGCAGTGCACGAGCGGCAGCGATCCATACGCCAGCGCATACAGTTGCGTCAGACCGCACGGCTCGAAACGCGAGGGCACTGCGATCACGTCGCTGCCCGCGACGATCGTATGCGCGAGCGTTTCGTCGAATCCCAGTTCCACCGCCACGGATTCGGGATGCGTATGCGCGACGCGTTTCAAACCGTTCTCCAGCGCCGGGTCGCCGGTGCCGAAGACGATCAGTTGCCCGCCGTGCTTGACGATTTCGGGCACCGCCTCGAGCAGCAGGTCGAGGCCTTTCTGCTCGGTCAGGCGGCTCACCACGCCGAACAGTAGCGCATCGCTTTTCTGCGCGAGGCCGAAGCGTTTTTGCAATGCTTCCTTGCACGCCAGTTTGCCGGCGAGCCGCGTCGCGCTGTAGTGGTTCTCGAGCAGCGTATCGGTGCCGGGGCACCAGACCGTGTAGTCGACGCCGTTCAGAATGCCGCTCAGATCGTGCGAGCGATGGCGCAGCAGGCCGTCGAGCCCGCCGCCCTGGGCGAGCGTCTGGATTTCGCGTGCATAGGTCGGGCTGACGGTGGTGATGCGGTCGCTGTAGTAGAGGCCCGCCTTGAGAAACGACAGTTGCCCGTAGAACTCGACGCCATGCACGGCGAAATAATCGTCCGGCAGGCCGAGCTGACTGAACTGATGCGCGGGAAACACGCCTTGATACGCGAGGTTGTGCACCGTGAAGACGCTGCGCGCGAAGCGGCGGCCATGCTGGCGTTCCGCGGCTTTCAGATAGGCCGGCGCGAGCCCCGCGTGCCAGTCGTGCGCGTGGACGATCTGCGGCGACCACGCCGGATCCAGTTGCTGCGCGAGTTGCGCGGCGACCCAGCCGAGCAGCGCGAAACGCTGGGCGTTGTCGCCGTACGGCACGTGCTCGTCGTTCAGATAGGGATTGCCGGGCCGGTCATACAGCGTGGCCGCGCGGATCACATAGACCACCAGGCCGTTCGACGCCAGCGTGCCTCGCTCGAGCGTGACGCCCGGCGCGTCGAAGCGGCGGCCCAGTTGCGCGACCGGCGCCAGATCGGTCAGGCCGGCGACCACCGCCGGAAAGCCGGGTAACAGCACCCGCACATCGGCGCCGCGCTCGATCAGCGCAGGCGGCAACGCGCCCGCGACGTCGGCGAGACCGCCCGTTTTGAGGAGGGGATACAGCTCGCTTGCGACGTGCAGGGCGCGAATCGTCATAGGCTCCGTCTCTGTCCTGTTAGTGCGGGTTGGGTGGGCCGGCGGCAACCGGCCTGACTGACTACGCCTTCTGTTGCAACGCTTCCGGCGTGACCAGCACGACGCCGTCGTCGGTACGGTAGAAGCGCTCGGCGTCGCTCACCGGATCTTCGCCGATCACCGTGCCGTCCGGTATCGCGCAGCCGCGGTCTATCACCACCTTCTGCAACCGGCAGCTCGCGCCGACGGTGACCTGCGGCAACAAGACTGCCTCATTGATGTTACAGAACGAACTCACTTTCACATTCGACGACAGCACCGAGCGCGAAATCTGCGAGCCCGAGATCACGCAGCCGCCGCACACGATCAGATTGTTGCCCGAGCCTTGCAGCCCCTTCAGGTCGCGCACGAACTTGGCGGGCGGCAACTGTTCCTGATACGTCCAGATCGGCCAGTTGCGATCGTAGAGATCGAGCGTCGGGATGGTGGAAGCGAGGTCGAGATTGGCGGCCCAGTAGGCGTCGATCGTGCCGACGTCGCGCCAATACGGCTCCACGTTCGGATCCGACGACACGCACGACATGCTGAACGGATGCGCGATCGCCGTGCCTTGCGTGACGACGCGCGGCAGGATGTCCTTGCCGAAGTCGTGATCGGTGTCGACGGTGGAGATGTTCTCTTCGAGCAGCGAATACAGATAATCCGCGCTGAACACGTAGATGCCCATGCTGGCGAGCGCCATATCCGGGCGGCCGGGCATGGCGGGCGGGTCGGCGGGCTTTTCCACGAAGCCGGTCACGCGGCGGTTTTCGTCGACGTGCATCACGCCGAAGGCCACCGCCTCCATGCGCGGCACTTCGATACAGCCGACCGTGCAGTCCGCGCCGCTTTCCGCGTGGTCGGCGATCATGCGCGTGTAGTCCATCTTGTAGATGTGGTCGCCCGCCAGCACCACCACGTATTTCGGCCGGATCGAACGGATGATGTCGAGGTTCTGGAACACCGCGTCCGCGGTGCCGCGATACCAGTGCGCGCCTTCCACGCGCTGTTGCGCGGGCCACAAGTCGATGAATTCGCCCATCTCGCCGCGCAGAAAACTCCAGCCGCGCTGCAGATGCCGCAAGAGCGAGTGTGCCTTGTACTGCGTGACGACCGCGATGCGGCGGATGCCGGAGTTCAGACAGTTGGAGAGCGCGAAGTCGATGATCCGGTATTTGCCGCCGAAGTGCACGGCCGGCTTGACGCGTTTGTTGGTAAGCGGCCCGAGCCGCGTGCCCCGTCCGCCCGCAAGGACGATGGCGAGGGTGGTGCGTTGCAGATCGTTCAGCCGTGCCGGAGTGTCCATGTCTGTCTCCTGATTAGTATGCCCCGGATGGTTTGGTCGCTTGCTCTCCGCTGATGAATCGTGCTGCGAGGCGGCTCCGTCTTCGCGGGCCCGTCTGCTAGTTCTAGCACTGATTTGCCGCGGGCGAGTAGTCTGAATTGTGCGGATGCCGCTCGTGCGCCCACCTTGCGCACGATCACCCCTTGCATCGCGGCGATCCGTGCGCCACGACACACATAGAGCGTGAGGTGCCGAGCTGCAATATGCGTGCCACGCCCGCTATGCCGCTGTCAGCCAGCGCCGGCGGCAGCAGAGTCGGGCGGCGCGTCGTAGAATCGTGCGCTCCCGGCCGGAGGTTCGGGCGTTGGTCTCACCGTGCGTTTGCCTCGCATGCCTTCCGTGTGTTCTCCCTTTAGAAAAAACTTCGATGAGTTTTCGCCGCCTGTCCTTGCTCGCCACGCTGAGCGTTTGCGCGCTAGCCGCCACCTCCGCGCCCGCCGTTTTGGCGGCGTCAGCCGCCACGCCGGCGAGCGCCGCCGCGCCCGCGAGTGCCGCCGCGCGGAGCCAGGCGAGCGTGGCTAGTCCGGCCAGCCAGGCCGTTTCCGCCGCGACGAGCGCCGCCGGCGATACCGGTCAGGCTTACGGTCCCGAGTTGCAAGGGTTCAACTATCCGGCGCCGGTCGAACAGTACGACTTCACCTCGCAAGGGGTGGCGCTGCATATGGCGTACATGGATATCAAGCCGGCGAAGGCGAACGGCCGCACAGCGGTGCTGCTGCACGGCAAGAATTTCTGCGCGGCGACGTGGGATGTGACCATTCATCGGCTGAGCGACGCAGGTTATCGCGTGATCGCGCCGGACCAGATCGGCTTTTGCAAGTCGAGCAAGCCCGAGCACTATCAGTACAGTTTTCAACAGCTCGCGCGCAATACGCATGCGTTGCTGGAATCGCTCGGCGTGACCGACGCGACCATGATCGGCCATTCCACCGGCGGCATGCTGGCGATCCGCTACGCGCTGATGTATCCGCGCGAGACGCAGCAACTGGTGCTGGTCAACCCGATTGGTCTGGAGGACTGGAAGGCGAAGGGCGTGCCCTCCTTATCCGTGGATCAATGGTATGAGCGGGAACTGAAGACGACCGCCGAAGGCATTCGCCGCTACGAGCAGACCAACTATTACGCAGGGCAGTGGCGCGCCAACTACGAACCGTGGGTGCAGATGCTGGCGGGCATGTATCGCGGCCCGGGCAAGCAGATCGTCGCGTGGAATTCCGCGTTGCTGGACGATATGATTTATACGCAGCCGGTGGTGTACGAACTGGGGCAGTTGAGCGTGCCGACGCTGTTGCTGATCGGGCAGAAGGACACCACGGCGATCGGCAAGGATGCCGCGTCTGCCGAGGTGCGTGAGAAGATCGGCCATTACCCGGAGCTTGGCAAGGCCGCGGCGAAGGCGATCCCGCATGCGACGCTTGTCGAATTCGCCGAACTGGGGCATGCGCCGCAGATGCAGGATCCGCAGGCGTTTCATAAGGCGTTGCTGGATGGGCTCGCGGCGGTGCCGGCGAACCGGTGAGTCAATAGTCGGCTGACTCTCGCAGATCGAAAAAAGGGCAGCCGCTGGCTGCCCTTTCTACATTCGTCGACGTAATTACCTGCCTTACTTACCCGCCCGCCAACTCCTCCCGCACTTGCGCGCCAATCTCAAACGAACGCAACCGCGCCTTGTGATCATAAATCTGCGCGGTCAGCATCAACTCATCGGCACCGGTTTGATCGATGACCGACTTCAAGCCTTCGCGCACCGCCTCACGATCGCCGAGCACCGTGCAGGCAAGCGAATGCGCCACGCCATTCAATTCCATCTCCGACGCCTCGAGCCGTTCGACTGGCGGCTGCAACTGACCCGGCGTGCCGCGTCGCAAGTTGATGAACTGCTGCTGCAACGAGGTGAAAAGACGCTGCGCCTCTTCGTTCGTATCGGCGGCGAACAGATTGACGCCGACCATCGCATACGGCTTGTCGAGCGTAGCCGACGGACGGAATTGCGAGCGATACACCTGCAACGCCGTCAGCATGTAATCCGGCGCGAAATGCGAAGCGAACGCGAACGGCAACCCTAACGCCGCCGCGAGTTGCGCGCTGAAAAGCGACGAGCCGAGCAGCCACAGCGGCACGTTCAGTCCCGCGCCCGGCACCGCGCGAATGCGCTGGCCCGGCACGGGGTCGGCGAAATAACGCTGCAATTCGACAACATCGTCGGGAAACGAATCCGCGCTGTTTTGCAGATCGCGACGCAGCGCGCGAGCGGTGCTCTGATCCGTGCCGGGCGCGCGGCCGAGACCCAGGTCGATGCGGTCGGGATAAAGCGAGGCGAGCGTGCCGAACTGTTCGGCGATGACGAGCGGCGCATGGTTCGGCAGCATGATGCCGCCCGAGCCGACGCGTATCGTTTTCGTGCCGCCCGCGACATAGCCGATCACCACCGAGGTCGCCGCGCTGGCAATGCCCGTCATGTTGTGATGTTCCGCGAGCCAGAAGCGGCGGTAGTTCCAGCTTTCCGCGTGCTGGGCGAGGTCGAGCGTATTCCTGAACGCATCTGCCGGTGTGGCGCCCGCGGTGACCGGCGAGAGGTCGAGGACCGAGAAGGGGATCATTGTCTGTTCACTTGTTGTTTCCGGCGCTGTCGCGCGATGGGGCATTCTCGCAAAGCTTGCGTTTTTCTGCTGACGGCGCCGCGATGTCCACGTTCGTGAAATGGGGTTTGCCCGCACGCCGTGTCGGGAAGGCAAAACGCCGTGCCAGAAGCGCAGAGCGTTACATGCAAATCCGATATAGATATGGCCGATCAATATTTAACAAGCGCATGTCGCGCTGCTACCTTAACCCCTCGCACGAAAGCCATGCATCCAGCCAGTCACGTCACCGCCCCGCCGGGCAGAAACCATTCAGGGAGACACGAACGTGTCCATCGAATTCATCGGCATGATCCAGACCCGCAAGGTGTCCGAAACCCACGCGGCGCAGGGTCCCGTCATCGACATCGATTACGTCGAGCAGTTTGCTCGCGCGCATGAGGAAGCGGGCTTCGATCGCGTTCTCGTGCCGCATCATTCCACCAGCCCTGATGCGCTGTTGACGATCGCGCACGCCGCGAGCGTGACCAGCAAGGTGAACTTCATGCTCGCGCATCGGCCGGGCTTTGTCGCGCCGACGCTCGCCGCGCGTCAACTGGCGACGCTCGATCACTATTCGGGCGGCCGTCTCGCGGTGCACATCATCTCCGGCGGCGACGACACGGATCAGCGCCGCGACGGCGACTTCCTCTCGCACGACGAACGCTATGCCCGCACGGACGAGTACCTGCATATCCTGCGGCGCATCTGGACCGAAACCAAACCGTTCGATCACAACGGCCAGTACTATCGCTTCGAACAGGGCTTCTCCGAAGTCAAGCCCGTGCAGCAGCCGCATATTCCGGTGTACTTCGGTGGCGCATCGGCGCCCGCGCTCGAAATCGCCGGCCGTCACGCGGACGTCTACGCGCTGTGGGGCGAGTCGAAGGCGCAAGTGCGCGAGCAGGTCGCCCGCGTACGCGCGGAAGCCGCGAAGCACGGCCGCAGCGTGCGCTTCTCGGTGTCGTTCCGGCCGATTCTCGCGGCGACGGAAGCGGCGGCCTGGGAGCGTGCGGAACACATCCTCGAAGAGACGAAGCGGCTGCGCGCGGCGCAAGGCATTGGCGTGGGTGGCCCGGCGCAAAGCGAAGGCGCACGGCGATTGCTCGCGGCATCGGGCGATTCGGATCGCGTGGATGAACGTTTGTGGACCGGCGTCGCCAAGGAAATCGGCGGACGCTCGAATTCGACCGCGCTGGTCGGCACGCCGGAACAGGTGGCCGATACGCTCGCCGAGTATTACGCGCTCGGCGTCTCGACGTTCCTCGTACGCGGCTTCGATCCGCTGGAAGACGCCATCGATTACGGCCGTGAACTGATTCCCGCGACCCGCGAACGCATTACGCGCGTCGAGCGCGTCGCGGCGTGAACGGAGGCGCGATGACCGATCTTTCTCTCACTACCTTTGCGAAGGCACCACCGGCAATCCGGCGTCATGCGCCGCTGCGCAAATTCTGGTTCGACGATGTTCCGCCGCGCGAGAGCATCGCAGCGGAACGTCGCTATCGGCAGGAGCGGCTCGCCGTGGCGTTTCGTCTGTTCGCGCGCTACGGTTTCGATCAGGGGCTCGCCGGCCACATCACCGCGCGCGATCCGGAATGGCCCGATCACTTCTGGGTGAATCCGTTCGGCAAGCATTTCAGCCGCATCCGCGTGTCCGATCTGTTGCTCGTGAATGCCGAGGGCGAGATCGTGGTCGGCGAGGGGCCGGTCAATCAGGCGGCCTTCGCGATTCATGCGGCGATTCACGAAGCGCGCCCCGACGTGGTCGCGGCGGCTCATACGCATTCGCTATACGGCAAGGCATGGTCGACGCTGGGCCGCACGCTCGATCCGCTAACACAGGACTCGTGCGCGTTCTATCAGGATCACGCGTTGTTCGACGATTTTCGCGGCGTCGTGCTCGATACCGATGAAGGCGCACGCATCGCCGCGGCGCTCGGCGAGCGCAAGGCGGTAATCCTGAAGAACCACGGCATTCTCACGGCCGGCCCGAGCGTCGAAGCGGCGGCGTGGTGGTACATCGCACTCGACAACGCATGCCACACCCAACTGCTCGCTGAAGCCGCGGGCGCGCCGCAAGCGATTCCGCACGACGTCGCCACGCTCACGCATGAGCAGGTCGGCCGCGCGGGCGGCGCGTTGTTCGCGTTTCAAAGCCTGCTGGAAGGGCTGGTCGAAGCCGAGCCCGACGTCCTCACCTGAACGCTCCCACACGATGACTCAACGTTCGAATTCGCCGGTTTCGCACCGGCGCCGCCGGCTCTTGGCTGCGCTGTCAACCACGTTACCGGCTGCGGCATGGCTCGGCGCCGGCAGCGCTTTGACTGCCCGAGGCGCCATTGCGGCCACGCCCACGCCCAACACCGCAACCGATCCGCATCTGGACCTAAGCAAAGTCCGCCTGCGCGTCGCCACTTACAAAGGCGGCGACGCCACGCTGCTGAAAACCGCGGGTCTGACCGATACGCCTTACACGATCGACTGGTCAGAATTTCAATCGGGCAACGCGATGGTCGAAGCGATGAACGGCGGCTCGCTCGATATCGCCTCGGGCAGCGAGATTCCACCGATCTTCGCGCGCCTGCAGAACGCACAGGTCCGCGTGATCGCCGTCTACAAGGACGATGTCAACAACCAGGTCGTGCTGGTGCCCAAAGGCTCGACGATCCGCTCGATCGCCGATCTGAAGGGCAAGCGCGTGGGTTACCTGCGCGCGACCACCACGCATTACTACCTGCTGCGCATGCTCGAGGAAGCAGGCCTCTCGTTCAACGACATCCAGGCGACCTCGCTGGCGCCGCGCGACGGCTTCGCCGCTTTCAACGCCGGTTCGCTCGATGCCTGGGCGATCTACGGCTACAACGTGCCGCTCGCGATCTCGCAAGCTGGTGCGCGCGTGCTGAAAAACGCCAACGGCTATCTGTCTGGCAATTACCTGTACTACGGTCATCCGGCAACGCTCGCCGATCCGCTGCGGCGTGCCGCGTCGGCGGATCTGCTGGTGCGCCTGCAACGCGCGTGCACGTGGTTCAGCCAGCATCAGGACGCGTACGCGAAGGTGCTGTCCGCCGAGTTGCGCGTGCCGGAGGAGGCGATCCTCTCGCTCTATCGCAACCAGAGCCAGGCGCGCCGCGTCACCGGCATCACGGCGGCGGATATCGCCAGCGAGCAGCAGGTGGCCGATACCTTCGCGCGTGCCGCCGTGATCGAACGGCGTGTCGATGTCGCACCGCTGTGGACCGACACCTTCAACACCGCGCTCGCCCACGGTGCGTGAGCGCGCCATTCGAACCTATCTTCGGAAACACTCGATGACTCAAGCCCTGAGGCCGGACCGCCTGCGCGCGTTCGCCGGCCGGATTGCGTCGCTCGTCGACGAAGCGGCGCCCGAAGCGCATCTGCTGGAGACCGGCGGCGCCGCGCTGCGCGAACTGATCGCCCACGACGATTGGCTGCCCGATGCCTTCGCGCAACCCGATCCCGACCGGTACCAGCAGTACCTCCTGTACGCCGACGCGCGGCAGCGTTTTTCAATCGTCAGTTTTGTGTGGGGACCCGGGCAGGCGACGCCGGTGCACGATCACACCGTCTGGGGTTTGATCGGCGTGCTGCGTGGCGCGGAAATTGCACAGGGTTACCGTATCGCCGCGGACGGCGCGTTGAAGGAAGACGGCGCGGCAAAACGACTCGACGCCGGCGCCGTGGATGCGGTGTCGCCGCGCATCGGCGATATTCATCGCGTGAGTAACGCTTTTAGTGACCGTACGTCGATCAGCATTCACGTGTACGGTGCAAATATCGGCGCGGTGAAACGGTCCGTCTTCCATGTGGACGGCGCCGCCCGCAAGCCCTTTGTCTCCGGCTACGCGAACGACGTGTTGCCGAATATCTGGAATGTTGCGAAGGAGTCCCCGATCTCATGAGTTTCGTTCAGGCATTTCGTACCCGATCATTCGAAGACGTGCGCCGCGCACTGCTCGAGCGCGAGGAAATCGCGCTCGTCGACGTGCGCGAGGAAGATCCGCACGCCCGCAGTCATCCGCTGTTCGCCGCCAATCTGCCGCTGTCGCGGCTCGAACTCGATGCGCCCGTGCGTTTGCCGCGCCAGGCGGTGCCCATCGTGGTGTTCGATTCCGGCGAAGGACTCGCTGAACGCGCCGCGCGCCGTCTGGGCGAGCTGGGCTATACCGACGTCACCCTGCTTGAAGGCGGTTTGCAAGGTTGGCGCGAGGCCGGCGGCGAGCTGTTCCAGGACGTCAACGTGCCGAGCAAGGCGTTCGGCGAACTGGTGGAAAGCGTGCGTCATACGCCGTCGCTGGCCGCGGCGCAGGTGCAGGCGCTGCTCGATCATGAAGCCGACGCGGTGGTGCTCGACGCCCGCCGCTTCGACGAATATCACACCATGAATATTCCCGGCAGCATCAGCGTGCCGGGCGCGGAACTGGTGCTGCGCGCGCGCCAGCTGGCGCCGAATCCGGCGACGCGGATCATCGTCAATTGCGCGGGGCGCACGCGCAGCATCATCGGCGCGCAGTCGCTGATCAATGCGGGCGTGCCGAACCCTGTCGTGGCGCTGCGCAATGGCACGATCGGCTGGACGCTGGCCGGTCAGGCGCTCGCGCACGGCAGTTCGCGCCGCTTCGAGCCGATTGTCGACGATCAGTTGCGCCTCGCCGCCGCCGATTCGGCGCGCACGGTGGCGGATCGCGCGAAGGTGGGCCGCACTTCACGCGACGAAGCGCGCCGCTGGGCCGGCGAAGCGGTACGCACCGTGTATCGCTTCGACGTGCGCACGCCGGAAGAATACGAAGCGGGCCACGTGCCTGGTTTTCGCAGCGCACCGGGCGGCCAGCTCGTGCAGGAAACCGATATGTTCGCGCCGGTGCGCGGCGCGCGCGTGATCCTCGCGGATAACGACGGCGTGCGCGCGAACATGACCGCGTCGTGGCTCGCGCAGATGAATATCGAGGTGTATGTCGTCGATGGGTTGATGGCGGCGGACTTCGGCGAGAAAGGCGCGGCGCCCGCGGTCCGTCATGCGCCCACGCCGCCCGACGCCGATGAGATCACGCCGGCCGGACTGGTCACGCTGCTGCAATCGCGGGGCACCGCCGTACTCGATTTCACCAGCAGCGCGAACTATGTGAAGCGGCATATTCCCGGCGCGTGGTTCGTGATTCGCGGCGAACTCGAGAAAGCGCTGCACAAGCTGCCGGATGCACAGCGTTTCGTCGCGACCTGTGGCAGCAGCGAACTCGCGCGCTTCGCCGCTCCCGAAGTGGCGGCATTGACCGGCAAGCCGGTGCAGGTGCTGAGCGGCGGCACGACGGCGTGGATCGAAGCGGGCTTGCCGCTCGAGAGCGGCGAGACGCGCATGGCGTCGCCGCGCATCGATCGTTACCGGCGGCCTTATGAGGGCACCGATAACGCGCGCGAAGCGATGAACGCGTATCTGGAATGGGAGTATGGTCTCGTCGCGCAACTGGGGCGCGACGGCACGCATGGGTTTCGCGTGATCTGAGCGGTTTGCCTGGACGAAGCGGTCGAGGTAGGCGAAGCGGTCGAACCAGCCGAAGCGAACGAGGGCGGCGCGGCTCAGGCCGCGCGCTGCGCGCGCGCTTCCTTGAACTGCCGCTCGACGGCCGCGCCGAAGCGCTCAACCGGCTGTTGCAGTTTGCCGAGCACGCGCGGCTGCACGAGCCAGATGTCGATCAGCGGCTTGAAGTCGCTGATCGGAACGATATCGAGCGTGTCCGCGTGCGCGCTCGCCTGGAGTAAAGGCAGCGGCACGAGACCAAGACCGTTGCCATCCGCGACGAGTTGCAATTGCAATTCAGTGCCGAGCGTTTCCAGGTTCAGCTTGAGGGCGAGCCCGAGACCGGTGAGCGCGCGTTGCAGGCCGTCGCGGAATCCGCAGCCGTCCGGATTCAACACCCAGCCGATCGACTGGCATTCCGCCAGCGTATGCGCGCGCTTTTTCAGCAGCCCTTTCCGCGCGACCACCGCCAGTTTGATGCGGCCTAGCGAGCGGGCCGACAGCGCGTCGTCGAAGGTCTTGTTGCTGGGCAGCAGGATCGCCGCGGCGTCGAGTTCGCCCTGTTCCACGCGTTGCAGCAGCTGGCTGCCCCAGCCGGTCGACGCACGCGCCTGCAGATCGGGATAGTCCGCTTTCAGGCCGCGTATCGCCTCGCTGAGCGCGATATCCGCGATCGTCTGCGCGACGCCGAGGCGCAGCGTGCCGACCGGCGGCGTGTCGGTGGCGACGATCTCGCGCAGCACGTCGAGTTCGCGCTGGATCACGCGGCATTGTTCGTAGACGATGCGTCCCGTGGCCGTCGCCTTGAGCGGGCGCGTATTGCGGTCGAGCAGTTCGACGCCGAGCGCTTCCTCGAAATTCTGCAGCCGGCGCGTGATCGCCGGCTGCGTGAGGCCGAGCGAGAGCGCTGCCTGCTGCAGCGATTGACAGCGAATCACGGTGACGTAGGCGTCGATTTCGTCGATCTTCATGATGAGCGGTGAGCGGATAGAGGCGCAAAAGAATGCGCTCGATGATACCCGCGCCGACACCTGATCGCGTCGGGTCATGCAAGAAAATTTCGCATATTTGCTTAGCAGAATAATGCGTTTGTCTTATACAAAGGCGTGACTTATCGTCGATGGCAAATCAACTCGTTGCCACGACATACGCGCTGCCCATGACGACTTCCCGTTTTTCTTTCGCAATCCGATCTGTTCTGAAACGCGCGTTGTCCACAACGCCCGGCGTTGCCGCGCTTGCTGCGTCAGCATTACTGTGCGCCGCGCCTTCGTATGCCGCCGATGTGCCGGTGCTCAAGGTCGGCGACCAAGCCTTGCAAACGCGCGGCATTCTCGAAGCGTCCGGCCAGTTGAAGGACCTGCCGTACAAGATCGAATGGTTCAACTTCCCGGCAGCGCAGCCGCTCGGCGAAGCATTGAATGCGGGCGCGGTCGATGTCGGCGGTCTCGGCGATGCGCCGCTCGTCTTCGCGCTGGCCGCCGGCGCGCGGGTGAGGGCGGTCGCGGCGACACGCTCGAATCCGCTGGATCTGGCGATCGTGGTCGGCGCGCAGTCGCCGCTGAACGACGCGGCGAGTCTGAAGGGCAAGCGCATTGCCACGACGCGCGGCTCGATCGGCCACTACCTCGCGCTCGCCGCCTTGAAAAAGGCCAACGTGCCGCTCACCGACGTCACCTTCGTATTCCTCGCCCCCGCCGATGCGAAAGCGGCGCTCGCCTCGGGCAGCGTCGACGCATGGTCGGTCTGGGACCCGTACACCGCGCTCGGCGAAGCGCGCGATCACGACCGTATCATCGCCAACGGCGTCGGTCTGTCGGAAGGGCTGAGCTATCAGGTCGCGACCGAACGCGCGATCACCGAGAAACGCGCGCAACTCGCCGACTTTTTACGGCGGGTGGCGATCGGCCAGCGCTGGGCGCTTTCGCATCCCGACGAAGTCGCGACGATGCAGTCGCGCGTCACGGGCCTGCCGACCGATGTGCTGAAGACCGTCTATCAGCGCGGCCAGGTGCATCCGGTGGCGATCGACGACAGCGTCGTGGCCGCACAGCAGCGCACGGCGGACACCTATGAAGCCGCCAATGTGATCCGCGCGCATCTGGACGTGCGCCCGAGCTTCGATCGCAGCTTCCCTTTGCCTTGACCGGCCAGCCGGAGTCTCCGCATGAATGCCCCGATTGCCGACAGCGCCGTGACGCGGCGTCATCCACCGCTCGATAGCGATGCATTCGACGCATTGCTGGCGCAACTCACGAATGAGTTCGCCGCGAGCGCCGCGCAGCATGATCGCACGGCTGAATTCCCGCATGCGAATCTCGCGCGCCTGCACGCGTTCGATCTGCTTTCGCTGACCGTGCCCGCAACGCTCGGCGGCGCGGGCGCGAGCCTGCCGCAGGCCTTGAAGGTGGTACGCGCGGTGGCGCGCGGCGAGCCGTCCACGGCGCTGGTGCTGGTGATGCAGTATCTGTTTCATCATCGCTTGCAGGGCAATCCGCATTGGCCGGTCGAACTGCGGGAACGTGTGGCGCGCGATGCGGTGCGTGAGGGCGCACTGATCAACTCGCTGCGCGTCGAACCCGAACTCGGCACGCCGGCGCGCGGCGGCTTGCCGTCGACGATCGCGAAGCGCCATGCGGACGGCTGGGTGATCGACGGCAGCAAACTGTATTCGACCGGCAGTCCCGGTCTCACCTGGCTCGCAGTGTGGGCGCGCAGCGACGAAACGCCGCCGCGCGTCGGCGTGTGGCTGGTGCATCGCGACACGCCCGGCGTGCGCGTGGGCAGCGAGTGGAACCATCTCGGCATGCGCGCCACCGGCAGTCACGAACTGGTGTTCGACAACGTGTTCGTGCCGGCCGCGCATGCAGTGGACGTGCATCCGCCGGGCGCGCCGGGCGCCGGGCTCGATGCGCTCGGCCTGGCGTGGATGAGCGTGCTGTTGTCGGCGGTCTACGACGGCGTCGCGCGGGCCGCGCGCGACTGGTTCGCGCAATGGGCCGCCGATCGCACACCCGCCAATCTCGGCGCGCCGCTGTCGAGCCTGCCGGCCTTTCAGCAGACGCTCGGCCGCATCGACGCGCTGCTGTTCAGCAATCGCGTGCTGCTCGACGCGAGCGCGCGTGCCGAACACGTGACGCTCGACGAAGCGCCGCTCGTCAAATACACGGTAACGAATCAGGCGATCGAGGCCGTGCAACTGGCGATCGAAGCGAGCGGCAATCCCGGTCTTTCGCGCGACAATCCGCTCGAGCGTCACTATCGCGACGTGCTGTGCGCGCGGATTCACACGCCGCAAAACGACTCCGTGCTGCAGGCGGCGGGACGCGCGGGTTTTGCATCGACATCGCGCGATTGAAACGCCTCGTCGAAAGTCGCTGAAGACCTCGCCGCCCAACGCAAATCATCTGCCAATTCGGTGTAAACGCGCTCTCGTCTAAACCCGCCAATCCGTTTAGATTAACTGCACTTGGAAGGCTTATCGAGGGACCAGGGCGGCCAATCAAGCAGCGGTTTGCCATTCCGGCGATGGCGCAAGGTGAGCAGCCAAGGTTGCTCACCGCTTCGTCCGGGACCAGACCGCTGCGCGTCGTCCGCGGTGCTTCGTTTTCAGGCGGCCAGTTGGTCGCCGTCACTTTCCGGTTGACCGTATCGACCGACCCGGCGACGCTTTGCACAGCGTCGCCTTTTTGCTTGTGGCCACGGTTTTCAACGTGGTTTGCCACGTTGCCTCCCACCATCGCCGCTTCTTGCCACCGCCATCGTGTACGACGGCGCACACCGCCGTGCCGCGCCCGCTCGCGGTTTTCTCCGAGCGCGGTTATCCTGTAGCAGACACTACACAACGGGATGCGGGCCTTTGCGGCCTGCGTCCGTACAGGAAAAACTCGCTGTGAGCCTCAAACTGCTGACTGTCGCCATGCTGGCCGCGTGCGTCGCGTTGACCGGTTGCGACGACCAATCGAGCGACCGCGCCGTGCAAAAACTCAAGGAATTCTTCAACGCCGTCAAACCGGATGCCTTATTGCTCAAGGACATGACGCCGGGCGTCACGACCGAAGCGCAGATCCGCGACCAGATGGGCAAGCCGGAGACCGAGCGCACCTTCACCGACGGTTCGAAACGCTTTGAGTATCCGCGCGGCCCGCAAGGACTGAATACGTACATGGTCGACATCGATCGTGACGGCAAATTGCAGGCGATCACCCAGGTGCTGACGGCGGCCAACTTCGCGAAGATCCGCGTGGGCATGAGCGAGGACGAAGTGCGCCGCCTGCTTGGCAAGCCTGGGCAGATCGCGGTGTTTCCGCTCAAGCCGGAAACTGTGTGGAGCTGGAAGTGGCGCGAGGGCGGCGTGACCGAAGAAGGGATTTTCAACGTGCATTTCGACCAGTATCAGAAGGTGTACACGACATCGCGATCGGACGTGATCCGAGGGCGATAGAAGTTAGAAGACAGAAGCGGGGAAGAAGATGATTCGTCGACGTCGATACAGCCGGATCGGGCTGGTGTTAGGGGGCGGCGCCGCGCGCGGCTGGGCGCATATCGGCGCGATTCGCGCGCTGCACGATGCGGGCATCAAGCCCGATGTGGTCTGCGGCACGTCGATCGGCGCGCTGGTGGGCGCGGTGTACGCGAACGGCGATCTCGACTGGCTCGAGGAGTGGGTCGCGCGGCTCACGTGGCAGACGGTGGTGCGCCTGCTCGATCTGCGGCTCTCGGGCGGCCTGCTCGGCGGGCGCAAGGTGATCCAGCTCTTCGCCGACAAATTCAATGGCCGTTCGATCGCGCAATTGAACATGCCGTTCGCGGCGGTCGCCACCGAACTCGATTCGGGCCGCGAAAGCTGGCTGCAGGACGGCAGCGTGGTCGACGCGGTGCGCGCCTCGATTGCGATTCCGGGCATTTTCACGCCGGTGTGGCACGACGGTGTCTGGCTGGTGGATGGCGGCTTGAGCAACCCGGTGCCCGTTTCGGTGGCGCGTGGCATGCGCGCGGACTGCGTGATCGCCGTCGATCTGAACAACGATATTCTGAACGGCCGCGATTTCGGTGGCGCGGTGGTCGACACGCCCGCCATCGATCCGAGCGCGCCGCCGCCGCTCGCGCTGCGCCGCAACGGCAAGCCCTGGCCGCGCTGGCTCGCGCCCGCCGAAGGGCGCGCCACGGACGACGTGCGCGTGCCGCCCGCGCCGAGCACGCGCGTGCCATCCATGCTGAGCTCGATCGCGCAGAGCATTGACATCATGCAGGTGCGGATCACGCGCAGCCGCCTCGCGGGCGAGCCGGCGGATATCCTGATCCAGCCGCGCTTGGGCGGCATGGGGATTTTCGACTTTCATCGCGCGGCGCCGGCCATCGAGGAAGGGCGCGCGGCGGTCGAATATATGCTGCCCGCGATTCGGGCAAGGTTGGGGATCGATTAGCGTCTATCGAAAAAGCGACCCGAAACTTGCTAAATCGCGGCGGCGCTCGCCACGCGCTCCCCGCCTTACAAATCCCAATTCCCTGCAAAACCAAGCCCTGCAAGCCGTACAGCACGTCAAAGCCTGCTTTGCTGCGTCGCAGCAAAGCGCCGGCGCGCCTTTGAGAAATTAATTTTCGCTTGCGAGACTCCGCGCCATGCTGGACGAGTGGGGCAGACACAAGCCGACACCGTCCGAGACATCCTCAAACAACCTGGATGGAGACACGCGTGTTCCTATACGGCTTTGGTCCGGTGTTGCTGGCCGGCACGATCCAGACGATCGAGCTGTCCGTCCTGTCGCTGGCGGCCGCCGTGCTGCTCGGCCTCGCGGGCGCGGCGGCGAAACTCTCGTTCAACCGCCCGCTGCGGGCAATCGCGACCGGCTATACGACGCTGATCCGCTCGGTGCCCGACCTCGTGCTGATGCTGCTGCTGTTCTACAGCATCCAGATCGCGGTCAACAATCTCACCGACGCGCTGAATCTCCCGCAGTTCGATATCGATCCGTTCGTGGCCGGCGTGTTGACGCTTGGCTTCATCTACGGTGCGTACTTCACCGAGACCTTTCGCGGCGCCTTCCTCGCCGTGCCGCGCGGCCAGCTCGAAGCGGGCAGCGCGTACGGCATGAGCGGCGCGCGCGTGTTCACCCGCATCCTGTTCCCGCAGATGATGCGTTTCGCGCTGCCCGGCATCGGCAACAACTGGCAGGTGCTGGTGAAGGCGACAGCGCTGGTGTCGATCATCGGTCTCGCCGACGTGGTCAAAGCCGCGCAGGACGCCGGCAAAAGCACCTTCAACATGTTCTTCTTCATCCTGGTCGCCGCGCTGATCTATCTGGCGATCACCACCGCGTCGAATCTCGTGCTGATCTGGCTGGAAAAGCGCTATTCGATCGGCGTGCGGCACGCGGAGCTCTAAGACCATGATCGACATCCTCAATCAATTCTGGCGCGCGTTCCTGTACTGGGACGGCCAGCGCATGTCCGGCCTCGCGGTCACGCTGTGGCTGCTGGTGGCATCGGTCGGGATCGGCTTCTGCGCGGCGATTCCGCTGGCGGTGGCGCGCGTGTCGAGGAAGCGCTGGCTGTCGACGCCGGTGCGTCTTTACACTTACGTGTTCCGCGGCACGCCGCTGTACGTGCAGTTGCTGCTGATCTATACCGGTATGTACAGCCTCGAATTCGTGCGCTCGCATCAAGTGCTGGACGCGTTTTTCCGCAGCGGTTTTCACTGCGCGATTCTCGCCTTCGCACTGAACACCTGCGCGTACACCACGGAGATTTTCGCCGGCGCGATCCGTTCGACCTCGCACGGCGAAGTGGAAGCGGCCCGCGCCTACGGCATGAGCTGGTTCACGATGTACCGGCGCATTGTGATACCGTCCGCGCTGCGCCGGGCCTTGCCGTTGTACAGTAACGAAGTGATCCTGATGCTGCACGCCACCACGGTCGCCTTCACGGCCACGGTGCCGGACATCCTGAAGGTGGCGCGCGACGCGAACTCGGCCACTTACCAGTCGTTCGACGCGTTCGGCCTCGCGGCGCTGATTTATCTGGTGGTGTCGTTCGCGCTGGTGGCTTTGTTCCGCCGCGCCGAGCGTCATTGGCTGGGTTACCTGGCGGTGCGCACGCATTGAAACGCGCCGTGTTTGCAGTAGGCGGCGCCTTGCCTTGGCGCCGTCACGAAGAATGATCCGTATTTTCAAAGGGAGAGCATCTTGCTCCACACGACTCAAACCGAAGCTTGCAAGCTCGCCGTACAGGACATCCACAAGCGCTACGGCGACAACGAAGTGCTCAAGGGCGTGTCGCTCAACGCGAACAAGGGCGACGTGATCAGCATCATCGGCGCGAGCGGGTCGGGCAAGAGCACCTTCTTGCGCTGCATCAATTTTCTCGAGCGGCCGAACGCGGGGCAGATCGTCGTCGACGGCGAGACGGTGAAGACCAAAACCGATCGCGCCGGCAATCTCGAAGTCGCCGATCACAAGCAGCTGCAGCGCATCCGCACGAAGCTCGCCATGGTGTTCCAGCATTTCAACTTGTGGGCGCACATGAATGTGATCGAGAATATCGTCGAAGCGCCGATTCATGTGCTGGGTCTGAAGCGCAAGGAAGCCGAAGACCGCGCGCGCGAATATCTCGAGAAGGTCGGTCTCGCGCCGCGCCTCGAAAAGCAGTATCCGTCGCATTTGTCGGGCGGGCAGCAGCAGCGTGTGGCGATTGCGCGCGCGCTGGCCATGAACCCCGACGTGATGCTGTTCGACGAGCCGACTTCCGCGCTCGATCCCGAACTGGTCGGCGAAGTGCTGAAGGTCATGCAGAAGCTCGCCGAGGAAGGCCGCACCATGATCGTCGTCACGCACGAAATGGGTTTCGCGCGCAACGTGTCGAACCATGTGATGTTCCTGCATCAAGGCCGCACCGAAGAAGAAGGCTTGCCCGCGGAAGTCCTGACCTCGCCGCGCAGCGAGCGGCTCAAGCAGTTCCTCTCCGGCAGCCTGAAGTAACGCGCGGCTCGCGCCGTAGCGTTTGTCTCGTTCAGCGATGGCTCGCACGTCCAGCCCGGCTCGCACCACGCAGGTCGCAATCGTCGCCTTGCCGCCCGTGTCGATGTCGGGCGTCGGGCCGATTGTCGACGCGCTCAATCTCGCCAATGAAATCGACGGCCGTGCGCTGTACCGCGTGCAGGTGTGCTCGTGGGACGGCCGCGCGGTGCCGCTCGCGGGCGGCGCGCAATGGCCGGCCGACGCCGCCTTCGGCGATGCGATTTCATGCGACTGGCTGATCATCGTCAGCGAGCGCTTTCAGCAATTCGCCGATTACCGCCTCTTTCTTGCTAGCCTCTCACGCGTCGGCCAGCGCACGCCGCTTGTTACCGGCATTCATCACGGCGTCTGGTGGCTCGCCATGGCAGGGCAGTTGTCCGGCTATCGCGTGAGCGTCAACTGGGAAACCTATCAGCAGTTCTCGGAGCAGTTCGAACGCTCCATCGTCACGCAACAGATCTTCGAAATCGACCGCGATCGCGCCACCTGCGCGGGCGGTCAGGCGACCGTCGACTTCATGCTGGCGATGATCGGCCGCGAGCACGGCCCTGAACTCGCGGATCGCATTGCGGATACGCTCGGCGTCGGCGTGTTGCGCGCGGGCGAGGAGCGTCAGCGCATTCCGTTCGTGACCGCGCCGGGTGAGCGCCATCCGCGCCTGAACGACGCATTGCTGCTGATGGAAGCGAATATCGAGGATCCGCTCACCACCGACGAGATCGCGGGTCTGGTCGGCGTGTCGCGGCGGCAGTTGGAGCGCCTGTTTCGCCAGTATCTCGGCTCGATGCCGTCCAAATACTATCTGGGACTGCGGCTTTCGAAAGCGCGCACGCAATTGCAGCGCACCAGCAAGTCGGTGGTGCAGATTAGTCTCGCGTGCGGTTTTTCGTCGGCGGCGCACTTTTCGAATGCGTACCGCGAACGCTTTGGTGTCACACCGCGCGAGGATCGTCGTAACTGGATCGACAAGCAGACCGGCGCGAGCGGCGCCGCGGCCAGCGAGCCGCGGCCGGGCGCGCTGATCGAGCGGCCGGATCAGGCGGATTGAAGCGAACGAGCGCGTGGCCCGGGCCAAACCCCAGCCGATTCGCGTGGAACCTCATAGAAAGCGTCGCGTATGCGCAAGACGTATCGCCTGCGGTTTCCTACACTATCTGTATTACCTCTCACCTGTAACGAGGATTTGCCATGAACGACCTGACAGTGACACGCCAGACCTTCGACGAAGTCATGGTGCCGGTGTTTTCGCCCGCCGCCTTCGTGCCGGATCGCGGTCTCGGCTCGCGCGTCTGGGATACGCAAGGCCGCGACTATATCGACTTCGCCGGCGGCATCGCCGTCACCGCTCTCGGTCATGCGCATCCCGAACTGCTGAACGTGCTGCACGAGCAGGGCGGCAAGCTGTGGCACATCGGCAATGGCTACACCAACGAGCCTGTGCTGCGCCTCGCCAAACGCCTCGAAGACCTGACGTTCGCCGATCGTGCCTTCTTCGCCAACTCGGGCGCGGAAGCGAACGAAGCCGCGTTGAAGCTGGCGCGCCGCGTCGCGTTCGATCGCCACGGCGCGGATAAATACGAAATCATCTCGTTCACGCAGTCGTTCCATGGCCGCACGTTCTTCACGGTCAGCGTCGGCGGCCAGCCGAAGTATTCGGAAGGCTTCGGCCCGGTGCCGGCCGGCATCACCCACTTGCCGTACAACGACATCGAAGCAGCAAGGAAAGCCATCGGCGCGCAAACCTGCGCGGTGATCGTTGAGCCGATTCAGGGCGAAGGCGGCGTGATCCCGGCGGATCCGGCGTTCCTGAAGGCGCTGCGCGAAGCCTGCGATCAGCACGGCGCACTGCTGATTTTTGACGAGGTACAAACGGGTGTGGGCCGCAGCGGCTATTTCTACGCGTACCAGGAAACCGGCGTGACGCCGGACATCCTGACTACCGCCAAGGCGCTCGGCAACGGTTTCCCGATCGGCGCGATGCTGACCACCAACGAACTGGCCGCGTATTTCAAAGTTGGCGTGCACGGCACGACGTACGGCGGCAATCCGTTGGGCGCGGCGATTGCAGAAAAGGTGGTCGAGTTGGTCAGCGACCCGAAGCTGCTCGAAGGCGTGCGCGCGCGCAGTGAAGCGTTGAAGGGCCACCTCGCGAAGCTCAATGAGCGCTTCGGTCTGTTCACGGAAGTGCGCGGCCGAGGTCTTCTGATCGGTGCGGAATTGACCGACGCATTCAAGGGCCGCGCGAAAGATTTCGTCACGGCGGCGGGCCAGCATGGCGTGATCATGCTGATGGCCGGTCCTGACGTGCTGCGTTTCGTGCCGTCGCTGATCATGCCGCTCGACGATATGAACGAAGGCTTCGAGCGTCTCGCCAAGGCCATCGAAACGATCGTCGGCGCGCAGGCTGAAGCGGCGTCGCATTGATTCACGGCATTGATCACGCGTCACATTCAACAGGAACGATGATGCTCTTCGTACGCCCAGGCCGCCTCGCCGATCTCGACGCGCTCGAACATATGGCGCGCACCGCGCAACCGGTGCTGCATTCCTTGCCGCACGACCGGCGTGCGCTCGAAGCGCGCGTCGCGTTGTCGGAAGACTCGTTTCGCGCGGAGGTGGATTTTCCGGGCGAGGAGTTCTATCTGTTCGTGCTCGAAGATGCGCTAAGCGGCAAGCTGATGGGCACGGCGAGCATCGTCGCCGCGGCCGGTTACTCGGACCCGTTCTACGCGTTTCGCAACGACGCGCTGATTCATGCGTCGCGCGAACTGCACGTGAATCGCAAGATTCACGCGCTGACCATGTCGCATGAACTGACCGGCAAGAGCCGTCTCGCGGGCTATTACATCGATCCGTCGCTGCGTGGCGACGCCGCCGCGCATCTGATGTCGCGCGCGCGGATGATGTACATCGCCGCCAATCGCAAGCGCTTCACGCCCGAGGTGTTCTCGCTGCTGCTCGGCGTCACCGACGACAACGGCGTATCGCCGTTCTGGGAAGCGGTGGGGCGCAAGTTCTTCGGCCGCAACTTCGCCGACATCGAGATCGAATCGGGCGGCCGCAGCCGCACGTTCATCGCCGAAGTGATGCCGACGTATCCCGTGTATGTGCCGTTGCTGCCCGAGGCGGCGCAGCGCGTGCTCGGCGAGCCGGATTCGAAGGCCTTGCTCGCATACGATATTCATCTCGAGGAAGGCTTCGAGACGGATCGTTATATCGACATCTTCGACGCGGGTCCGGTATTGACCGCGCAAGTGGATCGCAGTGCCTGCGTCACGCGCAACGAAACGCGCGTGGTGCACGAGACCAATGCGGCTGCTGACGGTTCGACGTATCTGATCGCGCATAACGGCGCCGACGGCGAGTTCCGTTGCGTGCTCGGCGAACTGGCGGCGGGCAAGGAAGCGGGCGCGTCGTTGCCGCACGCGGCGCGCGCCGCGCTCGGCGTGGAAGAGGGCGACACGGTGCGCTGCGTGCCGCTGCACCAGCCGCATCAGGATGAACAATCGGGAGACGCACGATGATCGTCGTTCGCGTTGTGCAACGAGGCGATGTGGACGCGCTGATGCGGCTCGCGCAGGAAACCGGCCCGGGTCTCACCACCTTCAAGCCGGACCGCGAGGCACTCGCGGCACGCGTGGAACGCGCGCGCCGCACGATGGAAGACAAGGCCGAGCCGCATGAAGCCGGCTACTTCTTCGTGATGGAAGACACGGACACCGGCGACGTCGCCGGCGTGTGCGGCATCGAAACCGCGGTCGGCCTGCAACAGCCGTTCTACAACTATCGCGTGAGCACGGTGGTGCACGCGAGCCAGGACCTCGGCATCTGGACGCGCATGCGCGCGCTGAACATCTCGCACGACCTGACGGGTTATGCCGAAGTGTGCTCGCTGTTCCTCAGCCCGCGTTATCGCACGAGCGGCGTGGGCGGCTTGCTGTCGCGTTCACGCTTCATGTTTCTCGCGCAGTTTCGCGAGCGCTTTCCTCAGCGTCTGTGCGCGGAATTGCGCGGCCATTTCGACGCCGAAGGCACCTCGCCGTTCTGGCGCGCGGTCGGTTCGCATTTCTACCAGATCGATTTCAACGCGGCGGACTACCTGAGTTCGCACGGCCGCAAGGCGTTTCTCGCCGAGTTGATGCCGCGCTATCCGGTGTATGTCGAGTTGTTGCCGGAAGAGGCGCAGCAATGCGTCGGCCTCACGCACAACGACACGATTCCGGCGCGCCGCATGCTTGAATCGGAAGGGCTGCGTTACGAGAATCACGTCGATATCTTCGATGCGGGTCCGGTGCTCGAATGCCATATCGCCGACTTGCGCACGGTGCGCGAGAGCGTGGTGGTGCCGGTCGAGATCGGCGCGTCGAGTGCGCCGCAGGATGGACCGAAATCGATGGTGTCGAATACGTCGTTGGGCGATTTTCGCGTCGGCGTCGTGGCGGGCGTGCCGCAGGACGGCGTATTCCGCCTGAGCGCAACTGAAGCCGCGGCACTCGACATCAAGGCGGGCGACCTCGTGCGCGTGCTGCCGCAGAAACACAAACAGGGATGATCATGAGCGAGCTTTTCATCGACGGCGAATGGGCCGCCGGCACAGGACCCGCATTCGCGTCGCACAACCCGGGCACGGGCGCGACGGTGTGGGAAGGCAACAGCGCCTCGGCGGACGACGTCGATCGCGCGGTGCGCAGCGCACGCCGCGCCTTCGCCGCGTGGTCGGCGTTGAGCCTCGACGAACGTTGCGGCGTGGTGCGCCGCTTCGCCGCGCTCGTGACCGAACGCAAGGAAGCGCTGGCTGAGGCGATTGGCCGCGAAACCGGCAAGCCGCTGTGGGAAGCGCGCACCGAAGCGGCTTCGATGGCGGCCAAGGTCGAGATCTCGATTCAGGCCTATAACGAACGCACCGGCGAGAAGCGCTCGGCGATGGCGGACGGTACGGCCGTGCTTCGGCATCGTCCGCATGGCGTGGTGGCTGTATTCGGGCCGTACAACTTTCCTGGCCATCTGCCGAATGGGCATATCGTGCCGGCGCTGATCGCGGGCAATGCGGTCGTGTTCAAGCCGTCGGAACTCGCGCCCGGCGTAGCCGCGCTCACCGTGCAGATCTGGCGCGACGCCGGTTTGCCCGCAGGCGTGCTGAATCTCGTGCAAGGCGAGAAAGACACCGGCATTGCGCTTGCGAATCACCGGCAGATCGACGGCCTGTTCTTCACGGGTAGTTCGGATACCGGAACATTGCTGCACAAGCAGTTCGGCGGCCGCCCGGAAATCGTGCTGGCGCTGGAAATGGGCGGCAACAATCCGCTCGTGATCGGACCGGTGGCCGATGTGGATGCCGCCGTGCATCACACGATCCAGTCGGCGTTTCTGTCGGCGGGGCAGCGCTGCACGTGCGCGCGCCGCATTTTCGTGCCGAACGATGCATTTGGCGACCGCTTCATGGAACGCCTCACCGAGGTCACCTCACGCATCACCGTTGGTGAATATAACGCGGATCCGCAGCCGTTCATGGGCGCCGTGATTTCGGCACGTGCGGCGTCGCGACTTGTCGCCGCGCAGGAACGTCTGCTGGCCGACGGCGCCAAGGCGTTGCTGAAAATGGAACAACGCAACTCGAAGCTCGGGTTCGTGACGCCCGCGATTCTGGACGTCACAAGCGTGAAGAACCTGCCCGACGAGGAACACTTCGGTCCTTTGGCGCAAATCATCCGCTACGGCAGCTTCAACGAAGCGCTGGAGCAGGCCAACGACACCGAGTTCGGTCTCTCCGCCGGCCTGCTCGCCGACGACGAAGCGCTCTGGACGCATTTCCAGCGCACCATTCGCGCGGGCATCGTCAACTGGAACCGGCCGACCAACGGCGCGTCGTCGGGTGCGCCGTTCGGCGGGCCGGGCCGCTCGGGCAATCACCGGCCGAGCGCGTACTACGCGGCCGACTACTGCGCGTTCCCGATGGCGTCCGTCGAAAGCGCGCAACTGCAAATGCCCGCGAGCGTCTCGCCGGGCCTTCAATTCTAAGGATCGACGATGCAAGCCACTGAAGCCAATTTCGACGGCCTGGTCGGCCCGACCCACAACTACGCGGGGCTCTCGTTCGGCAACGTCGCGTCGCAGAACAACGAGAAGTCGGTTGCGAATCCGAAGGCGGCCGCGCGGCAAGGCCTGCGCAAGATGAAGCAACTCGCCGATCTCGGCTTTCATCAAGGCGTGTTGCCGCCGCAGGAGCGTCCGTCGATGCGTCTGTTGCGCGAGCTCGGTTTCTCCGGCGACGACGCGACCGTGATCGCGCGCGTGGCCAAGGACGCGCCCGAGTTGCTGGCCGCCGCAAGTTCGGCTTCGGCGATGTGGACCGCGAATGCGGCAACCGTGAGTCCGTCCGCGGATACGCACGACGGCCGCGTGCATTTCACGCCGGCGAATCTGTGCAGCAAGCTGCATCGCGCGATCGAACATGAATCGACGCGCCGCACGTTGCGCGCGATTTTCAACGACGCCGACCGTTTCGCGGTGCATGAGGCGCTGCCCGGCACGCCGGCGCTCGGCGATGAAGGCGCGGCGAATCACACGCGCTTTTGCGCGGAATACAGCGCACGTGGTGTCGAATTCTTCGTGTATGGCCGCAGCGAGTATCGTCGCGGGCCGGAGCCGAAGCGCTTCCCGGCGCGTCAAACCTTCGAGGCGAGCCGCGCGGTCGCGCATCGTCACGGCCTCGCGGAAGCCGCCACGGTCTACGCGCAGCAGAACCCCGACGTGATCGACGCGGGCGTGTTCCATAACGACGTGATCGCGGTAGGCAATCGCAATACGCTGTTCTGTCATCAACTGGCGTTCGTCGAACAGAACGCGGTGTACGACGAATTGCGCTCGAAACTCTCCGGCCTGAAGGCGGACTTCAACGTGATCGAAG
This sequence comes from Paraburkholderia sediminicola, assembly GCF_046027355.1. Lineage (GTDB taxonomy): Bacteria > Pseudomonadota > Gammaproteobacteria > Burkholderiales > Burkholderiaceae > Paraburkholderia > Paraburkholderia sediminicola_B. The sequence continues at coordinate 281,694 of NZ_JAQQEK010000004.1, read as the reverse complement.
TGCCGGACGCCCAGGTGAGCGTGGCCGACGCCGTCACTTCGTATCTGTTCAACAGCCAGTTGCTGACGCGCCCGGACGGCAAACAGGTGCTGGTGGTGCCGCAGGAATGCCGCGAAAACCCGCGCGTGGCCGCTTACCTCGACGATCTGACGTCGCGCACGGGTCCCATCGACGACGTGCTGGTGTTCGATCTGCGTGAAAGCATGAAGAACGGCGGCGGGCCGGCGTGCCTGCGTCTGCGTGTCGTGCTCGACGACGCGGAACGCGCGGCGGTGACGCAAGGCGTGTGGATCAACGACAAGTTGTTCGGCCGGCTGGATGCGTGGATCGAAAAACATTATCGCGACCGCCTCGCACCGGCCGATCTGACCGATCCGCAATTGCTCGCCGAATCGCGCACCGCGCTCGACGAACTGACGCAGATTCTCGGTTTGGGTTCGCTGTATGACTTCCAGCGCTGAGCGCGATATGCCGGTTTCGATGCTCGACGATTTCCTCGCCTACACGCTGGCGGGCACGCGGCCGGCCGCTGGTGAAGCACAAGGTACGTGTGCCGCCGGTGCGCGCTGGTCGTGGCTGGACGACGGCGTGCTGTTGATGGAACCCGCGGCGCGGGAAGAGGGCGTGCGCAGCGTGCTCATCTCCGCCGGCGTGCATGGCGACGAGACCGCGCCGATCGAACTGCTGGGGTTTCTGGTGCGCGACATCGCGCAAGGCACGGCCGCGCTGACGTGCCGGCTGCTGGTGATTCTCGGCAACGTCGACGCCATGCGCGACGCCTCGCGCTATCGCGACGACGATCTGAACCGCCTCTTCAGCGGCCGTCATCTGCAGGTGCCACAGAGCTACGAGGCGCCGCGTGCCGCCGCGCTGGAGCGGGCCGCGGCGCAATTCTTCGCGGCAGCGTCGGATCAGCCGGGCGCGCGTTGGCATATCGACATGCACACGGCGATCCGCGCCTCCGCCTTCGAACAGTTCGCGTTGCTGCCGCATACCGGCAAGCTGTTTTCGCGCGCGATGTTCGAGTGGCTCGGCGAGGCGCGTATCAGTGCGGTGCTGTTGCACACCACCAAGGGCAACACGTATTCGCATTTCACCGCGCAGGCATGCGGCGCCGAAGCGTGCACGCTGGAACTCGGCAAGGTGCGTCCGTTCGGTCAGAACGATCTGACGCGATTCGCCGGTGCAGATCACGCGGTGCGTCATCTGCTGGCCGGCATGCGTGGCGAGGTTCGTGCGGACCTGCCGCGCGCTTTCACGGTGATCGATCAGATCACCAAGCAAAGCGATGCGTTCGAATTGCTGGTCGCCGCCGATGTGGCGAATTTCACGCCGTTCGCGAAAGACACTGTGCTCGCGCGCGATGGCGAGTATCGCTATGTCGTACAGCACGACGAGGAACGGCTGGTGTTTCCGAACGCGACCGTGAAGCCCGGTTTACGCGCCGGCTTGATGGTCATCGAGACGACGCAGGACACGCTGTCGAAACTCGTGTAGTTCACGCAAGATCGAAACGTAGCGCGCCGGGGCGCGCTACGTTTCACATCAAACCCCTTAAGCCGCGTTCGCGCGGATCAAGCCTTCGGCTACCATCGCTTCACGCACCTTCGGCCGTGCCGCTACGCGTTCCAGATATGCGCCCAGGTTCGGATAAGCACCGAGGTCGATCGACAGCATGCGTGCCCAGCTCAGCACCGTGAACGCATAGGCATCCGCGGCCGAAAACTGTCCTGTCAAATAATCGCGTCCCGCAAACACACGCTCGAGTTCGCTAAAGCGCGTGGCGAGTTTCGCGCGGCATTCGGCCTTCGTCGACTCGGCCGTTTCCTGATGCCAGAGCCACGGACTGAACGTCTTGTGCAATTCCGTGCTGATATACGTGAGCCATCCGAGCGCTTCGAGCCGTCGTGGCGAACCCGCGGGCGGCAGCAAGCCCGACTCCGGCGCAAGATCGGCGACGTATTGCAGCAGCGCGGCGCCTTCCGTGTGACGCGAGCCATCGGCGAATTCGAGCAGGGGCACATAGCCGCGCGGCGAGACCGCGTAATAGTCGTCGCCGTTGGCGAGCTTGTGCGTTTGCAGATTGACCTTGACGCCTTCGAAGTCGAGATCCGCTTCGCGCAGCGCAATGTGAACCGCCAACGAACAGGCGCCCGGTGAGTAATAGAGTTTCATGATGGTTTCGCTATGAACGGGAGTGAAGTCCCGGCAGGTGCCGGTGGCGAGGCTCGTCGGCCGACAAGTCCATGTGGTAAAAGTAGCCCGGATCGCATTCGGAATAAACAGGCGGCTTGCCAAACCATGCGTGCAAAAACGCAATACGAACTGACTTCGGCGGATACGCAGACCATTCTCGCGCTGGTGCGCGCCGGCACGCTGGCGGAAGCCGCGCAGCGTTTGGGTATCGACGCGTCGACGATCTTTCGCTCCGTGCAGCGGATCGAACGCGGGCTGGGGCAGCGTCTGTTCGAGCGCTCGCGCAGCGGTTATCGCGCCACGCCGCTCGGCGCACAACTGGCGCGACATGCCGAGCGCATCGAAAGCGAGCTCGCGGCGGCGCGCTCCACGGTGCAGGCGAGCAGCGACCGCGTGTCCGGCAGTGTGCACGTGACGACCACCGATACCGTGCTCTACGGCCTGCTGTTGCCCGCACTGCATGATTTCGCGGCGTTGCATCCGGCGTTGTCGTTCGAACTGACCGCGACCAACGGTCTCGCGAGCCTCACCAAACGCGATGCCGATATCGCCGTGCGTGCCACGCGCCGCGCGCCGGATCATCTGGTCGGCAAGCATGTGGGTCCGCTGCGTATCGCGGTGTTCGCTGCTAAAGGCAGTGGCATCCATGCGAGCGATGCCGATGCGCTGGCGCGCTGCGACTGGGCGGCCCCGGACGCCTCGCTCGGCGATCATCCCTCCGTGTTGTGGCGCAAGCGTCATTGCCCGACGGTCGAGCCGCGCTACAAGACCAACAGCGTGATGGCCGTGTTCGAGCTCGTGGTGCGCGGTTTTGGCGTCGGCATCTTTCCGACTTTTCTGGCGCGCGGCCGCGACGATCTCGTGCAATTGACGCCGCCGCTCGACGAAGCCGAGTCGCAGGTCTGGGTGCTCGCACATCCGGAGTCGCGTCATTTGCCGCATGTGGCGGCGGTCTATACGCATCTGTCGCAGCAGATCAGTGGCGATTTCGCAGCCGGCGATGGCGCGCTCTAATGCGTTTGCCTTTGCTTGAACGCGACAGCTATTTACACCTTTACGCGTGAGTCCAAGGCGCGTACCCAACGACGCGCCGCGCGGCGCGCCCACAGGCGCGGCAGACGAAGCCTGTACAATCGCGGCCTCGCGGCTGTTGCGCCGCACCACACCGGCCGCACGAGTTTGAATCGCAATTTTGGCGCGGCAATCATGCTTGCCCGGATTCGGCTCCGTCTTATTCAATACCGTAGAGGAACACCCGTAATGAAGATGAATTGGCGAAACATGGCTGCGCTCGCGCTGTTCGCAGCGGCTTCGGTCACGGCCGGCACCGCATCGGCTGCCGATATCAAGGAAGTGCATTTCGGCGTCGAGGCATCGTATGCGCCGTTCGAATCGAAGTCGCCGTCAGGCGATCTGCAGGGTTTCGACATCGACGTCGGCAATGCCGTGTGCGCGAAGCTGAAGGCCAAATGCGTGTGGGTCGAGAACTCGTTCGACGGTCTGATCCCGGCCTTGCAGGCGCGCAAGTTCAACGCCATCAACTCGGACATGACGATCACGGATCAGCGCCGCCAGGCGATCGACTTCACCGATCCGATCTACACGATCCCGAATCAGATGATCGCGAAGAAGGGCAGCGGTCTCTTGCCGACGCCGGCTTCGCTCAAGGGTAAGCATGTCGGCGTGCTGCAGGGCACGATCCAGGAAACCTACGCGAAGGCGCGCTGGGCGCCGGCCGGCGTCGACGTCGTGCCGTATCAGACGCAGGACCAGATTTACGCCGACCTCGCCTCGGGGCGTCTGGACGCCGCGTTCCAGGACGCGGAAGCCGCGTCGAAGGGCTTCCTGAAGAAGCCGCAAGGCGCGGGCTTCGAGTTCGCCGGTCCGGCCGTCAGCGACGAGAAGCTGCTCGGCGCGGGCGTCGGCTTCGGCATCCGCAAGGGCGACAAGGCCTTGAAGGACGCACTGAACCAGGCGCTCAAGGAACTGAAGGCGGACGGCACGATCGACCGTTTCGCGGCGAAGTACTTCGATGTGAAGGTGGTGTTGAAGTAACGCGCTACGCGTCTCACGCGATTCGTTGAAGCTGATGCAAACGGCCCTATTGCGGCCGTTTGCGTTTGCATTGGCGGCGGCGCAAGGCCGACGCCAATCGTTCAACGCACGTTCGCTTCCGGCTGATCGAGATAATCGAATACCACTTCGCCGAGACCGAGCGTCAGATCGGCAATCAGATGACGCGCCTCGACAATCTCCAGCACCGGCAACTCGGCAACCGGCGCGAGCGCATGCGGCGCCAGTTCGAGCGCGGCCGGGCCGGTCCAGGCGCCTTTCAGATCGATGTCCTGCAGGTAGTAGCGCACCAGTTCGCAGATACGCGGCGTGCCGTCCACATGAGGAATCACCTTGAGCAAAAAGTTCGGCGTTTCGAGGCGCTTTTTCTGCTGCGCCAGATCGAGCTGCCGATGCTTGTAGCCCATCGTGCCGGTGGCGATACGCACCGGACCATAGTCGAGCGTGCCGACGAGCGTGTCGGTGTGGACGGCGAGCACCGGGTTCGCGAGCTTCTTCGGAAAGCCCCACAGTTCGCGGCCGCCGGCGATCGGCGGGTGGTCGTCCAGATACATGGCCAGCGTGTAGCCGCCCGCCACGCCCTTGTACGACACCGGAATCACCTGGCCGCTTTCCGTGTAATCGCCGAAACCCGTCGAATCCGGCATGCGGATGAACTCGTAATGCACTAGCGGCTCGCCGATTTCGAGCGGCTCGGGCACTACGGCGCGCAGTTTGTCCGGATCGGTGCGGTAGGTGATGATCAGAAATTCGCGGTTGATGAACCGGTACGGGCCCATGGGGAATGCCGGGCTCGTGATCGGCATCGCGAAGGCATTTGACAGCACGCTTTTGACGTCCATGTTTTTCCTTGGTGGTTAAACGCGGTTGGAACGCTTCTGCACTGCACAAGAGTATCGGCGATTTTGCGCCGGATCGCTTTCAGACTGATCTCCAATTATTTCCAGATATTGCTTCACGGACGTGTCCGCGCATGGCGGCCTGCGCTAAAATTGCCGGGTGCACCGCGGGCGCTACAGCCTTCACGGCTTGGAACGCGCGCTAACGGTGCGGCGAAAATCAAAATACAGCAGTAAGCGCCTGGGCGGCGCTTAGCGGGGGAGCGCAATGACCACCATCGCAATCGAGAATCCGGGCCACACGGGTGCAACGGACGATGCGCAATTGAATGCCAGCTTCGCGCGGCAGCCGATTCTGAATCGTGACGGCATGCTGTGCGGCTACGAGATCAAGGCGCGCGCACCGGAATGGACCGCGGAGATGCTGGAGGCCGCGCGAGCCGCCGCAGACGCGAACAGTGGTGCCGACACGCCGTCGTGCCGCGAACCCGATCCGGCGCAACGCGTGGCGCGAGCCATCATTCACGGCCTGCTTCAGGGCAATGTGCGCGGCGCGCTGACCGGGCATCCGGCTTATGTCGACGTCAGCCGCGACATGCTATTCGACGACGCGATCCTGCGGCTGCCCGCCGAGCGCTTCATGCTCGAACTGGCGCCGACGATCGAGTGCGACGAGGCGCTCGTGGCGCGCATCGTCAAGTTGCATGGCCGCCGCTATCGATTCGTGCTCGACGAGGTGACCCAGCCCAACGAAACCTTCGCCAAACTGCTGCCTTACGCGGAAGTCGTCAAGATCGATTTCACCGGCGTGCCGCGCGCGCTGCTGCCGAAACTGGCGAGCGTGCTCAAGTCGGCGGGCAAGCTGCTGGTGGCTTCGGGAATCGACACGCAAGCCGATTTCGAAACGGCCCATGAACTCGGCTTCGATCGCTTCCAGGGTTACTTCTTCGCGCGTGCGCAGACCTCGGCGACGCGCCGTGTCAGCGCGCCGCGCCATGCCTTGCTGAATCTGCTGCAACTCCTCTCGGGCGATCCGACCGTCGCGCAACTCGAAGCCGAACTCAAGCTCAATCCGGTGCTGGTGATGCATCTGATGAAGCTCGCCAATTCGAGCGGCCTCGCCGTCGGCCACAAGGTCACGACGCTGCGCGAAGCGATCAACGCGACCGGCACCAACCGCATCGCGCGCTGGACGCAGTTGCTGCTCTACGCCGACGGCCGCAAGGTCGCTCTCGAGGACGATCCCCTGCTGCAACTCGCCGCGACCCGCGCGCGTTTCATGGAACTGGCGATCGAGCGCTTGCCCGAAGCCGGCCGCGACGAAGCCGATGCGGCGTTCCTGACCGGCGTGTTTTCATTCGTCGACGCGGTGTTCGGCGGCTCGCTCGAAAGCACCTTGAACGTGCTGACGTTGTCGCGTCCGATTCAGGCGGGCATCCTGCATCGACAGGGCGTGCTGGGGTTGCTGCTCACCGCGGTCGAAGCGCTCGAACGCGGCGCGTGGGACGAGATCGAAGCGCTGTGCGCGCGCTTGCAGCCGTTGACGGTGGAAGAGGTCGCGGAACTCGGTCTGGCGGCGGGCGCGTGGGCCGGTGTCGCGGACCGCAGCGCGGAAGGGCTGGAAAGAATCGAGGATTGAGATCAGTGATTCGGCGGGAGGCCGCGGCATGCGATGCATGGCGGCCTCGGCGAGCCTGACTCGACTTCAACGTGGCGTAGGGCAAATACAGAACAGGTGAGAGTGAAGCACCGTGATCAACGATCACGCCAGGTCTTCACATCATCTCCATTTCCCGCATCTGCCCCAAGCCGAAAAAACGTCCTAACTCCCTGGCCAGTTCATTCAACACGCTCATCTCTTTCTGTGAGATGCGCCGTGGCTCCTGGCTATGCGACCAGTCGCCGTAGAGCAAGGCGACGGTTGTGTCGCTTTCATCGACGACCGGCAGCAGCACGAAGGCGCGGGCGTCGTCGAATGAGCGGCGGAACCATTCGGGCAGCCGCGCGACCATCTTCGGGTCGCGTGCGTTCTCGATGAAGATGCCCACCGAGTTCGCGATCGCCAGATGAAACACGTCGGGCTCGAAGGCGGTGTTGAACGTTAGCTTGGGCAACGCCGCGTCGATCTTCGATCCGAGACCGAGGCGCGCCTTGAAGGTGCCGTTGCTGTGCTTGACGAACACCACGGTGCGCGCAAAGCCGAGGCCGGCGAGCAGCGTTTCCGCGGCCATCGCCAGCGCCGGCTGGAGTGGGCTGCCGTCGGGCAGGCCGCGCAGATCTTCGACGCCCACCGCGATACGTGCCTCGGGATTGAGCGCCTCGCGCGCGATCGCGTCCGCATTGGCGCGCAACTCGACGATCTCTCGCATCACGCCGTCGCCGCCTTCTTCACGGGCGAGCGCCACGCTCATCTCGAGCAGCACTTCCGGATCGGTGTTCAGCGCGCCGCTATATTCCTGCGCCAGTTCGGCGATGCGTTGCTCGCGCTCCCAGTCCGGCATGTTCTGCTGGGTGAGCACGTCGGCGACCGCCGTCGAGTAATTGGTGATGGCGCGCAGCCACTGCACCTGGCGCGGCTGCGTGACGTCTTGCGGGTCGAACTCGCCCATGCCGGAGCGGATCATGTCGGGCAGGCGCCAGCGCACGGCGGCTTCGGCGCCGATTTCGTCGAAGGTCACGCCGAGCACCAGCACGCAGGCATCGGCTTCGAGCGTGCCGTCGTCGATATGGCGGCGAATCTGGTCCCATTCGGCGTCGAGATAGAACACCACCAGCAGCTTGCCGATCTGCCGCATCAGCGTGCAGACCACGGCTTCCTCACCGGCGCGCAGATCGCCGCGCTCGGTCAGCTTGCGCGCGACGCAGCCCGACAGCAGCGTGCGGTTCAGTTCGAGTTTCGCGTCGATGCGGCGCGGCGCGCTGTGATGGAAGTGATCGACGATCTTCAGGCCGACCACGAGATGGCCGACCGCGTCCATGCCGAGCACCATCAGCGCGCGCGACACGGTCGTGATGTTGCCGCCGAACGCCATGTACATGGCGGAGTTGGCGAGCCGCAGCACTTTTTGCGTCAGGGCGAAGTCGGACAGCACCACCTGCACGAGGCCGGTGAAGTCGAGGTCGTCATTGTTCATCGCCGCCATGGTGGAGCGCAGCGATTGCGACAGCATGGGGAAATCGCCGCGTTCGCTCATTCGCGTCCAGAGCCGGTCGAGCACCGCCGCCTTTACCATGTGAGTCCCGCCAAAGCCATACATGTTCCAATGAGTGCCACGCTGGCCAGAGGCCGGCTTGTTCCGCTGCATGAGCAGGCAAATGAGCCGCTACATGAGTGCTTTGCCTGCATCGCTAGGCGCTGTGCAAGTGAAGCGTGCGCGCTTCGAAACGCTGCGCGAGTTCGTCGGAGGGCAGTGCCTTGCAGACGAGCCACCCCTGGATGTGGTCGCATCCCATCTCGGTGAGCAGGGTGCGCTGCGCTTCCGTTTCGACGCCCTCGGCCACCAGCTCGAGATCCAGTGTCTGAGCGAGGCCCACGACAGCGCTAACGATTGCCTGATCGTTCCGGGAGGTTAGCAGATTCTCGACAAAACTCCTGTCGATCTTGAGCTTGGCCAGCGGGAAGCGTTGCAGGTAAGCCAGGCTCGAATAGCCGGTGCCGAAGTCGTCGACCGCGAAGCGGATGCCCATTGCCGTCAGGTCTTCGAGCAGACCCTTGGCATGCGCCGGGTCGTGCATCAGCAGGCTTTCGGTGATCTCGAACACGAGGCGGCGCGGATCGATGCCGGTCAGTTCGATCGCCTCGCGCACGGAGTCCTTGAAGCGCGGATCGCGGAACTGCTGCGGCGACACGTTCACGGCCACGTATTGCAAAGCGATGCCCTTCGCATCCCACTGGATCAACTGCATGCAGGCCACCTTCAACACCCAGTTGCCGAGGAAGTTGATCAGGCCGATCGACTCAGCAAGTGGGATGAACATGGACGGCGGCACCAGGCCGTGCACCGGATGCAACCAGCGGATCAGCGCTTCCACGCCGACCACGCCGTGCGTGCGGCTGCTCGTGATCGGCTGGAAGTGTAGCGAGAACTCGCCGTTGCGCACACCGTCGTAGAGGTCGGCCTCCAGCTTCAGGCGTTCGGCGTCGGCGGGGTTGTCGTCGGGGACGTAGAAGGCGAGCGTGTTGCCGCCGGCCGCCTTGGCCTGCAAGAGGGCATGGTCGGCCCAGCGCAGCAGGTGGGTGTCGTGCGCGGCGGTGTCGTTGGCGTGGCGCACGTCGGGATAGAGCGCGATGCCGATGCTCGCCGACAGATGCACCTGCTGGCCGTTGAACACATACGGCTGCTGGATCGCGGTCAAGAGGCGCCGCGCCAGCGTTTCGGCGGCGGCCGCGGCGTCGGTGCGGCTGGCGGCGGGCTTCACGAGGATCGCGAACTCGTCGCTGGCCACGCGCGCCACGGTCTCGCTCGGGCTCGTCATATTCAGTATGCGGCGTGAGGTGTCGCGCAGCATTTCGTCGCCGGCGTCGTAGCCGAGCGCGCGGTTCACGCGCTGATAGTCGTCGAGGTCGAGCAGCAGCAGCGCGGCCGGCGTGCCGTGCGCGTCGGCTTGCTGCTGGACGTCGAGGAGCGCCGGGATCAGCGCCGACTGGTTGGCCAGATTGGTCAGGCGGTCCAGATGCAGCGCCTGGGTCAGGCGTTCCTCGGTGGCCCGCCAGGCCGACACGTCGAAGCCGGCGATGGCATAGCCTTCGGTGCCGTCGTGGCTGCTGCGCACCACGCGCAGCTCGACGGTGATCGGGTAAGTGAGCGACTTGATCAGACCGAGCGTGGCCTTCTCGACGTTGCCCGACACGGCGGCGCGCGTCAGGAGGGTGTCGAGCCGTGGCACGTCGGCCGGCGCTACCAGGTCGTGCAGCGTGATCGTCTCGAGATACTCGCGGTGATAGCCGATGAAGCGCAGGCTGGCCTCGGACACATAGATGAAGCGCAGTTCGTCGTCGACGTGCGCCAGCAGGTCGACGGCGCCGACCACCTGTTCCAGTTGCGCAGCGCGGCTTGCGGCCGTCTGCGGTTTGCCGTCCACGCGCCGGCCGAACGCACGAAGCCGGTCGATGACCGTGCGCAAGGAGCCCCGGCGGGGCGCGGTGATCCTGTTCGCTTCCATGTTTATCGCTGGCAACCTGTATTCGTCTGCAGGCGGGGCGGCTCTCTGCCCGCCGTATGAGGGCGGTCGAGAGGTATCAGGCCGCCCCATCAGAACGAGATAACGACCCCTGCGGGGAAATCTTTAGCGCCTGCTGTAAAAAACAAGTGGTAAGGAAACGCTTGCGCGGCTTGGCGGCGGCCCGGGACCGATTCAGTTAAAGTGCGGCTATTCAACGTCCGTTAATAGGACAAACCTCTGTTGTGCAGTGCCGGCTGTGACGTCGCTGCTGCGTAGCTTCCCGAACACTTGCACCGATGCTCCATGTCTGAACGCCATCAAGCCAAGGCCACTGCCGGGCACATCGAGGTGCTCGACGCAACCGCCCAAGGCGCCGACCCGTCGCCTGCCACGCAATTCGTCTATCTGGGCCGCCAGCCGATCCTCGATCGCGACGGCGCGCTCAATGCTTACGAATTGTTGTTTCGAGCCGGCGCGCATAACTACGCCGAAGTCACCGACGACGCCCAGGCGACCGCGCAGGTGGTGGCGCGCGCGATCGGCGGGATCGGCGTGCCGACGGTGCTGGGCCAGCATCGCGGCTTCGTCAATATCGATCGCGCGCTGCTCTTTAACGACATCGTCCATCTGATGCCGCCCGAGCGCTTCGTGCTCGAAATCCTCGAGACCGTGAAATTCGACGCGCAACTGGTCCGCCGTCTGGGCGAGCTGCGCCGCGCCGGCTTTCAGGTGGCGCTCGACGATGTCAGCGAACTGTCCGACGAGCTGATCGGCGCGCTGCCGCACGCCGACATCGTCAAGATCGACTTTTTGCAGACCGACCGCGCCGTGCTGCCGAGGCTGGCGTCGCTGGTGCGCGGGCAGGGCAAGACGCTGATCGCCGAGAAGGTCGAGACGCGCGAGGATTTCGCGCTCGCGCGTGAGCTCGGCTTCGATCTGTTTCAGGGCTACTTTTTCGCGCGGCCGCAGGTGCTGGCCGCGCCGCGCAACCGCTCGCCGCGGCCGGGCCTGCTGCGCCTGCTGGCCTTGCTGTCGCGCGATGCCGGCATCGTCGAGCTCGAAGCGGAGCTCAAGCTGAACCCGAGCGTGGTGGTGCAGCTGCTGCGCCTCGTCAATTCGAGTGCATTCGGGCTGGGGCGCAATATCGCGTCGCTGCGCGAGGCGATCATTGCCACTGGCACTCGGCAGATCGCGCGCTGGGCGCAACTGCTGCTTTACGCGGACAGCGGTGACCTGCCGTGGCGCGCCGATCCGCTGGTGCAACTGGCGGGGACGCGCTCGCGCTTCATGGAGCTGGCCGCAGGCTGGTTGCGTCCCGCCGACGACGAATTCGCCGATGCCGCGTTCATGACCGGCATTTTTTCTCTGATTCACGTGGTGCTCGGCAGTTCGCCGGGCGCGGTGCTGGAGAAACTCGGCCTCGCGCCGCAGATTCGCGAAGCAATCGTGTCGCGGCGCGGCGAGCTGGGCACCTTGCTGCGCCTCGCCGAGGCGGCCGGCGAGGGCGTCGATGCGGTATCGATCGCGCTGGGCCCCGACGCGCCGGGCGGCTTCGTGGCCTTTACGCCCGAGGTGCTGGCCGAGCTGAATCTGTCGGCTGCAGCGTGGTTCGGCGCGCATATCGCCGAAGTGGCGGCCTGACGGGCAGTTTGGCCGGCTGCGCGTTTTGCCTGTGTTTGCCGTGGTCGCGTTCACGGCAACGACTTCCGCATCCTTCAGGCTGGTTCTTACGTACCTTCTGAGTACGTGGTCCAATAGCGAAGTTGGCCGGCGTTCTTCTGAGCGCAGCGGCCTTGGGTTCATTGGACGAACCGCGTGCATCCACGCCTGGAGAAAAGCAGATGAAGAAGAAATTCATATCGGCGGTACTGGTCGCCGCCGTGTCGGTGGGATTCGCCATGCATTCGCTGACGGCCTCGGCAACCCTCAAGCCGGGCGACGTGGCGCCGGCGTTCACCGCGCAGGCCTCGTTGGGCGGCAAGACCTACACCTATTCGCTTGCCGACGAACTGAAGAAAGGGCCGGTGGTGGTGTATTTCTATCCGGCGGCCTTCACCAAGGGTTGCACGATCGAAGCGCACGAGTTCGCCGAAGCCGTCGATGAGTACAAGAAATATGGCGCGACGGTGATCGGCGTGTCGCACGACAACATCGACACGTTGACCAAGTTTTCGGTGAGCGAATGCCGCAGCAAATTCCCGGTCGCGGCCGATGCCGATTCGAAGGTGATCGGTGAGTATGACGCGGGCCTGCCGATGCATGCGTCGATGGCCAATCGCGTGTCGTACGTGATCGCGCCGGATGGCAAGATCATCTATGAGTACACGAGCCTGTCGCCGGAGAAGCATGTCGAGAACACGCTGAAGGCGGTGAAGGATTGGGCTGCGACGCATAAGCAGCCTTAACGCTCAAGCTGGGCGCCCGCGTGATTTTCGCAATGGTTTCTTGCGGTAAGAGGCGGGCGTCGCTCGTGCTAGGCTGAGTTTTTTTGCCTTGTGAGCTCGCGATGCCGATTCTCGTTGCGTTGATTGCGCTGATCGCGCTGGGGTATGGCGCGGTGCGGGCGTTTTATGCCTTGCAGGCGGCTTTTGGTCTTGCCGTGGCGGTTGGCGTTGCCGTGCTGGTCGCTTTGCTGCTGGTTGCCGCGATGGCTTATTGGTGGCGGCGCCGCAAGGAAGTGGCAGCGAATGTTCGTGATGGAGATTGGACTCACGAACTCAAAGGGAGTTGGGGGTCGGTGCGGCTTGCTGCCGGTAAACGGCTGTGTGAGATTCGTCTTGGTGACGAGCAGGGGGCTTATATTTTTGCCGATCTGCTCGGGGCGGAGGTGCAGGGCCAAGGCGGGCAATGGCAGGTCGCCTTGAAGGTCAAAGATGCTAAGCATCAAACTTGGGTCTTGCCTATGCGGGATGAGCGGCAGGCTAAACAATGGGCGCGGATTGTGGTGCTCGCCGTGGAGCAGAAGCTTTAGGGGTTGGTTGTGGGATCCACGCTCGATCATGCCGAAGGCGTCGGCGAGACAGGGCCGCAACTGCGCGCCCGCCGCTGTCGGGCGATACCCGTATGGTCGCGTTCGAACAGACGGGCGCCAAGGGATTCCTCAAGCATCATGATCTGCCGGCTGACGGCGTCTTGGGTTACACATAGCGCCGCCGCGGTCCGGTTAAAACTCAGGTGACGTGCCGTCTCTTCGAAGAGGCGCAACGTGATCAGTGATGGCAACCGCCGCATGGATCACCTTCAGTCTTTCCGATAGCTCAGGAAAACGAAGCGTCTGGAAGGTGCCGGTCCACCAGCATTCAAGCCAACAGGCGGTCAAAGGGGAAAAACCCCGCCTGGTTAAACCTGCCACTGTTCGTGGACCAGCAGGTCCATTCGATCACACTTCAATGCCACCCAGTAGCGTTGTGTCGAAATTTGACAATCGACCGGCTTCGCTTCAGGTATTCGTTTCCGGCCTTCACTCAAGGCCTGCCTTTTTTCCGCGTACTCATGACCGCTCACGCCAGACTCGAAATCAGACTGCATCCGCAGGTGGCCTGATGGCCCTGCCGCGCAACGGGCGTACCGCAATCGGTTATTCCCGTGTCGCCTTCGAGGATCATATTGGGCTGGACGTCGGGGTGCAGCGGGCATTCTATGAGATCGCCCTTGCGGGCCACGCGCCGCCCGGCATAACGGAGAGTTTGGGAGGCGGTGACGACTTGGCCGCCGTGGTCGGTGGTGTCACCGAGTCGGATGAGGTCGATCATGAGGATTGCTTTCACACTCAGTTATTTGGTGAAGTTTAAAAGACGATGTACATGTGTGGTGACAGCCCACCCGTGCTTTTCTGTCTCCAGTTTGTCGACCCGCAAAGAAAAGTAACCAAGGCGTTCTGTCCATCCGGGAGCCAATATTTTTTGGATCATTTTATTTTCACGGATTGCAAAATATGCGTCGCAGCTCTCGCAGCGTCAACTTTTGATTTGCGATTCGGCATTTCACCGATCCAGTAAGTTAGGGACACCGTTTTGCCTTTCTGAGACACAACCAGTTCGTAGCATTGCGCACCATAAGCATGCGATCGACCGCGACTATCTGTCGTCGGACAAGCTGGAAATGCCTCATAGGCCGTTTGCCCGGTACCCATTGACCTCTTCGGCGCAACTATAGTTGTTGCGCTAAAAAGCATCAGTGTTCCGTCTTCGCTATACCAGTATGGCTTTACCCCGTCGTAGGAGCCACATTTGCGTATATCTCCCTTGCACACCGTCAAGATATCGTCGGCATCGACATCCCTGAGATGAAGAAGATAGGTATAGAAATTACTCTCTGAATTTGCATCGACTTTCACGCTATTGTATCGATTGTCCGGGTATGAAAGCTCAACATGCTCGTCTTCATATGTCCGAGTACCAGTTTTTGCAGAGACATTCGGGTTTGTGAGAAACAGGCATCCGCATAACGCTGCCACTGACAATTTCTCAAACAAACTCATAAGAGATCTCCAAAAAATTTGTACAACCTTAACGTGTGATAGGTTCTATTTTCGAGCCCATTGTCACCACCGTTAATTGCTCTTGTGACGCGCTGGATTTGATTTTCTGTCACCCCGACATCCGCAGGCACGTTTATCGTGCTTTTTTCATGCGGCAATCCGTGATTTGGTCCTGCTTCCCAATACCATGTACCGGCGTCGATTGCATTGTATGGAACAGTCAGCAAGATCTCAGGTGTCGTAATGCTCGGCCGAGTCGGGTGCGGGTGAGTCCACCATGAAGCAGTGAAGTCGCGCCTGCTCAACCATCCTCGATACACCCAGTATTCCGTGTAGTTATATTTACCCGTCAATTGCTTCATACCTCTTCCCCGGAATTTGTACCCATCCCCTGGAAGATCATTTCCGTTCGAATGAGCGTACATAGCGTTGCAGGACGCCTCGCTTCGATGCTCCTCCATCCATGCCAGCGTTCGCGACTCCTCCGCGCCTTGACCAAAG
Organism: Paraburkholderia sediminicola; assembly: GCF_046027355.1. Classification (GTDB taxonomy): domain Bacteria; phylum Pseudomonadota; class Gammaproteobacteria; order Burkholderiales; family Burkholderiaceae; genus Paraburkholderia; species Paraburkholderia sediminicola_B. The sequence continues at coordinate 266,442 of NZ_JAQQEK010000004.1, read as the reverse complement.
AAGTGTGACATTCGCATCGGGTTTCGGCTGATGGAATGCTTCTCCAGCAGTCGGTTCAGTATGTTTCGGTAGCGCTCGCGTATCTCGGCAGATATGGCATGCGTCGCCTGATGAAGTTGACCACTGGATTTTTCGACATAGGTATCGGGATATACCTGCTCCAGTTCTTTGGCGGAAAGCCAGCGGCATTGCCTGAACTGCCGCACAAACGCCGCCGGCGGGAAATGCCAGACCTCACTGGCATGCGGCAAACCGGGATCGCTGACGTCCTCCCAGAACGCCAGATCACGCGCATGCTCCATCAGCCTGTTGAAATCACTTTCCGACAACGGGTTGGTCAATGCCTCATGCGGACTCTTCAGCCAGTTGTATCGTGCTTCCAGTCCAGCCCGGCTCCACTCGGAAGGGAATTTGCACACTGCATGCCCCATGCGTTGCCGGATTGCACCGAGACCCAGTGCCTGCACAGCGTCAGCGTGGCTGACATGCCCGGAATGATTGACGTCCAGCCAGCGCTTTACCGTGGGCGAATCACACAGGCTGTCGGGCGCCGGATCGTCGTTGATGAAACTCCAACCAGCCCATTCGGGAAAATCAGCATCGCTATAGACGCGCACGCCCGCCTTCGAGAGATTGATCCATCCGTCACCGTCCGGTGTCCTCACTTTGCGCCAGTGATTGAAGCGCGCGCCGTCGGTAAGCTGGGCGTTGATGCAGCGCCCGAAGCGGAGCATCTCGAAGATGGCGCTGGGGGAGGCTACCGCGATGCCCGCGGGAATCCCTGCCAGACTGTTGTCGGTAAAACGCCCATGAAGTGCCATAGCCCTTTTGTACAGGTTGTACTCTGCTTCGCTCTCAACGGGCATGGCTCCGGAGGCGGACCAGTTTCCATCCGTATGCTGCTGGTAGGTCGTGAGCGTGCAGTCCTTCTCGTAATGCATGCGGATAACAAGATCGCGGCTCGTTCCGGCCGGGACGAGAGACGCCTGCGGGTGCAGCGTGGCAACGGCTGGATAGCTATCGTCTTCACGATACGGGTGCGGCTCACTCGCAAAGAGATTTGCGCCACGAGGAACGAAGAACCATATGTCGCCATAGACCGCGTCCGTTCGTGCCGGCGTACTAGCCAGCGGACCCGGAGCGCGCCCAATAAACTTCCGCAGATTCACCTCGTCGCAGACGATCTCAAAGTGGATTTGCGGAAACTGGCCGTAGATCTGGCCCGGTGTGCCGATCAGGTCCTTACGGTAGATCTTCCTGCCCACTGCGAGGGATGAAAGCACCTGCTGCATATGCATGTACACGGAGTAGTAGGTGACCTTCGCATTGTCGCCTTCGCCGATTTCCGTGTCGTGCCGGATGACGACGCAGCCGTCATCCGTGCGGACGTTCCGGTACTTGAGCGTCGGCTTGTGAGTCGTATCCGTCCGCCGCACGTAAACGATCCTGCCGTCCGCAATGGCACGAACGGGGGCAGGCTGATTGCCATCGGCGGGCGCCATCAGATGCGCGCCGCCATGCCAGCTGAGATTGAAGCTGACCGGATACGCACCGTTGCCGGGTGCACACTCCAGCATGCTGGAGCTGCACACATCGCTGTCGTGCACGACGGTGCTGCCGGCGGTCGCCGTGGGCATCATGTCATTCTGCTGCGGGTATGCTGCTGAAAGAAAGGGCGGGCTGATAATCATTCGATGGAATGGCGAGGGTTCAGAGGGAATGCGTATGACCGTCAGTCGGTGTGCCTGAGCCGAATGGGGCGAAACTGGGTATGCGGGCATCGGGGCCTGGAACGTCCCACGATGCGGTCCTTTCGAGAATCGGACCCGGCGACCCGTTGATGATCCCGCTGCCGTTGATCTGGATATACGAGCCGCCCGCGCCAATCCAGACCTCCTTCGCCGCTGTGACGACAACCCGGCCATTGGTGCTGGTGATCGTCACGTCTTTCAATGCGGTGAGCGCCATTTCGTCGCTTTGCGCCTGAACCTCTACCTTGCCCTTTGCCGCGATCAGCCTCATGCCAAGCTGATACGCGAACAGGGAAACGGCACCACGCACTGCTGCGAACAACGAGCGGCCCGACGCAATGCTCACGTCCCGCCCGGTCGTCACGGCCAGGTCGTACCTGCTCGCAATATGGGTGCTCTGCGCCGCCGTCATTCCGATCCCTGCTGCGCTCGCGAGTACCATGTCGGGCCGCGCCAGTTCCGGGAACGGATTGCCGTCCGCTTTCGCGTCGCCACGAATGGCGCTGGTCTGCGCCTTGATATCACCGATGGCGTCGCGCTGGTTCGTGTCGTCCTGCTGGGCATTGTGCTGCCGAGCAACGTCCGCCATATCCTCATGAAGTTCGCGCGCCTGCGTGAGCCGCTGCCCCGTCTCGCCCATGTCCTTGACGGGGGCCGTTGCACCCGCTCGCGTTTCGGTGCTGATGACCATGCCCCGATTGGCGCGCAGCGCGCCCCATGAATCCGTTGCCAGCTCCCACCCCTGGCCGCGTTCCTCCTTGCGCCCGTCGTTGCCGTCGATGTGCGTGTTATAGCCGAGCACCAGCCGCGACTGCGCGTAATCGCTGCTGACCTGCACCTGAAGTTTTCCGGGTGTATCGTCGGCGACGATCTGGTTGGCCTGTAATCCGTCGAGGTCTCGCGTGCGTGTGCCGCTCAGTGCATGATTGGCTGGAAGTTTCCATGGCGGCTGTCTGAACCGGTTGACCATCCGGTCAGCAATGTAGGGCTTGTCAGGGTCGCCTTCGTGATAGTTGACGGTCACTTCCTCGCCGATACGGGGCACATAGATCGTGCCGAACGAGTCACCCTGCCATGGCGATGACACGCGCACCCAGCAGCTTGCGTTTTCGTCCTTTGGCCTGTCCAGGTCCCAGAGGTAACTGATTTTCACCCGCCCGTACGCATCGACCCAGGTGGTCCGGTCTTTCGGTCCGACCACGACCGCCGTTTCCGCGTGACAGCGCGGCTTCTTTTTCGGCCCGTTCTTGAAGAACCGGTCGGTCGGTTGCAGCACGAAGTCGGTCACGCACTGGTACCGGCGTTGGTCGGGCATTCCGGCCGACACCGTCGTCTCGCTCACGCTGAAGATATCGACCGTCGTGGATACCACCAGATACTCAGCGTTAATAGCCGGCTCCGGGTGATCGGTGAGCCGGAATGTCCTGCCCGTTTTCAGGCCGAGCAGGTTACCGCGCCCTCTGAGACGCTCGTTACGCGAGTAAAGCGCATAGGCCCGCACGCCTGCGAGATAGCGGGCTTCCTCCAGATAACTGTTAGGCTGACCCGACAGGCCCATTGCGCCGGCAAGCGGCTGTGAATAGTCGCCCCAGTGCCGTTCTTCTGCCCGGTGCAGGTCTCCGAACGCGTCGTGTTCCTCGGGTAAATTCTGACGTGCGCGCGTATAGTCGTAATCGACCACGCTCACTTTCGCGGCGGTGATCCTGCGCGACGAATTCAGGCGGTAGATGTATTCCTCGTCGATGCGCCCGGCGCTGGGCGCGTGGTAGCGTATTGAGTCGTAAGCATTCCCATGAGGCCGGTGGACACCTGGCGCGTCACAGAACACGAGCCGGTTGTTATCCTCGAAGTAATACAGTCCCCATTCTCGCCACAGGCGGGTCAGGAAATCGAAGTCGGATTCCCACATCTGACGGACGAAGTCGCGCTCCGGGTAGCCGTTTTTCAGCCTGAAGGCGGACACCTTCATGTCATACAGAATCGGATAATCGCGCAGCACATCGCTGGTGATATCCAGCACGCTTCTGTTCTGGAATATGCGACTGCGCGACGTCTTTGTGGTCAGCCATAGGGTGGGCCGCACGACAAGGCGGTAGTACACGTGGCGATCATCGGCGCCGGTCAACTCGACTTTGCTGATGATCCCCGAAATCGTCCTGACGCCAGCGCCGACGTTTGCAGCACCGCTGTAGCTGGCGATGCCGGTGACAAATGTTCCCTTCCCGTCGAACTCAATCGAGATCGTCACCTCTTTGCCGACCAGTTTCTCGGGGGTGATCTGACGGCTGGTGCCGATCCTGGAAATAATCGGCGAGTAAGTTGTCGCCATGTCGAGCGTGTACCTGTACAGCTTGCCGAGTGCCTCAGTACCACGTAACCGCACGGGAAACAGGGTCTGCTTGCCGAGCTCGACCGGGAAGGCATCGCACGAGACACTCAGGGTGCGTGACTGGGTGGGGCTATACATGACCCCTCCATTGACTGACCTGATACAGCAGGCCTTCGCATGACTTCATATGCCTTTCCCCGTCAAAATTCTTTTTTATTATCAGATCGGCTCTATCGCGCGTATATAGGATTTCCGTAAAAATTCGTCAATGAAATTAAATGGATAAGTATTCCGCATAACCAAAAAAATGATTAATGAAGGAATGCAAAATTGGGAAATCTATTTTGAGGCGATTGCCGCCCGTGCGGGTGGCGCGAGGTCATCGACCGCGGGCAGCCATGCCATTGTCGTTCGGTTTCGGACTTGTCCCATAGCCGCATACGTCACCCGTTGGCATAACCATAGTTCTAGCGAACGTGGACGTATAAATGCCAAAAAAGATCGTTCAAAACCTCCTCACCGCAGCATTGATGGAATGCTGCTCCCCCGCTCTGGTCAATAAAATTGCAACGCATGCTCTGTGGCTTGCGGCAGCCAGAGCGGCCGAAAACGATCTGAACGCCTTCGCCACCAAGGACCCCGCATCCCGCGGTTCGGTCGAAGATATCGCCTTCGGATACTCGTCCTACAAAGCAGTACTTCACTACCGCCTTGCTCACGCAATTTTCGACATGGCATCGCTTGGCGGTGACCTCGACAGGGAAATCGAAAGTGTCGCTGCTCTGGTATCGGCGCGGGGCAAGCTGCTCTCGGGCGCGGAGATTCATCCGCGCTGTCATATCGGCCAGCGCTTCGTTCTGGACCACGGGTGGGGCACGGTGATCGGTGAGACGACTCGCATCGGCGACGACTGCTACATCCTCGGTGGCGTCGTGCTCGGTGCCACGGGCATATCCGCCAATCCGTCCGGCAAACGACATCCGACATTGGGCAACCGCATCGAAGTCGGTGCATTCACGCGAATCTTCGGCGACATTGTGATTGGCGATGATGTGTTTATCTCGCCGCATTGCGTGATTACAGAGAACATTCCGTCTGATTCGATCGTCACGCTCAAGTCCGCATTACAACTGACACGGAAGAGAAAGTCCCAACGCCCCGCCACCATTCTGATAGATCTATTCTGACTGCCATGTTTTCATTGAATCGAACGACCAGCAAGCGCTACTACGAAGATTTTAATCTGGACCGTTGCGTCGCAACGGTAGTCAAGATCGGTGCCGGCTATGTGGAGCTCGATGCCACCGTCGCCTATCCGGAAGGTGGAGGGCAGGACGCGGACCACGGAGTCATCGTTTTACAGAATGGCGTCGAAATTCGCTTCATCCATGCAAAGAAGATGTATGGCGATCATCTGACGATCGCGGATTTTCCTGACATCCAGGTAGGCGGGGTGGTTGAACATATCGTTCATCCCGATGACATCGGGCATCTTGCTAACGTGCGGGTAGGCGATCCGGTCGAGGTGCGCATCAACCGCTTGCGCCGTGCGCAACTTTCCCTAAGCCACACGGCTTGCCACCTGCTCCTGATCGGCGTGCAACAAATAAGACCTGACGCGGCTGCCTGGATACTCGGATGTCATATTCGGACTGACGCAGCACGGCTCGATTTTGCCGTGGACGAGCGTATCGCCACCGAAGAAATCCGCGAGATAGAAGACATCGCCAATGCATTCGTCCTGCGAGCCAGCGACGTGCGTGTCTATCCCCACGCGATCCATCCGGACGCCCGCTATTGGGAATGCGAGGGTAACGTGATCCCTTGTGGCGGCACTCATCTTGACAACACGAGGTTGATCGGGCGGCTGGAGATACGTCGCAAGAGCATGGGCGCGGGAAAAGAGCGTCTATCCTGCTCATTCAACGACGCCACGTTTGCCACAGACGTCTTTCATCCATGAAATTTGTCCGATCGCGCGCACTCAACCCTGCTTGGTCGCACCGAAGCGGTTCGTCTGGAGCGCGATAGGAAACGACGGCAACGGAGAATCGTTGCCGTTACTCGAAATAAGCCAGGTAAGACTCGACGCCGTCGTAAATCATGGTGAGCACGATAGCCCCTCTGGGCAGCGTTGTTCTCAGTTTGGAGACTGCTACGAGGTTGGCCGCCGAAGAAATTCCGAGGCTGATCGAGTCGCTCCGCATGGTTCGGCGAATCATCTCCTGACAGTCAGGTTCTGAAACCTTAACCATCCCGTCAAGTACGGACAAGTTCAAGATCGCCGGAACCACGCCGATCGACAATCCCTGGATTCCATGCGGAGCATGCTGGTCTGCGAGCAGATCGCATTGCTCCGGCTCGACGCCGAACACGCGAATATCGGGCCAATGCTGCTTGAGCGTCTCGCCAATGCCGGTGATATGTCCTCCGGTGCCTATGCCAGCCACAAAGCAGTCCACTTGACGGTCGCCGAAGTCGCGAATGATTTCCAGAGCCGTGGACTGTCGATGCGTTTCTGGATTGGCGTAGTTGCGCTGCTGATTGAGCATCACATAGTGGGGATTCTCAAGCTGCAATTCCATCGCACGTTGACCGTGAGAATTGTTTCCCAAGCGGCTGTCTGACAGCACCACCTTGGCACCATACAGTCGCAGCAGTTGTTGCTTTTCTGGACTGTAGTTATCGGGTATCACCAGTACTACTTCGTAGCCGAGAATATTGCCGGCGATCGCGAGTCCGATACCGGTGTTGCCGCCGCTGGGTTCCACGATAGTTTGTTGCTTGCCTCGTACAAGAATGCCTTTGCGCTCAGCGTCGAGGATCATACCCAAAGCGATTCGCGCCTTGTGGCTGCCGCCCAGATTAAGGGATTCGAGCTTCACATAGACATCCAGCCCAAGTTCGCCAGAGAGCGCCCTCAGACGAACGATAGGCGTGTTGCCTATGACTTCGAGTATCGACTGGTAAATCATCGGATTGGCGCCCGATTTTAGACTAATAGATGGGCATGTCGGGATCGACATCCTTTACCCAGCGCTTCATTCCGCCTTCCAGCACTTTCACGTCAGCGAAGCCGGCCTCCTGAAGGATGGTTGCCGCGCGCTCGGCCCGTAGGCCGCCATAGCAGATCAGATAATGTGTCTGACGCGAATCCAGCAGAGCGGTGCGCTCGTTCAGCTCATCCAGAGGGATGTGCAGTATGCCGGGCAGTCGACAGACTTCCAGTTCGTTCGCGTCGCGCACATCGAGCAATATATGTTCACTGTCTGCACGCGCCATGATCGCTTTGAGTGCACGCGGTTCGATGAAGAATTCAGGCGCCAGTCGTTGTTGGCCCGCGTTTGCGCTTGCACACAGTAACTGCTCGGGTTCGGAGAGTTTGCCTTCGCGATTTGGGGAGCACGACGGGCAGTCCGATCGGCGCGGGAATCGAACCTCGTTAAATCTCATGGTCAGCGCGTCGAAACGCATCAGCCGCCCAGATAGTGATTCGCCGATATCGAGAATCAGCTTGATTGCCTCCGTTGCCTGAATGAGACCGACGACGCCGGGTAGCACGCCAATGACGCCGCCGGCGCTGCAGTTTGGTGCCAGTTCCGGAGGTGGGCTCTTCGGAAAAAGGCAGCGATAGCAGGGCCCTCCGCGATGATTGAAAACACTCATTTGCCCTTCGAACCGCGATACCGCGCCGTAAACGAGCGGTTTGCCCAACTGCGCACACGTGTCATTCACCAGGTAGCGCGACGCGAAGTTGTCCGTGCCGTCGACCACCACGTCGTATTGTCCGATCAGATGCCGCGCGTTGTCCGCGTCGAGCGCGGCAGCATAGGTGTTGATCGCAATGTCTGCATTCAGATCATGCAGCCGCTGTTTCGCTGACTCCACCTTGAGCATGCCGAGCGTGCTGTTTCCATGCACGATCTGGCGCTGCAAATTGCTGCTCTCCACCACGTCGAAGTCGATCAGCCCGAGGGTGCCGACTCCGGCTGCGGCCAGATAAAGGCAGACGGGTGCGCCCAAACCCCCTGTGCCGATAATCAGCACTTTTGCCTTCTTGAGCCGCAATTGGCCCGCACGTCCGACGCCTGGCAGCGTGATATGACGTACATAGCGACGGATCTCGTCATTGGAAAGGTGGTCCGTATCGAGACCGCCAGAAGTGGCCAGCATGATTTCGACTTCACTGTGGGCTGCGGGCACATGTTCGAGGTCTGCGAGTTCGCCCGAACAGGTCAGGAGAAAATGTTCCTTGAAGGCGCCGTTTTCATAAAACAGGTGGGCACGAAGCCGCGGATGACGCACGCAAACGCGTTCGATTACTTCGCGCAACGTGTTGCCGTCGGCTTCCATACGCTGGGATGGCAAGTGTGCGGCTCTCGCGAGAACTTCCGGGACTATCACTACTTTCATTGGTCAGCTCCTGACGTGTGTCGTTGAGTCTTGTTCGTTGACTTGAAACTCCTGAATGCAGGCAAAACACTTGCCGTTCCACCGGAACAGCTTTGCCGACCTGGCCTGAGCCTTGTAGACATCCACGACCAGGTAGGCAACCGGGTATGTCGGCTTGCCCATGAACAGCGCCTTGTTCTCGTCTTCACGGCTGAAGTAGGCGCCGACATCCGGATGCGAGTGGTAGATGATCGTGACGGGGTTGCTGCTTCGAAAGCTTCGGTTCATCGCAAGCGTATCCGCGACGGAGAAGGTGTAGCCGTTGGTTGCGGTGCGCGTATGGATATCAGGCTGGCGGCGATTCAACTCGCTCTGGATATTGACGCCGCAGTGCACGGTGCCGTCGGCGAAAACAAAGCCACAACACTCCTCGGGATACGTGCTGCCGGCGTGGAGGTAAATGCGCTGCAGATTTTCGTGATTGAGCGTGTCCATATCGGCCTCACGACGACGTCCGGCTGTTTCTCGCCATGAGTTTTTCCACGGGCAACTTTGTAATGGCGAAGCCGAGGAGCAACATAGCTGAATAGAAACAGAGGTCCCTGGAAATCGGCAGCCCCTCGTACCAGGAGCCGATCACGACGGCAAACACAGGGAAGACGATGAACACGAACGAAAGAATGACCGGACTAAGTCGCTTGAGCAAAAAGAAATAGACGATGAATCCGCCGACTGAAGCCGCCAATCCCAAGTAGGTCAGCGCGCTCCATGAGCGAAGTGTGATCTCGGACAGTCTGGGGTGTTCGAGCAACGTTCCCGCAATGAACAGCATTAACCCGGCGATACCGATCGGCAGCGTGTTGAAGGTGATCACGCTGATGTGCGCGCCCTGACGCTTCGTGATGACGTAGCACAACGCATGCATGATTGCTGCGGCGAGAATCGCCAGAACCCCAAAGAGTTCGGCGTGATCCATGTGCATGCCTTGAGTTTTTACGATCATGAACAGACTGCCGAAACCGACGGCGATTCCGATGAATTGCGAGAGATAAATCTTTTCCCGGAGAAATAATGCGGAAAATATCAAGATAAAGACTGGCATGCTGCTAAACAATAGGGCCGTCAATCCCGATGCGACATGCATTTCCCCGTAGTTGAGAAAATAATACGGAACGCTGAAGTAGCCCAACGTGACGAAAATAAAGAAGCCGATTTTTTCGCGGGGGAAGAAAAGCGACTCCTTGCGGATCAACGCAAAGGCCAGGAACAGCGGGAAGGCGATCAGAAAGCGAAGGCCGGCGGAAGTCAGCGGCGGCGCGCTTTCAACGGCTATCTTGATGCCCAGCCAAGTGGTGCCCCAGCTCAGGCAGACGATCAGAAAGAGGAGGGACGTCACGAACCCAGTGCGCCAACCTCCGTGTGCCTTTTGCGGACTATCGATAGTGGCCGTTATCGCCATGGTGTCAATTGATCCCTTATCTTAATTTAAATCTCGATGAATCAGTAAAATGGGTATTGATCGCTTCAATAAGCGTATTAGGATGCCTAATGACAGTCAAACCAATTATTGACATGGTTTCAATTCTGAAGCCGGCGCTCGAGGGCGGGCAGGCGGCCAAATACAAGCGCCTCGCAGAGGCCTTGGCTGCACGGATTCACGACGGCTCGATCGCGGGCGGCGCCAAGCTTCCACCGCACCGGCTGCTGGCCGACAAGCTTGGTGTGACTGCCGGTACGGTCAGTCGCTCGTACGCTGAATTGGAGCGCATTGGACTGGTCGTCGCGAGGGTGGGAGATGGGACCTTCGTGCGCAAACGCGGCCTGGAGCGTTCACGCGACCGCGGTTTTAAGAATTTTATCGACGAGCCGCACCCGTGCATCGATATGAGCCGCAGCACGCACATTCCCGGACAGGTAGCCGCCATGCTCGCACGGAGCCTCGAGGAACTGGCCGGGGATGCCGAGACCTTGCGTGAGCTCACGCTTTATACGCCGGATCTCGGTTCGGCGCGCCATCGCCAGGCCGGTGCGCGATGGTTGACGCACGGCGACTTCAGGGTCGAGCCGGAGCAGATCGTGTGCGTCAACGGCGGCCAGCACGGGCTGCTCTGCGCGCTGATGGCTCTGCTTCGCGCGGGGGATATTCTGGTCACCGAACGCCTCACCTATCCGGGGTTGATCAGCGCGGCGCGCTTGCTCGGCATCAAGCTGATCGGCATCGAAATGGACGAAGAGGGACTCATGCCTCAAGCGCTACTGGAAGTTTGCCGCACTCATCGTGTTTCTGCCCTGTACTGCACGCCGAGCATCCAGAATCCGACCACCGCCGTGCTGTCGGCCGACCGCCGCGAGGCCATTGCGAGGATATGCCGGGCCCACAATGTCCTGATTATCGAAGATGAAGCGCATGGCGTATTGATGGCAAACCGCCCGCCGCCAATCAGTCTGTTTGCGCCCGAACGCGGCATCGTGATCGGCAGTTTGAGCAAGGTCGTCGCGGCGGGCCTGCGCGTCGGCTATGTCCATGCGCCTTTGCCGTTGATCGGCCGCTTTAGTGCAGCGGTGAGGTCCACCTGCTGGATGGCGACGCCTCTATCGATGGAGCTTGCGAGCCGCTGGATAGAGCAGGGTGTGGCGCAGACGCTCGTGCGTCAGCAGGCGGCTGAACTCGAACGACGCAAGCATCTCGTGGAGAGCTATCTTGCCGGACTGAACTACATGACGCACCCGCAGAGTCCGCACTTCTGGATAGAGGTTCCGGTGCCGGGGCGCGCGTCGGATGTACAGGCGGTTTTGGGGCAGCAGAACTGTCTTGTCAGCGCCGCTGACCTGTTCGCGGTAGGACAGAGCGTCGTGCCTCAGTTCGTGCGCGCGAGCGTCAGCAATACCGGCGAACGCGATGAATTGCTGCAAACCGGGTTCGCGGCGCTGTCAGCCACGTTGCGACAGCACGCGCCGCGAAACCCCAATCACTTCAGGACGGCGCAATCCCTGTTCTGCGCGCCTTCCTCGACTCCCACCTCACCCGAATCCGATCCATATAAAGATACACAACCGGCGTCGTATAAAGCGTAAGCATCTGACTCACAATCAACCCACCAACAATCGCAATCCCCAGCGGCGCGCGAAGTTCCGCCCCTTCACCCCGCCCAAACGCCAGCGGCAAAGCCCCCAGCAACGCAGCGAAAGTCGTCATCATGATCGGCCGGAACCGCAGCAAACAGGCCTGATGAATCGCATCCCGCGACGACAGGCCATGCCGCGACGCTTCAATGGCAAAGTCCACCATCATGATCGCGTTCTTCTTCACGATACCGATCAGCAGAATCACCCCGATCAACGCGATGATGCTGAACTCCGTCTTGAACAGCAGCAACGCCAGCAACGCCCCCACCCCTGCCGAAGGCAGCGTCGACAGAATCGTCAACGGATGGATATAGCTCTCGTACAGCATCCCCAGCACGATATACACGGCGGCCAGCGCGGCCAGAATCAAAATCGGCTGATCGGACATTGACTGCTGGAACGCCTGCGCCGTCCCCTGGAAACTGCCGTGGATAGTCCCCGGCATGCCGATCTGCGCCATCGTGTCGTAAATCGCCTGGGTCGCCGTCGACAGCGAAACGCCCGGCGGCAAATTGAACGAAATCGTCGAGGCAACGAACTGGCTCTGGTGATTCACGGAGAGCGGCGTACTGCCCGGACCGAAGCTCGCGATCGCCGACAGCGGCACCATGGTTTCCTTCGCCGTCGACACCGCCGCACCCGACGATGCGCTCGACTTGCCGCTCGCCGCGATCGAATTGATCGCCTGATTGCGCGCGGAGTCAGAGGCAATGCTCGCCGCGCTCGAGGCGGTCGTGCCCGCCGTGCCTCCTGTCGTGGCACTGATCGACGACGTCGTCGCGGCGGCGGCGGCCGTTGTCACCGTGCCCGCCGGCGCGTTGGTGGTCTGCGCGCCGCTCGCGCTGCCGCCTGACGTGCTGACGTAGATCTGCTTCAGCATGTCCGGGCTCTGCCAGTACTTCGGCGCGACTTCCATCACGACGTGATACTGGTTCAGCGGGTTATAGATGGTCGACACCTGGCGCTGGCCGAACGCGTCGTACAAGGTGTTGTCGATCTGCGCCGGCTTGATGCCGAGGCGCGCGGCGGTGGCGCGGTCGATCGTCACCATCGCTTCGAGGCCGCCTTGCTGCTGGTCGGAATTCACGTCCGCCAGTTCGGGGCGCGCCTGCAGCGCCTCGGTGAGCTTCGGTCCCCACAGGTACAGGTCGGGCGTCGAATCGGCCAGCAGCGTGAACTGGTACTGCGCGTTCGATTGCCGCCCGCCGACGCGAATGTCCTGCACCGCTTGCAGGAAAGTCCGCGCACCGGCCACGTCGCCGAGCGGCACGCGCAGTTCCTGAATTACCTGATCGGCGGAGGCCTTGCGCTCGGACTTCGATTTCAGTGTCACGAACATGAAGCCGGAATTGGTCTGCCGTCCGCCGGTGAAACCGGCCACGCTCTCCACGGCCGGATTCTTGCCGACGATCTCCATCATCTGCGCGAACTTGCCTTTCATGGACTGGAACGAGGTGGCCTGATCCGCCTGAATGCCGCCGATCAGCCGCCCCGTGTCCTGCTGCGGAAAGAAGCCCTTGGGCACAATGATGTACAGCCAGACGTTCAGGCCGATGGTCAGCAGCAGGACCGTCACGATCAGGCGCGGATGCAGCAGCGCCCAGCCGAGCGTGCGCTCATAGCCGCGCTGCATCGACGCGAAGCCGCGTTCCAGCCAGCGGCCGAAACGTCCTTCTTCCTTCCGCTCGTGCGGCTCGCGCAGGAGGCGCGAGCACATCATCGGCGTGAGCGTGAGGGAGACGATCAGCGACACGCCGATCGCGAGCGAAAGTGTGAGCGCGAATTCGCGGAACAGGCGCCCGACAATGCCGCCCATCAGCAGAATCGGCAGGAACACGGCGACTAGCGAAATACTGATCGATAGCACGGTAAAGCCGACTTCGCGCGCGCCGAGAAAGGCCGCCTTCATGCGCGGCACGCCGTTCTCGACGTGTCGAGAGATGTTTTCCAGCACGACGATCGCGTCGTCGACCACGAAGCCGGTCGCGATGGTCAAGGCCATCAGCGAGAGGTTGTCGATCGAGAATCCGAGCAGGTACATCGCGCCGAACGTGCCGATGATGGAAATCGGCACGGCCACGCTCGGAATCAGCGTGGCGCGCCAGTTGCGCAGGAACAGAAACACCACCATCACCACCAGCGCGACCGCGACCACCAGCGTGCGTTCGGTGTCTTTCAGCGAGGCGCGGATCGTGGTGGAGCGGTCGGCGGCCGGCGCGATGTCGACGTCCGCGGGCAGCGACGCGTGCAGTTGCGGCAGCATCGCCGTCACGCGGTCGATGGTGTCGATGATGTTCGCGCCCGGCTGGCGGTACAGAATCACCAGCACCGAACGCTTGCCGTTGAAGAGGCCGAGGTTGCGCAGATCCTCGACCGAATCGACCACCTCGGCCACGTCGGAGAGCTTCACCGCCGCGCCGTTGCGATAGGCGATGACCAGGTCCTTGTATTGCGACGCCTTGCTGGCCTGGTCGTTGGTATAGATCTGCACGCGGTTCGGGCCGAATTCGATCGAGCCTTTCGGGCTGTTCGCGTTGGCCGCGGCAAGTGCCGCGCGCACGTCTTCGAGACCGATGCCGTAGTGCGAGAGCGCATTCGGCTCCAGTTCGACACGTACGGCCGGGTTGGCCGAGCCGCTCACATCCACTTCGCCGACGCCGTCCACCTGCGACAACGATTGTTGCAGCACGGTGGCCGCGGAGTCGTACAACTGGCCGGCAGTGAGCGTTTTCGACGTGAGCGCCAGAATCAGGATCGGCGCATCAGCCGGATTGACCTTGTGGTACGTCGGGTTGCTGCGCAAGCTCGCCGGCAGATCGGCGCGGGCCGCGTTGATGGCGGCCTGCACGTCGCGCGCGGCGCCGTCGATGTCGCGGTTCAGGCCGAACTGCATGGTGATACGCGTCGAGCCGACCGAGCTCGACGAGGTCATTTCGGTAACATCGGCGATCGAGCCGAGATGCCGTTCGAGCGGACTGGCGACGCTGGTCGCCACGGTATCCGGACTCGCGCCCGGCAGCGTGGCCTGCACCGAAATGGTTGGAAAATCGACCTGCGGCAGCGGCGCCACCGGCAGTTTGGTGAACGCGAAAATACCGGCCAGTGCGATGCCGATCGCCAGCAGCGTGGTGGCGACCGGGCGGGAGATAAACGGACGCGACAGATTCATCGCTCAGTTCCCTGCATCGGTGACGGGCGGCGTAGGCTTGCCACGATTGAAGCGCTCACGCGCGCGACGGCCCAGCGAGTCGAACGCGAGGTAGATCACCGGCGTGGTGAACAGCGTCAGCAACTGGCTGACGATCAACCCGCCCGCAATCGCGATACCGAGTGGACGGCGCAATTCCGAGCCGGCGCCGGTGCCGAGCATCAGCGGCAGCGCGCCGAGCAGGGCGGCGAGCGTGGTCATCAGAATCGGGCGGAAGCGCAGCAGACACGCCTGATAGATCGCTTCGCGCGGCGGCTTGCCTTCCTCGCGCTCGGCATAGAGCGCGAAGTCGATCATCATGATCGCGTTCTTCTTCACGATGCCGATCAAGAGCACGATACCGATGATGCCGATGATGTCCAGGTCGTGCCCGGTGATCAGCAGCGCCAGCAACGCGCCGACACCGGCCGAGGGCAACGTCGAGAGAATCGTGATCGGATGGATGAAGCTCTCGTACAGCACGCCCAGCACGATGTACATCGTGACGATCGCCGCGAGAATCAGGAACAGCTCGTTCGACAGCGACGCCTGGAACGCCAGCGCCGCGCCCTGGTAGCGGGTCTGGAACGACGCGGGCATGCCGATGTCCTTCTCCGCCTGGTCGATCGCCTTGACCGCCGCGCCGAGCGACGAGCCCGGCGCGAGGTTGAACGACACGGTGGTGGCCGGGAACTGGCTCAGGTGCGTGACCAGCAACGGTGCGGGCTTCTCGATGAAACGCGCGATCGACGACAGCGGCACCTGTCCACCCGTGGATGTGGAAGAGGGCAGATAGATCGACTTCAGCGACTCGGTGTAATGCTGCATCTCCGGCTGCGCTTCCAGGATCACTCGATACTGATTCGACTGCGTGAAGATGGTCGAGATGATGCGTTGGCCGAACGCGTCATACAGCGCGCTGTCCACGGTGGCCGGCGTGATGCCGTAACGCGACGCGGTGGCGCGGTCGATTTCGATGTAGACCGACTGGCCGTTGTCCTGAAGGTCAGTGGCCACGTCCGCGAGTTCGGGCGATTGCCTCAACCGATCGATCAGCTTCGGCACCCACGTGGTGAATTCGCTGATGTTCGGATCGGTCAGCATGAACTGGTACTGCGTCGGGCTGACGGTCGAGTCGATCGTCAGATCCTGCACCGGCTGCATGTACAGCGACGCGCCGGGAATATGCGCCACGTCCCGCTGCAATTGGCGGATCACTTCGCTCGCGGTGTTGCTGCGGTCGTCGCGCGGCTTCAGGTTGATCAGCATGCGGCCGCTGTTCAGCGTGATATTGCTGCCGTCCACGCCGATGAACGAGGTCAGGCTTTCCACATCCGGATTCTTCAGGATCTGCGCGGCGAGTTCCTGCTGGCGCTCGGCCATCGACGCATACGACACCGACTGCGGCGCCTGCGTGATCGCCTGGATTACGCCGGTGTCCTGCACCGGGAAGAAGCCCTTCGGAATGAACACATACAGCACGCCGGTCAGCACCAGCGTGAGCACCGCGACGACCAGCGTGGAGCGTTGCCGGTTCAGCACCCACGTGAGCGCGACCGCATAACGCGCGATCACCCAGTCGATCGCGCGGTGCGCCTTGGCTTCGAAACGATGGCTCTCGTGCGGCGGCGTGTGGCGCAGCAGTTTGGCGCACATCATCGGCACGAGTGTGAGCGACACGACCGCCGAGATCACGATCGTCACGGCGAGCGTAATGGCGAATTCGTGGAACAGGCGGCCGACCACATCGCCCATGAAGAGCAGCGGAATCAGCACGGCGATCAGCGACACCGTCAGCGAAATAATCGTGAAGCCGATCTGTTTCGAGCCCTTCAGCGCGGCTTCGAGCGGCGCTTCGCCTTCCTCCACGTAACGCGCGATGTTCTCGATCATCACGATCGCGTCGTCCACCACGAAGCCTGTCGCGATGGTCAGCGCCATCAACGATAAGTTGTCGAGCGAGAAGCCGCACAGGTACATCACGGCGAGCGTGCCGATCAGCGACAGCGGCACCGAGAGACTCGGAATGATGGTCGCGTAGACGTTGGCGAGGAACAGGTACATGACCAGCACCACCAGCACGACCGACATGGCCAGTTCGAACTGCACGTCGCGCACGGAAGCGCGGATCGTGGTGGTGCGGTCGGTGACGATCTGCACGTCGAGCGCGGCGGGCAGCGCCTGCTGCAACTGCGGCAGCAGCTTCTTGATGCTGTCCACCACCTGAATCACGTTCGCGCCCGGCTGGCGCTGCACGTTCAGAATGATCGCGGGCGTGCCGTCGACCCACGCGCCGAGCTTGGTGTTCTCCGCGCCCTGCACGATGGTGGCGACGTCGGTCAGCATCACCGCGCGGCCGTTCTTGTACGCGACCACCGCGCTCTTGTAGGCGTCGGCATCGGTCAACTGGTCGTTCGCGTTGATCGTGTAGTTGCGCGTGGGGCCGTCGAAGTTACCCTTCGGCGTGTTGACGTTCAGGTTCGAGATGGTAGTGCGCAAGTCGTCCAGATTCAGACCGTACGCGGCGAGCGCGCGCGGGTTTGCCTGAATCCGCACGGCCGGACGCTGGCCGCCCGACAGGCTCACCAGACCCACGCCCGCCACCTGCGAAATTTTCTGCGCGAGACGCGTGTCGGCCAGATCCTGCACCTGGGTGAGCGGCAACGTCTTCGAGGTGATCGCGAGCGTGATGATCGGCGCGTCGGCCGGATTGACCTTGGCGTAGATCGGCGGCGCGGGCAGGTCGGACGGCAGCAGGTTGCCGGCCGCGTTGATGGCGGCCTGGACTTCCTGCTCGGCGATATCGAGCGGCAGATCGAGGCTGAACTGCAATGTGATGATCGACGAGCCGGCCGAGCTTTGCGACGACATCTGATTCAGCGACGGCATCTGCCCGAACTGGCGCTCGAGCGGCGCGGTGACCGACGACGTCATCACGTCCGGGCTCGCGCCCGGATAGAAGGTCTGCACCTGGATGGTCGGATAGTCGACCTCGGGCAGCGCCGAGAGCGGCAAAAAGCGCAGTGCGACGAGACCGACCAGCATGATCGCCGCCATCAGCAGCGCGGTGCCGACGGGACGCAGAATAAAGGCGCGAGATGGATTCATGCGGTAAGTGCCATGCCCTTATTGCGAGGCTTGCGCCGCGTGTTTGCCATGATGCGCGTGGGCGCCGGATGCGCCCGATGCAGCGGCCGCCCCCCGGGCACCTGAAGCACCACGAGGCTTGTCGGCCGGAATCGTGATCTTCGCGCCTTCCTTGAGCCGGTCCGAACCGTCGATCACGACGCGCTCGCCCACGGCCAGGCCGGATTGGATGCTGGTGCGCTCGCCATCCACGGGGCCGACCTTGACCGGCCGCACGGTCACGGTGTTGTCCGCCTTCACGACGTACACGAACGGGCCCATCGAGCCGTTGAGCACGGCCGGTGTCGGCACGATCACGGCGTCCTTGATCGTATCGACCAGCAGGCGCGTGTTTACGAACTGATTCGGAAACAGCAGGTTCTTGCTGTTCTGGAAGATCGCGCGCAGCTTGACCGTGCCGGTGGTGGTGTCGATCTGGTTGTCCAGCGTTTCGAGCATGCCGCCTTCGAGCGACGTGGTGTTGCTGCGGTCATACGCGGTGACCGAGAGCTTCGCGCCCGACTGGGTCTGCTGGATGATCTGCTGCAGATTGTCTTCGGAGGTGGTGAAGATCACGCTGATCGGCTGCAACTGGGTAATCACGACGAGGCCGTTGGCCAAACTCGGCGTCACGTAGTTGCCCGGATCGACCTGGCGCAGGCCGACGCGTCCCGACACCGGCGCGGTGATGCGCGCATACACGAGGTCGAGCTTGAAGGTGTCGATATTGGCCTTGTCGGACTTCACCGTGCCTTCGTATTGCCGCACCAGCGAGGCCTGCGTATCCACCTGCTGGCTGGCGATAGAGTCCTGCGAGAGCAGCGTCTGATAGCGCTTCAGGTCGAGGCGGGCGGTTTGCAGCAGGGCCTCGTCGCGCGCGAGCGTGCCTTGCGCGTTGTCCAGCGAGATCTGATAGGGGCGCGGGTCGATCTGGGCCAGCACGTCACCCTTCTTGACCATCTGGCCTTCCTTGAAATATACGTCCTGCAACACGCCGCTCAACTGCGGCAGCACGGTGACGTTGGCCAGCGGCGTGACCGTGCCGAGCGCGGTTAGCACCACCGGCATTTCGCCCTGCGTCGCGGCTGCCACATGCACCGGCTGAGGCATATTGCCCATGGCACCGCTGCGGCCCGCGCGGCCGGCTCGGGCGTCGCTGGCGCCGGCCGCGCCGCTCGCGCCACCGCCGGGACCGCCCCACGGATGCCAGCGCCACAGCACCACCCCGAGGATGACCAGCGCCGCGATGATCAACGCGATATTGCGGCCGCGGTGCCGCTTCACCATGCCTGGCGGCGGGTTCGGTGTGCCGGCGGGGCCGCCGCTGGAGGACGGTTGGGAAGCCGGAGGAACAGGGCGTGTGGTTTCCGAATGCTTTTGTTGTTCGTCCATCGGTTCGGTCAGGTGACTGGCTTGGATGTGAGCCGCTCGCGCGTTCGTGCCGTTTCGACAGTTCGGCGGACCGGCACGCGAATGGCATGACAGGCGGTTTCGACAACGGGTGCGCCGCGCTCGTTCAGCGCGATGCTACCCGAGGCGCGGGACAGAGATGTTAACGCAATGCGGCATCGAAACAGGCGGCCGGAACGTTATCGAAGGGGAAAACGGCAAGCCGGGCGCGCGTCCCGCGACAGGAAGGCATGATCCTACGTCGCGGGCTCTGTAACAGTCCACCCGCGTATTTTTCTTTTGATTACGAAGGTTACAGGATGTCTTGCAACAACCCTGGCCGCCGACCGGCGAACCCGCCGCCGTTTCAGGTATCCAGGCGGCGCCCCGGTGTGCCGCCGATCTCCAGCACGATTTTGGCGACGCACTCGAGCAGGGCCGGCGCGGCGCGCGAGATCAGCCAGTCGCGCGGGCACTGGTCGGCGGAGCCGCCGCAATTGACCGCATAGCGCTCGCCCGACGGTCCTGTGAAACCCAGTGCGATCGCGTTCAGTCCGTCGTACCATTCGCCCGTGGCAATCGCGAAGCCGCGCTCGATGGTTTCCTGTAATGCGCTGTCGAGCCGGCTGCTGACGTGGCCCCAGTCGTCGCCTTCAGCCGCCTGCAAGCCGATCAGCAATTTTTCCCGTTCCGGTGCTTCGAGCGCGGCCAGATAGGCGCGGCCGATGGCGGTGCGGCTCAGATTCATGCGCGAGCCGATCTCGAGGCGCGACACCAGCACCGCCGAACGCGGCCGGATCGCATCGATCACCACCATGTCGAGGCGGTCGCGCACGGCCAGATGCACGGACAGCGCAGTGCGTTCGGCGAGTTCGATCAGGAACGGCCGCGCGCGAGCGCGGATGTCGAAGTTGCGCAGAAAGCCATTGCTCAACTCCAGCACCGACGAGGTCAGCACGAAACGCTCGCTGTCGGGCAGACGGAACAGGAAGCCCGCGCTGACCAGCGTGGCGGTGATCCGCGACACGGTGGGCTTGGGAATGCCGGTCAGCTCGGTCAGTTCGCGGTTGCTGAGCGGCGCGTCGGCGGCTGCGACGGAGCGCAGCACCGTCAAGCCGCGCGCGAGGGCGGTCACTTCGTCGCCGGAGCCGTCTTTGTCTTTGGCCGGGTCTGCGGCGGTTCGGGAGGGCGTGGGTCGGTTCATGTGTTTTTCTGGAACTTTATTTCAATTTTTTTCTTCACAGTCTTGCTGGCAACCGTCTCTCAAAGCGCTAGCGACGCCCAAAAATGGGGAATTGAAGTGAATTTTCATCAGAAGATTCATTGTATCGGAATATTTTGCCGCGACGAATGACGCCTCTTTAGATTTTGCTTGACTTAGTCAGCATAACCATAAAAAATGGAATCTCATTTCGAAAGACGGTTTCAGGTTCTGTATTTTGAAGTTTTTGAACCTGCCGTGGCCCGCACAATGTCTGTGTCGAGTGTCTTCTCATAGTCCACCGCAACAGTCCATGTCGCGCACCGTACAGGCGCCGCATCGCAGGCCAAACTTTCGAATACCGTCTCTCAGGTTCTAGCACGGCCCTCGGAATGGCTAGAACTTTTTAAGGCGTCACGGCAACGTGACGCCTTTTTTTTCGGCTATGGGCGCACAACAAAGTTTGCTCCAAACGCGCGCGCTCCTCTTTTGCACAACAAAGTGTGCTCCAAGCCAAGATTCGGCGCCGCGGTGCAGCATCGAACATAGATGTCAACTATTAAGGAGTCGGATGAGTAGGCGCGATCCGCGAAACGAGAACAGCAACCGGGCCAAAGCGAGCCGTCATCTTGCGCGAAACAACCGTTGTACCGGCTCGGCGATAGCCGTCGTCAGAAAAATGCCCAGCTGTTGCCGGCGCTTGAGACCGTTCAAAAGTTGGGGAGGTCGATTTCGTCTGACCGCACTGGCTTATGGCAGGGTTGCAGGATCTGTTCTGTTCGTTGTTCGGTGCCGGCCTGGCAATGCTACCGTGGTGCATTCACCGTGTCGCGACGTGGCTATCTTGAACCCCGAGATGCGATGTGACGAGAATTCCCCGTTCAAAACTGCGACTCTGACCTGCGCCTTGCCATGCGCTCCTTTGTCAGTCCAGCGCATCTGTCGCTTCTTGGCCATACGGTAGCTGACAACCTGGTTCACCGCAGACTCGGCGATGCTGTTGCTGATCGGCAAGCCCTTGCGATGCCGCGCGCTGTAGTTGACCAACGTGCGCGCGTTGTTCTCCAGATAACTGGAGACGGTGTTCAGATTCCACCACAGCGTTTTGAATGCGTATCCTTCTCTCGCCAGCAACCGACTGTCCAGTGCCTTTATCCGCTCGACCGCCTTGCTGCCCTTGCCATGCCAGACCAACCACTTCGCGTGCGTGATTTCGGTCTCCACTGACTCCTGGTCCATCGAGTCGATCATCTTGCTGCCGAACACGGAACGCAGCGCCGCCTGGAACTTCATCGCAATGTGGAACCAGTCGAGGATCCGGCCGCGAGCCAGTTGACTGCCCTCGACCGTCTTTGCAAATTCACCAGCGTCGTCGCTGATCACGGTCACGCGTTCATCGCTCGCCACACCATTCCGGCTGAGGAACTGATCGAGTCGCGCTGCAGCCGAGGTAACCTCCCTGAGCACATACGCATACAGTTTTGGAGGACCATCGGTGAACGTCGCCCTCCCGGCGACGATATTGACGTGGCGGCCAGGGCCTCTCCCTGGGTCGCAATTTCGCAGCCACGCCGAGTCGACGCTCACGGCCGCGACATGGCTGGATTCGCGAACCTGCACGTCTGCGACGGTCTGGGTCAGCTTCGCAATGTCTCGCTCGATATCAGCGTCGAGCTCCTTTCCAATGTCGAGAATCCGATTCCGGATGCCGCTGGACGAAATGCCCTTGTCCAGCGGCAGCACTTCCTTGAGCATGGCCGCGGCCTGCCGGTATGGCAAATGAGCTGCCCACTTCGTCTGGAGGTATTCCAGCTCCGGTGCGACGCGCCAGCTTAGTTCTTTGGACAAAGGATGTACAACATGGTGTGGCGTCCGCGCAGTCCGCTGGCAAGCACACGACCACAGCCGCGGACTCTTCACCGTCACTTTGCCGTAGACGGTGCGCAGCACCGTCGATCGGCTGTCCTTGTGATTTAAGGCCGCACCGCAGCTGCGACAATGCGTCTGGCCTGAGAGCCACGACTGCACCTGTTTCGAAATGAGATCGGCCTGCACCTTTGCCAGCAGCGACCGCCCTTCCGCGAGAGTCAGGCCCAGTTCGGCAAGACAACAGTTAGGGCGCTCAATCACAGCCAGAACTCCGTCACCTTCCTCGACCGTATCATTGTCTGCGTCGACCAACCTTGCTTCGATGATCAACCGCATGGCTTGCTCCTACCGTGGCGAGACCGATCGGCCTACTCCAGACGAAACCGATGCCGCTACCGGTCGCACAAGCGGCCCTCCTTGCGAGCCTCCCCAACTTTTGCGCGCTCTCGTCTACGCTCGACGAGCGGATCAACCGGCATGAAGCACTGCTTCACCGGATCCACAAGTTCGGTCTGCACTGGTGGAGTTGGACGTTTCTGCAAGCATCGGAAGATTGCGGCCCGAAAGAAGATGCGGCGAACGGAATACGCCGAACATCTGGCTGAACACCGTCCACCGCCAGGTGTGGCGCCTGGCGCCGGTCTTCAACGCCTGTCAGGCAGCAGGATCCGCTCGTCCACCTGACGGATGTCAGTGTGGCCGCAAAAGGCCATGGTGATGTCCAGTTCCTTCTGGATGATCTGCAGGCACTGTGTGACACCAGCCTCTCCCATCGCACCCAGGCCGTAGAGGAAGCTGCGGCCGATCAGCGTGCCCCTGGCGCCGAGCGCAACGGCTTTCAGCACGTCCTGTCCGCTGCGGATGCCGCCATCCATCCACACCTCGAGGCGCGAGCCGATCTCACGCGCGATCTCGGGGAGTGCCGAGATCGAAGAGGGTGCACCGTCGAGTTGGCGGCCGCCATGGTTGGAGACGATCAGCGCGTCGGCACCGCTGTTGGCGGCAAGGCGCGCATCTTCGACATCCATGATGCCTTTCAGAATGAGTTTGCCACCCCAAAGCTTCTTGACCCACTCGACGTCCGCCCAACTCAGCGCCGGATCGAACTGTTCGGCGGTCCACGAACTCAGGGACGATAGATCGCCTACACCCTTTGCATGACCGACGATGTTGCCGAAGGTGCGCCGCCGGGTGCCGAGCATGCCGAGGCACCAGCGCGGCCTGGTCGCCAGATTTATGAGGTTCGCTGGGGTCAGTTTGGGCGGCGCCGACAGCCCGTTCTTGATGTCCTTGTGGCGTTGGCCGAGGATCTGAAGGTCCAGCGTCAGCATCAGGGCGCTGCACCGTGCCGCGCGAGCCCGCTCAATTAACCGCACAATGAAATCGCGGTCGCGCATCATATAAAGTTGGAACCAGAACGGCTTGCTGGTCTCGGCGGCAACGTCCTCGATCGAGCAGATGCTCATCGTGGACAAGGTGAACGGGACGCCGAACTTCTCCGCCGCGCGTGCAGCGAGGATTTCGCCGTCCGCATGTTGCATGCCGGTCAAGCCAGTCGGCGCGAGGGCTACGGGCATGGCGGCCTCCTGACCGACCATTTCCGTGCGCGTGCTGCGGCCCGCCATGTTGACCGCCACTCGCTGGCGCAGCTTGAGGCGCTGGAAGTCGCTTTCATTCGCGCGGTAGGTACTCTCGGTCCATGAGCCACTGTCGGCGTAGTCGTAGAACATGCGCGGCACACGCCGTTGAGCAAGCACGCGTAAATCTTCGATGCAGGTGATGACAGGCACAGTTTTTCTCAGCACAGGGAATAACGACGAGTGTACGTTCTCGGACGGTCGCTCGGTATTCTGGGAATGCCTGGGAAAAATTCACGCCCGCCACGCCGCCCCTTGCGGAAAGTGAAATTGGTCGAGCGACTCGGCGCGCATTTCGATGCTATAGCCGGGCAGTTGCGGCGGCTTATAGCGTCCGTTGCGAATTACGACGGGGTCGACGAAGTGCTGGTGCAGGTGGTCGACGTATTCGAGTACGCGGTTTTCAAGCGATGCTGACACGCAGATGTAATCGAACAGAGCGATATGCTGCACGTACTCGCACAGCCCGACACCACCCGCGTGCGGACATACCGGCACACCGAACTTCGCCGCCATCAGCAACACGACGAGCACCTCGTTGAGACCGCCGAGCCGGCAACTGTCGACCTGGCAAAAATCGATCGCCCGCGCCTGCAATAGCTGCTTGAACATCACGCGGTTATGGCAATGTTCGCCGGTCGCCACACCGATCGGGGCGACGCGCCGGCGGATGGCCGCGTGCCCCAGGATATCGTCGGGGCTCGTCGGCTCTTCGATCCACCACGGGTCGAACTCTGCGAGGCGCCGCATGTTGGCGACGGCTTCGTCGACTTCCCACACCTGGTTGGCGTCCATCATCAGCTTGCGATCAGCGCCGATTTCGTCGCGCAGAATGCGCGCGCGCCGCACGTCCTCGTCGAGATTGCCGCCAACTTTCTGCTTGAAGTGCGTCCATCCCTGGGCCACGCCTTCGCGAGCGAGGCGGCGGATCTTTTCATCGTCGTAACCGAGCCAGCCCGCCGACGTGGTGTAAGCCGGATAGCCGTTCGCCAGCATCTCCGTTTCGCGCTCAGCTTTGGTGGCCGCGTGGCGCCGCAGGATCGCAAGCGCTTCGTGGGGTGTTAGTGCATCTGTGACGTAGCGGAAGTCAAGACAGCGCACCAGCGCCTCCGGGCTCATGTCCACCAGGAGTTTCCAGACCGGTTTGCGTTCCGTCTTCGCCCACAGGTCCCACACGGCATTCACGATAGCGGCAGTCGCGAGGTGAATCGCGCCTTTCTCCGGACCGATCCAGCGCAACTGGCTGTCTGACGTGAGGGCGCGCCAGAACGAACCCATGTCGGCAACGATGTCTTCGAGGGTCTTGCCGACGATGAGCGGCGCCAGCGAGTTCACCGCGGTCACGCAAATTTCGTTACCCCGGCCGATGGTGAAGGTGAGTCCGTGTCCCGCCATCTGTTCCGGTGAGTCTGTTTCGAGCACGACGTAGGTGGCCGAATAATCCGGCGCCGCATTCATCGCATCGGAGCCATCGAGCGAGCGGGAGGTCGGGAAGCGGATGTCCCGAACGGACAGGTTCGTGATCGTGGTCATCTGGACGCCCCCCAAGGGTGGCCGGTGCGGCAGCCAGGATGGTACGCGCGTATGGCTCGCACCAAGCGCCGCTGGCAAGCACACACGAGGCCACATTCCAAGCGTTAGCACGCGTTGACAGCACTGATTTCACCACCTAGCATGCTAGCATGTTAGTCGTAAATCAAGCTCTCCGTGAGCCTCTTGATCCATGAAGTCAGCGGCCATCGGCCCTTATGCCGCATTGCAGAAACTGCAGGGCGGCGAACGGAGTAGTTTGACCGACGCCGTGGCAGAGGCGTTGCGCGAGGCTATCGTCACGCTGGCGCTGGAGCCGGGAATGATGATCGACAAGCAGGCGGTCTGCGAACGGATGGGTGTGTCGCGTTTTCCGGTGTCCGCGGCGCTTGCGAAGCTTGCAACCGCTGGGCTCGTCGAGGTGTTGCCGCAACGCGGCACGCGTGTGAAGCCGATCGTGATTCACGACATCCGCCAGCATCTGTTTATCCGCAGCGCGCTCGAAGTCGAGACCGTGCGCGGCCTGTCGTCGACGCGTTCCGACGCGACTCTGGAGGCGCTCGCCGCCAACCTCGACAAGCAACGCGAGGCCGTGGCCAAAGGATTGCGCCATGAATTTCACCTGCTCGATCTCGCCTTCCACGAGATCCTGCTCGACGCTATCGACTTGCCTCGCGTAAAGGAAATCGTCGCCACGTCGCGCGGCGCGCTTGATCGTGCGCGCCAGTTGCTGGGGAGTCCGGAACGTCATATTCATACACTCGAGGAGCACGTGCGCATCTTCGAGGCGATCGCGGAGCGTGACGCCGAAGCTGCGGCCCACGCGATGCACCGTCATCTGGATGAAGTCGTTGCAGAGTTGCGGCGCTTTGCCAGCGAACGGCCCGATTTGTTCGAGGAGTAGACCGGCCTTCGCACGAGTCTTCGTAGGAGTCTCCGGACCGCCGCAGTCCGGGCGCATCGGGCGGGCTGCTCGCCAGCCGCCGAGCGCAGCGTAGTCAACTCGGTATGGAGGAGACAAAAAATGAAACTCGTCAAACGTGCAAGCGTGGCCGTCGCCCTGGCGGCTGCGTGGTTCATGGCAGCGGGGCATGCGCTCGCTGCAGAAGATTTCCATGGCGTCACCATCAATGTGATGACGTTCGTGGGTCCACAAATCGCGGAGCCGCTGCAGCGCCGTGCGCCTGACTTCGAAAAGCTCACGGGTGCCAAAGTCAACATTCTGACCGTGCCGTTCTCCGACTTGTACCAGAAGCTGCTGACCGATTGGGCCTCCGGTACGAACTCGGTCGACGCCGCGGTGTTCGCCCCGCAATGGATGGTCGACTACACGAAGGGCGGCTTCCTCGAGGACCTGTCGGCGCGCGTCGCCCATGATCCGGCGCTGAAGGAAGACGACGTCATGCCGTTCTTCCGCGATTTTTCGGAGCGTTTCAATGGCAAGACCTATCTGGTTGCGCTCGACGGCGACTTCCAGATGGTCTACTACCGGACCGACATTCTGAAACGGCTCGGCAAGCAGCCGCCGAAAACCTGGGACGATTACCTGGACATCGCGAAGGCAGCGAACGGCAAGGTATTCGGCGGCGACGGTAAACCGGTTGCGGGTTCCTGTATTTCGAAGAAGCGCAACGCACAGGCGTACTGGGCGATCATCTCGATTGCGGGTGGCTACATCCAGTCGAAAGGGACGGCGCAAGGAGCCTTCTTCGACCCGGCCAACTTCAAGCCGCTCGTCGACAATGATGCGTTCAAGGCCGCGCTGAACGTCTACAAGGAATCGACCCAATACGGGCCGCCGAACGAAATCAATCTCGACGTCGGCGATACGCGCAGCGCCTTCATTTCAGGACACTGCGCGCTGACGCTCGACTGGGGTGACGTCGGCGTGCTGGCGATCGACCCGAAGCAGTCGAAGGTGATCGACAAGGTCGGCGCGGTCATCCTGCCGGGCTCGACGAAGGTGTTGAACCGTGGCACCGGCAAGCTGGTGGCGTGCGACAAGAGTACGTGCCCGTATGCGGTGGAGGGCGTCAACCATGCGCCTTTTGCAGCATTCGGCGGGTGGTCCGGCGGGATCAATGCCAAGGCCAACCCCAAGGTGAAGGATGCAGCGTACGCGTTTCTCTCGTACATGAGCCAGCCTGCTCAATCGAATATTGACGTGACGATCGGTGCGACCGGTTTCAATCCGTATCGCCGATCGCAGTTCACGGACATGTCGATCTGGAAGAAGTCCGGCATGAGCGACGCGGCGGCGGCCTCCTACCTCGGCGCCATCAAGGCCAGTCTGCAAAGCCCGAATATGATCATCGATCTGCGTATCCCGCAGAACCAGCGCTACGAGCAAGTCGTACTGGACACCGCGGTGGCGCGGTTTCTCGCGGGGGAACTTGATGCCGACGCCACCATGAAGGCGATCCAGACAGGCTGGGATGAAATTACCGATGACCTTGGAAAGGACGGCCAGTTGAAGGCCTACAAGGCGTCGATCGGCGCCAAATAGCCGCATGCCGCGCCGGTCTGCGGCAACCGGCGCCGCTTCCGAAGAGGCGATGACGAACGGCGTCCGAATGTCGTTCGTCTGCCGTAACGATGACACGAGACTGGCTCATGCAATCTTCGTCGCACGTTTCGTCACCTGCTTCACAGCGACGCGCGTCGCGCAGGTCATCCGTTGCCAACTGGCTGGATCGTCAGGCTCCCTACGTGTTCGTGCTGCCGGCCGTGCTGCTCATTCTCGGCTTTTCGATCTTTCCGCTAGTCACGTCCGCCTATCTGTCGTTGATCCGGTTCTCGCTCGGCGAGGGAGGCTACGAACTGAAGTTCGTCGGCATGCGCAACTACGTGAGGCTTTTCAGCGGCAGCCAGCAATTTCACTTTGTCGGTGTATTCCGGCCGCCTGGCATTATTAGCCTCTCGGTGATGGTCGCTGCCGCGCTCGCTACAGGCTGGTGGCTCCTCAGTTACCTGCGCGGCAGGCATCGCTCTGTCGTCGGCGGCATCGGCCGGCTGATCACTGCTGCGTCCTTGCTGGCGCTCGTGTGGCTTGCCGCCAATACGGTCGGTCACAGCGGCGAGCTGGGCAGCCTGATGGTGACGCTCTTTTACGTGGTGTTCGGCGTGGCGCTGCAGTTCCTGTTGGGTCTCGGGCTCGCCTACCTGTGCACGTTGCCGCTCAAGGGCGGCCGATTTTTCCGGATTCTGTTCTTTCTGCCGCTGATGGTGACACCCGTTGGCATCGCGTACATGTTCCGCATGATGGCGGATACCGCAGTTGGCCCGCTTGCGCCGGTTTGGGCGTGGCTTGGGCTGGGGCATATCTCGTGGGCGGCGGACCCGTGGCTTGCGCGCATTGTGGTCATCATCGGGGATACCTGGCAGTGGGTGCCTTTCATGTTTCTCGTTTTGCTGGCCGCGCTGGAAGGCACCTCGCGTGACCAGATCGAGGCCGCGCAACTCGATGGGGCGTCGAGCTGGCGGATCTTTCGCGACGTGACCTGGCCGTCGATCGCGCCGGTCGCCGCGAGCGCGGTGCTGATTCGCCTGATCGAAGCGTTCAAGGTGGTCGACCTGCCGAACGTGCTGACCAATGGCGGCCCCGGCATTGCGACAGAATCAATGACACTGCACGCATTCATCGAGTGGCGCACGCTGAATCTCGGCGGCGCGTCGGCCGTCGCCTACATGTTGTTCTTCGTGTCGACGATCGCGTGTGTGTCATTTTTTCAACTCGTCGTGCGGCGCGCGCGAGGGGGGCAATCATGATCCGGCGCCTCTTTGTTCCCGCACGGCTCGATGAGATCCCCATCGGCACCCGGGTGATTGCCTACGGCCTGCTTGGCTTATGGACGCTGGTCGTATTGTTTCCGTTGTACTGGATGGCGATCACGTCGTTCAAGCTGCCTATCGACGTATCGAACGGGCCGGCCTACGTGCCATTCATCGACTTCAAGCCGAGTCTCGACGCTTGGCATTACATCTTCGTCGACCTCGGGCCGGACACGTTTCGTCCCTACGTGAATTCGCTGATCATTGCCACGTTCTCCACGGCTGCCGCCGTGTTCCTGGGCTCAATAGCGGCTTACGCCCTCGCGCGCATCGAGTACAGACCGCCCGTCGCGGCGGTGGGTCTCGGCGTTCTGATGCTGGCCGTGGTGGTGGCCGCCGTCGGCTGGGGCGGTGTGGATCTGCGGATCGCAGTAGCCGTTTGCGGCGCGCTCTTTTTCCTGCTGCTGCGCCCGATCATCCGACGCGCAAGGCGCCATTTCGGCAACGACGACATTCTCTTCTGGATTATTTCTCAACGCATCTTGCCGCCGGTCGTCACGGTGATCCCGATCTACCTGACCTTCAAGAGCATCGGGTTGCTCGACACCCGGACCGCGCTGATCATCACCTATGCGACAGCGAATGTGCCGATTGTCGTCTGGCTGATGTTCGATTTTTTCGCCAGCGTGCCGAAAGAAATCGAGGAGAGCGCACAGATCGACGGCGCGACACGCTTTGCCATCCTGTTTGGCATCGTGGTCCCGCTCGTCGCGCCGGGTATCGTGGCGACAGGCCTGCTCGTGCTGATCCTCTCCTGGAACGAGTATCTGTTCGCGCTCTTTCTGTCGACGGCCAACGCGCAAACCCTGCCACTTCTCGTCGCCGCGCAGAACGCCACTCGGGGGCCGCAGTGGTGGAACATGTCGGTGCTGATTCTGATCATGATCCTGCCGGTGATGCTACTCACGCTCACGCTACAGCGCTTCATCGTCAAAGGCATTCTCGTGGGAGCGGTCAAAGGATGAACGACATGGAGACGCAGGCGCCACGCCCGTCGCATTTCGCGAGCTCGACGGTGCCGCATTCGAAGAGCGTCTCGCTGCGCAATGTCAGCAAGACCTTCGGAGACACGCGCGTACTGCACGACCTGTCACTGGACGTACATGCGGGCGAGTTTCTTGTCCTTCTCGGCGAATCTGGTTGCGGCAAGACGACCGCGTTGCGCATCATCGCGGGACTCGAATCGGCGAGTGAGGGGAGCATCTACGTCGGCGACAACGACGTGACACAGCAACTGCCGCGCGATCGTGATGTTGCGATGGTATTTCAGTCCTACGCGCTGTATCCGCATAAGACGGTGTTCGAAAATATTGCTTACCCGCTGATCGTGAGAAAGCGCGCGAAGGCCGAGATCGATGTGGCGGTGCGCGACGTGGCGGCGAGCGTTCATCTTGAACCGCAGCTCGACCGGTATCCGCGTCAGTTATCGGGTGGCCAGCGGCAGCGCGTCGCGCTCGCTCGCGCCATTGTTCGCCGCCCCGCGGCGTTTCTGATGGACGAACCGCTGTCGAACCTCGATGCGAAGCTGCGCGGCCATATGCGTGCCGAACTCAAGCACATGCAGCATGAACTCGGTGTCACTACGATCTACGTCACACATGACCAGATCGAGGCAATGACCCTTGCGCATCGTGTTGCGCTGATCGACAAAGGCGTGCTGCAACAACTCGACGTCCCAGCGCGCATTTATTCGGACCCCGCCAATCTGTTCGTCGCGGGCTTCATTGGTTCGCCGCCAATGAATTTTCTGCGCGGCACGCTGACGAACAACCGCTTCGAGTCGGAAGGTCTGGCGCTGGTTGCGGACGTAAATCATCATGGGGAGGCGGTGCTTGGCGTGCGTCCCGAAGACTGCATGCTCGTCACCGCGGCTGATGGTGAGTTCCGGGGACACATCTATTCGGTCGAATTGATCGGCGATCACTCGCTCGTCACGCTGAACGTCGGAGAGCAGCAGATAGTCGTGAAGGTGTCGAACATGTTTGCTGGAGAGATCGGCGCGGAGGTCGGCCTGCGGGCGAACCGCGAGCGTGTTTATTTCTTCGACCAGCGTTCGGGCCTACGTATCCGGCCGTGCTGAGTGTTGCCGGATGCGGGCAGCGGATTGACCCAGATTGGCGCGATGAAGAAACCGAAGTCGCTCGACCGTTGCCAAAACTTTTTGGCGGCAAGAGTTGGGGTGTTTCTGGCTTGGTTCTGATAATCATATAGCCGGCCTCCTGTGCGTCAAGTCGGTGGGTTTGCACCCTGACTATACGTCAGCCGTTCTAACGGAACGGAGGCAGGCCGGCCATATGATTATCAAAACCCAGCGGCGCCCGAGAAGCGCCGCGTCATGCCCTTGAGTCTCGCATTCAACAGCGTCTGATTTCAGGAGATCTCATTGCAGCGTCGCAGGAGATCGAGTACTGGCTGAATCTCCAGCCCGAAGATTCTCGCGCGCGGCGCGTTGAGCGAGTACGGTGCTTTCATCCTAACCCAGAAGGTCCACAGCCTTCGAACAGATCCCCGCAGGCAACTAGCCACTGACAGAGTCCAACGCAAAAAAGACGCCCACGTTAGATCGGCCTTCGGGCAAGTCGTCGGCTAAGGCCGAGTTCCCCACTCTCTACGCTGGCAAATCAATGGTCCGTTACGCTTCGACCGACCATGAAGGTCCCGTTGGATAAATCGGCCGGTGAGGGAGCATCGGGAGATCACGTCGCTCCGCGACGCCGGAGCAACGCCGTAAAGGAAGTCGGTTGCCGTCCGCCGGCGTGACTAATTGGTTATTTTCCTCCGCATTGCACGCACCCGGCGACACGACTGGGGCGGAAAGACGCAACTAACCGTCTGAGCCCCCACACCGCAGCACTCAGTCGGCGCTATAGTGATGCACCGGAACGGCAAACGCGAATCATTTGGCATTCTTGGGTACTTCGCTTCCGAGAACGCAGCATGCATGTTTGCCACTGAATACGTCAAAGCCCATATCGACGGTCGGCGACATCCGAGACCACCGTTCTCCCTCGGGTAAGTCTGCGCCGGCCGTTTGTGCTCTCGAAGTTAGGGACACGGGATGGCCGGCGCAAGTGCAGGAGATATTCCGAATTCATAAAAAAAGCCGCAGACATTGCTGCGGCCCGAACACACACGCCGCGCACGGGGGCGCTGACGTTGGCTCCATCCTACACATCCGCATTTCGGACGCAATCAGGTATTTCATCCGAATACTTGCGAAGGCGCACTGCCGCATCTGTCGGGGCGCGGGCTTTCGTCAATCGCTGATGCAGGCTTTGCAGAATGGCCACAGGGTCGGTCGTCCCGCGCCCGAATGTCACAGGCGACGTCATTGATCAAAAGGCTGGCGATGCCGCTCTGATCGAGACGATGCCCGTCGCCATGACCATCGCGAAGGCCGTTGGTGGAAATGCCTGCACCCCAGGATCGACCAGGATTGAACGTCGGATTCGTTGTTCCCTGATGCCTCCACGCACCTCGACTCTTCACCGGCATTCGATATGGGCCGGGCAGAGTTGGCCCGGGCCAAAGAGTCGAAAAAAATCCAGACTGCGATCGGTCCGCTGCGACGCCTGACGGACATCGACACGCGATATCGAGGGGGCTACCGTTCCGGTCGACACTGCTTGCTCATGCAACGACATGCAACTACATGTGGCTGAGCATCGGTGCGCCAGATTCAGGCCTTTTTCACGTAAGCGTTACACCATCCCTTTGCATAAACCAGCTTGCCGCCGTAGGTTGGGCAGGGGCCTGTCGCCGAGCCGGGCTTGCCCTGATACAGCTGGCAATTAGCGCATGTCTGCTCAGTCTGATACCGGGGAAATTTGGTCTTGTCCACTTTCGCAGCGTCCGTCTTGTAGCCAAGTGCCTGTGCGGTCGGATCGTTCTCGGCAAGCAACGGGGCGTCGGCTCGCGACTCAGCGGAAAGAACCGTCGTTGATGCAACGGATGCGGTAAGTAACATGAAACGCCGGCGGGAGAGTGCCATGGTACGGACTCCTGTAGAAAATGGAAACGACTGGTGCACGGCGTGTCGCCCTTTGTCCGATCACGTTGACTGGATCCGGTCGGTCCATCGAATACCGGTCGCGTACGCCATACCCACCGAAGCGATAACCGGATTACTGGTGCTTCGCGCGCCTCGAAATGAGCATGTTTTGTAATTTTTACGACATCCGCTCCGAACGGCGGCCTTATGAAGTAGTGCATCGTTCGCCTGCGTGGCGGGCGGCCATACCGGGATGCGTCCAGGCTCAGGACAACTGCACGATGGAACGTCGGCAGCTCGACCGGCAACAACTGCAGGTCGCCAGCACACATGCGCTCGAACGCCTGCCAAGCGGCTGCCCCTGTTCGGCCGACAGTAGACGGTCCGTTGCTTGATGTTAAGGGCCGCCGTACCCATTACTAGAAAGCAGGGGTATGCGGCGGGCCCATACATCAACAGTTCTATCGCACTTGCAACTGCCAATTGAGTCTTCCTGGCCTTCTCCTGAGGAAGTCAGGTATCTCTGCCTTCAGGGTCGAAAATATCGGAGGTCTCGTTATCATGGACTTCTCCGGAACCGTAACATCGTGTGCAGAGCTGCCACCGCTCTCCGTCGCATTTTGGGCATGTGATGGTGTTGGACGTGTGAGACATGTCTGAAACAGTCTCGATTTCGGTTATCTGCACCTTTCCCGTCCCGCCACATTTTTCGCACTTGATTTTTCCTTGGCCACCACATTGCTGACAGGCAGTCATGGTCTCCCCTCCTGGTGGTTAGGTGGACATGACCATACTACTCCGAGCGCCTGAGAACACGAAGCCAGATGCTGCCTCCACGAACTCGCGCAGTTCCTTGCCGGGCGACGAGAACTTGTGGGCATGGTACTGGGCCAATTGTGCTTTTTTTAGAACACGTGACGCACCTACGCGGCGGTCAGCCCCACGTCGAGCGTTTGTAGCACCTCGGCTCGCGCGGATTGCCCCTAAATACGCCCTCCCGATATCCGTACGTTCGGGGGGACTGATAGGGGACAAATCTACATCCCGCCGAATCGTGTCGAAGACTGGGCTCAATTCCTCGCAGAACCTGTAAGGCATTGGCGCACCGGCTACTCGGCCCGAAGCCTCGCACGGCTGGCAAGATGCCGATTGCTTTCCGTCGCAGCTCGCCGAGGTCCTAGCGACGACCGAGGCCCCTAATGGAACCTCCATGCTGCTCTGCCTTCCGGAGCATCAGGTTGCGCTTCCCGGCGGCAGCACCAAGTCCCAGAGTGACACTTGGGTACTTGGCAAGGCATGCCAATATTCAGGTTTCGCGACGGGTCACCGCCGGCGGGTAACCAAACGGCCGCCCTGCGGCGCTGCCGGTCGGCACAACATGTGCACTGGTTCTGGATGTGGGCGACCTTGGTCGCGATAAATAGTAGTGTTCAGAGCAGTGCACTTGGTGCACAAGCGGGGATTTAGGAATAATCTGGGGCGTTCCCGCCGCAGCGGTAGCCCAGGCGTACAGGCGGTGCCTGGTAGATGACATCACGGGCGAGGTAATTCAGGTCGTGAAGTGGTAACAGCGGCACCGTCGCCACAGAGAGGCACGCAACAGCGCGCAGGAACCTGACGTGCCCAAAGCGAAGTCAACACTATTCTTATCTCCCACATTGCGGCAGGAAGCCGATGCCGTGGCTGACGACATGGAATGACGAGGGCGGCCATGCCAAGCCGAATCTATTGCGTTTGCAAAGAGCAGCTCGATAGCGCGTTGCCGGTAGCGTTCCCGACTGTTCCAGCGCCATGTCGCAAAACGTTTCACGAGGGTACGCACTTTCATCTTAAGTAGCTGGCACTTGGGAACGCTTGCGACACTATCGGGCTCCAGTCAGAAAGTCTTGCCAGTCCTATGCGTACGCGCAGTCCATCGGCTCCGGGGCGTCTTCAATGAGATGACGCGTTGAGTAAGCTAGGTTGGTCCGGAAAAGCGTTCTCGCCGGTTCAGGTATCTCGCGCAGGCGCACATACCGTAGAACATCGCTTTCGTGCACGAAGACCTCAGGAAGAGTCGGTCTTGCTGGCAGTTGTTCATCGCCGTCATTGAGCGCGGCCGCGATGCTCCGTGCAACCAGATCCCACACCGACACGGATCAGCGAGGGTATCTTCATTGTTTGCATTGGGTCCAGAGGAGTGGCCTCTCGTCTGATCGAACTTGAATCGTCTGTCACACCGCGCTCTATCAAGGGGGCATACCTTCGTCATTACGCCGGTGTCAAGGCAGGACGGGGCGGCACACCAGCGAAGAACTTCGAGAAGTTACAGGAGAAGCGACGAGGTGATGCGGCGATGCAGTGGACGGAAAGAGACCTGCTCACCAGATTTGTCCCTTGGTGACCTGCGACAGTATCCGACTCCGCCCGCGCCCGGACGCATGAACCGGGCTACGGAGGGTCGCGCAGTCCTACGCCGACCTCGTAGCTGCCCGACCCGTGCGCGATGCCGGCTCCGTCAGCCGAAGACGCTGCTGAACTACTGCGCGTAAGCGCGCGTTATTCCACTGGTTGCCGTCCATGCCATGTTCTCGTGGCGACTGCTTTACTGTCATGGCAAACGCGACCGATGGCGCGTGCCATCCATCCGATGGTGCATCGCGACAATCGAGCATCCGGTTCGTATGCGCGGCTACCTTGCCGCGTGTGAATAACGGGCGAGGCAGTGGACCCCTTGTGCGCGCTGGCATCGCCCAGAATCGGGTTCGCACGCGCTGCGGTTTGAGTGCGCAACGCAGCAGTGTTCGTGCGGTAGCGCTCGTGCGTGCGAACTCCGGCGCGTATACGATATCTGAATGAACATGGAGGGGCGGTCATGACCACGGCTGCCAGTTTTCATATCGGCTACACGCAATACCTTGGCCCCGACGGCGAGCCTGCTCAGCCGTTGCCTGCGTTCGCACGGGACCCGACGGAGCTGATTCCGCTCTATCGCGCGATGGTGCTGACGCGGGCGTTCGACACGAAGGCGGTGGCGCTGCAGCGTACCGGCAAGCTCGGCACCTTCGCGTCGTCGGTCGGCCAGGAGGCGATTGGCGTCGGCGTCGCCAGCGCAATGCAGCCTGACGATGTGCTGTTTCCTTCGTATCGCGATCACGCCGCGCAATTGCTGCGCGGCGTCACGATGACGGAAAGTCTGCTGTATTGGGGCGGCGACGAGCGCGGCAGCGACTTCAGCGTGCCCCGCTACGATTTCCCGAACTGTGTGCCGATCGGCACGCAGGTGTGCCATGCCGCCGGCGCGGCCTACGCGTTCCTGCTGCGTCACGAACCGCGCGTCGCGGTGGCGATATTAGGCGACGGTGGCACGTCCAAAGGCGACTTCTACGAGGCAATGAACATGGCTGGCGTCTGGCGGGCGCCGCTTGTCCTCGTGGTCAATAACAACCAGTGGGCGATCTCGGTGCCGCGCAGCCGCCAGAGCGCTGCGCGAACGCTCGCGCAAAAAGCGATCGCTGCGGGAATCGACGGACTGCAGGTCGACGGCAACGACGTGATCGCGGTGCATCAGGTGGTCCACGCGGCGCTCGCCAAGGCTCGCCGCGGCGATGGCCCGACGCTGATCGAAGCGCTCAGCTATCGCCTTGGCGATCACACGACAGCCGATGACGCGACGCGCTATCGCGACTCCGAGGTCCTCAGCAAGCAATGGGAATACGAGCCGCTGCTGCGGTTGCGCACCTACCTGACGCGCATGCACGTCTGGGACAAGGCGCAGGACGAACAACTCGGCAAGGCGTGTCTTGCGCAGGTCGAGCAGGCCGTCGATGCGTATCTGGCGATACCGCCGCCGGACACCTCCGCCATGTTCGATCACCTGTACGAGACCTTGCCACAAGCGATGCGTGAGCAACTCGCGATGGCACAACGTTTTGCTCCTGCCACGGGGAACCAGCATGGCTGACCTCAACATGGTCGAAGCGCTTAATCAGGCGCTCGCCTATGAACTGGCGCACGACCCTGCCGTCCTGCTGCTTGGTGAGGACATCGGCGGGAACGGCGGCGTGTTTCGCGCGACGGTCGGGTTGCAGGCCCGATTCGGTGCGCAGCGTGTGATCGATACGCCGTTGTCCGAAACGGCGATTGCCGGCACTGCGATCGGCATGGCGGCGATGGGCCTGAAGCCAGTCGTGGAGATCCAGTTCAGCGGGTTCATCTATCCGGCCATCGACCACATTCTGAATCACGCGTCGCGTCTGCGGCATCGAACACGCGGACGGCTGACGTGTCCGCTAGTGATCCGTGCGCCGTGCGGCGCTGGGATTCACGCGCCGGAGCATCATTCGGAAAGCCCTGAAGCGTTGTTCACCCACATCCCTGGATTGCGTGTCGTGACACCGTCATCGCCAGCGCGCGCGTACGGTTTGCTGCTCGCGTCAATCCGTGACCCGGACCCAGTGATCTTCTTCGAGCCGACGCGACTGTACCGGCTCTTCAGGCAGCCGGTGGAGGATAGCGGCGAAGCGCTGCCGCTCGACAGTTGCTTGACGTTGCGCGATGGGTCGGACGTCACCCTGGTGAGTTGGGGGGGAGCATTGCAGGACGCGCAGGTCGCGGCCGATCTGCTCGCGCAGGAAGGCGTGATGGCCGACGTGATCGATGTGGCGACGCTCAAGCCGCTGGACATGAACACCATTCTTGCGTCGGTGGCGAAAACCGGACGTTGTGTGATCGTGCACGAGGGCTCGCGCACTGGAGGGGTTGGCGCGGAGATTGCCGCCAATATCGCCGAGCGCGGACTGTACTCGCTGCTCGCGCCGGTGCAACGCGTCAGTGGATATGACGTAGTGGTGCCGCTTTACAGACTTGAGAATCAATATATGCCAGGTGCGGAGCGAATCGTTGCCGCGGTCCGGCAGGCTCTGGAGGCGTCGTGAAGCCATGAAAATCTTCAAACTGCCCGATCTCGGAGAAGGCTTGCAGGAAGCAGAGATCGTCGAGTGGCACGTCAGGAGCGGCGAGGACATTCGCGCGGATCAACCGCTGTTGTCAGTCGAAACGGCGAAAGCGATCGTCGAAATTCCGTCGCCTCAAGCCGGCCGCATCGCGAAGCTGTTCGGTCAGCCGGGCGACGTCGTGCATCTGGGTGCGTCGCTCGTCGCATTCGAAGGAGAGGGCGACGAAGCCGATGCCGGCACTGTGGTCGGCCATATGGAGGTCGGCCAGCATGTTGTGCAGGAAGCGCCGGCGGCGTCTGGCGGCGGCATCGGCGCGGGTGCCGGTGTGATCAAGGCGATCCCGGCGGCGCGGGCGCTCGCGCGCAAGCTGGATGTCGACCTGGCGATGGTGACGCCGTCGGGGCCGGAGGGCGTCATCACGGCGGCAGATGTGCAGCGCGTCGCGAAGGTACTCGCCGAACTCGGGCCGCCCGAAGTGCTGCGCGGCGTGCGGCGTGCGATGGCGCAGAACATGGCGCGGGCGCAGAGCGAAGTGGCGGCCGCGACCGTCATCGACGACGCCGACATTCATGCATGGCCGCCGCATAGCGATGTCACGATCCGGCTGATCCGCGCTCTGGTGGCCGGATGCCGCGCCGAACCTGGGCTCAACGCATGGTTCGAAGGACACACGGGCCGGCGCCACGTGCTGGAGAAGATCGATCTTGGCATTGCCGTCGATCTGCCGGATGGCCTCTTCGTGCCGGTGTTGCGCGACGTCGCGCATCGCGACGCAGCGGATCTGCGCGGCGGGCTCGACCGGATGCGCGCCGACATCCGGGCACGCAAGATCCCTCCGGAAGAACTGCGCGGCAACACGATTACGCTGTCGAATTTTGGCATGATCGCCGGTAAATATGCGGCTCCCATAGTTGTGCCGCCCACTGTCGCGATTCTCGGAGCCGGGCGCATTCACGAGCAGGTCGTGGCGGCAGCCGGGATTCCCGCGGTGCATCGGATCTTGCCGCTGAGTCTGACATTCGACCATCGGGTCGTCACGGGCGGCGAGGCGGCGCGTTTTCTTGCCGCGACGATTGCGGATCTGGGGATGGCGCAGTAGCCATACTCGCGTGTTCGGACGCTCTCGCACCGGCGACATCAGATGGCTGACAATCAGCCTCTCAATGCCGTCCACGCTCCTGCCAATCCGGGCTTCGCGTCGACGCGGCACCCGTCGAATGGCCAGGCCTATTTGCGGGAAATCGGAAGGGGTGACTCGGTGTTGGACGCTCCTGTCATTACGTCCGTGGATCTTTGGCGTTTTGGCACGGTCCGGGCCATGAAGCGACTGTCGCAGTGCCCAAGCTGAGCGGATGCTGCTTCGCTCTTACCGGCCGTTCGTGGCTGGCGGGTCGAGCGCGACTCGGTCGGCGGGGTGTCCGTCCTGCTACTGCAAGCTCTTCATCAGTTGCCCGCGCAATGCATCAGCGATCTGCTGCAAGATGTCCGGTAGCAACACCTGCGCATCCAGTGGGTCGATCACCGAATATCCCGAACCAGCTGCGCCGTCGACGACTATCACGACTGCGCATCGGGCCTGAGTCATATCGCGGACGGTGTTGCATGCGGCATCAAACAGCCCCGCTGATTCACCGCCAGGCACGACTTTTCGTCCAGAGTTGTCGCTCATAGGCTCTCCTGTACAGTGGATGACATTCGTGGACAGTGCGTCGTCAATTCCCGCTGGCGTCTGCTGCGCGGGAGCGGTAGCGCAGCAGATGATCGGTGCCGGACTCGGACAGCCAGACTTCTCCTGGGCGGCCCATCATTTGACGTACGTTCGCGTGCGGACGCGGCAGCGCAAACACGTCGAACCGCGTAGTGCGCGGGTCGAAGCGCACTAGCGCGTTGGCGCTCCATTCACTGAGCCAGACGATGTCCTGGTCGTCTACGAATATCGCGTATGCATGGGGATCGTCGCCGGGCAGGCGCCATTCGCGCCATCGACGCGTCGCTGGATCAAATACGCCGACTTTTCCTGCGTTCCACTCGCTGACCCAGACACGCCCCTTCGAATCGGACCATACACGGCGCGCACCTTGATCCGGCGTCGGCGGATCGATGACCTGCGTTGCGCCGCTTCCGGGATCGATGCGGCCGAGATAACTTCCCGCTAGTGACGCGAAATACAGGCTGCCGTCCGGGGTCACGCAGATGCCGTAGGGGCCGTGCCCGCGCGGCGCATCGAAGACGCGCATGCTGGCGCGCTTCGGATCGAGCTCGCCATAGACGCCGCTTTGGCCGGTAAACCACAGATGCCCTTGCTTGTCGAAGACCGCGGTATTCAGATTGGCGGCCGGCCGGTCCTTCGGCAATGGAAAACGCGTGACGGCAAACGTCTTCGGATCGACGCGCACGATCGCGTTCTGGCCGCCGTCGGTGATCCATGCCGCGCGATCGGGCCCGACGATCACGCCGTGCGGTGCCGACCCATCGCCAAGCGGAATCCTGTCGATCCTGCCGCTACGCGGGTCCAGCCGACCGACCACGCCCTGCGCCTGCGCGGTGTACCACACGGCGCCGTCGGGCGCCGGGGCGACGTCATGTGGCGCACTACCGGTCGGGACGGCGAAAGTCTCGAACGACGGCGGTCGTACCTGCGCCTGCACCGGACAGATGGTGAGCGCGGCGCTTGCCATGGCCGACACAAGACACGGGGTCAGCCGGGATTCGAGAATCTTGCTTACGATTGCCACAAAGCGATCCCCATCTATCTCCAGCATGTTCGATTCCATGTCACAGGATGATTTTCAAAAGGCGCCGACGGCATTTTTATTGTTGCACTTATCCGTAGTTGTCGCTGCGCCGACTCATTCACAGACACTTGCCCGCTCTGGCGTCAATTTACGGCCGCGACGGGCATGGCCAACGTTGAAGGGCGGATCATGTCGACGGCGATGCCACAAATCGCGGCCGTACCCGGTCGTCAAGGCCTATGCGGCATGAAACGACAGCGACGGGGTGCGTCCGGACCTGGCGCGGGACCGGGTTGCGCTGGCAAGTGGGCGTGCTGCAGCCTTTCCTCGAGGGACCGATGAAAACCGTCGTGCTCGGTGAGTCGCTCGGTCAGTCCGCGTGCTTGCTGCGTGAGGCGTTCGACGTCGAGCGCGCGCTACTGCAATGCGGTCTGGCTGCTGCGTGCGCCGCCCGCTCGCGAGCGACGGCGGCGCAGCCTCGGTCAGTTGCAGGTCCGCAACGGCCTGCGCCTCTTCGTCCAGACACGCGGTGAGCCGGACTACAGGATCCCGGATTGCGTCGGACGGCGATCCAGCGCGTGTGAACGATACATCGTCCTTTTCTTGAGGATCGCCGTTTTGGAGCCGGTGTTGCCGAGCGCGATACGTATCGCGTCGAGCGATGGGTGCTGCCCCTGCGCGAGCAGCGCGTCGCGGGCGCGCGCGTTACGCCGCAATTTCTTTCCCGGAGCACCACACATATGCTGGTCTTTAGCGCAAGGTAGAAGGACGCGACGGCGTGTTTCTTGCGGCAGGTCTACATTTCTCGCGGCGTATTGATTGCCGTTGAACGCGTTTCACTCCCGTTTTTCCGACCACGCTCCTGCCTTGATGGAAGACGGAACGAGTCGCGGGCACGCGGGCAGGAGACAGCATGTGGTATTCGTGGCTTGAAGAGCAGCGTGGCCTGATGCAGTCGTTCAGCGACTGGGCAATGCCCGGATGCGATGCCTGGTTGTCGCCGTCGATGTCTTGCGTGCCCGTCGCCGCTGCTGGCTATGACTGGCTGCGCCGGCTGGTTCGACCGGCCCTCGTGGCACCGCCGTTCGGCATCGAGGCGGTGACGGTGGGCACCCGATCGGTACCGGTTGCCGAACAGGTGGTCGACAGCACGCCGTTTTGCGCGCTGCGGCAATTCACGCGCGCGCACTCGCCCGTTGCACCCAGGTGCGGTCAAAAACGCGCGGCGCCACCGGACATCTTTCTCTGCGCGCCACTCGCGGGACACCACGCGGTCATGCTGCGCGAAACGGTCGAAACGCTGCTGCAGGACGGCGATGTGTACGTCACCGACTGGGCCAACGCACGGGACGTGCCGCTCGCCGCCGGCCCTTTCGGACTCGACGACTATGTGCTCGCGGTCGAACGCTTTCTGTTAAAAGTGGGCTGCGCGCATACGCACGTCATCGCCCTCTGCCAGGCCACCGCGCCGACCCTCGCGGCTGCGTCATTGCTGGCGAGGGAAGGAGAGGCGCCGCCGCTCAGCCTGACGCTGATGGGCGGCCCGATCGATGCGCGGCTCAATCCGACCGCCGTCGACCGGTTGGCGCAAAGCCACAGCCTCGACTGGTTCCGCGACACGGTGATCGACACCGTTCCGCCCGGCTATGCCGGTTCCGGCCGCCGGGTCTGTCCGGGCTTCATCCAGCATGCGGCGATTGTCGCCGCGCATCCACACCGCCAGTTGGCACTCGAATTGCACTACTGGTCGAGCCGCTTCTCAGTCGATGCGAAGGCCATTGCGAACAGCCTGCGTGCACTGAACGAATATGCGGCGGTTCTCGACATGGCCGAAGATTATCTGCTCGACACGATTCGCGTAATCTTTCAGGAGCAGCAGCTTGCCCGTGGGAAATGGCACGTCGGCGGACGCTGTATTCAGCCGCAGGATCTCGCAGCTACGGCGCTTTGTACAGTCGAGGGCGACCGCGACGACATTGCCGGCGCGGGCCAGACGCATGCCGCTCACACGCTGTGCAGTGCGGTCCCAGTATCGAAGCGCTGCCGCCTGACGATACCGGATTGTGACCACTATGACCTGTTCACCGGCCCGAGGTGGCGCGAGGTGATTCACCCCGCCGTGGTCCGGTTCTGGAGGTCGATGCGCTGACTGAGGTGTCCCTATGGGCAAGGGCGAATCTCGGCCCTCGTGACGTCAAACGAACTAAAGTTGGTACGAGTTAGTCAATAAAGCTCGGACTTTTTCGATTCGGGGCCGGCCGAGGCAGCACTGGAGCTTGCCGAGTCTGAAGCGAGGCGGGTTATCGCCTTTTGAATGGATCTCTGGATTCAGCCTTGCGCGGCGTGCGCTGACCTTTACGGCCAGCTGGCCGCCACAAACCCGCACGACGAGCTGACGCTTAATGGCGCTAGCGACGTTCGAAAGGTGTTGCCTGAAAAATACGTCATGTCGACGATCAGGTTGAGGATCACGGGCAGTCCCAGCACGGGCGAAGCACAATGTGGAAATTGGAAAACACGATCAACGACCGGACGAGCGCGTGGCCCGCGCCCGCAATGCATTGATTTCATCGAGCAGGTCGGGCGCGAGCGCAATGCCAGGCCCGTTGATGTCGAGATCCTGTGCGATTCGTCCGGCGGTTCGCACGCGCTTCAGCGCAGCAACCGGTTAAGCGCCATTCGCGCGCCGTGGCGCCCTGCGGCTCGACTGCGTCTTCGATCCATAACGTCAACTGTTCTTCCGACGCGCCGCTTGCCAGGGACAATTCAGCGAGCGTGAACTCGACTCTCTTTCGACGAGCCATCGGGAGCCTGAACGGTTACATGGGCAACGAGTAGCGCTCCTAGGGCGCTGCCGGTACATCGAGCCAGACATCGTGTCCGTCGACACGAAAATGCGGATCCTCCCCGGAGGCGATTTCCAGATACAGGTCCCCGGCCGGGCCGGGCCCCGGGCCGACGTCGCGCTGACCGCCAAGACGCAGGTGCTGCCCACCTTCCGCAGGTCGCCGGTCGAATTTCCGCGTAATTTCCCGGGCGCTCGGGTAGGTTAGGGTTCGCGTGGTGCTTCGGCGTCTATCTGAGAGCGTCCGATGCACGAGCTTGCCTGCTCGACCCTACCGTAAATCGTCCCGTTTGGTAACAGAGTTTCCAGCATGCCACGCATCGCACACCGGGATGCCCCTGCCATAATTGAAACGAGTCTGTGT
Source organism: Paraburkholderia sediminicola (assembly GCF_046027355.1). Classification (GTDB taxonomy): domain Bacteria; phylum Pseudomonadota; class Gammaproteobacteria; order Burkholderiales; family Burkholderiaceae; genus Paraburkholderia; species Paraburkholderia sediminicola_B. The sequence goes on along the minus strand of NZ_JAQQEK010000004.1, from coordinate 222,202 downwards.
GAATCAGGGCAACGATTTTCGAAGGGCAGCCACTCATGGATCAAAAACCGCAGCGACGAGAGAGCAGGATGTGGCGTATTGAGTTGACCCGGTTCGACGAATTCGCTCGAGGAGGTGATGACGTACGGATGGTCAGGACAGACGACGCAGTGCAACTCGGGGCGTTGTTTTTTACAGCCTTTAAGGGCACGACCGACGACCTTCAGCAAACCGAAGCGGACTACCGCGCAAAAACAAACGCGCTTTTCGAAGGTCTCTATGGCGATTGCATCCTCGCCGCATCGTCGGTTGTCGAGCGTGATGGCGAATTGCTGTCGGCCTGCGTTGTTACCGATTACGAACCGTACGACTGCCCGCTTATCGCGATCGTGGCGAGCAGGCCCTCAATACAGGGAAATGGCATGGCAAGCAGCCTGGTCAAGGCTTCGCTGAGGAACCTTGTCATCGCTGGCCATAGCGCGTGTTGCGCGATGATCACCGTGGGGAACGGGCCCTCGGAACGGCTCTTCGAGCGTTGTGGTTTCGTGCCACGAAACATCGCGCCCGCGGGGATGCGGACAATAGACTCACGACCGTGAACAACGGAGCTGTTTGTGTTCTGACGCCGGAAAAGGTCGGCTACTGCTGGTCGCAAGCGTCCCGGTTCGGGCCAGGAGCGGGACGCAGCCAAGTGGCATGCACTTGCCTCTGCATGACCGGACACATGGTCACGCTTAGGTTGGTGAATTTGGTCGCTGGCGAAACTCGCGTGGCCAATGATATTTCAATGCGCTGTGTGGAGGCGACTCGTTGTAATGGTCGAACGCGATGGCCAGATTTTGCAGCGTCGTCGGGCATCCGGTTTGGGCAGGCCGCAAGGATTGGCGAGCGCGTTGATCGGACTCGATCTGATCGCGAAGAATGTGCAGATCAATGGGCCGCTGACCAACCGCTTGACACGCGGCGCTGGCGTGACGCTCGCCTCAAGCGGCAAGCGCTGCATCGACCGCGGCCAGGTAGTGCCTGAAGCCCGCCTGCAGCAGCACGGTTCGCACGCGCCCAAGCTCGCATCGCACGGCTTCGTCCGCAGGCTCCTGCAGGGGGCGCGCGAGCGCGCGGCCGCGCGCCGCGAACAGCTCGGCCCAGGGCAGCGGTTCGCGCCGCGTGTAGTCCTCTAGTGCCGTCACGTAGAGCAGCGCGCCGACCGGATCGGGGGCAGACAGCATCGCTTCGATGGCGTCGCGGTAGAACCAGAGGTGGTTGTGGCCGACCGCGCCGAGGCGCAGGAGGTTCTCGCCTTCTGCCAGGAGCCGCGCACGCTCGTCGTTCCCGTCGACCGCGCGGGACAGGGCGCCCAGGACCTTCGGCGCGCAGAACTGCGTGCCCACTTCGCGCGAGATCGCGAGCGCCTCGCGAAGCGCTTTCACAGCTTTGCCGCGGCATCCATCGTCCAGCCATACACGTCCCTGCATTTCCAGATTCTGCGCTTCGAAGCGGCGCGCGCCCAACTGCCGGATCACCCGCATTTCCTGCTCCAGATGGACTCGCGCAGCCTGCACATCACCGAGCTCGTAGCAGGCGAACACGCCGAGCGTCTCGCCCAGCAATTGCGCGCGCGGTTGCCCGATCAGCTCGGCGGCGTGCGCGGCGGCAAGCGCGTCTTCGCGCGCCTGCCACGCGTCGTTCAGATAGATGCGGCTGAAGCCCTGCATCGAACGATTCGCGACTTCGATGCGGCCGAACCCGTGCTCGTGGCTCAACGCCACGCAATCGCTGAAATGGCGGAACGCGGTCCGCATCCGTCCCTGCGCGTACGCGGCATCCGCGAGGCCGCCGAGCGCGCGGGCCTCCGCCTCGGGCAGGCCGAGGCGCCGCGCATAGGCGAGACCGAGTTCGTGCTCGGCGTTGCAGGCATCGATCTTCCCGAGCGGAAAGAGGATGTTGCCGCGCAGATGGTGAAGGCTCGCGAGCTCGGCCACCCGGTCGTCGCGCTCCGCGATCCGCTGCGCGGCTGCAAGCAGGTCTAGCGCTTCATCGAGACCTTCGCTGACGCGCAGGTCTTCCGCAAGCCCAAGCTGGCAGCGGCACAGACTGGCGTCGTCGGGGGCGGCCGCCAGCGCCGCGCGATAGGTGGCGATCGATCCGGCAATGTCGCCGAGGTCGCGCTGGAGCTCGCCCTTGCAACAGCTCAGGGCGTGGCGGTCTGCGTCGGTCTGCGCGATCTCGAGGCCGCGCTCGGCGAGGCGCAGCGCGGCCTCGACCAGGTGGGCCGCGCGCTGCGCGTCCGCGGCGGCCAGATAGGCCCGCGGCGCGCATTCGTCCTCGGCGCGGTCGAGATGCTGGGCGTGCAGCGTGGGGTCGCCGTGCGCGAACCAGTCGGCCGCGCGGCGGTGCAGCGCGCGCCGGCGCGCGCGCAATAGCGTCGAGTACGCGCTCTCCTGAATCAGCGCATGGGCGAACAGGAAGTCCTCGCCCTCCGGCAGCACGAGCGCATTGGCAAGCAGGCCGGCGCAGGCGTAGCCGGGATCGTCGATGAGCCGCCGCAGCAACGCGAGGTCGAAACGCTGGCCGATCACGGCGGCCGCCTGGAAGGCGAGGCGGTCGCGCGGCGCGAGCCGGTCCATCCGCGCGAGCACGAGGCTCCGGATCGAGGCCGGCACGGCGCTGCCGCTGCCTTCCTCGGCGTTGCGCAACAGTTGCTCGAGGAACAGCGGGTTGCCGCCCGCGCGCTCGATGAAGGCGAGCGCGACACGCTGCGTCGCGTCGATGAAGTTGCCCGCGAGGCTCAGGGCTTCGTCCTTTCGCAGCGGCCCGAGATCGATCGTCGCAAAGGGGGTGTCCCGGCAGCGCGCGCGCCACGTCGCGTCGATCGGATCGCCTTCCACGCGCGAGGTCATCACGAGCAGGCCCGGCCCGTTCGCGATGCCCGAGGCGAAGGCCGCGAGATAGTCGAGCACTTCGGGGTCAGCCCAATGCAGGTCTTCGACGACGATCAGGGTCGCGGCCTGCGTGCACGCGTCGTCGGTCAGTCTCGTCGCGAGCGCCTGCTTGCCGCGCTTGCGCGCGCCGTGGTCCATCGCGTCGTAGAGGGCTCGCCATTCGCCCGCGAGCGGCAGGTCGAGGAGGTCGTGGAGAAACGTGTGCTGCTCGGCCTTGACGACACCCTCAGCGGCAAGACGCGCGGCGGCGGCTTGCCGCGCGTCGCTCGATGCGCCGGCCGGCAGGCCGAGCAGGCTGCCGACGATCGCGTGCACGGGATCCTGGCCCTTGCCCACACCGAAATCGAGCACGAGGCCCCGATGGATCACGAAGCCCTGCGACTGCGCGTAGCGGCGCATCTCATCGACCAGACGCGTCTTGCCAATGCCCGCTTCGCCGCGCACATGGACGACGTGGCCGGCCCGCCTCGCGACGCACGCGTGGACGATGCCGTGAAATTGCTCGAGCTCGGCCTGACGCCCGACGAAGCGGCTCTGGCTCGCCTTCGCCGCTTCGCTCGCGATGGCGCGCAGCCGCCAGGCCCGCACCGGCGTGTCGATGCCCTTGAAGCGCTGCTCGCCGAGCGGGTCGCAGACGGCGGCGTCGCCGAGCGCGCGCGCCACGTCATCGGAAAGCCAGGTCTCACCGGCCGCCGCCGCAGTCTGGAGCCGCGCGGCCAGGTTCACAGGATTGCCGGTCACGGTGTAGTCCCGTGCGTCGACGCAGCCGAGCGTGCCCGCAACCACCTCGCCGCTCGCGATGCCGATGTGCGCCTGCAACGTCCGCGCCGCCTGTGCGCTTAGCTGTGTCAGCGCGTCATGGATGTCGAGCGCCGCGCGGGCCGCGCGCAGCGTGTCCGTTTCGTGCGCGCGGGGAGCGCCGAACAGCGCCATCACCGCATCGCCGATGTGCCTGTCGGTCGTGCCGCCATAGGCGAGCACGATGCTGTCGACGAGCGCCGTGTAGCGGCCGATCAGCGCGCGCAGTTCCTCCGGATCAAGCGTGCGCGACAGCGCCGTGAAGCCGCAGAGATCGGCAAAGAGGATCGTGACCTGCCTGCGTTCGTCCGCGGGGGTGTCCAGGACGTTGGGCGCCTGCGCCGCCGGCGGGGCCGCCGCGGCCGAGTCCCGCGCGGCGGCAGCGACGATGCGTTTGCGGTGGCCGAGCGACTGTACCCCGAGCTCCTTCAGATCCCCGTCGGTCAACTGCGCGAGCAGCGACAGATCGATGTCGTTCGCCGCGAACGCTTGCGCGTACTGCTCGAGCCCCAGGGCCTGCAGCCATTGTTCAATATCCATGTTCGCCGCCTGCGTCCAATGCCGGGCGGCGCGCGCTCCGTCGCGCGGGTCGCTTCCGGTTCCTTCCCATCGGCTCAAAACGCAGACGAAAGGCGTGCGCAGATTGCCGATGCGAACGGCCCCGAACCTATCGGGGATCGTGCCGATGAATACCCAGTGTAGGCGTCCGCCACGGACCACGTATGGCGTTTGACAGGCTTTCGTTCGAGGACGGATACTGGATCGCTCCCCATCGTGCCGCCGCATTCCACCGGGAATTCACGTGAAGCCGGGCCAGACCGTTTCCGTCTCCGACGTCCCGCCGCGCTCGCGCTTCGCGGGGCTGCCCGGCGATCTGGCGGCCGGGGCGGTATCGGCACTCGTCATGCTGTGCTACGCGATGAGCCTCGGCACGATGATCTTCAGCGCCGATCTGGCCCGCTACGCGATGCTCGGTGTGCCCACCGCGCTCGTCAGTTGTGTCGTCACGGCGCTCGTGATTGCCTTGACGAGCTCGATGCGCCTGAACATCGGCGGCCCCGACAGCAATGCGGCGGCGTTTCTCGCGGGTGTGGCGGCAGGCGTCGCGAGCAGCGTGCGCGCGGACGGCGGCTCCCCGCAGACCCTGCTCCTGACCGTGCTGATCGCGATCGCGCTCTGTTCGCTCGTGACCGGCATCGTGCTCTACGCAATCGGTTCGTCGAAGCGCAGCCGCTCGCTGCAGTTCCTGCCTTACCCGGTCCTCGGCGGCTTCCTCGCCGGCACGGGCTATCTGCTCCTCGCCGGCGCGTTCCGCGTGATGACGGGCGAGTCCCTGCAATGGCATACGCTCGCGCTATTGACTCATCTTCACTGGCTCGCGTGGCTCCCCGCGCTCATCGTAGGCGTGCTGGCCACCATCTTGCTGCGCACCTGGAAGCACGTCGCCGCGTTGCCGCTTACGCTGGCCTTCGGGATCGTCCTCTTTTACGTCCTGCTGCGCGCCGCGGGCCTGTCGATCGACGAAGCGCGCGGCATGGGGCTGCTGTTGCCGCGCGTGGCGCTGCGGCTCGCCGGGCTGCCGGAGCTGCACCTGACAGCGCAGCTCGCGCAGGGCGGCATCGACTGGCCGGCGATCGCCGCACACCTTCCGGAGAGCCTCGTGGTCACGTCGGTCTCGGCTGTCACGATCCTGATGAATTCGACGGCAATCGGTGCAGCGACAGGCGAGGAGGTCGACCTCAATCGCGAGATGCGGGCCGCGGGCCTCGCCAATCTCGCGAGCGGGCTGTTGGGCGGCATGGTCGGCTATCAGTCGTTCAATCGCTCGATGCTCAACGCGCGCGTCGGCGCGACGAGCCGGATGGCGGGCGTGTTCGCGTCGCTCGCGTGCCTCGTGGTGCTTGCCGCGTCGCCCGATCTCGTCGCGCTCTTTCCCGTACCGGTGCTCGTCGGCCTTCAGCTTTTCATGGGGCTGCGCCTCCTCGTGCAGTGGGTGGTCGGCGCCTACGCGAAGCTCAACTGGTATGAGTACCTGCTCGTGCCCATCATTCTCGGCACGATCGCGGGCTGGGGCGTGATCGTCGGCGTGGTCGCAGGCGTCGTCGCTGCTTGCGTGATGTTCACATTGCTCTACGGCCGGGTCAGTTGCATCCGGATGGAGTTCGACCTCCGCACCCGGACCTCGAATGTCGAGCGCAACATCGAGGAGACCGAAGCGCTGCGCGGACTTGGCGCACAGGTGTGCGGAATGTGCCTGCAAGGGTTTCTCTTCTTCGGTACAGCCAATTCGATCCTCCAGCGCATACGCGAGCGGGTCGCCGCGCGCGATCTGGCTGCGGTCCGATTCGTCGTGCTTGACTTCGCGTCGACCCAGGGCATAGACGCGTCCGCATCGATCAGCTTCGTCAAGCTGCGGCAACTCTGCGCGGCGACGGACAAGGACCTGGTCTTGACCGCGCTGCCGCCGCGCTCGCGCGATCTGCTGACTAAAACCGGTACGCTCAATCTGCGGATTCGAGAATTCGACACGCTCGATGCGGGCCTGGAATGGGTCGAAGACAAACTGCTCGCGTCAAGCGCGCTCGCGCTGAAGCGCGGTGACGACCTCCACGCGATGCTCGCGCCGTATTTCACGGCCAGCGCGCTGAACGCACTGTTCACCTATCTCGAAGTGCATGACCTGCTACGTGGCCAGCCACTGTTTCTTCGCGGGGAGCCGGGCGACGCGCTGTACATCATCGAGAGCGGGCGGGTCGCGGTTTCGCTACCGCTCGGTAACGGGCGGTCGGTGAGGCTGCGCGCTTCCGGCCTGGGCACGGTCGTTGGCGAAATGGCCGTGTACACGCAGCAGCCGCGCAGCGCGGACGTGTTCGCCGAGGTGCCGACGCGCGTGCGCAGGCTGTCGCTGGCCGCCCTCGTTGCTCTCGAGCAAGACAACCCGGCAGCCGCGCAGCAGTTTCATCGCTTTCTGGTGAAGGTCATCGCGTCGCGGCTCGCCCTCGCCACTGAGGCCCTGCGCGCGGCCTACTGAGCGGTGGGCGGGGGATGGTGTTCGGGGCAACTGCCGTGGCGCCTGGGAGGCGGCCGACGCGCGGTCGGGGCCGGACCCAGTGTAGCGAGGATACGAGAAGCGTGCTTAAGCGGCGTGAGTCCGGTATCCGATAGTACTCGACGTTTGAATGTCCATCGGAGCGCTCCGGCGAACGGCCGAAAGTGGCCCGGCTCCTGTCCCACACGTCGCACGCTTCTCGGCCCTTTCAGACCGTTTGGGCAAGCGCCGAATCAACATCTGCATCTAACCTTCATCGGACCTCTACGTCATCGCGAGTGCGTTCCGGCAATCGGCGCAAAGAAAGTCATATCAGTCCTTCGAACCTTCCCGGCCATTCAGTGCACGCGTGCCTCATTCGCGAGTTCCCTGGCACTCGTCGTCCGATTAACGGGCAAGCTCATACAGATGTGGTCGCGGTCGCTGACCGACCATCGACTGATGGGCACATGACTGGAACGTCCTATCTCAACCCGAAATAGCCCAGGACGAATAGAACGATGACCACGGCTCCGACAAGCCAGATGATGTTGTTCATGACGCTCTCCTCAAGTTCGACACTAGCCTGATCAGCGGTGCGACGCGCAGGTCGCGGACCAATTGGCGAAGCGTGCAGCGGCACCTGGCGTTTGGCATAACGAAGACTTGCGCGGTCGCGCCAGTTGCCGGCTACGAATGCGCGCCTCGCGAGAGACGCCTGGGAATCACCGGCGCACGGCGGACGCAACGTAGCTTTCTCACATGCGACAGGGTATGTCTGTACGGTAGCAGTCCGAGCGCCTGAAGAAAGCTAAGACGCTCAGAACGAAGTGGTAACGGTCGATCGTCACGGCAGCCTATGAAGCTACTCATGCGACACCTTCAGCGTAGTTAGCATCGGTAGCCGGGCCTATCAGTGTTGGCCGGGTCGCAGGCACGGCCCACGGGTGAAACCTGGACTCCGCTAGAGCCCTCGGATGAACAGATCGCCCATGCATACCAAGTCATCAACGGCACGTCCGTGATCAGGGTGATCTGCTCACTCCCATCGATAAAGCGAGGCACTACGCCGACGAGTGCGACTGGGAAGGAGAGCATATGCGTACGTCCGCCTATCTCTGTCGTGCAGCTCTTACCGCCGCGCCATCCGGATGCATTTGGGCACCCCGCGATGGCTATCGTGGTGATCGAAACGGGGTCGTGGCGGCGTCCACAAAAAGGCTTGGAATCAGGGATTCACGTCCGGCGACCACATGAATCATTCATGGCATCCCAACAGCCAGGGGCGCATGAGTCCGGGCAGAGGGAAGGAGGGTAGGTTCGCTGGGTTCATCGCATCAAAACGGCCGGTCAGCGTCCCTTCCGGTGCACGTCGTCATGACCGGCGCCACGGCTTCGAAATGGAAAGTCGCCAGGCGCAGATCAACCGGCGGTGGCACGTCGCAACACCGGGCGCGTTGCCGCGTGAAGCAGTGACGTATAGCTGGCTACGTATTTCCGCGCCATCGTTCTGGCGCTGAAGCGGCGTTCGAACTGGGTGCGGACTTCCGTACGTGACAGCTCATCGAGTCGTTGCAGCGCGCCTACGGCACTCTGCACGTCTTCGCAGATATAACCGGTGACGCCGTGGTCGATCACTTCGGGTACAGAGCCGCGATTGAATGCGATAACCGGGGTACCGCACGCCATTGCCTCGATCATGACGAGGCCGAACGGCTCGGACCAGTCGATCGGAAACAGCAGCGCCCTCGCACCCGATAGGAATCCAGGCTTCTGCTGCTCGCTGATTTCCCCGAGAAATTCGACGTGCGTCTGCGACAGCAGCGGCTCGATTTCCGTCTTGAAGTATTTCTGGTCGGCCCTGTCTATCTTCGCGGCGATCTTCAACGGCAGACCGCTTTGTGCAGCGATCCTGATGGCGACGTCTGCTCCTTTCTCCGGACTCAGTCGTCCCAGGAACGCGAGATATTGCGGCTCCTTCTGCGTTTGCGGCGTGAGCAGCGTTTCCGGCAGACCGTGATAGATCGTGTCCAGCCAGTTCGCCTGCGGCAGCGGCAAACGTTGTGAATCGGAGATCGACACGACCGGCGCCTTCGGAAACGTATTGAACACGGCTTGCAGTTCCGGCAGGTCGAGGCGGCCGTGCAGCGTCGTCACGAACGGCGTGTCGAGCCGCGAAAACAGCGAGAACGGCAGATAGTCGAGGTGAAAGTGCAACACGTCGAATTCGCGGGCGACACGGCGCACCTGTTCGAGCATCAGCATGTGCGGGGCGAGCACGTCGTGGGTCGACGGGTCGAGGCGCAATGCACGCGGCCACGCGGCCGCGAGCGTCGCCTTCGTGTGCGAGTCGCCGCTTGCGAACAGGGTCACGTCGTGCCCCAGGTCGACAAGCGCCTCGGTGAGGTAGGACACCACGCGCTCGGTGCCCCCATAGAGTGCCGGGGGAACGGCCTCATGCAACGGGGCAATCTGTGCGATGCGCATTGGTACTTCTCCCTGGAAAGTGCACGCGTTAAAACCATCCAGGGTTGAGGGCCCGCAGGGCAACGTGTACGAGGTCCTGGTGAGACGATCGGGACCGGCTCTGGGTGTCTCCCTGGATGGCGGCGCTTCCGGATCGCAGCATCCGGCGGATACGCGCCATGTCGCGACGGGATTGCAGGGCACCTCGTCGCACGCCGCGAAAGTCGCAGTGGATGCAATGTTGTGGAAGCCGGGACGTCGGTGTTTTTTCCGTGAGGACGATGTGTCCGTTTATACGTTCTCACTTCCAGCACGGCAGGTCTGTACGGTAGCGGTCAACACCCTTCATACGGTGCGTCAAGCCGCTGTTCCTGTTTCACCGGGTGATCGATCTGCCGTCCGTCTCCGCAGTGAGTACATTGAGCGGCGATGTAGCAACCGGTTTTCGCAACGGGGCACGTTCGATACACGCGGAGACTGACGCGCGCACGCAAAGAAATGCGTGTCCTGAGATCATCCAATGACGCCTCCGACCTCGATGCGCCATCATCACCAGATCGCTCGGCTCCCAAAAGTCCCGGGTCGGTCAATTGATGCAGCGCACACCGCTGCAGCCTGCACGATTCGGGAAGAACGCAACCGTGGCGCACTTCCTTAACAGTCTGGGAAACGGGCGGGCCCAGCCAGCGCGCTTGCGCCACGCGGAAGGAACCGGACCTGTGTGATTGCAGTGGAGAGTTCTATAGTAAACAGGCCGCCACCCGTCGATTGGCTGAGAACCGCGGCGCAGCAATATGCCACCTGGTTCAGGCAGGCGAGACTGACGGTACCACGTTGGGATCCAGCAAAACGGCGCCCAAACTTACCGTGGAACAACCTTCGAGGAGGAGGTTCATCATGCTGCAAGCCAGTGAAATCCAGAAGCGTTTCACCCATCTGGAGCAAACCATTGAGAAAGCCTCGCAAGTCTGTCACGCCGACGCCACAGTGCCCAAGGAGCTTATGGACTGCGTTGATCAACTCGATAAGAAATCCGGAGGCGCAAAAAAAATAATGGAATCAAAAGACGAAAAGCGCATGCGTCAATGGATCGACGACCTTGAGCAGGTCGGCGACCGAGCAGAGCAGGCGTGTCAACGTGCAACCAATGTAAATGCGAAAGTAAAAAGTGCCGTTACCTCCGTTCATGCCGAACTTTCCGATCTGAAAAAACAGTTGCACTAGCTCATTTCTAGTAAGGGCATCCCTGCCGTGGTTCGCACGAAATTCGCGTTAGCCGTCGCGCGCCGATCCGAGTCTGCACTCGCCCGTGGCGTGGCTGTTGCGGAATTGAAGGTCTGATCTTTTCACGAGGAGAACATCATGACCACACTTGACCCCAGCGCCCAACCGGCAACTGGCGGCAGCGGCGCGAAGATTGTCGGTGGAGGAACTGGCGAAGGCCCCTGCCCGGATGTGATGGCGGCAGCCACGCTCGACGGCGACAAGGTCATCACTTCGGATGGCGAAGATGTCGGCAAAATCTCCGACATCATGCTCGACGTGCGCGGCGGCCGGATCGCCTACGCCGTCCTGTCCAGCGGCGGGTTCCTTGGCATGGGCCACACCCTTTACGCCATCCCGTGGAGCGCGTTGACGTTAGACACTAACGAGAAGTGCTTCCGGCTCGACATCGCCGCCGACCGCATCAAGAACGCGCCCGGCTTCGACAAGGACCATTGGCCCGCGATGTCGGACCCTCAGTGGGGTTCGTCGCTGCACGAGTACTACAACCAGCGGCCCTACTGGCTGGCCACCCGCGGCGCAGTCGAAGGCCGGACGCTCGATCTTTAAGTCGTTAAAACCAGGGATGAGGGTGTCGGTGGTGGTCGAACCAGCAGGACGCCTTCGCCACCTGTTCGAAACGCCAGCCGCAAGGCTGGCGTTTTCCTGTCACCAGGCAGTTGCCGAAGGAGCTTCGAGAGACGGGCTACTGGCGCGGGCTTCCGCAGACACGCGTTCCAGAAATATGCTTCCTGCCGGCGAAGACGCAACCGAAGCCGTTACGGTGGACACCGCGGCGTTGCGCGAGCACGAAACCGGGACACCCAGCCATCTGCATAAGGTGGTCCCACACATGATGCAAACGCAGTTCAGGGAGTTGAGCACCCAATACCCGTACAAGGTGTGGTGCGGACAGGGATAATCGTTCGAATCGTGGAAAATCTGACGGTTGCTGTTCGGGCAGCCTCATCTCGCTTGGGATTCAACGTTTGATCTGGTTTTGCGCTGTGCGTGGTTCGTGAGTTTCTGAATAGGTGCGCTACGATTAGAGGAGCTTTTACAGTGACGTGGGGTCGACTACGGCCCGGCAGCGACGAACGTCGCTTCAAATCCCCATACTATTGAGCTCGTATGGAATCCGATACTGATCCGTCGTCAACGCCGCCCAGCAACGTCAATTCGTGGGTTGAGAAGTTAGGGCCCGGTCTGATTACCGGAGCGGCCGACGACGACCCGAGCGGCATCGCAACGTACTCGCAGGCGGGCGCAGCGTTCGGCTACAACATCCTGTGGACGATCCTGCTGACCTATCCGCTGATGGTTGCCATCCAGATCATCAGCGCCAGGATTGGCAGGGTCAGCGGCCACGGACTGGCGACCAATATTCGACGTCACTATTCCGCATGGCTGCTCTACGGCACGGTTATTCTCCTGCTCGTGGCGAATACGATCAATATTGCGGCGGATCTCTCAGCCATGGGCGCAGCCGTCAATCTGGTCGCTGGTGGCCCGACGCATGTCTACACGGTCGGGCTCGCGCTCTTTTCGCTCGTTTTGCAGGTTTTTGTTCCGTATCGACGCTATGTCCGCGTCCTCAAGTGGCTGACGCTTGTCCTGTTCGCCTACGTCGGCGTCGTGTTCGCCGTCCAGATACCATGGATGACCGTGGCGATCCGGACGGTGTTGCCACATCTGTCGTGGAACGGCGGCTACGTCACGACCGTCGTCGCGGTATTCGGGACGACAATTAGCCCGTACCTGTTTTTCTGGCAGGCCTCGCAGGAAGTCGAGGAGCTACGGGCACGACATGGACAGCTCGCGCTCAAGCATGCGCCGTCTCAAGGCGCGTCAAATCTGAAACGGATCAAATTCGATACGTGGATCGGTATGGGGTTTTCAAACCTGATCGCGTTCTTTATCGTTCTCGCCACGGCCGCGACCCTCCACGCGCGTCACATTACCGATATCCAGACGTCGTCACAGGCCGCCTCGGCGCTGAGACCGATCGCTGGGGAGTTTGCGTTCCTGCTGTTCAGTATTGGCATCATCGGTACCGGGCTGCTTGCCCTGCCGGTCCTGGCCGGTTCTGCAGCCTACGCGATGGCAGGAACGTTCGAGTGGAAGAACAGCCTGGAACTGGAGCCGAAGCTTGCCATGCGGTTCTACGGAATCATCATTCTCGCTACAGTGGTTGGCCTGGCCCTGGGCTTCACCTCGATTGACCCGATCAAGGCACTTTTCTGGAGTGCCGTCATCAATGGCGTCACCTCAGTGCCGATTATGGTGCTCATGATGAAGATGGCGTCGAATCCAGACATCATGGGGACGTTCTTTATTTCAGGCACCCTGCGGGTCGTCGGTTGGCTGGCGACGATCGTGATGGCCGCTGCCGTTATAGGAATGTTCTGCTTTCTGTAGGAAGCGGGCCCGACACATGACATTTGTCCAGAACGGGCCAGGCCTTGATGCGGATTGAACGGGTGCTTTTAGGGGTAATCGTCCTTTTCTTGGCATTGTCACGTTGGCTGATCGACGGCGCAAATCTACAGAGGACGCGTATTTGCTCAGACGGCTGACGGATTCTGGGTGAGTTCGGTGAAACGATGCCATGCGTCAAAACGCTGAGCGAGCTGTTTGCGGTAGAGAGAAGCGCGCAGCAAATGATGATCATGTAGCCGGCCTCCTCGCCGCGGTGGTTCTGTCGCGGTAAGGCAAGCGGATCAAGCAAAGATGATATGCGAAGGATGGCTTACGAAACCAACGAGTAAAATTGCTGGGCGGCAGACAGCGAAGTTCTGCCCGAACATTTCACCTGTCCTTTCTTGATCATGTGCATCAATTCGATGCCACTCAGAATGACGCGCGCGCAGTTGAAATCCTTGAACCCGAGCATCGGTCGGGTTCGGCGTTTGATGGCTCGATGGTCCTGCTCCACGATGTTGTTCAAATACTTGATCTGACGAACCTTGATGGGCGTCTCTCGCTCGGTGTTCACCTCGTTAAGCGCGGCCAAACTGGCGCCGCTTTTGTCGATGGTTACGGTCTCGGGCGAGCCGTTCTGACCAATTGCCTTTTCGAAGAAGCGCCGCGCAGCAGCCTTGTCCCGCTTGGCTCTGAACAGAAAATCGATGGTGAGGCCTGCCTTATCCACTGCCCGGTAAAGATACTTCCACGAGCCCTTGACCTTGATATAGGTTTCGTCAACACGCCAGCTCTTGCCGACCGGACGCTTGTGCTGACGAAATGTCTTTTCGAACAGTGGCACCATCTTGATGACCCAGCGATGCACCGTCGAATGATCGACACAAATGTCGCGCTCGGCCATCATTTCCTCGAGATTGCGAAGACTCAGCGAGTAGGCAACGTACCATCGCACGCACAGCAGGATCACTTCAAGCGGATAGTGCAGCCGCTTCAGAACCTTGGCGATGTCCGGAGCAAGCGTCGATCGTGGCGTCATTGTCTTCTTCATCGTGTGGCCAGAGCGTTTTCGTCCGCCTGGAATTTTACCTCGCCCGCGTTAATGCGACAGAGCCCAACTTGATGATCACTGTTGTCGGCAACGTCGTGCTGGTGCCGCTCGTGCTGTTCTATCTGCTCTATGACAGGCACGAGGCGTTCGATCGGCTGGAAAGCTTCGTGCCGCGACGCTGGCTGGGCAATACGCGGGACTTCATGAGTGAGACGGACCAGATGCTGTCGCAATACCTGCGCGGCCAGCTACTCGTGATGGGAGCGCTCGCCGCGTTCTATCCGATAGCACTGACGATCGCGGGCTTCGAAATCGCGCTACCCGTTGGTCTTTTCACCGGGCTCGCGGTGTTCATTCCGTATATCGGATTTGCGACCGGGCTGACCCTTGCGCTTCTAGCCGCGCTGCTGCAGTTCGGTAGCTGGTATGGCGTCGGCGCGGTGGTCGTCGTGTACAGCGTCGGCCAGATTCTCGAAAGCTTCATTCTCACGCCACGCTTCGTTGGCGAACGTATCGGCCTGCATCCGCTCGCGGTGATTTTCGCCTTGCTGGCCTTCGGCCAGCTCTTCGGCTTCTTTGGCGTGCTGCTCGCGCTGCCGGCCAGCGCGATCCTGGCGACGGGTCTGCGCGAACTGCGCCGCCGTTATCTCGCGAGTGCGCTTTACGGTAGCTGACTGATTTTTACGACGGCATAGGATCAAGCCCAAAACCGGAAGAACCAGCGCTAAGAGAACGCAAAAAACGCCGTATTCGAGCGCATGCAATTCTCCAAACATGTGGGCTGAGGAGACACGACTCAGTGACCCAGATGGGCGGGTGCTCCGTGGGCCTGACGCGATATTTCAATGCTTTCGACCATATAACGGCAGCCTTCACACGTTCGTTGTCGGCGCCGTTTTTCCGATCACAGCTACCTCGCTTGTGGTCTCGCCGCCCCTCTATCGGGGCACTGGGGCTGGAAATTGTCCACCCGATCAGCGGACAGGCGGTTTTGCTCGACAGACCTTGGTTTCTGGCTTACCCGTAGGCAACGGCAACTGCGCAATTCTCTCCGCCTCCGCGCGCTTGAGTCCAAGTGCCTGTAGCACGACCACTGCCGCGCGCTCCGCGAAGTTCTGTTCTCCAAGTCCAGATCCCTTCTGCCGCTGGGCCGCCGGTCTGACGGAGGCGGAAAAGTGCAGTTCAGCGGCGATCGCCGCGAAGATGATGCCCGTAACGGAAATGAGACACAGGAACTGGTCCGGGACGACAAAGCGGTTCGCGGAAATGCCACTTTGACTGTCGCGCAGCAGTCGTTGACCGAGACCCCAGTTCAGCGCATGCACCGAAAAACCCTCGCGGATCAGGAGCTGTCCCCACACGGGCTCGCGGCGGGCGCGCATCAACGTATGGCGCACACAGACTGCGACTACTTCCGCCGGGTCGGACAATCCGCTGGCCAGGCGGTCAAGCGAATCAGCGAACTCCTCGAACACCCACTCGACGAGCGCGGCGAAGATCCCTTCCTTCGACTCGAAGTGGTTGTAGAAGGAGCCGAAACCGACGTCGGCGGCCTCGGTAATGTCGTTGATGGCTACTGAACCCATCCCTTTCTCGGCGATTAGCCTGAGCGCAGCGTCGAGCAGCCGGGTACGAGTCTCCCGCTTGCGGCGGGTGCCGCGCGGCTGCTGCCCTTCGGTCGCCTCGGCCGGAGCCCGCAGCTTTTGTGTGCGCTGCCGGGTCGCACGGGAGTTCGGGGTATCAGGCATCGCGGCTCCAGATTGCTGTGTTGTCATAGTTGAGATTTACACGTCATAGTTGACAATATAATCAATTATGGGTTTAATGTCACTGTCGCGAACGGATTGGCGACCGCATGGACAGACGGATTGAGTTGCGACGGTGCCTGGAACAGGGTGTTGCAGCGGTGAAGATGAGTCGTCCACTGCCGTCCAGATCCACCAGCGCCGGGCTCGGGGCGAGGACCTTTTTTACGCTTGTTCTCTGGCTGTTTCGTGGGAGTGGCCGCGTGCGATGACGAAGTACGAAGAGTTGCAAGCGGTTGTATCAGACGCAGCGAGTAGGAATACTAACTAAGCTGCAGGCATGCCGGATCGAGCGCTAACGCATTTGGCAAAGCATGCTGCCAGACACACCGTGCCTTCCGATGCCTTGCCCATTTTTATTGCTGGACCATCACCTGCCTTGTGAACATCGTGAAACTTTCCGGTCTTAACGCGCAGACGCTTGCGCGTCCTTTCCTGCCGTCCGTCGCCCAGCCATCCCTCCGGGGACGTCTTCTCATTGTGGCTTGCGGCGCAATGCTGCTAGCGGCCTGCCACCAGCGCGAAACCGTCGCTCCCGAGCCCAGGCCCGTCGTCGCTGTCACGGTTCATCCCGACGGGCGCACGGCGAGCGCCTCGTTGCCGGCTCAGATACAGGCGCGGTATTCCACGCCTCTTTCGTTCAGGGTTGGAGGCAAGGTCACCGAACGGCGGGTGCGCATCGGCGATACCGTCAAAGCGGGACAGACCGTTGCGCTGCTCGACCCTACCGATCTGCGCAATAACCTGGCCAATGCGCGAGCGCAGCTCGATGCCGCCGAACATCGTCTCGTGTACGCCAAACAGCAGCTCGATCGCGACCGCGCTCAGGCGCAGGCAAACCTGATCGCAACGGCGCAGATGGAGCAGACCCAGGACGCCTACGCTTCCGCCCTCGCGCAGCGCGATTCGGCGCTCGCCCAGATGGCGCTCGCCGCGGATCACCTGCGCTACGCCACGCTCACGGCAGACCACGACGGCGTCATCACGTCGGAGGAGGCCGACACCGGCCAGAACGTTCAGGCAGATCAAGCCGTCTATCACCTCGACTGGACGGGAGACGTGGATGTTGTCTGCGACGCGCCCGAGCGGACGCTTGGCGCATTGACCGTCGGCAGCAATGCGCACGTGAGCTTGTCCGCGCTGCCCGGTAAGACTTTCGAGGCGCGCGTGCGCGAGGTGTCGCCGGCCGCCGATCCGCAAAGCCGCACCTGGCGCGTGAAGCTCACGCTGGCCGCGCCGAGCCCCGAAGTTCGCCTGGGCATGACGGCGAATGTCACGTTCGATGCCGTCGGCGACGCGCCAACGGCACGTCCGTTCGCGCTGCCTGTGACGGCGCTCTTTCACAAAGGCGAGGACCCCGCTGTGTGGGTGGTGCGCGCGGGCAGCGACACCCTTGAGCTGCGCCCTGTGAGCATCGCGCGCTACGACGAGCGCACGGTCTCCGTCACCGGCGGCCTGCACGACGGCGACCGTGTCGTGATGCAGGGCGTTCACGCAGTGAGCGCAGACCAGCACGTGCAGGTGGTGGCCCCGTTGCATCCGGAGGATTTTTCGTCATGAACGCACGCGATCGTGAAACCGCACGTGACAGCGCGCCCGTCATCCCGTCCGACGCCGAGGCACATGGCGAAGGCGGCTTCAATCTCTCCGCCTGGGCGTTGCGCCATCAGCAGCTCGTGATCTTTCTGATCGGGCTTGCAACCCTGTTCGGCGTGATCGGTTATACGCAACTTGCGCAGTCGGAGGACCCGCCATTCACGTTCCGGACCATGGTCGTCAAGACTTACTGGCCGGGCGCGACGGCCCGCGAGGTGCAGGAACAGATCACGGACCGAATCGGCCGTCAGTTGCAGGCGGCGCCGTACGTCGACAACATCAAGAGCTACTCGCGGCCCGGCGAGTCGATGATCTTCTTCGCCATGAAGGACTCGGCCCCGGTCAAGGAGGTCCCGGAGACCTGGTATCAGGTGCGCAAGAAAGTGGGCGACATCGCCGCGACGCTGCCCAAGGGGACCGTTGGACCGTTTTTCAACGACGAGTTCGGTGACGTCTACACGAACATCTATGCGCTCGAAGGCGACGGCTTTACGCCTGCGCAACTGCACGACTACGCGGACCAGTTGCGCACGGTCCTGCTGCGCGTGCCCGGCGTCGCCAAGGTCGACTACTTTGGCGACCCGGACCAGCACATCTTCGTCGAGATATCGAATGCAGAGCTGACGGGGCTCTCTATCACACCGCAGCAGCTCGCCCAGGCAATCGACGCACAAAATACCGTTGCGCCCGTTGGCACCATTACGACGGCGGACGACCGGGTGTTCGTGCGACCGAGCGGCGCGTTCAAGGACGTGCAGGCGCTCGCCGACACGCTGATCACCGTGAACAAGCGCACGTTCCGGCTCGGTGACATCGCGAAGATCACGCGCGGCTACGACGATCCGCCCGTCACCCAGATGCGCGTCGGGGGGCAGGCGGTGCTCGGCATCGGTGTCACGATGCAGAAGGGCGGTGATGTGATCAGCCTCGGCAAGGCGCTCGACGCGAAAGCCGCCGAACTGCAGGCGGCCATGCCGGCGGGACTCAAGCTGGCTCCCGTCGCGAGCATGCCTCACGCGGTCAAGCATTCAGTGGACGAGTTCGTCAGGTCGGTCGGCGAAGCGGTAGCAATCGTGCTGGTCGTGAGCCTCGTTTCGCTCGGCCTGCGTACCGGCATGGTCGTCGTGATCTCGATTCCGATCGTGCTCGCCGTGACGGCGCTCTGCATGCATGTGTTCAATATCGGGCTGGACCAGGTCTCGCTTGGCACGCTCGTGCTGGCGCTGGGGCTGCTCGTCGACGACGCGATCATTGCGGTCGAAACGATGGCCGTGAAGCTCGAGCAGGGGTGGAGTCGCACGCGCGCAGCGGCCTTTGCCTACTCGAGCACGGCATTCCCGATGCTGACTGGCACGCTCGTGACGGTATCGGGCTTCCTGCCGATCGCGCTCGCGAAATCGAGCACGGGCGAATACACGCGCTCGATCTTCGAAGTGTCAGCCATTGCGCTGATCGTATCGTGGTTCGCGGCCGTCGTGCTGGTCCCGTTACTCGGCTTCCACATGCTGCCGGAGCGCAAGGCCCACTGGCGCGACGGCGCTCATGACGAACATGACGTCTATAACACCGGCTTCTACCGGCGCCTGTCGGATTGGATCACATGGTGTATCGAGCGTCGCTGGGCCGTGCTCGGCGTCACTGCCGTGATATTTGCGATCGCGATGGCGGCCTTCACGCGCGTGCCGCAACAGTTCTTCCCCAACTCTGAACGGCCGGAGCTGCTCGTGGACCTTCGGCTGCCGGAAGGCGCTTCGTTCGAGGCGACCCTGCGCGAAGCGAAGCGCCTGGAAAAGGCGCTCGACGGCAATCCCGGAATCGACCACTTCGTCGACTTTGTGGGCACCGGCGCACCGCGCTTTTACCTGCCGCTCGACCAGCAGCTTCAGCAGCCGAATTTCGCGCAGTTCGTGATCACGGCCAAAAGCGTCGAAAACCGCGACGAGTTGATGCACTGGCTCGATGTCAAACTCGGGAGAGAGTTCTCCGGCGTGCGCACGCGTGTGGCGCGACTCGAGAACGGTCCGCCCGTGGGCTTCCCGATCAAGTTCCGGGTGAGCGGCAACGACATTGCGACCGTGCGCTCTATTGCTGAAAAGGTCGCCGGGAAGGTCCGCGCCGATTCCCGCACCCGCGACGTCCAGTTCGACTGGGACGAGCCGGCGGAACGGTCGATCTCGTTCGAGATCGATCAGAACAGGGCGCGCCAGCTCGGGGTGTCGTCGGAGGACGTGTCGAACTTCCTGGCGATGACGCTTTCCGGCTATACGGTCACGCAGTTCCGCGAGCGGGACAAGCTGATCAACGTCGATCTGCGTGCGCCGAAGAGCGAGCGTGTCGATCCTGCACAGCTCACGAGCCTCGCGATTCCGACGCCGAACGGCCCGGTTCCGCTCGGTTCCCTCGGACATGTTCGGGACGCGCTCGAGTATGGGGTGATCTGGCAGCGCGACCGCCAGCCGACGATCACCGTGCAGGCCGACATTCGGGGCAACGCACAGGGCATCGACGTGACCCGCGATATCGAGCACGCACTCGCGGAGCAAAAAGCCACGCTGCCGGTCGGCTATCGGATCGACGTGGGCGGCTCGGTCGAGGAAAGCGTGAAAGGCCAGACCTCGATCAACGCCGAGATGCCGCTCATGATCATCGCCGTGCTGACGCTGCTCATGATCCAGCTGAAGAGCTTCCTGCGGACGTTTATCGTCGTGCTGACAGCGCCGCTCGGGCTGATCGGCGTCGTGGCCGCGCTGCTCCTGTTCGGCAAGCCCTTTGGTTTCGTCGCGTTGCTCGGCGTGATTGCCATGTTCGGCATCATCATGCGCAACTCCGTGATTCTGGTCGACCAGATCGACCAGGACATCGCGGCGGGATACGGGCGCTTCGACGCGATTATCGGTGCAACCGTGCGGCGCTTCAGGCCGATCATGCTGACGGCTGCAGCCGCCGTGCTGGCCTTGATTCCGCTCTTGCGCTCGGCGTTCTTCGGGCCGATGGCGACCGCGCTGATGGGTGGCATCACGATCGCCACGGGACTGACCATTTTCTTCCTGCCGGCGCTCTATGCGACGTGCTTCAGGATCCGGCGCGATGAGCGCGGCATGCAACCGGTTGTCGTCGAGCATACGGAGATTTGATCATGAAGCTTGCCTATAAGACGTCCGTTCTCGCCGTGGCCACGGCGCTCGCGCTGACGGCCTGCTCGTTCGGCCCCAGCGGCGAACCGCCGGCGATGCCTTCGCCCGAGCACTACGGCGCGCAGGCGCAGCCGTCGAAGACGGTCGTGGCGGATGGTGTTGCGCAGCAGTTCGATATCGGCGCGACGGCCGTTCCGCAATGGTGGCGGCTTTACCGGTCCGACGCGCTCGATGCACTCGTCGATGAAGGCTTGCGCAATAGCCCGACGCTTGCAGGTGCGCAGCGAACGCTTGCGGCCGCGCAAGAGGAACTGCGCGCGCAGGTCGGTTCATCCACGCTACCGTCAGTCGACGGTGTCGCCCAGGTTGAACGCGCGCGTTCACCCGTCGTGCCGGGGCTCGGCCCTGAGCAGGTGCAGTACAACTTTTTCGCCGGGCAGATTCAGGCGCATTACACATTCGACTTTTTCGGCCAGACGCGTTACGCGAACTCCGCGAGCGCCGCTCGCGTAAATGTGCGGGCGTATGAACTGGAAGCGGCCCGGCGCGCGCTCGCGGCAAACATCGTCGGCACGGCGATCAATGTGGCGGCGCTTGATCGCCAGATCGCGCTGACCGAGCGGCTCGTTGCCGTAGCGAGCGAAACCGCAAACGAGGATCAGCAACGGTACACGCTCGGGTCCATTTCGCACGTGCAGGCGCTCAACTCGACACAGGACGCAGATTCGATCGCGGCGAGTCTTCCGGCCTTGCGCCAGCAGCGCGCCTCAGCGGTCCACGCGCTGGCGGTACTGATGGGCCGGACGCCGGATAACGAGCCGACCGTTCCCGACCTCGACAGTCTGGCGTTGTCCGACCATGTGCCCGTCGCCGTGCCGTCGGATCTGCTGCGTTCGCGTCCTGACATTCAGGCAGCCGACGCCGCCGTGAAGGCCGCCGCGGCCGACGTTGGGGCTGCAACCGCGCAACTCTTTCCGAGCCTGTCACTGACGGGCTCGATGGGCCGTGGCGGCTTTAGCTGGCCTGCAGTGCTCTCAGGAGCGGGCGGGCTCTGGGCAATCGGTGCGAGCCTGTCGCAGCCGCTCTTCCATGGTGGGGCGTTGTTCGCGCAACGCAGAGCCTCGATCGATACCTACGATGCGGCCGTTCTGCACTACAAGTCGACGGTCCTGTCGGCATTCCAGGATGTCGCGAATTCGCTGGCCGCACTGGATAACGACGCACAGACACTCGTGTCAACGGAAGCAGCGGCAAAGGCAGCGCATGCGGCATTCGACGAAACGGCGTCGCGCGCCCGCCTGGGTTCCCTGCCGACAACGGCACAGCACGCCAGCGAGCAGCGATTTCTCAATGCACAGCTTGGCGCGGTACGCGCCGGGAGCCAGCGCATGAGCGATACCGCTGCACTGTTCCAGGCGATGGGCGAATTGCCGGCCGATCCGCCGCACGTGGCGTCAAGAGAATGAACTTGATTCCGTGAGGTCGGGGAGAGCGTCACGATGAACCGGCCGCTCGCTATCGGGCGACACTGCCGGTGTTAGGTCAGCCCCGACCAGTTCGTTATGCAAGAAAGAGGGTGCGCCGTCGGCTAAAGCAATTGAGCCGGTGCTACCGCCTGTGCCGGATGCGGCCGTAAATCTCCCTTGTCGTGTCCAATATGGAACATCCGAAACTGATTGCCTGTCACGAATGCGATGTGCTATTCCGCAAACCTCCCAGGCTGGGAGGGTTGGTTGCGCGTTGCACGCGCTGCGGAGCGGGTCTGAAAGGAACACATCGCGTCGGCCTGCCGCTTGAGGGGATCTGCGCCTTGACCATCGCGGCGTTGATCACTTTCTGTATCGCGCAGGCGTTCCCGGTGATAGCACTCGAGACCAACGGCATTGCGTCGCAGACCACACTGCTCGGCGCAGTGCAGGCGTTGTGGGCGGGGCACATGCGCCTTGTCGCAATCATGGTGCTCGGTTCGTCCGTACTGTTCCCGCTGATTGAATTACTCGCCTTGCTTTATGTGCTGGTTGCTGTTCGGATGGGCAGGCGGCCACCGCACTTCAACCAGATGCTTCGCCTTATCCAATTCGTTCGACCTTGGGGAATGATCGAGGTATTTATGCTCGGCGTGCTCATTACGATCGTGAAAATGGTGAGCATCGCCCAAGTGATCCCTGGGACAGGACTGTTTGCGTTCGGCGCCCTGACCGTGATGTTGGCCGTCATCGCCGCGTTCGACCCGGGCATGCTGTGGGAGGTTTGCGACGAGATGAAGATTCGTCGACCCGCAGGCATCCCGCGGTCGAGCGTGAATGACAGGCGCATTGGGGAAGGTCGTGCGTCCAGTCTGCGGGAAGTGGCGGCAACGGGTCATGTCACAGCGAGACATGCCGGACTTGTTGCCTGTCATACCTGCGGCCTGATCCAGACGGCGATCGCGCATCAGCCGCACCAGCACTGCTCGCGATGCAACTCGCTGCTGCATGAGCGCCGTCCGGACAGCGTGACTCGCACCTTGAGTCTGCTTGTCGCCGCCGCGCTCATCTATGTTCCGGCGAACCTCTTGCCGATCATGCACGCATCATCACTGGGCCGCGCGGAGGACGACACGATCCTCGGTGGTGTCGCCTACTTCTGGACATCAGGAGACTGGCCACTGGCGGTCGTTATCTTCGTGGCGAGCGTCCTGGTGCCGATGCTTAAACTGGCCACTCTCGCGCTGCTGACGTTGACCGCTCGCCGGGGTTCAGACTGGCAGCCGCACGAACGCGCGAGGCTGTACAGGATCGTCGAGCGCGTCGGCCGCTGGTCGATGCTCGATGTCTTCGTTGTCGCACTGACGGTTGCTCTCGTGCACTTCGGCTCGTTTGCTTTCATCACCGCGGGGCCGGGCGCGCTCGCTTTCGGGGCGGTGGTGATTCTCACCATGCTCGCGTCGCACCAGTTCGACCCGCGGCTCATCTGGGACAACGTCCGTTGTCAACAGCAGCAGCTTCACGACATCGAGTCTGACCAGGTTCGTAGCTCCGTGGCATCCATAAACTGAAATCAGCAACATTATCTTCGAGCGATGCACCTTCCTGATCTACCCCGTCCTGAAATCCAGCCGCGAAAACGCTGGCTTCCCTCCCTGATCTGGTTAATCCCGCTGATTTCGGCCCTCATCGGCGTGGCGCTGGTGGTCCAATCCATTACTGGAAAGGGACCGACGGTCACTGTCTCATTCAATAACGCAGAGGGCATGGAGGCGGGCAAAACGAAGGTCAAGTACAAGGACGTCGAAATCGGCTTGGTACAGGCCATTACACTGACGAAAGATCTCCAGCATGTCATGGTGAACATTCAGCTCACCAGGGCGGCAGAAAACTTCGCAACCCGAGGCACGCGCTTCTGGGTCGTTCGCCCGCGCGTGGGCGCCAACGGCATCTCGGGCCTCGGTACATTGCTCTCCGGCGCATACATCGGCGTTGACATTGGGCAATCGTCAGAAAGGCAAACCGGGTTTGTGGGCCTCGAGAATCCTCCTATCGTCACTAGCGGTCAGCCAGGACATCAGTACTCGCTGCGAGGGGAGTCGCTCGGCTCGATCGATATCGGCGCTCCCGTCTTTTACCGTCGTGTTCAGGTGGGCCAGGTGGTGGGCTTTTCACTCGATCCACACGGCTCGGGCGTGGTCGTGAATGTTTTCGTCAATGCCCCGTTCGATCAGTACGTCGGGACGAATACACGGTGGTGGCATGCGAGCGGCGTTGACCTTCGTCTCGACTCGAATGGATTGAAGCTCAATACACAATCTCTGGCGACGGTGGTCGTTGGAGGCCTGGCGTTTCAGTCTCCACCGGGCCAGGATGCCGGACAACAGGCTGCTGACAAGGCGGTATTTCGACTCGCAGCGGACGAGTCGGACGCGATGCGCGAGCCCGACGGCCAGCCCCTCAATGTGGTGATGCGATTCAACCAGTCGCTGCGCGGACTGTCTGTTGGCGCGCCCGTGGACCTCCGCGGGATCGCGTTGGGGCAAGTGACGGACATTGGTATCGAATACAACGAACGGGGAAAAAGTTTCAGCATGAAGGTGTCCATGGCGCTTTATCCGGAGCGGCTCAGCAGGCGCAGCAGCGAGGCGCTGCCTGCTCCGAACACGCAAGGCGGGCATGAGTTGCTGCAACATCTCGTCATGGAAGGATTGCGCGGCCAGTTGCGAACCGGCAACCTCCTGACCGGGCAGCTCTATGTGGCGCTTGACATGTTCCCGAAAGCGCCGAGAGCGACTGTTGATGTCCACCAGAACCCGATCGAACTGCCGACCGTGCCCAACACGCTCGATGAACTGCAGGTGCAGATTGCGGACATTGCCAGGAAACTGAATCAGGTACCGTTCGAGAAGATCGGAGCCAACCTGAATGGCGCACTGGAAAACGCCAACAGGCTGTTCGGGCACCTGGATACGGAGGTGGTTCCACAGGCTCGCGACACGCTGGCAGCGGCGCAACGGACCTTCGGCACCGCTGAAGCGACGCTCCAGCAGGCCGCGCCGCTGCAGTCGGACGTTCAGGATGCGATGCAGCAACTGACCCATACGCTGCAATCCCTTAATGCGCTCGCGGACTATCTGGAACGTAATCCTCAGGCGCTTTTGTTCGGCAAGAAAGGAGATCGGCCGTGACGTTGCTTCAGTCTCATTCGCTGCGCGCTTTCGTTCGCGTGGCCACGGGGATCAGTCTTGCCGTTCTTGCAGCGTGCGCGTCCCCGCCGAGCCGGTTCTATACGCTGGGCTCGGAGGGCGGTTCAACCGCGGCAGATCGCACGGTAAGCCCCGCCATTCTGATCGACATGCGCCCCGTCACGGTGCCTTCTGCAGTAGCGAGGAGCCAGATCGTCGTACAGGTGAGCGCGAGTCAGGTGAAAGTGCTGGAGGACGATCGCTGGGCCTCGCCCCTGGCGGACGAAATCCGCAATGCAATGCTGGCGGCGGTGAGCCTGCAGTCAGGCGCGGCTGATGTGCACGGGATGGCACGCGCGGACAATGTGGCGGTGTACGACGTTTCTATCGACGTGCGACGTTTCGAGACGTGGCCAGGGTCACACGTGCTGATTGACGTCGTGTGGACCGTACGCCCGTCAAATAGTCAGGAAACGATGATCTGCCACAGCGTGGTCAGTCGGTCGGTGTCCGCTGGCTACGATGCCATCGTCGATGGCCATCGGCAGGCCTTGCAAAGAATCGCTACGCAGATTACTCAGGGCATCCGGGAGCCTGTAAAGACACCGACAGTACACCTGGGCCGTCAGGCAGCGACACGTTCGATGTCTTGTCCGACCATGGTCGAAGCTGAAACGAGGATTGATGCGCCAGTTTCAGGCGTGGCGCAATGAGAGGTTCGTCCGGTCACGTCCCGGGAACGCTTTTTACGGCGGGAGGCGAACGGTTCAAAAGAAGCGGACGCTTTTCGAAGTCATGATCGGGTTAAAGAATGGAACAAATTTGCAACCACAAATATTCGACACACGTTCGCGTGTGTTCGTGAAGAAAACAGCAATAGCCGTACGCACGACGATTATCGCTTGCGAAAATAGGTCGATGACCTATGTGTCGTGCTTTTCGATCGCTGGTGTGAGCGCCGCGAGATTACGCCTCTCGCTTATCTGCTGCACGCGTGGCCCTTATTCCCGTCGAAACCTCATCCAATCAAGCGGCTCGCAGCCGCGCTCCGTGATCTCTCAATGTTCCATGCGGAAACGCTTGACGATATGGAGCGCGAATTGATCCATAACATCCATGGCGTAACGGGCTACGACATATGATCGCGACAGCTGATTAGGCGCGACTTGAACGGTGCGCGCCAGGTCAAACCGGGCAAACCTTGCTCATCGTGCAGGATCGATGACCCCAATCCCGTAATGTACCTTAACGTCGCTCGCCTCATTCCCCATCGACTTCCGCCTCGATGAGCGGCAACGCTCGCATTGCAATCTTCTCCGCCTCCGCGCGCTTGAGTCCGAGTGTTTGCAGAAGCGTTGCTGCCGTACGCTCGGCGAAGTGCTCTCCGCTGAAACCAAGTTCTTCGAGCAACTGCGCCGCCGGCGCGCCCGGTGCGACGAAATTCAGCTCGGCCGCGGTTGCCGCGAGCACCGTGCCGCCCACTGAAAGAAAGCCGATGAAGGGGTCGGCGACCATAAAGCGCTTGGTGGCGATGCCATTTCCGATATCCCGCAGCAGCCGCTGACCCAGCCCGCGACTCAGCATGCCCGCCGAAAACCCTTCGCGTATCAGGAAGCGTCCCCATACGGGATCGCGCCGCGCACGCATCAGGGTATGACGCACCGAGACGGCGATCACTTCAGCGGGGTCGGACAGGCCCACGGTGAGGCGATCGAGCATGTCGGCGAACTCCTCGAACACGTTGTCCACAAGCGTCGCGTAGATGGCTTCCTTCGACTCGAAGTGGTTGTAGAACGATCCGAAACCGACGTCGGCGGCCTCGGTGATTTCGTTGATGGCTACGCCTTCCATGCCCTTTTCGGCCATCAGCCTGAGGGCCGCGTCGAGCAGGCGGGCGCGCGTCTCGCGCTTGCGACGGGCACCGCGCGGCTCGCGTTCTTCGGGAACGGCAACCGGGGAAACTGACGCCGCACGGGCAGGGCGCTTTGCTGTCGGGCGATTTGAAGTGTTCGGCATGATCGGTCCAGTTTTGGCCATATCGAAGTATAGATGCTATTGTCTATATTGACAAAACACTCAACTATGACTTTAATGTCACTAACGGCCACCGAGTGCCGGTCTAACAAACAACAGACGGAGTGACTGTGGAGACAGCAGCAAAAGATGGTTCCGCGCCTTGCAGCAGGGATGGCGAGGGTCGTGCGCCGATTGAGGCATTTCCGTCGGCCGTCGATGTTTTATTGGTGGGTTGCGGACCGGTGGGTGCCACGATTGCGAATCTGTTGGCACGACACGGCGTGAACGTGATGGTTGTCGACAGGTCGACTGAGGTATTCATGGCGCCCCGTGCGATCGCGCTCGATAACGAAGCGCTGCGCATCCTTCAGCTTGCCGGCGTTGCGGAGAGCGATTTCGAGACGATTGCCATACCGTACGTCCGCATGCGGTCGCCCATGCTGGGCCTGTTCGGCAGGGTGAATTCGCTGGGCAGTCTGGATGGCCACCCGAAGCTCGTCACCTTCTACCAGCCAGACCTGGAGCGGTGTCTGCGCGCCCGGCTCGAGACATACGACTGTGCGCATATTGCGTTGGGGGTCGAGCTCAAGAGCTTCACGGAGGAGCGGGATCACGTGCTCGCATCGTTAGATCTTGGCCAGGGGCGCACTCATCTGTTACGGGCCCGCTATCTGGTTGGCGCGGACGGGGCGAGTTCGTTGGTACGCCAGCTCATCGGGCAGGAATTCAAGGGCAAGACGTTCGCCGAGGACTGGCTGATCGTCGATGCCCGCCACGTATCGCGTCCGATCGATCACATCGAGTTCATCTGCGATCACCGTCGGCCGATCCCACATATGGTCGCGCCTGGCGGCCGTGAACGCTGGGAATTCATGCTCCGGCCTGGCGAGAATCGCGAGGAAATGGAGTCCGAGACGCGTATCCGGGAGTTGCTTTCCCCCTGGGGCAACCTGGAAGACATGATCATCGAGCGCAAGGCTGTGTACCGCTTCCATGCGCGCGCTGTCGATGCGTTCAGCAAGGGGCGAGTGTTCCTCGCGGGCGATGCGGCCCACATCACGCCCCCATTCGTCGGGCAGGGGTTGGTCGCAGGTCTTCGGGACGCCGCCAACCTTTGCTGGAAGCTGGCATGGGTGGTGAAAGGACGTGCGAATCCAGGGATTCTCGATACCTATGACCAGGAGCGGCGCCCCCACGCGAAGGCGATGATCAATCTCGCGAAGTTCATGGGCAAGCTAGTCATGCCCAGAAGTGGTGTCGTCGCACTATTGACTCACGGGCTGATGCGTCTGTCGAGACTGGTGCCGCGCCTGCGCGTGCAATTCGAGGAACTGCAGATCAAGCCGAAGAATGCATTCCGCCACGGGTTGTTCGTCAAGGGCCGCTCGTCGGCGAAGCTTGTTCGTGGCGCTGTCATCGCGCAAGGCTGGGTGAGAGGTTCGGATGGCTCCACGCGTCTGAGCGACGACGTGCTCGGACAGGGCCTCACGCTGATCGGGTTTGGCGTGGATGTGGCGGCTACGCTCGAGCATGCGACTGTCGCAGCGTTTGCGCGTGCCGGCGGGCGCGTTGTCCAGATTGCCCATCGGGGGCAACGGCTTCATCTTGCCCCGCACGACAGTTGGGAAGACCTCGAAGGCGTATTTCTTCCCGGGCTGGTGCCCCTCGGGTGGGCTGCCGTAGTCCGGCCCGACAAGACGATCGTCCACGATGGCCCGGCCACCGATGCAAACCGTATTGTGCGCGAGAGTCTTGCCTTGCTGGGTAATCCCGTGAGCGTGCGGACGCCGGAAGTCGAAACCGCTATTCGAACTGCCTGATTTCTTATCCGATATGAAACTGACCACTGCACAGCCGGCTCGTCACCCTGATCCCACGACGAAGGCGTCGGCATTAGCCTATCTGATATTTGACCGGCCAGACATCGGCAAAGCCGAGCAATTTCTCAATGATTTCGGGCTACGGACCGTATCGCGCGATGACGCGCTATTGCTTCTGCGGGGAACAGACGCTTCGCCCTTCTGTTATGTCGTCCGGAAAGCGCCGAAGTCCCGGTTCGTTGGTTTCGGGCTGCAGGTTGATAGCAGGGCCGATCTTGACGCACTTGCGATGCTGCCAGGCGCCGCCGAGGTCGAACGGTCGGACTTGCCCGGCGGTGGCCATGTCGTTCGGTTGACCGACCCTTCCGGGTTTCGCGTCGATGCAATATGGGGCCAGGCGCCAGCTTCAACGCTGTCCCACCGGCCGCCATTGCCGTTCAACTCCGTGGATGCGGCCGTGCGGATTAACGGGACGCAGCGACCGCCCGAGCGCGCACCTGAAGTTGTCCGGCTCGGACATGTCGTGCTTGAACTTGCCGACTTTCAGGAAACTTGCGCATGGTATACGCGGCATTTCGGGTTTATCCCGAGTGATGTGCAGGTGCTACCCGATGGTTCGCCCGTCGTCGCGTTCATGCGGCTTGATCTTGGTGACAAGCCGTCCGATCACCATACCCTCGCGCTTGCACAAGGCTTCCTGCCCACTTACAGCCATAGCGCCTACGAAGTCGTTGACGCCGACGCGGTTGGCATGGGCCAGCGCGTCCTGCGCGAGAAGGGCTGGACGCACGCGTGGGGGATCGGCCGGCATATTCTTGGTAGCCAGATCTTCGACTACTGGCAGGACCCCTGGGGCGACAAGCACGAGCACTACTGCGACGGCGATCTCTTTACGGCCGACGCGCCGACCGGTGTCCATGTCGTGAGCCGTGAGGCGATGGCGCAATGGGGACCGACAATGCCGCGCAGTTTCACGAAGCCCAAATTCACGCCAGCGAGCATCGTGGCGCTCTTCAGGAACCTGCGTCGCAGCCCCGACCTGACGCTGAGCAAGCTGCGCTCGCTGGCAAAGATTTTCGCCTGAACCAACCCCTTCCATCGAATCCGGAGATCGAAAAATGGCACTTCACGTTCTGCATTATTTGCATCAAGACCGCGCCCAGTGGGGCGTGGTCGCTAATGACGCTATCACGCCGATTCCCGGCGAGTTCAGCTCGACCGCTGAGTTTATCGAGGCCAACCCGGTCGAACGGCTGCTGGTACTAACCGGTCCCACGATTCCCGAATCGGAAGTGCAATGGTTGTCGCCCGTGACCGCCAATCAGCAGTTCATCTGCCAGGGCGCGAATTATCGCCAGCATATGATCGAGTCCGGCATGGACCCGGATGTGAAGAAATTCAACATGATCTTCACGAAGGCGACGAGCTGCATCGTTCCGGCCGACTCGCCCGTGGTTAAACCAGACGGGGTGCAGTTCCTCGACTACGAGATCGAACTCGGTCTCGTCCTCAGACGCGACATTTCGTCCCGCGAAACTGTCACCGAGGAGAACCTGCATGAGTACATCGCCGGCGCCGTGATCGTCAATGACTATTCCGCGCGCGATATCCAGATTCCGCAAATGCAGTTCTACAAGGGCAAGAGCTATCGCACGTTTGGCCCTGTCGGCCCTTACCTTTGCCTCCTGGAGAAACAGGATGTTCCGAAGCTGAAGGAGCTCGTGCTGACGCTGACGGTAAACGGAACGGTCCGGCAGAATGACTCCACGGCGGGCCTGGTCTATGGTCCGGCAGAGACCTTGACGGAACTCTCAGGCATACACGACCTGCGCGCCGGGGACCTGCTCGCGACCGGCACGCCTTCCGGCTGCGCACTGAGCATTCCGTCGCCCGAGAAGCAACGCGCCGCGGCGCAGCTGCCTGAAGCGGAGAAATGGCGTCTGTTCCTGAAGATGCAGGAGGAAAGGCCACAGTATCTGCGAGTTGGTGACGTCGTGGAGTCGTATATCGCCAGCTACGATCGCTCGATCAATCTGGGCGTACAGCGTAACGTCGTCGTGGAAGAGGCAGCATGACAGGCGTCGCAAACGTACACGATGTCCTGGCCATTGAAACGAAGGGGCAGCCAGCGGACCTCCCGTCGAGCACCTACGAGATGATCTGTCGGGGCGCGGCCCTCAATCCGTCGGCGCCCGCACTTTCGTTCTTTGCAACGGCCGACGACCACCGGAACGCTGAGTGCTGGACGTATAGCGAACTCGTACGCGATGTCACGCGCACCGCGAACATGTTTGCGCGCCTGGGAGTACAGCGGGACTCGGTTGTCGCATACGTTCTGCCCAACCTCCCAGAAACGCATTTCGTGATCTGGGGTGGGGAAGCCGCCGGGATTGTCTGCGCGATCAATCCGCTGCTTGAGAGTGAAGCCATTGGCGAACTGCTCAACGCCTCAGCGGCGAGTGTGCTCGTAACCCTGGCGCCGTTTCCCGGAATGGACCTTTGGCAGAAGGTGCAAGCCGTGCTGCACAAGCTCCCGTGCCTGGAGCATCTGGTGCTCGTGAATCCGGCCGAGCGCATCCCGGGCAAAAAGGGATTCGCGGACCGGGCGCTTCAACATGGCGAGTGTTCAAAACTGCATGGGCCTGGCGGCGTTCATGGTGCGGTTCCTTCGCATGTTGGTATCCACGAGTTTGGCACTGCCATCGCGGGAGAGTCCGGGGCGGCGCTTAACAGCACACGTCGAACGAGCATCGACGATGTATCGTCCTTCTTCTGCACAGGCGGCACCACGGGACTGCCGAAGATTGCGGTTCGGCGACACGGCAATGAGGTGGCCAATGCGTGGAGCGCAGGTCAATTCTTCGGCGAAAGCATTGGCCCGGGGAAGACGATTTTCTGCGGGTTGCCGCTTTTCCACGTCAACGCCGTGATCGTGACAGGTCTGCTTGCGTTCTCGCGTGGCGCCCACGTCGTGCTCGGCACACCGCAAGGTTATCGGGGCGAAGGCGTTGTCAAGCGCTTCTGGGAAATTGTCGAACATTACCGCATCAACTTCTTCAGCGGTGTCCCGACACTGTACGGATCACTGCTGGACGTTCCGGTTGGCGAGCGCGATATCAGCTCGCTCGAGTACGGGCTGTGCGGCGCCGCCCCCATGCCGGTGGAATTAATTCGCACTTTCCAAAATCGTACAGGAATCAGAATCCTTGAGGGCTACGGCCTCACGGAAGGTACCTGCGTTAGCAGCGTGAACCCACCGCTTGGCGAGCGCAAGGTCGGTTCGATTGGTCTTCGTCTGCCCGGTCAGGCCATGAAAGCAGTGGTCGTCGACGAAACCGGCCGGTATGTACGGGATTGCGTCGCGGATGAGATCGGCCAACTGGTTATTTGCGGCCCAAACGTGTTCGCTGGCTATACCCGGCCGGACCAGAACAGTGGCATCTGGATGGAGGGTGGTGACGGCGGGCGCTGGCTCAATACCGGCGATCTCGGACGCCGTGACCCCGACGGTTACTTCTGGCTCACGGGCCGGAAGAAGGAACTGATTATCCGGGGCGGACACAACATCGACCCCGCGGCAATCGAAGAACCATTGCATCGCCATCCCGCGGTCCAGATCGCGGCAGCCGTAGGCCGTCCCGATATGCACGCGGGCGAGTTGCCGGTTGCCTATGTCCAGCTAAAGCCGGGCACAACGGCAACCGAAGCCGAATTGGCCGAGTTTCTGCGTCACGAGATTAACGAACGCGCCGCGTTGCCAAAGGGGATACGGATCGTGGATGCGATGCCGCTGACGGGCGTCGGCAAGATCTTCAAGCCGGCGCTGAAACGGCGCGAAACGGCAGACGCCCTGGAGTCGGCCCTCGTAGAGGCTGGCGTCGAGGATGCAACCGTTAGCCTCATTGATGACACCTCGCGCGGGATTTCACTTCACGTCGAACTTGGCGATCCCGCGTTCGAAGCATTGGCCACTTCCGCGCTCGGGCGCTTTCCGTTCGCATTTTCGATCTCGGCCGCCGGGAGACAGCCAAAGGCGGAGCAGGCGACGGGGACGGACCCGGCAGAGACAGATGCGCCGGGCAGCCCAACGTGAGACGAGCCACAACATCAAAGGGACGCGTTCGGTCATGCGCCCGGATTAAAGGTTAATCAGGCGTACGCGCCGCAATGCCACGATTTAAATGCCTACTGGTATCTATAAATTAGTATGCCTAATGGTTTGGAGGAGAAAGGATGGGTATTACATCAGAAAGGTCTTTGCGTTCGCAGGTTGAAAAATGGCTCGGACCGACTTCTTCGACGCCGGTTCGGGTTACCCGATTCAGCCGCGCACGTTCGA
This sequence comes from Paraburkholderia sediminicola, assembly GCF_046027355.1. GTDB lineage: Bacteria > Pseudomonadota > Gammaproteobacteria > Burkholderiales > Burkholderiaceae > Paraburkholderia > Paraburkholderia sediminicola_B. The sequence goes on along the minus strand of NZ_JAQQEK010000004.1, from coordinate 188,893 downwards.
ATCAGAGACCGTGCGTGCGTATCGAGCTACTGCTACCGACAGGCCCGCTTGGATTCTTTTTCTTCCGGCACCGCGACGGTACGTGGTGCGTGTTCCCGCCTGAGACGGGACGCCTGACCATGCACGCTTACTAGATGCAGGGCGATCGGAGTATGTGGAATGTGTAACTGTACGAAAGGAAGAAAAAAACAAATGAGCAGATGCAGTTGCGGTACCAATGATTCATAAAAATTTCTAGACAGAGCGACAGGAGAAGAGACATGAGGAATTACAAACGCGCAGTCAGTTCGGTCGGTATGGCGGCTTGCATCTGCTCGGCTGCGCTTATCGACAATGCCAATGCGCAGTCGGCAGGAAGCATAACGCTGTCGACAGGATGGCTTCACGTTGCGCCACAGGGTGACGCAACGCCACTAACCGTGGAAAGCATTGGCGGCGTGGCGGTGAATCAGCAGCTATCTGGTAGCGGAGCGCATGCCAGCTCGACGGATACGATGGGAATTAACACCGAGTATTACGTCACCGACAATATCGGTGTCGCCACGCTCATTGGACTGCCACTCACAGTGAACCTGGTTGGTGAGGGCACGCTCAGTAAGTATGGAACCCTCGGGTCGACGAGACCGATCCCGCCCGCTATCGTCCTTCGGTACCACCTGTTTGCAGCCCAGTCAAAATTCCGTCCTTTCGTCGGATTAGGTGTGAACTATACGTGGTTCACCCAGGTTCGGACAACTAATAGTCAGTTTGTAACCGATAACCTTGGTCCGGGCGGTTCGGCGCACGCGTCACTCAGTTCATCCTGGAATCCTGTATTTGAGATCGGGGCAAATTATGCGATTACAAAACACTGGTCTGTCGGAACCGCGGTCGGTTACGTTCCGCTAAAGACTCACCTTACCCTGGACGGGACGACCGCAACTGGAACGCACATCGTTTCCAGATCGACGCTGCGAATCAATCCCATTAATGTCTTCCTGAACGTCGCCTATACGTTCTAGCGCGTACAGGTCGTTAATGCGCGAATCGAGAGGTTTGAACGCTCGTGAAGACATGGACGTTATCTTTTGCCACCCGGACCTGGCTGCGATCCGCGACTTCGCGGTCGAGTACGACATGTGGCGATACACGCTGCTGCAATGAAGCCAGGCGTGATCACGCTCGCCCGGGCTGCTCGCACGCCCGGGCAAGCGGTCAGTCATGCCGCCGCTTGCGCAACAACGCTTCTCTTTGGATCGAATAATGAAACGACAGGTCCTCAAGACCATTCTTTTTGCTTTGCCCAAGGTCCTTGACCTGACGGCACGCCGATTTCCCGCCTATCGTGATCGCCTGAAGGAGCGCGATCTTGTGGCCTGGATCGGACTCATGGATGAAAGCATTGGTCGCGTCATCACGTTCAGGAACGGGCGCGTTCGGTCGCGCGCAGGCAGGCATCGCCGGCCCGACGTGCGCATGGCCTTCAAGGATGTGGCCACCGCCCTGAAGTTCCTTTCGCCCAAGCCGGATCAGGGCGAAATCATCCACGCCGCCAAGAACTTCAAGGTGGTCACTGAAGGCGAGGACGAACTCCTGGTTTGGCTATTGCAAACCCTGAGCATGATGCAGACTGTCGGCCTGCCGATGGGCACGCCCATGCGCGATGGTACTCGCCGCTTTACCACCTGCACCAACGGCGGGCCTCTGTTCGTCTACGTCAAGGATGGCCGCGTCGTTCGCGTGACCCCCATCGATCTGGACAGCACGGATGCGCCAAGTTATGTGGTCGAGGCGCGCGGACGCCGCTTCAGTCCGCCACGGCGTGGATTGGTTGCGCCCCACGCCTTGACGCTCAAGTCCCTCGTCTACTCTGACAAGCGCATTCTTCATCCTATGAAGCGGGTGGATTTCGACCCTGACGGCGAACGTAATCCCCAGAACCGGGGCAAGTCTGGCTATGTGCGTATTGGTTGGGACGAGGCCCTGGACATTCTCGCCAAAGAAATCAACCGGCAGAAGCGCGTTCACGGTCCTGGTTCCATTACCTTTCCCCTGTCGTCCCACCACCAGTGGGGCAACGTGGGCTACTACCTCAGCGCGCTGACACGCTTTGCCAACCTGATCGGCTTCACCCGGGTCGCCGCCAACCCGGACAGTTGGGAAGGTTGGTACTGGGGCGCCATGCATCATTTCGGCAACTCGATGCGCATCGGCGTGCCATCCGGCTATGGCGGCGTCGAGGATTGCCTTCAGGAATCGGAAATGATTGTCTTCTGGTCCTGTGATCCCGAAAGTACCAACGGGGCCTATGCGGGATTCGAGGGGACGCCGCGGCGCCTGTGGGCCAAAGAGCTCGGCATCGAGTTCGTTCATATCGATCCGCACTGCAATCCCACCGCCCAGTTGCTGGGCGGGCGCTGGATCCCGGTCCGACCGCAAACCGACGCAGCACTCGCCACTGCGATCATGTATGTGTGGGCCACGGAAGGCTTGTACGACGAAGATTACGTCGCCACTCGCACGACCGGGTTCGAAGAGTGGAGGACCTATCTTCTTGGCGAAACCGACGGTGTTCCCAAGACTCCTGAGTGGCAGGAGAGCGAGACCGGTGTGCCCGCCAAGGACGCCCGGGCGCTTGCACGCCTATGGGGGAACAGGAAGGTCCATCTGGCCGTCGGGATGACTGGCGCGGGATTCGGTGGCGCGGGCCGAGGCGCGACGGGAGCGCAGTGGGCGCGCTGCATGATCATGATGATGGCGATGCAGGGCTGGGGTAAGCCGGGGGTCAATTTCGGCTGCCTGGAAGTCGGTGTTCCCCATGACCTCCATTTCTATTTCCCCGGCTACGCTGACGGCGGCATTTCCGGCGACCTGGCGTGGACCGCCAATGCGGTGAACAATTACCAGCGCATGCCGCACATCCTGACCATGAATCCTGTCAAGCAAATGGTCCCGCGGCAGCAACTGCCCGACGCCATCATCAACGGCCATGCCACGGGCTACCTCTGGGACGGCATCTCGCAGGAAGCCCAGTTCGCGCCGTTCAGCTACCCCATGCCCGGGTATTCGCCGATCCACATGATCTACCGTTACGGCGGGTCCGCCTTCAGCACGGTGACGAATTCCGGACGCTGGGCCGACGCGTACCGGCACTCCAGTATCGAGTTCGTGGTCAACCAGTCGATCTGGATGGAGGGCGAGGCCCAGTTTGCCGACATCATTCTGCCTGCGTGCACTTCGCTGGAGCGCTGGGACATCGGCGAATGGTCGAATTCCGGGGGCTACGCCCATCATGGGTATGGCACGGTCAATCATCGCATGATGACGCTGCAGCACAAGTGCATCGAGCCTTTGGGCGAGTCCCGCTCCGACTACGACATCTTCACCGCCATCCTGACCCGGCTGGGCCTGGGCGGGGTGTTCACCGAGGGATGCAGCGAGCTTGACTGGGTCAAGCGGGTCTTCGACTCGTCGGATCTGCCCGATCACATTTCGTGGCGCGACTTCTGCCGCAAGGGCTATTTTGTCGTGCCACCCGAAAAGCCCGAGTTGCGCCATCCGGTGGACATGCGCTGGTTCGCGGAGGGCCGGCGCAAAGACCTTCAGGAACCACATCCGCTGCCGTCCCAGTTCGCCGAAAAATTTGGCACAGGACTGCAGACGCCGAGCGGCAAGCTGGAGTTCGTGCCGGAGTTGCTGAAGCGGCACACTGCGGACAATCCCGAGCGCCCGGCGCTGAACCGGTATATCCCCTCCTGGGAGGGGCTGGGCTCGGACCTGGCTGAGCGCTATCCGCTGCAATTGATCGCCACTCACAGTCGTTACAGCTTCCATACCCATTGCGACGGCAAGAATTCCTCGGTTAACAGCATCGAGGACCATCGCGCGCTGATCGGCGGGCACCGCTTCTGGCTGCTGAGGCTTGGTCGGGAAGACGCAGCCTTGCGAGGCATTGCCCATCGCGACCTCGTGAAGGTTTACAACGATCGGGGCGCGGTGATCTGCGCGGCCGACGTCTCGCCGCTGGTCAACGCGGGAGTGGTCAAGTCGTACGAGGCGAGCGCCGAATTTCAGCTGATTGAAATCGACGGCGAGCGTGTCGAGATCGGCGGCTGCATGAATATGCTGACCCCCGACCGGCCTCAAACTGCCGGCACGAGCAGCATGAGCCCCAACTCCTGCCTCGTACAGGTCGAGAAATGGCGAGACGCCGAGGCGTTCGTGCTCGGATATACAGCATGAGGACTACAGAATGAGCAAGTGGAATCTGGTTATCAAGGTCGGGCGTTGCGAGAACTGCCAGAACTGCGTCATTGCCGCGCGCGACGAGCACGTCGGCAACGACTTCCCCGGTTATGCCGCGCCCGCCGCGGCCAACGCCGACAGCCCCGTGCGCATCCTGCGCCGTGTTCAGGGCGACTCGCATATGGTCGAGACCACGTATCTGCCGGTCATGTGCAATCACTGCGACGACGCGCCGTGCATGAAGGTGGGCGGCAGCGCCGTTCGCAAGCGCGCCGACGGCATCGTCATCATCGATCCGGACAAGGCGCGGGGTCGGAAGGACATCGTGAAGTCCTGCCCGTACAAGGCGATCGTCTGGAATGAAGAGCTGCAGCTGCCGCAGACCTGGATCTTCGATGCCCATCTGCTCGATCAGGGTTGGCCCCAGCCGCGTTGCCAGCAGTCGTGTCCCACCGACGTCTTCGAAACGGTCAAGCTGGATGACACAGCGATGGCCGAGAAGGCCCGGCGCGAGGGGCTCAAGATATTGCGGCCAAACCTGGGCACGAAGCCGCGCGTGTGGTACAGCGGCCTCGAGCGTTGGGAAACCTGCTTCATTGGCGGAAGCGTCAGCGCTCGGATGGGAGATGTGGTCGAGTGCGTCACGGATGCGGCGGTGGACCTGTACGTCGGCAACGAGAAGCTGGCCGAAACTGCCTCGGACGGCTTCGGCGATTTCCGGTTCGGTGGCCTCGCCAAGGAGAGCGGCATCTACCGGGTCGAAATCCGTCATGCCCTCGGCAACGCCTGGCGCAAATGCGAGCTCGACGAAAGCGTTTACCTGGGCGAGATCAGGCTTGTCCAATCTACGAACGGCGTCGGGGTCGCGTGATCATGAGCACCGCAACAAAACTGCTTTGCCTGGGACCGGCGGACCCGGTCCAACTGGAGACACGAAAGACCGCGATGCCCCGACCGGGAAAAGGCGAGGTTCTGGTCCGGGTCGACGCGACATCGGTCAATCCCATCGACGTCAAGCATGCCAAGGCGTAAGGCCGGCGACCTCCTGGGCCTCAAAGGGGCAAAAAAGTTTCGTCTGGTCCCCGGCAACGATTTTGCCGGAGAGATCGTTTCCGTGGGCGCCGGTGTCAGCTCGTCGCGACCGGGAGACAGGGTCATGAGGCTGGTGCACCGGTAAGAAAGGCGGTGCGCATGTCACGCACCTGACCATATGGCGAAGCGTTCTTTTCGCATGGGGCGATGACATGCCGCGTTCGTCCGAGGTCCGGGCAACGCGAAGTGCTGTCGGATCAGGCGGGAGCATGAGAGAAACGCCCGTGCGCGACGCGCATCGCGGAAGCGACATATCTGTTGTTCGCGCCTGCGGGTCGGTGCGTGACCATTCTCGGCGAGGTTGTTCACACGTGCAGCCGCTTTGACGAAAATGTGCTTTACCTGAGGGAGTTCGGGAATATCAGCCTTCGGCGCCGGATTACTGTGCAACCGCTCGGTCACGCGCCTGCGCGACACCGTGCCAGAACGCAGCGCACGCCGGAAGAACGATTCCGCCTTTTGCCTCCACTCAGTATAGATTTTATCGTCCTGATTGACTTTAACATCAATAGTGAGTTTAATGTCAGTTATTGGCGTAATGGTATCACAATTGAGGGCGGTGTCATGGACGGAGCGACGTGGCTGGCGACAGTCGGGAAGTTGCCGGGAACATCATGCAGGTTCCGAAAAAGCGTGCACGGGGCGTGCTCGAGTCGTGTGAGAAACGATTGTGCAGAATCCCCGATACTGCGGTGAATCGCAGCCATGAGGTCAAGCCGTTCGTAGCGTCATTCACTATCTGGAGGATTTGGCATGAGGCGTTTGAACTCGCGCGGGGGTCCCTCCGTCTCCGGGGCACTCGCCTTGCGCCCGCTGTGGGGGCCTCGCTCGACTTACCTCGGAGCGCTGGCCGACGCGACCTCCAGCGGGCGCGAGGTGAGTTCGTGTGCGTCGTCGACCGACGGCATTTTTACGCCTTCGAATACCGTGGCAGAAGGCCGGACCGCATCAAATTCAGCAGGCCGATAGAGCTCGCCGAGGCAACTTGATGAATGCAACGCTCCTATCAGCAATGGCGGCACTGTTCGGCGCATCGATCGCTGGCCTGACGTCCGTTGTCACGCAACGAACGCAGGCGAAGGCACAGTGGATTGCGCACGATCGCATCCGCCGGCAGGACCTCTATAAGGAGTTCATCGAGGAGGCGTCGCATTGCTATGTCCACGCGCTTCAGCACGATGAGCCGGACCTTGCTGCTCTTGTCGGTCTGTTCGCGAAGATAAGCCGCATGCGCGTCCAATCCTCGACAGAGGTTGCGAACGAAGCCGATCAGGTTGGACGAAGGATTGTGGATGCCTATCAAGCCCCGGAAAAGACGTTCCTTCAACTGCGCGAAATGCTCGCAGACGGTTCGATCGACGTCCTCGGCCGATTCAGCGACGTTTGCCGCGCCGAATTCGATTCGCTGCGGGCGCAGCAATTCTGAGTGAAGAATCAATCCATGGTCTGTGCGATGCGTCGGGGGCGGTGCCTGACATTGCCAAATCCCTGTCGAGAGAATCATTGCGAAACCCGTCATCTGACACGCGCGGACATGTGATGACGCCGCAGATGGCGATCTGACCGGTACCTTATGCCATGAAACGGGAACGCCTGACACACGGACAGCGCAGGGAGCAGACGCGAGAGCGCCTGCTTGAGGCTGCGCGGAAGATGTTCGTCAAAAAGGGATTGGCCGCTACAAGCGTGGAGGACATCGCCGAGGCGGCCGGCTACACCCGCGGCGCGTTCTACTCGAACTTCGGCGGTAAGCCGGAGCTGCTGCTTGAGTTGCTGCGCCGGGACCACGATAGCGCGCAGGTCAATCTGCGGGCGATCATGGAAGATGGCGGCACGCCCGCGGAAATGAAGGCGCGCGCCATCGCGTACTACAGCCGGTATTTTCGTGATCGAGACTGCTTTCTGCTTTGGGTCGAAGCCAACCTACTCGCGTATCGGGACGCCGCGTTTCAGGAGCGTTTTAACGCGTTCCGGCACGAAAAGCTCGACCAGATCAGCGCGTGCATCCGCACGGTGTCGGAGCGCGATGGCCGGCCATTGCCCCTGCAGGCGGACGCGCTCGCGCTCGGCCTGATGAGCCTGCGCGATGGTGTGCAGTTTTCCAGAATGTGCGATCCGCAGACGGCGAGCGACAAGGTGATGCAGACCGTGCTTGCCGGATTTTTTTCGTGCGTATTGTGGCGGCAACCGGAAGAAATACAGCACGCCGACCATCGCGCGGGCGCGCCCGGTCGCGGACGTCGGACGCCCACCGCGGGCGCCGACAACATCCGTGACCAGGGTCCAGCACAATGAAATTGGAGACAACTGCCTCGGCAACGCGCTGTACCCCGCTCAGCCTGTCGGTCGTTGGAATTCGGTGCCGTTACAGAACCCCTTCGGTCTCCTACGGTCGACGCGGGTAGTTGTGCATGTCAAGCTGTCAAAGGAGATAACCATGTTTTACGACCACACGAATCCCCAAAATATCAATCGCCGAGGCGGTACGAATGATCGAAGCGACGCAGGTTCGGCGTCGAACCATGTCGTCGAGGTGATCAATCCCACTTCGGCAAGGAGCTGGGCTTGGGCGCACCACAGCGACTCATACGACTGGATGGACTGGCACAGTCCGTTTCCTGCGACGGGTCCATTGGAGTGAACGCGGCATGGCGGCGCTACGCTATCGCTGGGGCGAAGCAACCGCCGGGGATGTTTCGCTCGCCACAGATTGCCGAGTTAATCGAGCAGCGCGGCCCATGGCAGCCCTCACTGTTCGACGAGCGCCGGTTGATCGCACTCGACAGCGCGCGCTATCCAGGCGAGCGGCTGGTGGTCTGCCGCAACCCGGCGTTGGCCGAGGGGCGCGTCAGAAAGCGCGCCGAGCTGCTGGCGGCGACCCAGGTGGAACTGGCCGGGGTCGCGCAGGCCACTGCGCGAACGTGTTTTTATGCATGCTGGCCTACTACGTCGAGTGGCATCTACGCGAAGCGCTCAAGCCCCTGCTTCATGACGATGAGGACCTGGCGACGCGGCGTGATCAGCGCGCGCCAATCCGGTGATGTCGACGCCGCGCCCCGCGGGAGCCAACGCCAAAGCCGCGCGCCACCGTACCGACGATGCGCTACCCGTGCATAGCCTGCACAATCTATCTTATTAGCAAGGACGTTCCTTGCCAGCCAGGAGAAAACATGAAGCTACTACACATCGATTCGAGCCCGCTCGGCTCCGCCTCCGTTTCGCGTCAACTCAGCCGCAAGACCGTCGCAGAATGGACGGCCAGCCACCCCGCGACCACCGTGGAATACCTGGACTTGGCTCTGAACGCCCCCTCGCACCTGGACATGGACTCGCTGGGCGTTAAGCTTGGCATCGATGCAACGCAGCTCACGCCGGCCCAGAAACGGGAAAACGCACTTTCCGAACAACTCGTGAGCCAATTTCTCGACGCTGATGTCGTTGTGATCGGTGCGCCTATGTACAACTTCACCATCCCGACCCAGCTCAAGGCTTGGATCGACCGCATCGCGCAAGCTGGCCGCACCTTCCGGTACACAGCAAACGGGCCCGAAGGGCTGGCCAAGGGCAAAACATTGATCGTGGTATCCACCCGCGGCGGTATGTATGCCGGCCTGCCTGTCGAAGTGATGGACCACCAGGAGTGCTACCTGAAGACGGTATTTGGTTTCGTAGGCGTTACCGATATACGCTTCGTGCGCGCCGAGGGGCTGTCCATGGGCGAGCAGGGCAAGACAAAGGCGCTCGCTGCGGCCGAAGTAGACATCCGCGCGCGGACGGGTCAGTCCGCCAACGACCCAACCGCAGCAGTCGTAGCCTAAGACTGTACCGAGGCACGTAAAACAGCAGTATCGAAGAGTAACACTTGTCCTTCGCCACTACCCGCGTACGGCGCGACATGGCCCGCATCGATCATCCGGAGATCCGGGTCGGCATGCGAGGCCGTCACGCTGCTGGTGCCGAGCCTACCTGAAACGCACCACGCCCTGCTCGACGCGCAGGCTGCCGGGATCGTGAGTCCCTCAATCCGATGCTCGACGTCGAATACAACGGGAGCATCGTCGAGGAAGCCGCCCCCGAGGCGCTGGTTGCATTCGCGCCGGCGCCCGAGAGCGACCTTGGGAAAGGCCATGGAAGTGGTCGACCGCTGCCCCCGGATGGGAGCGTTAAAAACCTTGGGGTTTCAGCGCGGGGCGCCTGGGATTCCGGCAGCCATGGCCGCCGGAGGTTGGGATGAAAATCACCATTCGCGTTGAGATCACCACCGATTGGGATGAAACAGATACGTTCGAAATCTGTCAGCTCGAACGTCCCTATCGCCGACTTGAACCGGAGAAGATCGGCCTGTCGCTGGCCGAAGGGAAAGATGTGCTGCACAGGCTTCAGAGGATTGTGGTGGCAGCGCAAGCTGAAGAGGTCTGCATGCTGCGACGCTTCTGTACCCGCTGTCATCGTTTCCTCGAGCTCAAGGACCGGCGGATTCGCAAGGTGGATACGGTCTTTGGCACCGTGCCCTTTCGCAGTGCCCGGATCGTTTGCTGTCCGTGCGAGACGCCCTTCCAGATGGAGTATCCGTATAGGCCGATGACTGAATTCGTCCCGGAGCGGGCGACCACCGAGCTGCTGTCGCCTGAAGCCAGGCTCTCGGCACAGATGCCGTATCGCCAGCTAGTCGCCATGATGCGTGAGTTCCTGCCTGTGCGGGAGACATTGAACCACGTGACCGTGCGGAACAGGGCGCTACGGGCGGGCGCGCGCGTCGAGGCTGTTCAGCCGGCTGCATGTCGCGTCACGAAGGAGGATACGGAGTGGACGCTGACCATCGACGGAGGATTCGTTCGGGGGCGCCGTAAATCAGAATGTTCGAGCTTTGAGGTTCTAACGGGGCGCCTGAGCGCCAGAGACCAGACTTCGCGCGTATTCGCGTTCGTGAGAAACCGGCTGCCGGATATTGTGGAGCGGCTCACCACCCTTGTAAAAGTCACATCCGGAAGCGATCAACCAAAATTGTCGGCCATCACCGATGGTGCCAATGGCCTGCAGTCGATCGCTTGTCAATTGCCGTTTTCTTCTACACCTGTCCTGGACTGGTTCCACATATCAATGAGGGTGAGGTATCTGGAGCAGATCATCAAGGGCATGTGTGCGCGGACGGAAACGGAAAATCGCCCTGCCGGTGTTGAAACTGCAGCTGCACAAAGGTGGAATCACGTCGTGGTGCAATGCCGTGCGCTGTCACCGACGCGAAGGCGTCGAAGGACATGTGTTGGCGACTATACGGATCCAGCCGCCGCTTCTCACATTGTCGTCATTTCACCAGCCGCAACTCACTGAGCGACCCCGAAATCGTACTGAAGATATTTTGCAGTTGCGAAGGATCCGGCGAATCGAATGCGTTCTCGGGCGAGCTGGCACAATGGGTCATCACTTTCGCGGCGTTCGGATCGTTGGTATCGGTACCTCCATAGCGGATCGTGTAGATGATGATGCCGTCCTTTTTCATCGCGGTGCACAGCGCGGTCTGCATGTTGTCCAGATCGACCGGGCTGCCCATATAGTTCTTCACCGTACCTGAATCGGTCGTGCCATACGGTGGTATATCCTTGCGGTTGATACCGCTCATGCCGTTGTAGTGAATCGCATCCGGATAGTCGGCGACGTCCGACGGATCCCAGGCGGTGATGACTTCGTTGCCGCCGTCGCTTAGCAGCACGACGACGCGCGTCAGATACGGATTGCTCGCCGGATCTTGCGGCAGCGTCGCGTGACCCCAGCCGGCCGAGCCTTTCCATAGCGGCGATAGCATCCGCCAGCCCCACAGCAATCCCTCGGGAATCACGGTCGAATATTTCGGCGGCTTCAGCGCGTTGAGCGCGTTGTTCAGCGTGGTCGTGTTCGACGTGAGGAAAGTCGCCGGATGCGATACGCAGCCCCAGTTATAAATCTTGCCTTCGTACTTGTAGTAATAAGGCTTGAATGGATGCGTCGCGGGATTGGTCGGCGTGAGCAGCAAATTGCCGCTCGACGCGCGTGGCTCGATCGTGCAGCCGCCCCAGTTCGACCAGCTAAAACCCGTACCGGCCCAGTCGGCGGGCGCCGTGCTCGACATCCATTTGCGGGTCGTCGCGGTATTGCCCACGTTGACGGTGGTGGCGAACGGCACGATGCCCATGTATGAATTCGAACTCGCGCTGGTCGAGTTGAACATCTCCTTGACGAGTGCCTTCGACGAAGCGATCAATGCCGTAATCTTGCCGTCTTCGATCATCGAGCCTGTGTTGTCGAGCACCAGCGCGACTTCGAGATTGCTGCGCGTCGTGCGCACCGTCTGATTCGAGCCGGGGATCAGGATCGAACCGAGTTTCAGGAGCCCCGCGCTCACGAGCGGCAACTTCAATTGCGCGGACATGGTCACGTACTGGCCCGTCGACGGCGCGCCCGTCAGCGCGACGGTGAAGCTCTTCGGATCGAACGAGCTGCCGAGATAGTTGGCCGGCATATTGGCGGTGAAATAGGCAAGCGCGTCGCTTTTCCATTGCGCGATGTCCGCGCTCGTCGCATTGGCCGACAGCAGCCGCAATTCGCCGCCCGCGCCGATCGCGGCGGCATCGAGCGAATATTGCAGCCGCGATTGGGCGAGATGAAAGCGCACCGTGTCGATGCCGCCGAGCAGCGCCATCAGCATCAGCACGATCGACACGGCGAACATCGGCGTCACGGCGCCACGGGTATCGCGAAACGGATTCATGGCACGAGCACCAGTTCCTTGCCGAAGCGCACGCGATAGAACGCGGGCTCATACAGCGTGAGATTGCCGGGCGCGGTCCGCCATAACGTCCCGGTCAGCGCGAACGGTTTGTAGGTGTAAAACACTTCGACCGCAACCACGCAGTCGGACGACTTGAACGGATAACCCGCCGGCAGCAGTCCCGCGCCGAGTAGAGACGTGGCGCCTGGCGACCACGGACTTTTGCGTTGCCACGAAAGATGCGGTTTGCCGTTGCCGGCATCGTCGATGACGGTGACGATCACCGCGCCGCTCGACGACAGCGCGATCGGGTTGGCCATCGCGATTGCTGCGTTCCAGTACGCGCCGAGGTTGGCCGCATTGGAGGCGTCCGTGTTATCGATCAGCTGGGTCTGCTGGCCGAGACTGTCGGCGAGCGTAAACGCGGTGCGCGTGACGAGCGCTGACGCGCGAAAGTAGCCGTACAGTTCGACGAACCCGAGCAGCATGATCAGGATGATCGGCAGCAGCACCGCGATCTCGATTGCCGCGATCCCGCGCGTGTCGGTGGAGGCGCGGGTTGCGAGCCGTTTTTTTAGCGGTGCTGACGCGCGCATGAGGAGTGGACTTTTCACGGTTCGTTCTGAATCAGGATGCTGCGGGTGAACGTCAGTTGGGTCACGCCGGCCAGGCCGAGAATGCCGGTGAAGGTCGGCCGCGTGAATGACACGTTGTAAAGCACGATGTCGCCGAGCCCGCCCATGCCGTTGGCAGTTTTGGCGCCGCTTGCATACGACGGATACGTGGTCGTCGTGATGATGATCTGTTGCGGCGATTTGACCCACGCGAACAGGTCGTTGTCGATCAGTTTGGTGACCGCCTCGTCGCGCGTTTCGCCGGTCGGCACCATGGTGGTTTCGCCGTAGCGCGACGCCTGGCGCACGGCGATTTCCAGCGACGCGTCGGCCATCAGGATCAGCCCCATTTCGAGGGTGCCGATCAGCAGGAACAACACGATCGGCAACGCAATGACGAATTCCAGCGTCGTCAGGCCGCGCTGCCGCGACGGTGTGCGCATGACACGTGACGGCGCGGGCGGGGTGGGTGAAGCCGCGCGCATCGTCACGCGTGGTTGCGGGCGCGCATTCATCGGGCGCCCAGCAGCGGGGTTTGCCGCAGCATGTCCCAGTGCTGAATGGCCGGTACTCGAGCCGGCTGCACGGCCGCGAGCGATGACGCCACGCCGCGATCCGGCTGCAACGCGGGCACCGCGGGCAAGACGGGCGGCAACGGTATCGCAGCCTGCGATTGCGGCCGCGGCCGCGCTTGCATTTGTGAAAGCGCCAACGCTTGCGAAGCTGCTTGCGCCGGAGCCTGCGTTTGCGTCGGGGGCGCACTGTCGAGCCGCGACCGCACGAGTTTGTAGAACGCGAGATTGTCGTCGGTCGAGCCGCGCGGCAGATCGCGCATCAGGATTTTGTCCGCCGCGGTGTTGTTGCCGAGCAGGCCGTACGCGAGCGCCAGATTCTGGCGTCCTTGCGGCGGCGTGCCCGGTTCGGCGGCGACGCTCAGCAGCAAGTTCGCGCCCTTGCGCACGTTGCCGTCGAGCACCATCGACAGCCCGAGGTCGATCGTCAGCATCGCGTCGCCGGGATGCTGACGCAGCGCGTCGCTATAGATCAGCTGTGCGCGCGCGGTGTCGCCCTTGAGCGCATAGGCGGTGCCGAGGCCGGCACTCGCGAGCGGGTTCGACGGTTCGTGCGACAGCACGCGCTGATACAGCGCGATCGCTTCGTCGAGCCGCCGCTGCCGGACCGCGATGCGCGCGAGCCCGAGGACCGGCGCGATGCGTTCGGGATTTCGCGCGGCGGCGCGCTCGTACATCCCGCGCGCCCGTTCCAGTTCACCGGTCAGCACCAGTGTCGCGCCCATTCCAGTCAGGGCGTCGAGGTTATCGGGCTGCGTCTCCAGCACCTTGCCGAACATCGTCGATGCGAGCGACAGGTCGCCGCTCTGCAATGCGCTCGACGCCAGTGTCATGTCGTCCAGTTTGGCCGAGCCGCCGCCGTTGCCGTTGCCGCTGCTATTGCCGCTAGCGGCCACGCCATTGAGCGTCGCGGGCCGCGTGTGCACCTGCGTCGCCGGCGACAGCATCGAGCAGCCGCTCGCGACCAGCAGGACGGGCACGACGAGCGTCGCCAGGATGAAGAGCGAAGCATGCCGCGCGTCCCCAAACGTAAAGCGCCGTGCGGAGGCCGGCATCAAGAGAGATTTCATCTGAGCACCGTCATCAAACGAAGCGCGGCTGGCCCAGCCGCAATCAGAATCACTGTTGGCAGAATAAAAAACATCATTGGCAGCGTGATCTTGGTCGACAACCTGGCGGCCTTTTCTTCCAGCAGATGCATATGCTGCGTGCGCTCGGCGCGCGCGAGCACGCGCAACGCCTGGGTGATCGGCGTGCCGTAGCGCTGCGACTGCGCGAGCGTCGTGACGAGGGTGCGTAGCGACGCCACGTCGACGCGTTCGGCGAGATTGCGCAGCACGGTCGTGGTGTCGCCGTCGATCCGCAGCTCCTGCGCGGTCAGTTCCAGTTCGCGTGCCAACGCCGGCGCGATGCTGCGCATTTCCTCGGCGATCCGCACGATGCTCGACGCGAGGCTGTGGCCCGCGTTGGTGCAGATGACGAGCAGATCGAGCGCATCCGGCAGCGCCCCGGCAATCTGCCTCTGGCGCCGCCGCGTGTACCACTGCAGCGCGAACTCCGGCAACATCATGCCGACCATGAACAGCGCGGCGATGGCGGCGATCCGCAGCACCATCCATTGCGCGAGCAGCGCGACGTGCGGGCTCGCGAGCAGCATGCCGAGCGCCGCGAGTGCGCCGCTCACCGCCTTGATGCCGATCAGCACCGACACCGGCCGCGCGCCGCGAAAGCCCGCCCGTGTCAGGCGTTTGGCGAGATCGCTACGATGCGCGGCTTCAAAGAGCGGGAACCGTTCGCCAAGCGCCGCGAAGCGCACCTCGATGCGCCGCACAAGCGAGCCGCCGGTCGCCGGCATGCCGAGCGCGACGCGCTGTTCGCCGGCCAGCGCGCGGGCTCGCTGCGCGATCCGCGCGGACACGCGATGGCCGCGCATGAAAGCGATCAGCGTCGCGGCGAGCACCGCGATGCAAAGTACGGTATCGACAGTAGAGAGCGTCATCTCAGGGTGTCCAGTTTGGCGACCCGCTGAATGATCGCGAGGCCAATAAACAGCAGCATGCCGCTCGCGACGAGGATCATGTGGCCGGCATGCGTATCGAGCATGATCTGCACGTAGTCGCGATCGACCACGTACAGCGAGCCGAAAATAAACGGCGGCACGCAGGCGATCACGCGGCTCGCAAGGCGGCTTTCCGCAGTCAGCGCACGGCTTTTCTGGCGCACGTCCTTGCGCGCGCGGACGATGTCGGCGAGACCTTCGAGCGTTTCGCCGAGCGAGCCGCCGGTCTCGCGCTGCAATAGCAGTGCGACGCAGAAGAACGAGAATTCGGGAATCCGCAAGCGCCGCATGGCATCGTTCAAGACGGTTTCGAGTTCAATGCCGAGTTGCAAACCATCGGCGATCTGGCGGAATTCGGAGGCGAGCGGCTGCGCGCATTCGTCGGCGACGATCTCGATGGCGCGCACGACCGGCACGCCGGCCCGCACCGCGCGAACCATCAGGTCGAGCGCATCCGGAAACACGTTGAGCATGCGCATGCGAAACCGTTCGACCAGGAGCCGGGTGAACCAGTTGAGCGCGCCGAGCGGCAACGCGATCAGCAGCGGTGGGGCGGCCCATGCGGGCACCACGTCGATTTGCGCGATCGCGAGCGCGAGCACCATCGCGGTCAGTACGACGAAGCCGGTCAACCGCAGCCCCAGCTTGCCGCTGACGACGCGAATCCGGCGCAGCCTTTCGTCAAGCCAGCCGCCGAGCCGCATGCGCCGCTCGCGCTCGTGAAATAGCGCGACGCCTTCCGTGACTCCGCCTGCGGGGGCGTCCGCATCGGCGAGCGCGAGTGCCCGCGCACGCATCAACGCGCGTGGCTGGGTACGCGCGATCTGCATCGCCGCCTGCACGAGCAGCCCGCCGATCAATACGATTGCGAAGACGGCGACGCCGACCAGGTTCTCGATCGTCATGAGTGAATCACGTTCATCAGGTTTTCCTCGAGGCCGTAGCGCGCCGCGCGCGGCACGAACGCGGGCCGCAGCGCCGAACATTCGAAGCGTCCACCTACTTCGTCGCCGGCGACGCCGTCGTCGTAGCGAAACAGAAACAGATCCTGAGTCAGGATCACGTCGCCTTCGAGGCCGACCACTTCGGTGATGTGCGTGACGCGCCGCACGCCGTCCCGCATCCGTTCGGTTTGCACGATCAGATGCACGGCGCTCGCGACCTGGCGGCGGATCGACAGAGGTGGAAAATTGCCGTTGGCCATCATCACCATGCTCTCCAGACGCGTGATTGCGTCGCGCGGCGTGTTCGCGTGGATCGTCGTCATCGAACCGTCGTGGCCGGTGTTCATCGCCTGCAGCACGTCGAATGCTTCAGGACCGCGCGTTTCACCGAGGATGATGCGGTCCGGGCGCATCCGTAGCGCGTTGCGCACCAGATCGCGTTGCGAGACCGCGCCGAGTCCTTCGGCGTTTTCGGGCCGCGTTTCGAGGCTCACCACGTGCGGCTGCTGCAACTGCAGCTCGGCCGCGTCCTCGATCGTGACGATGCGCTCGCGCGCGTCGATATAACGCGACATCGCGTTGAGCAGGGTGGTCTTGCCGGAGCCCGTGCCGCCCGAGACGATGATGTTGAGGCGGCACGCGCTGCCGATTTCGAGCGTGCGCGCCATTGCCGCCGACAGGCTGCCGTGCGTGGCCATCCGTTCGAGCGTGATGTCGCGCTTGGCGAATTTGCGGATCGCGATGCACGCGCCGCGAATCGCGAGCGGCGGCAGCACCACGTTGACGCGGCTGCCGTCGGCCAGCCGTGCATCGACCATCGGACTGCTTTCGTCGACCCGGCGGCCCACGGCCGCCGCGATGCGCTGCGCGACGTTGACCACGTGCGCGTTGTCGCGGAATTTCAGGCGCGTCAGTTCGAGCTTGCCGTGGCGCTCCACGTAAACCTGATCGGCGCCGTTGACGAGAATATCGGTGACGGTTTCGTCGGTAAGCAGCGGCTCGATGGGGCCGACGCCGAACATATCGTTGAGGATCTCGTCGATCACCTGCGACTGTTCGGTGAGCGTCATCTTGAGCCGCTCGCGCTCGACAATCTCGGAGGCGAGCCGCGCGATTTCAAGTTGGACCTGATCGCGCGTTTGCAGCACCGCGGCCGAGACATTCATCGACGCCAGGACCAGCGAGCGGATGATGCGGAAGCTGTCGGAGCGCACGAGGCTCTCGGGCTGCGCGGCTTGAGCCGTGCCGGCTGCATGCGCCGCGTTGCGCGCCATCCCGGCATTGCCCGCCATGCCGGCGCTGCTCGTCGTTGCGGATCTGGCAGCGTTGTCGCGTGTGTTGTCGGAATGACCTGCGCCGGTCGATGCGGCTGGTTCAGGCGCCAGTTTTGCGGCGTGTGCGGCATCCGGTTCGCGGCGTCCGTCGAGCATGTTGCGTTCGGCAGCCGTGAAATCTGCGTCAGCCAGTAGTCCCTCGCCAGTCAGCCGGGTAGCTGCCGGACCACCGGCCGCCGCGTCGCCGGCCGTTGAATCGTGGGCCCACGGAGCGCCGGCGGCCGGGGCGCCAGCCGCGCCGTCGTGTAACAGATCCAGCCGTGGCGGAGGATGTTTTTGTCCGAACATCAGTTGCTCCTGCGACGTGTGAAGCGGGTGTGCCAGCGCGCATGCCAGCGCGGCGCGGCGCTCGGCGGCTGACCGCTCAAACTGTTGGCGAGTTCGCCGATCACGTCGCCGAAACGCGATTTGCCCGGCGCGAGCGGTTGCGCCAGGTTCTCGGCGGCGGCGAGCGCGGCACCGTCGAACGGCAATTCGAGCAGCACGTTGCGGCCGATCGCGGTGGCGAAATCAGCCTTCTTGAGGCGCCCGGTCGGCGCGGCATTCGGCGCATTGAGCAGCACCGACAGCGATGGCGCCCGCTCGCGGCTGTCGAAGTGACGCGTGAGCCGCAACACTTCGCGCGCCGAATGGATCGATGCATCGGCAACGAGATAGAGCATCTGCGCGGCGGCGAGCGCCGTATGCGCAAGCGGATGCCCCTGACCCGGCAGATCGAGCAGGATGTAATGGAAATGCGGCTTGAGGCGTTCGAGCAGATCAGTGAGCGCACGTTCATGCGGCTGAAACTGCTCGCCATACGGCAATTCCGCCGATAGCACGAAGAGCCGGTTGTCATGCGCGACCAGCGAGCGTTCGACGAACTGCGGGTCGAGCCGGTCCGCGTCGCGCAGCACGTCGAGCAAACCGTTGTTGCTTTTCAGACCGAGCAGTGTGTTGGCCGCGCCGCCATGCAGGTTCAGGTCGATGAACGCGATGCGCCGGTTCGCGACGCCAGAGAGATGCCGCGCGAGACTCGCGGCGATCGTCGTCACACCGACCCCGCCGCGTGTGCCCGCGAAGCCAATCACCTTGCCGGTGCGCGCCCGTCGCACCGGTTGCGCGTTGCTGCTCGTGTGCAGCGAACGGCGCAGCAGCTCGACGGTCAGCGGCTTGACGAGATAGTCGTGCACGCCGATTTCGAGCAGATTGCGGAACAGGCCGACATCGTTCGCATCGCCGATCACGATCACCGTCACAGACGGTTCGCAGACCGCAGCCAGACGTTCGAGTTCCGACAATGGCATCGGCGTGGCCGACACGTCGACGATCAAGTACGACGGCGAGCGCGGCATCATCGTCAGATGCTCGATGGCCTCGCCGATGCGACCGCCCTTCACGACCGCGTTCGTGATGCCCTGCTCGAGCGCAAAACGCTGCACCAGATCGACGCTATGCGGATCGCCCACATACGCGACGAATGTCGCCGCGAGATTGCGGTGGGGCTGCGCGGCGACAAGTTTCAGCAACGGATTCATCGCGCACCTACTTGTTGAAGTTGGACGTGTCGTTGGACTGCAACGGTGTGATTTTTCCCGTCTCGTAGCGGCGCACCGCGCTGGCCGCGACCGCGGCGTCCGCGCCGGCGAACGGCTGCGGCGCGGCAAGGTCGGTGGGACGCGCGAGCACAGCCGCAAGATTGGTGAAGGTCGCGCAGCCGAACGCGTTCGCCGGGCGCGCCGCGCCCGCGTCGCGGAAGTCGCTGGGCGTAGCGAGCGCCGCGCAATCGGGCGCTGCCGCGTGCCCGTCGCGCAGCCCGATCACCGCCACGTCCGGCATGCCAATCGGCGGCGGCGTCGACAGACAGCCACCCAGCAGCAGGCAGACGAACCAGCCGGTACGGCGGCGCGAGCGCCACGCGATCGAAGCCAGCGACGACAGCGACGACAGCGACGCAAACGAGGGCCACGAGGCGCGGCGGTAACCCAACGATCTGATCAAGCTCATGCGCTCCCCCGTCAGTAAACGAAACCGGCTGCGCCCACGAGGCGCGGCGTCGAGCCGTCCAGCGGATCGAGCCCGGTCTTCTTTTGCAGGATGGTTTCGACATCCGAACTGGGCGACATGATGCTGTCGAGCGGGCTGGCCATCTGCGTTTCGCCCGCCGGCTGCACCAGATACGGCGTGACGATCACCACCAGTTCGGTCTTGTTGTTCTGATAATCCTTCGACGAAAAGAGCCGCCCCAGGATCGGCAGTTTGCCCAGCCCCGGCAACTGCGAAACGATGTCGCGCGTCTCGTTCTGCAGCAGCCCGCCGATCGCAAAGCTCTGGCCGCTCGACAACTCGACCGTGGTCTCCACGCGCCGCACCGACAGCCCAGGGATGCTGATCGCATTGGTTGTCACGCTCGCGGTCGTATCGATCTCGCTGACCTCGGGCCGCACCTTCAGGCTGATGTGGTTATCGGCGAGCACCGTCGGCGTGAAGCCGAGCGACACGCCAAACGGTTTGAACTCGACGCTCAGCGTGTTCTGGTTTTGCGCGACGGGGATCGGGAATTCGCCGCCCGCAAGAAAACTCGCGGTTTCGCCGGAGAGCACGGTCAGATTTGGCTCGGCGAGCACGGTGAGGAGGCCGTCCTGGTCGAGTGCATCGATCACACTCTGCACCGACGAGTTGCCCGTCTTGAAGCCGCCCAGCACGCCGGTCGCGTTCGATTGCGGCGGCAGGTACGCGCCGGTCGTCACGTCCTGGATTGCGCGTCCGCTCAGCAGACCGACCACGAAGTTGCCGATGCTGCCCACCGCGTTCCAGTTCACGCCGAGCTGCTGTGTGACGTTACGGTCCACCTCGATGATGCGCACGCGCAGATACACCTGGGTCGGCCGGCCAACCGCGAGATGGTTGATCAGCGTTTCCTTGTCGTGCAGCGCGGGCGTGAGCGTCTGCGTGATTGCATCGACGTCGGAAGGCGCGCTCACCGCGCCCGATACCATCAGCGAGCCGGGTGCGGAGGCGAGCGCGAGTTGCAGGTGCGGAAAGCGCTGGTGCAGCAGTGCGTTGAGCGCATCGAGATCGCGCCGCACGACCACCGAGCGGCGCAGGATCACGCGATTGTTCGGGCCGAGCGCGAACAACGTCGTGCGGCCTTCCTTCTTGCCGACGATGAACACCGCGCCCGAAGTCGGCACGTGAATGTCCGCGACATCGGGATCGGCGACGAATACGGCGACGGCCGGTTCGGCGAGCCGTACGACTTCGCCCGCGCCGGCGGTGACGGTGAGGGTATCGTCGGCATGGGCGGGGAGGGCGCAGACGAGCGCCGCGAGCGGCGCCAGCGCGAGCGCCGAAGCGCCTCCATGGGCGAACGATTGGCCGCGTGGAGCCTTGAAATGCCGCGCCATCATGGACTCCGCGTCGTGGGCGCGGCGGCTGCGGCAGGTGCCGAACCGCCAGGCGTGGCCGGCGCATCGCCGGATTGCGGTGCCGGCACCGGAGGATTGAGCGACGCGCGTGCTTCGGCGTCGCCGTGACTCGAGCCGCGATACACCAGCACGGCGGGCGCGGCCGAATCCACCGGACCGCCGCCGCCGTCGTGAGCCGCCGGCAGCGCGCGCACCGCGCGTGACACGTCGCCGGCCCACACCGGCGGCGAAGTGTCGGGCGTGTTGTCCGACACATTGGTGATGACGCCGTGGGCGTCGCTCGCGGCCCGCGCAAGTGTCGCGAAACTGCGCAGCGCGAGCGACAGTGTGCCGAGACGCGCCGAGATCGCCACCACTTCGGCGGTGCGTGGATTCACTTCGAGCGTGACCGTGCGCGCATGCGTTTTATCGGGCGTGGCGTCGTCTTTAGGACGCAGGAATTCGGAGCCGACCGCGAGCACGCGCACATGATTGACGACGGTTTCGCTCGCCACCGAAAGACGCGCGGAATCTGTCTTGCTCGCGAGATCCTGCGTGAGGATCAGGTCGATGTAATCGCCTGGCTGGATCAGCCCGGCGTTGCCGGAGACGTCGTCGATCGCAACCGACACGGCGCGCATGTCGGGCTTGAGCGCAGCGGCGAGAAAACCCGGCGCGCTCGGCACGACGACGTCCTTCGAGGTGATCGTGGCACCCGCCGTGAGTGGATGGAGCAGCGCCGCGCCAGCGACGTCGGGCGTTTGCGGATTGCCCTGCACGACCGCGCCCGCGGGCACCCGGCTTGGCTGCAGATCTTTCCACGCGAGGTCGCTATCACGCAGCAGCACACCGGGCGGCAGATCGGTCGCGGCGATCCGCACGCGTTGCAGGCCGGCCGATGTGCCTGGCGTGGGTTGCGCCGAGGCGGCGATGAACAACGAGCGCAGGATCAACGCGGCGATGATCGCCACGCCGACCAGCAGCGCTAGCTTGACTGTGCTCGACATGAGGTTTCCATAGGTCGGTTATCCCGTGACGAAGAGGCGCGGCAGCACCACGCAGCCACCGCCGAAGGCGAGCGCGACACCGTAGGGCACGCCGCGCCGCGCCGACCACAGGCGCGCAAACGATGCGAGCGCTGCGAACGGCGCGCAGGCATGCGGTGCAAACGGTGCAAACGGCTCGACCGGTTCGAAGGACGGATGCGGCCCGGCCGGGGCGAACCGGTCGGCGACGAGGCCGAGCATGACGAGCAGGAGGCCGGCGAGCGAACACAGCATCAGCGCCGGCAGCGCCGTGGCGGGACCGGCCCACAGCAGCACGGCGCTCGCAAGCTTGACGTCGCCGCCACCGAACTGGCCGGCTGCGTGGAGCGCCGCGCCGAACGCAAAGCAGGCTAGCGCAGTGCCGGCGTGCTGCGCGATCACGCACAACGACGCATGTGCGAGCCAGGCGTCGGCGCCATAGAGCGCACCGAATGCCGCGACGAGCGGGTTAGGCAGGCGCCGCGCGCGCAGATCCAGATGCGACAGTGCCACCAGCACCGCGCACGCGGCATAACGGACTACATCTGACATGATCGACACCCGGCAGCCGGCGCCGAACGCAGGTCTACCGCCGAAGCTTCGGCAGCGACGCGGCGCAAGAGCGCGAGCCGCACATTGCGGCACGGAGGCGCGAGCAGCCGCGAGCGGCCGCACGCGCCTCAGCGCGATTTATTTGCCGGTAGTGGCGGCCGTGTTGACGGTGGTGAGCAGCTTCGAGAAGAGACCCGGGATGCCGGTGGTGGTGTCGCTCAGGACAGTACCGGCAGCCACGACCGCGACGACGATGATGCCGGCGAGCACGGCATATTCCATCGAGCTGACACCGCGGTCATCACGTTGAAGGCGGCGAAGAGATTGAAGAAGAGTGAACATGAGATACCCCGTACGATGAGCTGGATTGGCCTGGTCTTGTGGTCCCGCCGGACGTCTTCGATCCGGCTGAGTGTGCCCAAACTATAGATAGCGGTAATTCGCGCGGCAATTCCGTTAATGCGTAGTGACAGAGAATGCAGGGCGAAATGAATTGCGCGGGACTACGAATCTTAGGTTCAAGTTCGCGCGCGCTCCTGCATGCACGTTGCCGGCGCATCTGATTTCTTTATACGGAGGATTTATTTTTTTCGTTCGCGTCCGTCCCGGGGTTGCCCCGAAAATCGCATCCCATGCAAATCGCCCCGGATGAATGGAGACCCACACGATGAACGCCCTGCAAGACACGACCGACAATCAATCGAACCAGAATGCGACAGCCGCCGACGCCAGGCGCTGGGAGTTCTGGGTGGACCGTGGCGGCACATTTACCGACATCGTCGCGCGCCGTCCCGACGGCACGCTCGTCACACACAAGCTGCTGTCGGAAAATCCGGAGCGTTATCAGGACGCGGTCGTGCAGGGGATTCGCGATCTGCTCGCGGTGCCCGCCGGCGAGCCGCTGCCGCAACACCGCATCCACGTGATCAAGATGGGCACGACGGTCGCCACCAACGCGCTGCTCGAACGCAAGGGCGCGCGCACGCTGCTCGCGATCACGCGCGGTTTCGCCGATCAGTTGCGTATCGGTTATCAGGAGCGCCCGGATATTTTCGCGCGCCATATCCAGTTGCCCGCGCTGATGTACGAGCGCGTCGTCGAGATCGACGAACGCGTCGGTCCGCACGGCGAAGTGTTGCGTCCGTTCGATGAAACCACGACCCGCGAAGCACTGAAAGAAGCGCGCGCGTGCGGCATCGCGTCGATCGCGATCGTGCTGATGCACGGCTATCGTTTCCCGGCGCACGAATTGCGCGTCGCCGAAGTGGCGCGCGAATGCGGCTTCACGCAAATTTCCGTGAGCCACCAGGTGAGCCCGCTGATGAAGCTGGTCGGCCGCGGCGACACCACGGTGGTCGATGCGTATCTGTCGCCGGAATTGCGCGATTACGTCGGCCGCGTGTCGCGTCATACCGGCCAGGCGCGCCTGATGTTCATGCAGTCGAGCGGCGGCCTCGTTGAAGCATCGCGCTTCCAGGGCAAGGACGCGATCCTGTCGGGTCCGGCGGGCGGCATCGTCGGCGCGGTGAAAACTTGCGAAGCGGTCGGCGAGCGCAAGGTGATCAGCTTCGACATGGGCGGCACGTCGACCGACGTCGCGCACTACGACGGCGCCTACGAACGGGTCTTCGAAACCCAGGTGGCGGGGGTGCGCGTGCGTGCGCCGATGATGGACATTCACACGGTGGCCGCGGGCGGCGGCTCGATCTGCAGTTTCGAGAATGGCCGCTTCCGGGTTGGCCCGGAATCGGCCGGCGCGTATCCGGGACCGGCCTGTTACCGCAACGGCGGCCCGCTCACCGTGACCGACTGCAACGTCATGCTCGGCCGCGTGCAGGCGGCGCATTTCCCGAACGTGTTCGGCCCGAACGGCGATCTGCCGCTCGACTCGGATACCGTGCGCGACAGGTTCGATCAGCTCGCGCGGCGCGTGTTTGTCGAAACTGGCCGCGAGATGAGCGCGGAGGCGATCGCTGAAGGTTTCCTCGCGGTCGCGGTCGACAACATGGCGCAGGCCATCAAGACGATTTCGGTCGAACGCGGCCACGACGTGGCGGGCTACGCGATCTGCGCGTTCGGCGGCGCGGGCGGTCAGCATGCGTGCGCGGTGGCGGAGGCGCTCGGCATGCGGCGCATCGTGCTGCATCCGTTCGCGGGCGTGCTGTCGGCGTTCGGCATGGGTCTCGCCGATTTGCGCGTGCTGCGCGAGCGCGCCGTCGAAAAGCCGCTCGACGCCACCTTGATCGATGAGTTGCGTGCCAGCTTCGATCTTCTCGAACACATCGCGGTGAAGGAAATTCTCTCGCAGCAGATTCCGCGCAATCGCGTGCAGACCGCGAACGCCGCGCGCCTCAAATACCAGAACACCGATTCGACGCTCGAAGTGCCGTTCACAGACGCCGCCACGATGGAGCAGGCGTTCGAAACGCTGCATCGCAAGCGCTTCGGCTTCGCGATGCAGAACAAGGCGCTCGTGATCGAATCGATCGTGGTCGAGGCCGTCGGTCTCACCGAGCGCGGCGCGGCGACGGCATCGGCGGCTTCAGGCCAACTCGCTCAGCTTGCTGAAATCACGGGAAGCGCGCGGGCGTCGGACAATATGAGGCCGGCACCGCAAGGCCACGCGCAAACCTCGATGTTCTTCGACGGACTCAGCCAGCAAGTGCCGCTCCACGTGCGTAAGGAGTTGCCGGTTGGCGCGCAACTCGACGGCCCCGCGCTGATCGCCGAAGACATCTCGACGATCGTGCTGCAGGCCGGCTGGCATGCGTCGGTGCTCGGCGACGGCACGCTGCTGCTGCAACGCGACGACAACGTCGGCGGGAACGACGCGGCGCACAGCCAATCCGCAGCCGGCACGATCACGACCGAGCGCCATCCGGTGCATCTGGAAATCTTCAACAATGTGTTCATGTCGATCGCGCAACAGATGGGTGCGACGCTCGAAAAGACCTCGTATTCGGTCAACATGAAGGAGCGCCTCGACTTCTCGTGCGCGATCTTCGACCGGGCGGGCGGCCTGATCGCCAACGCGCCGCATATCCCGGTCCATCTGGGTTCGATGAGCGACAGCGTGCTCAGCGTGATCAGCCAGCACGGCCGATCAATGAAGCGCGGCGACGTGTTCATGCTGAACGTGCCGTACAACGGCGGCACGCACTTGCCTGACATCACCGTGGTGATGCCGGTCTACGGACCACAAGGCGAAGC
This sequence comes from Paraburkholderia sediminicola, assembly GCF_046027355.1. Taxonomy (GTDB): domain Bacteria; phylum Pseudomonadota; class Gammaproteobacteria; order Burkholderiales; family Burkholderiaceae; genus Paraburkholderia; species Paraburkholderia sediminicola_B. The sequence continues at coordinate 163,136 of NZ_JAQQEK010000004.1, read as the reverse complement.
CGGTGCGACAGAGGATGCCGGTGGCGAGGGCGAACTGCTGTTCTACGTCGCCGCACGCGGCCACCACGGCGACGTCGGCGGCATCACGCCGGGCTCGATGCCGCCGAACAGCACCACCATCGAAGAAGAAGGCGTGCTGCTCGACAACGTGAAGATCGTCGACGCGGGCGCGTTCCTCGAACAGCCGGTGCGCGAACTGTTCCTCGCCGGTCCGTGGCCGAGCCGCAACGTCGATCAGAACATCGCGGATCTGATCGCGCAGATCGCCGCCTGCGAATGCGGGGCGACGGAACTGCTGCGCGCGGTGAGCCGCTACGGTGCCAACGTCGTGCTGGCGTATATGAACCACGTGCAGGACAACGCCGAGGAAGCAGTGCGCAAGGCGATCAGCGCGCTCGGCGACGGCGACTTCACCTACGAAATGGACGACGGCGCGGCGGTGCGCGTCAAAGTCACGATCGATCACGTGAAGCGCCAGGCAACGGTCGATTTCACCGGCACGAGCGAACAGCGTCCGAGCAACTTCAACGCGCCGCGATCGGTATGCAAGGCGGCGGTGCTATACGTCTTCCGCACGCTGCTGTCTGACGGCATTCCGATGAACGAAGGCGTGTTGCGGCCCATCGACATCGTGATTCCGCAGGGTTCGATGCTCAATCCGGTTTATCCGGCGGCGGTGGTCGCGGGCAACGTCGAGGTGTCCCAGTCGGTCACCGACGCACTGTACGGCGCGCTGAAAATCATGGCCGCGTCGCAAGGCACGATGAACAACTTCACCTTCGGCGACGCCGCGCACCAGTATTACGAAACCATCGCGGGTGGCTCCGGCGCGGGCGCGAGCCATCCGGGCACGTCGGCGGTGCAGACGCACATGACCAATTCGCGGATGACCGATCCCGAAGTGATCGAGTGGCGCTTCCCGGTGATCGTCGAGCAGCACGCGATCCGTGCGGGTAGCGGCGGGGCGGGACGGCATCCAGGCGGCGACGGCGCGGTGCGGCGGATCCGCTTCACGCGTGCGATGACCGCCAACATTCTCGCCAACCGCCGCCGGATCGCGCCGTTCGGGCTCGAAGGCGGCGAGAGCGGGCGCGTCGGGCGCAACTGGATCGAGCGCGCCGACGGCACCGTCGACCGCTTCCAGGCGACCCATACCGCAAGCGTTCACCCAGGCGATGTATTCGTGATCGAAACGCCGGGCGGCGGCGGTTATGGCCGCGCGAGCGAGTAAGACGGACGCCGTGAAGGGCGCCGTCACCGTGGCCGCGAATGGCATCGGCATGGCGCCGTTCACGGTCATCATGGGCAACGGCTTCGCGGCGTACCCGGTGATGACGGGCGGCATCGGATGTTCCTATAATGGCGGGACATTTCATGCGGTAGGGAAGCGGTGACGTGAACCTGAAGTTTCTCGAGACCTTTATCTGGGTGGCGAAGCTGCATAGCTTCAGCCTCGCCGCCGACAAACTCCATTCCACCCAGGCCGCGATCTCGAGCCGCATTTCGGTGCTCGAACAGGAACTGGGCGCGAAACTCTTCACCCGCGATCCCAAAGGCGTGACGCTAACCCGCGAAGGCGAGCGCGTACTTCAGCACGCCGAACAGGTCAGCGAATCGATGACGCGGCTGCGCGCGTCGCTGCAGGACGAAAACTTCGCGCCGGGCACGGTTCGCATCGGCGCGATGGATAGCGCGATCCATTCGTGGTTCATCGATTTCGTCTCCGCCGTCACCCGGCAATATCCGGCTCTCGACATCGAAGTGTTCTCCGAGACCGCGCTGCACCTGAATGAACAGTTGCGCCGCGGCATGCTCGATATTGTGTTTCAGACCGACATGCTGCGCGACGAAACGCTGCGCAGCGCTTCACTGCTGGAACTGCCGATCGGCTGGGTGGCAGCGTCGTCGCAGGTGGTGTCCGCCGGCGGGGCGACCTCGACCGCGGCGTTGCGCCAGCTCGTCGAAAAGCGGCTGATTACGTTTTCCCGCCATTCGAGGCCGCATCAGGATCTGTTGCGGCTGCTGCAGGCGCACGGCATCAGCGAGGCGAAGGTCAGTTGCGTGAATTCCGTCGCGGCGATGATCAAGCTCACCCAGGGCGGCTTCGGCGTGGCGGCGATGCCGCCGGCGCTGGTGTCCGATTTGCTGCGGCAAGGCCACCTGCAATTGCTCGAGGGTTTCGACACGCCGCCACCGATGCCGTTCGTCGCCGCATGGCGCGTCGGCTCCGAGCGTACCGAACGGCTCGTCGATATCGCACGGCAGACGGCGCACGATTATCTGTCCGCGGTCGGTGATGAGTTTGGTCGTGCCGGCGGCTGAGCAGCGCCATCGCGCGTCGCGCCACGTGACGGCACGCATTTCGTTGGATTTTCGGCGCCGAACGGCTGCCAGAAAATGGGCTGGCGAATGCCGAATGCGCAGCGATTAATGAGGAATCTTGATGGCGCCGTTGGCGAGGCCGTCGCTTTCGCATTCGGATACGATCACGATGCCCGGCGAGCAATGCGACTGCGCGAGTGCACGCTCCGGCCGCGCCGCGGCTCGCGCGGCGCGTTCCGCAACCGGCCGCCGCTGCGCGCGCGGCGCTCCCGCGAGAGGAATCGGCGCGATTTCCGTCGTCACGTCCACATCTGCGTGCGCAACGACTTTTTCCACGTAGCCGCTTTTAAAGCCGGTCGAAAAATCGCCGCTGTAAAAGCACGATAGCGCCTGCCGCAGCGCGAATTGCTGATCGCCACCGCCGCGCGCCGCCCGCGCGAAACATTCGCTCAGGATCGCGCCGGCCGCGCGCAGATTCGCGCAGGGCTCGAAGATCGATTCCGCCGTTTCACGAAAGCGCGCCAGGTTGTAGCGATTCACCTGCGCCAGACCGAGACTGAAGTTGTAGTCGAGCCGCGTCAGCATGTCGACGGTGGCGAGCGCCTCGGCGAGCGAGCGCGGCTGCCTCACCAGATGACCACCGACCACGCCGATCGCATACGGGTTGTAGCCGGATTCGACACTGACGATCGCAGCCAGCGTATGCGCATCGACCTGCGGCGCGCAACGCTGCGCGATGCCGAGAAAATCGTCGGCGCGAGCGCGCCCCGCGCTCGCGCCGAATAGCGCGATCAGGAGCAGAACGAACAGGACGCGCCGCATCGCCGGTTCGCCTTCAGCGGTCAGACAGACGAGTCTGTGCTCGCTCGTGCGGGCCTCATGATCCGCCATGCGTCTCTCTCCTCCATGGATGGTATGGCCGGGTTCGCGCGCCGGGTCGCCGGCCTTGAATATTACCGTGCGGCCGGCGGGGCCGGAACTGCGTTTCCTGGTAGTTCGGAGCCGTCGAATAGGGATGCAAGCGTCTTCGACTACGAAATTGATGACGGAGAACTTTCCATTCGACCCGATCGCCGACGCGCATTGGTGCATGGAATCGAACGAACCGTTTGGCAGGACGGTCGTGACCGTTTGACCGGCGGAGACGGTTGGGCGCGCAACTAGTCAGCCGTGCCGGATTCGCGGGACGGCGCCGGTTGCGGCTGGCCGGCGCCGCCTTGCGGATCGGCCGTGTCATCGGGCCGCGCGGCGTGGCGTTCGCATGCCTGCAAACCGGCCAGCGCCAATTGCACGTAGCCAGCGTCCGCGCATGCGTTGGCGAGTTCGTACGTGCGTTTCCAGGCAGCGCGAATATCATCCGCCGGCGCGCCGGTCGAGACACGTGCGCGCGCCAGCATGGCGTTCAGCCGCATCTCGACACGTGTATGCCGGGTCGGGTTCGCCCGCACGTGTGCGAGCGACGCCTGGATCGTGTGGATGTACTGGTGTTCGAGCGAGAAGAATTGCCACATCGCCTCGGAAGCGTCCAGCAGCGTGATGGCAATTTCATAACGATCGCTCTGCACTGCCCATTCGAGTGCCGCGCGCAGACCGTCGAGATCCGCGCGCTCGGCGCGATCCCCGCTGCGGCGCGCACCGCGAGTCCGGATTGCAGCGACGCGCGGCACATGCGAACGCGCGTGCGCCACTGCGGCGCGCTCGAATTCGCCTGCCTGCCGCAGCGCCGCGAGCGCGATCACGCGCACACACGTGGGCAAGCGGAGCATCGGCATCATATCGGCGCCGCCCTCGCATTCGCCGATGAGCCCCGCGCTGCGCAATTCATCAATGGACTGAGCGGCGGACGTTTCCGTGTGGATTCCCGTTGGCGCGCCAGAGTCCTGCTCGCAGCAGGCCAGCATGTCGTGCGCCGCGCGGCGCGAAAAGTCGCCGGAGAAAACGCTCAACCAGAAAAGCCGCTGACGGGTCACGTCTTCCAGATCGGCTATCGACAGACTCACTATCCGGACAAGCGGGTTTTCATGCGCTGCCGGCAGGCCGTCTGCATCGATTTGCAATGCCGGCGACGCGTCGAGGCGGCGAACGAATGCCCCAAGCGTGGCGTCGAGCGCGGCGAGTGTATCGATTCCGTCGAGCGTCTGGCGCCAGCGAACGCGCCGGACCAGCGCGGCGGCAGCGAGTTCGAGCGCGAGCGGGATGCCGTCCAGCCGCCACACGATTTGCGCTGCCGCGACGAGCGTCGCGCGGGTCAGCCGGCCGGCGTCGAAAGCGGCGAGCGTGCCGCCATAAAGCGGCGATTGCTCACGATAGCGTTCGCGTCCATCGAGTAACTGACCGATGCGCGCGATCAGCAGACGCAACGCTTCGAGTCCCGGCGTCTGTGCGGTCGTGATCCGTGTGATTTCGGGCGGTTGCAACGGTTCGAGCCGCACGACCGCTTCGCCGTCGATACCGAGCGGCGCTACCTGTATCACGATGAATCGCAACGACGATCGCGCGACCACCGAAAGTGTTTCGATGATCGAACGCACCGGCGCGACGGGCGCATCGCCCGAATCGACGATGAGCAGCATGTGCCGCTCGCGAATCGATCCGATGGTGGACGGATGAGCCGGCCATCCCGGCATGGGGAGCACACCGAGCGCCATCGCGAAGGCATCGGAGATCTGGCACGGGTGCAAGTGCGCCGGCAACTCGAGCGACACCACGCCGGCGGGTGCGCGCGCGGCGAGGCGGCGCGCCGCTTCGTGCGCGAGGCGGGTCTTGCCGACGCCTGGGCCGCCCGTCAGCGTGACGACCCGCGCATCCGGCACCAGCATGAGCAATTCGGACAACTCGGCATGACGGCCGATGAACGGCGTGGCCAGTTTCGTCACGTCCAGGCGCGCGGCATGCGGCCCGGGCATCACAAAGGACGAGGCGGGTTCCGGGGTGGCGGTTCGCAACGACGCGGATTGGGCGTCCGGTGGTGAATGATCGACGACCCGCACGTCGGCGGCGAGCCGATAACCGGCGCCGGAAACCGTGACGATCAGGTCGCGCTCGTCGCCGAGCGCGCGGCGCAAAAGTGAAATCTGCACCTGAACCGTATTGACATCGACGCATTGACCCGGCCAGCCGCGCCGCGCCAGTTTGTCGGCCGGGAGCGGCCGGCCGCGAGCTTCGGCTAGCGCGTACAGCAATTCGAGCGCACGAGCGCCCAACGCGATCGGCGTTCCGTCGACGGCATTGCGCAACGCATTGCGTTCGAGCACGAAGCGGCTGAACGCAAGCGCTGGCCCTGTCGTTCGTGATGACGACATCGTGGCTCTCTCCGGGGATAGTCGGACCGCTACAGGTCCGCGGATCATTCTAGGAGAAGCCTGGATATTGAACAACCGGCGCCGGCGACGGCCGGGATGCTGCAACTTCGCCGTACTGCGCGAGACCTGAGTCGATTGCGCGATAAATTCGTCCAAAAGCCATTGCGGCATGCAGCGGCACGCGCAAACTTCAACAGTTCTCAAATATGTGTGAATGATCAGATTTGTTGAAGATGTGCGACGCATAGCGGGATAGATTGAGGTCAAGGCATAGATGGTTGCAACCACAACCATTCTGAAATGCAGAGTCGTGCACGCATGGCGGACGGCGATAGATGCGCGCATCAACGAGGAGCTGCGATATGTTCTTGACGTTCTATTTCCCGCTTGCTGCCGCGCTGTCGGTACGGCATCTGCCGGACGGATTTCTCAACAAGATTCACGAAGGCAATCTCACTGCTGCGGGCGCGCAGACGAGCCGCTGGGCCGACAATTCGCAACTCTGCAACGAGATGCCGTGGCTGCTGCAACTGCATGCGGATATGCAAATGACGCTCGGCATCGGCGATGAGGCGGAAGAGCAATATCGCCGCGCGCAAAAAGTGATTCGTACGCCGCGTCAGGCGATTCGCGCCGCTTCGTGCCGCAATGCGGGCTGGCAGGCGCTGTTCCGGCATCGTCTGGCGACGTCGCTGTCGTGTTTCGCGCGGGTGATCGAAGAAGCCGAAATCGATGCGGTGCAGCGGCTCGAAGCACGCTTCGGCGTCGTTTGCGCGCTGCACGAGCTTGGCCGCGCGCGCGACGTGGCCGAAGCGCTCGACGAACTTGCGGCACTCGCCGCGTCGCCTGCGGACGGCGGCTCGGCGCAGTGGCGCGAGCTGACCGTGACCGTGCTCTACGACATTGCGGTACAGCGCGAACTGCGCAGTGCGGCAATGTTGGCCGATCACGTTTATTGGCAATCGGGGCTTGGCGACGAACGTTTGCTGCGCAGCAGCGATGCAACCGAGCTGGCCGACGCGCGTGGCATCGAAGCGATGAATGTGACGACGCCGCTTTTGCGCGCGCGGATCGATTATCTGCGGCAACTGCGCGCGTTGATGCGCGGCAGGCGCGATGCAATGGAGTGGATCACCCGGCATGTGAACTGGGCACAGCAAGCGGGGCTGCATGAGTACTTGCGCAGCACACGGCTCGAAGTGGTGCTGGCGGCGCTCGCATCGGAGGCGCCGCAACTCGCCGAGACGGTGCTCGAACCGTTGCACCGGCTGGACCAGACGGCATCGACCGGACACCGGCAACTCGAATATCTTTACTGCGTCGCCAAGGTTCACCAGGCTCGCGGACGCACGCGCGAGGGCATCCAGTTTTACGGTCGCTATGCATTGGTGTCGACGCAATGTCTGCGCAACGATGCGGAGGCACTCGCATCGTTCGTCAGCCGCGCGTCGCGCCAGACGCCGCACCTCGACGACGTCGGCGCGAGGCTGCCGGCCAAGTATCGCCGCGCATATCGCTATCTGCAGGAAAATCTCGACCGCCGCGACCTGTCGGTTCGCGAGGTGGCTGCGGAAGTCGGCGTCACCGAACGCGCGCTGCAAAGCGCCTTCAAGAGTTCGCTCGGCTTGTCGCCGACCGAACTGATTCGCCGGCTGCGCATGGAACGGATTCGTGCCGAATTGCTCAACGACGCATTTGCGAGCGACCGAACCGTATTGGACGCCGCGAACAAATGGGGCGTGCAGAACCGCTCGACGCTCGTCAACGGTTATCGCAAGCAGTTCCACGAAGTGCCTTCGGAGACGCTCGAGCGGTAGCGGCGCGCGTGATGCGCTACCTTCAGCCGGGCACGCGTGATCGATAGGTGCTTTGGAGCGCGGCGATTCCGTAGCGCTGGAATGTGCCGTCCGACTGGCAAAGCCGCACCCAGACGACGCAACGAACCCGGGCCGGCGTTGGCCGCTTCGCAACTTTGCTTCCTACTTCGCAGACGCGCGAAGGCTGTAAGGCAGCGTCCATAGCATCGGTGCTTCATTCACAGCGGGAACACGTCGTCATGTCAGATCGAATTGAAAGCGGAGGGGCGCGTGACCCGGAGTTAGGACACGTCCCACCCACCGGCGCGCAGCCGACTGACAGGTCGAGGGCGAGGCCGACGCCGCGTGCGCAGCATCCCGTAGCCGCCAACGCCTCCAACGCGAGCGGCGAGCCGGCTCGCGCAGGGGCCTCTTTCGGGCTCTCGAAATCGACAGGCGAGCAGCTGAAGGCGAGGCTGACCGAACAGGCGAGAGGGGTGACGGGTCTCGCGGGACTGCGAGAGGTTTTGAACGGCAGCGGCTTCGGCAAAGCGAGCGGAAATTCCCGGCACGCCCTGACACCGGCGCAACAGGAAAGCGTGCTTGCCGAACTCGCAAGCCGCATCGGCCAGTTGCCCGTTGGCGAGCGAGCCGCGGCATTCGACGAGATGTCCGGCGGGATCCGGGCATTGTCGAGTCGCCGAGGCGGTCCGCTGGCCCGGCTCGCGCTTTCCATCGAAAGTCTGCCCGAGCCTCGCGAGCACGCGTACAGCCAGGCCTTGCAACTGCTCGACGACAGCTGGAAGACCGGGGCGATCACACCGGATGGCAGTGCGGGCGTGCTGACTGCGCTAGCCCAGGCGACGCCTGCTCTTTCACCCGACGCGCAAGCCCGCGAAATTCCTGCCTTACTGCCGCGCCTGCGCAACGTGCAGCCAGAACTTCGCGCGTTCGCGCTCGGGCAACTCGGCGCGATGCGCGACATTCCTCCCGGCATTGCCGCATCGACTTATCGCTCCGTATTGAACGAGACGCAGGCACTCGATCCGCGCGCGCGTGGCGAGGCGCTCAAAGGGCTGGCCTTGGGCGTGACACAACTGACGCCGCCCGAAACGTGTCTCGCCGAATGCAACAAGCTCATCGACGCGGGGCGTGGAGCCTCGTCCGAGCACAATGTGCACATGCTTGCCAATCTGTCGCTCGCCGTGGGAAGCGTGCTCGAGGAGAGTCGAGCCGCGCTGTTCAACACGATCCTCGACGCATTCAATGCCGACCCGCACGATCCCATGTCCGAAACCGGCTTCGGCTATTTGGCGACGCAGCCGGGTCAACTGCCGGAGGGTGACCGCCTGGCCGCGTTCGACCGGCTGCACGCTGCGATCGGCGGCATGGAGAATTCGCCGATGAAAGCCGCGGCGGTGGAAAAATTCGCCACGGTGATTTCTCACCTGCCGCAAGCCGTCAGGTTCAGCCATTACGTGCAGGTCGGCAAACTGCTCGCGTCGCTAAGCCCCGACCTGCAGGAAAATGCCGCCCGGTCCTTGGGCGCGCAGGCGAACAACCTCACTCCAGCAGAAAAAGCTCAGGTTATCGCCTTCCTCCAGCGCAAGCTGGCCAACGAGGGCTAAACGACGGGCCGCAAAAAGCAACAGCGGCGTGCGAATCACCATGACGCGCGCCGCTATTGCTTTTCACCACGTTCCGCTATTCGCCGGGAGCGTAGGCGGCTTTCAATGTTTGCGCGCCGCCTTCGCCTCGCGAATCGGGCAACACGTTCCAGCGCCGCAGAATCGCCGCGATCTGATGCGCGTATTGATCGCGCAAGGCCGGCGTGGCCGAATGGTATGCACCGACGGCGGCCCACGTGTTGCCGTACAGCAGCACCTGACGGCGCAACTGCCAGGCGGCGATATAGATGTTCTTGCACGGCGACATCAGCGCTTCCTTGCCGATACCGTAGTGGGCCAGCGTGCGCAGATGAATCGTGTTGATCTGCATGACGCCGTAGTCGATCGAGCCGTTGGCGTTGACGTGCATTGCGTCCGCGCGGTTATGCGATTCCTGCCAGGCGATCGCGCGCAGGATCAAAGGATTGACGTGCTGATAGGCAGCCGCGTCGTTGAAGCAGTCCGCGTGCGCGGCCGAAGCCCAGCCGAGGCCGAACGCGAGCATGGCATGCACGAGGCGAGCGCGCGAGGCGCGGCTCGCGGATGCATCGAGAGAAGAGTGAGGCACGCTGCGGTGACTTGTCACGATGGGTGGGACCGGCGCTTCACGCCGCCGGCAGGTCGTTGAAGGTAGCGCATCATGCGCCGGCCGCGCTGCGCGCGGCGGCCGGCGCGCGAAGCGCACAAGCCCAATGCGAAGCGGGCAGGGCTGGATGGTACGCACGACGCGTCGGCGTCAGTCTCCTCAACAGACTCTGTTTTGCGCCGGTCGATGAGGTGCGAATTCTGGACCCGAGTTCGCATACGTGGCATTCGCTTCGCACTGGCGCCATATGAGTCGCCATAGGAGTGAACAATGGCCGCAGGCCCACGAAGGGTTCGCGTATCAGGTCGCTCGCGGCGTCCGGATCGCACCACTCTCACCGCATCTCCAACGACCACGTGACGCTCATGAGTAGTCTCCCCGGAATTTCAGGCAGCCAAGGCGGTGCAGGTATCGACCCGTCCTATGGGTCGCCAGCTGGATATCCCCCGCCGCCTGCTGCACAGCCTGTCGCCGGGAGCCCACAGGCCGCTCAGTACAATCCTGCGCTCGCCGGGATGCCGGCGACGGGTGCGCCGGCGGGCGCGCCGCGTCGCGCTAGCGCGCCTGGACAAACTGCCAATGCAAGTGGCATGGCCGCGATCCGGGCGCGCATGCGTCTGGCGAAGCAGGGGTTACTCGGCACCGGTCAAATGTCGCATGTGCGATTGCAGACTGGTTACCAGGAACCCGGCGACGGCTACGGCGCTACGTGGCCGAACGGGGATCCGTCGGCTTTTGTCGCCAACGGCTCGTCGGGCCGTTCGAGATTCGCGTATAGCGTCGGCGGGTTGGCAGCCGGCTTGGGCTCGTTTTTGCTCATGCATATGATCGGCACGAGCGCGGTTGGCGGGCTAATGTTGCCGATGCTGGTGGCGGGAATGGGTCTCAGATCAGGTCTCAATATGCGGAACCGCCTGCTGTTGCGGCAACATCTGGGTGGGAATGCACGACAGGTGGCTGAGCTTCGGCAGCAAGTGGCCGGGCTCCAGCAGCTTCTCCATCAGCTTGGTTATAGCGCTCCCGGCGCAATGAATCAGGGGCCGTACAACTCTGGACAGTGGCCACCTGCGCCGCCAGGCGGTGGCGTTCCGGCATCGCAAACGCAGCCGGCCGGCGGGTATCCACCGCAACCCGGAATGCAACCGCAACCGGCGGCGCCGGCGCGGGCGGGACAGCCTCAGCCACCGGCGGCACCCGCGCAGGTGGTACAGCCTCAACCGCCGGCGCGGCCTACGGGGACGGTTCCGCCGCCACCCACGGTGCCGCCTCAGCCAGCAGCGCCACCGGCGCAGCCAGCCGTAGCAGTTCCGCCGCCACCCACAGCGCAACCATTGGCGGCAGATTCCCCGACGCGCTCGCCTTGTGCGCCAACGCCATCGGTGCCGGTGGCGCCAGCGCAGCAAGGACAGGAGACACCGGCCGGCAGCAGTTGGGCGCGACAGGCCAACCGCCCGGGCGTCCACGAAGCACCGCCGGCAGCACCCGCCACTCCAGCCACGACCGCAGCCGCGCGTGTCGATCCGAGAACGAATTGGACAAGAACGCCCGCACCGGACGATCCGCCACCGTCAACGTAACGTGAAAACACCGCTGTCGCATCCTGGGCCAGCCGGCACGATCGTCCGATCGATCCGGTCGGCTCAGGCCGCAACCCTCTGTCGAGGACTCGGAGACCTCGCTGCCTGATTTTCACTCAGCGGCACGCATGACGTAACTCGTCACAAGCGCTCAGGTTCGCTCCAGCAGCTAGGCCGGCCACGCTGTTCTGGCCATGTCGGCCGTGCCGGGCGCTTCCGCCTCATGCCGCGCTTCCAGCGCCTCGAGCACTCCGAAAGGCACGCTCTCCGTCACGATTTCGCGGTCGCCGGTCGCGCTGGTTCGCGCGTTGAGCTGCACGATCGTGTTCAGGCCGATGCCGCGCGTCTCCGTGCTGCGCTCCTTGATCTTCAGCTCGATGGGCATCCACGATTCTGGCGTGCCGAGAATCGCCGCGTTGTCGGCTTCGATACGTGCGCGCACGTCAGGATCGCCGCCCGCTTGCGCGAGCAGCGCGGCGTTCGCATCGAGGCGGGCAGCCGTGCTGCGATGCAGCCGGTAGCGCAGTAAATACGTCAGATTGGGTCGCTGATTCTCCAACGCGTTGGACAGATGCGCGTCGATGCGCCCGGCCGCCATGCGCCGTATTTCGTCGGGCTCCAGCGTCGCGGTCTCACCAGCCGCCGCCGCGCGGCGTTGTTGCGCGACGATCTGCGCTGCAAACAGGTCGATCAGTTCAGTCCGGGCGACCTGGACCGCACGCGCGTACATGCGTGCATCGAGATACTCGATGTCGAGCATGCAGGCTCGATGGCTGAGCAGACCGTCCTCCCGCACGAGCTGCAATTTCGCGGAGTGATTGCGCTCGCCGAGCGTCATGGTCGCGGCGGGGGCGTCGACGGAAAACAGGCCGACGCTGTTCTTGCCGTTGGGATCGAGCGGATGCGAAAACCCCGGCGCGATGCCGCTGCGCAAGTGCCATAAGCGGCCGAGCCCGACGCGGTGCTGGTCGATCTGTATCCGGCCGCTCCGTTCGAGCATTTCGGACGTGAGGCGCGATTTTTCACGCGCGGCGCCGACTGAAGGTCCCGCGCGTATCGTCAGTTGCCGCGCCGTCTTGCCGGTGACCGGATCCGGTGCGGTCGCGCCGCCGAGATTGGCGAATTTGACCGTGGCGCTCGCATCGACGTATACCGCCTGCCGCGTCGTGCTCGTGCGGCTGTCGGTCCAACTGACCGACACGTCGAGGTCGTCCCAGTAGCGCTCGGCGAGCCGGTTCCAGATGCCGGCCGGACCATCGCCGTGCGCTTCGGTGGCTTCGTCGAACAGAAAATCGATGATCTGGCTGAGTTTCGCGCGCATCGCGTCGTCGTCGTAACCCGAGCCGTCGGGCTTCACGCGGCGCGCGACGCGCAGCGATACGCCGCGCGGCTCGGCCCGTTCGTGCGCGCGCAGAACCACGTTGGTCGTCAGCCCGGCGCGCACGCTGGTGAGGCCGGCTTCGATGTCGTAGCCGATCAGCAAACCCGCGCCGACGTGATGCAAGGTCGTGCGCGTGGTGCCGAGGAACAGTTCGACACCGTGAGTCGCGCGGCTGATTTCGACGACCGCCTCACGGGCGCGCGAGGCGCGCAGGTCGATGCGCGGCGACACGGGCAACCCGATGCCATGCAGGACCACGTGGGTGGTTTCATTGAGTCCGCGCGTGCTGACGCCTTGCCGGCCGCCATCGGACAGGCGCAGCCTGTGCCCCGACTGCAGGCCTTCGACGACTTCCTTGAGCGTCGCGCGGACTTCGTCGAGGTCGTCGGCGGGGTTCGGAGTCGGCGCTTGTGCGAGCCTGCGAAGTGCATCGACGGAACGCCAGTACGTGGCATCGTCGGGCATTCGCGCGACCTTGCCCCATACCGCCAGCCGTTCGACCGTGAACGGGCGTTTCGCGATCGCGCTGAACGGCCGCGTTTTCGCGAGTTGCTCCGCCGACAGCGCACTCCAGCGCAGCGTCAGGCGCTGGATTCGTGCAAGACGCGCGCTCTCTTCATCGGGCTTCGATCCGGCCGCGTCGACGCTCATCTGGTGAGCGCGCCGTGCGACCCGCACGAGCGTCTCGTCGTCGATCCGGCTGCCGGTAAAACCGCCGTGTTCGAGCCACGTGAGAAGCGCGGCCAGCTCCACCAGCGAACGCGCCGCGCGGACGTGCGTCAATGCCGCCGCGGGTTGCATCGCCGGATTCTCGCGAAGCGCCGCCGACGCATCGCGCAAACCTTTCTCGAACGCCGCGCGCTCCTGGGCAATGGTCCTGCGCGGCACGCCCTGAGTGCCCAGACTCAGCGCGGCGAGCGGAGCGCTGTGGGTGCCGCGAAACATGCGCGGCAACAGCGTTTTCCAGCGCTTTTCGCCGACTCGCGCAAGCGTGCGCAACGAAAATTTATGCAGACGCTCGCGCGCTTGCGACAGATCGCTATGCCGCCCGTCTTCGTCGAATGATTGACGCCATGCGAAAAATGCGCCTTTCTGATCCGGCGTCAGGGCATCGCGGCCACTTTCGAGCAGCGTCGCGGCGGCATCGAACGCTCGCGCGGCGAGTGTGACCGGTTCCGCCTCGGTGGCGTTGAGCGACGCGCGTGAACGTCCGGTGCGGATCGCGACAGCGCCTGGTGCGCCATCGTGTTGCGCAGCGGCGTCGGCATCGCCAGGCAAGGGGTCGAGCGCCTCGGCGCTTTGCAAGATCATCCTGACGGCGAGCCGCGCGGTGTCGTTCGCGAACGGCTCAAACAGCGCGGCACGCACATCGTCGAGCGCCTGGAAACCCGGGTGAGAACGGCTCAGCACCCGGGCGATGTGCCACGCCTGGCGGTCGGCGGCGCCACCGGAATGGCGGGTCTGCGGCGCGTCGAAATCGAGCATGCCGAGCCGTTCGAGCGCGACGTGCGCCTGCTCGATGCTGGTCACGCCGGCCTGCTTCATCGCCTGCGCGATCAATCCGCTGCGTGCGATCGTCGCGATCCGGGTCGCGCCGTTCGCATTGGAGCGCGACGTCAGGCGAATCAGACGCGACACGAGCGCGCTCGCGTCATCGATTTCATCGGCCAGGGCCGGCGCGCAGTCGAACTCCGCGCGGACATACGCGAGCAATGCGTCGCTCGATGTGAGCGCGTCGAGCGGCAACACGTGAGCAAGCGGCGAGGGCGCGAGGGCTGGATTCGCCGGCGCGCCCGATTCGGTGCCCGCGGTCGCCGCCGCAACCAGTTCACGCGTGGCGTTCTCGGCGGGTTTTTTCGCGCGTCCTGCAATCGGCGCATAAGGCCGCCGCGCCTCGACGAAAGTTTCGGGCCCCGCCGATCGGCCGTGCGTGGTGCGTTGAAACACGGCCGTGGTCATTTCGAAACGGTGAGCGCGGAATGCGCCTGGCGACCGCGCCTGCGAAGCCTTCAACCGGTCCAGCGCGCCATGCGGCGCGGCCGGCCGGGGCGTCACGCCGGCGTTATCCGGCGGGGCAGCTGCACTCAGCTCGGGATGCGCGTCGGGTGCGGATTCGACGAACGGGTGGAACAGCGAAAATTTGAACCGGTTGTGCTGGGACATGGCGCGTGGCGAAATGGCATCGCCTGGCACTATGTCGAGCGAATGTGACACGCCGGTTTTCGCGCATTGCCGAAACACGAAGGCAGGACATCCAACGCGAAGTCACGCGTCGTGCGTGCGCTAACGGTATTGGCACGGCGATCAGACCGGCTCCTTTCCGCGGCATTTCTCGACCCTTGCCGGGATGATCTCCCGCGGTGTGTTTTCCGTAAGCACCGGCACCGGGCGCGTCATGGCATACAGGTAGCTGTCGCCCGCGAACAGGTCGAGATTCGGACGGTACTCGTGATTCGTCAGGCGGCCTTCCAGCCTGAAACCGAGGCGCTCCATGCTGCTATGCGCATGACCGTCGACGGCGCAATACACGTAAATGCGAAAGATCGGCGGTTGCACGAGCAGCCATTTGAGCAGCCTGCGCAGCGCATACAGGCCGTCGCGCCGCCGTCGCGCCCCCCCGCGCCGGCTGATGATCACGCCGAGTTCGACGCGCGGCGGTTCGGGCCGCATCTCGATGAGCGCGGTAATCCGGCCGCTCGCCTTGTCTTCGAGCAGCCAATGAGCCAGCGCGCCGCTTTCCCAGCCTCGTTTTGATAACTCGATGAAGGCGAGCGTATCGTCCAGCGTCGTATGGCGCGGAAAGCCGAGATGCAAGGTCGTTTCGACGTCGCTGAGCATTTCGTCGAAGAGCGCCTGGGCGTCGCTCGGCTGCGGCGGCCGCAGAAGCAGCGTGTCCGATTCGATGAGTTGGGGCAGGCGAAATGTCGACATCGGGCGTCGGGTGGGGCGTGGCAACCGCACTATTGTCGTCCGCGCAAGTTCGCGCTTCCGTGCCGCCACGAAGCGCTGCGCAAGCGCGCGAACCGAGTTGTCTGGCATGCCGGGGGACGCGGCCTGACGCCGGACTTCGGAACGCATGCCGCGAGTTCGCATGACGATGCCCACGCGCGGAGGTTTGCCGATAGATTGCGTCATGGTGCGGAAGCGTCTATCCGCCGACGGCCTTCATGGAGATTCCAGCGTGGCGCAGACCGATACGATCGCATCCCCTGTAGACAGCGCCGCGGCGCTCGACGCCGCGCTGGCACCTGCGCAACCGGCGCAACCGGCGTCTGGGACGCTGCTGAAAAGCGGCGCTTCCAGAACCGTGCGTGCGGGCGCCGTGCTGGAAGGATTGCTTCAAAGAAAAGCTGCAGCCGGCAAGGCCTCGTTTGAGATATCGAAGGGTGGAGTCAAACCGGCTGGGAACGCGGTTCCCGCATCCGCGATGAATTCCGCCGCAGGCTACGCGTCCGCCGGTGCTTTCGCGAAGGCCATATCTGACGCGCAAAGCGCGCCGTCGAGCGTGCCCAACGTGCAGGCGCCGGCCTGGAAGGCGTCGCTGGGCAAGCCGGTGAGCGGCGTCAATCAAACGCTGGATCCGGGCAAGGTGGATGCAGCCGCGCCGGCCGCCGGCAGGACAGCGCCGCCGATGGCGCAGGCCGCCACGCCGCGCGCGGCACCGCACGTGGGCAACAATTCGGACCATGCACACCAGCAGGGGTGGGCGCTGTTCCAGCACGCGCAGAACGCGCGCTCGCGCATGCTCGACGCCTTGGTCCAGGCAATGACAACGGGTGCCCAACTGATTTCGAAAGTGTTCAGGTGATGGATGCGGCTTTGGGCCGCTGATTTACCCGGGGCGACCCGCCACGGATTATCGCCGCCGCGTTCTCACGCGCGTAACCACATATAGTTTCCAGAGGCCACGCCCTCGAACATCTCATCGGTGGATTCGAGGATGTTCTGCTGCCAGTACCGTCCGTGCTCGGCATAATGCGCCAGCAGATCGGCCAGCACCGTTCCGTCGACGTCGTAGGTAAACGGCACTCGCAATACCAGCACGATGCCGCCCGTATCGGTGTCGAGACCGAGCTGGGCCTGGTCCTGCGCGTAGATCATCAGGTTCGCTTCCAGCATCAGACGGAATACCGCGAGCGTACGTCCGGCGGTTACCGTGCCGTAGTGGAAATTCGCATACATCGCGTCGAGATCGTTCTCGAAGTACTCGAGCCGCACGTCGAAGCCTTCCACCTCGATGGAACGTGTCGTGAGCACGTGCTCGACGTCGGCGAGACCGACTGTCTCGCACAGATCGCGGACCAGTTGAGCATAACGCTCTGAGTTATCGTTTTCGTCCAAGTAGCGATACCGGCGTGAAGCGCGAAAGAAAAAGCAGGCGGCGAGCGTGAAAACGCAAACCGCCCGCATGGGGACGCGCGACGCTGCTGTTGCCAGCGCCGCTTCGGAGCAATGCGCCGTTATCGGGCAGCCGCGCTTTTCGCCATATCGGCGCCAGTTCTCGTTAGGCCGTTGATGGCTTCGACCTTCGACATTGAAGCTTGCTGTTGCGCGGCGAATATCGCCGTCGCCTCGCTTTGAGCTGTAATCGCGCTCATTGCACCCATTGACGCACCTGACGTAGCCATAAAGACCTCCTGGATTCAGATTGGAAACAACCGTTCAGCGCGACGCGAGGGCCGCGAACCGAACCGCTTCTACATCCGGCGCGCCGCGCCGGTAGCGCACGGCGTCACGCCGCACTGCGCTTTTCCATCAACTGCGAGACCACCCGGCTCGCCGCGAGCATGCCGCGATATAGCCTTGCCAGGTTGTTGCGTTCGAGCTCCGTGGCTCCCGTCGCGTCGCTGATGTTCTTCGCTGTCGCCTCCAGTGCGCCCTGAATTTCCATGAGACGCGCATCGCATTCCGGGTCGGCGAGCAGCTTCTGGATATTCGCAAAATCGGCGGCACAGGCTTCAAGAGGTTCGTACATTTTCATTGCTCCAGAGTGTCAGTGCGGCAAGGGCAGATAGGGTGATGCATACGAATGCGCGTGGTTTTCGACCGGCTGCACGATGCCGGCCGCCGCACCGGAGTGGATTACCGCGCCTGGCATCGAGTCGTCCGCGAGTTGAGTGCTCGCGAGCGCTTGCACCCGGGACGGAGCCGGCGATGCCGCTTTCGCCGGCCGTGGTCCGGCTATCGGCGCCAGGGTTGTCGCAGCCGCTGCTGGAGCTTGAGCCTGAGCCGGCGCAGCCAGTCCTGCCGCGGCGACGACGGGCGCCGGCGCCGCCAATGCTCCCGATGCCGCCACGACCGCGCTTGCTGGCACCGGATCGGGGAGCGCGTAGATATGCTTCACGCCATCCGGTGTTTGCGCGTAGCGCACGTCGTCGGCGGACATGACTTCGGAGAACGCCTGCGGCAACGTCATGCTGTCGGCGGATTGCGTGACATGGGTGCGAACTTCGCGCACGTTTTCGCTGAAATCGCGGCGTACGCGGCCAAGCCTCGCCTCCAGATCGGACGGGCTGCTCACTTCGCCCGTGACGTCGAACACACCGCGTCCCGCATAGGCGACGCGCACGCCTTTCGTCGCGAGCGAATCCTCGATGTTGCGAATGTCGTTCTGCGCGATATCGTAGTGCCGCACGATCGACGTCGGCGAGACTTGCGCCAGCAACTTGCGCACGGCGGTGTCTTCCTCGGGCGAAACGACCATCCCACTCACGGTGACACTCGAGCCGCGCGCCTGCGCATGCAATTCCGTCATGCGAGCCGCGGCGAGCGCCTGATCGACGCGTTGTGCAAGGTCGTGCGCGTTGCGCGGCAAGGCCGCCTGGCTCGTCATCGTGGTCATCAGCACCGTGCCGATGACGAGCACCGCGCCCAGCATTGCGCAACCGAGAGCGATGCCGACCAGCTTGCGCCGCCGTGACCGCTCGGCGTCGCGCCGCATCTGATCGGGTTTGATCAGCAGCGTCGAGAGCAGATCGAGATCGCTGGGCCATGCCTCGTCGGCGTTGCCCACGCACAGCACGGTATCGCCGAATTGCATCGGTACGAAGTCGATCAGCATCACCGTGCCGACTTCGGCGGACTCGGGTGTAGCGCCGGTTTCTTCCGAGCCGGAAAGCTCGCTTCCCTGCGCCTGTTCCGCCACGGCCACCGGCTCGACGCGGCGCGTATCGACCAGACCGCCTTCGTGGACCGTCAGCAGCACGTCGGTGCCGCGCCAGTCGGAGATCCGGACGTCGGCGTCGTCGTCGGCGGCGATCCGGTGCACGCCGGTTTCGAGCCGCAACTCGGCGCCCGCGTGAACGCCAGTCAGGATACGCAGCAGTTTCATGATGGGGAGGCTGGATTCATCGAATCAACGTTGTGCGCGCCGATGCGCGCCTCCGACCACTCTATGCTTCCAGAACTGCAAGCTCGTGCGGGATGCGAAGTGGATAGCGTTTATGCGAATCTACGATCAGGCCGCGAGGCCGAAATCGCGTTTGCTGTGCGCGACGCTGTCGCCGTATTGCGCCCTGCGCCTCGCGATGGCCGGCTCGCGCTGCGAGTCCGGCGTCGGTCTTTCAAACGCAAACAGAGCCAGCGGCATGATCAGATTCCAGCGCTGGACGCGGTCGAGTTCGCCGCGCTCCGCGCTCGCCGGCGATGTCTGCACGGGCGCGGTGGCGCCGGCGCGCCTGAGCCGGTCCGCCTCGATCAGCCGTTCGCGACACGCAGCCATTCCCTGCGGCGCTGCGGCGCCATAGTGTTTTTGCACCTTCAGCAAGTCGACGAAATCCGCATGCAATTGCGCATCGATTTTTGCTTTGGGATTGGCGGCCAGCGCGTCGCGTCGCTCCAGCATGAGATTGCACCAGTTCTCCCGCATCGCCGCGTCACGCTCGCTGGCGCTCTCGTGCGCGGCAGCGACGGCTTGCAGCTTGCTGGGCGGAAGCGATGCTGCGGGCGGCGCGCCCGGCAGACTGCGCAGCTTGAGGTCGGCGTTCGGCTCCCGATTGCCCTCGGATGTGCCATGGCCATCGTGGCCATCGTGCGACTGGCCGCCGCTGTTGTTGCCGCGATCGCCGCTGTCGCCACCGAACGTGACGCGCTTGCGCGCGCCACTCGGTGCGTCGTGTTCGAGACCGTCGCCAGCATCGGTGAACTCGCCGTTGCCCGACGCGCCTGCGCGGCGCGCCGCCGCTCGCCGGGCGGCCGCGCGCCGCCGCGCCGCCGCCTGCAGCGCCTGGAGCCTTGCGGTGCGCAGCGACGCCGAGGTGTTGCCGGACGGCGTTTGCGAATGCGCGAAGCGCGTCGTGCCGCGATAAAGCGTGGCAAAGCGCGCATTGCTGCCCGTGCCGCGAGTCTGCTCCGCTGCGTGCGCCTGATCGAAGTGGGCAGCGTCGGTCGGTGGTGGTTGAGAGATGCGCGTCATTGCGGTATCGCCGTCTGCATGATTTCGTTGGCGAAACGCAGGACGGCAGCCGCCGAAAAGGGTGCGGCGATCACGATCGCAATAGTCACGGCAACCAGCTTCACACCGTGCGAGAGCGTCTGATCCTGCATCGACGTGATAGCCTGCAGAAACGAAATTGCCAGCCCGACGAGCGCCGCCACGATCACGATCGGCAGCGACACGTACATGCATAACAGCATGCCCTGGGTCGTGAAGCGGATCAGTGTGTCGATGTCCATGCGCTTTCGGGATCGGGTGCGATGCGGGTTGTCATGAATAGCCTTCTGTCATCGATACGTCATCACGAGACCGTGGATCAGCGACGACCAGCCGTCCATCACGACGAACAGCAGCAGCTTGAACGGAATCGCGACGTTGGTCGGCGTCACCTGGTTGAGCCCCATCGCGAGCAGCACGTTGGCGATGATCAGATCGACCACGATGAATGCGATGTACAACAGGAAACCGATCTTGAAGGCGTCCGCGAGTTCGCTGAGTGTGAAGGCGGGCGCCAGTACGATCAGATCGGTGTCGTGCAGATTGTTGGCGGCTTCCTTCGGCCACACGATGCTCGCCGAGTGCATGAAAAAGCGCTTTTCGCGCTCTTTGGCATGCGCCTTCAAAAAGCCGCGAAACGGCTCGCGCGCGGCGCTGAACATCTGGATCAACGCCTGGGTCGGCTGTGGGGCCATCGCCTGGCCTTGCATCGATTGCGCGGCCTGCATGCCGATCGGCGCCATCACATAGAGCGACACCAGCACCGCGATGCCGTTGATCACCATGTTGGGCGGCACCTGCTGCACACCCAGCGCATTGCGCAGCAGGCCGAGCACGACCACGATCTTCGCGTACGAAGTCACGACCATCGCGACGAACGGCACGAGGCTGATCGCGACAATGACGAACAGCAGGCCGGTTATGTCACTGAACTGGACCATCGCCGTGCGCCATTCGCAGGATTCGGATGCCGAGATGTTCGCCGACGGTGACGAGTTCGCCGTAGCCGATGGTCTGGCCATGGGTGACAAGTTTCAACTGCGCATCGATTACCGGCGTCGGCAATTCCAGCACATAGCCTGGACGCAGCGCATACAGCTGTGACAGCGGCAGCGAAACAGTATCGACCTCGAACTGAACGGGCAGATCCAGCTCACCGATCTCGATCGGGTTCTCCTGCTGATCAGCGACGAGCGTGTCGTCTAGGCGAACTGGGTTCAGTTCATCGGTCATGGTGGCTTCCTTCATGATTAAAAGCTTGAGCCCGTCGAGGGTCACCGGCATCTGCGCGCGGACGAGGCCCGGCGTCCCCCAGGCCGCGGTCGCCGCGACCGCGGCGCGCTGGACGCCGGTGCCGTCAACCAGTGGCGCGAGGCTTGCGGGCAGTGAACGCAATAGCACGTCGCCGGGGGCGAGCGCATGCAGCGTCGCCACCGGTAGACGCCGCGCGCCGAGCACGAGCCGGCCAGGCAGCTCGAGTCGAGCGAGCGCCGCGAGCATGGAATCGGTGGTGTCGCCGGTGTCGTTTTCCACCAGCGCGGTGTGGATGAAATCCAGCGCGGCCGACGCCTGCCAGTTTTCGATGACGCTCAACAGGGCGGGAGCGAGGGTCACTTCGGCCTGATGGCGGCGTCCTTCGTAGGTGAAGGTAAGCGACAGCGGCACCGCTCCAGCGTGCGACGCCGCTGTGGCCACATCCGCGTCGCGTACCACGCGCGTCACGTGCAGACCGCCGAGTCCGAGCGCGTCGAGAATTCGCAGCAATGGTTCGAGCAGCACGCCCGCGACCGCGCTGCGCAGCGCGCGGGCGGCGTCGGTTAAGGCCGGAGGCGGAGCCGGGGCCGTGCCGCGCTCCGCCGACGCGACGATCGCGAGCGCCGGGTACGCCGCCAGATCGATGCGCACGTGGACGGCGCCCGCCGTATGCGCGAGTTCGATCACGCCTGGTCGCGCGAACGCGTGGCCCGGTTCGGCGCGGCCATCGCGAACGCGCGCGTCCCATTCATCGAGGCCGGGCAGGCGGCGCAGCAGATACGCCGTGCGCGCGTCGCTCACGAGTCTCGCATGGCGCGCGGCGACCGGCGCCACGGCCCGCAATCGCAGCGCCGCGATCGGGGCGTCCGGTGGCGTGTGCGGAACGCTTCGCGGCGCTGCGGCATCGCCCGTTTCCACGACCGCGTCCGAACGTGTACCGTCGGATTCGCCACTCGGCACTTCAGCAATCGGATAGCCCATGCGATGGCGGTCGAAATTAGACGGGTTGTACAGTCGAGGCAGAGCGGACGCCGGCCTCACCAGATCGTCAGCTCTATGTCGCGCGGCGTGCCCCATGCAGCCAGAAGCGAATCGAGTTCGCGTTCGAGCATGCCGCTGTGACACAAGAGTAGCTGCCTTGTTTCGGTGCATGACGTATCGAAACGAAGCGATAGCCTGAAACGCGAAACCGACACGTACAACGTCGTATCGGGCAGCACTTGCGGATCGAGCGGGATTTTCACTTCCCAGTTGCCGGCGTCGCCGACGGCTTGATCGGCGCAGAACGCGGCGACCTCGGTGGCGAGCGCCATCGCCAGCTCGAAAAAGCGGCCCTGCTGGCGCAACAATGCATCGACGGCGGGAAGGGTGGCGCCACCGACCTGCGCGGCGAGCGCCGCGTGCTGGTACGTCGCGATGTCGTCGTCGCGCGATGGCGGTTCGACGGGCTCGTGGTCCGCGCCGGCAAGTCCGGCGAACAATTCGCCGCCGCCCGGTTCGCCGTTGCCCGCCGCGATGTCGTCGCTTGCGCTGCCGGCCGCGCGCGAAGGCGGCCGTTGCGCGCGGGAGCGCCGCGCGAGCGTCGCATAGTCGAAGCGGCGCTTGCGGGCGTCGTCGATTTTCTGCGCGGTTTCAAGGTCGGTGCGAATGATGCGCAGCGGGCGCGGTTCGATGATCGACATGAAGACTTAAGCGGTGCGGGCAGCCGGGTTCAGATGGTCACGCGGCCGAGCGGCAGCACTTCGACGTGATCGCCGAGTTCCTGAAACGAATACACGGATAGCCAGCCGAGCCGCGCCTCGATCATGCGCCGCACGTAACGCCGGATATCCATCGACGTCACGAGCGCGACGCCCTCGCGTGGCACGTCGCCGACGAACGACTGGATCTTGTCGATCAGGAAGTTGACTTCGTCGGGCGGCAGCGCGAGATAGTTGCCGGTCGGCGTCTGCTTGATCGCCTGGCGAATATGCTGCTCGACCGGAAGATCGAACAGCACCGACGACAATTTCCGCTCGCCGCCGGTCGCGCGATGCGCGAGAAAACGCGCGAGGTCACCGCGTACGTACTCGGTCAGCATCAGCATGTCTTTTTCTTTCGCGCCCCAGACAATCAGGCTCTCCAGAATGTTGCGGATATTTCGGATCGAAATCTGCTCTTCGAGCAGACGCCGCAACACATCGGCGATCCGTTGCGGCGGCAGCACTTTCTGCACCTCGGCGACGAGGCCGGGATATTCGGCATTTTGCTGGTCGAGGATCCACTGCACTTCCTGGATGCCGAGAAACAGCTGCGCGTGACGCCGCAGCATCGCGACCGACGCGTGCGCGATGACCTGCTCGGCGCGCCACGCCGACGCCTTGGGCGGCAGCGACTTTTCGTCGACCCAAAAGGTCGGGCCGGGGCCGCCGTCGAGCCCCTTGAGTTGCTCGGCGCGGGCTGCGAGTTCGGCCCGTTCGGCTTCGATCTGCGGGTTTTTGCCGGCCAGGCCGGGCTCCGGCAACATCACCTTGCCGGGCGGCAATTCGATCGTGCAATACGGCACGTCGTGCATCAGCAGTTCGCAGGTTGAAGGCGGCAAGGCGTCCGTCGTCCACATCGTGATGCCCGGAAACGGCAGGCCGAGATATTCCTGAAGCCGCGCGCGCTCGCTTTCGAACGATTTTTCGAGCGCGGCGGACGACAGGCGTCCCACCAGTTCCGGCGCAATCCGCACGCCGAGAGGGCAGGCGAATTGCGGCGGGCGCGTCATGATGGCCGGCACGTCGGCCTTCGAACCCGAGCGCTGCATCGAGTTGACGGGGTCGCTGCCGTGCGACGACGAAGCGGGCGTGCGCTTGCCGAGCCGGAAGCCGCAGAACGCGAGGATCGCCGACAGCAGCAGGAACAGCGCGGTCGGAAAACCCGGCACGGCCGCGAAGCCGATCAGCAGCAGCGCGGCGAAGTAAAGCGCGCGCGCGCTGCTCGATAGCTGGCGGCCGATTTCATCGCCGAGCGACAGCGGTTTCGCGTCGCGCTCGTCGGCTACCCGCGTAATCATCACGCCCGCCGCGACCGACAGCAGCAGCGATGGAATCTGCGAGACCATCGCATCGCCGACCGACAGGATCGAAAAGCGGTTCGCGGATTCGGCCGCCGACATGTCGTGATACGCGACACCCACCGCGATCCCGGCGACGATGTTGATCATCGTGATGATGAGGCCGGCCACTGCGTCGCCTTTGACGAATTTCATCGCGCCGTCCATGCCGCCGTGCAATTGGCTCTCGACGGCGAGCGTGGCGCGCTTGCGGCGTGCTTCGTCCGGCGTCAGCAGGTTGGCGCGCAAATCGGCGTCGATGCTCATCTGCTTGCCCGGTAACGCGTCGAGCGTGAAGCGCGCGCCGACTTCGGCGACCCGCTCCGAACCTTTGGCAATCACGATGAACTGCACCGTGGTGATGATCACGAACACCACGAGTCCCACCACCAGATTGCCGCCGACCACCAGTTCGCCGAAGCTTTCGATGATGTGCCCGGCGTCCGCGTGTAACAGGATCGATTTGGTCGACGCGATGTTCAGCGACAGCCGGTACAGCGTCGTGAACAGCAGCAACGACGGAAACACCGATAACGACACGACGTTCGGCACGTACATCGTAATCATCAGCAAGGTCACGCTGATCGTGATGTTGAGCGCGAGCAGGATATCGATCAGCGTGGGCGGCAGCGGCAGGATCATCAGCGAGATGATCGCCACGACCAGCAGCGCGATACCGACTTCGCCGATTGCGGGCAGTCTCAGTGCCTTTGACATGGTTATTCTCCTGATCCGCCGTGGTCAACGCAGCTTGCGCACAGCATCGACGCTGTCCGCTGTCTGTTTTCTTGCGCCGATTGCGTCGACCCAGCGCAGGATCGCCGCGACCGCTTCGAACAGTTCTTCCGGAATCGGTTCGTCGACATCGACCTTGTAAAGTGCGCGCGCCACCGGCGGATTGCCGAAAATCGGCACACCGGCCTCCTGCGCGAACTGCCGCAGTTGCGCCGCGCTTTCGTCGACGCCCTTGGCGGTCACGAGCGGCAGCGGATGTTCGCCCGGCGCATAGCGGATCGCCACCGCGTAGTGGGTCGGATTGACGATCAGCGCATTCGCGAGGCCGACGCGCAGGCGTGGCGCGGCCGAATTGATCAGTTCGCGCGCGAGCCGCTTGCGCTCGCGCTTGATCTTCGGATCGCCGTCCTGCTGCTTGCGTTCGCGTTTCACTTCGTCCTTGGACATGCGCATCTGGCGCAGAAACAGAGCCTGCTGCAGCTTTGCATCGATTGCGCCAATCACGACGAAGACCGTCGCGGCAACGGCGCACAGTTTGAGCAGCAGGTCCCAGAACAGCTTCGACAGCGCGGGCAGCGTCTGATACAGCGAGCCGACGATCAACGGCATCATCGAGCGGATCGTCACCCACATCACGAAGCCCAGAATCACGGCGTTCAGAAGAGCCTTGCCCAGTTCGATCAGCGTGCGCCACGTGAAAATCCGCTTCAACCCGGCCATCGGACTGACATGCGACGGATCGGGCACGACCGGCTTGGTCGTGATCTGAAAGCCGACCTGCGCGATCGACGTGCCGACGACCGCCACCGCGGCGGCCAGCACGCACGGCAAGATGATCAGCAGCGCTTCGCTGCCGATCCCGACCAGCCGCGCAATCATCTCCGGCAGCGAATGATCGTCGGAGACGAAATCGAGCGCGGTGACGACGATGGTGCGAAACGCGCCGGCAAACAGCCCCGCTCCGACGAACAGCGTACCGATCACCGCCGTCATCGTGGCGGCTTCGGTCAGATCGCTGCTTTTCGCGGTTTCGCCGTCCTTGCGCGCGTCCCTGAGCCGTTTGTCGGTGGGCTTTTCGGTTTTTTCTTCACTCATCGGACATCCTCAGGCAACCGTTGCAGACGCGATGACGGAGGCCGCCGTGGCACGTGCCGCCTGTCGGCACGTGCCTGCCGTTGCACCGGCAGACGCCGCCCACCGGCGCCTGTCGGCATTCGAGTTCCGACGGTACCGGCACTGGCTCGCTTGTGGGTCGGCCGGTGCGAAGCAGGCGCGCACGAAGCGAAGCGAGAGGCCGGTTCGCATGCGCGGGGCGCCCCGGTTTCAATGCAACAGGGTCGCCCGGATGCTTCGTTCCTGTTGCGTTTGCTTCGTGTCGCACTGGAAATGGGCGGGCCGTGGCCAGTATCTTCGGGTATCGGTGCCGATCGAAGTCCGTGCGAGTGTTGGTCGCGGACTTCGTCGATTCGTCGACTTTCAATTCGCAGGAGCGCCACGCCATGAGCGTCACTACGCCGAACCATCTCGACTGCAGTTATGACATCGTTTGCGGTTTGATCGACATCCTTTCGGCCGCATTGAACTATGGCGATACCGTTCCACGCGTCAATCCGGAAGATGTCGAGGCGGTGCTCGACGCTACTCGCGTGTTGCGTCCGAAGCTAGCCGAACTCGGCGCGTTCGAGGCCATGCTGCATATTCAGCGCGGGCATTGGGACGATGCGATCCACGTGCTGACGCAGGTGAGCGCCGCGGCGCCGGGTTTCTGGTACGCCAAGGCCTTGATGGCGCTCTGTCTGTCGTCCAGGGGCGATGACGACTGGCGTCAATGGGCGGCGCAAGTCCTGGAGGAAACGACGGACCGCAATGCGCGCAAGCTGGTGCGCGCGCTCAAGGCCAAAGACGATCTGCGCGAAGCAACGCTTGCTCTGGAGACGACTGGCAAGTTCGAGGTTCCGCTGTCGATCGCGTTATTGAGCGATGAGGACGACCAGAGCGAGCCGCTTCTGGAAGCGCCGAAGGTTGCGCCGTTGCAGGACGAAGCGATCGCGCAACAAGGTTATCTACGTATCTGATCCGCGGATGATCCGCGACACGCTATCCACGCAATCCGGAGACCGGCCATGACCCCGTCCGTCACTTCAGCGCAGCTCGCAGCCGCAGTCAAATCCGCGACCCAGGCCGGCACGGATCCGTCGATGCAGCAGGCCGGCGAGCGCTTCAAGGCGCTCATGCAGAACCCGCGAATGGAGGCGCCCGCGGACCGTGCGGGCGATACCGGCATGGTCGGGAAACTGGCCGCCGCGCAGGACGCCGAGTTGCAGCAGGCGGTCTCCGACGTGACCACGTTTTCCGACCAGACATCGAACATGTCGATTGGCGAACTCACGTCCGGTGCGATCAAGGTGTCGCTCGAACTCGCACAGACACAACTCGACATGGAAGCGAAGATGGGCGTCGTCAATTCGTCGAAGTCCTCGGTCGAAACCCTGATGAAAAACCAGTAGATCATGCGTCGATTTCATGCCGGCTCAGCCGGTCCAATGCGCGCCGCCCGCGGCGCCGCTCTGTGTGCCGCGCTCGCGCTATGTGTCGTGCTGGCCGGTTGCCAGAAGGAGCTTTACGGCAACCTGTCGGAGCAGGACGTCAACGAGATGGTGGTGGCGCTGCTCGAACAGGGCGTCGATGCGTCGAAGGCGACCACGGACAACGGCAAGACGTGGGCGCTCGAGGTCGACGACGGACAGATCATGCGCGCGATGGAAGCGCTGCGCGCGCGCGGCTTGCCCCACAGCCGCTACGACGATCTCGGCAACCTGTTCAAGAAGGACGGACTCGTGTCGACGCCGACCGAGGAACGCGTGCGATTTATTTACGGGCTATCGCAGGAACTGTCGTCGACGTTGTCCAGGATCGACGGCGTGATGGTTGCCCGCGTGCAGATCGTGCTGCCGAACAACGATCCGCTCGCGCAGCAGATCAAGCCGTCGTCGGCATCGGTGTTCATCAAATACCGGCCCGACTCGGATGCGAGCGCGCTGGTGCCACAGATCAAGACGCTCGTGACGCATAGCGTCGAAGGGCTGACCTATGACGCGGTCAGCGTCACGGCCGTGCCCGCCGATCCGGTCGATCTGTCGAAGGTGCCGCAGACGCAATCGCCGTTGCGGGTGATCGGCGTCGCCGCGCTGTTCTTCCTCGTGTGCACCGCGGGACTTTATCTGTGGATCAGGCGCGGCATGGCGGCGGCGTCCGGCGCCGGCCAGGTCGGCGCGAAGCTGGGTGCGCTCTGGTTGCGGGTCAAGCGAACCAGATCATCGCCGGCTGCCTGATGGGCGCATCCACGGTATTTCCGTTCGCGCGCGCGGCCGCGGCCTTCGCCGCGTACGAGCGCAATGCGCGCGACGCGGTGCGCTGGGCGCATCCGTCGTGGCTCGAAGCGGCGCTCGGCGCTGAACCCGCTGAACTCGGCGGCCTGCGCACCGCGCTTGCCACGGCCCCGCGTGCGCATCTCGACGCCTGCTCGCTGGCGCTGATCGAGTTCGCCGGCGTCCGCACGCCGCCGTTCGACGCGCTGCGCTCGCCCAACCCGGCCGTGCTCGACGCGCTGCCTGCGGCGCAGGGACAGCGCGTGCTGCGGATGCGCTCGCTGTTTCTGCGCCGTGCCGAGGTTCGGCGTCTGATCGACAAGCGCAGCCGCCGGCAGATTTCGGAGTGGGTGGGTTTGCCGATCGATCAGTTGATGGCGATTTGGGCGAACGGCGCCGCGCTCGCCGACAGGTCTCGCACTGCGCCGGCTTCGCACGTGCTGGATCCTGGCCGGCTCGGCGGACCCAGCCGCTTTCCGGCGCTCGATCGTGTCGATGCCGAGCTCCTGGCGCAGGAAGGCTGCGCGTTGATGTTGCGCGATGCGCGCAGCGGCGTCGCGCCTTTCGTACTGTTGCGCCTTGCCTTGCCGGTGGGCCTGGGCGAGCCCGCATGGTTCGCCGATGGCGGGCGCGAAGTCGATCCGGGCGGCACGGCGCGGGTGCTCGCGAGTCTCCCTGAACTGCTTCCGGAGTGGCCGTGGTTATCTGGCTGAGAGCAGACCGGCGCCTCGACGGCGATCAACCCGACACCGCCGCGGCGCGTGTCGGCGTGCACGCGGACGTAATTCCGCGCGAGACATTCGGCGCGCTGCTGGAAATCGACGCCGCTTACGCGCAACTGGAGGCCGACCGTCAGGCGACACTCGACGCGGCGCGCGACGAGGCAATCGCGCTCGTGGCACACGCTCGCGAAGAGGCGCGCGCGATTCTCGATGCCGCGCGCGAGGAATACAACAGCGCCGCCGAACAGGGTTATCGTGACGGCGAACAGCATGCGCTGGCCGACTGGGTCGAACGGCTCGCGAGTGCGGGCGCCGACCAGCGGCGCACGCAGATGAAGATGCGCGAGCGACTCGCCGAGATCGTCACCGTCGCCGTCGAACAGATTGTCCAGGTGCAGCAGGCCGACCAGTTGTTCGAGCGCGCGCTGAGCACGGTCGACCGGATCGTCGAGGGCGCGACGTATTTGCGCGTCGCTGTCAGTCCGGGCGATTACGACAAGGCCCGTGATGCGTTCGAACGCCTCGCGACGCGCTGGCGTGAAGTCGGCCGGCCGTTTCCGCTGTCGGTGGTGGCGGACAAGCGGCTCGAACCGGGCAGTTGCCTTTGCGAGTCCGATTTCGGCGCGGTCGATGCGAGTCTCGCGACGCAATTGCGCGCGATGCGCTCGGCGGTCGCGCGCGCGCTCAAGCAGTCGGCGATCATGCGCGACGGCGATCCGTCCGACGCCGCTGATGCCGGCAGCGATGAAACCGGCGACCAGACTCCATTGCCGTCCGGTACGGACGATGCATATGGCGACGCCGACGCAAACGATGACGCAGCCGCCGGTGACGTCTCGCGCCGCGCAGCCTTCGCACCCGACTAGGCGCGCCGGACTCCGACGATGAATCTGCCAACCGGACCCAACCCGCCGAACGTCACGAACGTGGCCAGCGCGCCGGACGCGATCCCGCCACGCCGCTTGCGCGAGGTCGAGCGTCTGACCGACGCGATCGAGCACGAGATTCTCTCGACCCGCAATATCGCGCGGACCGGCAAGGTGCTCGAAGTGATCGGCACGCTCGTGAAAGTGGGCGGTCTCGACGTGACGCTCGGCGAATTGTGCGAACTGCGTTCGGCGCATGGCGAACTGTTGCAACTTGCCGAGGTGATCGGTTTTACTCGCGATGTCGCGCTGTTGTCGCCGTTTTCGCGGCTCGCCGAGATTTCCCGCTCGACCCAGGTCGTGGGACTCGGCCGGCCGCTCTCGGTGCGGGTCGGCGATGCGCTGCTCGGCCGCGTGATCGACAGCCTTGGCGAGCCAATCGACGGACTCGGGCCGATCGACGCCGACGAGGAGCGGCCGGTGTTCGCGAGTCCGCCCGATCCGATGAGCCGGCAGATGATCGAACTGCCGATCGCCACCGGCGTGCGCGTCGTCGACGGCATGATGACGCTGGCCGAGGGGCAGCGCATGGGTATTTTCGCGCCCGCGGGCGTTGGTAAAAGCACCTTGCTCGGCATGTTCGCACGCGGCGCCCAATGCGACGTGACGGTGATCGCGCTGATCGGCGAACGCGGTCGCGAAGTACGCGAATTCGTGGAACTGATACTCGGCCCGGCAGGCATGCAGCGCTCGATCGTGGTGTGCGCGACCTCCGACCGCTCGTCGATCGAACGCGCCAAGGCCGCCTATGTCGCGACCGCGATCGCCGAGCATTTTCGCGATCAGGGCCTGCGGGTTCTGCTGATGATGGATTCGTTGACGCGCTTCGCGCGCGCGCAGCGAGAGATCGGTCTGGCGGCGGGCGAGCCGCCCGCGCGGCGAGGTTTTCCGCCGTCGATCTTCGCCGAGTTGCCGCGCCTTCTGGAGCGTGCCGGCATGGGTCCGCGCGGTTCGATTACCGGCCTGTACACGGTTCTCGCCGAGGACGAATCTGGCAGCGATCCGATTGCCGAGGAAGTGCGCGGGATTCTCGACGGCCACATGATCCTGTCGCGGGACATCGCGGCGAAAAACCAGTACCCGGCAATCGACGTGCTCGCGAGCCTGTCGCGCGTCATGCCGCAGGTGATGACCGCCGAATACGTGCGGGCCGCCGCGCATCTGCGTGAACTGCTGGCCAAGCATCGCGAAGTCGAGATGCTGTTGCAGATCGGCGAATACCAGCCGGGCAACAATCCGCTCGCCGACGAAGCGATCCGCAAGATCGAGGCGATTCGCGCGTTTCTGTCGCAAGGAACCAACGAATTCACCGCGCCCGAAGACACCGAAGCGCGCCTCTTCGCGTTGGCGCGCGGGTGAGCCGATGACGACGTCCGCGAACGATCGCCGCCTGCTTGCGCTACGCCGGACCACCGCGCGCCGGACCCGGCTCGAGGACACGCTGCGTGCCACGCTCGCGTCGCGTCGCGCCGAACACGAGCGGGCGGTGCAAGGCCGCGACGAAAAATTATCCGCCGTACAGGCTAAACGCGGCACGCTCGCGCCCTGTCATGACCGCATCGCCCGGATGATGAGCGGCAACGAAGCGTTTTCATTGACCGAGATGACGGACCGCATGCGCTTCGCGGAACTTGTCGCGGAACAGTTGCGCGCGCTGGAAAGCGAGCTTGCCGCGCTGGAGCAAGCCGTGGAAGCACGTGCCGGCGAAGTCGCCGCGGCAGCGCGAGCGATTGCGAATAACCGCGGACGTATCGACATGTGCAACGAACGTATCGTCGGCATCGGCCGCACGCTGGAGGCGGCCGCCAACGATGCTGCCGACGAAGAGGCCGAAGAGTCGGCGCTCGCACGGATTCGCGGCGCGTCGGGCAAGCACGCATGAGCGATCGCGCTGCAGGCGTCGGCCTTGTCGCGGCCATCGCGAGGCTCGCGTTGCGCCGCCGTCCTGCGGGCCGCTGTCGTGCGCACTCTAAACATTGGCGATGAACGATTCCCTTACCACGCTGCCGCAACTCGCGGCGAGCGCGACTGGCCTGCTTGCGCTGATCGGTGTCTGTTCGACGCGCCTTTTTATCGTGCTCTACCTGTTTCCGCCGACCGCCGACGGAATCCTGCAAGGTGTCGTGCGCAACGGCGTCGTCGTGCTGTTCAGTTCGTTCATCGCCTACGGTCAGCCGGCCTCGCTGATGACGTCGCTGTCGGGCGTCGTGCTGGTCGAGATATTGATGAGAGAAGCGGTGATCGGGCTCGTGCTCGGCTTCGCGGCATCGAGCGTGTTCTGGGTGGCGGAAGCGGCCGGCACCTATGTCGACGATCTGACAGGCTACAACAACGTGCAGTTGACCAATCCGCTGCGCGAGGATCAGTCGACGCCGACAGCCACACTGCTCATGCAGATCGCCAGCGCGGCCTTCTGGACTTTCGGCGGAATGATGTTTCTGCTCGGCGTGCTGTACGAGTCGTATCACTGGTGGCCGCTGACGTCGTCGACGCCGGTTGCATCGAACGTGCTCGAAAGCTTCGTCCTGCAGCAAACCGATTCGCTGATGCAGACCACCGCCAAGCTTGCCGCGCCCATGCTGTTCATCCTGGTGCTCGTCGATCTGGCGTTCGGCTTCGGCGCGAAATCCGCCGACAAGCTGGACCTGATGACGCTGAGCCAGCCTGTCAAGGGCACGCTCGCCGTACTGATGCTGGCGTTGCTGGCGGGAATCTTCGTCAATGAAGTCAAGGACCAACTGATGCTGACTCACCTCTCCGACCAGTTGCGAAACGTCGCCGAGCCGCCGAAAACCGACCCGCCGAGGAAATAGCATGCCGTTCGTGGTGCCGTGCCAACGCAAATCTCAACCCTTCTCAAATACGTGCGCATAGTCAGATTTGTTGAAGATGTGAAACAGACGCTTCGATACATTGCGTTTATGCGTTTCGCTCATCTTCTGGCGCTGCGCTATACGCTGCCCGAGATTCCCGAACGGCCGCGCTACGGTCTCCGACATGCCGCGGCAGCGACAGCCGCGGCTTACTCCCAACCAATACGAAATCCATGAAGAAGAAACGGCTCATGCGCGCGGCCACGCTGGCGGCGTCTCTTGCAATCGCGTTCGCCGGCCAACTGGCCGATGCCGCGACGATCAACTGGCGCGGCGCCACGGTCCACGTCGTGGCCGAAGGCCAGGACCTCAAGGACGTGCTGCGCGATTTCACGGCGGGGCAGGGCGTGCCGGCCACGATCTCGGGGGACGTACACGGCACGGTGACGGGACACTTCGATATGTCACCGCAGCGTTTTCTCGACACGCTCGCGTCGACCTTCGGCTTTGTCTGGTTCTACGACGGCAGTGTGCTGTCGATCAGCGATGCTAACGGTGTGACGCGCCAGATCGTCAAGCTCGACCACGCGACCACCAACGATCTGCGTTCGGCGCTTCAGCAACTGCATGTCGACAACACGCGTTTCCCGCTCACTTACGACGACAAGCAGGGCACCGCGCTGGTGAGCGGGCCTGCGCCTTATGTTCAACTCGTCGCGGAGATCGCGCGGCGGCTCGACGACAGCACCGGCCAACGCACGGGCTCGGTAATCCGCGTGTTTCCGTTGCGCCACGCCTGGGCCGCCGACCATAACGTCGAGATCGACGGCAAGACGGTGACGGTGACCGGCGTCGCGAACCTGTTGTCGAGCATGTATCACACCGACGGTGCGGGCGCCGGCGCGAGAAGCGGCTATAGCATTCCGGGCTTTCGCAGCGCGACGGAGCCCACCGTGCGCCGTTTGCAACCGATGCAGGACGTCACGGGCAGCAGGTTGGGCGGCGCGCCAGAAAGTGGAATCAACCCGCCGTTGCCCGCTTCGCTCGGTCCCAACGGCGCGCCGGCGCCAGGGCTTGGCGGCCTGCTGAGCGGCATGGCCGCGGGCGGCAGCCCGCAGGGCAACATGCCGGTGCTGTCGTGGTATGGCGGCAGCGAAGCGGGGTCGAGCGCCAGCGGCGTCGCCGATACGTTTGGCGGCGGGTCACAGTCGCTGCCGGTGATCGAAGCCGATGCGCGTACCAACTCCGTGCTGATCCGCGATCTGCCACAGCGTCTCGACCAGTACCGGACACTGGTCGATCAACTCGACGTGAAGCCGAAGCTGATCGAGATCGAAGCGCACATCATTGAAATCGACGACGACGCACTCAAGCAGATCGGTGTCGACTGGCGCGCGCACAACAGTCACCTGGATTTCCAGACCGGCAATGGCACCACCCAACAGAACGGCTATAACGGCAACATCAATCCGATCTTCGGCACGCAGACGCTGCAGGACGGCGCCACGGTCATCAGCACGACGCCGGCGGGCGCGTCGCTGACGGCGGTGCTGGGCAATGCGGGACGCTATCTGCTCGCGCGCGTCAACGCGTTGCAACAGAGCAATCTCGCGCGCATCGACGCGAGCCCGACGGTCGCGACGCTCAACAACGTGGAAGCGTTGATGGATCAGAAGACGCGCTTTTTCGTGCGCGTGTCGGGTTATACGTCAGCGGATCTGTATAGCGTGTCGACCGGCGTGTCGCTGCGCGTGCTGCCGCTCGTGGTCGAGGAAAATGGCCAGACGCAGATCAAGCTGAACGTGCATATCGAGGACGGCTCGGTCACCTCGCAGCAGGTCGACAACATCCCGATCATCACGACCAGCACGATCAACACCGAGTCGTTCGTGACGCAAGGCGAGAGTCTGCTGATCGCGGGCTACAAGGTCGACAGCTCGACCAACGGCGAAAACGGCGTGCCCGTGCTGTCGAAGATTCCGTTCCTCGGCGGGCTGTTCCGCTATCGCAACGACGAACATAGCCATATGGAGCGGCTGTTCCTCCTATCGCCGCGCGTCATCGAGTTCTGAGCAGGCCTGCTTGACGCGCGCGCCGGATTGAAGCCCGATCGCCATTCAGCCGTTGGCCGGTAACGCTCAGTTAACGCTCAGTTGACGCAGCGGGTGCGCGACGGGAAGGTGGCGACCGGCCAACGCACGCACTTCACCTTCGGGCTGCTGGTACTGCAGTCGGCGACGCTCGCCGCGGCCGGATCGGGCCACGGCGCCGCATTGCATGCCGCCGGGCTGTCGGCCGGATGAATCTCCGCGTGCTGCGTCCCGGGCGATGCGAACACGTCCGCTACCGCGTGGCCGGCGCGCACGCGGCGGCGCGGTGCGTTCGCGATTGCCGCGATCCGTCGCGACGCGTTATCCGTCGATACGGCCGGCTGGCGCGCCGTCGTCAATGCGGGTATCGGTTCCGGCATTTCTGTCATGACCTCGCCGGCGAGTTCGATGCGGTAGCCGTGGGCGTACATGGTGCGCAGCTGGACGCCGTGTGGGCCGTTGAGCTCGAGTTTCTTGCGCAGCTTGTAGATGTGCTGCTCCAGACTGCGCCCGACGATATCTTCCGAACTGCTCCAGACCGCGCCAGCGATCTGCCGGCGGCTGATGTACTCGCCGGGGCGCGAAAACAGGAGCCATGCAATCGCGAACTCGCGCGACGTCAGGCGTATCGCGTCGCTGCCGATCCGCACGGTGCACGTGCTGCGGTCGAGCTGATAAAGACCGTATTCGAGGTGATCGTCCGCATCCACGTTTTGCACCGGCTGGAACCGCCGCAGCGTAAGGTGCACGCGCAGCATCAATTCGCGCGGATCGACCGGAGCCAGCACGACGTTGTCCGCGCCCGCAGCGAACAGTTGGTCGATGCGGGGACAGTCGTGGGGCACGCCAATCACGATCAGCGCGGCACGGCGCGCGAAATCGGTTGAAAGTCGGGCGAGCAGCGGCAGCAGCTCGTCTTCTTCGAGGTTCGCGTCGATCAGGATCGCATCGTAGCTGTCGATATCGATCGCACGGGTCAGCGCCGCCGGATCGCCGAACTGGCCACACGTCGCGTCATCGGCCTTGAAGCACTGACAGATCGCGCTAAAAAGCGCGACGTTCCTCGCCATGATGGCAAGCTTCATTTTTCCTCCACGAGTCGACGGTGCTGCGTGCGCGAGTGGACGAGTCGTCGCACTTCGCGGCTCCACGCATTCCGTTTGAAATGGACGGTAAGGCGCCGCGATGACCAGCTATGTAACATTGTGTTTCAAAGCGCGAGCGGGTGAGCGGTTCCCGGCAATGGCCCCGAGCAACTTCCGGCCGCCGGTTTCCTTGCTGCGTGCCTTTCGTGGCGATTCCGCGGCCGGCCCAGGCGTGTGTGAAATCGTTTTCAAAACGGCGTTTAAATCCTTACAGCTCGCGTGCTTTCAGCAGCCTGAAGGCCTTGCCCTGACTGAAGACATCGAACTTTTCTTTCAGTGGAGAAAGCCTTTGTTAAGCTGATTTGAGGATTGCCCTGCGATATCCGCCAATTGTCAGGCGAAAAGCGTCCGCTAGTGCGTATGAGCATTGTTGAGCGTGTCGCCAGGCGGCTTCTTTAACATCGGATCGACAATCGTATGCAGGCTCAACATCAAAAGGCGCGGGTGGTCGACGCGAAGCCAGTCAATGCCGTTTTTGTTCAACGCGTGGTACGTCGCGGCGTTCAGCCATGAAGTCACCGCGTCAGGGTTGCTTGCCCGCACCGTGCTGGAGCATCCGGTCGTGCTGTACCGCGATGCGGGCGGCGCGGCCATAGCGCTCGACGATCGCTGCCCGCACCGGTTCGCACCGTTGTCGCGCGGGCGTCTGATCGATGGTGCGCTGGAGTGTCCATATCACGGCCTGCGTTTTGGAACCTCCGGCGCGTGTGTGTTCAACCCGCACGGCGATGGACGCGTGCCACCCGCCGCGACGGTGCGGCGTTATCCGGTGCGGGAGCGATACGGCGCGATCTGGATCTGGCCCGGCGACCCGCGGCGCGCCGACGCCGCGCCGCTGCCGGACTTCGATTTTCTCGATCCCGAGCACAACGTGACGAGCGATGGCTACCTGCTGACGAACGCCGGCTATCAATTGAGCGCGGACAATCTGCTCGACCTCAGCCACTTCCAGTATCTGCATCCGGCCACGCTCGGCAGCGACGCGATGGCGCATGGCAGCGTGCAGGCAATCGAACAGGACGACACGGTCTGGGTTCGCCGCGACATGACGGCAGAACGGCTGCAGCCGCTCGTCGCGGATACTTTCGGCCTCGCGCGTGGCGTGCTCGCGGACCGGCGCCTCGACGTGCGCTGGAAACCGCCGGGACTGCTGACGGTGTTCGTGCGCGTGGCCGAAACCGGCGCGTCGCCGGACACCGCGCGCGTCGGCCTATCCGCTCACTGGCTGACGCCGCAAACGGCAACCAGTACCCATTATTTCTTTGCTTTCGGCTTGCCTCGCGCGATGGGCGACGCGGCCGCCATGCTTGTGCGCGCCGCGATCGAAGGTTTGATGCAGCCGTTTCGCGATGAAGATCTGCCGATGCTCGAAGCGCAGCAGCGGGCTATCGGCACGAGCGATTTCTGGTCGCTACGTCCGGTACTGCTGCCGATCGATGCCGGCGCGCTGCGCGCGCGCCGCATCATGGAGCGCTTGATTGCCGGCGAGCGCAACGCGGGCCGCGCGGCTGCGCAGGGCACGCCCGCCGGCACGCTCAGGGAGCCGGCCGAATGACGGCGACGGTCTCGGAGCCGAATCGTGTCGGGACCGCGCCGGCGTCATTGAACGAAGCCTGGGTCCGCTGCGTCGTGGACGCCGTGTGCAGCACCGGTGTGACGCGCGTCGTGCTGTGCAGCGGAGGACGCTCGTCGCTCATGTGTATCGTGTTCGACGCGGACCCGCGCATCGTCGGGCGGATGGCGTGCGCGGAGGAACGCAGCGGCGCGTTCATCGCCTTGGGGATGGCCAAGGCGAGCGGCGAACCGGTGGCGATCGTCACGACGTCCGGCTCGGCGGTCGGCAATGTGGTGCCCGCGCTCATGGAGGCGGATGCCTGCAATATTCCGCTGGTCGTCGTGAGTTGCGACCGTCCGCAGGCGTTGCGCGGTGCGGGCTTCGGGCAGATGGCCGATCATATCGGCGCGTGCGGGCCGTTCGTGCGCAGCCAGATCGATCTAGCCGATCCCAGCGACGACCCGGCGGCGCTGCGAGCGACGCACGAAGCAGTGACGCGCACGCTGGCGGCGTGGGTCGACGGTCCCGTGCATATCAACGTGCCGCTCGCCGGGGTGTTCGATTCGAGCGAACCGTCGGCGGTGAGCCGCGCGACTTGCGACATGCTGGAGCGTTTGTGTGCGCCAGATGGGCAGGGCGGCGGGTCGGCCGTCACGCTGCGCGGCGGCGCTCGTAGCGGCGCTGGCAATCGTGGCGACGACACAGGCGAGGCCGATTCAGCGCGCCGGATGGCGGCGCGTGTGTTGGCATCGACGGGCCGTCGTCCAGGTTTGCTGCGCGGTCTGATCGTCGCTGGTCCCGATCCCGAAATCGCGCCCGAAGCGATTCGCAAACTTGCGCACGCAACGGGTTTCCCCGTGCTCGCCGACGCGGCGAGCGGTGTGCGCTCGGGCATCGAGTCCGATTGCAATGCGCTGGTGCTGTCCGGCTTCGACGTGTTCGCGCAAGCCTCACCGCTTGCTCAGATGGCGCCCGATCTGGTGATTCGCGCCGGGCACGCGCCGGTTTCCCCGCTCGCGCTGGCGTATCTGGGCGCGCATCCGGCGCGCACGATCAGGATCGCGCGGAGCCGGCCGGTGCGTGACTATCTGCATCCCACGCTGGATCCGCGCGACGTGCTGGTCAGCCCCGG
This sequence comes from Paraburkholderia sediminicola, assembly GCF_046027355.1. GTDB lineage: Bacteria > Pseudomonadota > Gammaproteobacteria > Burkholderiales > Burkholderiaceae > Paraburkholderia > Paraburkholderia sediminicola_B. The sequence continues at coordinate 124,254 of NZ_JAQQEK010000004.1, read as the reverse complement.
CGACGCCACGCTCGTCGCGCTCGCCGAAGCGCTGACCGGCGGCGCGGCTCCGACTACCGGAAGCCGTTGCGTCGAGCCCGCCTGGCGCGCGATGTGGGCGCGTCTCGCGAGCGACGGGCGTGCGTTGCGCGCGGCGCGTCTCGCGTCGCTGCCATGGGGCGAAGCGGTCGCGATGCACGCGTGCATCGCAGCCGATGGATTTGCGTTCATGCATGTCGGCAACTCGATGCCGGTGCGGCACGCCGACATCTTTTACGACAATCGCGCGGTCTCGCAGACCGTCTATACGAGCCGCGGTGTGTCCGGCATCGACGGCACGCTGTCGACTTTCATCGGCGAATCGATGGCGACGGGCGCTGCGGGGCTGCTCATCATCGGCGATCAGGCGTTCCTGCACGATCTGCCCGCGCTCGGCACGGCACAGCGGATTACGACTCCCGCATGCGTTTGCGTGGTCAACAACCGTGGCGGCGCGATCTTCGATTTCTTGCCGGTGTCGAGTGCGCCGGGTTGCGAGCGCGCGGTGCGCAATCCATACGACATCGACTTCGGCGCGCTCGCCGCGGGTTTCGGACTGCGTTACCGGCGAGCCGCCGAGCGCGCGTCGCTGCACGACGCATTGCAGCGGGGCGCACGCCATCCGGGCCTCAGCATTGTCGAACTCGACGTGCCGGCGCATTCCGCGCTGGAACAGCTTCGCGCGCTCGCGCAACCGCGTGTCGTACCCAGCCGATGAGCGCGATCTTCGCCACCACCGCCGCCGCTTCGCTCGATGCACTACGGCGTTACGAAAGCTCGGCGACGCCGGATGAAATATTTTTTGCCGACATGCTGGAACGCATCGAGGCCGCCCGCGCGCGGTGTGTCGAGCCGCGGCGACTCGCACGACACGCACGACACGGCGCGCCGCTGCGCGTGTTGTTGCTGAGCTACGCGGGCGCGGGCAACACCGGCGCGGATCTGCGCACGATCGAAACCATCCGGCAACTATCCGCTGTATTTGCGACGCGTCGTCTGGACATTGAACTCTTCGCGCGCGGCAATCTGTTTGATCATCCGGTGCTGGCGGCGGTTCGCAAATTGCAGCCGCTCCTGCCGTATGCGCCCGACCTGCTCGCGCAGGCGATGCCTTCATACGATCTTGTGCTGAACGTCGAAGGTTCGACCTATACGTCGAAGTTTTCGGATGCGCTGGCGGCGCTTCTGATCGGCGGGGCGGCGCTCGCGGCCGCGTACGGACGGCCAGCGTTCGCGTACGGCATTGACAGCGGCGCGATGACGCCGGCGTTGACGCGTTTCGCGCAACAGACGGCCGACGGTGTCGAGATTCTATGCCGCAACGAAGCCGCGCGCGAAGCACTGGCCGCGCTCGGCATCGTCGCGCAAGCGGGCGCGGACAGCGCGTGGACGTTCGCGCCGCGTGCGACGGCGCGAGTGCGCTCGCTCGGCGGCAAAGTTGCCGCGCTCTGCCCGGCCAATCCGTTCTGGTGGCCGGTGACGCCGCGGGGTACCGCGGCGCACGAGGGATCGGCCGCGCCGCACGGCATGCCGCCGCGTTACGCGGGCCGCTATTTTCATACGTGGGACGGCGCTCGCGCGCTTGCCTATCGCGGCTACATCGAACGCTTCGCGCGGATCGCGGCTGGTCTGCGCGCGGATGGTTTCACGCCGGTGCTGATCGCGATGGAGCAACTCGACCGTGCCGCCTGCGCTGACATCGCCGCGCACGTGGATTTTTCGATGCCTTGCATCGCGCGCGGCGAGGCCACCCTCGATGACGTGGCGGGCGCCGTGGGTCATGCGGCATGCGTGGTCACGACGAGGTATCACGCGGCGGTGCTGGCGGTTGCGCGCGGCATTCCGGTGTACGGGCTGTCGATGGATGAACGGATCGACCGGTTGCTTCTCGAAGCCGGGCTCGCTGGCTGGCATACGGCGTGTGACGATCCGCACGGCGCGGCTCGCGCGCTCGATGCGCTGTGCGGTGATGCTTCATTGACGCGGCACAGCCACACGTTCGCGGAGCGCGAGCGGGTTCGCTTTGCCGCGATGGGGGAGGCGTTGCGGGCGGCGGTGGGGTAGCGCGGCTCGGCGCGCCTTTTTGCAGGCGCGCAACGTGCCGCGTTCAACGCCGGCCCGCGATACTACGCGGTGGCGTCGGGCTGACTGCCCGTGCCGGGGCCCGCGCTCACCACCGTGCTGCTCGTCGTGTTTGCCGGCGTCTCGCCGCTCTGAGCGCCTTCTTCCGGAGCGGGCGGCGCGGCGGGTTCCCATTTCGTCAGGTTCGTGCCGGACCAGGTCGCATCGTGCGACGCGCGTGCGCCCCATTTGGACCCTTGCGAGCTGCTGCGGGAGGTCGTCCGGAACGTGTACAGACCCATCGGTTGCCAAGCCGACGGATCGTCCAGCCCCGCGCGCAATAGCAGTTCCAGGGCGGCGATTTTCGCGTCGCATTCCCTGCGCTCGCGACCGTTTTGCGCCTTGTCTTTCTTATCGCGCCAGATGTGGCACATCGTGATGTAGTGGTTCAACGCGGGGAGGCGATCTGGCTTGATCACCCAGCGTTCGCCGAATGAAAATTCACCGCTGGATTCCTGCAGGATTTCCTCGAAGAACTGTTGCAGCCGTGCTGGGCCAATAGCGGCTTGCCAGGAGGGGTTGTTCCTGATGTTATGCACAAAGTCATCCGGGTTGGTGTACATCACGTCGCGCAGCGAGGATTCGGGCATCAGACCGCGCGCATCGCTCGACAGGTAAATGAGGCCAGTACGTCCGACCCTGGCGAAATCCACCGACCCGGAGAGCACGGTCTTGCTGGCCGGATTGACCGACTTGATCTCGCCCGTGCCATCTCCGGCAGTGATCGCACGCGGTGCAAATTGCGCACCGGCGGAGACCGTCGCGTTCATCTGCACACTGGTCGAATTGACCTGATTGTTTTGCGAGCCGATTTCCGTGCGATTGCCGCTAACGAACAACCCGGTCGCGCCGCCGTTTGCGAAGACGCCAAAACGGTTCGGCGCGGGCGCTTCGTTTTCGATGTTGGCGCGCACCGCGGCGCCCAGTGTCACCGGCGTCGTACTGAGGGTCGTGCCGCCATTGGTTTGCATCACTAGCGAGATGCGTGGATTGCCTGCAACCCGCTCAGCCCAGACGTGCATGAATTCCTCATGTGAGCCGCCTTCCGCGGTCAGCGCGGCCGCGTCCCACAGAGCCGTGATCATTTCCCGGGTGTGTTTGCGCGAGTCGTCGGGATCGGGCGTACGCCCGAGCCGCGCAGCCGAACCGCGCTGCGTCCGTATCACGGCCGTTTCCTCACGCGACAATGCCGCGCTGGCGGTCGCGGAGCCGGTGAGTCCGGCAATGCCTCTTCTCGAGCCGACTTTGCCCGCGAAGCCGGCAAAGCCCTGCGCGCCGATCGAGGTGGTCAGGCGTCGGCGCCTGCCGTACTGGATCTGGCCGCCGTTATAGGCGGAACCGGCGGCATACACCACCTCGTTCGACAGCGTTGCCACTCCGATCGGACCGACCGAAAGCAGGCCTTTGAACGGCGTTTTGGGGCTGGCCCACAAGCTGGTGTCGACGCCAACTGTCCCACCGTCGTAGAACGAGTAGACCGTACCGTAGACGTTCGTCTCCGTCATCTTGATCTGCTGCTTGCGAATGTTCGCCGCGGTAATCTCCACGAGTGGGGCAACGCCGGGCTGCTTCGTCAACAGGCGCGCCTGGGCGATCCGCTCGTGCAGCGGTTCAGCGAGTTCAGGCGAATACTGGTCGATGCCGCTTTCGGTCATCCAGCGTTCGAGGGCGCGCAGGGTGAACCCGTTCTTCGCATCGTCGCCCGGCGCGCCGTGGCGCATTTCCTTGACGAACGCATCGCGCTTTTGCGGATCGTCGAACACAGCGAGCGTGCGCCGCGCGATGGCGTTGTTTGGCTCCCGCGTGCTCAAGGCTTCGACATGCGCGCGCGCGTCGTCCCACATCCTTCCCGCTTTACGCTCGCTGATCGTGTACGACTGCGGACGCCTTATCCGCAGCTCACGCGGTTTGGCGTCGTACGGCACGGTCGGTCGGGCCTTCTCCCAGGCGCCGAGACGCTCGATATTGAGAGCGCGCGCCAGCATCGTGCCGGTCGTGGCCGCCTCGCCCAGCGTGTCACGACTGTGCGCGAGGACACCGCTACGCACCTCGATCAGCGCGCGGTCGTACGCGCCGCGCGTCGTGTCGTAAAACGACACATCTGCACCAAGCATGTTGTCCATCGAGCGATACGGCGTGCCTTTACCAAGCAACGCGACCGGCGTGTCCTTGATTGCGAGTTCCGCGCGTGCTCTCATGATCTTCAGGCGCTGCCCGGGCGGCGCGCCGGCGATGGTGCCTTGCGTACGATCCACTAGGGCCTGACGTTTTGCGCCACGCTCGACCCAGTCGGTGCAGCCTTCGAACAGCAGCTTCGACGCCTTGTCCAGCGGCGAGCCTGGGCCGTTCTCGACGAATCCCATTTGCCAGGTTCGATAGGAAGTGATCTCTTCGGGTTCGCAATCACCGATATCCCACGCGTCAGCCGGGTTGGGCGGCAGATGACGTGCGGCTGTCAATGCCTGCATGGCCTGCCGTGCGGCGAGATCGTTGACGTTGCGGTCGTGCGCACGCCGGTCGTTGAGCGAGTGCGGTTGAGCGTTGAGATCCTCGTCGAGAGTGCGCAGCATATGACCGGCCTGCAGGTAGACGATCAGCCGCGCGGCTTGCCCGACGCCGCGCTCGGCGTCAGGCGCCGCCTCGCCGAACTGCAAGCGCAGCAAACCTTCGAGCGCGGAAGTCTTGACATGGGCGAGTTGCTGCGCGCATTGCCATGTCCGTTCTTCGAGGTCGGATCGTGTTTCGTCGGGTTCCTCCGCGTTGATATCGAGCGGCAGTTGAAGGCGATCGAGGATCCGGTTGGCGAGCGCAAGGTCGCCACCGCTGGCATCGGCGAGCGCTGTCGCCACCGGCAGCGCGCAACCTGGCGGTAGGGGTTCCACTCTCGCGGGCAGGGCCTCGCTGGCATGCAGCGGTCTCGGCCGTGGCGTCGTCAGGCGGTCGATCAGCCTTTTGAAATCGGCGTTGTGCTGGGATTGCACGCGCGGATCGTCATTGTCCGGAATAGGAAAGAGTTCGCGGACGGTAGCGGTCGGTCGGCTGACATGCAGGGCGACGTTATCGGCCCATTGACGCGCTTCTGCCGTCAACTTGCGGTGGCGCGTTCGCCTCAGTTGCTCGCGAACGACGTACGGACTGAAAAGCTTCAGTCCGGGCACACCGGCTCTCTCGTCGCCGCGAGTAACCAGTTGCGTGGTCACGCGTTGGACGGAACTGGTGCCCATCACGCGGCCCCCCGGCCCTATGCGAATTTCGTCGCCGACTGGCGCTTTATCGAGGTTGACAGGTTGCTTGCGCAGCGGTCGTGGAAATTCCGAATCCGCGGTTGGATTGGCGAGCGTTCCCGCGCTCGACGTCGTGCTTTCAAGCTTGACGGTGGTCGTGTTTGCAACACGAAAAAGGCGCGTGGCCGGGTTGCTCGCAAGGCGATCGCCGATTCGTTTGAGCCGGCCGACCGTGTCGCCGTCTGGTCCGTCTTGAGGCTGCCGAGGCGTTGCCCTTGACGCTGCAGCCTCGGGCTCGGTCGTGCCGCCCGCGTTGTCCAAATGCAGAAAAAATTGGGCTGCCCGTTCAAGGGGATTGAATTTCATCTGCTTCTCCAACATCGACAGTGGGTTCGCAAGCGGTCAAGCCCGGGTACGCGAAAAAAGGCTCTACTGGCTTTGCACGGCGGCAGTAACCGGTACCAATGTGTGCGACTCGGGCGCGGCTCGTTCATCGGCCGGCGCCGTTTCGCCCGGCGTGAACGGCGGCGTCGGCGACGTTGGTTCACCGGCCTGCGCCGCGCGATAAAACAGGTAGGTGGCCGAATAAGGCACGTAAAGCGAAACGCCTTCCTGAGAGCAGGCTGCATCGGGAGGAATGCCGCCCTTGGTGCGCACGCGCTGCACCGAGGTCACGCGAGCGAAGCGTCCTTCGCTCGCTGCCAGTCCGCGCTTGCCGTGGGCGGTGAGCCGTTGCCAGGGCAGCGCGCTTCCCGTGAAGATTTCCTCGCTGCCGACACGACCGATCAGGTAACTGCCGTCATACGCTGCGAAGTAGGAGTCGGGCATCACGGTGCCGACATTGTTGCGCCCTTTATCGACGAGGGTTGCTTCGGTGTGTCCTCCGGCCCACGACAACTGCGCGCCGTTGCGTTTGCAACGGTATATCGCGTCGCCGGTCGCTGTCAGCACGTCCTGCAGTACCTCGCCGGAGGTCGCGCGCAGTGTCGCCGGCAGCGTTTCATTGACGGTCGGAACCGGTTGTGGCGGTGACTTCGTCGCGCATCCCGCGAGCATGCCAACAGCCAGCATGAGGGCCACGATGGACAGCCGCGAGCGGTCATCGGTGGGCGCGATCGACGCAGAGCCTCGGGCGCATGACGCAGCAGCAGAGAGTTTCATTCAGAGCAGCAAGCTTTGCGGATGTTAGGTCGTTCGCAGTAGACCCGAAATGTATGCCGATGACACGAACCGACCCGAAGTTCTGAATGAGGTTGCGTAGCAATCTAGGCCACCCACCACGCATCGACAGCTTCGTTTCCTTACGCATCGATGCGCCCGCGCGGCTATCCCCGCAAATGGCTGCCGTACAGTCAGTTGGGTTCATCCCGTGAGTCGTGCGTGGCTTCGTTTGCGATTGGGCTGCCGGCACGGATTGCTCTCGTCTTTCAAGGAACCGTCATGTCGAATAGCTCATTGCTCACGTCCTCGTATGAGTCGACCGTGTTTGCGACGCCCGCATACGACTCGCTTTCGCACTCGCAACAATCCGAAGCCCAACCCGACGCGGAATTATCGGACTTTGAAAAGTGGGAGCAGGAGATACAGGAAAAAGCATCCACCGCCGATACGACGCTGGATAAATACGACGGTGATCTGCAGAAACAATCGGCCGCCGTCGGCTCGGCCTGGGGCAAGTGGCAAAACAAGGTGCAGACGAGTTCGGCTTACGCCGGTTTTCGCAAGACGGTCAGCAAGTTTTCGCTCAGCCCATTCGACGAAGCACTCCTCGCCCTTTGTCTGGCGATGACGAAGGCGTCGGGCGGTTCCACCGCGAGCGCGGGCGGCGGGGCGAACGTGACGTCGGTGGGCTCCGGCAATCCGGCCAGCATCGCCGAAAAGCTGCGCGGCCAGTCGGCGGCCAGCCTCAAGGCCGATCAGGCCGTACCGATGACGAACAACGCGCCGAACAACGAATGTTGCGCGAACTTCGTGTCCGCGGTTTTGCAGAAAGCCGGCGAACTGTCCGGATCCCAGCATACGGTCAGCGTCGCGCAACTGTCGAGTGAGCTCAGGAAGGACGGCTGGCATGTCGTCAGCAGGAGCCAGGCGAAACCGGGCGATGTGTGCATCGAGGGCGGCGATCAGCATACCGAACTGGTTGCGAGCAACAGCCACGGCAAGATTACGCTGATCGGTTCGAACAACACATCGGCGGCGGGACATCCGCAGGTGGTTTCATACGACAGCTACACCGGTAATCTGAGCAACGCGGTGTACCTGGAGAAATGAGCGAGGCTCGAACAGCAGATCCTCACGCGGTTTGTTTCGTATCTGGCAATGTGTTGAGCCGATATTTTTCAATCCTGTAAGCATTGTCTGTGAAAACTTCGTTTCGTTGTCCATGACATCGCGCCGTGGAAGTTCGGAATGGTTCGGGTCGTTAGAGTGATGCGATAGGTTCCGGGTGAATGCGAGACTCGAAGCGCTGTTGCGCAGGTGTGCCGAGCAGCTGCCGGCTGGCTCGACCTCATCTCTTATGCCGGGTGCGCTCGCCGCGCGTGCCCCGCTCGACGATTCCGATAGCGGCAATTCAAACAATGCAAATCAGAAAGGTAAACTGTCATGAGCGATAGTGGAAGAGTCGGTGCGTCCGGTGGAGCACTGCCGGACATCCCTGTAGAAACGGCGGAGGGGACACCGCAGCCGGAGGGCAAAAAGAGTTTGCTCCAGCACGCAGCCAGGAAACTGGCCGGCGCGTCCAGGAAGCTGGAGGATCTCGCTAATCCGGAGACTCGGAGCAGCGCCACCGAGGACATCAAGAAAGCGTTAGGTCAGCGATCGAGGAAGGTCGCCCTGCGAGTCACCACGGCGACGGCCGACAGCGCAGCTAAGGCGGCAAACCGCATCGCGGCTTCGCAAACCGCGGCCGCGCCCGAGGCCAATACACCGGCCCTGTCGAAAGAAGAACAGGCTATAGAGGCCCAGAATGCGCCTGCGTGGAGAAACCTCGATCGCGTGCTCACGTTCTTCACCAAGCGCGGCATCGACAAGTTCCACGCCGAAGGCGGTTTGAAGCGTTCTGCAGAGTCGCTACAACACGCCGAACGAGTGACGATACTTACCGGGTTCTCGGTCGACAAACGTAAGGACGGCTCTCCCTTGCCGGAAACCGATGGGCCCGCGGGCGCCGCTGCGCTTGCGCATTCGCTGATCGGCATGGGTAAAGTCGTTACGTTCATTACCGACAAAGCCAACGAGTCGGTATTGCGCGCGTCGATGCGGGCGCTGAACCCGGAAGCCGAGAAGTTCATGCATTTCGACGTGATAGACGAGCCGCACGGAAGCGAAGCGGCGGCGAGACGGGCCGACCAGCTTCTCGATCAGCATCGTCCGGACGCCGTGGTCGCGCTCGAACTGCCGAGCCGCAACGAAAAGGGCAAGCGCCTCAACATGCGCGGCATCAATATCAACCCGTTCAATGGGCCAGTCGATCAGGTGATGATCAACGCCAAAAAGCGGGGCATCACGACCATCGGCATTGGCGATGGCGGTAACGAGGCCGGCACGGCCGGATTGAAGAACATTCCGCTCGCGCTGAACGGGGAAAAAATGGCCGCTGCGGTGCCCGCCGACGTGGTCCTTACGGCGTGGAACTCGAATCTTGGCGGTCTTGCTCTCGGCGCGGCGGTGGAGCAGCTCACCACCGGTAAGCTTGATCATCTAGTCACCAACGAACAATACGCGGCGGCGGTCAAGGCCTCGCTGGCTGCAGGCGCGGTGGATGGCGTGACACGCGGCAGTGTCCTGAACGAGCCGACTGCCGATGGAAAGGGCGCCACGGGTGTCGACGGTTTCGGGATGAACATTCATTTCGCAATGCTCGACATGCTGCGCAACTACGCCTCGGATTTGACACCGAACAAGCAGGGCGTGCAGCGCGCATCTGGAAACGCGATCATTGCCGCTGTCGATTCCGGCGATGGCGTTCTCCACGCAGTGGCGGCGATGACCAATTTTCTCAAGCATCGATCGACGCGCCCAGTCCAGTTCGTTGTGCTGGCGGACCACGGCGCGGGCGCATACGGTGACTTGACGAAGGAGGAGGTCGCAAAGCGTACGCGAGATATCGTGGAGTCGGCGCGAAAGGTCAATCCGGATTGCATTGCCATCGATTGCAACACGATGGGTACGGTCAACGAGCCGTTCGGCCCCAATGTTTTCAATGTGACCGATACCACTGCCGCGGCGATAGTCGAGCACGGAGGCGCGCGGCCGGCCATGCTGTCGACCAGAATCACCGCGGAGTCGTTCACTTATCCGAACCTGATTGCAGCACACGCCGCGAAACATCCGGACGAATCGAAGCGCGGCATCAAGTTGAACGACGGATATGCGGTCGCCGCTCCGGGTTGGGCGAACGCAGTCAATGATCTCGATCACCTGGCTACCGATAAGGGCGTGCAGGAAAGGGTCGATGCACTGGTGCAAAAGTTTGTGGACCAGATACCGGCTGACGCGACATCGGTATGGTTGTGCTGCACCCATTTTCCGGGGCTCAAGCGACACGTCGAGAAGGCCATGGAGAAACGTGGGCTGGGGCATGTCAAGGTTATCGACCCGATCGAATACCAGGCGAACGCACTCGCGGCGCATATCGAATCGCAGATCATCGATACCGGCGACCGCATCTACCACGGCCATCCGCTGGTTCTCACGACCGGCAGCCGCCCGAAGGTCCAGGAATCGGCGAACGCGGTATTGGGTAACGGCGCGAAGGTGTTCCACGTCAACGGGTTTGGCCGGAGATTCAGTCTCCGCGTCCTGCCGCGACTGCGGGAAAGCGAAGAACGCGTAGCACCATCCGTGCGGCAGCCGCGCCGGGCGCCGGCTACGCGGCGCCTGGGCCAGGAGGGCGGTAAAGGTCCGGAAAACCGCCCGCAGTAACGTCTCTTCCCGCTGACCTGACACTCGATGCGCCGCCCCCGGCGGCGCATCGTCAATATATCCATCCTGGTGAACTCCCATGAATATTTCGCAATTCCAACGTGTCGTTGAAGAACTCTGCCAGGTGGTCGGTTTCGAATCGCCAGAGGCGCTGATCGAGGGCGGCTTTCTGCAGGTCGACGACAATTTCGTTTCGATGTTTTATAACGACGCGCTCGATCCCGACGTGATGCAGGTATTTATCGACCTGGGACCGATGCCTGATGCGCATGCCGATGCGTACAAGACGTTCATGAAACTCAATTTCGAACTGAGTGCCGGGCAGCGCGGCGCGCTCAGCCTGCATCCGAATAACGGCAATCTGTTTTATTCGTTTCGCTATCGCCTCGACGAGGAGGCCTCGGGACAGCGGCTACTGGATGCATTGATCCGCTTTGTCGCCGATCTTGGCGTTCAGGCGTTGGCGCTCAGCTAGAACCCGCGGCAGGTTCATCAAGGCCGATTACGCCGCGCGCTTCGTGAGGCGCACGGCCGGCAGGAGAGTTTGTCTGGCGGCGGCGTTCGCCGCCGCCAGCTTAAAGCTTAAACCGACACGTTTGCCTGCAACGGAACTTCGATCGGACCGGTCGTCGGGGGCGTTGACGTACCTAGCTGATCGGGAGGCAGATTACCTGGGCCAACCGTGACCTGGCTTGACGAGAAGGTTTCGTTACCGCCGTCGCCGCCTTTGGGGTGGATGTAGGTAAGCCAGGAATTCGGATGAGAGCCGACAGTCAGTGCGGAGATGTCTTTCGCCGCATCCTTGCCGGAATTAAACGTGACACTGCCGTCGCTATTGACTTCACCAACGGATTTACCGTCCTGGTTGTACAAAAAGCGGCCTTTTTGCAGAAGGTCCACTTCTCCGCCATTCGCCGAGGTGATCTTCACTGACTCTGGTTTTTGCCCGAAACCGAAACTGGAGCCGCAACCGCAGCCTGGCTGTGTGCCTGTCACCCCGCCGGTGCCGGGCAAGCTGCCACCGCTCGACGCACCACCGAAGTATTGTTCCAGCAATTCGAGTAGCTGCTGATCTGAAGTCGAGGAGGATCCCTGCAGGACTGAAGTTCCCGATGAATCCAATGGGCCCGATGAACCCCAAGGTTCCGTACCCAGTGGAGATTCAGTGCTCAGCGACGAAAGGAAATCCGCCGAAATCGTATTTGACATGGTTTTCTCGCAGGTTAGTCATGCAAGTCACAGGAGATCGACCAAGCATTCAAGCCGCATCGATTTCAATCCATAGAGTATGAGTACGCGCTCGTCCATGATCGGCTGGACGCGAAGCGAAGCGGCAAGGAGCGAATCTTCAGTGCATGCCTTCGGGTTCCATTGCGGTTCTTCGCATGTCCGGCACGGCGCGGAGGTTTGCCCTTGAGAATGGAAGCATGTCCATTTTCCCTGATCGAACGTATCGATTGCAGCGGACGTGCATCGTTCGTGGCAGTCGCTTGCGCACCGGGTCTCCGGATTGCCATTTCTTCTGGCCGGCCAGATCGGCACTGCGATCTGGCCGCGAATACGAGTCATGAAAGACACTCATTGCAGTTCGGCAGCGCTCGGCCTGTTGCTATCCATCTTTGCGGTAGGGCTCAGCGTCGGGGCGCTGCCGGAACTCGAGGAGATGCTATTTGCGCTGCGTTTGCTGCATCCGAGCCAGTCGGTGGTCGATATATGCGAGGTCAGGTTGCTGGTCCATTCACGTCAATGGATGGATGCGTTGCGCCTGCTGACGCAGATCGACGAGCAGGGCGGCGGCTCGCCGATCGTGTGGGCAATGCAGGGATGGTGCCTGCGCCTGCTCGGCGACCGCGACTGGCGGCGTTGCGTCAACGCCGTGCTGGGCAGCGGCGATGCCGCGGCGATCGCCATCACCGCGAAATTTCTCGATATCAAAGGCATGGATGCGTTGCCGGCGCGGATCATGGCGATCGTCGGCGATGAGCATTTATGACCGGCTCAGATGCGTGATCGGTAAAAATATCCGACGTCAGTACCGCTAAAAATCCTGCCAACCCTCGTGTCCTTGCGGTCAGGCTACGAATGAATCTCCCCTGTTACTACGGCTTTTTGGAATATCCGAAAAAAATCACGCTTCGTACAATGACCCCGGTGTTGCACGCTCTCTCACCAATATTCATTCGATACGCGGGCGTGACTCTTCGTCGTTTCCGACAGTTCGAGCGCCGGGCGCTAACCAGTGGCGCGATGGTGGCACGGTAAGCGACCACTCGGAGAAGAAAATGAAACTTGCGATATTGACGAGAAACGCCGATCTTTTCAGACTGATTTGCGAGTGTTTTGTCAGCGCAACCTGCACGAAGTTCGCGGATGATCTTACGCTTGCGAGGGCACTGTATCGCGACGAATACAGCGCAATCATTATCGACGCCGATACCGGGGTCAACGCTTTGCGCCCCGTGCTGGCGCGGCGCGCCTGTTATGCGGACCGGCGCGCGCCGCTCATCGTCGTCGGTGCAAAAGAGGATCGCCATAGCATTGCGCAGTTGCTCGATGCAGGCGCGGACGATGTCGTGCTCGCGCCGATCGATACGCGCGAACTCGCGCTGCGAGTGTATCTGGCGTGGCGCCATTTTTCTCCCGCCGAAACCGCCGAGCTAGGCGATCATCTTGAACGCGGCGTTTACCGGTTCGATCGGCACGCCTGTTCGGTTTTCGTCTCGGGCGAGCAGTTGCATCTCACGCCGCGTGAATTCGCCATTGCGTGGCTGCTGTTCCTCCACGCGGGCGAGTACGTGAGCCGTCGCCAGATCGCCAGCAACGTATGGGGCGATCAGGAAGACATTGTTCGGCGCACGCTCGAGCAGCATATTTATAAGCTTCGCAAAAAACTCGGGCTCGACGGGCGGCATGGCGCAACGCTGCGGACCATGTATGCACATGGTTATCGCGTCGAGATCGTCGAGGCCGTGGTGCGTCCGCAGACCGACACGGCTAGTGCGGGCATGCCCCGTTCGATGGCTGGCGACACGTTCGCCGAGTTCGTCGGCATTTAGGCGGGGTGGTCACGGCGCTATGCGAGCGACTGCGTCAGCATCGATAGACCCACTCGACGAATGGCTCAGTCTGCTCGCGAGTCGACTTGCGGAGCACTATGTACCATTGCGTCGAGCGGAAGCGCTCGATCTCGTGATCAGCGACGTCGCGGGTTTACGCTGCCGCTTCGACTTTGCGCAGCGCATCGAAATGGCTACGCGGTGGATCGCGCCGGTCGCCGCCGACGCGACCATCACGCTGCGCACGGACATGTTGATAGCGATACTGAGCAATCCCGGCGGTTTCGATCTGCGCAGCGCCCAAAGCATGCGTTTGGGCGGCGCGCGAATAGAGGGATCGCGCCGGCTTGCGGCCTACTGGTTTCAATTGCTAAAGCGGCCGGACGCAACGCAGCGCGCATCGTTGGCGCGCGCACGGGCCTGCGCGCCAACGTCACTGCCTTGCGTGCCGCAAATGGCTCACGGCGCGGACGCCGCGCAACAAACCGAGAACGTTATCGAAGCGCTTAGGCGCAGCGTTCCTCTGCATCTGCGCGGCGTGCTGAACTGGCCGGAAACCGGCTGGTCGCTTGCCGATTGGCGCAACCGCGAAGGCGCGACCGCGTTATCCTTGCGATCCGCCTCGGGGAGTGCCACGACTATTGGGGAGTTCATCGATACTTTTACTAGCGCCGCCGAATCCCAGTCACCACAGGATCGGACCGAGGCACCCTATACCGACGGATGCCTCTTGCCGGCCGCATGGGACGTACGTTTCCGGATGCCGGTCCTGTCCGCGTCGGCATTTGGCGACGCACAGCTATGGTTCGGCCAGCGTCGCGAATGTGCACTCGTCACGCGGCTGCATTGTGATCTCGCCAATTCGTTTCTCGCGCATATCTGCGGCCGCAAGCGCGTCCGTCTATATGACCCGTCGCAGGAGCATGCGCTATACGCGCTCAACACATTCAACAGTTTCAGGCCTTGCCGCGTCGATGTCGCGGAGCCCGACCTCGTGCGCTTTCCCCGCTTCGCAGAGGCACGAGGTATCGACGTATTGCTCGAACCCGGCGACTTGCTGATCATTCCGACCGGATGGTTTCACTGCGTCTGGGCACTGGACGCCGTGCTGTCGGTCAGCCGTTTTGTCAGCGATGAGACAGTCGCGCAATTGCGATCGACTCCATGAACGAAGCGCTCGCCGATCCCGCCGTCGCTCTCGCGCCGGATGAAGTACCGCTGGGTTCGGGTTGTACGTCGGACGTGTTCGCGTGGTCGGCGGGTTGGGTCGTGAAGCTGTTTCGCGAAAATTATCCGCTGCGGCACATTGAGCACGAAGCGTGCATAGCCGGTCATGTATTTGCGCTATGCAAGGGCGCGAGAGGGTTTCGCGTGCCGGCAGTCGGCCGGATTGTCACCGTCGGGCGGCGCTCGGGTTTGCTCTACGAAAGCGCGAATGGGCAGCCGCTTTTGCGTGTACTGCGCGAACAGAATGGCCCGGCGATGTTGGCACGCTGCGGCCGGCAACTGGCCGAGCTGCACGCAATGGTCCATCGAAGCTGCGCTGACAGTATCGCTCGATGCGGCCAGTTACCCTTGCAGCACGAGACGCTTCGCGTCTCGATCGAAGCCGCGCCAGGTCTTTCCGACCGCATCCGCTGTGCCGCGCTTCGCTCGCTCGACGAGATGCGACCGCGCTGCCAGACGCTCTGTCACGGTGATTTTCATCCGTCGAATGTTTTGCTATCGGGCGACGGCGGTTTCGCCGTGCTGGACTGGGTAGCGGCCGGGCGGGGCGAGGCTATGGGCGATGTCGCGACCACTTCCTTGCTGCTGCGTTTCGGCAGGTTGTCGCCAACACGTGTTTTTACCTGCGAAGAGCAGGCCGCGCGTCTGCAGGTTCACGACGCTTATCTGCAACGCTACTTCGAAACAAACCGGGCGGCGGGCGGAGCCGAACAACTGGGACGTTGGCTGCCGTTAGTGGCCGCGGCCCGTCTCAACGACGCCGCGATCGGCGACGCCGAGCGGCGCGCGCTGATGCGGGTTGCCAACACACTGGACGCGCCGGCTCAGGCGCCTCTTCAACCATGAAAACGGTGGGTCGCCGAATACGAAGGGCCACGCACCGTTTAAGGAGAGAATGTTATGTCTGGGACAGGTGAACACGCGGATTATTATGCTGCGCGCGCCGCCGAGTACGACGCCTCGGTGGGTTATGGGTCGCCGAGGGTGGAGGCGCATCTTGAGCCACTCAAGACGCGGCTGCGGGGCATGGTCGCGGGGCGTGACACGCTCGAAATTGCTTGCGGCACTGGCTACTGGACTGAGGTGGCGTCGGCCAGTGCGCGCTCGATCGTCGCCACCGATCTCGACCCGACGTCGGTCGCGTTAGCACGGGCGAGAGTCGCCTCGCGAGACAGCATTCGCTGTCAGCTTGCCGACGCTTATTCGCTGGAGGGCGTGACCGGCCATTTCGATGCGGCGTTTTCGATGTTCTGGTGGTCGCACATACCGAAGTCGCGATTGCCGTCTTTTCTACGCACCCTTCACGGCAAACTGCAGCCAGGCGCTACCGTCACGTTCGTGGATCAGTTGCCCTACGCATGGAGCGGCAAACGCAGATTCGACGGCGAAGGCAATCTGATCGAGGAACGCATGGTATCCGGCGGCGCACGGTTTGAAATCATCAAGAACTTTCCCACCGAATCAGATCTCGTCGATGCGCTGGCCGGTTCCGCCCAACGGCTGGTCTACGCGGTGTGTCCGGACAAGCGATGGTGGATGATTACTTACCAGACGTGAAACCTCCTGAGGCACACAACTGAGGTCCGCTCCGCCAGAGTTTCCGTTTGGCGTCAAAGTTTTACGGAGGTGCTCGAATTCAGCGATTTCCGCAGGATGAATAACACTATGTGCTCGGGCGAGCGGTGCGGCAGGCAGGTTGCCGTCGCGCATGATTACCGCGAGTTTATTCAGCTTGACTCTGCGCTCCAGATAAAACAGCTTCCTTCTAAGGCGGGGAGCCTGGATATCGTATTTGCGGATAGCCATCGATGCCGGCATACCGTTTTCCACGTCTGCGTGGACCCCTTCCAAAGCGGTAGCTATGGTTGGGTTCTCAGGATCGCGTTCACGACTCACGAGCGCTTTCAGTGTGTTGGCGTCGATTCCGTATAAGGCCGATGCAGTGGCTTCGTCCATATCGCCATGCGTCACGGCGCAGACAGCGCGCGCCTCCAGATCGCGTTGTTTGACAGCGCCCAGAATAGTTTTCATGTCTCTGAAGCGCGGGAGTTCGTACCTCGAGATGACGTCCTCAACTGAATGACCGTTGACGATATCCCGAGCAGCACGTTCGATATCTTGTTCAACACCGAGAGAGTGAACCATTTCCATTTCGTCGTTGGAGATGTCCGTGATCTCCCGCAGCCTTGTGGTCACATCCATCTGGCTCGGGCCGAAAGTCGTGCCACGCGCGATTCTCGCCTCACCAGGTATTTCAGTGCCGCGGGCCGCAAAACTTGTAAGCGCACCTATTAGCCCCGATCCCACTCGCCCGGTAGCCACGACAGGCGAGCGCGTCACGGGACCGCTTTCGTCCGGCTCGTGCCTGACAGTGGGTGTTTCGCCGACACGGTCGGTCCCCCGTGTTGTAGACATAGCGATCCACAGGATAAGAATGATCATCGCGTTTTAGCAGATCGCAATGTCGTCACGCGCTGGCATTGCGAAGAATCCGCCCATGCAGCGAAGTTTCATTAGTGGCGACGCGCTGGAATGGAGCTTGTGAATGCGCGTCCAATCCATGTTTCTTTTCTAAAAATAAATGATTAGAAGTACGACTGTTAGGGGGCGGTAAAATCGCCGAATACGTAGCGGATCCGATTCGCAAAGCGCAACTTCCATCCGGCTGAGAAAATGCCGGAGCACTAACCACCAGGATGACTGATGACTAACGGTATCGAGCGCGCGCATGACGCTGCAGATCGCGGACATGTTCCCGGAATCGAGAGCGAGACGGGAGCGAGGCCGCAGAGCGGTACTCCAACATTTGCGCGGTCTCGCAGCGCCCCGTCAGAGGGACTGCAGACGCTTGCCTCGCGACCGAAAGGCGCCACGCTGGACGGACGGTGCGCGCCGTTGGATCGCGGTGGCGTATCCGCGACAGCACCTGTTATCGATCCGCGCGCGGGTCCCGGCGTGGGTTTGCGCGACCGGTCGCAACGCGTACGACTCACATCGCAGGGCTCCTCACCGGCAAGTTCCAGTAAGCCAGTCGATTCAGGATTATGGCTTCCGCCGCATGCGCTCACGCCGCTCGTGACCCCTGCGAACACCGGCGATATCGTTCAAGGCACGCATCCGGTGTTGCAGGCATTGCTGGATCAGCATATGCCTGGGCAAAAGTTCGACAAGGTACTCCTGGTGTTTGCTCACCCCGACGATGAAACGATGATGCTGAAAACCATCTGGCAGTTGTTGATGCTGGGTGTCAAGGTGCATGTCATCGACGTGACCCAATCGAATGGCGGTACCGGCTTCACCAGCAAGTCGGGGATACAGCGTCCGAAGTTTGCCGCGACAGGGAAGGAGGAATTGTTTTCCAGGCTGTATGGAGCATTGCGCATTGGCCAGACGGAGGGTTTTCTTGGTGATCTGACGCCCAACCTCGACTTGTTGCGAATCGACGTGTTGAGCTACCCGGACAGAAGTCCTTTCAACAAACCGGCGGAGCGCAGTATTCGTTATTACCAGATCGCCGATTGGAATCGCGAAGAGATCGTCGATTTTATCGTGGGACGATTGGTCATCGGCGAGTACGCTGCAGCCATAAGCCTTAGAAATGAACGCGCCGTTCACGCAGCTCACAGGGAATCCTCCAGCTTGTTCGACGATGCTATCGTCGAGTACGAGAACTTGCCCGGCAGTCGCGCACCGCTTCGTATTTCGGCTGTCGAATCGGGTTACTACGATCCGAAGGATTTGCGGCCTATCGATCCGGCTCGCGCGGTTAGAACGAATTTGACTCCCGACGACGTGGTGGCCGCGCGCGAGCTATTGGCGAGATGGTTCGGTCGTGCGCCCGACCACCTTCCGCCGAACGAATGTGAACAGCCGCCGGGCTGCAAGCCGCAGTGGGACGCGGAGCGCGATCACGAAGACATGGAAATGGGGTTGGGCACCGCGCCCAATGCAGTCGCATTTCTCAACGCGGTGGTCAATGCGAAGTTGCCGACCTCGCTCGCGGAATGGCTCGCACCCAGACTGGCGGAAGAGGGCGCCAGCAGGCAACGCCCACTCGCCCTGGTTCACGACCCCAGGATCCCCGCGGGTTCGTCGTCGCAAGGGCGCAGGGCTGAAGGCGTCGAGCCGATGCGGCCTTCCGGATGGACCCGTCACAGCGGACCGCAAACTCCGGCAGCGCTGACGGCGCTACCCAATGAAGTGCTGCGTGCGCGCCGGGGGGACGGACCGCAACCATACGCTATGACCGACGATGATGCGGAAGGGCTCGTCGCATTCAAAGCCCCGCCTAAGTATGTCAGCGCGCACGTTTCGTTGAGGGATCGCGTAGCGAATCTGAAATCGGGTCGGCGCCGTCAGGGACATGGATTCATTGGCGGGCCGAGACGGGATTCGGTCGCTTACGCGGTGTCTCCCGACCAGTCGCCACATCACGTCGTCGGAGACAAGGGGCGCGCTTTGCATCTGAACTCAGGCACCAAGGTCTTCGCGAGTCTCGATAGCGCGAGAGAGTACGCGGTGCAGCTGTTGCGGGAAGATCCAGAAACGGATATAGGCGTTTTTAGGCTTAACGGGCCGGCAAATGAAATACGGGCCGCGATTCGCAAAGACGCGATCGATGAGCAAATTGTCGACCGCGTGGCGATGATTCTCGATGAAAACGGAACCCTGCATCCAGCGACAGTCGCGAACCCTGACGCTAAATACCGCCTGCAACCGGGCGAGCAATATGCCGCGCCGCCTGTCACTGGGATGCCGGTGAAATACAAGCGGCTCGCAGCCGTGCAGAGCGTCGGTAAGATCGCTGCGACGGCGGTCACCAGTTATGTGAGCTTGCGGTTCGGGCTCGGTTTGTCGCACGAAGCCACCATGGAAACGATGCTTCAGACTGGCCGCATCATGTTCGGCGTCCGTGCTTGGATCAATGCAAGCAAGGCGATATTGGAAAAGCGTCTCGCGCGATTGAACGAAGTTGCCGGTTCCGAACGGGCAGAACGTGCTGAGCTTGCCATCGCCCAAAGTACAGAGGCGCAGAAGCCGGCCGGATCTGTCGCAAGTCCCGCGCTCGACAAACTGGAGCGTCGCACGACGGGCATGCGCGGGATCATGCGGGGCTTCACACGACAAAGCCGCGCGGAAATACAGCTGCTTGCCGACGTGCTGCGCCAGGCGCCGACAGATGAGGATGCCTACAGGAAAATCGACGAACTCGTCAGCAATGGCATGTTTGCAAGCGACAGCGTGGTCGAGCGCATGCGCCGTGTGTTGTGGGGACTGAGCTACGCGCCGAGCGATATTGCGGCGGCCGGTATCTGGATGGACCCGGAGATCATGCTGACACCGATCGACTCCTTGCAGCACGCATCGGAGTGGCTTGCCAACTTCTCGACGTTGATGTTCGTTCCAGTCCATCTGATGGGTAATGGCGGACAGCGCCTGGACCGCGCAATTGAAAAGATCGGCAGAAAGCGTGATTTGGACCCAACGGTGCCCGCAGCCGGTGAAAGCCTGCCGGATTACCTGCCTGGCAACGAGCATCGGCTATGGGCAAGGAAGCTTCCGTTCGGCAAGCTTCTCGTCTATCCGCGCATACGTCCAGACACGGGAAGAATGTTCAGGCCGCCGTTATTCCAGCGCTTGCCCGAATTTCAGATGCTCGGCGCGAGCATCGCGTCAGTGCCGTTCGGCGCAGCCAACGCGGTTGCGGCGGCGCATTCCTTCATGACGGGCGACGTGGCGACAGGCGCGCTTCAAGCAGGCCTGGTCGCCGCCGACGCGACGTTCACGCGAGGGTTCTGGCATAGCTACGAAGATACGCACGCACGCAATCACGGCAAGGGCCCCGTCGTGCGAAGAAGCAGATTCATACCTTGGATCAAACCTCCGCTCAAGGGCGCTGAGGCCGAGCCGCGCGACATCACGCAGCCGAAATTGGTGGACGGCGGCGTGTTGCGCGGCCTCGACCCGAACGCCGTGATCGGCGGTGGCATGGTCACGCAGGTGGTGCTGAACCTGTTTCAGCCCAAGTGATTGACTGAAGCCCGTCGTCATGGCGGGATTCGGCAAACCGGACGAGGAGAAGTCGCGACGCCTACAGCGCCTCGATCAGTTCCTTTCTCATAGGCATGCAGTAGTCCGAGCATGCGACGTGCGCAGCGTCCGCCGCTGCGCGCACCATTGGGCTCGCATTGACGGGCAGGCAAAGCGATACGACGATGGGTGGCGGCATCGGCCTTAACGGCAGCTCGACGAATTCGCCACTTTGCAGCGCGTCGGACACGATCAGGCTCGGGATGCCGGCGACGCCATAACCGTCGCGCACGAGCTGAACGATCGCCGCCACCGACGGCGAGCAGGTGATCCGGATCTGCTCTGTTGGCATTCCCGCCTGGCGCGCCAGCATATGAACGATGCTTTGCAGCGCCACTTGCGGAGCGGTGCCGCGTCCGAACGTCAGCACGGGACGCTTCAATACACGTAGCGCAAGATCATGCGCGCGCGGCGATAGCATCCCGCGTTTGGCGATCCACCGGACTGGATAACTGGCGATCGCGCTCGATACGATTTGCGTGCTGTCGATCCCCTCGAGCCGTATCGCAATGTCCAGCTCTCCGCTTAGCAGGCGTCGCTGAAGTACCGAGCTCGAATCGACGGTGAGATCCACTTCGATATGCGGAAACGTCGCGTTCAGATGCGTGACGTAGTGCGCGAGCCAGCTATGCACGACAGTTTCGATGACGCCAAGGCGCAGCTTGCCGCCCACCTCCACTTCGCGCACCGCGGCCTCGCGCAACGCGAGCGCAGCATCCACGACGTTTTTCGCCAGCAGGAGCAGGCTCTGGCCCGCGGGGGTCAAGCGGAATGCTGCCGTGGAACGGTCGACCAGTTCGGTTTTGAGTTCGTCCTCGAGCGAACGGATGCGCAATGAAATCGCCGCTGGCGTCGCATGCAGGGCGCGAGCGGTAGCGCGAAAGCTTTCGAGCTGCGCGAGCGTGACAAATGTCTCCAGAAACCGGATGTTCATACGCGCATGGAAAAGGATTGGCGGTAAAGCAGCGCTGAGGCTTGCCAGGCGGCGCCATCGTTTTTAAACCATATCCTAAAGATATTTCTAATGTCAGCCGAAGTTGACACCGTGCAAACGAAGCGAACGAAGTGACCCGACCTGAGAAATGGGCTAAAACTTGCCGGTCGGCTCCCACAGCCCGTAAACACGGCGTGCAGCGTGTCCTGGGATTTACAAATAACCGTAGAAGCGCACAGATGTCCGTTCAGAAAAACTTGACACATGGGTCCGGAATTACTCGCTGGCGCTGGTATTTATTCGCCTCTAATCTATTTTGAATCGTTCAGATCGGAGCAACCGTTTCATGCCATATCACTTTCGTCAGAGCGTGCGGAATCGTCAATTCAAAGGACCGACCGCGGGTCATTGCGGCGAATATGCTCAGGCTAATCTCGCGATTCTTCCGCGCGCTTACTCGGAAGACTTCCTGCGATTCTGTGTCGGCAATCCTCGTGCATGTCCGCTGCTTGCCGTCGGCGAGGCGGGGCAGTTCCATCTCCCGGCGCTGGGCCGTGAACTCGACGTGCGCGTCGATGTTCCTGGTTATAACGTCTACCGCGACGGAGTGCTAAGCGAACAACCTGCCGACATCCGTGAGCTTTGGCGCGACGACCTGGTGGTCTTCGCGATCGGCTGCTCGTTTTCATTTGAGCAGATGCTCGCACACGAACGCATTCCGCTCCGGCATGTCGATGAGCGCGTCAACGTGCCGATGTTCCGCACCAATTTACCGAATCGCGCCTCCGGTCCTTTCGGCGGCCACATGGTGGTGTCCATGCGACCCATGACCGGCGCGCAGGCGATTCGCGCCGTCCAGGTGACCAGCCGTTTCCCATCGATACACGGCGCGCCGGTGCAGATCGGCTATCCGGCGGCGCTTGGTATCAAGGACTTGTCCAAACCGGATTTCGGCGATGCCGTGTCGATCCGCGAGGACGAGCTACCGGTCTTCTGGGCATGCGGAGTGACCCCGCAAAGCGCTATCGAAAGCGCCCGCCTGCCTTTCGCCATCACGCATCGGCCCGGACACATGCTGATGACGGATATCCGCAATGCCTCGCTGGCCGTGATGTGAGACGGCGGGCGGTACTAATAGAACTAATGGAGAAGACGAATGAAAGTTGAAGGGCAGTATTTGCGAGAGGACCTCGGCGCGAATTCAGAAGGTGAAGTGGGTGGAATGTTCGGCTGGTACCGTTATACGAGTGCGAACGAGCGGCGCGCATTCTGGAGCTGCAAGATCGGCTATGGTCTCGACGCAATGGATACGCAGTTCCTGAGTTTCGTGATTCCGACGCTGATCGCCACTTGGGGTTTGAGCAAGGGGCAGGCCGGCCTGATCGGCACGGTGACATTGCTGACGTCCGCGGTGGGCGGTTGGATTGCGGGGATTCTTTCGGACCGGATCGGCCGGGTCAAGACGTTGCAGATCACCATTATCTGGTTTGCGTTTTTCACGCTCCTTTGTGCATTCGCCCAGAACTACGGTCAGTTGCTGGCTGCGCGCGGTTTGATGGGTTTCGGGTTCGGCGGCGAATGGACCGCTGGCGCCGTGCTGATCGGCGAAGTGATCAGGCCGCGCGATCGCGGCAAGGCGGTCGGCATGGTGCAGGCAGGATGGGCACTGGGTTGGGCGGCTTCGGCGGGGCTTTATACGTTGTTCTTTTCGTTGATGCCCGGCGAGCTGGCATGGCGTGCGCTTTTCGCCATCGGGATTTTGCCGGCGCCGTTCGTGATCCTGATCCGTCGGCTTGTCGATGAACCCGAGATTCACAAGCAGCAGAAACAGCAGCAGCGCGACACTAACGCCGGCTATGGTTTCCTGGAAATCTTCGGACCGGGTGTGTGGTGGACGACGCTTCGAACGGCGATACTCGCTACCGGCGTGCAAGGCGGTTATTACGCCATCACGACGTGGTTGCCGACTTATCTGAAAACGGAACAGCATCTTAGCGTCGTCGGCACCGGAGGCTATCTCGCGGTGGTGATCGCGGGTTCCTATGCGGGTTATCTGTTCGGCGCGTTCTTTAGCGATCGCTTCGGCAGAAAGGTCAGCTTCATTGCATTCTCGCTGGCGTCGATGGCCATTGCGCTGATCTATACGCGCATGCCGTTGACCAACGTGATGCTGCTGGTGCTGGGCTTTCCGCTGGGCTTCTTCGCATCCGGCATATTCGCGGGCATGGGCGCATTCATGACCGAATTGTTTCCTACCCGCATTCGCGGCTCGGGTCAGGGCTTTTGCTACAACTTCGGTCGCGCCGTCGGCGCCACATTCCCGTTTCTCATCGGGTTCGTCGCGCAGAAGATGGCGCTGGGCGCGGCAATCGGCATATTTGCCGCCGCCGCCTACGGCGTCGTCATTCTCGCCGCGCTGACGTTGCCCGAGACGCGCGGCGCGCGCCTCGCTTCCTAACCTCTGGTCAACGGAAATTCGATCATGAAACAAGCAGCCACGAGCCCGGCTCCGCACGATCGGCGCCGGCAATTCTGGATCGAGCGCGGGGGCACGTTGACCGATATCGTCGCGCGTCGGCCAGATGGCCGGATCGTCATGCACAAACTGCTTTCGGAAAATCCAGGCCGCTACGAAGACTCCGCCGTGCACGGTATGCGAGAGCTGCTTGGGGTTGCGGCCGGACGTGTTCGTTATTCAGACGTCTGGCGGTAGTGGCTGTGGGCCCGTGCGCGAGTAACCGGATCGCAGGTGGCGGCTATTCGCATTGAGTCTGGTTGTCCTCGCTCGTTCGGGGGCGGCCGACTCACGCGTAGCCGCCCAGGCGTGTCACGCGCTGATGTCCCGGATTGCCGGGCGCAGAGATTCAACGCGAGGTGAATGTGATCTTCACGATATTGCCGGTCGAGTTTTCTGTTTGCGAGACGCCGGATTCCGGCGAGCTTTCCACCACCGGGCGGGAGCGCATTTCTCGCACGTCAGGCGGCGTCAGCAGGTTGTTCGAACCTTCCGCATTCCGTGACAGCGCGACATGGACCGCCGCGGTGCACGCCGCGGTCCGGCGGATCGGCTTCGATACGCTTTGCTATTGGCGCGTACGACTGGTGGGTAAACGTTTGACGCACGTCGTCTGGTACTCGATGTGTTCACCTCGAGGCTGGGCGACACATTACGAAAGGGAGAGATTGTACGAGATAGATCCGTGTCTCGCGGCCGCGTGCCACTACGACTGGCCTAACGTATGGGATCTCGATTCCATTTTCCGCACACAGGCCGGCTCGTGGAGCGCAGCCCAACGACATCGTTATCTCTCGAGCGCATCGAGCTTCGGGATAGGCTCCGGGGTAACGTTTGGACTGGTCGGAAGGGATCCGTTCGAGCGAGCGGTTGTCTCGCTGTCCAGCACGCGGATGAACCGCGCGTGGATTGTCGATACTGCTGTGGGCAGCGCGTACGCGCTCGCTACAGCAGTCGATGCCCACATCAAGCCATGCGTGGGCGAGTGCTTGCCCCGTCATGCAGGGGGCGATCTGAGCGCGGTTCACGCCAAGTTGCTGCGTTTCATCACGGACGGTCTGAGCAGGCAACAGATGGCGACCCTGCTCAATCTGTCCGCGGACACTGTCGGTTACCACCTGTCTCGGTTGGAGCAGGTCTACGGCGCGAGTAACCGTACGCAATTAGCCTACATGGCGGGCCGAACGGCTCTCACGTGCGCGCCTTGACGTCGATGTCCAACTTGTTTCGAGGGATAATTTATGTCCGGTTTCGATGCGATCGCGCCTCACGAGCTCTCTCTGGTGCAGGCTGCTGAACGCCGCTTGCCGTCTGGCCCAGTCGGCGACAGAGGCGAACACACTGAAATGGTCTATATCGATGAAGATGACATCGAAGACGGCGTGCATGAGGAATTGGGAAACGAAACGGCTATCGCGACCGAACTTGGCGCGGCGCGCACGGCTAAGGAGCGTGTCGCGATCGTGCGCGGCGCGCTGCGAATCGCCGGCTTTAGCAGCTTTGGCTATGCGGCGTTTGCACAGGGCGCTGACGGACTACCGAGTCGTGTCTATCTACTGCGAAACTATTTTTCCAACGCATTGCTGCCGGGCTCGTTGTCATGCGCGCATTTGAGAGGGGACTGGCGGATCAGGAGGGCGTTGCATACCGGTCAGCCGCATATCTGGGATATCGACTCGTTGATCGAGACATCTTGCGGGAACGATTCCGCACATGCGATGCGCCGCCACTTCGAGCACATGCGCAATCGCGGCGTTTGCAGTGGTGTGAGCTTCGGATTGCCGATTCACCGAACGCCGTTGCGGGCAATGTTCGTTTGCGCATCCCCGCTGGAGACCTGTGACTGGATCACTGAAAACGTGCTTGCGCAGGCGATCAGTTTGGGGCTTTCCTTGCATCAACGGTGTTCCGCCTACGTCCGTGCAGTGCATCGGGATACTGTGGCCGGCAATCTATCGGACATGCAGCAACGGCTACTGGATCTGGTTGTGGACGGACTGACGGACAAGGAAATCGCGCAGCGTCTGAACACGACGACGCACAACGTCGATTACCATTTGCGGCAGTTACGCGACAGATGCGGCGCGAAAAATCGGAGTCAGCTCGCCTACATTGCCGGATTGATGCAGGTGGTTTAAAGGGTGGATAGTCAAAGCGGCGCCAGGCGGGGTAGCGGTGTTCGCTAGCGAGCATGGCCAACTGTGCATCAAGCTGCCGCAATCCAATGCCGGCAAGGATTCCCAAACCCCACGCTAGTTTTTCTACTCCGCTTCGCGAGTTCTTCTCATTTGTCCGACGTCGTTCCAAAAGCCATATTGCATCCATCGAGGACGCACAACGGTTCTCGTCACCTAACCCTCGAAGGAGAACGACATGAAGCTGCAAAACAAGGTTGCTTTTATTACTGGTGGCACGTCGGGCATTGGACTGGAAACCGCGAAGCTCTTCCAGGCTGAAGGCGCGAAAGTCATTGTCACGGGTACCAACCCGGAACGCCTTGAAGCGGCAGGAAAGGCTTTGGGCGGCAATGCGCTCGTGCTCTGCGTTGACCTGCGCAAGCCCGCTGAAATCGAGCGTGCGGTCGAAGAGGTGCGTGCCAGATACGGCCGCATCGATGTCGTCTTCGCGAACGCAGGCGCCGGCACGGCCGCGCCGCTGGAATCCGTCACGCCGGAACAGATCGACGAGCAGTTTTCCCTGAATTTCAGTGGGCTCTTTTTCACGATTCAAAAGGCCGTGCCTCTCATTCCGAAGGGAGGCAGCATCGTGGTGACAACGTCGTTCCTGAATGCGGTCGGTACACCGGGGCTGTCGATTCTGTCAGCGACAAAGGCAGCGATTCGCTCCCTCGTTCGCTCCATCGGCGCTGAGCTTGCTCCGCGCGGCATTCGGGTGAACGCTGTTAGCCCGGGCCCGATTGCGACTGCGTTCCACACCAAGCTCGGGCTGACCGAGGCGCAATTGACGGAAACGGCGACAGCTATTCAGGCTCAGGTGCCGCTGCAACGATTCGGCGAAGCCGTCGAAATCGCCAGGACGGCATTGTTCCTCGCGAGCGACGATTCGTCCTTCACGACGGGCGCGGAAGTCGTGGTCGATGGCGGCTTAACGCAATTCTGATGTCACTAAAGCGATAGACTTTGCGAGCCCTCGAAGCTGAAAACGGTGGTGACGAACTGGTGCTGACGCACACTTCCAAAATCGACGAGGCTTGGACTTTTTGCCGACGGGAGCGCATTTTGATACGCCCACGTTCGGGCGGTGGTATCGCACCGCTTTAGTCCAAGCCGCAGCAGTGTTGACGACAAATTGCAGGGCTGGGAAGATAGGCCAACCGGACTTGGGCCCATCCAGCAACATGCGTGCACCGAACAACCTGAATGCACTCCGTGCCTTTGAAGCGGTATCGCGTCATCTGAGCTACCCGTCGGCCGCCGAGGAACTCAACGTCACGCCTGCGGCCGTTGGCCATCTGATACGCGGGCTCGAAGACACCCTAAATGTCGAGCTGTTTCATCGCGCGACATCGGGACCGACCCGGCTGACCTTGACCGACGCCGCACGGTCAGTCCTGCCCGCACTGCAGGCGGGGTTTGATCTGTTGTCCGAAGCCGTTGAGCAATTGAAGGCGAGCAAATCGCGCATAGCCTTCACCGTGACGATACCCGGTGCGTTTGCTGACAAATGGTTGTTGAGACGCGTCGAGCGGTTTCAACAGAGGCATCCGTATTACGACCTTCGCATAGACACCAGTAACCGGATTCTTGACTTCACTGCTGACAGGATTGATGTCGGCATTCGCTATGGCGCGGGCGTATGGCCAGGCCTGGTATCGACCTTTCTCATGCGAGACGAGTTCTTCCCGGTATGCAGTCCCGCTCTTTTGAAGGGTAAATATCCGCTCAGGAATCCCGCCGATCTGAAGCATCATCTGCTCATTCATGATGTGTCGATGCAAACATCCGGTGTCTTCCCGACATGGCGCTCATGGCTGCAAAAAGCCGGCTGTCGCAACGAAGTCGATTGCAATCGCGGCATCCAGATTGACGACTCCGCAGCGGCACTGCAAACAGCCATTTCAGGAAATGGTATTGCGCTGGGCAGGACCACGCTGGTTGAACATGACCTCGCGGAAGGGCGGCTTGTGCGTCCGTTCGAAGAATCACAAAGCTGCGAGCTGGCCTACTACCTCGTCCACAAAAAAGAGCGCGAGAACTCCGCGCCAGTGGTTGCCTTCAAAGAATGGCTGATTTCAGAGGCAGGCGCCCGCTAGCGCTCGCACGCGAACGCCTGCCCAAGGTGGCCGAGTTGCCGCGATTCGTGGCATCCGTTGCGGCTTCAGCGGATGGACGACGGGTGGCGCGCGAGCGCGTCCACCTTCATCGTCATATACGGAAACAGCGGCAGACCTGAGAGGATAGTGTGCAGTTCGTCGTGCGAGTCGACGTCGAAGACGCTGTAGTTCGCATACTCACCGACCACGCGATGTAGTTGCTGCCATTTGCCTTGCCGCTGGAGCTCTTGTGAATACGCCTTTTCTCGTGCCTTGATTTCGTCAGCCTGAGCCACCGGCATATCGTGTGGCAGGTGTACATCCATTCTTACGAGATATAGCATGTGTTTCTCATTCAAAGAAGTAGGGGGTCACTCAGGTCCACCAGCACAATAGTTGGAATGGGGCGATGCGCCTGGTGCTGGATCGACTGCGTGCTCAGCTATTTTTGTCGCGACGATAGAAAGCGAGCTTTTCCTCGTCGATATGCAGGCCCAGGCCTGGCCCTTCCGGTAGATGAAGGTCGAAGTCCCGATACTGGGGGCGAGCAGTGACGATGTCGTCTTTCAACAGGAGTGGTCCGAACAACTCTGTACCCCAGGCAAGTTGCGGGAGAGCGGCGAATCCGTGTGCCGATGCAATCGACCCGATGCTGCCTTCAAGCATCGTGCCGCCATACAGGGACACGCCGGCTGCATCCGCAATGGCGGCTGTGCGCATCATTCCGTAGATTCCGCCGGACTTCGCAATCTTCAGCGCAAAGACGTCCGCACATGCGCCGCGCACAAGTTCAAGGGCATCCTCCGGGCCTGTCACTGCTTCGTCGGCCATGATGGGGACGATGAAACGCGATGCAAGCCTGGCGAGTGCTCCGCGCTGCTCTCGCGGAGTGGGTTGCTCGATGAGGTCAATGCCGGCAGCTTCAAGCGCTTCGATTCCCAGCGCTGCGTCAGCCTCGTTCCAGGCCTGATTCACGTCAACCGTGACTTTGGCGCGGTCGCCGAGCGCGGCTTTGATTGTCGACACGTGCGCTACGTCGTCACGAACACTGCGTCGGCCAATCTTCAGCTTGAAAGTATTGTGGCGACGTTCGGCGAGCAGCGTTTCTGCTTCATCGATGTCGCGTTGGGTATCGCCACTTGCGAGCGTCCACAGGACCGGAAGCGTCTTGCGGACAGCGCCGCCAAGAAGGGTTGAAACAGGAACGCCCAGGCGCTTGCCCTGAGCGTCCAGCAAAGCCGTCTCGATTGCGCACTTGGCAAACCGGTTTCCCCGCGCAACCTTGTTCAGTTTGAGCATTGCGTCGTTGATGTTGGTCGCGTCTTGCCCAACGATTGCAGGTGCAAGATAAGTATCGATGGTCAGCTTGATGCCTTCGGGACTCTCGTCGCCGTACGACAGACCGCCAATCGTAGTCGCTTCGCCAAGACCCTCGATCCCATCGCTCGAGCGCAGACGGACGATGACTAAGGTTTGCTGCTGCATCGTCGCCATGGCTAGCTGATGCGCGCGAATGGTTGGGAGGTCAACCAGAATCGCTTCAACGGAGGTGATTTGGGCGTTCATACCTGGAATGTTGGAGTTGAGGGGTTGCTGAAGTATTGCGTGCCCAATAACCCCCTGTCCAACACCGTCGACGTCTAGTGCCATACCTCCTGGGTATGGCGGATATCACCGCCCAAGATCGTTGCGAGGTGCATGGGGTATCTTTTCCTCGTCGTATAGCCGATAGATGAGTTCAAGCATTTCCCGAAGGTCGCGCGACTCGTCGAGCGCACGCATGCTCATGATGATGGGGGAAACCAGAGTGGGGTCGTCCAGTTCCTTGTAACTCACGTCGTCTCGCTTCAGGCCGTACACACTACTCGGAACGACAGAAATTCCTTCCCCCGCTGCTACGAGGCCGAGCGCGATCTGCAACTCTCGTACTTCATAGATCCGGCGAGGCTTGAGGCCGCGATCTTCGAATGCCGACAGCACCTGGTCCGCGTAACTGGGGCGCGGCGCCTTGGGGAAAATAATCAGCGTCTCGTTGACCAGGTCGCTGAGAGCGAGGACGGGCTTGGCCAGTGAGAGTGGATGGCCCTCCGGGAATGCGACGATCATCTTCTCTTCGCGAAGAATCACCCGGCGGATGTTTGCGTCCTCGTGCCGAATACGGCCGAACCCGACATCGATCTGACCGTCCTTCAGCGCTCGAATCTGATCCATCGTCGACATCTCGTGGAGGCTGAGTTCGACGGTAGTGTTCTCGTCGCGGAAGCGCCGGATGATTTTGGGCAGCATTCCGTACAACGTCGAGCCCACGAAACCGACAGAGAGGCTGCGCTCGATGTTGCCCACGCGCCGCGTCATGGATTCGAGTTCGGACGTTTGAGCCAGCAATTGGACGGCATGGGCATAGAAGAACTTACCCGTCTCGGTGAGCTTCAACGGGCGCGAGTCGCGCTGGAATAGCTGCACCTCAAGAATCTCTTCAAGCTGCTGTATCTGACGGCTCAAAGGCGGTTGGGCCATATTTAGCCGCTGTGCCGCGCGCGTGAAATTGCGTTCCTCGGCTACGGCGACGAAATAGCGAAGATGCCGCAGTTCCATTTCGATACCTCGTGGATATAGACCGATACTAAATCAGTGTTGGACGAGGCCTTCTGGCGTCCATTATTCTGCATTCACACTCTGTTTCAGCACCCATTATACCTCTCAGGCATATTCAAACGGGCGCTAAACCAAGGGTTTACCCCGCCATAAAATAGAGATTCAGGAGCAGACATGAGCGTCAAAGTGTTCGATACGAAAGAAGCGCAGGACCTGCTGAAGGCTGCTGCTAACGTTGGTAGCCAGGACGGTAGCGCTCGCGCAAAGGAGATTGTCAACCGCCTGCTGGGCGACCTGTTCAAGGCCATCGACGACCTCGACATGACGCCTGACGAAATCTGGGCCGGCGTCCACTACTTCAACAAGCTCGGCCAGGACGGCGAAGCTGCGCTGCTTGCTGCCGGTCTCGGTCTGGAAAAATACCTCGACATCCGCATGGACGCGGAAGACAAGGCGGCTGAAATCACCGGCGGCACGCCGCGTACGATCGAAGGTCCGCTATATGTCGCCGGCGTGCCCGTACGCGATGGCGTATCGAAGATTGATATCAATCCGGACGAAGATGCCGGCCCGTTGGTCATCCGCGGCACGGTAACCGGTCCAGATGGCAAGCCCGTTGCAGGGGCGTTGGTCGAATGTTGGCACGCCAACTCGAAGGGCTTCTATTCGCACTTCGACCCGACCGGCGCGCAAAGCGAATTCAACCTTCGCGGCGCGGTCAGCACCGATGCCAACGGCAAGTACGAGTTCCGTACGCTCATGCCGGTCGGCTACGGCTGCCCGCCGCATGGCGCGACCCAGCAACTGTTGAACGTGCTTGCCCGCCATGGCAATCGCCCGGCGCACGTGCACTTCTTCGTCACTACCGACAAGTACCGCAAGCTGACGACGCAGATCAACATCGAGGGCGACCCGTTGATTTGGGACGACTTTGCGTACGCCACCCGTGAGGATTTGATTCCCCATGTGGTCGAAAAGACCGGCGGCGCTGCGCTGGGAATGAAGGCCGATGCGTATAAGGAAATCGAGTTCGACATCGAGTTGACTCCGCTGATTCAGGGCAAGGATAACCAGGTCGTCCATCGCCTGCGTGCGTCTGCCATCGCCTAAACGCTAAACGCCACACGCGGCCGCTACGTCGTACCACTGCTGCCGCTCAATCCTTCGCAAGAATCTTTCGACACCGATGCGCGTGCCCCATAACCTGGAGCACGCGTAGGGAGAGCACTCATGTCCGCAACTTTCGACAAAGCCTCGCAACTGGATGAACTGCTGCACACCGCCGTTCAGGACGACAAGCAAAACGGTGTATTCCGTTGCCGCCGCGACATCTTCACGAACACCGATTTGTTCGAGCTCGAAATGAAGCACATTTTCGAGAGCAACTGGGTATATCTCGCGCATGAAAGCCAGATTCCCAACAACAACGACTACTACACCACCTGGATTGGCCGCCAGCCTGTCGTGATCACGCGCGACAAAAGCGGCGAGCTGCATGCGGTCATCAACGCCTGCGCGCACAAGGGCGCGATGCTGTGCCGTAAAAAGCACGGCAACAAAGGCACCTTCACGTGTCCTTTCCACGGCTGGAGCTTCGCCAACACCGGCAAGCTGCTGAAAGTGAAAGATGTGAAGACCACCGAATACCCGGTGCAATTCAATACGAACGGCTCGCATGACCTGAAAAAAGTCGCACGCTTCCAGAGCTATCGCGGCTTCCTGTTCGGCAGCCTCAACGCGGACGCGATTTCGCTGGAAGATTACCTCGGCGAGACCAAGGTCATCATCGACCAGATCGTCGACCAGGCGCCGGACGGGCTGGAAGTGTTGCGCGGCAATTCCTCGTACATCTATGACGGTAACTGGAAGATGCAGATGGAGAACGGCTGCGACGGCTACCACGTCAGCACCGTGCACTGGAACTACGCTGCGACGATGGACCGGCGCAAGGTCGAGGGCACCAAGGCCGTGGATGCGAACAGCTGGAGCAAGTCGGTAGCCGGCGTGTACGGGTTCGACCACGGCCACATCCTGCTGTGGACCAAGACGATGAACCCGGAAGTGCGGCCCGTCTATCAATACCGCGACGAAATCAAGGCACGCGTTGGCGAGGTGAAGGCGGACTTCATCGTCAACCAGACCCGGAATCTTTGTCTGTATCCGAACGTGTTCCTGATGGACCAGTTCAGCACGCAGATTCGCGTCGTCCGTCCGATCAGCGTGGACAAGACCGAAGTCAGCATCTTCTGTTTCGCTCCGAAGGGCGAGAGCGCAGCCGATCGTGCCACCCGCATCCGCCAGTACGAAGACTTCTTTAACGTCTCGGGCATGGGTACCGCGGATGACCTCGAAGAGTTTCGCGCCTGCCAGGCCGGCTATGCCGGTACCACTGCATTGTGGAACGACCTTTCGCGCGGAGCGCCGCTGTGGGTCGAAGGTCCCGACGCAAACGCGAAAAGTATGGGCCTGAAGCCGCTCATTTCAGGCGAACGTAGCGAAGACGAAGGCCTGTTTGTGTGTCAACACGAATATTGGGTGCACCTGATGCGCGACGCCCTCAAGAAGGAACACGGGGAGGCCCTGGCATGAGCTTCGATTACCAGAAAATTTGCGCCGTGCTGTTCCGCGAAGCACGCCTGCTCGACGACCGTCAATGGGACGACTGGCTTGCCTGCTATACCGAGGACGTCACGTACTGGATGCCGGCGTGGGATGACGACGACCGGCTTACCGACGACCACGAGAGTCAGATTTCGCTCATGTATTACCCGGACCGTGGCGGCCTGGAAGACCGTGTGTTCCGCATCAAGACCGAACGCAGTAGCGCCTCGATGCCTGAACCGCGAACCAGTCACAACGTCACCAATGTGGAAGTGCTGGCCGAGCGCGAGAACGAAGCGGACGTGCGCTACAACTTCAACACGCTCAGCCACCGTTACAAAACCACCGACCAGTTTTTCGGCACGATGTTCGTCACTCTGCGCAAAGTCAACGATGAACTGTTGATTTGCTACAAGCGCATCGTGTTGAAGGACGACTACATCCGCCAGGTGCTCGACGTTTATCACGTTTGAGCGCAAACATCCGCGGAAATGAGAAGTACAGGAGGCAAGATGTCCAGCTACAACATTGCACTGAATTTTGAAGACGGCGTGACCCGCTTCGTCACATGCAAGGCGGGCGAGAAGGTGCTCGATGCCGCCTTTCGCGCAAAAATCAACCTGCCGATGGATTGCTCTGATGGCGTATGCGGCACCTGCAAATGCCGAGCCGAGAGCGGAAGCTACGACCTGGGCGACGACTACATCGAAGATGCACTGACCGAGGATGAGAAGGAAGGCGGTCTCGTACTCACCTGTCAGATGGTGCCGGAAAGCGATTGTGTCATTGCGGTGCCGGCATCTTCCACCGCATGCAAGACTGAGCAAAGCAAGTTCGCCGCGACCGTATCGAAGGTCGAGGCGCACAACGATGCGGCCATCGTGCTCGAACTGGATGTGGACGCGACCGCGCCGGTATTCCTGCCGGGCCAGTATGTCAACATTGATGTTCCTGGCAGCGGTCAGCACCGTTCATATTCTTTTTCGTCGGCACCAGGCGAATCGAAAATCAGCTTTCTGATCAAGAAAATTGCTGGTGGCGTGATGAGCACCTGGCTCGAATCCGCGCAGGCAGGCAACAAGGTGGAACTGACCGGACCGCTCGGCAGCTTCTATCTGCGCGCTGTTGAGCGGCCGTTGCTGTTCCTCGCCGGCGGCACAGGCCTGGCACCGTTCCTGTCGATGCTTGAAGTGCTGGCTCGCACGAATTCGCAGCAGAAAGTCCATCTGATTTACGGCGTAACGCGCGACCTCGACCTCGTGCAGGTCGATGCAATCGAAACCTACCTCGCGAAGTTGCCGAATTTCACTTACAGCACCGTCGTGGCCGACACGGATTCGACCCATCCTCGCAAGGGTTGGGTGACGCAGCACATGCCGGCGGAGGCCGTCAATGATGGGGACGTCGACGTGTACCTGTGCGGGCCACCGCCGATGGTCGATGCAGTGCGTAAGCATTTCGACGACAACGGCGTGAAGCCGAACAGCTTCCACTACGAGAAGTTCACTCCTAACGCAGCACCGAGGACCGCATGAACACGCAACGATTCGCTGGCAAGGTCATGGTGGTCACCGGCGCCGCGCAGGGCATCGGTCGCGCGGTAGCGCTTCGGGCAGCCGCCGAAGGTGGCAAGGTGCTGTTCGTGGACCGCGCCGACTTCGTGTCAGAAGTCGCCGCCGAAGCGCACGGCGCAGACACAGCAGGGTTTGTCGCCGACCTTGAGACGTACGATGGCGCCGCGTCGGCGATGGCCTTCGCCGCGCGCACCTTTGGCGGCATCGACATTCTGGTCAATGGCGTGGGTGGCGCGATTCGCATGCGTCCCTTCGCCGAGTTCGAGCCTGCACAGATCGATGCGGAAATCCGTCGCTCCCTCATGCCGACGCTATACGCCTGCCATGCAGTCTTGCCGTACCTGCTTGAGCGCGGAGGCGGGACTATCGTGAACGTGTCCTCGAATGCCACTCGCGGGATCCGCCGCGTTCCGTATTCGGCGGCGAAGGGCGGTGTCAACGCGATGACGCAGTCGTTGGCGATGGAATACGCAGAGCACAACATCCGCGTGGTCGCCACCGCGCCGGGCGGGACTGACGCGCCGCCGCGACGTGTGCCGCGCAACTCCGTCGGCGACAGCGAGCAGGAAAAAGTCTGGATGGGCGAAGCGGTGAAGCAGGTCACTGAATCGACCTTCTTCAAACGCTACGGCAGCATCGACGAGCAGGCCGCGCCGATTCTGTTCCTCGCTTCGGACGAGGCAGGTTATATCACCGGCACTGTGTTGCCAGTAGCAGGCGGTGACACGGGCTGATTCGGCACGCTCTCCTGTTGAAATCAAGGCGGTCGCTGTAACGCCTGATTAACTTTTGAAGAACCGACTAACGCTTACGGCGGAGGGATGCCCGGCTCGGCAACTGTCGAATATCAAACCCCGCTCAGCGTTCGTGTAATCGTGTCGCAGAACCATTGCTGAGCCGCCGAATCCTCCCTGTGGGGCTGCCAGTAGAGATTGACATCAAACGACGATATAGGAAACGGTAACGGCAGCGTACGCATCCTGCCGTCGCTGGCAAAAGCACGCGCGACGCGAGTGGGAAGCGTCAGGATAAGGTCAGTGGACGCGATGACTGCAACGATATTCGTGAAGTGCGGCACGCGAAGCGCAATTCGTCGGGACAGACCCATCTCCGTCATCACGTCCTCCACCAGGTGGTGTCCTGAGAACGGGGCAACCACCGCATGGTTCGCGGACACATATTCCTGCAGGTTCAGCGTCTCACCAATGGCCGGATGCGTAGCGCTGAGCAGGCAGGAATAGGTCTCGGTGAACATGGTTCGCTTTCTTGCCTGCCCGCCCGTGAGTTGCAGGTTTCCAACCGCAGCGTCAACGCTTCCAGTGGTTAGCCATTCGGTAATCCGCTCGCTCTCGAGCTGCACGATTTCCAGTCCCACCGAGGGCGCGCTTGTCTGCAGTTCCTTGACAAGAAATGGCAGGAAATAAAGCTCCCCGAGGTCGGACAGCGCGAGCCGGAAGCACCGGGTTGACTGCGCCGGGTCAAAGTTGCGCGTGGCCGATATGGCGGTCTCGATGCTGTCCAGCGCGTGCTTGAAGGCTTGAAACAGTTGGGTGGCATTGAACGTCGGAATCATTCCTTCTCGCGTCCGCGTGAAAAGGGGGTCTTGTAGCAGATCCCGCAGCCGGCTCAACGAATGACTGACCGATGGCTGCGTGATGTTAAGGCGCTTCGCTGCCGCACTCACGCTGCCCGTTTCGTAGATAGCGACGAACGCGCGAATGAGATTCAGGTCGGTCGTGGTCACGGTGGTCACCCCTATATAGACGACATCTATTATCGAATCGAAAAATAGATGATTTGATTTATTTTATACCGGGTCCTAGCATCGATCTATCGACTAGGAACACATCTCATGACCACCGTCCATCAAGCATGCTACGAAATCCTTCGCGAGCAAGGATTGACCACTTTCTTCGGTAACCCGGGTTCGAACGAGTTGCCGTTTCTCAAAGACTTCCCTAAGGACTTTCGCTACATCCTCGGCCTGCAGGAAGCCGCTGTTGTGGGGATGGCTGATGGTTACGCGCAAGCGACCGGCCGCCCGGGTTTCGTGAATCTGCACTCCGCGGCGGGAACCGGTAATGCAATGGGCGCGCTCGCGAACGCGTGGAATTCGCATACGCCGCTGGTCGTAACAGCCGGGCAGCAGGTCCGCGCAATGGTCGGCGTCGAAGCCCTGCTGACAAACGTGGACGCGGCGGCGCTCCCTCGTCCGCTGGTGAAGTGGAGCTGCGAGCCGAGCTGCGCGCAAGAGGTCCCGCTCGCGTTGAGCCGCGCCATTCATACGGCCGCTACGCCGGCTGCGGGCCCGGTGTATCTCTCGGTGCCTTACGACGACTGGAAACAGGAGGCGGGGCCCGGCGTCGAGCATCTGGCTAAGCGGCGCGTCGAGCTGGCAGGGCTGCCGTCCGCAGAAGCGCTGGCGGATCTCGTTGCATCGCTGGAGAGTGCTCGGAACCCGGCCATGGTGGTCGGCCCCGACGTTGATGCGAGCCATGCAAACGCCTTCGCAGTCGCGCTTGCGGAGAAACTTTCGATGCCCGTATGGATGGCTCCATCAGCTCCGCGCTGCGCTTTCCCAACTACGCATGCATGCTTCCGCGGATTGTTGCCGGCTGGTATCGCGAGCATCAGCCGTATTCTCGACGGCCATGACCTTGTGCTCGTCGTTGGTGCGCCAGTGTTTCGGTACCACCAGTATGAACCGGGCGAATACCTGCCGAAGGGCACCCGCCTTATCGCAATCACCTGCGACATCAACGAAGCGACTCGCGCGCCGATGGGTGACGCAATCATCGCGGATGTAGGACTGACGCTTCGCGCGCTTAGCGAGAAAGTTTCGCAAAGCGCCCGGCCGTTGCCCGCCGCGACCCGTCGCCCGGAGCCCGCACCTGAAGCGCCCGGTCCGCTCACGCCGGAGCGCGTGTTCGACATCCTCGATGAGATGGCTCCGCGTGATGCTATCTACGTCAACGAGTCGACGTCGACTACGAACATTCTCTGGCAGCGCTTACGCATGACCGAGCAGGGGAGCTATTACTTCGCTGCGGCAGGTGGTCTGGGATTCGCGCTTCCCGCCGCTGTCGGCATTCAACTGGCGAGGCCGGAGCGCCAGGTCATCGGAGTGATTGGCGACGGTTCTGCCAACTACGGCATTCAGGCACTCTGGAGCGCGGCTCAATACGACATCCCGGCGATTTTCATCATCATGAAGAACGGCACGTATGGAGCGCTGCGCTGGTTCGCCGGCGTTCTTCAGGTCGAAGACGTACCTGGACTTGATGTGCCGGGCCTCGACTTCTGTGCTCTTGCCCGTGGATATGGCGTCGATGCTCTACATGCGGATTCGAGTGCAAGTTTGACCTCTGCGCTGCGGCACGCCCTTGCCAGCAAAAAGCCGGTGCTGATCGAAGTCGATATGCGCGCCGCGTGAGCAAACAGAGGAAAGCGACATGAGTAAGCCCGTGAACGTAGCCGACTTTCGTCTCCTGGCGAAGAAGCGCCTGCCGCGAATGGTATTTGATTATCTCGAGGGCGGTGCGGAAGATGAACTCGGTTTGAAGCACAACCGGCAAGTCTTCGAAAGCGTTCGGTTCCAGCCGCGCCGTCTGGTCGACGTCAGCAAGCGGAGCATTGAGACAACCCTCTTCGGCAGGCCGTTAAGCGCGCCGCTTGTCATGGCGCCAACCGGGCTGAACGGCATTCTCTGGCCAGAGGGCGACCTCGTGCTGGCTCGCGCAGCGGAAAAGTTCGGTATTCCATTCGCGCTGTCGACTGCTTCCACGGCTTCAATCGAGGCGGTCGCGAAGGTATCTAAAGGCGAACTGTGGTTCCAGCTCTACGTCGTGCATCGGAAGTTGGCGGAGTTGTTGGTCAAGCGCGCGTTGAACGCTGGATACACAACACTGATTCTGACGACCGACGTCGGCGTGAACGGGAAGCGAGAGCGCGACATCAGGAATGGCTTCGGGCTGCCGATGAGCTATAGCCCCAAAACGATTCTCGATGGCGCTCTTCACCCTCGCTGGTCATTTGACCTCGTGCGTAATGGTGTGCCGCAGCTCGCGAACTTTGCCAGCGATGATGTGCAGGATACCGAACTGCAGGCCGCATTGATGAGTCGGCAGATGGATGCAAGCTTCTCGTGGGACGACCTGGCATGGCTGCGAAATCTGTGGCCACACCAACTCCTCATCAAGGGGATTAGCCGCCCCGACGATGCCGAGCGATGCATAGAACTCGGTGCGGACGGTGTGATTCTCTCGAACCACGGCGGCCGCCAGCTAGATAGCGCCATTGCGCCGCTAGAAGCACTCGAGCCGACCGCCGCTCGACTTCAGGCGCCCATTCTCATCGACAGCGGAATTCGACGGGGTTCGGATGTCGTCAAAGCACTTGCGAAAGGAGCGAGCGCCGTGCTTCTCGGCCGCGCCACCCTTTACGGACTCGCTGCGGATGGTGCGCGGGGTGTGGACGCGGTGCTGGAAATCATGAAGGACGAGATTGACAGGACGCTCGCTCAAATCGGTTGCCCCTCCATTTCGAAACTTGCCAAAGATTATGTCTGGTCCGGCGACAAGCAGGAATCCTTGTGGGTAGCGGCGCCGAACTACGAAACCGAAGTGATGGAGAAGCGATGAGCGACACGAAAATCGTTGGATTGCGCACGCGCGCCGTGAATGTTCCATTGGAATACCCGGTTAAGACGGCTGTCGGGACTGTGGCTAGCTCCCCGCTAGTTCTGCTCGATGTGCAGACGGACAGCGGAGTGACGGGACATGCGTACCTTTTCACCTATACGCCCTTGGCCTTGAAGCCGGTGCAACACATGGTGGATGAGTTGGCGGCAGTCATCGTCGGGCAGCCGCTCGCACCTCGCCATATCGACCAACTGCTGCAGTCGAAATTCAGGCTGCTTGGAAATACGGGCCTCGTCCGGATGGCGACAGCCGGCATTGATATGGCGCTGTGGGACGCAAAGGCCAAAGTGCATGGACTTCCGCTTGTTGAACTCCTCGGCGGCGTTACCCGGCCATTGCCTGCGTACGACAGCCACAGCATGGACGGCGTCGAACTCGCGACGCATCGGGCAAGGGGCGCAGCCGAGGCCGGATTTGCCGCCATCAAGACAAAAATCGGCTATCCCACCCTTCAGGAAGACCTTAAGGTGATTCGGAGCATCCGCGAGATCGTCGACGACAACGTTCAAATCATGGTCGACTACAACCAGGGGCTAACGGTTCCGGAAGCCATCCGTCGCGGCCTGGTGCTGGAGCAGGAAGGCGTGGCGTGGATAGAGGAGCCGACGTTGCAGCAAGACTATGCAGGGCATGCAGCGGTGCGCGATGCACTGAATGTGCCGGTGCAGATGGGGGAAAACTGGTTTGGACCCGACGAAATGGGTCTCGCGCTTGGCGCAGGGGCTTGCGACCTGTGCATGCCCGATTTGATGAAAATCGGCGGAGTGACTGGATGGCTCCGTGCAAGCGCCCTCGCGGAGCAGCATGGATTGCCGATGTCGAGCCACATTTTTCAGGAATTTAGCGCTCATCTTCTGGCGGTCAGCCCTACGTGTCACTGGCTCGAACGGATGGACCTTGCCGGCCCAATCCTTGAGCCCATGCTCATGTTCAAAGATGGCAAAGCGCACTTTGGTGAGCTGCCGGGTGCAGGCATCGTCTGGCGAGAGCAGGAAATCGAGCGGTTCTCCGTTTAAGCGTTACATAAGCGTCGTCAATCTGGACGGCGCAGTGTGCTTCTTTAAGTATTGCTAACCGACAAGCCGACATAAGAGCGGTATCAATTAAACAATTCTGGAGACAAACATGAACACCAACATTATCGACGATGTCGTCGATGGGACGCGCGTCAACTCGTTTCACCTGATGATCATGTTCTGGTGCTCGATGCTGATGCTATTCGACGGATACGATCTGGTCATTTATGGCTCGGTCCTTCCGCAACTGATGGTCGAATGGAAGCTTCCAGCGGTGACGGCGGGGATCATTGGCAGCAGCGCCCTGTTTGGGATGATGATAGGCGCGCTGACACTGGGCAGTTCATCGGACAGATTTGGACGTCGCCGCGTGATTCTCGCGTGCCTGGTCGTCTTCGGACTTGCCGCGTTCGGAAACGGCTTCTGTGAGAATTCCACGCAGTTTGTCATCTGCCGTTTCTTTACCGGAGTTGGTCTGGGTGGCATGGTGCCGAACATCGTAGCCCTCGTGACAGAGATGTCACCGAAGGCGAAGCGCAACATCATGGTAACCGTGATGTTGAGTTTCTTTTCGGTAGGCGGGGTCATCGCCGCGGTGATGGGAAAAGTCATCACCCCCACCTACGGTTGGCGAGCCAACTTTCTGATTGCGGGTTTGCCTCTGCTCACGCTTCCGAT
The DNA here is from genome assembly GCF_046027355.1 of Paraburkholderia sediminicola. GTDB lineage: Bacteria > Pseudomonadota > Gammaproteobacteria > Burkholderiales > Burkholderiaceae > Paraburkholderia > Paraburkholderia sediminicola_B. The sequence continues at coordinate 82,706 of NZ_JAQQEK010000004.1, read as the reverse complement.
TCTGTTCCGCTGGCTGCCGGAGTCGATTGCCTTTCTTCTCGCCAATCGCCGCTTCGTCGAGGCAGACCGCGTTCTACGCAAACTCGCCCCGAGCTATCGAGGTAGCGCCGAGTCGCTCGCGTCCACGCTGTCGACGGCATCGGTAAAGCCGACGCAATCCCGAACTGTACAAATCTTCAAGGACGGTCGAGCAGCAGACACGCTGCTGATTTGGGTTGCATTCGGGATGTGCATGCTGATGGTCTACGGCCTGAACACCTGGCTTCCCAAACTCATGGTGGCTAACGGATATTCGCTCGGTTCAAGCCTTACTTTCCTTATTACGCTGAATGCGGGCGCCATCCTGGGCGGCCTCGCGAGTGGGTGGCTGGCGGATAGGTGGGGTGGCAAGGGCACACTCATCCTGTTCTTTGCGGTTGCCACCGTGTCAATCGGCCTCCTCGGCTATAAGCAGAACGCTTTTGTCCTCAATGTTCTTCTGATGCTTGCCGGCGCAACGACTATCGGGACCCTGTGCATCGTGCACGCGTTTGCTGCGCAGTTTTATCCGGCGAGCGTCCGGTCGACCGGGGTCGGCTGGGCTGCCGCGGCGGGCCGATTCGGCGCAGTCGCCGGTCCCGCATTAGGCGGCTACCTTGTCGGCATGAACCTTCCAATTACTTTCAACTTCATGGTGTTCGCGGTCCCTGGTGTCATCGCGGCTATAGCCATTGCACTCACTTCCCGAGCGAGAAAGCCGTCGGCAGAGAGTGCAAAAATCATCGTGGCCACGGCTGAATGACAGTGTCCATTCCAGAATCTGAACCCGCATCTGAAAGAGGTAGTGATGAGCAGCATCGAGAGCAAAGCCGTGTGGAACAAACGTATCTTTTCCGATGGATGGACAGAGGCCTTCGGTGGCGTCTATCCCGTAACTGAACCGTCCACTGGGGTGGCATTGGCCAGCGTAGGACTGGGCGGCCCGCAGGACATCGACCGCGCAGCAAGGTCGGCAGCGGCCGCGCAGGAGGCGTGGGCATCGACCCCGTTTGATCAGAGAGCCGCAATCCTGCGCGACGCGGCCAGATTGCTCAAGGAACGTGCCCCGGAGATTAACGAATGGAACGTTAGGGAGTGCGGATCCACTTCGGCAAAAGCGCAGTGGGAACTGCATGCCACGTATGAGCAATTGCTGGCTGCAGCCGCAATGCCCATGCAGCCGGAGGGCGCGCTGTACCCGTCGGCGATGCCCGGTCGCATGAACATTTGCCGTCATGTACCGGTTGGCGTTGTCGGCGTCATCGCTCCATGGAATTTCCCCATCCTGCTCTCGATGCGTTCGGTCGCTCCCGCACTTGCCGTTGGCAACGCAGTGGTGTTGAAACCGGACCCGCAGAGCGCGGTTAGCGGAGGATTGCTACTCGCGAGTGTCTTTGAGGACGCTGGCTTGCCCTCGGGCGTTCTGCACGTTATCCCAGGAGCCGCCGAAGCAGGCGATGCCCTTGTGCGTCATCCGCAGGTGGGAATGATTTCGTTCACCGGTTCTACGGCCGTTGGCCGCTCAATTGGCCGAATCTGCGGGGAGATGCTCAAGAAAGTTGCCCTTGAGTTGGGCGGCAATAATGCCATTGTCATTCTCGAAGACGCGGACCTCGATGCTGCCAGTTCGAACGGAGCGTGGGGCTCGTTCCTTCACCAGGGGCAGATTTGCATGCAGACGGGAAGACATCTCGTACATCGGGCTGTCGCCGATGAGTATGCGGACAAGCTCGCTCAGCGCGCCAGAAATCTGCGTGTGGGCAACCCGCATACCGAACAGGTTCACCTCGGGCCGCTCATCAACAAAAAACAACTCGACAGAATCGACGACATTGTGCGCAAGAGCGTGGCGGCCGGGGCAACGCTGCGCGCCGGTGGTGAATTCACAAAGCTCTTCTATTCGCCGACTGTGCTGACAGGAGTGACCGCCGACATGCCTGCATTCCAGGAGGAAATCTTTGGCCCGGTGGCGCCTGTCACCGTGTTCGATACAGACGATGAGGCGGTTCAATTGGTCAACGGGTCGCCATATGGTCTGGCTGCCGCAGTGCATACGAGCTCTCTGGCCCGTGGACTTGCGCTGTCAGCACGTATCAAGGCGGGCATGGTGCATGTCAACGACCAGACGGTGAACAACGAGTTTCATGTGCCGTTCGGGGGAATGGGTGCGTCCGGTAACGGCGGTCGATTCGGGGGGCCAGCTAACTTCCACGAATTCACCCAGACCCAATGGGTGAGCGTGCTCGACAAGCCAATAACTTACCCATTCTAGAGTGCGGATCGACGAAAGCGTAGACGACATACCGTTGTGCCTGGAGTAGACGCAGCGGATGCTGGCTCTGCCCCGCATCTGCTCGAGAATCGGCATACGTGGTGGCATTTCGACTACGACTTGAACTCTACAGTTCGCTTGGCGCGCTCGTCGACGGACAGCGAGAACACGTCGGGCCGCGAGTAATGGCCCACAACGTCGAAGTCATATCGTGCGCGAACGAGCTCATCGGTGTCGATTTCAGCGACCACCAATCCGGTCTCGCCACGGAGCGGACCTGCCAGAACTTCGCCCAAAGGGCCCACGATAACGCTGCCGCCGTTAATGAGTGGCCGGTTTTCGTCCCACCCCGGCACTTCTATGCCGAGTTGTGCCGGCGAAGGTTGTACCTGACATGCGCTGATAACGAAGCACCGACCTTCGTGAGCGATATGCCGCATCGAGCACTGCCAGATGTCACGCTCGTCCACCGTCGGCGCGCACCAAACCTGCACACCCTTCGCATACATCGCCGTACGCAGGAGCGGCATGTGATTTTCCCAGCAGATTGCCGTCCCGGCCACGCCGGCTTCTGTCTTCACGGCAGGCAAGGTCGACCCGTCGCCTTGTCCCCAAATGAGGCGCTCCGTGCCCGTCGGCATCAGCTTGCGGTGTTTGGCCACCAGCCCGTCGTCAGGGTTGAAGAACAACGCAGTGCAGTAGAGCGTGTTGCCGCCTCGCTCGATAACTCCGATGACGATCGAAGCGCCGCACCTGGCCGATAGGTCAGCGAGCGCCTGAGTTTCCTCGCCCGGCACGTCAATGGCGTTGTCGTAGTACCGCGCGAAAGCCTCGCGACCTTCCGGCAACCGATAGCCAAGACGGGTGCCGAAAATTTCACCCTTAGGGTAGCCGCCCAACAACGCCTCAGGCATGACCACGAGCTTGGCGCCGGAGGCGCGAATCTGCTTTTCGAAAGAGAGGATGTGCTGCAGAGTCTGGGCTTTTCCTGCTGCAGAGGAACCGATTTGCAGCGCGGCGACTGTTGACTTGGACATGGCGTTTTCCTCGAGGAGCGTTTGTGCCCGCATCTTTACCCGGATGTAAAATCGTGTGAACGCATATCGCCACTATTTGATATGAACAGAATTGATATCGACGCTGTGGACCTCAACCTCTTCAAGGTCTTTGAAGCTTTGTTCGAGGAAGGGGGAGCAAGCCGAGCGGCAATTCGGCTCAATCTGACCCAGTCTGCAGTGAGTGCGGCGCTCGGACGGCTGCGCGAAGTGTTTTCCGACACCCTGTTCGTACGCACCGGACGGGGCCTTGCGCCGACATCCCGTGCAAAGGAGCTGAAACCGCTGGTGAGCGAAGCGCTCGGCAAGTGCCGTCAGACCGTCGCTATCGCTTGGCCCGATGCGACTTCGTTTCACGGCCGCTCGGTTTCGGTCGGGCTGTCCGATGACTTCGAGATTGCTGTGGGACGACAGCTGATTGAGCGTCTGGCGCAGAGCGCGCCGGGACTGAGGCTCATCTTCCGGCAAACCCATAGTCAGATTGCCGGCGACGCGCTGGCGAATCGCGAAATGGACCTCGCATTGTTTGCGGGTGCATCGTCCGGCCGAGGGCTCAACCATCGGGTTGTGGGCGAAGGAGATTACGCATGCCTCGTGGATGAGAAGCGCCGCGCGGCGTCTACGCTGACGCTCGATGAATACGTGTCTCGAGGGCACATTCTCGTCTCTTCGGGCGGGGTAGTAGGGATCGTGGATGAGGGGCTGTCGGCACTCGGTCGACGGCGTAACGTCATAGCCTCAACGACCCATTTTGCTTCCCTGCCGCATCTGCTGAAGGGCTCCCGTGCGGTCGCGACCATCCCGAGACATGCGGCGCTGGCGATTTCCGGACTGACCGGGCTGATGCTTCTCGAGTGCCCAGTAAAACTTCCGATTTACCCCATCGTACTTGCATGGCGGACTAGCTCAATGCGCGATTCCGCGGTGGTCAAGGTCCAGTCCGCGATTCAGGAAAGTTTTCCTCTCATCATCTGATGGCAAGACGCCTAACGTACAACGGCATGGATTTGGCGGATTGACTGCACAGTGCGGAGCAGTTGATGAGCAGCGCGCCTCCTTCCGCGGGGGCCAACGCACTCTCGGCGACAGACAACCGAACATCGGTCGCCCGCCGGCTGTCGGGGTTTTCCCTCTCGAAATCGCCTTGACAGGGCTAGTCCCGCACATGATTATTTGCTCATCGGCTGAGCAGTTGTTCGTTTATGGTTTTGCTGCGGACGACTCACGCTGGCTGCGACCGCAACGCGGATAGCACCCTTGGCGGCGCAAAGGTGAAAAGATGAAGCCGCGTTCAATGTCGGCTACGCACACAACGGGCGTCTGCTTATCGGGGGAGATTGCTACCGCAGCAAGCCTGCGATGAGCGCCAACAGGAGGATGAGAAAATGGCCGGAGAACTGCAAGGCAAGGTCGCTGTTGTCACCGGGGCTGCTTCAGGCATTGGCTTGGCCAGCACCGAGGCGATGTTGGCGGCGGGTGCTCGCGTGGTGCTGGTCGACCGCGATGAAGTCGCATTGACGGCAATCTGCGGGAAACACGGCGACGCGGCGATTCCGCTTGTCGTGGATTTGCTCGACTCGACTGCGTGCTCAACGCTCGTGCCAAGCGTGCTGGACATCGCGGGGCAAATTGACATCCTGCATGCCAACGCAGGTACCTATGTGGGCGGCGACCTGGTGGATGCGGAGACCGCTGCGATCGACCGGATGCTGAATCTGAACGTTAACGTCGTGATGAAAAATGTTCATGACGTGTTGCCCCACATGATAGCTCGTCGGACCGGCGATATTATCGTCACCAGTTCGCTCGCAGCTCACTTCCCGACGCCGTGGGAACCGGTCTATGCGTCGTCCAAATGGGCGATCAACTGCTTTGTGCAGACGGTGCGGCGTCAGGTTTTCAAACATGGAATACGCGTCGGTTCTGTCTCGCCCGGACCAGTCGCCAGCGCACTGCTCGCCGACTGGCCAGAGGAAAAATTGAAAGAAGCCAAAGAGTCGGGGAGCCTTATCGAGGCCAGTGAGGTAGCCGAGGTCATTATGTTCATGCTGACGCGGCAACGCGGCATGACCATTCGCGACGTAGTTCTAATGCCGACCAATTTCGACCTCTAGGCGCGACGGTGACTCATGGGCACGTGTCATGGACCGCACTGAATTCCTTCAAGCCACGCGACAGCTGGCTGCAGCCGCTGAGATTCTAGCCAGGGCTGGTCCTAAGGACTGGCGATTCGATGCGTCCCGAATGCTCGCATTTTTTCGCCAGTACGACCGTTCTGGTGCCGGGGTGAGTGCCGTCGCGACATCCGACGACGAACTGTTCGTTCGCACGGGTCAAGCCGCACTGACAATGGCTGGACGCAATGAGTTTGCCGCGTCACACGCGCTTCTCAAGCACGCGCAGTCGCTGTTGCTCGCGACCTGAAAGCCGTTGCTACGAGCTTGAACTCAAACGTGCTCAGAGCGCGTCGTGGCACAGCGCCATCATCCTCTGGACCATTGTGCTTGACCCGTTGAGTTCCATCTCGCTGGTGAAGAGAGCGTTCACACTGGACAGCCGGACCGCGACGCCGGCCTCCAGCAAGTCCTTACTGGCAATCTTCAGCGCGAGTTGGCCGATGCGGACCCTGTCCAGCCAGTCCATCTTCAGCCCGTTTTTCTGAAGCCATCGACGGCAGCACTCAACAATATGGTCCGCTCGCCATTCGTTGGTCAGAGCGTAGGAGGCTGCTGCAATCGCCACCAGGAAACACAGCAAGTCGGGCCGTGCGCTTTCGCGTTCGTTAAATTCAGGTTTAGTCATGTCTATCGGCTTGCCCGCTGCGGTTAAGCAAGCCCAACACATGTGGGCGAGGGCGCACGAATCAATATGGTCGTCATTCGACCCTGCTTAAAGGCCGCCGGAATGATTGCGTCAATGGCATTCGCCGTCGAACTTTCCTGCGCGCAATCATCGTTCGACAAAGCCGCGGGGCGGGGCGGTCGTCATCAATGTAGCGCCCCGTGCAGGAGCTTAGGAACGGACACGCCCCCGGATGTCCTCGCTCTGGCGCTCCAAAGCTGCAGGCGCAGGCGCGGCCAGTCGGCTAGCGCGTTTCGTGAGACGACGCCTCTTCCGGGCTTTCATAGATGTACGTAGCGACGCTGCGCCGCTGCAGCGCGTCCCCCAATTTCATCCGCAGGAAACTGCTGGTCGTGTATCGAGTCACGTCCGAGTAATATCGGGCGACCAGGCCAGTCACCATTTCGGAATAGGCATCGATGACTTCGGGCGCTATCGAGAAATTGTCGTAGTTGACGATTGCGTGGGGCCTGACCGAGAGGCCGGACACCGTCCGTTCGACCTCGGCTCTGACTGCTTCGACGTCGTCAACAGTCGTGACCTTGTGCCCTTCGAAGTTGATGAACAACATGTTTTTATCGGCGTCGTAGCTGAACCGCTCACTGAGCGTCAGCCTCAACAGCATTGCTCGCAAACCCATCGGCTTATTGTCGAAAATGCGGGCGTCCATCAGGCGCGGCGGCGATTTGATGACGGGAGCGAAGCCCATCTGGGAAACGATGTCTCGCTGGAGATCGACCCCCGGCGCAATCTCGACGAGTTCGAGTCCGTCAGGCGCCAGGGTAAAGACGCAGCGCTCCGTAATGTAGAGCACGGGCTGCTGCCGTTCGCTGGCGTAACGACCGCCGAAGGTTCGATGTTCCACTGCGTCCACGAACTTTTGACAGACGCCATCCTGAAGAATTTGCAGGCGCCCATCTTTGATATTCACTTCCAGCTTGCCGGCGTTGAACGTTCCGACAAACACAACCTTCTTCGCCGCCTGCGAAATGTTGATGAACCCACCCGCGCCCGCAAGCTTTGGCCCGAACTTGCTCACATTGAGGTTGCCTTCCCGGTCGACTTGCGCGAGTCCGAGAAATGCAATGTCGAGACCACCGCCGTCGTAGAAGTCGAACTGGTAGGGCTGGTCGATGATGGCGTCGGTATTGGTCGCCGCGCCGAAATTCAGGCCCCCGGCCGGGATGCCGCCGATCACGCCCGGCTCGGTTGTCATCGTAAAAAGGTCGCACACCTTCTCTTCATTCGCGACGTTCGCAATCCCTTCGGGCATGCCAATCCCGAGGTTCACCACGCTATTGGCCATCAGTTCGAACGAAGCGCGCCGTGCAATGACTTTTCGCTCGGTCAGAGCCATGGACGGAATCGAACTTGTTGCAATGCGAAGCTCGCTAGCGAAGCCGGGGCTGTACGATTCGGCGAAAGTTTGCCAGTGGTTCTCCGGTTTTGCGACCACGACGCAATCGACCAGAATGCCAGGTATCTTGACCTGTCGTGGATTCAAAGTCCCTGACTCGGCGATACGCTCGACCTGAACTATCACGATGCCACCGGAGTTGCGTGCGGCCATTGCAATGGCAAGGGACTCAAGAGTCAGCGCTTCCTTTTCCATCGTCACATTACCGTTTGCATCGGCAGTGGTGCCACGCACGATGGCTACGTCGACTGGAAATGTCTTATACAGGAGGCAGTCAGCGCCGTTGATCGATATCAGGCTAACCAGGTCCTCTGTTGTGCGGGCGTTGAGCTTGCCGCCGCCGTTGCGCGGGTCGACAAACGTATCGAGTCCGACCGTGGACAAATGACCCGGCCGATGAGCCGCGATATCGCGAAACAGCTGGGAGATGACCCCTTGGGGAAGGTTGTACGCCTCAATGTGGCCTTCGACGGCCAGGCGTTGAAGCCCCGGAACGAGCCCCCAGTGACCACCGATGACCCGCCGAACCAGACCTTGGTGGGCAAAGTGATTCAGGCCCTTGCGGGCGCCGTCGCCCTGACCGCCCGCGTAGACTAGCGTGAGATTTCGAGGTGCGTCGCTATCTCCAGCGGCTGAGTCAAGGAACAGCTGTTCCAGTGCGACGGCGATTTCTTCTGCAAAGCCAATGCCGACGAAGCCGCCCGTTGCCACCGTGTTGCCCGGACGAATCAGTCTGACGGCCTGCTGGGCACTGACGATTTTGCCTCGCCCGACGCTGTTTGCAGTGGCGAGAAACGGGTGTTGAAAGCCTGCGCTCATGATGTCTCCAAACCGCGCCATGGAGCCGGGCTCCGGCGCTTTGTAGTTGTTCGGACCTGCTGCGACTCGACCACGGTTTCCATGCGTTGGTTAGTGCGTAGGCTGTTCATTGCCGGCGGGGAGCCGGCTTCAGGAATGAATTTGTGGTGCAATCGTAAGAGTACACGCCTCGCGCCGTCTGTTTCGAACATTGACGGAGTGGGCTGCGGGATGTACGCGTCAATCGTTGCCATCAAAGTCCTCGATCTCAAACTTATCGTTTAGGAGCCAGCAGAAGCGCTCCTTCATGACGACATCACGCGATTACCGCCGACGCGCTGCGCGGCACAGAGCGGGTGCCTGATTGTTCACATTCGTGCATCCGGCACGCGTAACCGCCCCCTGAAAGAGCCGATAGCATATGCAAAATGGGCAAAAGCTCGAATATTGGTCGTTTGCTCTGCTCGGCATGCAACTTGCCTCTTAATGCCCAGTGTCATCCGTAACCCTGGTTTTCGTCGCCGATTCGACGGGTTGATGCAAACGCCTGGGCCATGTTCGTTTTCTTCGGGAGAGCTGCCACACGAGCATCTGCTTTTAGCAATCAGAAACCGCAGGAGGGCTTTATGTTTCGGTCCACGCCAGTCATTGCCAGCAAAACCGTCGGCGGCGAAAAGATTCACGCTGAATTCCTCAGCGATACGGGACGACTGCGAATTATCGGCGGCGTGACAGTGCGAGCAGAATGGTTTCCGCCGCATTCCTGGTTCGCCATTGCATCTGTTGCGGGATACAGCCGATGGGGTACACGGCCGGACGAGACGGACTTGCTGCGGCTCATCGAAAACTTCATGCGGTTACCGGGACGGTCGGCTCTATGAACGGAGCTGTGAGTGCAATCGGCGATTGCGCCTTCCGACTGGGCTTAGGTAAGGTTCTTCTGGCACCAGCGGTGCCGCGAAATTCCAGTATAGGAAGCAGACAAGGGACGGCGGCCTTCCGTATCGGACGTAGCGAGTACTTGCGAGCATGTTGCCGGGCGCGCAGACCATGAGCGCTTCTGGCGCCGGCAAACTTTCATGCATTTACTGCCCGATTTTTTTAGGCATGGTGCCGTCGTCGGGAGCCATGCCGGGCATATCCCTATGCGCCGTGTCCGCGCTCTTGCTCATGTCGCCAGGAACCCGGTTCCAGGGACTCGAGACGGGCTCGCTGTGGTACGTCATCCCTGCGGTTGCAGCGCCGTGAGCGCCGCCGCTGCCATTCCCACCGTTGCCATTCCCGCCCGCCAGCGCAAGCGTCGCGGCGCACGCGCAGAGTGACGCGACAGCGACACGGGCGAACAGAACTTTCATCGTCAACTTTTCCATGGTATTTCTCCTTTGATGCAGGCGCGTGCGTCAGCCACGCCGAAGTCTCGTCTGCCGCTAAAGGCTGACTGGTTGCGCAGCGGCGAATCGCAAGCAGCCACTCCAATGCAAACCGGGCAGACATTCGCTGCATCCAGATGCGAGGCCTATGAGTGAGTCGTGGCCCGGCACCGAAAATGACAGCGTTACGCTGGATTGGAGCGTCTGACGCTGAGTGCCTGTTCTATTACTTCGGCATCAGAACCTTGTCCACGACCATGATGACGCCGTTGCTCTGGGTGACGTCATAGGTAGAAATGTCGGCGGTGTGGCCACTGGCATCCATTACTACGATGTTGTGCGGACCGTTCTCCGTGAATGTCAGTTCCTCTCCATTGACTGTCTTCAGTTCCGTCTTGCCGCCACCAGCCCTGATTGCCTGATCGAGTTTGCGGAAGTCGTAGCGCCCCGGAATGACGTGGTACGTCAGGATGCCGGTCAGCATTGTCTTGTTTTCCGGCTTGACGAGCGTCTCGACCGTACCGGCCGGCAACGCAGCAAAGGCCTCGTTCGTCGGTGCAAACACCGTGAACGGGCCTGGACTCTTTAACGTCTCGACGAGACCCGCGGCTTTGACCGCCGCAACGAGCGTGGTGTGGTCGGCCGAGTTGACCGCGTTGTCTACGATGTCTTTGCTCGGGTACATGGCCTGACCGCCGACCATGACCGTGTCACTGGCGGCAAAGGCGCCTGATACCGCTGCGGATAGCGCCACAGCGACGAACATAGCCCTGTATTTCATGGTGTACTCCTCCAGAGTCGCCACGCGTAATTGCGTGGGTCTGACCGCATATACGGGGAATACTCGCGACTGGATTCGAAAACGGGATGCTCGCAATGACGCAGCCTGATATGTCCCAGCCTTGATACTGTCAGGAGGTCGGGTTCTGGAACCGGGTATTTCGTCTGCTCTTCGGGGGGAGGCGCTGTTACTTCAACAGACCATGTCCGGTTGCAATCGAGGGCGCGTCGCACCCAGAGCGCTCGCGCGAGCCGTGTCGCATCGTTGACGGGACAACATGACGCATTGTCACATTCAGTTGATATACAGGACGGACAATCCGCGAAGGAGGTTGATTTGGACGTCCGAAAGTCAGCGTTACACCTCGAGAATGCAACGAAGCATCCATTTGAAAGCTGCTTTGTCGACCTTGGTGGATACTCCGCTGAGCGAGCCCTCACTGCGCTTACTGCTGCGGTGCATGCCGCTCAACGTGAAATGAATGCTTTTGACTGGATCACTCACGCACTTCCCGGTGCGACTCTCAAACCAGCCTTGGCATTCGGCACAGTTGGCGAACTGTATCGGTCATACATGAGACCCGCTGAGCTGGGACGCTTGAAAGGCGTGCTGCGCTCCTGACCGCTGTCTGGCATCGACGTCGTGGCAGCCCGCACGGAACGAGCGGTGCATGTCTCCGGCGTGCTCGCCTGTTTTTTGACTGCCAGGTCAGTGCATGGTTGCGACTCGATTCACATAAGCGTCAACTTGCATGTCGATTAACGGTGTCACAGTCACAGCGACGGCAACGTCGCCCGACTCGGGCAGCAACCCGGCAAATGCCGCGATGCCAGTCCCGCAGACCACCGCAACAGAGATAGCAGCGACGGCGACAAGTGAAGACGCACGCGGCGCAATGGAATAAACGAAACCCTGCAAGACGCTCATGATGGCAACCTCCCGTTGACGCAGCCATCGTTGCAACGACCGTGCCGACCGAGGGAGCAGTTGCCGGGCTGCCACCCGAGCCGGGCCTGCCTGCCTTGTTGATCCCCGGCGTGAGCGGCGCAAGGGACGACTGGATGTTGGGTTCAGACAAACGGTTCAGCTTATATGTCGTCCCCAAAGCCAACACTTACGTGAAGCGCGGCACGAGACCAGCGAACCGGCGTGCGACCCCCGGTCGTATGCGCGGGTTCCCTTCGCCGCCGAAATCCGCCCCGCAACAATGTATTGCGAAGTTGGAGCAAGCGGCATCCAGGCAAGCTTGAACACCGCTCAAACCCAAGCAGGATGGGCACTTGACGCCTGACACGTCAGTCATGGAAGCGCCGGCCGGCATGCGCGTTTCACTGAAACCCACTGTGACTTGCCTCTATGATGCAGCCTTCGCTATCCAACGGAAAAATTGTTGTGACACTCGATGAAATCCGCAAAAACGCCTTCGCAATGCCTGTGCACAACCCGGCTTACCCGCGTCCACCATTTCGATTCCTCAACCGCGAATACTTCATCATTTCGTACGAGACCGACATCGATGCGGTTCGCGCGGTCGTGCCGGAGCCTTTGACGGTCGACAATGGCCTGGTCCACTACGAGTTCATCCGGATGCCAGATTCATCCGGCTTTGGCGACTACACAGAGAGTGGACAAGTCATTTCGGTCCTGGATGAAGCAGGCCGGAAAGCCAGCTATACGCACGCGATGTATCTCGATGACGAAGGTCCAATTGCTGGCGGCCGGGAGATTTGGGGCTTCCCGAAAAAGCTCGCTTCACCCCGTTTATCGGTTGACGGAAAGGATACGTTGTTGGGCACGCTCGACTATGGGACGCAACGGGTCGCGGCTGGCACGATGGGCTACAAGTACCGCCCGCTCGATATCGAATCTGAACGCAAGAAACTCGCGGACACACCCAATTATCTGTTGAAGGTCATTCCTCATGTCGATGGCTCACCGCGGATTTGTGAACTCGTACGTTTCTACTTGCGCGACGTTTCTGTGCTCGGTGCATGGGAAGGCCCCGCCGCGCTCGAACTGCACGCACATGCATTGGCGCCGGTCGCTGACCTGCCTGTCAAAAGGGTAGTGGCCGCCAGACACGTCATTGCAAATCTCACCCTCGATGTGGGCGAAGTCGCTTACGACTACCTCGCCCCGGCGGAAGCACTGAAGCTCGCCGTGAACCAATAATTCAATCAGGAGCAACTCATGTCTTTGCAAGGAAAAGTCGCGCTCGTGACGGGCGCCGCAAGTGGTATTGGTGAACAATGCGCACGCAAACTGGCTTCGGACGGCGCGGCCGTCGTCATTGCGGACCTGAATCTGGCAAACGCGCAGCAGGTCGCGGACAGTATCGTCGCCGCGGGTGGGAAAGCACTTGCCGTGTCGATGGACGTCACAAGCGAAGAAGCGGTCAACGCTGGTATCGAAGAGGCAGTCGGCAAACTTGGCAGTATTGACGTGTTGGTGTCGAACGCCGGTATTCAGATCGTCAACCCGATTGAAGACTATGCATACTCCGACTGGAAGAAGATGCTTGCGATTCATCTGGATGGCGCATTTCTGACCACGAAGGCCGCTATCAGGCACATGTATGCATCGGGCAAGGGCGGCTCCATCATCTACATGGGCTCGGTTCATTCACACGAAGCGTCGAAGCTGAAGTCGGCTTACGTCACCGCCAAGCACGGCCTGCTGGGACTTGCGCGCGTCGTCGCGAAGGAAGGTGGCTCGCGCGGCGTGAGAGCGAATGTTGTATGTCCGGGCTTTGTTCGTACGCCATTGGTCGACAAGCAGATTCCAGAACAGGCGAAAGCGCTTGGTATTTCGGAAGCTCAGGTTGTCAAGGACGTGATGTTGAAAGAAACCGTCGACGGCGAATTTACCACCGTAGCCGACGTTGCCAACACGGTCGCGTTCCTGGCAGGATTTGAATCAGCAGCACTGACGGGGCAATCGATTGTGGTCAGCCACGGTTGGTTCATGCAATAAGGAGCCGACGATGCGCCGCAGTCAACGCAATACATTAAAGCAACCGAATCATCTTGAGCTACCTTCCTACGACGAAATCGGTTTGGTCCTGCAGGGCGGTGGCGCGTTGGGTTCCTATCAGGCCGGCGTGTATGAGGGGCTTGCTGAAGTGGGTGTCGAACCCACCTGGATTTCGGGCATCTCGATTGGTGCCCTGAACACCGCCATCATTGCCGGCAATGCACCGGAGGATCGCGTAGAAGCATTGCGCGGCTTCTGGAGCACCATCTGTCAACCAGCGGACTTGCTGGGGCACGTTGGCGCTTTGGTGCCGACAGCGTTCGGGTTTCCAGACGTTGCCCGAAAATGGTCGAGCATGTGGGCGGCCGCTCGTGCTTTGACTGAAGGTCAGAAGGGCTTTTTCTCACCGCGCTTTTCCGCACACATCGCCAGCGTTGCAAAGAAGCCGCCGACCGAAGTGAGCTTTTACGATACGACGGCGTTGCGCGCGACGCTCCTCAAGTACGCCAATTTCGACCGTATCAACGACGGTGACGTTCGCGTCTCGGTCGGAGCGGTCAATGTTCGCACGGGCAATCTGGTGTACTTCGACAACACGCAGACTCGCCTCGAGCCGGAGCACTTCATGGCGTCTGGCGCGTTGCCGCCAGGCTTTCCTGCGGTAGAAATCGACGGAGAATATTACTGGGACGGAGGTCTGGTTTCGAATACGCCGCTTACGGAAATCGTTAGGGAATGCCAGCACAAGGATGCGCTGGTCTTCCAGGTCGACCTTTGGAGCGCAGGAGGAACACAGCCTGGCGACTTCCTCGATGTCGCCGAGAGGGCCAAGGACATTCAATACTCAAGCCGGACCCGCGCCATCACGGCCTTCGTGTCGCAGAGCCAGAAGCATGCTCGCCTGATCAAGGAACTGCTCGAACACATTCCGGAGAAAGTGCGGCGGACTCACCCGCTAGTCAAGCAGGCACAGAAAGTGGCAGACGGTGGTGCGGTCAATGTCGTGCACCTCATCTACAAGAACAAGTTCTTTGAAGGTCACTACAAGGACTACGAATTCAGCAACGACACCATGGGAGAACATTGGGCGAGCGGCCTCGAGGACATTCGCCGCTCGTTTGGCAACCCCGACTGGTTCGAGATTCCAAGCCATGACCTCGGCTTCGTTACGCATGATGTCCATCGCCACGAGACTGGACCGGTTCCAGTTTCCGATGCGTTCCAGTCCGTGCCAAAAACGCCGGAGCTTGTTGACACGGTGACGAACGCGCCGTCAGACGCCCATTAGAGTCGGCAAATGAGCGTCACGGGTGAGGGTGCAGGCGGTTTAAGCTGCTCAACGCGCACCGGGACGCTCCTGTTTACTGCGGATATAGTGGGCGCCGACCCAGGCAAATCCGCAATGGCGATTGTTTTCAGCGAGGTATGGCCGAACATGCCGCAACCCTCCGGGCGCTAGAGGCGGCACTGTGAGATAGACTAGCTGTCGGCGGCTATCGTACCGCCTTCGATTTCAATCAGGTTCGCTGACTCATGAGGCAAGTGTCATGGACCGCGCCAAATTCCTCCAAGCCACGCGACAGCTGGCGGCAGCCGCCGAGATTCTAGCCGGGTCTGGTCCTAAGAACTCGCGATTCGATGCGTCCCAAATGCTCGCATTTTTTCGCCAATACGACCGTCCTGGTCTCGACTTGAGTGTCGTCGCGACATCCGACGACGAGTTGTTCGTGCGCACAGGACAAGCCGCACTGACAATGGCTGGACGCAATGAGTTTGCCGCGTCACACGCTCTGCTTGAACAGGCGAGGGCGCTTTTAACCGTGGCATGAAAGCAATGGCTGCGAACCGGAGGCGGCAATCTGCTTCGAGTGAGTCCGAGTCCAAAGCGACACTATTCTTTGGACTCGAGTGCTGGACTGCTGTGTTTTTCGGCGGAATAAGCATCAGCTATTGCTACCGAGGTAAGCGCGCTCTGTTGAGGGTACGGGAACGATGAGGTCACAACGAGCTGTAGCTGGAATCGATATTGGCGGCGACCGGAAAGGAAATCATCTGGTTATCCTGCGTGACACCCAGATTGTGTGCAACCTCCGGTCGCAGGCGCCGGAACAAATGGTCGAGAAGTGCCTCCAATTCGAGGTAGGCGCGGTGGGCAACGATGCGCCCTGTTTGTGGCGAGTCGGCGAAGCCGGAAGGCAAGCCGAGAAGGAGCTCGCGCAGCGGCGAATCTTTTCGTTCGCCACGCCGACTCGCGCAACAGCCATGACCAGTAAGAGCGGATTCTACGGGTGGATGTTCAACGGCGAGCTTGTCTATCAGGCATTCGCACCGTATTTTCCCCTCTTCAAAAATGGCGGAGAACTCGGTGAGCGAGTCTGCTTTGAGACGTTCCCCCATGCTATAGCCAGCGCTTTTCTAGGGACCGCAGTCGCGTCCGCGAAGCAGAAACGAACTCAGCGCCGAGAAATTCTTCAAGATGCTGGAATTGACGCGGCGTCGCTGAAATCTATCGACGAAGTGGATGCGGCGCTGTGTGCCTTGACTGCACATTGCTTGCTTGACGAGAGATTCGTGGCGTACGGCGATGAGCTGGGCGGGTTCATTGTTGTGCCGACTCCCACTGGCACGCCGAAAGGATTCAGCAAATGCCGTTTTCGCGGTTAGCGTGGCACGCCTCGTGCGACGGCACGATCGGGGTCTCGTGATCCCGTTGTAGGCACATGGGATTTCGCTCACGAGCGACCGCAGTCTTGGCAAAACAACCACGTTCAAGGAGGGCCGGTGCATCTAAAGCGATTTTGGCCAGTGCTGCTGTCAATGGCGGCTTTTGGTTCAACCGGAGCATGGGCAGGCGATATTCAATGTGCCACCACGCGACAACCGGCTGAACGCGTCATCTGCGACCACGCCATCCTGAACAATGAATACGACGATATCTTCGCGCAACAACAGGCTCTCCTGAGCAGTGGAAAGCTCTCACCCGAACGACTCGCTCAGTGGAGGCAATCGCGGAACGCCTGCACCGACGTTCACTGCATTGATACGGTATTCGCCAAGTGGAAGGCGTTGGCCAGGTCCGCCGAAGCCAGTCCTGCCGCTGCACAGACTCCGGCAATGGCTCCATCCACTGACATGGCTCCCGTCGGCCCGATGCCGGGCGCAGTTCCCTCTATTGCATCTCAGGCCTCCCCAACGTCGGAGGCTTCGCTCGTCCGCCAGGGGAGTGCCGCTGGCGTAGCGCTCCCGAAGCCGGTTGAAACGCAGAGCTCTTCACCTGCTGTCGCTTCCGCTACTTCCGGTCCGGTTGACAAGCGCGGCACGACGGGCATGAGCGCCGTTCTGATTGTGGCCTTGCTGGTCGCGATTGGATTCGGTGTACTCTTCCGGCGCCGAACGAAGGGGGGTGGAGGACCGAACAACCAATGAAGAACATTGACCAATGCGCAAATTCCGAGCGGCCCCGACGGCAGGCAAGGAGCGCTGCAGCTCATATTTCTGATGGGGACCGGGCTTACTCTGAGCATCGATTGATTGCCTGACCGCTCGCAATGCTCTGCAAATAGCACCGGACCCCTGGATTCAGTCCTGCGCGGGGGCGTTGGCGTTTAATCTCCGCCACCGTCGTAGGTTCCGCCACCTCCGTTGCGCGTACACGAAGACGGATGGGCAGGAATCGCTCACGTCAGGCGTAAAAAAATAATGGCGATCACTAACGCCACGGAATACCATCGTCGGATCGCCGCGCTCACACCCAAGTCAATGATTTCGACCGAGGACCTGCATTTTTTCATTACGCTTGCGAGCGCTTTGTCGCTAGCGGATGCCGCACGCAAGCTCGATGTCACGCCGCCCGCGGTCACACAGCGGCTTCGTCTTCTGGAAAACCGGTTGGGCATGCGGTTGATCGATCGGTCGGGCCGGCGCATGGTGCTCACCGACGAAGGCGAGTTGCTTGCGGTCCACGCGCGCCGAATCTGCGATGACATTGGCAATTTGTCAGACACGCTGGCATCGCGGCGCGGCACGGTGGCCGGCCATCTGCGCGTGATCGCGCCGCTCGGTTTCGGGCAGCGTTACGTCGCGCCCGTCATTGCGCAATTTCGTGCCCTCTATCCGGAAGTGAGCGCAAGTCTGATGCTGTCCGATCGCCCCGCGCGCATCTCGGATGACATGTGGGACCTGATGGTGCATATCGGCGAATTGCGCGATTCGTCGCTCGTCAGCCGGCGCCTCGCACCTAATCGCCGCATCCTGTGCGCGGCGCCGAGCTATCTGGCGCGTCGCGGTGAACCAAAGCATCCTGATGAACTGCTCACGCATGACTGTATCGCGCTGCGCGAAAACGATGAAGACGTGACCATGTGGCGTTTCACGCCGAGAGACCAGGGCACACCGGCGAACGTCAGAATCGAACCGATGCTAACGAGCAACGACGGCGGCACCGTGCGTGATTGGGCGCTTTCCGGGCTTGGCATAATTTCGCGCTCCGAATGGGACGTGGCCGAACATCTGCACGCGGGGCGGCTCGTCCCGCTTCTCGAAGCGTGGACGCAGCCCGACGCGGATATCGTCGCGCTGATCAGTTCGCGGCATGGACGCTCACTGCGCGCTCAGCGTTTTCTGGATCTTCTGCATGCGTCGACATTGCAACAACCGTGGCTGCCGCGTGACAGCGAACAATCCCCGAGCGGCAAACGTGCACAGGGTTCTGGTGCTGCTGGATTGACGGCTCGAGCGAGCGCCGCCTGAGCGGATGTGGCCGCGAACCCGCACCGATCTGAGCGGAGCGGGCCTGGTCTGACGACCGGTGAACCGGCGATACTACCAGGGCCACGACAGTGAGGTCGCCGTACCCGTTTCGCGGGCACGCTCGTAAAGCAATCGCGCGACTGTCAGATCCTGCAGGGCGATACCGGTCATGTCGAACAGGGTGATGTCGTCAGGATGCCGATCGATCCGAACCTGGCCGGTGATCAGATCGCCGATCTCGATACATGGCGTGTCAGGCGCCCATTGTGTCTCGCCGATTTCACGCGCCTGGGTTCGGTCGTCGACAAAAAGGCGGCCGCGCGGCAGCAAATCCTCAGGAAGTTCGCGTTTGCCCTTGGTGTCCGCGCCGACGCAGTTGAGATGAGTGCCGGGTTGCACTGCGTGCGCGTCGAAGAGTGGCCCCTTGCCCGGCGTGGCCGTGACGACCACATCGCTGTCAGCCACCGCGGCGTTACGGTCGGTCGCATGCAGGACTTCGCAACGTCCGGCGAACCGCGCTTCAAATGAAACGTCGCGTTCACCGTCCACGGTGACATAGCGAACGCAGGAAAGCTGTTCGAGCACACGCATCGCGAATCCGACCTGCACTTGTGCTTGTACGCCCGTGCCAAATACGCATAGACGCGTACTGTCCGTACGCGCGAGGAGCGTCAAACCCAGGCCGCCGGCAGCGCCCGTGCGCATGGTCGTGATTGCATTACCGTCGATGACGCACACAGGCCGGCCGGTTTTCGGATCGATCAAGAGAATGGTGGCCTGGTGAGGTTCGCCACCCAAGCCGCGGTTTGCCGGCCAAAACCCCGCGGCCTTGAATCCGAGCAGGCCTTGCGACTGCACGTCGCCCGATTTGATTCCAAATACGCCTCCAGTCACGAGTGGCTCTCTGACAACGGGAAACACACGGCCCTCGCCCCGGCTGTGAAGGGCGAATGCTTCCCGTACGGCTTCGACTACATCGTCAGGCTTCAGCAAGGCCTCGACCTGGTGTTTGTCGAGCAGGATCAGCTTGGCATCATTACGCATCGTGGTACACCTTGATTCTTGAGAATGGCAAACGCAGTGTGTCGGCCGTCAGGAGGCACTACCTTGCGGGGCGCTCGCTGGCTGCAATGCCGCACGGTTTGCGCGCTCTACGAACAGCACCATCATCGCGGACAGGCACATGAGTCCTGCAACACCGAGCATCGGCACGCGATACGAGCCGGTAACGTCATGCAGCCAGCCGGTCGCGTAGGGGCCGAGGAACCCGGCCAGCGTGCCGATCGTATTGATGAGGCCGATGCCCGATGCGGCCGCGGCGTTGCTGAGATAGCGCGGAGGAAGTTGCCAGAACGATGCATGCGGGGTGTAGACGCCGACCGCGCCGAGCGTAAACGCGGCCATGGCCTCGTATGGCGACGAAAGGAACAGCGCAGCGGCGAACGACAAGCCGCCGATCGCCGTTGGAATCGCAACGTGCCAGGCGCTGAGCGCGGTACGTCGTGCATAGTGTCCCCACAACACGATGGTCACCGCCGACACCGCGAATGGCACAGCGGTAATCAGTCCAACCTGGAAGACCGAATATTTGACAGCGAACAGGTGGGAGAACTCCGCGACCATCTGCGGCAAGAAGAATGACAGTGCGACGACGCCGATATTGATCCCGAAGTAGATCAGTCCGAATGCGAGGACTCGCCGATCGAGCAACGCAAGCCACGCGCTTTTCGGCGACACCCGCTGGGCTTCCTGCCTCTCCACGGCGAGCGCATGGCTCAGTTCGGCGCGCTCGTCGACGGTCAACCACCGGGCGTCGTCGGGCCGGTCTTTCATGACCGTGAATGTGACGATACCTAGCGCGATTGCCGGCAATCCTTCTATGAAGAACATCGAGCGCCAGCCGGACCAGCCGAACAGATGCGTATGCTCCATGACGAAAGTTGAAATCGGCGCACCCAGCATGTTCGACAGCGGGATGGCGAGAAAGAGCAGCGACATCAGCCACACCCGCTCCTGCCGCGGCAGCCAGAACGTGACATACAGGATCATCCCCGGAAAGAATCCTGACTCTGCAATGCCGAGGAGAAAGCGCAGCGCGTACAGCATGTGAGGGCTGTTGACGAATGCGGTCAGCGAAGCGATCAATCCCCACGTGACGAGAATACGCGTCATCCACAGCCGTGCGCCGAATCTCGCCAGCAGCAGATTGCTCGGCACGGCAACGAGAATGTACCCGGCGTAGAAGAGGCCGGCGGCCAACCCGAACTGGGAGACCGACATGCCGAGTTCGCGATTCATCGTCAACGCCGCATAGCCGACGTTCGCCCGGTCCATCTGGTTGACCATGTAAAGCAAAATCAGCAGCGGCGCCAGACGCCAGATGACCTTCCGGGCCGTCTGCGGTCTGATTCGCGTCACGTCTAGCGTATCGTTCATTGGGAATATCCTCTGTTGCAACGGTGCGTGCCTTGCGCGTGCTGCGAAGACAGGAAGTCTTCGCGGGGTAATTCGTTCATCGCGGGTCGCTCCTTGGCAGAACGGTGCGGACCGTCGGAGTCCACCTGGAAATGTCGTCCAGCGGTATGACGGGCCGCGGCAGCTTCTTGAAATCGAATCGCGCGAGGATCGGGGAAGTCAGACCTGGCGCATCGACGCTGACGATCTGTGCGCCGGAAAAGAACTCGTCGAATGCCGCCCTGAAATGGCCGCGCGACTTCAATACGACGACGCGCGCACGCGCAATGTCGATGCCGAACATCTCGAAGAACATCGGCTCGTGACACTGGTGTCGCTTGCTGATGACGATGACCGTGACGCCGCCGATCTGCAGCGCGGCGCACGGTCCAAGGTCGAAGCTGCAGCCCGCCAGCTGTCCGCGTCGGCCGACACCCTTGCCGTTGTGCAGTTTCAACACGCGGGCCGGCGCGTTGAAGGGCTCCGAATACACCGTGGTTTCAGCACGATTGAAGCGCGCAACGAGCGCTTGCCCGGTGCCCACCACGTGGGCGTCCGCCACCAGATCCGGATCGGTGACGACGCCGAGAATCGCACCCTGCACCTCGTGCTGGAGCAGCGCCTTGAGCACGAACGGCGTGTTGCCGCGCCCGCCACCGCCCGGGTTGTCAGCCACGTCGGCGAGTAGCAGGGGCGCTAACGAAGGATCGTCGCTCGTCGCTTTGGAGAGGCGGACCGCGTTGTCGAGGGGCGTCAACGTCGGCGTGAATGCGGCACGCTCTTGCCATGCATACGACACAAGATCGTTGGCCACTTGATGTGCGAGCGATGCATCTCCGCGCGTGGTCACGAGTACCGTCAAGCCGTTCTTCGGCGTGTCCGCAAACGCAAAGCCGCCGACAATCGAGACGTTCACGATCCGCGGGTCGTCCAGTGCTTCCGCGCGCCGGATCATCTCCGCATACGGTCCGGTTCCCGGGGCGGTCAGCAACTGGGTGGGAGGCGCGCAGACGGGCATGCGCACATGCGCGACAGCCGTGCGCATGCCATTCAATAATTCGCTCAGGATGCGGGCAGCCTCGGCGCCGCGCTCGGCCATATCGGTGTGCGGATTGCGGCGGTATGAGACCAACGCGTCGACGGTGTTCACCATCCGGTCGGACACGTTCGCATGCAGGTCGACGGTGGCGACGATCGGTACCGTGGGTCCGACAATATTGCGTACGAGCGTGAAAACCGCGCCGTCGGGGTCGTCTTCTTCTGTCGTGATGGCGGCGCCATGCTCACAGATATAGACAGCGTCGAGCGGCAGTGCCGCACGCAACCGCTGTTCGAATTCGCACAGCGTGTCGGCGAAGAATGCATGTTCGACCGGGCCGCCCGACTCTGCGTTGGCAAAGAGGATCGGGACAGGTGTCCAATCAGAGGTCGCATCCATCGTTCGAACGAATGCGGGAATTTCCGGCGTCATCACCGGCGCTTCCTTGCGTGCGTCGTCCAGCAGCGCGGTAGCTTGCAAGTAAGCGCGCGATACGAAATCGGCGCGCGTGGACACCGGCGCAAACCGGTTCGATTCGATCGCGAAGCCAAGAATGGCAATGCGCGGGTTTTTCATCAGTCACTCCTCATCGCCGGCGTCACCCAGATAGGCATCGCACGCGGGTGGTCCCGGCGGGTCATCAACGCATCATTGCGTTGCTTTCGACGACGCGGCGATTGGCCGCCAGCATGCAAG
Organism: Paraburkholderia sediminicola; assembly: GCF_046027355.1. Classification (GTDB taxonomy): domain Bacteria; phylum Pseudomonadota; class Gammaproteobacteria; order Burkholderiales; family Burkholderiaceae; genus Paraburkholderia; species Paraburkholderia sediminicola_B. Next base: position 60,243 of record NZ_JAQQEK010000004.1, on the reverse strand, counting down.
CGTCGATATCTGAATTCGCATGCTCGTGAAAAGTATTGGTTGCCAAAATGCCATGCGGGTTAACGTCGACTGATTGCTTCATTCACATTGGAGTTAACCGTTACGCACGAAAGCAGTGGACACGGTCGGCGCGCGATCGGTCGCGGGCATGCAAACGGGACGTTCGAAGAGCCGTGGGCGTCGCAAGCGCGAGTGGGGCCGACCTCGGCAAGCCCAGGCGAAGTGGGCCGCGCCTTGTGAGCGCAAGAAGCAAACTTGTGACAAATCGTCGATGGACCATGCCGTCCGTGCGGCCGAGAATGAATGCTTCATTCAGCACGAAGGAGCATGTCATGGGCCACGCGGAAGTCCGCGAGTTGCAGATTCCCAAGCCAATTGGCGGACGCTTGCCGGAGCCGCCGGTATTCGCCAGCCTCGACGATGAGCGGCAACATCGCAAGCTCAAACTCGCTGCGGCCTTTCGCATCTTCGCGCGATTCGGCCTCGCCGAAGGCATAGCCGGACATATCACGGTCCGTGATCCGGAGTTTCACGATCGGTTTTGGGTCAACCCGTACGCACAACATTTTTCGTCGGTCCATCCCGACGATCTTGTCTGCATCGACGAGGATGCCCATGTTTATCACGGGACCGGGCCCGTCAACGCCGCTGCGGCGGCGATTCACTGCGGCATCCACGGCGCGAATCCCGATGTCGTTGCAGCAGCTCATACACACACGCCTTTCGGTCGCGCGTTTTCCGCGCGCGCGCGGCTGCTTGCTCCGCTCAATCAGGAAGCCTGTCTGTTCCACGAGGATCACGTGCTATTTCGTGGCGACGTAGTGGTGCTCGCCACCGAAGAGGGGCGCCGGATCGCGCAGACGATGGGCACCAAGCGCGCCGCGATTCTGCTCAATCATGGCCTGCTGACCGTCGGCTCATCGGTCGACGCCGCGGCGTACCGCTTCATCGCCATGGAGCGCTGCTGCCAGGTGCAGTTACTCGCCGAAGCGGCCGGCCCGATCGAGCCGCTATCCGATGAGGAGGCGCAGGCCACGCGCGCCCAACTGGGATCCGACTATGTCGCATGGCTTGGATTCCAGGGCCTCTATCAGCAACTCCTGCGCGACAACCCTGATCTGCGCGAACTCGCCTGACGCGGATGTCGCTAGTGTGGCGCAAGCGTCGCTTCGATAGCTGCTGCGCGGTCGCGGCAGCCGTCACGATAGTCGCGAACCGCGGTGCCTAGCCATTGATCGAAGCGTTTGAGCGGCTCCCACTCGCGTTTCTGCTCGGGAAACGAGTAGTAGACAGTCTCCGGATTCGGGATCGAATGAGGGTGGATCTGGACGAGCGCACCGCTGCGCAACTCCCGTTCGATCAGGATGTGCGGAAGCAAGGCCACACCCAGTCCGGAAATCGCGGCGTTAATCGCCATGATGAACATATCGTAGTGCTGGTTCGACGTGCTGGGTTCGATGACCTGCGCGCACGCCGTCTCGGACCATGCGAGCCACGCGCGCGGTAGATCGCGGGTGTGGATCCAGGGCAGCGCACTGATCCGTTCGCCGCTCAACGCACCGCGCGTACCGATCAACGAGGGCGCACAGACAGCGAGAATTTCATCGTCGCTGACGAGCGGCTGTCCCGGCATCGCAGGCCACAAGCTCTGCGCAAAATAGATCGCGGCATCGAAGCTCGAATCGTCGAAGAAAGTCGGCTGGTCGCGACCCATGATGTGGAGTTGCAGATCGGGATTGGACTCGTAGAAATCATGCAAACGTGGAATCAGCCATTGAGAGGCAAATGTCACACCGACGGCCAGCTGGAGCTTCACTTCGCTTTGCTTGCGTACCAGCTCGAGCGTATCGCGCCGAATCTGGTCGAGATGGACGCGGATCCGCCGCGCGTACTCCGCGCCCGCCGCGGACAATACCAGCCGCTGACGGACTCGCTCGAAGAGCGTGATGCCCAGATGCGCCTCGAGCTCGTTGACCTTCTTGCAGACCGCGCCATGCGTCTGCGACAGCTCGGCCGCGGCCTTCGAAAAACTTTCATGACGCGCCGCTGCTTCAAAAGCTTGCAGGGCGCTGAGACTGGGAACACCGCGGCGCATCGATAATCCTTGCTGGCGAAAAGGAATGGGCAATGGATACGCCGATGATAGCCCTTCGTACGGCGAGGCGCTGGTAACGCCTAGTCGCTCGCAAGCCGGCGCAGGCCGACCTCGCGCCAGCGCGTCTCGAGCAGCATGACCACGATCGAAGCGAGCACCATCGTCGCTGCAATGCCGACGAACGCGAGCACGAACGTGCCGGTCGTATCCTTGACCCACCCGATAAAATACGGCAGCAAAAATCCGGACGATACCCCGATACTGGTGATCAACGCGATGCCGGCCGCTGCAGCGCGATCCGTGAGGATGCGGCTGGGCAACTGCCAAAAAGTCGTGATGCTGCAAAAGCAGGCCGACGCGCCAATTGAAAGCGCAATGATCGACTGGTAGGGAGACTTCAGCAGTAGCGCCACCGAAAGCGCGGCCGCGCACACCAACAGAGGGCCGGCCACATGCCAGGCGCCGACGTTGTGGCGGCTGACCAGACGGCCCCAGATCAGCATCGCGATGACGGCAACGCCGAATGGAATCGCCGTGATCAGTCCGACGTCCGTGAGGCTGTACTTCACCCCAAACGTGCTTTCAAATGTCTTGATGACTTGCGGCAGAAAATAGAGCAAGCCGATGATGCCGGCGTTGGTGCCGAAGTAGACGACACCGAGTGCCCAGACTTTCGGATTTCGCAGCGCTCGCGAGACGCCGGACGACGAGGTGGCGGCCGCAGCCTGAGCCCGTTCGGCAGCCAGTGCGGCCGCGATTTCGCCCTTTTCAGCAGCGGAAAGCCACCGCGAGCGGGAAGGGCCGTCCGTCAGCCAGAAATAGGCGACCACGCCAAGAATGATCGCGGGCAATCCCTCCAGCAGAATCATCGCGCGCCAGCCGGTCACGCCGAACACGTTCGCGTGTGCCATCAGCCACGTGGACACGGGCGCGCCGAGCACGCCGGTCAGCGGGATGGCGGTCACGAACAGCGACATCATCCAGACGCGATTGCGTGCGGGCATCCACAGCGTGAGGTAGTACACCATGCCCGGAAACAGGCCCGCCTCGAACGCGCCAAGAAAGAAGCGGGCGATATAGAGCCAGCGGGAGTCGGGAACGAAGCTCGTCAGCGAGGAGAGCAGACCCCAGCTGAGTAGGATGCGTGTCATCCACAGCCGGGCGCCAAACCGATGCATGCACAGATTGCTCGGTACTTCGAAGAGAATATAGCCAAGGAAAAACAGGCTTGCCGCGAAACCGTATTGCGCCGCTGTCATGTGCAGTTCAGCGTTCATGGTCAGCGCTGCATAGCCGATGTTTGCGCGGTCAAGCTGGTTCGCGACGTACATCAGGATCATCAGCGGCGCGAGCCGCCAGGCGATTCGTTTCATCAACCGATCGGAAATCGCGGGTTTGAGCGCCTCAAGGTCCATGGTTTTCCCCAGATCTACACGTTGCGGGTTGCTCTCAAGGGAGATTAAGCGCCGTGACCGGTGGTAGGACAATGCACGAAAAATATTGACTTTGTGAGCAAACGTCACAGGGTAGAACCGGCGCCTTTTGCGTTCGCGTTTTCGGCCGGCTGAAAACTCTGCTGTTGTACTGTGCCGCTGCGGCGGATTGGCCGCCGCCAGGCCGAGCGCTTATTCGAATCGATAAAGCGTGCGCGCCGAGCTCGTCAAAATAGACGCGCGCTGCGCCGCGTCCGGAACCCAGTGATCGAGTGCCCGCCGGGTCGCGGTGTAATCGACGAGTTGCTGGTGCTGCGTATGCGGCCAGTCGCTGCCCCAGACCAGTCGCGCGGGCGTGTAGGCGTCGAGAAGCTGGCTCGCGAGAGCGGTGCCCAATGCCATACCGTCATCGTTCTCCGCGCTCCGGTAAGCCGCCGACAACTTCACCCAGACGCGTCCGGTAGCGGCAAGCGACAGCAGATACTTGAAGCCTGGATCGTCAGCAGCAGTGCGCGGATCGGGCCGGCCGAAGTGATCCACGACCACCGTGCAGCCCTGCTCGAGCAGCGGCCCGACAACGGCATGCAAGTCCACGGCTTGACGGTGAACCTCGACATGCCAGCCGAGCGCGTTGACACGCGCGAACAGCCGCCGCCAATCGGGTGCGGTCAGTTGAGGAAGCTTCAAGCCGACGAGATTCAAGCGGATACCCACTACACCTGTGCTATCGAGCAGTGCGAGCTCGTTGTCGGCGACTGCGCAATCCACGACCGCCACGCCACGAAAACGTCGCGGATAGCGCTTCGCCACGTCGAGGAAAAAGGAGTTGTCGGTACCAAGAAAACTGGGTTGCACGAGCACGGCGTGCGAGACACCGTTCGACAGCAAGTGACCGGCGTAGGCCTCCACCGTTGCGTCGTAATCCGGCGCGTGGCGACGCTGTTGCGCAAGCGGCAAGCCGCGTACGAACACGTGGGCGTGCGCGTCGATTGCGGTGATCCGCTGGTCTTTGGTGTGGTACCACTGGTCCGCCACCGCAGTGCCGCGTGTCTGCATCGATTGAATCTGTTCGTCGATCATGTGTTTCCCCGTTAGGCGCGGCTCGCGGCGTTGGCCGCCACCGTCGCGATCCGGCGGTTCTTCGTTTCCGGCAGCATGAGCGCGGCCACGACCACGAGTCCGTAGGCAATGCCGGCATCGATGCCGAGCGCCGAGCCGAGCGGCATCGAGTTGCCCATGTGTCCGACGAGCACCGGAAAACCTGCGGAGACGATCCGTCCGAAGTTGTAGCAAAAGCCCACGCCGGTGCCGCGAATGCCTTGCGGATAGAGTTCGTTGAACAGGGCGCCGAGCGTGGCGGGGATGCCGGCAGCAAAGAGGCCCAGCGGAAAGCTGAGGAACAGCATGGCCGTGTCGCCCATCGGCAGGAAGACGTAGAGATTGACCGTCGCGATGCAGCATACGGCGAAGAGAATCACATTGAGCCGGCGGCCGATGCGGTCCTGGAGCCACGCACTCACGAAGCAGCCGCAGATGAACGCCGTAATGATGACGACAAGATACCCACCGGTGCCGAGCACTGACAGATGCCGCTCGGTCTTGAGGTAAGTCGGCAGCCATGTCGTGATCGCGTGATAGCCGCCGTGCGCCCCGACACCGATCAGCGCGCCCACGATCGTCGTGCGAATCACCGACCGGTCGAAGATATTCCGTGCGGCGGGGAGCGCCTGCCTCGGCGACGCGGCCGGCGCGGCGGCGCGTGGCGGTTCGACCACGTTACGGCGCAGATAATGCACGAGGCCGGCAGGAATCACGCCGATGCCGAACAGCAACCGCCACGCCCAATCCGGCGGCACGAACGAGAAAACCAGCGTGTACAGAAGTACTGCGCCCGCCCAGCCAAACCCCCACGCGCTTTGCACGATGCCCATCGCCTTGCCGCGATGCTCCGCGCGCATGGTCTCGCTCAACAGCACGGCGCCCGCGGTCCATTCGCCGCCAAAGCCCACACCTTGCAAAGCCTTGAGAACAAGCAACTGTTCGAAGTTCTGCGCGAAGGCGCTGAGAAAGGTGAAGAGCGAGAACCAGATCACGGTGATCTGCAACGCGCGCACGCGGCCGTAACGGTCCGACAGCATGCCCGCAAGCAGTCCGCCCAACGCACCGGCAACTAGCGTTGCGCCTCCGATCAAGCCCGCCTGGCCTTTGCCGATGCCCCAGGTCACGAGCAGGGTCGGGATCACGAGGCTGAACAACTGCGTGTCCACGCCGTCGAGCGCCCATCCGGCAAAGCAGCTCCACAGGGTGCGTTTTTCCAGTGTCGATATCTCGCGGTACCAGTTCATCTTTGTCTCCTGACGATGGTTTTTCGTCGCGGCGGTCTATTTTCCGCATCGCATGTGGAGGCATTCTAGTGAGCGATTGGATAAAGATATATGATGCAAATGATCATTTTTCATATCGTTTTAATATGGATACGCGCAACCTGAAGTACTTCCTCTGCGTCGCCGATGCAGGCAGCGTCACGCGCGCCGCTGAACGGCTGAACATCGCGCAACCCGCGCTGAGTCAGGCGCTCACGCGCATGGAGAAGGAGCTGGGCGTCAAGCTGTTCAACCGGACGCGGCGTGGTGCGGACCTTACCGCCGCGGGGCTTGCGATCGTCGAGGATGTGCGGATGAGCGTCGCGAGAATCGACGCCGCCTCGCACCGCGCGCGCGAAATCGGCGCGCAACGGGCAGGGCGTTTGACGGTGGGTTTCGCGTCGGCGGCATTGTTCGAGGTGCTGCCGCGCGCTATTGCGGCATTGCGCGCATCGGTGCCGGATGTCGAGCTGGTGCTGCGCGAGATGAGCAACGCGGAGCAGGCAAGTGCGCTCGAGAAAGGGGAAATCGATATCGGCTTGCTGCATACGCCGGTGGCGGTCGCGGGCAAGATGCGGGAGAAGCTGATCGCGCGGGAGCAATTAATCGCGGTGTTGCCGGCGACGTTTCCGTTGGAGGCCGGCGCGAGTGTGTCGCTACGCGAACTGGCGCAGCACGGGCTCGTGTGGTTCCCGCAGGGCCAGTTACCCAACATTCGCGCGGGCATCCTGAGCGCGTTCCGGCAGGCGGATTGCGCGGTGGAGATCGTGCAGGACGCGAACCGGTCGCTGACCGTGCTCGCCTGCGTCGCCGCGGGGTGCGGTGTGTCGCTGCTGCCGCGTTCGGTGCGGGCATTGCAATTTAGCGGAGTCAGGCTGTGCGAGATCATCGACGGCGCCGCGCTGCCGCGCTTCGAACTCAGCGCGATCTGGCCAGCCCGTGCAAGGCAGACGCTCGCTGACCGTTTCGCGGAATTGATTGAGCCTTACCCTGCAAGCTCACTGGCGTAGAGGACCCGAAGCATCGACCTTGCGCATGGCCGATTACTGCTTTGTTGCTGTCGCGCCGCTCACCGTGTGCCCGGCATCCCGGGCGAGCTTCATATACCCGTACATCGACACGATCATCAGAACACCCACGCACAGGAACGCGAACCGGAAATCGTGGAGCGTGAACTCCTGCGCGCCCGGAGCGCCGTTGACCGTAGACGCCGCGCGCAGTGCCAGCGCGCCAAAAGCGATGCCGAGGCCAATGCCCAACTGGTACGCCACGTTCCAAAGCGTATTGGCCGCACTCGTCTGCTCGGGAGGGACATCGGCATACGCAAGCATCGCCAACATGGCAAATTGCATGGAGCGCGTGATCCCATAGACGAAGACGACGAACAGAATCCACATGAGCGGCGACTCGGGCGTCAGCAGTCCGCATGCGATGGTGAAGACGCCACCTACCACGCAGTCGACGATGGCGACTCGCCTGAAGCCGTAGCGCCGCAAGATCGGCGTTGTCAGGGTTTTCATGCCGAGATTGCCGACTGCGCTGACGATCAACAGCAGTCCGGATTTGAACGCCGACAGTCCAAAGCCGATCTGTAACATCAGCGGCAGCAGATACGGTACGGCACCGATGGCGATGCGCGTCACCGTCCCTGTGACGACCGTCACCGAGAACGTCGGAATGTCGAGCGTGGTCACATCGATCAGCGGATGCCGCTGGCGGCGCGCCTGATAAAACCCAACGCAACCAATAGCGAGGCCGGCCGCGACGATGCCAAGACCCACCAGCGGGTTCGTGCCCGGCTGGCTTGCCATATCCGCGCCATACAGGATAGCCGTCAACGCCAACCCGCTCAGCGCGAGGCCGATCATATCGAAGGGGCGACGTTCGGCGCTGCGCAGGTTCGGTACCCATTTCAGCACGGCGGCCAACGCGGCGAGGCAGACAGGCAGATTGAGCAGAAAGATCCAGCGCCAGGACGCGTAAGTCGTAATGAAACCGCCCAACGCCGGCCCGACCAAAGGCGCGACGACGCCGGGCCACGTGATCGTGTTGATGGCCTGCATGAGTTGCTTCTTGTCGGTGGTGCGCACGACGATCAGGCGTCCGACGGGCACCATCAGCGCACCTCCGAGACCCTGCAGCACCCGTGCGGCGGTGAATTCGACTACATTCCGCGAGATTGCGCACAGCAACGAAGCGACAGTGAACGTGACGATTGCCGAGAAGTACACACTGCGCGATCCGAAGCGATCGGCGACCCAACCGCTCGCCGGAATGAAAATCGCGACCGCGATCATGTAGGCGCTCATCCCGAGACTGAGCGCGTTGAGGCTCGCCCCGAACGAGTGCGTCATCTGCGGCAGCGCAGTCGCGATGACGGTGCTGTCGAGATACTCAATGAAGAAGGTTACGGCCACAACGTAAGGCAGCGGCCCAAGTGAACTGGAGTGTGATGGGGAATTTTTCATAACATTGCTGGTGTGCGTTGCGTAGCGATCTGGACATGCTTCGCTATAGTAGAAAGCGGCTTTGCGAAAGGCGATTGCCGTTTTTTGAATCCGGTGTTGATCTTTTGTCATCGACAGCACTATCCGCAGTGGACACATGGCACCACGCCGAGGGGCGATGAGCTGGTGCGCATCCAGGCGATCGGGAAGACAGTGCAAGGAGGCACAATGACCGGACTAAGCGTCCATACCCTGACCAGGCGAATCGACCTGTTCACGTTGAGGTTGTTTCTGACCGTGGTGGAGGAACGGCAGATCCGCCGCGCCGCGTTGCGGGAGAACATCACGCCATCCGCGGCGACCAGGCGGATTCAGGATCTCGAGGACGTAGCCGGCATTAATCTGTTCGACCGTTTCCCGAATGGGATGGTGGCGAGCCCCGCAGGCGAAGTGCTGGCGCGGCACGTGCGCCTGCTATTTGCGAACCTCGATGTCATGCGCCGCGAGATCAACGAGTTTACCGAGGGCGTGCGCGGCCATATCGGCATCAGTTCCACCAGCACAATCATTGTCCATTTTCTGGCACGGGAAATCGCCGAATTCACGCGAGACTTCCCACTGGTCGACATCGAATTACAGGAAGATGCGAACGTCAACGCGGTGAATGCCGTCGTATCCGGTAACGCCGATGTGGCGGTGTTCTATGACACTGACGATGTCGACAGCGAGAGGCTCGACATCGTCGAATACCGTGCGGACCGTCTGGTTGCCGTTGTGCCGCGCGGACACCCGCTTGGCGATCAAGCGAGCGTAACGACCCGGGATTTGCTCGAAGAGAGCCTGGTTGGCATCTCGCCAACCACGTCGATGATGACGCAGTTGCGCAACGCGGCGACAGCGCTCGGCCGGGAGCTGCGCATGAAATACAAGGTGAGCACGATGGAAGCGGCCCGTGCTCTCGTCAAGGCGAATCTGGGCGTGACGATTCAGCCGGAAAGCATGCTGCCTAAAGAGGATTTCGACAAAGTGACCATCGTGCCGCTGGACGAGCCGTGGGCGCTTCGTCAGGTTTGCGTCGGCACGAAGCGCGGCGAAACGTTGACGGCGGCCACGAAGGCGCTCATCGCGCAGTTGACTGATCGCTAACGATGACAAAGGTTTCGTGCGACCTTTATTCAAACGAATTAACGGAAAAAACGCGGTCCTGGGAGCGCATGGCTGGGCGTCCTGTGCGGCGTCGAATCGAATGATCCGATTTACTCATCGGGCGGCTTCCGGCTGTCGCCGTCGGCGTCGAGCCGGTCCGATCCGGGCGGGCGCTCTTCGTCTCATGCAGGTACTTGCATCACAGTCGCCGGCAGCGCACCACGGAAGATTGGCCGGCCGGAATCGTCGGTGATCAGCAAATACTCATAGGTCGCCGCGGCATGGTGGCGCGAATAATAGTAGGCCCGACGCTGATTCAGCGTGCGCACGGTCAGGCGGCCGGCGCGGCTTGCTGTGAGGTCGTATTCCCGCGTGCTGCCACCGCCAGTAGGAACGGGACTGGTCGTGTGGGCTCCGCGGTCGTGGCCCGGCGCCGCATTGTTGTTTGCGATAAGGTTGAGCACCGCCGCCCGATGAAGTGGGGAAATTTGCCCAATGCGGATGTAGTTGCCCGCGGTACGGCCCCGCCAGGCCAATTTCTGCGCATTGAGTTCGTCATGCGCCGCTGCGCTGCGCGCTATCACTTCGGACAGAAAATCGGTCGTCGACACGAAGGTCATGTTGTCTCTGAAAATCGCATCGACGGCATGGTCGAGGCAAAACCGGTCGAAATAAAAATGCGGGCGGCCCGCACGCTGCGTTGCTGTGAAGCGTTCAATCGTGGCCGTGGCCCTGGCTCGGATTAATGGAATGCTGGTGCCGGTAATCTTGATTGTCATCGGGTGTTCCTCCGCTGGCTTTACGGCGTCATTGCTGACATCTGTTGAAGGGAAAAGCTACGTTCGCCTCTCGGATAACAGATCGGCTGGCTCTTTATTCCGTTTTCGGATCCTCGCCAGCTTGGGTGCGAGTCTGCGCCAGACGCCGGTTCCAACCTCAATATCGAATCTCTGCTCCGTTCTGAGTTGACTTGCCGCAGCGTCGAATTTGCGACGGGCGGCCTGTTCCTGAAAAGCAAGCTGGGCTATGGGTTCACATTCGATCAATGCGGGTTACGGCGGATTTTTCGGACCCAATCACGACGCTCTCGGGTTTTCAACGTTGGCGAACGTCGGGGGCGGATTCGAACTTCCCCTTTCGAGAGACAACGCACAGTCGAAACGCCTACGCGCCGCGTAGCGACTTTGATGCGCGCAGGAATCGCTCAAACAGGGCTTGCTCAAAGCCAGGTGCCACCCTGCCGTTCACTCGGCTCTTCCGTAAGCGCATCGAAATCGTGAATCCAGTCCAGGTGATTCAGCATGCTGTCGCGCGCGCCGAGGCGGGCGTTGCGGGCCTGCGCGGCCGGTCCGTCGGGCAGATGCAGCACGTCCGCGGTGGTTATCGACGCGTACTGCACCTTGCGCGTGCGGCCCCGGCGCAGGCGCTCGTAGGCTTCCTGCGCCTCGCGCCAATTGCCTGGACCCGCCGCGGCCAATTGAGCGGCCAACACCACGGCATCTTCAATCGACTGGTTGGCGCCCTGGCCGTGATGCGGCACAAGCGCATGCGCGGCATCGCCGATCAGCGTCACGCGGCCCTTGCTCCAGCGGCCGAGCGGGGGACGGTGGAACAAGCCCCAGCGCTGACTGATCGGCACAGCCGCAATCATCTGCACGACGGCCGGATGCCAGTCCTTGAACAGGCGTAGTTGCTCGCCCTCGCTGGCGGGCATCACCCAGTCGCGTAACGGCCACGGCGACGGATGACGCTCGACCAGAAGGAAATTCTGGTCACCCTTGTCGCCGATGGGATAGTGCAGCAGATGGCCGCCGGGCCCGACCCAGAACTGGATGGTCTCGGGATCGGGCAGCAGGTCCATGCGTTCAGCCGGCACCACGCCGCGAAAGCCTGAACAACCCGAATACAGGGCGTCGTCATAGCCAAGCATCCAACGCCGCGTGATCGAGCGCGCCCCGTCGGCGCCGATCACGAGGTCGGCGTCGATGCGCTGACCGTTATCGAACGCCAGACACACGCGATCCGGGTGCTGCACGAGATCGACCAGCCGATGGCTGAGCTTGATGCGTTCAAGGCCGACGGCTCTGGACAGCACCGCCTGCAGATCAGCACGATGAATGCCCCAGTACGAGCCGCCGAACTGCTCGCGATAGCTGGGCGTGCCGCGATGATGGCCGATCACCGCACCGCTGCGTCCGTCGCGATAGATGAGGCCCGGCACCTCCGCGCACACCTTTTCGAAGTCCGGACGCAGTCCCATGCGCTCGTAGAAGCGCGTCGCGTTGGCCGAGAGCGCGACGGCCGCGCCCACTTCGCGCAGCTCTTCGGTCTGCTCGTAGAGTTGCGCATCGATTCCATGCTCGCGCAGCGCGAGCGCAAGCGTAAGACCGCCGACGCCGGCGCCCACGATCGCAATCTTTAGATCCATCCGTTTCATGACTGTGTCTCCGATATCCAGATATAGGGGTTTGGGCCGCCATGGCATGTCCCGGCGCCATGTCGAATGCGGGTGCCGTGTCAGTATTTTCAGCACTAGACGTTCATTCCTCAATAAGATGGAATGAATCTTCTTCATCACTGGATTGAATGAGAACCGGCTATGCGTGAGTCATGGAACTAAGCGAAATCGACCTCAACCTGCTGCTGCTCTTTCAGCGACTGATGCAGGAACGGCGCGTGGCGACCGTCGCCGAGCAGATGAACATGAGCCAGCCCGGCGTCAGCAACGCGCTCGCCAAGCTGCGTCGCCGGCTTGGCGATCCCCTGTTCGTGCGCGGGCCGGGCGGAGTGGTGCCCACGCCATTCGCGCTGCGCCTGGCGGAACCGGTCTCGCAGGCGCTCTCCACCCTGCACGCCGCACTGAATCCGGTGACTGGTTTCGATCCGCTGCGCGCGATGCGCACCATGACGATCGGCATGACCGATATCGGCGAAGTCGTTTTTCTGCCCGCGCTGCTCGAACGACTGTCGCGCGTCGCGCCGGGCGTCGCACTCAATACCGTCCGCGATACAAGCGTCAATCTGAGCAACGAGATGGCCGACGGCCGGGTCGATCTGGCCATTGGCTTGCTGCCGCAACTCAAGGGTGGCTTCTATCAGCGCCGCCTGTTTGATCAGCGCTATGTCTGCCTGTTCAGGCGCGGTCATCCGCTGGAGGACGTGCCGCTCACGCTCGCTGCATGGCGCGAGGCCGAGCATCTCGTGGTCGTGTCGGCCGGCACCGGCCACGGGCAGGTGGAGGAATGGCTGAAACGGCGCAGCATACGGCGTCAGGTGCGCCTGACGGTGCCGCACTTCATGAGCGTGGGCTACATCCTGCAACGCACCGATCTGATCGCCACGGTGCCGGAGCGACTTGCCCTGCAACTGGCAACCCCTTTCTCGCTCAACCTGTGCGCGTTGCCCATGACGCTGCCCGCCGCGCCGATCCATCTGCTCTGGCACACACGAGTCCACCAGGACGAAGACAATCGCTGGCTGCGCGGGGTAGTGATCGATCTGTTTGCGGACACGGCAACGCATGTGCGCAAAGAAGGGGTGCTGCAAAAGAAATAGCACTCAACGTCGAAAGGCCCGGTGGCCTCGATCACGGCCGATCGAGACCGCGTGGGTGTCAACCCAAGGGCATGGCCGCGCTCGCGGTCTTCGACTAAGGCGGCCGGCCCGGCTGGCAGACCTGCGTCGGTTAGCCAGCATGAAACGGACGGTAACAGGCCGGTTGGACCGGCATTGGCTCCGGCCCGAGTCATATTTTCAAGCTGCCGCCGGGCCCATTCGCGCTTCCGTGAGCTGTCCGAGACCGAGACCCTCGATCAACTGGGCCTGGATCGACACTGCTTGAGCGTTGATCGCGTCGGCGCCGAATGACTGCCCCACGACCAAACGTGCGGGACGCGTGCCGTTTGGTTGCGCAACTATCCGGACAATTGCTTCGGCTACGTCGTGAGGGTTCGGAGCGTCGTCGCTTTCGAACAACGCCATCAGCGTCTCCACCATCCTGTCCGGAATCGCGCCGATTTCGCCGTAGCCAAGGCCCCGCCCGGCGTCGCCGGGCCGTTGGGCGCTGGCGAAAATATTCGTCGGATAGTTGCTGGGTTGGACGAGAACCACATCGATGCCCAACTTCGACAACTCATAGCGGTAGCTGTCGGTCAGTGCTTCGATTGCGAACTTCGACGCGCCATATAGGCCGAAAAAAGGGAAGGTCACCCGGCCGAGGATCGATCCGATATTGATAACCAGGCCGTCACCCTGTTCCCTGAAAGCCGGCAAGACGCCCTCAGTGTCCGTTGGATGCCGAATACGTGCACATCGAAAAGCGCGCGTAGCTGCTCTGTCGTGAACGCTTCGGAGATGCCCGCCGAGCCGATGCCCGCATTGTTGACGAGGACGTCGAGGCGTCCCGCCTTTTCGAGCACTGAATTCACGCCGCGCTCGACGGAAGTGTCGTCTGTCACGTCAAGCTCGATGACATGGATTCCCTTGGCTTGCAAGGCCTCGGCGTGCGGCCGATTACGCTCGGCGACGTCGCGCATGGACGCGAATACCTGATGTCCGGCGTGTGCGAGCGTCTCTGCGGTGTCGCGGCCGAAGCCGCTGCTGGCCCCGGTAATGAGGATGTTCTTGAGCATGATGAGTTCCATTCGCTGGCTGGGGAGGAGGGGGAAGGAGCAGGAAAATGGTTAGCCCCATTTCGACCTTTCCCTAAATGGGCTTAGGAACTGCAGTCGAAAGCGAATCAGCATGTCCGACGCGGGTAAGGTGGAACGTGCGGCGCAATTCAAAGCCGAGACGCTCATACAATCCAATCGCAGAGAGGTTGTCACTGAACACGTGGAGAAACGGCGTTTCCCCTCGCTGCTCAATTTCTCTACGCAGGACTTTTACGAGCCGGCCAGCAAGGCCTTTCCCCCGATAGTCCACGTCTACGCAAACGGCACTGATCTCAACGTATCCGTCGACGCGCATCCGCTCGCCGGCCATCGCAATAAGACGCCCCCGCTCGCGAATCCCAATGTAGTTGCCCATCTCGCGAGTTCGTTTGCCGAAAGGGCCGGGCTTGGTCTTTTGGACCAGATCGAGCATGTCTTTCGCATCCGCGTCACTCATCCGGCTCACCTCGTCGTCGTGCGTGCTCGCTACTTCGCGGTGCCGGGCGATCATTTGATGGATCACGCCCACGTGCGTCATTTGAAGCCCGTCGATTGGACCGGCCGGTTCATCGGATAGAAGGGCTGCCTGCTCGTGAGGCAACAGAAGCTGAAGGAGCGCCTGGTATGCCGCGGGCGTTTCGAATGCCAGGGCAGCAAAGGGCGCCACATCGGGGTGGTATCGACGGGCCGACGCATCTCCATATCCAAGGTGCGCCTGCTTCGTGGTGAGGGCCGCCCAGATCGGGCGGTCGAGGTCAGCTTCTTTCGAACCGCTCATGCTTTCTCCTTTTGCAAGCGCAGCCGTGAGTTAGCGGATTGACTGAAGGTTCAGCCAGCGCATGATCTCGGCCGCATTGCTGTGCAGTCTAGACGTCCGACCGGAGCGGGGCTATAGTCGTAAATGACATTAATGGAGTTATTTGCGACATGAGACTGGTCATCTTCGCGCTTGACGGCCTATTCGACACCGGGCTCACGGTACTGCTGGATACTTTTGCGACGGCCAACGAACTGGCTGCTGCCCAAGGGTTCGCCGCACCGCCCTTCGATGTAAGGCTCGTTGGCGTACGCAGACGCATTCGTACCGCGCATGGATTGTCGACCCCAGTCGAACCGGCAAACACCGTTCCCCGCCCGGATTGGGTGGTGGTGCCCGCGCCGAATGTCAGACAGCCGGAGCGCCTGATCGAGGCACTGGAGCGTCCAGACGTGCGCGACGCGATGGCGTACCTTCGTGCCTGGCATGCTGACGGCGTCGGCGTCGCGGCCGCCTGCATCGGCACGTTCCTGCTGGCCGAAGCCGGGCTTCTGGATAATCGCGAGGCGACGACCACGTGGTCACTGGCACCTTTCTTCCGCCAACGCTATCCGGCCGTCAATCTGGATGATTCACGCATGGTCGTCGCCTCGGATCGCGTCGTGACGGCGGGTTCCGCGATGGGTCATCTCGACCTTGCGCTATGGCTGTTGCGTCAGGCAAGTCCCGAACTTGCGACGCTCGTTGCCCGCTTCATGCTCATTGACAAGCGTTCGTCCCAGGCCGACTACATCATTCCCGATCACCTTGCGCACGCCGATCCATTGGTCGCGCGATTCGAGCGATGGGCTCGCGACAATCTTTCCTTGGGGTTTTCGCTTCACGCGGCAGCGGCTGCATTGTCCGTCGGACCCCGCACGTTGCAACGCCGTACCGAGGCAGTGCTGGGTAAGTCGCCGCTGGCGTTCTTCCAGGACCTGCGAATCGAACGGGCGCAGAACCTCGTCTCGATTGGCTACGACCTCGACACAATCGCGAGCGAGGTTGGCTACGCCGACACGGCGACATTGCGGACTTTGCTGCGTCGCAGGCTCGGCCGCGGAGTGCGGGAACTTCGCGCCGAAATGCGCTAGCTGTTGCGACGACTACGCTTTGGCGCGCTTTCGAGCGGTGCGCGTAACCGCTGGCTTCTGCAAGAGGGCGCATTGCTGAATCACGCTCTGGAGATGATCCGGACCCGCCGTGATGGCGCCAAGTAGCGTCATCACGACAAAGTCGATCAACTTTGGTATCGCCACTTTCGTGTCCGCGCGCGGCGCGCGGTTCGCCAGGATCAGCGTGGCGAGACCATGCTCCATACTCCACGCGGTATGAGTCACGAGCTTGAGATCGGAGTGGGCCCAACCACTCTCGATAGCCAGCGCCTCGATCGTCTCGGAAAACAACCCAAAAGACCTGTTACTTTCCTCGATGAGTTCTGGATACGCTTGATGCGCCACGATGCGAGGCCCGATCATCAGACTGAACAGCCCATTGTGGTGCTGCGCGAACTCAACATACACCCGCATCATCCGGTACGCTTTGGCAAGCGCCGTATCCTCGCTGTCACGGATCGCAACGCGCAGCGCAGCGAGGTCACGATAACCGCTCGCCGCGATCGTGGCCAGCAGTTCGTCGATACCCGCGAAATGTCGCGAGGGCGCGGCTTCTGATACGCCCACCATGCGCGCGAGGTAACGCAGGCTCAAGTCTTGTGCCGATACCTCCATGAGCGCGCTGCGCCCCGCTTCGATGAGCGCGTTGCGCAGATTGCCATGGTGGTAATCCGCATTCTTCGCGATAGATGACTTGGGACTCACGTGACCTTCGTTCGAGGAGCAAAACAAGGAAATGATTATAAATTCTGCGCGGAGAGGCACGCAATATCGCGGCTCACGCGCTAAACAAGCGTATGCCGCTACACGCATTCTAGCGGCTCAGTTGCGCGGCTGGGCGTCGGGATGCATCGCATGCCGGGCCGCTCAGAGGTGCGCAGCGCCCGGAGCGGCATTTCGGTGCACAAAGCGGGCACTTGCCGCGAGCACCTGCCGCGCCCACGTCGGCATCGACTAATCACGTTGCGCTTTGAACCGATATGTCGCCAACGCGCGATCGCCTCCTGACAATGCGCTGCACGCCGAACAGAAGAACAACGACGCCAAGTGCCTGGACACAGGCCACCATGATGAATCCACTCGCATAAGTTCCCGTTGCGTCGCGAACATACCCGATCACAAAGGGCGTGACGAAGCCCGCGACGTTGGCGACGGAACTGATTAACGGCACGCCAACCACCAGCGACTTACCGCTGAGCAGGCCGACAGACATCTGCCAGAAGAGCGTTATACCAGCCCCCGTTCCGGCGAAGCCAAGAACAAGCAGGAAGAAAGTCGCGGTGGTACTACTGTGCCAAACAAAAACGAGCGCCGAGAGGCTGGCCGCAGTGAAGACCGACGCCAGCGCACAGAAGATCCGGCGGCGATGCGGGGCGCCCCCGATGCTGCAGATGAGCACATTGCCCAGTGCCCCCAGAATGCAGGCACCGGCAACTGCACGGCCAATCTCTTTGTACCCGCCGAATCCCGCCTCACGAAGTATCGTCGGCGAGAAGAAAAACAGTGCCGCCGTGGCGGCAAGGAGGCAGAAGTAGGCGGCGCTCAGGATCCAGACAGCGGGGTTGAGTAACAGCGGACGCTCGTCTTCGCCGATGTCGTCCATCGTTTCGGCATTCTTCCTGAGATCGTCCTCGATGAGCTTACGCTGTCGCGCCGAAAGCCACTTCGCGCCGCCGGGCAGATCGGGAAGTATCATGAACGCGACGCACGCCAACACGATCGTAGGGATGGCCTGAGTGAAGAACATCCATCGCCAGCCCTGAAAGCCGGCCAGTCCGTTTAAGTGCTCGAGCACGAATCCCCCTGCCAAGCCAATCGTGACCGGCGAGAAGAGCGACCCTGAGTGGAAGATGCTGAAATTGCGGGTACGCCGTTTGCCCGGGAACCACGCATTGAAGTACAACACAACACCTGGGTAGAAACCGGCCTCGAACACACCGAGCAGGAACCTCAACGCGTAGAACGTCGGTGCGCTATTGACGAACGTCATCGCAACACTCGTCATGCCCCAGCCGCCGGCGACACCGGCAAGCACGGCGCGTGCACCGAACTTCTTTTGCAACATGGTCGTCGGCACGCCGAACAGCACATAGCCGACGAAGAAAAGCCCGGCGCCCAATCCATATACCGTTTCGCTGAATCGTAGATCCACGACCATCTGCAACTTCGCAAAAGCAACGTTCGAACGACCGACCCACGCCAGCATCCATAAGCCAAACAGTATCGGCAGTATCCTCCATTGCGCCGAAGCGTAGGCCTTCCGCAGGAGGGCGTTGTCATCTGACGATGACCCGTCTACACAGGCTTGCTTCACCACTTCCATTCGGTCCTCCGACGTGTTGTGTTGATACCGGTAATACAAGGCGGACCGCAGCTATCAAAGGTCGCCGGTCACTTCTGCGACATACGCTCCGAGGCCGATCGTCCTGAAACCCGCACGCCGGCATCGACCGGAGAAGGAGACGGCGCGCCCCGACCCGTGGTTGCGTCTAGTCGGACCGTGCTTCCGCAAGAACAGCGGCGTCGATCTCCTTCGCGCACGGTGGTGGCCCGCCGACCAGGATGCCCGCGTCAATCGCCTTGCGAACCTCGCCTTCCGACAAGCCCGCGCCGCGGAACACCTGCTCGTTGTGTTCGCCGCGAAACGCCGGCGCGCTGCGCATTCCAAGCTCGTCATCGGAAAAGCGCCATGGATAGCCATGGATGAGATACGAGCCGCCGCGGCGATCCGGGATCTCGTGCACAGCACCCCACTGCTTCGCCCAATCGGTCTCGGCCAATTCCTTCAGCGTACGGATCTGGCCTATCGCGATCTTGGCCTCGTCGAGCTGCGCATCGAGCGTCCTGAGATCGCGGAACGACAGCATCCACGTCTGGATCACTGCGTGCAGTGCCTTGTAGTTCTGCAGGCGGCGCTCAGCGGTGCTGAAGCGTGGATCCCGCGCAAGGTCCATACGGCGCATGGCACGCAAATAGTTCGGAAACGTGTTGCTGCCGATGATGCTTTGCGCCGCCACGAACTCTTCGCCGCCGGGGCCGACGAAATGTGGGCCGTCGGCGGCGCCGAGGATGCCCGGCTCGGCGCCCGTATCGACGCCTGCGAGATCAAGGTGAGCGCGTTCGTTGATCGACAGCATCACGGCCGCCATCGCGACGTCGATGTATTGGCCGCGTCCGGTTACTTCACGTTTGCGCACTGCCGCGAGCACGGCGATCGTCGCTTGCAGGCCCGCATAGACGTCCGCGTGCGATAGGGGATCGGTCCACCTGCGGCCGTCGCCCGCGCTGTCGAAATGGCGCAATGTGTTGTGCGTGAACCCCGTTTCAGCCTGCACGGTCGGCGCGTAGGCCATGCGCGACGCCCAGGGGCCGCGCTGGCCGTAGCCGGTGATCGATACGTAGACCAGCTTTGAATTGCGCCTCGCGAGCGTCTCGTAGTCGAGTCCGAACCCCTTGAGCGTGCCGGCCCGAAAATTCTCGACGATGATGTCCGCCTCGTCGCACAGGCGTAGCACAAGCTCGCGTGCATGCGGCGCGTTCAGATCGATGCTGACGTTGCGCTTGCCGCTATTCTGCTGCGCGTAGTAGCCGGACATGCCGTCGCGATTCGGGAACGCAGCTCGCGACACATCGGGCCGCGGCGGCTCGATCTTGATAACGTCGGCGCCGAGATCGGCCAGCGTGCGTGCGCACAGCGGACCGGCCAGCACGCGCGAAAAATCGACGACCTTGAGTCCTTCGAGCGGTCCGCCCATGTCAATTCCCTTCGAAAGTGGCGGTACCCGGGCCGGCCTTATCGAAGGCCTCCAGTCCACGCTTGAGATCCTGCGATGCCCAGATCGGCTTTTGCAGTTCGAACATCGCTTCGTCGGCGGCAGCGACACCCTCGTTGACCGCGACTCGCACGAGCTGCTTGGTCGCGGCATGCGCGATGGTCGGCCCGGCCGCCAGTTCCTGCGCAACCGATAGCGCGACTTCATCGAGTTTGTCGTCGGGCACAACGAGATTGATCAAGCCCCAGCGTTCGAGCGTCGCCGCGTCGTAGCGGCGGCCGAGCATCGCGAGCTCTTTTGCACGCGCCGGGCCGGCCCGCATCACCTGACGCTGGATGCCACCGAGCAGCGGATGCAAGCCGAGCGCAACCTCGACTGAGCCGATCTTGGCCGATTCGGCGACCACGCTGAAGTCGCAGGCGAGCGCCACTTCGAAGCCACCGCCGAGGCATGTACCGTTCACCGCGACGACGATCGGGATCGGTAGTGTCTCGAAGCCGCGAAGCACTTCAAGCGGATCCATCAGCGCCTTGCCTTGCTTGGCGATGCGGTCCGGAAAAAGCGCCACTTCGGCACCGGCCGAGAAGTGCCGCAGACCGCTGCGCAGCAGGATCGCGCGCGAGCCGCGTTTCACTGCCTCGTCGAATTCATCGAGTAGCGCGCGATACAGCGTCGGACCCATCAGGTTGTGTGGGCGACGGTTCATCGTAAGAACCGTCACATGACCTTTGAGTTCGCTCAGAACAATTGCTTCGTCCATTTTTGCTCCATTTCGTCAGGTTCAGATGTTTTTCGATTTATATGTTAACAAGCATAACATGTGAGTGAGGTACTGATACCAGCGTTTTCCCTGGCTGAAAAAAGTAACAACGGGAGAGGTTCGTTTCTCTGTCGTAGCAAAGACAATCAGACTACGCAGAGCGCGGTAGGGAACTCCGCGCATGGACAGCCTGGACATCGGGCGTGGGCGGGTCGCTGAAAGCCATTGCCAAGCGGCGAAAGATCACCACCCGAACATCAAAACTGAGCGGGGAGGGGCGGCCTGCTGCCTCGACGTTCCTGGCCGCCAGGTTCTGAAGGGAAGTCACACCGATGGAATACCGACTGCTCCGTAGTGAACAGCGCCCGCGCCGTCATGCAGTGCGGGCGGCGGCCTCGGTAGCCTGCTGGGAGTGTCTCAGTCGTCGACACCCGCGACGACGCGCGCGTCCCTTTCGGCTCCGTTCCCCAGTACGACTAACGCTTTCTGATAAGCCTCACTCTGAAACGTGGCGAGAGCCTGTTCGAAACTCGGGAATTCGACCACGACGGTCCGTTCCTTGAGACCCGCCTGGAACGCAACGACCTCGCCGCCTCGCACCAGGAATTTTCCGCCGGCCGCTTTCACCACCTGCGTCGCGAGGACGCCGTACGCCGCGAGCTTGCTTGCGTCATGGACCGCCCGATACGCTGCCACCCAATATCCCTTTGCCATTTCGCTTCCTCAGTTGAAAAATACCTGACTATAGTAACGCCGTTAACATCAATATCAATGAGGGTTATTCCTGGGCTAAAAAATGTGGCCGGAGGAGGAGATAACGGTGTTAACATGAATCAATGCGATGACTCAATGCCAACCTTTTCGCGGAGAACCTCATGCCGTACACGACTGTCAATCCTGCTACCGGCGAACTGCTCGCCACCTATGACGACATATCCGACCCATTGCTCGAAGCGAAGCTCGCTGCCGCGCAGCGCGCTTTTGAAACCGACTGGCGCCGCCGTCCCGTCAGCGACCGGGCGCGCATTGTGTCGCGCGCGGCTGCGCTGTTGCGGGAAAAGGCCGACGAATACGCAGGCTATCTGACGCTGGAAATGGGCAAGCGCGTCGGCGAAGCGCGCAAGGAAGTGGAATCGTCGGCGAGTATTCTCGACTACTACGCCAAGCATGCGCATGCGTATCTGCAACCACGCCCGCTTGCGGAAGCGCCCGGCGCAGCCGTGCACATCGAGCCAATCGGCGTGCTCTTCGGCATCGAGCCGTGGAATTTTCCGTACTACCAGATTGCGCGTGTAGCCGGGCCGCAACTGATGGTGGGCAACGTCCTGCTGCTCAAGCATGCGGAAAGCGTGCCGCAATCGGCGTTGGCCTTCGCTCGACTGTTCGAGGAGGCAGGCGCGCCCGAAGGCGTATATACGAATCTGTTCATCTCGATCGAGCAGGCGGGCCGTGTCATCGACGACCCGCGCGTCCAAGGCGTGACCCTGACGGGCAGCGAGCGCGCCGGCGCCGCCGTCGCCGAGCGTGCCGGCCGCAATCTGAAAAAGGTCGTGCTCGAACTGGGCGGCAGCGACCCGTTCATCGTGCTCGACGATGCGCCGCTCGACTGGGCGATCCAAAGCGCGGTCGCGGGCCGCATGCTCAATGCGGGTCAATGCTGCGTGGGTTCCAAGCGCATCATCGTGGTTGGCAAGGCGCGCGGGGACGCTTTCCTTGAAGGCTTCGCGAAGCGAATGGCGGCGCTCGAGACGGGCGACCCAGCCGATCCGGCGACCGCCGTCGCCCCGCTTTCGTCCGAGCGCGCGTTGACGCTGCTGCTTGAGCAGATCGATCGCGCGGCTTCGCACGGCGCACGCATCGTGTGTGGCGGCACGCGCGTCGAGCGCCCGGGCTTCTACTTGCAACCGACCGTTCTGACCGACATCTCGCCGCAAAATCCGGTGTTCGCCGAAGAACTGTTCGGCCCGGTCGCCGCCTTCCACGTCGTCGAGGACGAAGCCGCCGCGATTGCGCTCGCCAATGGCACGCCGTACGGTCTCGGTGCGTCGGTGTTCACCGCGGATACCGAACGCGGCGAGCGGGTCGCCGCACAGATCGACAGCGGCATGGTGTTCATCAATCAGCCGTTCGGCACGTCGGCGGAACTTCCGTTCGGCGGCGTCAAGCGTTCAGGTTTCGGCCGGGAGCTTTCTCAGCTGGGCTTCGACGAATTCGTCAACAAAAAGCTGATCAGGGTTGCGCCCGTCGGGGCTGCACCGTTCGGCCCCGCGCGGGCCGCCTGAACGTACCCCGGCGCGCCGTCCGCTCATTGTCATGTCCGTCGACGGGCGCCCGACGCCGGTCACATGGCGAGGCGCGGAATTGTGGCGCTTCATTCTTTTTTCCTTTGAACGAACACTATGACAAGCAAGACGATTATCAGTTGTGCACTCACTGGAAGCGACGATACGCCGCGGCTGAGCCCTGCAGTGCCCGTGACGCCCGAGCAAATCGCCAATGAGGCGATTGCTGCATGTGAAGCCGGTGCGAGCATCGCCCACATTCATGTTCGTGACCCCAGGACTGGCGTTCCAAGCACTGAGTTGTCGCTCTACAGAGAAGTCGTTTCTCGTATCCGCGATAGCGGGTGCCCGATATTGATCAATCTGACGACGGGCCCGGGTGCGCGTTTCGTTCCCAGCGACGAAGACCCGAACCGGGGAAGTGAATTGAGTACGATGATGACGCCTGAGGCCCGCGTCCAGCATGTGCTCGAGTTGCGTCCGGAAATCTGCACTCTGGACGTAGCGACCATGAACTTCGGCAGTCGCGCATTCGTGAACGTGCCCGACCATCTGGTCAAGATGGCAACCTTGATCGAGGAAGCAGGCGTGAAGCCGGAAATCGAGGTATTCGATCTGGGGCACGTGCGCCTCGCGCGCCACCTGATCGAAACGCAGGGGATTCTGCAGGCTCCCCTGTTCCAGTTGTGTCTTGGTGTGCCATGGGGCGCGGCCGCCGACACCGAGAGCCTTCTTCAGATGAAGCGCTATCTGCCTGAGAACGCCCGTTGGTCGGCATTTGGTATCTCGCGCGCGCAATTTCCGATCGTGGCTCAAAGCGTGATTCTTGGCGGACATGTCCGCGTCGGCCTCGAGGACAATCTTTATCTTGCCAAAGGCGAACTGGCGCCAGGCAACGCAGCGCTGGTCAAACGTGCGGTCAGTATCGTCAAAAGCATCGGCGCGGACGTGGCAACGCCCGACGAGGCTCGCAGCATACTTGGCCTTCCCCGTCGCCAATAGAACGGCTTGAGAGCGTGCTACGGTCCGGATCATCGGCGCAGTTCAGGATCGAGGACGCCGGTGTTGGAGCGACGATGTGACTGCGCGCTTCTGTCCGATGAGTCGCAGTCGATGGTTAGGAATCCGGCCTGGTTCCAACGGGAGCCGATGGACAGCGGGGCCGCCTTCCCTAAGAGCGCTACGTTGCGAAGCGCATTGGTTTTGACCGGTAGCCTATCCCTGGGCTACCCATACCGCCGCCTCACTCATGTCTGGTTCATCCTTTTCCTGCAAGAGACCTGGATGTTCCGACATAAGAAACGCGGCATCTATTGATGCATGGAGACAAAAATGCCTTTGTGGAATATCTATCATCCGGTCGGCGCCTACACGGCAGAGGAAAAGCAGGAGATGGCCAGTCGAATCGCCGATATTTACATCATTCCTCGCTTCTACGTAGGCGTTCTGTTTCATGAACAGCCGAAAGACTCCTTTTTCATGGGGGGTGAGTCGCGAGGCGACTTTGTCAGAATCAGATTAGACCAATTCGCCAGACACATCTCCAAGGACGTCGAGTGGACGGCGTCCTGGCTCCGCAAAGCGAACGCTGCGATTGCGCCATTTGTCCAGGATCGAGGCTACCACTACGAGTTGCATGTCGGCGAAACGCCGCGAGAACTGTGGTTGATCGACGGCATTCGACCACCTCGGCCTGATACGGATGCCGAGAAGAAATGGAAGCTTGAAAACCGGGCGTCGCCATATGAGCCGAGCGAAGGTTGAATCGATCAGTCACGTCTGAAACGACTCGGAGGCTGAACTCAATCGACTACGGTGAAAGCCGGGCTTTCACCGTAGTCTGTCCCGACCCGGCGGCCAGGACAGTAGAGAAACACGCCTGGTATCATCGGCGCGAACGGTTCCAGCACGTGCACCAGTTTCCCCGTTCGCAACCTTTCCGCGGCCATCGGCTCAGGGAGTTGGGCAAGGCCTATGGCTTCGACTGCTGCGCCAGGCAAGTGGGAAAATCGTGGGCGATGAACGGTCGATCGCATGCGCGGCAGCGCGCACATTCGAACATAGGCTGAGCTCAGGCACCGGACATCCGGGCACAGACCCTTGGCGGCAAGTTGTCGAACTCCCTAGATGTTATGCGATCGCGGTCCCGCCGTAGCGATGGGCATCCTTTCGTCCGTACGGTCAAACACCTTTTCCGGCTCGTCCGCTTCTTCCGGCGTCTCGCTATCCAGGACCCGGCGCATTCTCGGTTGGTCTAGTTCGTTGGTCCACTTGGCGACCACCAGCGTAGCCACAGCATTGCCGATGAAATTCGTCAGCGCGCGCGCTTCGGACATGAAGCGGTCGATGCCGAGGATAAGCGCAAGACCCGCAACCGGTACATGTCCGACGGCGGACAGCGTTGCCGCCAGCACGATGAACCCGCTGCCCGTCACACCCGCAGCGCCTTTAGAGGTCAGCAGCAATACGGCGAGCAAAGTAATCTGATGCGTGAGGTCCAGCGGCGTATTGGTCGCCTGCGCGATAAAGATGGCCGCCAGTGTGAGGTAGATCGACGTGCCATCGAGATTGAATGAGTATCCGGTTGGAATGACGAGTCCGACCACGGATTTCTTCGCGCCAAGATTCTCCAGCTTCACCATGACGCGAGGCAGGGCTGCTTCGGACGAGGAGGTCCCAAGAACGATAAACAGTTCTTCCTTGAGGTACTTGATCAACTTCCACACGCTGAAACCATGGAAGCGGGCAATCAGTCCTAGCACGACGAAGATGAAGAACAGGCAGGTCGCATAGAACGTGAGCATCAGCATCCCAAGCGAGAGCATGCTGCCGATGCCGTATTTGCCGATGGTAAAGGCCATCGCGCCAAAGGCGCCGATCGGCGCCGCCTTCATGATGAAGCCGACGATGCGGAAGAACACATGGGAGATCTTCTCGACAAAGTCGAATATCAATGTGCCTCTACCGCCGAACGAGTGCAACGCGAAGCCGAACATGAGCGCGAACAACAGAACCTGAAGTATCTCGCCCTTGGCGAACGCGTCCACCACGGTCGAGGGGATGATGTTCATCAGGAAGTCGGTCGTGCTCTCCATCTTCCGCCCACTGGTGACCGTAGCCACTGCCTTCGCGTCCAGCGTCTTCGGGTCGACGTTCATGCCGGCGCCGGGCTGTACCAGGTTGACGATCACCAATCCGACCAGCAGCGCGAGAGCGCTGACGATCTCAAAGTAGAGCAGCGCCAATCCCCCGGTCTTGCCCACCTTCTTCATGTCTTCCATGCCGGCGATGCCGACGACCACGGTGCAGAAGATGATGGGGGCGATGATCATCTTGATCAGTTTGATGAAGGCGTCGCCGAGCGGCTTCATCGCCTCGCCAGTGTGCGGGGCGAAAATTCCCAACACAACGCCCGCGATGATCGCGACGATTACCTGAAAATAAAGTGATCGGTAAAGCGGTTTGTGCGAAGCCATTTGAGCTCCCAAACAATCACTTCAGTCGTCGTGACCCAGATGACGGCGGGCAAGCATCCCAGCGCCGAACTGTGCGGCGTAGTCGGGATACCTGTGCATCCTGCGCAGATCGCGAGAACGGCTGGGCTTACCCGGCAGCCTGCGAAAACTCTTACCAAAGCATTACAAAGACTATGCTTCGCATCCGTCCGCGACAACCGGGCAAACCCGAGCGTGCACCGCAGCAAACCGTTTTGTGACCAAATGTTGTGTCGGCGCGGCGTTCGATTCCGCGTGATTTGCGAACCCGTGCATTCGCGATTCAGCGCGCCACCTGAACGGGCCGGGAGTGAATGACCGCTGCACCCTGGAATCGCACGATTGAGTAAGGCTTGGCCCGACGTCCATAGTGGGTCCGAAAGCAGTCGTTAGCATCGGGCCGCGCTCGCAGCCGTCAGCGCTTGTCGACGGGCTCGCGTTTGAAGCCGGTCAGCATCGAGCCGATCAGATTGTCACGTGTCCAGATGCTCATGGCGACGGCCGCGAGGATATGAACGCACACGCAGACTTGCAGTGCGATCGACAGACACGTGTGAAGGTTATGCGGCCAGTCTTCGCCCCAGAAGGCGTCGAGGCGCATCAGCCAGCCGCTTGCCGCCAGCGCGAGAATCAGCAGCCAGAGTGCGATCGCCATCAGGCCGCCGAGCGGATTGTGCGACAGATGATGCAGCGGTTTGCCGGCGGCCAGTGAGCGCACGTAGGCTTTCAGATACGCCGGCGTCGGCCACCAGGCGGAGAATCGCGCGTACGGCGTACCGATAAACCCCCACACGATGCGCCACGCAACGAGACCCGCAGCGATATATCCCAGTACCCGATGCGTCTGATCAGTCGGCCCGAACAGATTCCACACGACGATGCCCGCGACGGTCCAGTGCGTGAACCGCACGCCCATGTCCCAGGTTTTGACGGGCATCGCGCGCGCCAGGCGTT
The DNA here is from genome assembly GCF_046027355.1 of Paraburkholderia sediminicola. Classification (GTDB taxonomy): domain Bacteria; phylum Pseudomonadota; class Gammaproteobacteria; order Burkholderiales; family Burkholderiaceae; genus Paraburkholderia; species Paraburkholderia sediminicola_B. The sequence continues at coordinate 32,933 of NZ_JAQQEK010000004.1, read as the reverse complement.
AGTCGATCTCGGACTTCACGACGGCAAGCGTCTTGGTGTCGTAATAGATCTCGACCTTCTTGCCCTCTTTGTTGTGGCCGTAGATTTCGTAGCAGTTGCCGTCGACCTTGAACTTCTTGATCTTATAGCCCTCTGCTTCAAGTTGAGCGCGCGCATCCGATTCCTTCATCCACTCGCTCTTCGGATGGGCCGGGCAATCGGCTTTAGCGAACGCCGTGCCGGAAACACCCAATGCGACACATAACGCCAGGAATTTAAGCATCCATCACCTCATAGGCTGGTTTGTCGAGCGCCCACTTTACGTGCAGCCGGATTGGACTGCAAGCGTATTGTAGGCTTTGAGCGGAAGCAGACTAGCGTGGTGGATCAAGGAAGAGTGGGGGTAGCGAGCAACATCAGTAACGGTTGCTGGGCATGCCCGATAGACTGAGTCTTGCTCACCAGGCAACAGGAGGATTTACCATGAAACTGACCGACTTCGATACGCTGACTTTCGACTGCTACGGCACGCTGATCGATTGGGAAACGGGCATCTTCGAGGGCTTGCGTCCTCTGCTCGAACGCGTCAATCCGCCGCTGACGCGGGATCAGGTTCTCGAAGCACACGCACGTCACGAGTCGTCGCAGCAGGCCTATACGCCCGCCAGGCGTTACCAGGAACTGCTTCCTATCGTGTACAAGCGACTGGCCGAAGAATGGCAGGTGCCTTTCACGCACGAGGAGTGCCTCGCCTACGGCAAGTCCATACGTAACTGGCCGGCATTTGAGGACTCGGCGGCCGCGCTGCAGTACCTGAAGAAGTACTACAAGCTGGTGATCCTGTCGAACATCGACAATGAGAGCTTCACGCACAGTAACGCGAAACTCCAGGTCGAATTCGACGCGATTATCACCGCAGAGGACGTCGGCTCCTATAAGCCGTCGCCGCGCAACTTCGAGTACATGCTGGACAAACTGAGTGCCCGCGGTATCGGGAAGGAGACGATTCTCCATACTGCGGAAAGTCTGTTTCACGACCACAAGCCCGCGAACGCGCTTGGGCTTGCATCGTGCTGGATCTATCGGCGCCATTCGCAAACCGGTTTCGGCGCGACGATGAACCCGGGCGAACAACCTGCCGTGAACTTCCGCTTCAACAGCATGGCAGAACTCGTGAAGGCTCACCAGGAAGCGCTGCTGCAGAAGTAGCGACCTGCGTCATGCACCGGCGTTCGTGTCGGTTTGGTGCGCCGCGCCGGTAGCGCGATCTTCATTGTTCGCGATTTCGCACTCGAAGAGATTCAGGACGCCGCTTCGACGTTTGACGCGGCGTGGAGCGTTTTACGCAGCTGGCGATGCCCCGATGTCCTCTATGAGTTGGCAATCTCTCCGATTATCCATTCGCGAAAAGCACTCGCCAAGGGTCCATAGTCTCCGTCGGGCAAGACCAGATGATAGGCATAGTCCTCTGGCCAATCAAAATCCCAAAGCTTGACCAGCCTGTTGTCGCCGAGGGCAGGCGCTGCCATTGCTGCAGGGACGAGGCCGGCCCCTTGTCCCGCAACAATCGCGGTTAGCATCATGCCGCAGTCATCGAACGCAGTTCCGCTCGGCAGGCTCATACCTTGTACCAATTGCGACTGAAACCAAAGATGCCAGTTCATTCGCTCGACCTCATGGAGAAGCGGCCAGCGCGTCAGATCCGAAGCCGTCTTGGGCATTCCGAACTGCGCGATCAAGGTCGGACTGGCGACCGGAATGAGATCCACCGCGCACAGTCGTTCGCGGTAGAACTTCCCGTGCTGCGCAGTGCCATGGCGGATCGCTACGTCCATCGCGTCGTGGGTAAAGTCGACGGGTTCCTTGCCGGTCATCACCCGAAGGTCGATGTCCCGATGTTTATCGTGAAAGCTTTGGAGACGAGGAATTAGCCAGTAGGAGGCGAACGACGGTGTCACGCTGACTGTGAGCGTCCCCGTTTCCGCAATTTTGGCGATGCGGCGAGTTGCATCGCCAATCTGTTTGAACGCGTTTCGAATCGCCGGTAGATATTCGACACCCGCCTGGGTCAAACGAATACCCCGGTTGGCACGGATAAACAGCGCGACTCCAAGATAGCTCTCGAGACCCTTCACCAGTTGACTGACCGCTGCGGGAGTCACACACAGTTCGTCAGCTGCCAGCTTGAGTGACAGATTACGCGCTGCTGCCTCAAACGCCCGGAGCCCGTTCAATGGCGGTAACCGCTTTTCCATAGATAAGATTTTCTAATCAATGACGTTCAGAAATGGTAACTCGTGACGGTATCTGTCGCGAGTAGAATTTCACCAGGAAATCGCGAAATTTTTTGCTTCAAAAGCGTGATGAGACACACATGCCATTGCATTGGCGTTGGATAAGTTTTTCTATTGAAAAATGGCGGTTTGCCGACACCACTTGCGGAGTCGATCACCAATGCAAATGAGGGTGCCGATGAGCGAGTGCGGACGCCGCAAATCCACGCGGCTTAACTGAAGAGGTAGGCGCACCGTTTAGTGCTGGAGGTTGAAATTTCCATGTCATTGAGAGTGATACAAAGTCCCATATCGGGGTGTGCCCAGATAGATGGTAAGAAGGTCATCGTGCTCGGCTCTAACAACTACCGGGGTTTGGCAAACCACCCCGTTGTGCTGGCCGCGTTTCATGAGGGCTTACGGCAATATGGCGCCGGCACCGGGATGAATCCGCCGCTTGCAACTACGAACGCGCATCGGCGACTCGAGGAAGCCTTGGTCGAATTTCATCAGGCCGATGCGGCGATGGTCTTCAGTTCCTGTACCGCAGCGAATCTCGCGCTACTCGACACCGTGACAACTGCGGGTGATTTAATTTTCAGTGACGAGTTGAATCACGCGAGCATCATCGATGGGTGTCGATTAAGTCGCGCGCGAGTCGTGAGAGTGAAGCACCGTAGCGTGGCGAGTTTTTTGCAGGAATTGGAGCAATCGTCTTCGGGTGAGCAGCAGCAACGCAAGCTGTTCATTACCGATGGTGTTTTTAGCATGGAGGGATACACCGCGCCGCTACCTGAACTTCTTGAGGCGACGACCCGTTCCGACACCATGTTCGCCCTCGATGAGAGTCATGCGGCGGGAGTGGTAGGAAACACAGGCAGAGGCAGTGCCGAACTCCATGACTGCATGGAGAAAATCGACTATGTCACGGGGACGCTCTCGAAGGCGTTTGGCGCCGTTGGAGGAGGATATATCTGCGCGAGCAACGAGCGCATCGCGGAGCTCAAAGGGAAAGCACGCCTGGCGCTTTTCAGCAGTTCGATCAGTCCGGCAGCGGCAGCCGCCGCGGCGGCCGCTGTTTCGCTGGCACGCTCGGATCTGGAGTCGCTGGAACGTATGCGCTACGTTGCCGCGAAATTTCGCAGCGGCGTAGCGCAGCTCGGATTCACCACGGTGAACAGCGAAAGCCCGATTACTCCAGTGCTGATCGGAGACGCCGAGAAGACACAGGTGTTCTCACAGTTGCTTGAGGAACGTGGAGTCTACGTTCCGGCTTTGGCGTTTCCCGTCGTGCCCGAGGGTACGGCTCGCCTGCGCGTCCAGACATCCGCAGTGCACACGGATGACGATATCGACTTTGCGCTGAGCGTTTTCGAGCGCGTCGGCCGCGATCTGCGCCTTATCTAGCAGTAGAGGAATACGATGCCCATTCAGACCATATCTCTATACAAAGGCCGTACCCCAAGGGAAAAGCGGCTTATTGCTGACTGCATTCAGGACGCGCTTTGTTTCGCGGGTTACCCCAGCAATGATCGCTTTCAGAAAATCCAGGAGTACGAAGATGACGACTTCATTGTTGATCCCGTTTTCCCAAACTACTCCGCGGCGCCGCGGACTCGCGACTTCGTGTTGGTGCAAATCTGGATTAGCACGGGTCGCCCTGATTCGATGAAGCACGACATGATCGAACAAATTCGGCACAACCTCGGCACTCGCGTTGGCTTGAACGCGGCCGACGTCATGGTCGTTCTCCAGGAAACGGCACGGGAGAATTCATCGCTCTATCGAGGAGTACCGCAGGATCTGTTGCCGCCTATCACGCCGAGGGCCGGTAACGCGCAGTAGTGGACTCGCGCGAATGCACGGTACGACGAAACGTGCGCGGTTATTCGTACGACGCAATACTCAATCATCATATTAAGAAAGCGCGCATTCGATTCAAGTGCGACATGTTTCGTGCTATTTTTTGTTAAAACCCGCACAAAACACGAGACATGAAACCGATTCCGGACCTTGCCGGCAATCCCGCCGGTTTGCAGGCGCTGTTCGGAGCGCTCGACGGTCCGCATGTCCTCGTCGGCGTGTATGACCCGGCAGATCGTCTCGACTTCGCCAACGGCACGTTCCGGGCAGCGTTTCAGCTCGACACAGCCGCGCGCGACATGACCTTCGCCGATGTCATTCTGCACGGCGTGCTCAGGCAGTGCGGAGCGCGCGTCGATCGCGGCGACGCGCTGGAGTTCATCGCCGAGACCCAGACGCGGCGGCGCAACCAGCCCGGCCAGCGCGCTTTCGCCACCGATCTGGTCGACGGGCGCTGGTTCTGGATGACCGAGACGCTGCTGGAATCGGGCTGGCTTGTGGTGATCGGTACGGAAATCTCCACCTTGCGTCACGGCGAGCAGGCGCTGATCGCGTCGCGCGACCGCGCCATCCAGGAGGCGCGCACCGACGCGCTGACAGGCCTCGCCAACCGCCGGCACTCGTTGTCCTATCTGGAATTGGCGATTTCGGCGTTCGTGCGCACCGCCGTGCCGCTCGCCATCGCGCTGGTCGATCTCGATCATTTCAAGAAAATCAACGACACCTACGGTCACGCCGCCGGCGACGCCGTACTGCGCGACTTCGCCGAGGTCGCCCGCAAGGCGATGCGGCAATCGGACCTGATCGGACGGATTGGCGGAGAAGAGTTTCTGATGGTGTTTCCAGGCACCTCCGTCGACGATGCCGCGGCGGCGGTCGAGCGCATCCGCTGCAGTCTGATCGGCCGGCGCGTGGCGATTTCCGGCGTGGCGTCGATCGACTACTCGTTCTCGTCGGGCGTGTGCTGCGTGGAGTTGACCGACGACATCAATACGGCGCTCGAACGCGCGGATCGCGCGCTGTATACGGCGAAACGCGGCGGCAGGAACCGCGTCGTGTCGCGCCGGCAGGGGCATGCTTGAGCTTCACCAAGCGAGGCGGCGTGTGCGCCTCGAGTGCCGCGGCTCGCCGCGATTTCAGCGCGACAGCAGCGACACCGTTGCGATGCCGAGAATGGTCATCAGAAGCGACGCGGCCACGTGAATCACGATCTCGCCCGCAGCCCAACCGAGCCGGCCGTCCTGCAGGCGTTGCACCACTTCGGCTGAAAAAGTCGAGAAAGTCGACAGGCCGCCCATCAGGCCGGTGATGACGAAGAGCCGCCATTCGGGCGCGATCTGCGGCGCCCGCGCGAAGCCCGCGACCGCGACGCCGATGACGTAGCCGGCAATGACATTGGCGGCGAAAGTGCCGAGCGGCAAGCCGCTGAAGATGCCGTTCAGGCGGATGCCCAGAAACCAGCGGAATAACGAACCGAGCGCGCCGCCGATGCCGACAGCGAGAATGGACCAATACATGGGAGGAGGCCTGGCAAAACCGGCATGTCGACAAACCGGGCAGAGCGAGGAGCGCGATGCCGCCTCCGCGTTCATCCGGACGAAGCAGGCATCATCAGCCACGAGGGCGGTTAAGGGAGAATGCCATCTCCAGCGCAGAAGTCTAACATCGGCGCGTGCATGTGGGGACAGGTCGGCGCGGTCACGGGCGGGGTGCCGGCATGTGCTGTCCGATGGGATGCCGCGTGTTCGGCGCCGGCGAGATTCAGCACCGCAAGCGTCGGCCGGCGCTCCCCGTCGGACCTCACTCCGACGTCGCCGAAATCTTGTGAATCGACAGATCGGCGCCGTTGTACTCGTCTTCCTGATCGAGCCTCAGCCCGACCGTCAGCCGGATCGCGCCGTACACGAGCGTGCCACCGAGCGTCGCCACCACGATTCCGCCCAGCGTGCCCACCAGTTGCGCGCCGAACGAAACGCCGCCCAGGCCGCCGAGCGCGCGCAGTCCGAAGATGCCTGCCGCGATACCACCCCACGCGCCGCACAAACCGTGCAGCGGCCACACGCCCAGCACGTCGTCGATGCGCCAGCGGTTTTGCACGCAGGTGAACATATAAACAAACAGCACCCCGGCAATGCCGCCCGTCACCAGCGCGCCGAGCGGATGCATCACGTCGGAGCCGGCGCAGACCGCCACCAGTCCGGCAAGCGGCCCGTTGTACGTGAACCCGGGGTCGTTGCGGCCCGCGAGCCACGCGGTCAGCGTGCCGCCGACCATCGCCATCAGCGAATTGACGGCGACGAGGCCGCTGATCTTGTCGATGGTCTGCGCGCTCATCACGTTAAAGCCGAACCAGCCGACTGCCAGCACCCAGGCGCCCAACGCGAGGAACGGAATATTCGACGGCGGATGCGCGGCAATGCCGCCGTCGCGGTGATAACGCCCGTGGCGCGCGCCCAGCAGCAGCACGGCCGGCAACGCGACCCAGCCGCCGAACGCATGCACCACGACCGAGCCGGCGAAGTCGTGGAACGGCGCGCCGAATACGTGGGCGAGCCAGTCCTGGATGCCGAACCGGTCGTTCCACGCGATCCCTTCGAAGAACGGATAGATGAAGCCGACCAGCACGAACGTCGCGAAGAGCTGCGGGTTGAACTTTGAGCGCTCGGCGATACCGCCGGACACGATCGCCGGAATCGCGGCGGCGAACGTCAGCAGGAAGAAGAATCGCACCAACGCGTAGCCATTGTGGGCTGCCAGCGACTCGGCGCTGCCAAGGAACTGCACGCCGTACGCAATCGTGTAGCCGATAAAGAAATACGCGATCGTCGAGACCGAGAAGTCCACCAGAATCTTGACCAGCGCATTGACCTGATTCTTTTTGCGTACCGTGCCGAGTTCGAGGAACGCGAACCCTGCATGCATGGCCAGGACCATCGCGGCGCCGAGTAAAAGGAAGAGGGTATCGGTGCCGGTTTTCAGACTTTCCATCGATGTGTCCTGCGTATGCCAAAAAAGCGGGCAGTGAATGCAAGAAGTGGGCCAAACTTGTGCCGAAACGCGTCGACACGGTGCAAATCGGCACCGGGATGGGATTCGACGTGTATTTTGAGCAACGAGTTGCCGGCGCCGTCTGCACCGGAAATCGCACTAAAACGCACAAGTAATGTGCATTCGGTTTTGCGTGGCGAACAACGCGACCCAAAGCGGGGCGAATTATTCGATTTAATTTACGTTTAATTCAAAAGCCTGACGTTTTGCGTGCGCCCGTTGTGCACTTTGGCGGCGCATGCCTGGTCGATGGCGTGCACTCTTTGTTTTCCTGCACAATCGCCGACATAATGTCCCGTCCCCGAGCATGACCCGCCGGGCCACCGACCTCCAATGCGCACGCATGAGACTGACCACAAAAGGGCTGTTGCTGATCGCGATCCCGGCCCTCTTCGAGTTGGCGCTATTGTCCGGACTGGTCAAGGCGCAATCGGATGCGACAGAGGCGGAGCGCTGGGCCATCCATAGCCAGGAAGTGCTGCGCCAGACCACCGCGATCCTCGAGCCGGTGCTGGGCGAGTCGGTGGCGCTGCGCGGCGCGGTGCTCGCCAACGACGCCCGTTTCGCCACGCCGGTGTCGGTGTGGATGGACGTCGACCGGCGCATCGATCAACTGGCCGAACTGGTCGCTGACAATCCGGCGCAAGTCGAACGCGTGGTGCAGGTGCGCCAGGCGGTGCAGGCTTACCGGCAATGGTCGGATCGCATCCAGGACATGCTGCATTCGGGCCGGCGGCGCGACGTGCTCGCGCGCTTCCGCGATCTCGCGCCGGCCGATGTGCTCGACCGCTTTCGTCAGCAACTCGCGGCGTTCCAGGCGGAAGAGCGGCGTCTCGACACACTGCGTTCGAATGCCGCCGACGCCGCCCGCGAGCAGCAGCAGACCCTGGTGGTCGCGGCCGTGTTCGGCTCCCTGCTGTTCGTCGCGCTGGCTGTCTGGTTGTTCACGCGCGGCGTGCGCGGGCGGCTCGCGGTCCTCGCCGACAACGCCGGGCGCCTCGCGGGCAATGAACCGCTGGCGCCGATCGGCCTCGGCCGCGACGAAATCGCGCGCCTCGATCTGACCTTGCACGAGACCAGCCGGCGCCTGCTCGAAGCCGAGCGCATCCAGGCGCGCTTCCGGGCCGACCTTGCGCGCCGGACCGGCGAACTGGCGCGGATCAACGAGACCTTGCGTCAGCAGACCCAGGAAAACGAAATGTTCATCTACAGCGTGTCGCACGATCTGCGTGCGCCGCTGGTGAACCTGCAAGGCTTCTCGAAGGAACTGATTCGCTCGTGCGACGAACTGCGCGCCGCGGTGCGCGAGTCGTCGCTCGCGCCCGAGACGCGGCAGCGCATCGAACGGGTGGTCGACGAGGACATCGGCGAAGCGCTGCACTATCTGCAGACGGCGGTGCTGCGCGCTTCGCACATCATCGACGCGCTGTTGCGGCTGTCGCGCGTGGGCCGGGTCGAGTATCGGCAGCAGAAGGTCGAGGTGCGCGATATCGTGCCGCGCGTAGTCGACGCGATGCAAGGCTCGATCCGCGCGCGCCGTGCTCACGTCAGCGTGGATGAATTGCCCGCCGTGTGGGGCGACCCCACCGCGCTGGAACAGGTGTTCGCGAACCTGATCGGCAACGCGGTGAATTACCTGGACCCGCAGCGGGAAGGCAGGATCGAGATCGGTACGACGCCGGCGCCGCCGGGTGTGCACTCGCTGCGGATTTTCTACGTGAGGGACAACGGCCTGGGCATTCCGGCGGTCGCCTTGCCGCGGCTATTCAACGCGTTTCAGCGCTTGCACGGCAATGTGGCCGCGGGCGAGGGCATCGGTCTCGCGCTCGTGCGCCGCGTGGTGGAGCGGCATGGCGGACGTGTGTGGGCGGAGTCGAGAGAAGGCGTGGGCACGACGTTCTATCTGTCGCTGCCTGAAGCTGAAGCGCGGATCGCGCAACAGGCTGTCGGCACGCAAGCGCCACTGGCGGTGGCGAGTATTCAAACCATTCGCGATGCCCGTCCGGGGGTGGAAGTTCGCGATCGACAGAGTGGAAGTGGCGGCGCTGCGCATACAGCCGATGCCCAGCCCGGCATCAGTACGCTGTAGCCGTTACGCGGTAAAGAGACGGCGCGGTTTGAGCATTTTGCTGCCGCGAATCGACCAGTAGCAGCCGCAGGCTATCAGGATCACGACGCCCGTCAGGGCTTCCAGCGGCGCCGGGCGCAGACCGAGCAAGCCGTCCAGCGCAAAGAGGCCGCGCGCGGCGATCAGCAGCGCAGCCCATACCGAACACGCGGCCTGAACCAGCATGCGCGTGCCTGCCAGACGACGCGCGCGGTTTTCGCGCGACCAGTTGGCCGGCGTGCGTCCGCAGAAAAAGGCAATTGCCATCAACACGACGGCGAGAATGACGATCCAGTCGGTCAGTTTCATTGAAAAACACTCCCAAGTCAGCCGGCGACTATAGGAAAGCCTTCCGCTACGAACTATCGGACTAGTCTCAAATTGGGGGAGCGTCGGCGAGCGCGAAGGCGCCCGCCGATGGATCAGGCAGACGGATCAGAGTTCAATGCGCGTGCCGAGCAGCACGAGGAATTGGCGCAGCCACTCGGGATGCGCGGGCCACGCCGGCGCGGTGACGAAGTTGGCGTCGGTGATCGCGGCGTCGACGGGAATGTCGGCGTATTCACCGCCCGCCAGCTTCACTTCGGGCGCGCAGGCCGGGTAGGCGGAAATGCGCTTGCCGCGGATCACGTCGGCGGCGGCCAGCAGTTGCGCGGCGTGACAGATTGCCGCGATCGGCTTGCCGGCTTCGGCGAATTGCCGCACGAGCTCGATCACCTTGTGATTGAGCCGCAGATACTCCGGCGCGCGGCCGCCGGCGATCGCGAGCGCGTCGTATTGGCGCGGGTCGGCGTCGTCGAAGGTGGCGTTGAGCGTGAATTGATGGCCGGGCTTTTCCGTGTAGGTCTGATCGCCCTCGAAATCGTGAATCGCGGTCTTGATCCGGTCGCCGGCCTTCTTGTTCGGACAGACGGCGTCGACCACATGGCCGATTGCCTGCAGCGCCTGAAACGGCACCATCGTTTCATAATCCTCGGCGAAGTCGCCGGTCAGAAACAGAATCTTCTTTGCCGCCATCGTATGCCTCCAATTGATCAACGGAACACAGCGAATGCTCTTTGACGCTCACGTCATTGACGTTCATAAGCTCAGGCAGTCTACTCCACTACGTTTGACAGAACCGCGACGGATCACGCAATGGACACATTCGAATGGCGCGCGTTTCGCGCCGAAGATGAGGCAGCGCTCGCCGTGCTGTTTCGCGCTGCGATCAGCGCGCTTGCCGCGCCTGACTACGACGCGGCGGCGCGCGACGCATGGGCGTCGGCCGCCGACGACGTGCCGGCTTTTGCCGCGAGGCTCGCGCGCGGCGTGACGCTGGTGGCTTGGCGCGAAGGCAGTCCCGCTGCGTTCGCACAGCTTTATCCCGCCGACCACGTCGAGATGCTGTATGTGGCGCCCGCTCATGCGCGGCAAGGCCTCGCGGCAGGCTTGCTGATGCGTCTCGAAGCCGCGGCGCGCGCGTCCGGCGCAACGAAACTCAGCGCCGACGTAAGCGTTAGCGCGCGCCGCAGCTTCGAGCGAGCGGGCTTCGAGATGCTCGTTGAGGAGCGCGTGCAGCGCAACGGCGTATCATTGGCGCGTTTTCGCATGCGGAAGCCGCTCGACGCGGCTCACACTCAATCATGATTTCATCGATACGTTCATCCTTGCTGCGCCGTGCCGCCTTCGTGGCCGTCGTGTTCGGCGGCCTCGCTGCCTGTCAGAAGAACGACGCGTCCGCCGGACAGGTTGCCGGCAAGCTCAACGACGCAGCCCAGGTCGCCGGCCAGAAGCTCGATCAGGCGGCCAGCTACGTCGGCCAGCAGGTCGACGCGACCAAGTCCGCCGCGCAGCAGAATCTCGACTCCGCGTCGGCGCCCACGATCAATATCGACCCCAACGCGCTGGCTTCGACTGCGCAAGCCAATCTGCAGGGCGCGGCGAGCGCCACCAATGCGCAACTCGGCAAGGCCGCGTCGCTGACCGGGCAAAGCCTCGAATCGGCGGGGCGCAAGCTCCAGGAATGGTCGGCGCAAAGCTCGGCGTCGTCGACGAATGCGGCGGCTTCGTCGTCATCCGGCGATTCGGGCGACGCACAGAAGCAGATGGACAAGTGACATGCCGGCCGGATCGCCTTGTCGTTTGACAGTCGGATTAAATGTAATTACTATGGTTACACATTGTCGTCGCCGGGCGGGTTTGCTGTGAACACGAGTAGCCGGTTTGCATTCGCGGTGCATGTGCTCGCGCTGCTGTCGTTGCAGGAGGGCGCGCCGCTTTCGTCGGACACGATCGCGGGCAGCGTGAATACCAATCCCGCGCTGATCCGGCGGCTTCTGAGCATGCTGGCGGAGGCGGGCCTGACCACCTCGCAGCTCGGCGCGGGCGGCGGCGCGCTGCTGGCCCGGGCGCCTGAGCAGATCACGCTGCTCGAGGTGTATCGTGCGGTAGACGACGCGCAGCTATTCGCGTTGCATCGCGAGGAGCCGAATCCGGCGTGCATGGTCGGGCGCAATATTCAGGGTGTTCTGCGCGGGATCATCGACGAAGCGCAGCAGGCCATGGAGGCCTCGCTCGGCGCGCGCACACTGGCCGACGCCACGGCTGACGTGGTGCGTGCCGAGAAACTGCGCGAACGCAAGAAGCGCTCGCACGGGTGACGTAGCAAAAAAGCAGTACGGAAGGGCGCGTGGTGGTCGATCGCAACACGCGCCTCTCAACGAACGGGGGCTCAAGCCCCTCTTTTTTCCGCGTTATATGTAATCGATATGGTTACATATATGCTAACGACAGGAGCAGTGAAAATGAGCAAACAGTTGAAGATCGCGTTGTTCGGCGCCACCGGCATGATTGGTTCGCGGATCGCCGCCGAAGCAGCCCGCCGCGGGCATCAGGTGACGGCGCTGGCGCGCAATCCGGCGCGCGTGCCGACCGACGTGGCGAACCTGAAAGCGGCGCAAGCCGATCTGCTCGACGCCGCGAGCGTCGGCGCCGCGGTGCGCGGCCACGACGTGGTGGCAAGCGCCTATGCGCCGCCGCAAGACGATCTCGCGGCGCTCGACAAGGCGACTCACGCGCTCGTCGAAGGCGTACGCGCGGCGGGCCTGAAGCGCCTCGTCGTGGTGGGCGGCGCGGGTTCGCTCGAAGTGGCGCCGGGCAAGCAACTGGTCGATACGGAAGGCTTTCCGGACGCCTACAAGCCGATCGCGCTCGCGCATCGGAAGGTATTCGACTACTACCGCGGCGTGACCGACCTCGACTGGACTTGCTTCGCGCCGGCCGCGATCATCGCGCCGGGCGAACGCACCGGCAAATTTCGCACGGGCGCGAACACGCTGCTGGCCGACGCGGAGGGCAATAGCCGCATTTCCGCCGAAGATTACGCCATTGCCTTCGTCGATGAACTGGAGCAGGGCCATTTCATCCGTCAGATCGCCACGGTCGCTTATTGAGCGTGAAACGAGGCTGAACGCACTGCGGGCGGGAGCTGCAAGCGCGGCGTCAGGACCCGCGCGCGGTCCTCACAACGCTTGAGCCCGCGCAAGCGTCCTAACATTCGGTTACGCAAGTTCGGTCGCTCCCGATAAAACTGCGGATACACTGGCGTCTCCCGTTTTCTTACGGATTGCCATGCAGTCATGCCCGTTGCGGCGTGAGTCCGAGGCTGCGCCGTCCAACGGCGGGCAGCCGGCGACCCACGCCGCCTTTCGTTTTTCTTCCGACCGTGCCGCATGCGACACCCGTCGCGCCGCGCGCCCGCAACTCGCCGCGCGGTTCGGCGCATGGGCGGCCGCGGTCTTTGTCGCGCTGATCCTGTGTGTCGGCTTATTGCCTGCGAACGCGCGTGCAGCCGGCGCGGCCACTGGCACGCCGGTCATCCCGGCCCTGCAGAGCCTGATCAACAGCGCGACGGTGACGGCGACGCCCGCGTCTTCGGCCTCGGGCGCTTCGGCGGCGGAGGCGGCGTCCGCGCCGTCGCCGGCGAGTCAGGCGGAACTGGCGCGCTCGCTCGACAGTGTGATCTCCACGCTCGACAACGACCGCCAGCGCACCGCGCTCGTCGCCCAGCTCAAAAAATTGCGCGACGTCTCGCAAAACGTCGCGCCGCCCGCACCCGCGCAGCCGAGCCCCGGCTTGCTCGGCGCGATCGCGTCGGGTATCGCGTCGTTCGAATCCGACGTGCATCAGGGCCGCACGCCGGTCCGCTATTGGGGCGGCCGCTTCAACGCGGCCGGCAATGAGCTCTACACGATCATTTCGGGGCAGGGGCACGAGAGCTTCGGCCGCATTCTGTTCTCCATGTTCGCGATGCTGGCCGGCTGGGGTGCGTGCGCCGGCGCGCTGATCTATGTGCAGCACCGGCTGTACCGGCGCTTTGGCATCGTCATGGGACTCCAGCCGAATCCCACCACGCGCGAACTGCTGATCTTCGCGCTGCGCCGCGTCGGACCCTGGATCATCGCCTTCCTCGCCGCGCTATTGTTCGTGCGCGCGATGCCCGACGCGCTCGGCCGCACGCTCGGCATGGTGGTCGCGTATGCGATCGTTGCGGGCGCGGTGTTTTCGGCGATCTGTCTGATCATGTTTTCGCTGTTCGGCTCGGGGCATCGGCGGATTGCGGTGCGCCTGCTGATCGATCATGCGCGGCGCGTGCTGTTCGTGGTCGGCGTGTGCGGCGCGCTCGGCGACGCCGCCGTCAATTACGACGTCGCGCATCAACTCGGCTCGAACCTCGCCGCGCTGATTTCGACCGCGGCCAATATGACGGCCGCCGTCCTCACCGGCTATTTCGCGCTCGCGTTTCGCCGGCCGGTCGCGCATCTGATCCGCAACCGGCCTTACGAGCAGCGCACCAATCACAAGGCCGCGACCGACGCCTTCGACGTGCTCGCCGCCCTGTGGCACGTGCCCGTGCTGGTGCTGGCCACCGCCTCGGTGGTCGCCACGCTCGGCGGTTCGGGCTCGAGCGAAAACGTGCTGCAGATTTCGGTGGTGACCGCGGCCCTGCTGGTGCTGGCGTTCTTCCTGTCGGCCATCGTGTTGCGCCTGACGCGTCCGCGCAGTGCGCGCGCGCGTCGCCGCTCGCCGTATCTCACGCGCTTGCTGCGCTTTTTCGGCACGCTGGTGACGCTTTTCATCTGGCTGTTCTTCTTCGAGCTTGCGGCGCGTTTGTGGGGCGTGTCGCTCGCCGCGGTGATCGAGGAAAACGTGGCGGCGCGCGGTATCGCGCATGCGGTGACGGCGATCGTCGCCACTGTATTCATTGCCTGGTTGCTGTGGATTCTGGTCGATACAGCGATCACCGAGGCGCTCAATCCGGCCGGGCCGCGCAACAAGGCGCGCGCGCCGAGCATGCGCGCCCGCACGATGCTGCCGCTGGTGCGCAATGTGCTGCTGGTCTCGATCATGACGATTGCCGGCATCGTCACGGCGGCCAATCTCGGCATCAATGTCACGCCGCTGCTGGCCGGCGCCGGCGTGATCGGCCTCGCGATCGGCTTCGGCGCGCAGTCGCTCGTGACGGACCTGATCACGGGGCTGTTCATCATCATTGAAGATACGATTTCGGTGGGCGACTGGATCGACGTGGACGGCGGCCATGCGGGCACGGTCGAGCATCTGTCGATCCGCACCGTGCGGCTGCGCGACGGTCAGGGCGCGATTCACGCGATTCCGTTTTCGCAGATCAAGATCGTCAAGAACCTGTCGCGCGACTTCGCCTATGCGGTGTTCGAAGTGCGCATGTCGTTCTCCACCGACGTCGATCAGATCACGCAACTGATCCGCGAAGTCGGCGCCGATCTGATGGCCGACTTCCGTTACCGCCGCGAGATGCTCGGACCGATCGAGGTGTGGGGGTTGGACCGTTTCGATCCGAACTGGATGGTCGTGAAAGGGCAGATCAAGACGCGGCCGTTGCAGCAGTGGAGCGTGGCGCGCGCCTTCAATCTGCGTCTGAAGCGCAAGATGGACGAAGCGGGCATCGAGATTCCGGTGCCGCAGATGCGTGTGTACACGTCGTCGAAGGACAGCGACGGGCAGCCTTTGCAGGACGACGAGGTGTCGGAATTCGCTCCGCACCCGCATGAGCATGCGCAGACCGGGGCGGCGTCGGCGGCGCGGGCGGTGCATGCGCCGCTCGCCGTGGCGCGCGATGTGTCGCATGAACCGCGGCCGGCGCCGCCGCCGACCGGGCAAACCGCGCCGATTCCACCGCAGATTCCGACGGCAGGCGAGGCGGGCGGGAAGAGTTGATCGCTGCCGGGCGCGGGTGCGCCGGACGCCCGCGCCGCGTGTCGCTTCAGGCCAGCGCCTGGGCATCCGCCGTGTGCACGATGTCGTTGACGTGCGTCGCGATCCGCGCGCCCGTGACACCGTAAATATGCAGCGAGACGGCAGGTGCATCGCTGCGATTACCCAACTGATGAATCCCGCCGCGGCCGCCTCGCACGAACGACACCGCGCCCGCCTTGCGCGCTTGCGTGCGCATGGCGCTCGCACAATGCTGCGCGCCGTTCCATTCGAATACCGTCTCGCTCAGCGCGCCATCCACCACCGCGTAGCCGCACCACGTGTGATGCGCGTGCACGGGGCTCGCCTGTTGCGGTAGCCACACCAGCGCGGCGATCGCATAACGGCCGTGCGGATCGGCAGCCAGCAGATGGCGCCGGTACGTCTGCACCGAGCCCTCGCGCTGCGCCGCCGTCAGCAAATCGGGGTTCGCCGCGGCGTCGGCGAGCGCAATGCGCATGCTGCGGGCAAAGAAGGTCGAATTCGACGGTTCTGGGAAATGGGCGCAGGCTTCGAATATCGCATCCAGGGCATCGCACAGGCGCGTGAGCGGCGTGTTGCGACCGGCATGCAACAGCATGTCCGCCTGTTCGTGCAAGGCCGCCTGGACCGTTCTGGCGGGCTGTACGTGTTGGACCGCGAGACGTTCGAGAGAAGCTGGACGGAGGTCTTGACTCATGATCGTTGGGCAGCGGCAGCGCCGCTTATCGGTTATTTTCGGATAGCGATATTTATACCGGTTTGCCTGGAGAAAGAGTTTCCATATAATTCCCCGTGGAATCTGAAAAGTAGAATAATTTCCTATGGGGGTGTCATGATGGGAATGGATATCATCGACCGGAAGCTGCTGGAGTTGCTGCAGGAGGACGCGACCATGCCGATCGCCGAACTGGCGCAACGCGTGAATCTGTCGCAAACGCCTTGCTGGAAGCGGCTGCAGCGCCTGAAAGAGGCGGGCGTGATCCGCGCGCAGGTCGCGCTTTGCGACGCGCGCAAACTCGGCGTGGGCACGACGGTGTTCGTCGCGGTACGCACCAACCAGCACACGGAGGAGTGGGCGCGAACCTTTACGCGCGCGGTGCAGGAGATTCCGGAGGTGGTGGAGGTGTACCGGATGAGCGGCGAAACCGATTACCTGCTGCGTGTGGTGGTATCCGATATCGACGACTACGACCGCGTCTACAAGCTGTTGATCGCCGCCGTGCCGCTGTACGACGTGAGTTCGAGTTTTGCGATGGAGCAGATCAAGTATTCGACGGCGCTGCCGGTCAGGCCGGCTGTGATCAGGTAGGTGGAAAGGCGGCGGGTGCGTCGTTTGTTGTTCTTCAGACAGCGAACCGTACGGCGCGCCCTGGTCAGCCGTTGAAGCTTTCCGGCAAGCTCGCGCGTCCATGCCAGTGAGCGCGCCCATTGCAAGCCGTGTGCAAGCTCAGTGGGCGTAGAATGCCGCGTTCCCAGACACCATCCGCGACTGCCTCGCGAACCGAGCCCGCCTCATGAACAAACCGCCGCGCAAGAAGAACCCGACCTTTGGCATTGCTGTCTTCATCGTGGTCGCGGTACTGCTGGTGATCGCCACGCTCTTCTATAACGCCATCAAGGAAAAGCACGATTTCGACAGCCAGAATGCGCCGGCGCCGTCGATTTCGTCCGATGCGGCGGCGGCAGCGGCCACTGCCGCGAAGCCGGCTAGCGGCGTGGCTCAGTAAGACAGCGCGCACGTCAGTTCGAGCATCGCGCTTGATGTGCCGGCGAGACGCTCGCCGCAATGCTGAAGGCCAATACATCCAGAAAGCTAAAGGCACACCGACCGCGCCAGACGCAATGTCGGCCCACGCCGTTTCACTCGTCCGGCAGGCGAATCACGCTCGCATCCTTGCGAATCTGCGCCGCCGCCGACAGCATCTGCTTGCATTGATGCGCAAGCAATTTCATGTCATGCACGGCATCCGCCGAATAGTCCGGCGACTTCTCCGTTTCGACCACCATCGCATCGAGTTCGCGGCCCAGCAGTTTGATCTGCTCGCTCTGATCGGCGGCCGGCGCGGTGCCGGTCTCAGCTTCGGTGAGATTGTCGCGCACGACGCTCAGCGCGCGTTGCAGCGGCTGTAGCGAGACGCCGTCGATCTGCTGTTGCGCCGAAGTGCGCAAGAGCGGCGCGGCCGCGGTGATCTGCGAGGCGAGCACATGGCTGCGCACCAGCAGGCCGTTCAGTTCCGGCACGAACTTCTGCGCTGACTTCGGTTCGAGCATCATGCGCTGAAATGCCTGGCCCAGATTGGCGAACGCCACGTGTACATTTTTGCGGGCGAGCCGGTAGCGGTAATCACGATCGAGCGCAGTCGCCGCCGCTGCGGCGGCAGCGGAGGCGCCCGAGGCCGGCTTGGCGGTCGGGTTGCCGACCGTGGTCGTGCCCGCGCTTGCGCCTGCGTCGGCAAGGGGTTTCGTTGTTGCGCCGGTGGCCAGGGGGGGCGCGGCGTTTGCGCTGCCGCTCGCAACGCTGCTTGCACTACCACCTGCACCCCCATTGACCGTCGCCAACACCGGCTTGGCAAAGTCGATCGCCGGATCAGCCATCGCGGCCGCCGGGGCACGCGCGCCGGCCTCGGTCACGGTGGCCACCACCGCTGCGGCCGGCTTGCCGCTCCACCACCAGCTTGCTTCCAGATACTGGCGCGTCGCGTTGATCATGTTGTTGACGAGCTTGCCCATCAAACGATATTCCCAGTACGGGAACAGGTGGCTTGCCGCGATCGCGATCGCGCAGCCCACCACGGTATCGATCGCGCGTTCGCCGATGATGCGCATGCTGCCCGGCGCGAGCAGATGGAACATCAGCAGCACATACGACGAGGTGAACACCACGCTCGCCGTGTAATTGAACAGCAGCAGGCTGTAGCTCATGACCATCGACGCGAACATCACCACCAGCAGGATGTGCGGTTCCTTGACGAAGATCATCAGCGCGATACTCGCCGCGCAGCCGATCAGCGTGCCCACGATCCGCTGCCCGTTGCGCTGTTTGGTGAGCGAGTAGCCGGGCTTCAGAATGATGACCGTGGTCATCACGATCCAGTAGGCGTTGGTGAGCGGCAGCAGGCGCCCGAGCCAGAAGCCCACGGCGACAGCGATCGTCACGCGCAACGCATGACGGAAGCTCGGCGAGGCCATCGTCAGGTTCGAGAAGATCTGCCCGAACGGCACGCGCCGGCTCGACACGAAGCGCGTGAGCGCCTGGTCGAGGCGCAATTCGGTCTCGCTCGTGCTCGGTTCGCTCGAGAGACTCTTGCGCATCTTGTCGATCAGGCGTGTGGCGCTCCAGACGCGCCGGAAAGTCGACGAGATTGCCGAATAAGCCTCGTGGTTTTTTGCGGGCAGATCCTGCTTGCGCATCAGCTCGATTTCGAACTCGATGGCGCGCAATTCCGCCTTGACGTTCACGCGCCCACGCGGCGCATGGTTTTGCAGCACCGCAAGCCCGATCTCCTCGAGATCGGCGGCCGCCTTGCGAATCAGATCGCGGTAGAACACCAGCAGATCGGAGCCGCCAAACGTGTTGCGCACCAGCGGGTAATCGGTATGCGCGCCGACGAACAGTTCATGCAGATCGACCGTGTTGATGAACAGATTGAACAGCATGGCGCGGCGCGGTTCGAGCTTGCCGCTCTTGAACTTGGGCAGATTGCGCAGCACGATGTCGCGCGCGGCGTCCTGCCGATCCACCGCGGTGATCTGCTTGTCGACCAGATTGCGATAACACTCGTCGAGATCGTTGTCGAGGTCGTAGAACTCGGCGCGCGCCAGCAGATAGTCGGCGCACGCGAACACGCTCTCGGCCAGCGCCTGCTGTTCGATGCGATGCATCATCCAGCGGCTCACGAAGGTCGACCAGTAGGTGTACCAGAGGCCGCCCACCAGAATCCACGACGCGTTGACGAGCGCCTGCATCGGCGTGAAGCGCTCTTCCAGCGTCATGATCATCATGAACAGCGTGGCAAAGCTGATCTGCGGCCAGCGGTTGCCGTACACGACGATCAAGGACAGCAGGAAGGTGAGCGGCACGACCGTGCACCACAGCGCCACCGCATTCACCGTGGCGAGCCCGGTGGCGAGCGCGGACAGGAAGCCGATCACCGTGCACGCCAGCATTTCGTTGTGCTTGTACTTGAGCGGGCCCGGCATATCCACGACGCACGCGCCGAGCGCGCCGGTCGCGATCGTGAAGCCGAGCTCGCGATCGTGAAACACGATCAGACACAGTACCGCCGGTAACGACACGCCGACTGCGATGCGCAGGCCGCCATAAAAGTACTGGCTGTAGAGGAATTTTTTTATTTCAACCGAATAGCGCATCGACTGCCTGGATTCCATTCACTGAGAAAACCGCGGTTGAAGGGGCAGACCCGAACTGCCGTCGAGTCTAACTGATTTTATGGCTGATCTGACCTCGTCCGTTCGGCCAGGTTCTGCCCTGGGGATGCGTTTGTTATGCTGTCGCTTCAATGTCTGTCGCGGCCTGGGCGTTCCGCCCGCGCCGCCCGCAAGCTCCAGGATCCATGCTCCAGCTCTTCTACTCGAATCGCTACGAAACCCTTGTCGGCGCGCTGCTCGACGATCTGGCACAAGCGCCGTCCGATCCCTGGACCGCGCAGCCCGTGATCGTCCCGAGCGCGGCGGTGCGGCGCCGGCTCGAGCTCGATATCGCCGCGCGCCAGGGCATCTGCGCGAATGTCAACTTTGGTTACCTCGCGCAATGGTTGTGGGCTCAGATTGGCGGCGTGATCAAGGTGCCGAAGCATTCACCATTCGCGCCGGACCGGCTCGTGTGGCGTTGCTACCGGCTGCTGGGTGAGGCGGACGAAGCGCTGCCCTGGAATGCGTCGCCGCGTCTGCGCACGTATCTCGATGCAGCGGACGCTTCGATGCGTTACGAACTCGCGCGGCGCGTGGCGACCGTGCTCGACCACTATCTGACCTATCGCCCGGAATGGCTGCTGCAATGGCAGAAGGGCGGCTCGATCTTCGCGAGCGGTGCCTCCGACGACACCGGTCCGCGCCTTGTCGGCTCGAGCGAAGCGGCGCGCGAGGACGAGCGCTGGCAAGCGGCGTTGTGGCGCGCGGTGCTCACGGAACTGTCGGGCGACGCGCAAACGCCCGCGGCCGCGTTGCCGCCTGCTTACCGTTTTCTCGACGAAATCGGCACGCTCGATCTCGAGGCGATCTCGAACGCACAGTGGCCCGAAGCGGTCAGCGTGTTTGCTCTGCCGACCATGCCGCCGTTGCACGTGGCGTTGCTGCGCGCGCTCTCGCGCTGGGTCGACGTGCGGCTGTACGTGATGAATCCGTGCCGCGAGTTCTGGTTCGACGTCGTCAGCGCGGGGCGCGTCGAAGCGCTCGACGCCGCCGGCCAGCTCGACTATCAGGAAGTCGGCCATCCGCTGCTTGCCGAGTGGGGCCGACAGACCCAGGCGCAGTTGCACATGCTGCATGAATTGACCGAGAGCGCGGCTTCAGGCGAGACCGGCGATTTCACCGAGAATCCGGAGCCGAGCTGGCTTGCCGCCGTGCAGAACGGCATCCTCAATCTGCATGACGAGACCGAGGCCGACGAACTGCCGATCGAGCGCGGCATTGAAGTGCACGTCTGCCACAGTCTGTCGCGGCAACTCGAAGTGCTGCACGATCGCCTGCTCGGCTGGTTCGATGAGTTCGACGATCTGCAGCCGTCCGACGTGCTGGTCGCCGTGTCGGATCTCGCGGCGGCCGGACCTTTGATCGACGCCGTATTCGGCACCACGCCGCCCGGCGACACGCGCCGCATTCCGTATCGGATCACCGGCTTGCCGCCGTCGCAGGCCAATCCGGTTGCGCGTCTGTTGCTCGATTGGCTGGCTTTGCCCGAGCGCAGCGTGGGCGCGCCGGATCTGATCGAATGGCTGCGCGTCGACGCGATTGCCGTGCGTTATGGCATCGACGCGAGCTCGCTCGAAGCCGCGCAGGAATGGCTGGCAGCGGCCGGCGCGCGTCGCGGGCTCGCGCCGGTCGAGCCGACCGGCGAACACGTGCCGATCGCCCGTCATACGTTTGCCGATGCGCTCACGCGTCTCTATCTCGGTTACGCGATGCCGGACGGCGGCGAGCCGGTCGATGCGTGGCTGCCGGTCGAAGGCGCCAACGGCTCGGATGCGGAATTGCTCGGCCGCCTCTCTCGTTTCGTCGACGACATCGACAGCTTCGCGGCGAATTGCGCGATCGAGCGCACGCCCGCCGAGTGGACGCAACTGCTGCTCGAAACGCTCGCACAATGTTTCGACGGCGGCGTCGAGTTCGCCGATTCGCTCGCCGCCGTACGCGACGCGATCGACAAGATGGGCGACGCGATGCAAGCCGGCGCGCAAGAAGTCGCGATGCCCGCCGCGGTGGTGCGCGGCGCGCTCACCGAAGCGCTCGACGACCCCGCGCGCGGCGGCGTGCCCTGGGGCAGCGTGACGTTTTCGTCGCTGACTAGTTTGCGTGGCTTGCCGTATCGCGTCGTCTGCCTGCTCGGCATGGACGACGGCGTGTTGCCGAGTCTCGCGCGTGCCGACGAGTTCGATCTGATGGCCGCGTTCGGCAAAGCAGGCGACCGTCAGCGGCGCGACGACGAACGCAATCTATTCCTCGATCTGCTGCTCGCGGCGCGCGATCGTCTCTTCATCGCTTATACGGGCCGCAGCATTCGGGACAACGCGCCGTTGCCGCCGGCCGCGCTGGTCGATGAACTGCTCGACCACCTCGCGCAGGTGTCGGCGGGCGAGGGCGCGAGTCCCGCCGAAGTCGAGAGCGCGCGGCATGCGTTTATCGTCGATCATCCGTTGCAGGCGTTTGCGTCGGACTATTTCTCGTCGCAATCCCAGCTGTTCAGCTATGACGCGGACCGCGCCGAGCTGGCCACGTTGCTGGCCGCGCCCACGCATCCGGCTGCGGCTCCGTTCTTCGATCGACCTTTGCCGCCGGAAGATCCGGCGCCGATTGCCTTCGACGAATTCGTGCGTTTCTGGCGTCATCCGGCGCGGGCGCTGTTGCGCGACCGTCTGGGCATCGTGTTGTCGGAAGCACAAGGTGAATTGCTGGACACCGAGCCGTTCGACCTCGATTACGCGGGGCGCGATGCATTGGCGGACCGTCTTTTGCCCGTGCTGCTCGACGTCGATACGGACGACGACGTCGTGTTCGAACGCGTGCGCCGCGTGGCGGCAGCGAGCCCGGAATTGCCGGGCGGCGCGACCGGCGCGGTGTGGCGCGCGCGTGAACTCGGCGCGTTGCGTCAGCTCGCCGACAGCGTGCGCCGCGAGGTGGCGTCGGGTGTCGAGCGTTTGCCGTTCGTGCTCGACATCGCGCCGCGCTGGCCCGAGAGCGAGGAACTCGCCGGTGCGCTGTTCGGCGCGCATGACGCGCTGCTTCGGCAAGCCGCCGAAACGCCGCTGCATCTGCACGGCAGTCTGAACCTGCTCACCGAAACAGGACAAGTGATTTTCCGCTACGCCAAACCTACCGCACGCGACTATCTGTCGGCGTGGCTCGCACATCTGGTCTATTGCGCCGCGCAGCCGAACGGTCCGCGCCGCACCGTTTGGCATGGCAGCGGTGAGAGTTTCGAACTCGCGCCGGTCGCCGCGCCACTTAACGAACTGGCGCCGCTTGCCGCGTTGTTCAAGGCAGGCCGCATGCTGCCGCTGCGCTTCTTCCCGAAGAGCGCATGGACCAAAGTCAGCGAAAGCGATTCCGCCGCGCAGGGCGTCTGGATTAATGACCGAGTGCGTGGCGAGTCCGACGATCCCGCCTTGCGCATCGCATTGCGCGGCACGCCGCTTACGCTCGACGAGCCGTTCGGCAGCCTCGCCGCGATCGTATTCAAACCACTCATGCAACATCTGCGGAGCGCGTCATGAGCGGCGCCATGAAGCATCACGCGCTGGTCGCCGAAGAACTCGACGTCTTCGCCTGTTCGCTCGACGGCGTGAATCAGATCGAGGCGTCGGCGGGCACCGGCAAGACCTGGAATATCTGCGCGTTGTACGTGCGCCTGCTGCTCGAAAAGAACCTGAACGCGGACCAGATTCTCGTCGTCACGTTCACGAAGGCGGCGACCGCGGAATTGCACGAACGCATACGCGGGCGCCTCGCCGAACTGCACCGCGCCATCGAAATGGATGACGACGGCGGCGATCCGTTTATCAGCCGTCTCTTTGAAACGACGCTGGCGCCGGAGCGGGGCATCGAGCGCGAGGACGCTTTGAAAGTGGTGCGGCGCGCGCTGCGCACCTTCGACCAGGCGGCGATCCACACCATTCACGCGTTCTGTCAGCGCGCGTTGCAGGAGGCGCCGTTCGCCGCGGCCATGCCGTTCGCCTTCGAAATGGAAGCGGACGACGCGGCGTTGCGCTTCGAGATGGCGGCTGACTTCTGGCGTGAGCAGGTGGAACCGGTGGCACATGCGCATCCGGCGTTCGCCGCGTGGCTGGTAGCCAAACGCGCCGGCCCCGCTTCACTCGATGAACAACTCGCGCGGCGTCTGAAGAAACCGTTGGCGCAGTTGCGCTGGGGCAAAGTCGACGCAAGTGGCACTGGCGCCGATCCGCAAGCTGGTTTCGACGCCGCGTGCGACCTCTGGTATGCGGAGCGCGACGCGATCGTCAGCTTGTTGGGCGAGGCGCAAGACCGTCTGAGCAAGACGTCGCATAAACCCGATCATGTGAGCGCCGCCATCGCCGCATGGACTGAGTATTTCGCGCAAGGCGACTGTCATGCGCCGCCGCCGAAGGCCGCGTTGAAGCTCACGGCTTCGGCGTTGAAGAAGGCTACCAAGGTCAAGTTCGAGCCGCCCGAACATGCGTTCTTCGAACACGCCGAAGCGCTCGCGGCAGCATTGGTCGCAGCCGAGGCCGCGCAACGCGCGCGCTGGCTCTCGCTCGTGCAGACCTGGCTCGACTACGCGCCCGCCGAGCTGGTGGCGCGCAAGCGCACGCGCCGCGTGGTGTCGTTCGACGATCTGCTGTCCAACTTGTACCGCGCGCTCGCCGCGCATCCCTGGCTTGCCGATGCGTTGCGCACGCGTTATCCCGCGGCGCTGATCGACGAGTTTCAGGACACCGATCCGCTGCAGTTCGCAATCTTCAGCCGCATCTTCGCGCCGGCCGGTCCGCTGTTCCTGGTTGGCGATCCGAAGCAGGCGATCTACAGTTTTCGCGCGGCCGATTTGCATACCTATCTGGCGGCGCGTGAGGCGGCATCCGCGTGTTACACGCTGGCCGTCAATCAGCGCTCGACCGCGCCCATCGTCGAGGCTTGCAACCGGCTCTTCGAAGCCAACCGCCAGGCGTTCGTGCTGGATGGTCTCGACTATCAGCCGGTGCGGGCTGGCGAACGGCGCAGACTGCCGTTCTCCGATCCGGACGCGAGCGCCGGCGACTTCCGTATCTGGACCTTGCCGCAAGGCGACGCCGCGTTGACCAAACGCGAGGCTCAGCGCGAAGCGAGCGAAGCGTGTGCCGCCGAGATCGTGCGGCTGCTGCGCGGCGCGCGCGAAGGTGCGGTGACGATCGGCGATGCGCCGCTCGCGCCGGGCAACATCGCGGTGCTGGTGCAAACGCATAAGCAGGGCAGTCTGATCAAGCGCGTGCTGGCCGCGTGGGGTGTCGGCAGCGTGGAGCTGGCGCAGGCGTCGGTGTTCGCGACGCTCGACGCCGAGCAGATCGAGCGTGTGCTGGCCGCCGTCGATACGCCCGGCGATCTGCGCCGTCTGCGCGCCGCGCTGGCCACCGACTGGCTGGGTCTCGACGCCGCGGCGTTGTGGCGACTCGAGCAGCTCGCCGACGCGCCATCGGTCGCCGACGATCCCGCGCACGCCGCCGACGCAATGGGTTGGGTCGAACGTTTTTCGCGTTATCGCACGCTGTGGCATGAGCGCGGCTTCGCGGTGATGTGGCGCACGCTGATGCGTGAGCTGCGCGTCGCGCAACGGCTGGTTGCCGGAGTGGACGGCGAGCGGCGTCTAACGAACGTGAACCACCTGGCCGAACTCGTGCAGGCTCGCGCCGCGACGCAACCCGGTATCGCGCCGACCTTGCGCTGGCTCGCCGCACAACGCACCCAGGGCGGTGGCGAAGACGCGCAATTGCGGCTCGAATCGGATCGCAACCTCGTGCAGATCGTCACGGTCCACAAATCGAAAGGGCTCGAATATGCGGTGGTGTTCTGTCCGTTCCTGAACGACGGCGGGTTGCGCGAGCCGCCGTCGTCCGGTTTGCCGGATGCACGCGAGTATCACGACGAAACCGGCGATGCGGTGCTGCATTACGGTTGCGACGACGAGGAGGCCGAGCATGCGTCGCGTTACGCGGTGCGTGAACAGGCGGCGGAACGGGCGCGGCTCGTCTACGTGGCGTTGACGCGCGCGGTGTACCGCTGCTATCTGGTCGCCGGCACGTATCTGTCGTCGCGCTCCAGCAAGGAGTCGCGCCGCAGCGTGTTGAACTGGCTCGTGGCCGGCGAGGGTCATGATTTCGGCGACTGGCTCGCCGAGCCGCCCGACGAAGCCGCGTTGTCGGCCCGCTGGCAGGCGCTGGCGGGTGGCCCGATCACGCTGCAGCCGCTGCCCAGGCCGGCGCGCCGCGTGCCGCTCGAAAGCCTTCAGGACCGCAGCGCGCGCATGCAGGCGCGAGCCAATCGCAGGCCGTTGCGCGATCAGTGGCGCATGGCGAGTTTCAGCGGCCTGATCGCCGCCGGCAGTAAAGCGGAAGAGATGCACGCGCCGGCGGAAGAGGTGCGTCCCGATCACGACGAGATTGCCGATGCGCTCGTCGTCACGCCCACTCCCGCGCCGCAGGCGCCGGCCTACGCAGAAGACGACATCCTCGCGTTTCCGCGCGGCGCCGCTGCGGGCGATTGTCTGCATCGCATGTTCGAACTCGCTGATTTCACCGAGCCGCATACCTGGCCCGACGCCATCCGCGGGGCGTTGCGCGAGCGTCCGGCGCCGGCTGTGCCTGAACTCGCCGCACGCCTGCCAGCGATGATGCACAACCTGCTCAGAGACGTGGTCACTGCCGAACTGCAGCCCGGCATGGCGCTCGCCAAACTGAACCCGCATCGGCGCCTCAATGAACTCGAGTTTCTGTTCGCCGCGCCGTCGCTGGATTTCCCCGCATTGCGCGAACTGCTGATCGAACACGGCTATCCCGACGTGGCACTGGAGCCCGGCGTGTTGCGCGGGTTCGTCAAAGGATTTATCGACATGATCGTCGAGCACGACGGACGTTTCTGGATCGTCGACTGGAAGTCGAACCATCTGGGCGACACCGCCGCCGACTACGCCGCCGCGCCGCTCGAAGCGGCCATGGCGAGCCATGCGTATCACCTGCAGGCGCTGCTTTATACGGTCGCGCTGCATCGTTATCTGAAAACGCGGGTGCGCGATTATTCGTACGACACGCACATCGGCGGCTACCTGTATCTGTTCGTGCGCGGCGTGCGTCCGCATTGGCGCGACGCCGACGGACCGGCGGGCGTGCATATGCGGCGGCCTGCATTCGAATTGGTCGCGCTGCTCGATGCGGCCATGATCGGGGGTGTCGCATGAGCACGTTCGAACAGAGCGCATCGGCGCCGCCCGAGTTTGACGACATCGGCGTGAGTTTGCCCGCGCCTGCGGATTTCAGCATCGCGCTCGCCGAAGGTTTCGCGCGCCGCATCGGCACGCTGGCGCGGCGTGGCGGCGCTTCGGCGGAAGCGGTCAAGTGGGCGGCGCGGGGCGCATTTGCCGCGAGCCGCGCGACGGCGGAAGGGCACGTGTGCGTGCCGCTTGCGTTGCTGGCACGACGCTTCGAGGTGTCGAGCGCCGAAGTGCGCGCGGCATTGTTCGCTAGCGGCATGGCGAGCGATGGTTCGCAAAGCGCGGCGGCGTTGCGGCCGCTGGTGGTCGATGGGCAAGGGCGCTTGTATCTGGCGCGCTATTACGACTACGAGCGGCGGCTTGCGCGCGCGCTGGTGGCGCATGCGGGGGTGAGTGTCGCGCGATCGGTCGACGCTCAGGCTCGTGGGCGTGATGCCGGCGGGAGCGGTGCTGACGCGGGATCTCTTGCTGGAACCGACGCTAACGCCGACGCGCGCGCTGGCGCGGCTGCGAACGCTAGCGCGAACACCGGTCCGAATTCCAACGCCAGCGTGAGCGCCGGCGCCGGCTATTTCGCCAGCGCAGACGGCGCCATGAATGCGAACGCCCAAACACTGCACGAGCGTCTCGTGCGTTACTTCGGTCCACCGAAGGACGACGAAGTCGACTGGCAGCGCGTCGCGGCAGTCATGGCGCTGTCGGGGCAACTCACCATCGTCAGCGGCGGACCTGGCACCGGCAAGACCACCACCGTGGTCGGTGTGCTTGCCTGCCTCCTCGATGCACGCGCGGATTTGCGCATCGCACTTGCGGCGCCTACCGGTAAAGCCGCGCAGCGCATGCAGGAGGCCTTGCTCGCGCGCGCCGGCGATTTACCGCCTGAACTCGCCGCGCGTTTGCCGCAGACGTCGTACACCCTGCATCGTTTGCTTGGCTCCGGGCCGGGAGGACGCTTCCGGCATCATCGGGACAATCCGCTGCCTTACGACGTCGTGGTGATCGACGAGGCGTCGATGATCGACGTCGCCATGGCCGCGCATCTGCTCGACGCCATCGCCCCGCAGACGCGTCTCGTGATGCTCGGCGACAAGGACCAGCTCGCCGCCGTCGAGGCCGGCGCGGTGTTCGCCGAACTCAGCGCGCGTCCGGCTTTTACACAAAGTGGTTTGCGGCGGATCGCCGGGGCGCTCGGCATCGACGAAACGCGGCTTACGCAGGCACTGCCGGGCGCATCGCGGGGCTTCGGCGCGGAGCCTGGCGATTTGTTCGCGCCGGACGACGATCTGTTTGCATATGCAGGTTCGCCGGATGCTTTCGATGAACCGCCGGTGAGTGACCTTTTCGAAAGCACAGCATCACCGACGACGTCCGCTTCCTCCACGCAAAGCCCGCTCGCCGATTGCGTCGTCTGGCTCGAGCGCAACTACCGGTTCGGCCTGGAGTCGCCGATCGGCCGACTGTCGCTCGCGATTCGCAACGGCTCGGCGAGCGCCGCGCTGGATGTCCTACGCACCGATCCCACGGAAACTTGCGCTGCGGCGCTTCACGAAGACACGCACGCGACGCTTGCCGAGCGCACCGTCACACGGCTCGCCGCGGGTTTCGCGCCCTACGCCGACGCGCTTGCCGCAGCGCTAGCAGCCGAAACGCCTGACCCGTTGCCGCTGTTCGACACGCTGAACCGTTTCCGCATTCTGTGCGCGACCCGCTCCGGGCCACGCGGCGTCGATCAGGTGAATGCGGCGATGGCGGCGCAGGTGCGGCGCGCGGCGGGTGTGACATTGGCAGTGGGCGCACAGTGGTTCGCCGGGCGTCCGGTGATGGTGACGCGCAACGACTACGCGCTTGGTCTCTTCAACGGCGATATCGGCATTGCGCTGCCGGGCGCGAGCGGCGCGTTGCGCGTGTATTTCCGGACCGGCGACGGCGGTTTGCGAGCGGTATCGCCGGCGGCGCTTCCACCGCACGACACCGCGTTCGCGCTCACGGTTCATAAGTCGCAAGGCTCGGAGTTCGAGCACGCGGTGCTGATGCTGCCTTCGGTATTCAGCCGGGTGTTGTCGCGTGAACTGGTGTACACGGCGATTACCCGCGCGCGTGAACGGGTGGAAGTGATCGGCGGGCGCGCGGTGTTGGCGCAGGCCATTGCGACGCCGACACAGCGCGACTCCGGGTTAGCCGCGCGGATAGCGGAAGTGTGGCGTGGCGCTGAATAGCAGGTGCGGCTGGCGGGGCTGCTTCGCGGTCAGATCACGCGAATATTGAACTGCAGAAAGGCAGAAAGGCAGAAAGGCGGAAAGGCGGAAAGGCGGAAAGGCGGAAAGGCGGAAAGGCGGAAAGGCGGAAAGGCGGAAAGGCGGAAAGGCGGAAAGGCCCGAGCGCATTTTGCGCCGAAGCCACTCAACTAGCAGCGCCTCCCGACTGCACGCGCGCCTCCACGCGGCCACGCATGGTCTTTCGATACCAGAACGTCCACAGCGTGAGGCCGCCGTAAATGCCGTAGCCGATAAACGGCGAGACCACCAGGAAGCGCTCGATCGGCCACGTCAGCGCCATCCACGCACGCAGCGCAGTTTCGCCGGTCAGGCCGACGCCCCACACCAGCGTCATCAACCGCATGGCGGAAACGAGAGCGGGCCGCTCCCGCCAAAGCGCTTCGAAGCGCGCCGCGCCGCCTTCCATTTCGCGGGCAACGGTGGCGCGCGCGAGATAGAAGATCAGCGGGCGGCGCATCGGCAACGAGAGTAGAAACACCACGCCGACCGCGCCGGACACCAGCGACTCGCGCAACAGCAGCATGCGCGGACTGCCACCGAGCGCCATCGCCGCGACCGAGAGCACGATGCCGGCCACCACCAGCACGCTGAGCGCGTCGACGCGCCGAAAACGCACGAGTTCGATCAGACTCCAGACGATCGGCGGCACGGCAGAAGCGATCAACGCGCCGGTCTCGCCGAGGTGCGGCAGCGCAAGCCGGTACGCGAGCCACGGCAACAGAAAGTTGACGGCCAGTTCCAGCACAAAACCTGGACGGAGTTTCATGTGAATTTACGCTGTAAGCGAAAAACGCAGTATCGATGAACTGGCCGCGCGGACGCAAATAGTTTTTCGCATCGGCGGGCGCGCTCGATAGTCCGTAGTCGGTGATCGGTCGCGCGCTGTGTACACTCATGTTTCCCGATTCAAGCTCGCGTCATGACATCCCGCTATCCAATCCCGCCGAACGAAATCGAACTGACCGCAGTGCGCGCGCAAGGAGCGGGCGGTCAGAACGTCAACAAGGTCTCGAGCGCCATTCATCTGCGCTTCGATGTGCAGGCTTCGTCGTTGCCCGAAGTGTTGAAAATGCGTCTACTCGCGTTGTCCGATCATCGGCTCACGCGCGACGGCGTCGTGATCATCAAGGCGCAGGAGCATCGGACCCAGGAGATGAACCGCGCGGCTGCGCTGGCGCGGCTCGATGAACTGATCGAAAGCGTCAGCGTGACGCGCAAGCCGCGCGTCGCCACCCGGCCGACGCGCGCGTCGAACCTGCGGCGCCTCGACGGCAAGGCCAAACGCAGTGAGATCAAATCCGGCCGCGGCCGGGTGGACGATTAGCGCTTGCTGCCGCGTCCTGAAGGGCGCGCATCCGTGGCCGTCGCGGCCGGCACGAAGTCGACGCACAGCACATGCGTGCCGTCATGTTCGAAGGCGAGAGCCGCGGTGTAGCAGTCCTGACCGTCGGCTAGCGAATAATGCGGGCCCATCATCGCGACGCGCCCCGGCGCGGCGAGCGCATGCTTGAAATAGGCCCGCCGGGACCAGTTGCTGTGCGTATCGGTATAGAGCGGCGCGAGCCGCAGCGGAGGCGGCGGCACCGAGGCGGCCGTGACCGAGGGCTGGGTCTGTTCGCCCTGTCCGTCGGTGATGAACACACGGCGTGCTTCGCGCAGATGCCAGACCTTTTGTGCCGCCTGGCGCAAATCGCCGGTGGCCTTGTAGGTCTCGGCGGCGGCCAGCACCGCTTCAGCAAAACCTTCGAAACCGAGCCGCTGATGGCCGGCATGTTCGCGTTCGTAGTCGGCGAACTTGCCCCACATCGATTCGATCAGCGCCGGCACCTTCGCGCAGGCCGCCTGCACGGAACTCTTCGGTTGACCGAGCCAGAAACCCTGGACGAAATCGACGTCGGCTTCCATCAGGATCATCAGCTCTTCGTCGGTTTCGACGCCTTCAGCGAGCACCAGCGTGCCGGATTGATGCAGCATCGAGACCAGATGGCCGATCATCGAGTCGTCGCCTTCGCGCTTGCCGGCGCGCGCGACCAGCGAGCGGTCGAGTTTGACGATGTCGGGGCGGAAGCGCCACACGCGATCGAAGTTCGAGAAGCCGGTGCCGAAGTCGTCGATCGCGATCAGGAAGTCACGCGGCTGCGACGCGGCGAGCATGCTGGCGACGGCGGATTCGTCGTCGGCGGGCTGCTCGAGCACCTCGATCACGATGCGCTCCTGCGGCAGACCGAAGTGCGCCGACAGCTCATCGATGAACGCGCGTTGCGGCCAGCCGGTTTCGAACACCTGCGGGCGCGTATTCAGAAACAGCCACCCGGTGCTGATGCCTTGCTCCATGAAATTCGCCACATGCAGGCAGCGCGCGATGCGGTCGAGCTCGCGGGCGTCGGCGGCCGAGCGGGTGCCGGAAAAGAGCACGTCGGGCGAGACCGGCAAACCGACTGGATCGAACGCGCGCAGCAACCCCTCGTAGCCGACCACGCGCTGGTGCGTCACCGACAGCACCGGCTGGAACACGCTGTGCAAAGTCAGCGCGCGCCACGTCGCGGTCCAGCCGGACTCGTCCCGGACCAGATGCGGGAGCAGGCCGCTCAGGGTCAATTCGCTGACGGATGGCATAAAGGCAGGCAAGAGAGCGGACATGGCGACATCGCGGCAAGCGGGTGACAGGACGCGCCAGGCGATTCGGCGCGCAACGGATGCACGGCCCACGCGTGCGCTGGGCAGGTCGGATAAAGCCCGGGAACGCGGAGAGCGATGCCAGCCATGCTGGACTCCGGCGAATTAGTCAAAACCAGTCTAACAGTTTGCAATTCGCGTGAATGTGCGGGTTATCACAGACGCGGGGTCATATCCGCGGTGGTGCCGATC
Source organism: Paraburkholderia sediminicola (assembly GCF_046027355.1). Taxonomy (GTDB): domain Bacteria; phylum Pseudomonadota; class Gammaproteobacteria; order Burkholderiales; family Burkholderiaceae; genus Paraburkholderia; species Paraburkholderia sediminicola_B. The sequence goes on along the minus strand of NZ_JAQQEK010000004.1, from coordinate 593 downwards.
TCCACGCCAATCGGCCGTCCGGCGTGAGTTTTGCGCCCGTTTGCCGCGCGCAAAACCGCTTGCGCCTGGCGCTATCAATCGCCTGTATGAAACCGAGCGTAACAGGGCGGCAAGCGGGCACCCGCCAAACTCCAGGCAAGGACGGTACTCGGACGTATGGAGGCTCGAACGGATGATCCGGTCAGCGCGGACGAAACCTGAACAGGCACGCCGCTGGCTTGCGCGCAGGCCGCCTGCAGGTTTGGCGAGCGCCGGGTATGCTGCTGCTTTTCGTGAAAGGGAGGTCAGGCATGTCGGAAATCGCGGTGGTCGCAATCTCGGTGGCGAAGCCGGGCTATGAAGAGCAATTGCGCCAGGCGCTCGAAGGGCTGGTCGGGCCGACGCGCAAGGAGCAGGGCGCGCTTCAGTACGATTTGCACCGCGACGTGCAGGAGCCGCGCCGGTTCGTGTTTGTCGAGCGTTGGGAAAGTCACGAAGCGCTGGTGGTGCATGCCAGATCGGCACACATCGAGGCGTACAAGCAAGCGGTGGCGGATTGGGTGGAACACGCGGAAATTCGCGTCGTGTCGAAAATCGCCTGAACCTTCAGACGA
>NZ_JAQQEK010000039.1:0-77413 GCF_046027355.1 Paraburkholderia sediminicola | reverse complement strand
TTACCAGAAAATCGCAGCGATTGCCGATGTGGGAACCCCATCGTCGACCAATCGGCAGGTCGCCGTGCTAGGCGGCTTGCGTGTGAAGTTCTGACGAGTTCCAGCACGTTGTGAAATTGGGCGCTCGCACTGGCCGTTTCACACCATTCGCGAATCCAGATTCCTGATCGGAGCGGATGAGTGTTAAAAGCCTGTGCGCGTCTAGTATTGAAGCGTTTCCTTCCTGCCGAGGTGAGTGATGAAAGTCATCATCGGCGTCGGGACCACCGGCGATCAGGACGAAACTGACACCGTCGTGTTTCGTCAGTTTGAGTGGTCAATCTGTGATGTCGGACTGACAGCGACACCCAATGGACGCTGCCTATCGATATTCGATTTGTTCTTTCGTCATTCCGGTCACGCAACTGCGAGAGGTAAGGGGTGGCGGCAGCAGGCGACCTGATTCGGTTTGGAGAAAGGCCGCGACGCGTTTGTTTCGCGCTTACCTCTGGCAAAACCAACGCGATTGATCTGGCGAGCACGTGTTTGCAAGCCCAATGCCATATCGCACGACACGCCCGACTCGCTGCCAAGCGGATAGGGAATATTTACCAGCGAGGTCCTGAGTATGTCCTTGGGCGGAACCTCGCACCTGCGAGTCGCAGATAACCGACGTGAAAAATGATGCTGGACTCGATCTTGCATGGCAGCTATCAATCACGGCGAGCAAGCAGGATCCACAGCAGGAGGCCGAAGGCATCGGCCAGCCGGCGTTGGCCGGCGTATCGACTCGTATAGTAATGCGAAACGCACACTCCAGGGTGGCCGAGCTGAGCGTGCGTACCACGAGGCCGGGTTAGTTAGCTGAACCTCGTAATTGATCTCGATTAAAAATGCGAGGCAAACATCCCCGACCTTCCCTCTGATTTTCGCCTTCCAACGGCCGTTGAACCTCGAAAGCTGTCGTTGAGTTCGCCCGGGATCGAAGGGCAGTTCAGGGTCGAAAGTACGCGTTCGCCGATGTCACATCGACCGTTCGCGATTGCCGCCGTCGAACGACCACTTTGCTGGAGTGAGCCGGCATGCAGGTGTCAACAGGCGAACGGCGGCTTTGGCCGATGGCCCGTCATTGCGTCAATGCTTGACCGCTGAAACGCGCGGGCTGGCCTACTCGGAAGACGCGCGTCGAACCTGCGGCGACATCATTGGCTAGTCCGATCAGCCAAAATCAAACCTTTCGCCTGCTCAGTTACTCTCTCATAATTCCGCCTGATTTATAATCACCAAGCCATCGGGAAACACCCGGCGGCCTGGTTTGGAAGCCAGTGATACAAACCGCACACCCGTCCAGCGGGTCGTGCGTCTGCTGCTGCACGTCTATATTCCAATGGGCGGGCTGTAGTGGGGGAGCCGCAAGGCTCGCCGGTTTGTTTGTATCCCGGTCTTCCAATCCCGCTACGTGCCCGCTCACCCACTTCCCAAAGCGAGTGTCGGGCGATCTGAGCAAGCATCAGGGAGATCGCAAAATGACCAAGTCCATTAAGAGTCAACCCGCTTCACGCCCACCCGTCGACGCACTCCAGTACGAAAAACTCGCCCTATCTGCATTCGACCTCTGCGACCGGCAAATGAGCCAACTGAACACGCTGATAACACTCGCGTCTTCTATATGTAGGAATCCTCCCATCACGAGCGACGAAAGACGCCGTCGCCAGACCATGCTCGAACTCCTCGTCGACACCGCAGAGCAATATCAGCAAGATCTCGAAAACGACCGCGAGCTTTTCCAGGTGATCGCGCTCGATGCAAAGGGCGTCTCCCAAGGCCGCCTCACGGCCAGCCACGCAACGCGCCTTCTTGCCGAAGCATCGAAGATCGCGAGCGGATCGCAACCCACCGCCAACGTCGTCAAGCGAAAACGAGCGCCCGCCAAAACCGCGTCGGTCGTAAAAGCGCAAGCGCAGCAATCGGTCGCCGTGCGGCACTGATCAACGGATAATGGCCGACCAATAGCAACGAAGCGAGGCGTCATGCACAATCGTATGCGCTTCCTTCATCAACAGCACCATAGCGCCACAAAAAACCTACCCCTTAAACTCCACCGAAACAAAAACCTTCCTACACGGCTCAACAACCTCCCAAGTCCCCTTAAACCCCGCAGGAATCAAAAACCGATCCCCAGCCCGCACAGTTTTCGCCACGCCATCCGCATCCCGAATCACCGACACCCCTTCAAGAATCTCGCAATACTCGCTCTCCGTAAAATTCACAGCCCACTGCCCGCAAGCCCCTTCCCAAATCCCGGCCGCAAGCTGCCCACAAGGGCTAGCAAAATGCGTATGAACCATCTGCAAAGGATCACCGGCTAGCACAGCCTCCGCCTTAGGCATGTACTCAACACTTTCCTTAGCAGGCGCTGAAAAATCCACAATACTCAAAATACCCATAACGTCTCGAATAGAAAAATTAGAAAAATAGAAGAATAGAAAAAAGAAGCGCAGCGCATGCACCCACTGCCCGCGCCACGCCCAAAAGACTCACCTGAAACCACCAACGCAACCGCCAGCTACAAAACCCCTCAACTCCCCGACTTCAACTGCGCCCAAAGCCGATTCTCCAACCGCATGATCGGCGCCGGCTGCGGCCGCATCAACGTCATCTTGTTCAGCACAGCCTCAGGCGGATAAACATTCGCATCCTGCTCAATAGCCGGCGTCACAAACTTCCGCGCCGCACGATTCGCAGTCGGATAAAAAACCTCATTCGTAATCTCCGCACTCACCTTCGGATCTTCGATGTAGTTCATCCACTTCATCGCCGCTTCCGGATGCGGCGCGTCCTTTGGAATCACCATCACATCCATCCAGACCAACCCCGCGTCCTTGACATTCGAAAACCGCACCTCATATGAACGCTTCGCTTCCGACGCACGCCGCCGCGCAATCCCCACATCGCCGGAAAAGCCAAACGCCACGCAAATATCGTTGTTCGCCAGATCGTTGATATAGCCGGACGAATTGAACTGCGTGATATACGGCCGCACTTTCTTCAGCACTTCATACGCCGCCTGATAGTCGCCGGGATTAGTACTGTTCGGATCCTTATGCATGTACTGCAGCACAGCGGGGAAAACATCGGCGGCCGAATCGAGAAAGGACACACCGCAGCTTTTCACCTTCGACAGATTCGCCGGATCGAACAACAGCGACCAGCTATCCACCGGCGCTTCACCACCGAGCGCTTTCTTCACCGCTTCCACGTTGTAGCCGATGCCATCGGTGCCCCACGCCCAAGGCACGCCGTATTGATTGCCGGGGTCGGCATCGGCAATCAGTTTCATCAAGCCGGGATCGAGGTTGGCGAGATTCGGCATCTTCGACTTGTCGATCTTCTGATAGACGCCGGCTTCGATCTGCCGCGCCATATAGCTCGACGTCGGCACCACGATGTCATAGCCCGAACTGCCCGCAAGCAATTTGGCCTGCAACGTATCGTCGCTGTCGTAACTGTCGTATTTCACGTTGACGCCGGATTGCTTCTCGAAGTTGGCAATCGTGTCCTTCGCAATGTAGTCGGACCAGTTGTAGACATTCAGCGACGTGTCCGCGGCGCGCGCAGCGTTCATCGCGGTCAAAGCGGTCAGCGAGCACAGCATCGTGCCGGCCAGCGAAAGAAGCGAGGCGTGACGAGTCTTCATTCTGCAATCTCCTTGATATCGATCTTCAGTTATCGCCGTAGCACAGACGCGCGCACACCATCGCTCTCAGTCCACGCGATCCACATAGAACGGCGAAAGACGAAAAGAGACGTGACGTCGCCTGCCGCAGCGCAAGCGCACAGCAAAGCTAAAAAGAATGCGGATAAGCGAGCGCTATAAGCCGTCCCGCGCTAGCAAGCGAACTTGCGAAGCACGAACAGGCAAATGCATGGCAGGCGTGCGACCGCTAAACGGACGGTCTCCCGCATGCAACACAGACTCGCGAAAAGAGAAGGGGGCTAGGGCAGAAGCGACGCGATTTCGTCGGTACGCACAGGAATGGCTGAAGGCGCGGCAATGACGTTATGCCGACGCACGGAGCGACGCGACAAGACGGTATCGATAGACAGGGGACGGGATGGCGAAGCGCAGCTGCTCCCCTGATGAGCGATCGGACCGCCGAACAGGATCGTTCTTTCCCGACCGCGCTGGTATCTCACCAATGGACCACGGACTTTCACGATTGAACCCGAAGCGACGTTGAGTAGAAGTTCTCGCGATGCACATGAATGCACGCGGAGAACCATCGAACTGCCGCCTTAGGATAGCTGAGCCATTATTTTCGTCAAAGGACTTTCTGACATTGCGCTGTCATGGTCACGCGTTCGACGCACGAACACGAACGCATGCCTGAACCATGCGCTCGCATCGAATTGCCCCAAACAGATTGCGTACTACTGACCTTGCAGATTCGGATTCCCAGCAGGAACGTCAGAGCCGGTTTCCGACGAGCCAGCGGTGGGAGGACCATATCCGGTCGCTCCACTGTTCTGCGCAGCAACGCGTGCTTCGGCCGCTTGAATGTCAGCGGGGTAGGTGGAGTCGGTTGCGACCGCGGGGTTATAGCCGGCCTGTTCGATCTGCTTCAATTGCGCCTTGACCTCGGCGCGCGTGACCGGTTGCTCGGATTGTGCGAACGATGCCACCGGCGCTGCGAACACCACAACTAGCGCCACGGCTTTGATAAGCGATTTCATGATGCTTCCCTCCGAGAATGTTTTATTGGGCGCCGCAGCAATCTTCAGCACCATGCACGGATTCTAGGAAGGGCGTGGTCTAGGGGAAACCCCTGATACGGTAATTCAGTGTTGCCACAAACAATAAGTCGGCGTGATGTAATGTCGTCCGTAATATATGAAGAATCGCGTCACACGCCTTGGCGTACATCGACCCGATACGCGGTCACCTGGCGATACGTGCTGCCGGCTCGCACGATCACCTCGTCCTGCTCAGCCATATTGACCTGGTTCGGAAAGCCGCCCGCTTCAAGACACAAACCGGCATGCGCTTGATACGCAACGCCGCCGCGTCCTGTGTCGCCCTTTAGCCAGTTGCCGCTATAAAACTGTAAGCCGCGTTGATCGGTCGACACGGTCAATTCGCGTCCGCTGCCAGGATCGTACGCGCAGGCGACCTGACGCATCGGCGGGATGGCACCGTTCGTGCCGGCGTCGGGTGCATCGCGCAGCACGTAGCAATGATCGAAGCCGCCGGCCGTCGCCAACTGCGCGTGCGGCCAGTCGAGCCGCGCGCCGATCGGTGCGCTCTGCCGAAAGTCGAAGGCATTGCCTGCGACCTCGGCCAGCTTGCACGGAATCATGGCGGCATCGACTTCAAAGAAGCGGTCGGCATCGATCGACAACACGTGGCCACGGATGTCGGCACCCGGCCGGCCCGTGAGATTGAAGTACGGATGGCTCGTCAGATTGAGCGGCGTCGCGGCATCGGTGATCGCTTCATAGGCGATGGTCAGCGTGCCGTCGTCGTCGAGCGAGTAGCGCACTTGCGTGGTCACGTTGCCCGGAAAACCGGCGTCGCCTTCGGGCGACTCCAGTCGCATGAGCAACGCGCCGTTGTCCTCGCTCACGTCCCACAGCGCGCGATGAAAACCCCCCGTGCCGCCGTGCAGCAGGTTCGCGCCTTCATTGCGATCAAGCGTGTACTCGATGCCATCGAGCGTGAAGCGCGCATCGGCAATGCGGTTCGCCCAGCGGCCTATCAGTCCGCCCATATAAGTGGTGGCTGCCACGTATTCAGCGGGCGTGTCGTGGCCAAGCAGAATATCGCCGAGCACGCCGGCGCGATCCGGCGCATGCCACGAGACCAGCGTCGCACCCAGATCGCTGATGGCGACTTTCATACCGTGCGCATTGCGCAGCGTGAAGAGTCGGACGGAATCGCCGCCGCGCAATGTGCCCCACGGCTCGGAAGAAAGTTGTGCGATGCTGATCATGTCGTCAGTGAAAAGAAAAGAGAATAGGCATGCTCAGCCCGGCGCGGACGTCGAATTCGCCTGCTCCTGGTATTCGCGCGGCGTACAGCCGAGTTCACGGCGAAACACCGCGTACATGTATTGCAGCGACGTAAAGCCGCAACGGATCGCCACTTCCGCACTCGACGCATCGCGCTTCGCCAGCAGTGCCTTCGCGACATCGAGTTTATGGCGCAGGATTTCCTGATGCACGGTGCACTGCCGTTCGCGCCGAAAGTACTCTTCGAGCGACGAGCGCGACACGCCCACATAGTCGGCAACCTGTTCGGTGCGAATGCCCTGGCACGCGTACTGTCGGATGAAGTGTCGCGCCCGCATCACATATGGACTCGCAAGCGGTTGATGCTTCGTCGATTCGAGCACGTTGATGCCGACCGGCGGCACGAGAATGCGCCGCCCCGGGAAACGCGCGCCATGCAGCATCTGATGCAAAAGGTGAGCGGCGGTGCGGCCCATTTCCTCAGTACCCTGAATCACTGAAGAGAGCGGAATACGCGTCAATGTGCGGGTCAACGGATCGTTGTCGATGCCGATGATCGCGACTTCCTCCGGTACAGGAATGCCGGCGATCAAACATGCCTGAAGCAGATGCCGCGCACGCGCATCGGTCACGGCGATCACGCCGACCGGCTTCGGCAAATCCCGCAGCCACGCGGTGAGCTGTTCGGTCGCCTGGTTCCATGACGGCGCGCTGGTCGAGAGGCCGCGATACATCTCGCTGTCGATCTGCTCCGCGCTATGTCCATCCGTGCTGCGCAGATGAGCGAACGCGAGTTCGCGCTGTTGCGCCCAACGGTTCTCCTGCGCCTGCGGCAGGCTGTACAGCGCGAAGTGCTCAAGACCCGCGCCGATCAGATGCGTATAAGCGAGCGAGACGAGCTTGCTGTTGTCGGTGGCGATATAGGGTAAATCCGGAGGATAGTGCGCGGGATCTTCGAACGACGAACCCACGGCGACCACCGGCAACGGACAATCGCGCAGCGCTTCGCCCACAGCAGGATCGTCGAAATCCGCGATGATGCCGTCGCCGTCGAAACGTTCGATGCCCGTCAGCCGGCAGCGAAAATCTTCTTCGAGGAATAGATCCCACGCCACTCGCGTGGACAGCAGATAGTTGCCGATGCCGGTGATGATCTCGCGGTCGTAGACCTTGTTCGCGTTGAACAGCAGCGCGATCCGATGGGTCGTCTGTGGTGTTTGCGGACGGGTCATGGGCGTGAGCGGCGCGCGGGTCAATGACCCGTCACGCCTTCGTCTCCTGTTGGATGCTTAATTTGAACGGCAGCGGTTTTAAGCGTCTGGTTATTCTAGGCCCCGAATCGCGCGCCGGTGCGAAACAAAATCGAGGGCGGTAAGAAACATCAAGCACGCTGCGCAATTTCGCAATTGCCGATGCAACTGGCAAGCGGCAGCATGGCGTCACCTTGTCAACCGGCGCGGCGACGTCGCACGGGTTGCGGTGCACCATAAACTGGAGACGCTGATGTCTTACTTCGAACACATTCCCGAGATCCGCTACGAAGGCCCTCAATCGGATAACCCGCTTGCGTACCGCCACTACGATAAAAGCAAAAAGGTGCTCGGCAAGACTCTCGAAGAACATCTACGCATTGCCGTGTGCTACTGGCATACGTTTGTCTGGCCGGGCGTGGATATTTTCGGGCAGGGGACGTTTCGGCGTCCCTGGCAGCAAGCCGGTGACGCGATGGAGCGCGCACAGCAAAAGGCGGATTCCGCGTTCGAGTTCTTCTCGAAGCTCGGCACGCCGTACTACACGTTTCACGATACCGACGTCTCGCCCGAAGGTGCGAGCCTGAAGGAATACAGCGAAAACTTCCTACGCATCTCCGACTATCTGGCGCGCAAGCAGGAGAGCACCGGCATCAAGCTGCTGTGGGGCACGGCCAATCTGTTCTCGCATCCCCGTTATGCAGCTGGCGCCGCGACCAGTCCCGATCCGGAGGTGTTCGCGTTTGCGGCGACCCAGGTGCGCCATGCGCTCGATGCGACGCAACGGCTCGGCGGCGATAACTATGTACTGTGGGGCGGACGCGAAGGTTACGACACCTTGCTCAATACCGACCTCGTGCGTGAACGCGATCAACTCGCCCGTTTTCTGCATATGGTCGTCGACCATTCGCACAAGATCGGTTTCAAAGGCTCGCTGCTGATCGAACCCAAGCCGCAGGAACCGACCAAGCATCAATACGATTACGACGTCGCGACCGTGCATGGTTTTTTGCTGCAACACGGGCTCGACAAAGAGATTCGGGTCAACATCGAGGCCAATCATGCGACGCTCGCAGGCCACTCGTTTCATCACGAGATCGCCACGGCCTACGCGCTCGGCATTTTCGGCAGCGTCGACGCGAATCGCGGCGATCCGCAAAACGGCTGGGATACGGATCAATTCCCAAATAGTGTGGAAGAACTGACGCTCGCCTTCTACGAAATTCTCAAACACGGCGGCTTCACAACCGGCGGCATGAATTTCGATTCGAAAGTGCGGCGCCAAAGTGTCGATCCGGAAGACCTGTTCTACGGCCACATCGGTGCGATCGACAACCTCGCGCTCGCCGTCGAGCGCGCAGCGGTGCTGATCGAAAACGATCGTCTCGATCAATTCAAACGTCAACGTTACGCGGGCTGGGACGCGGAGTTCGGCCGCAAGATCCTTTCCGGTGACTATTCGCTCTCCACGCTGGCGGCGGATGCGCTGGCGCGCGGTCTGAACCCGCAGCACGCGAGCGGCCATCAGGAGCTGATGGAAAACATCGTGAATCAGGCGATTTACAGCGGACGTTGATCAGCGTCTCAAGAAGCAACGCATCAGAAAGCAGCCACACCACATAAAAAATCGCGCGGCCACGTCGACCGCGCGAAACAGGAAGCTTTGGGTTGTCGCTTGTCCGGTCTTGCGGCTCGCAGCGCAAACCGTCCAATCCGGTATTCCGGCTATCAGAAGAAGGAGACAGAGATGAAATTCGCAACGCGTCGTACCGTATTGAGTTCGCTCGTGTGTGGAGCGGTGCTCGCCAGCCTGTCGCTTGTCGCGCCGCTCGCGCATGCAAGCAAGGATCACCCGGAAATTGGCTTCTGTATCGACGATCTGCGCGTCGAGCGCTGGTCGCGCGATCGTGACTATTTCGTCGCCGCAGCGGAAAAACTCGGCGCGAAAGTGTCGGTGCAATCCGCCGATGCGAGCGAAGAGCGGCAGATTTCACAGATCGAAAATCTGATCTCGCGCGGCGTGGATGTCATCGTGATCGTGCCGTTCAATTCGAAGACGCTCGGCAATGTGGTCGCCGAAGCGAAGAAAGCGGGCATCAAGGTCGTCTCGTATGACCGCCTGATTCTCGATGCCGATGTAGACGCCTATATCTCGTTCGATAACGAAAAGGTCGGCGAATTGCAGGCGCAAGGCGTCTATAACGCGCAACCGAAGGGCAACTACTTCCTGCTCGGCGGCGCGCCGACCGACAACAACGCCAAGATGTTGCGCGAAGGCCAGCTCAAGGTACTGAAGCCCGCTATCGATAAGGGCGACATCAAAGTGGTTGGTCAGCAGTGGGTGCCGGAATGGAGCGCGTCCACGGCGCTGCGAATTGTCGAAGATGCGCTGACGGCGAATAACAACAAGATCGACGCGATCGTCGCATCGAACGACGGCACCGCCGGTGGCGCGATCCAGGCACTCGCCGCGCAACACATGGCCGGCAAAGTGCCGGTGTCGGGCCAGGACGCGGACCTCGCGGCCGTGAAGCGTGTGATTGCCGGCACGCAGACCATGACTGTCTACAAGCCGCTGAAACTGATCGCCGGCGAAGCGGCCAAGCTCTCCGTGGCGCTTGCAAAGGGCGAAAAACCCGCCTTTAACTCGCAATACGACAACGGCAAGAAGAAAGTCGACACGGTGCTCCTGCAACCCACGTTGCTCACCAAGAGCAACGTCGATGTAGTCGTCAAGGACGGCTTCTACAGCCAGGCCCAGCTCGCGAGCCAATGAGCGTAACGTGTGCGCGGCGGACCTCGATGCGTGTCATGCGTATCGGCGCCGTCGCGCGCCTTGCAGCGAGGCATAGCGAATGACGCAAGCTCTCATGACGATGCGCGGCATCGTCAAGGCGTTTTCCGGCGTGAAGGCGCTCGACGGCATCGACCTCACGGTCGCGCCCGGCGAGTGCGTGGGCCTGTGCGGCGAGAACGGCGCGGGCAAATCGACGCTGATGAAAGTACTCTCCGGCGTATATCCGTGGGGCACCTGGGACGGCGAAATCATCTGGGAAGGCGAGCCGCTGAAAGCCGCCAGCGTGCGCGACACCGAACGCGCCGGCATCATCATCATTCACCAGGAGTTGATGCTGGTGCCGGAGTTGTCGGTGGCGGAGAACATCTTTCTCGGCAATGAAATCACGCTGCCCGGCGGCCGCATGAATTACGCCGCGATGTATCAGCGCGCCGACGAACTGCTGCGCGAACTCGGCATTAGCGGTATCAATGCCGCGCAACCGGTGATGAACTATGGCGGCGGCCATCAGCAGTTGATCGAGATTGCGAAGGCGCTGAACAAGCGCGCAAAGCTGCTGATTCTCGATGAACCGTCCTCTTCGCTGACTTCTTCCGAGATCCGCATTCTGCTCGACATCGTGCGCGATCTGAAGCGGCGCGGCGTGGCCTGCGTGTACATCTCGCACAAGCTCGATGAGGTGGCGGCCGTGTGCGACACGATCAGCGTGATTCGCGACGGACGTCATGTCGCGACGGAGCCGATGCACGCGCTCACGACCGACCGCATTATTTCATTGATGGTGGGTCGCGAAATCAAGAACCTGTTTCCGCGCGAGCCGCATCCGATTGGCGACGTGATCTTCGAAGCGCGCCACGTCACCTGCTTCGACGTGACCAATCCGCGTCGCAAGCGTGTGAACGATGTGTCGTTCGCGCTGCGGCATGGCGAGATTCTCGGCGTGGCCGGGCTGGTCGGCGCGGGGCGTACGGAGTTGATGCAGGCGATCTTCGGCGCGTATCCCGGCGTGAGCGAGGCGACCGTGGTGATGGACGGCAAGCCGCTCAAGATTCGCGCACCTGTCGATGCGATTCGCGCGGGCATCGGCATGGTGCCGGAAGATCGCAAGCGCCACGGCATCGTGCCGGGGCTGAGCGTCGGCCACAACATCACGCTGGCGGTGTTGCAGCGCTTTGCCTCGGGTGGGCGAATCGACTCCGCTGCCGAACTCGATACGATTCATACGGAGATGAAGCGGCTTTCGGTGCGCGCCGCGCATCCCATGTTGTCGATTGCGAGTCTGTCGGGCGGCAATCAGCAAAAGGCCGTGCTGACACGCATGTTGCTGACCAATCCGAAAGTGCTGATTCTCGACGAACCCACGCGCGGCGTCGACGTCGGCGCGAAATTCGAAATCTACAAGCTGATTTTTCAACTGGCGCAGCGCGGCATGTCGATCGTGATGGTGTCCTCCGAATTACCCGAAGTGCTCGGCATCAGCGATCGCGTGCTGGTGATCGGTGAAGGCGAGTTGCGAGGCGATTTCGTCAACGACGGCCTCACGCAGGAGGACATTCTCAGCGCCGCGATCCGTCCCGTGCAGCGATCCCCGAACCCAACCGCAGCGAGTGCCGCATGACGCCCGACGTTACTTCCCAACGCGCCGACGAAGCCGTGCCGCGAGGCGCATTCGGCGGTCCGCAGCGCATTCAGCAACTGTTCGCGCGCTACAAGATTCTCGCGCTGCTGATCGCCGTGGCCGCGATCTGGATTTTCTTTTCGGTGCTCACGCACGGCGCGTTCGTCACGCCGCGCAATTTGTCGAACCTGCTGCGGCAGATGTCGATTACCGGCATGCTGGCTTGCGGCATGGTGTTCGTAATCATCGCCGGCGAGATCGATCTGTCGGTTGGGTCGTTGCTCGGTTTGCTCGGCGGCGTGGCGGCGATACTCGACGTCAACCGCCACTGGCCGATTGGCGTCACGTTGCCGGTGGTGATGCTACTCGGCGTGCTGGTCGGCATGTTCAACGGATGGTGGTCGACATACCGGCGTGTGCCTTCGTTCATTGTGGGGCTCGGCGGCATGCTCGCGTATCGGGGCATTCTGCTCGGCGTGACAGGCGGCTCGACGATCGCGCCGGTGTCGGACAGTTTCGTGTTCGTCGGCCAAGGCTATTTGCCGCGGCTCGCGGGCGATACGCTCGCGGTGGTGCTGTTTCTGCTGCTGGCGTTTCTGACGATACGGCAGCGGCGTAACCGCGAGCGCTATCAGTTGCGCGTGGTGCCGTTCTGGCAGGACGTGGTCAAGGTGGTCGGCACGGGTGTGATTCTCGCCGGCTTCGTTGCGACGCTCGATCGTTACGGCGGTATTCCGGTGCCGGTTCTGTTGCTGCTCGCGCTGCTGGGTATTTTCACGTGGATCGCCACGCAGACCGTGTTCGGGCGACGTATCTATGCGGTCGGTTCCAATCTCGAAGCGACGCGGCTGTCAGGCGTCAACACCAACCGCGTGAAGCTGGCGATCTTTGCGCTGATGGGGCTGATGTGCGCGTTCGGCGGCATCGTCAATACGGCGCGGCTTGCCGCGGGTTCGCCTTCGGCGGGATCGATGGGCGAGCTCGATGCGATTGCGGCGTGCTTTATCGGCGGGACGTCGATGCGCGGCGGATCCGGCACGGTCTACGGCGCGCTGATCGGCGCACTGGTGATGGCGAGCCTCGACAACGGCATGTCGATGCTCGACGTCGACGCCTATTGGCAGATGATCGTGAAGGGCAGCATTCTCGTGCTGGCCGTGTGGATCGATGTCGTGTCGGGGTCGAACCGGCGGTGAGGTGGAAGACGGGGAGGTGCGGCGGCACGAGGCCGACGCATCCGCTCTCTATTGATGCGGCGCGCGAACTGTCTTTCAGCGCATCTGCGCGGCAACGGCGGCGCCGAGCTTGCTACGCCGTGTGGGCGCCTTTGTGGTTGGCTTCTTTGCTGTTGCCGATTTTTTTGCGGCTGCAGCGGGCTTCTTGCGCGTTGCCGTCTTATCCCCCGAGGTGCCGGCGCTGCGTTTCGAGGGGCCGTCCACCACGCGCATCTCGATGCGCATGTCCGCCGCGACTGCCATGTTGACCAATGCGTCGAGCGCAAACAGATTGATCTTCCCGCGTATGAGATCGGACACGCGCGGCTGCGTGACGCAGAATCGCCTGGCCGCTTCTGCCTGGCTCATTCCGGTGCGGGTGATATGGTCTTTGATTGCCATCATCAGCACCGAGCGAAGCTTCATGTTCTCCGCTTGCTCGGGCGTGTCTTCGATGGCGTCCCAGACGCTCGAAAATGTTTGATTGGTCATGCCTTAGCCTCTTTCATTTCGCGGTAACGCTTGGTGGCGAGCTCCAGATCCGCTTTGCTGGTCTTCTGCGTCTTTTTCTGGAAGCAGTGCAGCACATGGACCGCGTCGTCGAACTTTGCGACGTAGATGATCCGAAATGCACCGTCTGCCTCGCGAATCCGAATTTCCCGTGCGCCGGGGCCGATCGTATTCATGGGTTTCCAGTCGTCGGTGTCGCGACCGCGCTGGACTTGATCGAGTTGGTGGCCGGCGTCGCGTCGCGCCGAAAGCGGAAACTCGCGCAAGTCGTCCAGAGAGCTACCGCAGAACTTGAGTGGTTTCACATCGATCATTTTTGATTATACAAAAATTTGTATGAAAAGGTGGTCGGCAAGGTTTGATGAAGTCGCTATTTTTGTTCTGAACGCATCGTTTTGCGGGCTTCGCGCGGCACACATTTGAGCTAGATCAGAAAGCCGATGCCATCGCGTATAGGACGAGCAGGCTAAGTCGCTTTGGGTCATCCCCACCCCATTTAATGAAACACCCCACGACTTCCCCCGATCCCCGCCGTCCTCCCCATCCCCCGCCCCAAGCCCCCTTGCCTTAACCGCACGCATTTAAGTCCCACATCTACTCTCCCGTCTTATTACTATTCCGAGGAACAACGCCAGGCGCCGACCCGCGCTTTCACAGCTTCCCAGCCATCGTGCAAGCTGATCGAACCATGCCATGTTGAAACGCAGAACCTTTCTGCTCGGCGGCGCCGGCGCTGTCGGCGCGTTGCTGGTCGGCTGGTCGGTGTTGCCGCCGGGTCAGCGTTTGACCACCTCCATGCCGTTGCCGGCGCAAGGCACGCAAGTAGCGCTCAACGGCTGGGTCAAGATCGCCGCCGACAACAGCGTGACGATCATGATGTGCAAGGCGGAAATGGGTCAGGGCATCCACACCGGCCTCGCGATGTTGCTTGCCGAAGAACTGGACGCCGACTGGTCGCAGGTGCGCGTCGAAGACTCGCCTATCGACAAGATCTACAACAGCGTGCAAAGCATCATCGACGACTTGCCGTTTCGCCCCGACGACGACAGCACCGTCAAACGCGCCACCGTCTGGATGACCCGCAAGCTGGTGCGCGAGGCCGGCACGATGATGACGGGCGGTTCATCGAGCATCAACGATCTATGGACGCCGATGCGCGAAGCCGGCGCCTCGGCCCGCGCCATGCTGATCAGCGCAGCGGCCGCGCAATGGAAAGTGCCGGCCCGTGAATGCCGCGCCGAAGGCGGTCAGGTGCTGCACCCGTCGGGCCATAAGGCGAGCTTCGGCGAATTGTCATCGATGGCCGCGCAGCAAGCGCTGCCGCGCAAGGTAGCGCTGAAAGATCCCGCCGACTTCAAGCTGATCGGCAAACCGCTACGCCGTATCGAAGCGGCGTCGAAGATCAACGGCACGGCGCGCTTCGGCATCGACGTGCTGCCGGACCGCCTGCTCTACGCGAGCGTGGAGATGTGTCCAACGCTGGGCGGTTCGGTGGCAAAGTTCGACTCAACGGCGGCCGCGAAAATGCCGGGCTTCATCAAGGCGTTCGCCGTCGCGCCGTACAGCGGTGGAACCGGCGGCGTCGCGGTGATCGCGGACAACCCGTTTCGCGCGATGAACGCGGTCACCGCCATCGACGTGGAGTGGCATGACGGCGCGGCGGCGAAGCTCTCGAACGCGGACGTGGACCGCCAGCTCGCGCAAGCACTCGACGATAGCGACGGCCACGCGTACTACCATCTGGGCGACGTCGATGCCGCGTTGAGCCGCGCGGCGCGCACCGTCAGCGCCGAATATCGCGCGCCGTATCTCGCCCATGGCGCGGTCGAACCGCTCAACTGCACCGTGCAGGTCGCGGACGGCGCGGCCACGGTCTGGGTCTCCACGCAAATGCCCGGACTCGCGCGGCATCATGTGGCGAAAGTGCTGGACCTCGACGCCGACAAGGTCGACGTGCAAACGCTTCTGCTCGGCGGCGCATTCGGGCGTCGTCTGGAACTGGATTTCATCGCACAGGCCGCGGCGATTGCGCGCGAGGGCGGTGGCCGTCCAGTGCAAACCCTCTGGTCGCGGGCCCAGGATTTCACACACGACTTCTATCGTCCGGCGTGCCTGTCCCGGCTGAAGGCCGGTTTCGACAACGGCGGCAAACTGGTGGCGTGGCGGGCCACGTCGGCGAGTCAGGCGATCGTGCCGGAAGCGCTCGCGCGCTACTACGGCGCGCCGCGCCTTCCCATCGACAAGACCACCTGCGAAGGTGCATTCGATCAGCCCTACGAATGGCCCGCCGCGCGCGTCGCGCACAAGATCGTCGAATTGCCTGTGCCGGTCGGGTTCTGGCGCTCGGTCGGCCACTCGCATCAGGCGTTCTTCACCGAGGGCTTCACTGATGAACTCGCCGTGGCAACCGGCAAGGACCCGATTGCGTTTCGCGCTGCGCTGCTCGAGCAGCATCCGCGGCACCTGGCGGTGTTAAAGCGCGTCGCGGCTTTGTCGGGTTGGGAGCATCCGTTGACGCATGCCGTCGACGGCGCGCCGCGCGCGCGTGGCGTCGCGTTGCACGAGGCGTTCGGCAGTGTGGTCGCGCAGGTCGCGGAGGTGTCGATCGGCCCTGGTAAGAAGATTCGCGTGCATCGGGTGGTTTGCGTGATCGATTGCGGCATGCCGGTGAATCCGAATCTGATTCGTCAGCAGATGGAGAGCGCGGTCGTCTTCGGTCTTTCCACTGCATTGCAGGACGAGATCACGCTCGTCAACGGTCAGGTGCAGCAGAAAAATTTTACGGATTTTCCGGTGGTGCGGATCGACAATTGCCCGGTGATCGACACGGACATCATGCCGAGTCAGATGCATCCACAAGGCGTGGGCGAAGCGGGCGTGCCGCCGGTCGCGCCGGCGGTGGCCAATGCGGTGTTCAAGCTGACCGGCCAGCGCTTGCGCTCGCTGCCGTTGAAACTCGCGTGAAGCACGCCGGAGTCAAAACGCAAGGAGGTAAGCGATGGGATCGCTAAACATCAACGGCCGGGCGGTGGCGGTACAAGCCGAGCCGGACATGCCGCTTCTGTGGGTGCTGCGTTGCGAACTCGGCATGACCGGCACCAAGTTCGGCTGTGGCCTGGGTATTTGCGGCGCGTGCACGATCCATGTGGATGGCGAGCCGAGCTTTGCCTGTCAGACGCTCATGTCGAGCCTGCACACGCAGAAGATCACGACCATCGAAGGCTTGCAGGGTCCTGAAGCACAGGCATTGAAGACCGCGTGGATCGATCTCGACGTGGTGCAGTGCGGCTATTGCCAGAGCGCGCAACTGATGGCGGCCTGCGCGTTGCTCAAGCACAATCCCAAACCGACCGACGCCGACATCGACACGGCGATGTCGCACATCGTATGCCGTTGCGGCACCTATCCACGGGTACGGGCGGCAATCCACCAGGCGGCGGCAAAGCGCCGCCCCGCGTAATGCCTCCGACGTGTTTCGCGCTTTCGAAACAGCACGCCGTGCGTGCTCAGCCTGCCAGCAATTCCACCACGGCGACGACCGCCGCGAAAATGCCGATGCAGCCGCCCAGCGTGGCTGCGCTTTTCATGAATTGCGACATACATGTCCCCGTATTGAGTGGTTGGTGATAGGTATTTAACCCGAAATGAAAGGTAAAAGAAAGCTAATAAAAATAATTCGTAAGCTCGATGTGCGTGACCGCAAAGCGCGATTTGCGGCCAGTACACCGAATAGCGACATGCCGGACAAATCGGCATGCGCGAACAGGATCGAGCCGTCCACGTCGCGCAAGGCGAGCAGCCCCGGACTGTGCTGCTCGCCGGGTCGCATGTCACGATTCACACGTGGCCGGAGCATCACTTCGCCGCGCTCGATATTTTCATGTGTGGTTAGGCGCGTGCTGAAGATGCGGTCGCGCAGATCGCTCGCGTGTTGCGGGCGGAAATGCGGAATGTGCACACGTGTAAGCGTGGGGTTGTGTCGCTGCGGTAGATAGCTCAGCAGAGCGGATTGTCGAATGCGACCGCTTGATAAGCGGCCCGCGTTAGACAATCAAGATCAAAAGCCGCTTTAAGGCGCTTTCGCTGCAGCCGCCGTGGGTGTTGCCTTAACCGGCACCGCAACCGCAGGCGTCGAACCACCAGACGTGTTCTGCGGATCCACTTCCCATCCTCCGCCCAGCGCGAGGAACAGATTCACCTGATCGATCGCCACCTGGCCATCCGCAGCCGCCGCCTGGGATTTCGTCGACGTCAACGTGCGCGTCGCATCCAGATCCGAAATAAACGACTCACGTCCCGCGCGATACAGCCGGTGCGTCTCGTCCGCCGACTCGGTCGCCGACTTGACCGCGGCACGCAGCGCGTCGGCGCGGGCGTAATCCGACGCATAGGTCGCAAGAGTCGTTTCGGTCTCGCGCAGCGCGGTCAGCACCACACCGTCGAACTTCGCCAACGCCACCTGGCTCGATGCCTGTGCTTCACGCACACGGCCCCGCGCGCCGTTCGCCGGGAACGTCCAGCTGATCAGCGGACCGAAGCCCCAGCGCGCCGTGGGCGACGTGCCGAGGTCTTCCAGAACGCCAGTCAAACCCGCCGACGCACCGATGCTCACCGTCGGATACAGCGCCCCGGTAGCGACGCCGATACGCGCCGTGGATGCCGCCAGTTGACGTTCGGCCTCGCGCACATCGGGGCGGCGCTTGAGCAGCGCGGCGCCGTCGCCGACCGGAATCGGCTGACGGATTTGCGGCAGCCTGTCACAAGCGAGCACGGCCGGCGGCAGGTCGGACGGTGCGCGGGCGAGCAGCGCCGCGAGGCGGTACTGCGCGATCTTGCGGCGCGCCGTATAACGCGGAATATCGGCCGACAACGTATCGACCTGGGTCTGCCCGCGCGTCACGTCGGGCTGATTGCCGCGGCCCGCGTCGCGCAGGCGGCGCGATACGTCCACGCGCTGTTTCTGCAAGGCCAGCGACTGTTGCGCGATCCTGAGTTCCTCGGCGGCCGAACACTGCTCGACATACGACCGCACCACGTCCGCCACCACGGTGATCCGCGCAAGTTCGCCCGCGGCCTGCACGGATTCGGTGTCCGCTTGCGCCGCCTCCACGCCGCGCCGAAGCTTGCCGAACAGATCGATTTCATACGAGACGCTGATACCGATGTCGCCTTCATTGACGACCGGCAGTTTCTCGGTGAGCAGGTATTGCTCGGCGGACTCCTGCGCGCGTTCGATCAGCGCCGAACTCTTGCCGGAAAAACCGCCCTGTGCCTGCGCGACGCCTAGCGCTTCACGCGAGCGCGCGAGGTTCGCGGCGGCGACGCGCAAGTCGGTGTTCGATTGCAGCGCCTGGTCAACGAGTCCGTTCAGGACTGGATCGTCGTACAGCTTCCACCACACGGCGGGCACGTTTTGGCGCGTCGTTAGAGACGTGTCGGCGCCTTCGATCGGCGCATTGGCGAGCGGCGCGTTGACAAGCGCCTGTTGCGGCAACGAGTAGTTCGGACCGACGTTCATGCAGCCGTTCAGTGCGACGGCCAGCGGCAACAACGGCAATAAGGGCAGGGCGCGCGACAGCTTCATTGCGAGGCGCCCGATGATGAGACCGCCGCCGACGTAGCAGAGGTAGAAGTAGCAGAAGTAGCCGACGCCGGCGAAGAAGCCGCCACCGCACCCGACGCCCCCGCATCCGGACGCTTCTTCCCGCCCGGCGACAAATCCCGCACCGACACAGTCGCCGTGCGCCCGGCAATCATGCGGAAATCCGCAGGCACTTCATCGAGCGCCACGCGCACCGGAATCCGTTGCGCGAGCCGCACCCAACTGAACGCCGGATTCACGTTCGGCAGCAGATTCGAGCCTTGCGTGCGGTCACGATCCTCGATCGCGGCAACGATGCTCTGCACGTGTCCACGCAACACCGCCGGCTCGCCCATCACCGTGATATCGACCGGCTGGCCGATGTCGATGCCACCCAGCTTGGTTTCCTCGAAATACCCATCGACACGAAACGAATGCATGTCGACCACCGAAACCACCGCCCGCCCCGCCGCGACATATTCGCCGACGCGCGGCGCGCGGTCGTTCAGATAACCATCGACCGGACTCATGATCGTGGCGCGTTGCAGATTCAGCTTCGCGGTGTCGATCGCCACATTCGCATCGGCAAGCGCGGCCTCGCCCTGTTCGACGCGCGAGCGGCTTTCTTCCGACACCTCCGCGGCGACCAGGTTGCCGAGTTTGCGGTTACGCGCGTCTTCGCGGCGCGCCTGATCGAGCGTGGCGCGGCGTTGTTGCGCGGTGGCTTGCGCCTGGCGCAGCGCGAGCGTATAGCGGGCCTGATCGATGACGAACAGCACCTGGCCTTGCTTGACCTGCTGGTTGTCCACCACCTCGACCGACGAGATCAGCCCCGAGATATCCGGCGCGACCTGGATCACGTCGGCGCGCACGTGTCCGTCGCGGGTCCACGGCGCGAACATGTAGTAGCCGACCAGTTTCCACAGCACGAAGGCGGCGACGACGACGACGATCAGGGTCAGCAGAATTTGACCGACGGAGAACCAGGTTTTTTTCACGTTATTAGTCTGTGCGAAACGACAACGACAAGGCCCAGCACCAGCACATAGATGCCGAGATCGAAGATGGAGCGATGCCAGACGAAACGGTAAAAGCCGACGCGCGCGAGCACCGTGCGAATGGCCAGGTTGATCAGATACGCGACCAACATCAGCACGAGCACGGCCGGCACGAACACGCCGAAGATATCGATTTCACCGATCATCGCGGGAAGGGGGAAAGGGTGGAGAGGGCTGGAAAGTGGCGATGGGCTGGGCGCATCAGGCAGCGGCCTCCGGTTCGGGCGGCGTGGGTTGCATCAGCGTGGCCGGAAACAGCGAAAGACGCAAGCCGACCAGCGCGTGCAGCGCCTCGCGTAACCGGCGTGCCGATGTTTGCGAGGCCGGGCTCGGCGCGCCGGCGTTGGCGAGTCCCTGTGCCGTCACGCGCGCGACGGCGGCGTCGATCGACGACATCAGGCTGTCGGGCACCGGCTCGCGCTTGCGGCGATTGACGCAGCTTTCATAGTATTGACGCACGTCGTCGAGCACGTGATCGATCGCGGCCGGCGCTTCGCCGCCCAGCTTGTGGGTCAGGCGGCGCAGATCGAGTGCGTTGAAGGCGATGCGCAGATCGCGAAAGCTTTCGATCGACGGATGGCGATGGTCGTCGGTGGCGGCAAGGCGCGGGATCAATTGCATCAGGCGGTCGAGCATGCGCGCGGCGAGATTGCGCGGATCCTGGATCGGCCGCGTCGATGCCGTGAGCGCCACGTCGGCCCAGCTCGAACGCAACAGACGGGCCGCCGCGAGTTCGGCGCCGAACGGCCGCGTCACGCGCGTCCACAGATACGCGTAGAGCAAGCCGGCGAGGCCCGCGAGATTGCTGTTCATGAACACCAGAAAGTTGGCGTCGTACGCGTCCTGAATGCTGATGAAGGTAGCCGTGTTCACCGCGACCAGCACCGTGGCCAGGTTGAACTGCGGGCGCGGGATCAGCGTGCCGACGAAGATGAACGGCGCGGCGAACATGATCACCAGCATGGGAAAGTCATGCACGTGCGGCAACACGACGAACAGATAGACGCCCGCGGCCACCACGCTGATCGCGGTCGCCACGAAGAAGCGGAACACGAACGGCGCGGGCTCGTCGAGCGCGGCGAAGAAACAGCATGCCACGGCCGCGAGCGTGACCGCGTTTGCGCCGTCGTTCCAGCCTGAGCTGATCCACAAACTGCACGCGAGAATCACGGCCGCCGCGGCCGAGCCGGTCGAGAACAGCATGATGCCTTTATCGTAGAAGCGCTCGGTGCCGCCCAGCCGCCAATGACGGAAGCGCGGGCGCCACGAACCTTCTTCCCGCGTGATGATGATGCGCAGCGAGCGGCAGTCCTGCCAGACGTCGATCACCTGTTTCATGCGCCACAGTGCGTTCGAAAGCAACGCGCCGTCCCAGCCCGCGAGCGCGGAGGGCGGCGGCTGCATCGACGCGATGCGTTCACGCAACGCGTCGGCCGTCGGGTCGGGATGATAGCCTTCGCTTACGGCGGGCATCGGCTCATTGAACCACTTGATGACATCGGCGAGCAGGCTTTCGAGACCCTCGGGCCAGGTCTGCCGGCCGCTGTTGTAGAGCGCGATCAGCGGATCGGCGAGCGACGACATGATCGGCAGCAGCAACTGCATGCGACCGCGCAGTTCATGCGCGCGCGCCAGAATGTCGGGCCGCGTGTGATCGTAGGCAAGCTGGCTCAGTAGCAATTCCAGACCATTGATGGTGGCCGCGATGCGCTGCCGGGCGCCCGAAATCGCCGAGCCGGCAATGCGCCCGGACAGCGTTTCGGTCGCATAGAACGCGGCGTCGCGAAACCATGCGTCGGTTCGCTCGATGATCGTCGGTGCAAGCCGGCTCGGAAACAGCGCGCCGCCGACAATGCTCGCGCAGACGATGCCCAGCGTGATCTCTTCAGTGCGGCTGACCGCGAGATCGAACACGCCGCCCGGATTGGTCACCGAGGGCAGCGCGATGATCGGCATCGTATAGCCGGCCAGCAGGAACACGTAGCTGCGCGCGGTGCGGTCGGACACCGCCAGATACAGGAGCGTGCCGGTCCATAGCGCGACGATCACGCTGAACAGATACGGCGATTCGACGAAGGGCGGCACCAGCAGCACCGCGGCCGAGGCGCCGAGCATGGTGCCAAGCGCACGATAGAGCGCCTTGGAGCGCGTCGCCCCGACGAACGGGTTCGACACGATGTAGACGGTCGCCATCGCCCAATACGGCCGCGGCAGTTCGAGCGCGAGGCCGATGTAGAGCGCGATCATCGCCGCGGCAAACGTCTTGACGGAGAACAGCCAGTCGCGAAGGGAAGGGTAGACCATAAACCGTTACGCCGGATCGCCGGCGCTATGTGGCGCGGCGCTGTCTGCTTTGCCTTTGTTCGACTTGTTTGCTTTGGTCGCTTTGCGCGGCTGGTTGGCGGCCTGGGCTCGTTCGCCCGAGGCGCGTTGGGCGCGCTTATCGCTGTCCAGATCGCCGCTGGAATCGCTGTTCTGATCGGCGCGTTCGCTGGCGTCGGCCGTGAACGCGGCCAGCACGCGCAAGGTCGCTTCGAGATCGCTGCGCGAGACGCCCTTCAACGCTTGCGCGCGTAGCGTGACCAGTTCTTCTTCCATCTTCGTGGTGACGGCGCGGCCTTCTTCAGTGAGCACCACGGTTTTCGCGCGCCGGTCTTCGGGGTCTTCGTCGCGACGCATCAAACCCGCGGCGCACAGTTGATCGAGCAGCCGCACGAGCGAGGGCCCTTCGATACCGATGTGATCGGCGAGCGTGACCTGGCGCACCGCTGCGCCGAGCCGGCTGGCGGTCAGGAGCGGCGTGGCGCACGCCTCAGAGACATTGAAGGCCGCCAGCACGCCGTGGCTCGTGCGCCGCCATTTTCGGGCGGCGACGACCAGCGTGCTGCTGACTGTCCGGCGCAAGGTATCGAGATTCGACATGGCCGGTATTGTATTTCCAAAAAATTCGTTAGCAAACTATTGAATCGGAATTTTTTGTGGCGATGTGGTGGCCGCGTGCGTTGACAGGCGCCGGGCTTCGCTATGCCAACGTCGCTCAAGCCGCGAGGCCAAGCCTTACCGTACGCGCCAAATCATCGAGCTGAAAAGGCTTGCGCAAAATCGTGCAGCGCTTCACCGCCAGCCCGGAAATATCCACGTCCGCATAACCCGTTGCGAGGATCACCGGCAAATCCTCGCGCATCTTGCGCGCCTCGGCGATGACGTCGATCCCGTTCATGCCGGGCATCGCGAAGTCCACCATCAGCAGGTCCGGGTTGTCGTCCTGCAAACGGTTCAGGCCCGCGCGTCCGTCGGCGGCTTCGGTCACGGTGTAGCCAAGCATTCTCAGCGACTCGACCAGCATGGCGCGCACCTCGCCGTCGTCTTCAACCACCAGGACGCGCTTTTCGCCGACCACGTTCGCTTCCGCATTGGACGCCGCTTCGGCCTGCGGCGCCACGCGTTCGCGCAATGGCAGCCAGATCTCCACGGTGGTGCCCACGCCTTCCTCGCTGAACAGACGCGCGGTGCCGCCCGCCTGCCTCGCAATGCCGTAGACCTGGCTCAAGCCGAGCCCCGTCCCCTTGCCGATCGGCTTGGTGGTGAAGAACGGATCGAACACGCGCGACACCACATCGACCGGCACACCCGAGCCGGTATCGGCGACTTCGACTACCACGTAGCGGCCTTCGTCGAGTGTCTGGTCGGGCGCGTCGCGCTCCTTCACGCGAATGCCGAGCTGGCCGCCGCCCGGCATGGCATCGCGCGCATTGATGGCGAGATTGAGAACGGCCAGTTCGAGCTGATTGGCGTCGGCCTCAGTCCACATCTCTTCGCCGTCGAACTCGTTGGTATAACGGATGCTCGACCCGAGCGAGACCGTGATGATGTCGCGCATGCCTTGCAGCAACGCCACCACGTCCACCGCTTTCAGATCGAGGTTGCTGTTGCGCGAGAAAGTGAGCAACTGTCCCGTCAGTTTCGCGCCGCGTTCGGTCGCGCGTTTGACGGTGGCCGCCATGCCGCGCAGGCGCTCGTCGCTGCTCACGCGCGCAATCAGCTCTGCGTTGACCATGATGACGTTCAGCAGATTGTTGAAGTCGTGCGCGATGCCGCCGGTGAGTTGCCCGAGCGCTTCCATCTTCTGCGATTGCACCAGCACCGCCTGCACTTTGGCGCGCTCGTGAATTTCCATCATCAGCCGATTGTTGGCGGAGGCGAGTTCGTGAGTGCGTTCGGCGATGCGGCTTTCCAGCGAGTCGTTCAATTGCACCAGCGCCTCTTGCGCTTCGATCCGCTCGGCCAGATGGCGGCGCGATTCGTATTGCCGCGCGCGTGCCCGCAACGACGACGCCACCGCGCGCCGCAGCGTTTCCGAATTCAGCGGACGTTCGAGCACGACCACGTTGCCGAGCCGTTCGAGCACTTCCAGGCCGCGTTCGGAGCGATGTCCGAGGCGTGAGGCGGCGAGCAGAATGAACGGGAAGTCGGACCACGCCGGCTGCTGTTCGAGCCAGGTGAACAACCGGATCGCGTGGTTGCCCGCGAGCGCTTCTTCAGCGATCAGCGCGGTGCCCGCACCGGCGTCCAGCGCCGCGGTGAGCGTGTCGGCATCGCGGCATGCCACGCAGAGGCGCTTATCTTTGTGCAGCACCTCGGCAATCACATCGGCGTCGCGGCCAAACGGCGCCAGGATAAGGACGCGTTGCTCCATGACTTACTGCCCGGACGTGTCGATGACGCGGTTCGTCGCACCGAGCAGCGCAGTGCTGCCGCGATAAGCCGGCAGTCCGGAGAGCACACCCTCGAAGTCGCGCAGCGCCTCGCCCACTTCCACGCCGTTGCTGCCGAGCCGGAACTGCCGGATCGAGCGCTCGTGGGCATTGGCGCGGCTCTTCACGGCCGTCACGGCGGTGAGCACTTCGCCGTGGTGTTCGAAATAGCGGAACAGCACGACCACGTCGCTCAGATAGCTGATGTCGATATCGTTCTGGACCTCGCCGATAATGCCGTGCTGTCCCAGCACGAGCATCGTGATGATGCCTTGCTGGTTCAGGTAGCCGAGCAGTTCATGCATTTGCAGCAGCAGATAGCGCTCGCCGGGCATCGCCTGAAGATAGGCGTTCAGGCTGTCGATCGCGACGTACTTGACGTCTCTCTTCTCGACCGAGTGGCGCACGTCGCTCGCGAATTCGCCGGGCGAGATTTCGGCCGGATCGATCTGGCGCAGCGTCAGCAGGCCGCTCTCCACGTGCGGCGCCAGATGCATGCCGAGCGTCGAGCAGCGGATCATCAGCGTGGTGAGGGTCTCGTCGAACACGTAGTAGACGCAGCGCTCGCCGCGTTCGAGCGCCGCGACCAGGCACGACACCACCGTAGTAGTCTTGCCGACGCCCGAAGGGCCGATCATCAGCGCATTGGTGCCGGGGATCAGACCGCCGCCTAGCAATGCGTCGAGTCCCGGCGTACCGGTGCTGACCACCTCGGCGTCGAACTTCGCGTGGTGTTCGGCCGCGACGAGGCGCGGATACACGTGGATGCCGCCAGTGTCGAGCGTGAAGTCGTGGTACCCCTCGCGGAATTTGATGCCGCGCATCTTTGCAATGCGCGTGCGCCGCCGGTTGCCGCCGTAGTCGTGCACGAGATTGTCGAGGCTGATCACGCCGTGCGCGATGCTGTGCAACTGCACGTCGCTCGGATCGGCCGTATTGTCGTCGAGCAGCAGCACCGTGCATTCACGGGTGGCAAAGTAGCGCTTGAGCGCGAGAATCTGCCGCCGGTAACGCAGCGGGTTCTGCGACAGCAGACGCAACTCGGAGAGACTGTCGAGCACGATGCGCGACGGTTTGAGTTCGTCGACCTGCTGGATGACGTTGCGCACGGTCTCGCCGAGTTCGACCTCGGCCGGGTGCAGCACGGTCTGCTCGTATTGCGGGTCGAGGCCTTCGTCGGAAAGCAATTCGAGAATCGCGAACCGGCTGATGTCCCAGCCATGACTGTCGGCCACCGCGATCAATTCGGAGCGGGTTTCGGACAGCGTGATGTACAGACCTCTTTGTCCTTCTTCGACACCCTTGAGTAAGAATTGCAAGGCCAGGGTAGTTTTACCTGTACCGGGCGCACCCTCCACCAGGTACATGCGGTGCGGCGTGAGACCGCCTCCCAGGATGTCGTCGATTCCGTCGATTCCCGAGGAAAGGCGGGCCGGCTTGGCGGCGGCGTGTCTGTTTGACATGGCGTAGCGTTTTGGCGTCGATGAGTGGCTGGTGGTTGTTCAGCCGGTACGGCGAGAACGCAATATCTGTGCCCATTAACGGACTCATCCGCCGGCGCGCTCCTTCACCAGTTGAATGAAGCGCGTGGCCGCGCTGTTATGCAACGCCGTGGGATAGGCGAGGTGCAGCGGCGCGCTGAGTTTCGAGGGATTCGCGAGCGTGCAATACACGGTGCCCACCTGGTCGTAACGCTGCATGGAAGCGGGCACCAGCGTCACGCCCAGACCCGCCGCAACGAGGTTGATGCCCGACACCATGCGCGGCACTTCACGGGCAATCCGCGGAACGAAGCCGGCCTGCCGGCACGCGGCGAGGATATCGGCGTACATGCCGGGTGCGCCTGGGCGGCGGACCAGAATAAAGTCTTCGTGCGCCAACGCTTTCAGCGACACTTGCGGCCGCTTCTTGCCCTTGAGTAACGGATGACCGACCGGCAACACCACGACCATCGGCTCGTCGAGCAGTAACTCGAACGCCACGCCTTCGCGCGAGTCGACAGGTTTGCGTAGAAACGCCGCCTGAATCTGGCCCGCAGCGAGACGCTCGATGATCTCCGCCGCGTTGAGTTCGGCAAGCTCCACGGCGACCTCGGGGCACACCGAGCGAAACGCACGGATCGCCTCGGTCGTGAACGGATGGAACGCTGCGGAACTCGTCAGCCCGATCGAAATCGTGCCGAGCTCGCCGCGCGCAATCCGGCTCGCTTTTTCGACCGCTTGCTGCAGATTCTGCAGCAAGCATTGCGCGTCTTCCGCGAAGGCTTGGCCGGCCGGCGTCAAGGTGACGCCACGCGGCATGCGCACGAAAAGTTCGAAGCCGATCTCCTCTTCCAGCGTTCGAATCTGCTGTGAGAGAGGCGGCTGTTGCATGGCCAGCCGCTCCGCCGCGCGCGTGAATTGGCCTTCTTCGGCGACCGCCAGAAAGTAACGCAGATGCCGCAGTTCCATGGTGTTTTGTCTCCCGGACAGCGCCCGAAGGTTGGTTTGCTGCCATATCGAATAGATATGGATTGTGCGTGAAACAGGTATTTTACATTTACCACGGCCGATCCTACGATCTCGTCCATCGCATCGACATGACAGCGACATACAACAAGATCAACGGAGACGTCAGTGAAAAAACAATGTGCGGCGGCCGCTTTGGCCGTGGTGAGTTGTGTAGGCGCACACGCGCAAGCATCGGTCACGCTATACGGTGTGATCGACACCAACCTCGAATTTCTCAACCACGCGGGCGCCAGCGGCGGCTCGCTGGTCCGCGAGAATTCCGGCGGTCTAAGCAATTCGCGCTTCGGCTTTCGCGGCGCCGAAGATCTCGGCGGCGGCAATAAAGCGTTCTTCATTCTCGAAGCCGGATTCAATGGCAACGACGGCACCAACGCGAGCGCCGGCGTGCTGTTCAACCGCACCGCGGCAGTGGGGCTTTCGAATGCGTACGGCGCGCTGTCAGCGGGCTTGCAGTACACGGCGATGTACGACACGCTCATCAAATACGACCCGATGGTGTTCGGCCAGCAATACACGTGGATGCCGACCACCGGTTCCGTCGACGGCTTTTCGTTCAAGGCGCGCGTGAACAACTCGGTGAAATATGTGGGGCGCTTCGGCGGTTTGACGGCGACGGCGGATTACAGCTTCGGTGGCTCGGCGGATTCGTTTCAGAGCAGCGCGGCCTACGGCGGCGCGCTTGATTACGACATGGGCAGCTTCGCCGCGGCCGTGGCCTACGACTACCGCAACGGCGCGATCAACTCGACCGGCATGTGGACCAAGTCGCGCAACTGGAGCGCCTCGGCGCGCGAGCAGCTCGGCGACGTCACGGTCATGGGCGGCTATGAGCACTATTTGTTTAACCCGACCAAGGGCAAGTCAGTGTCGTCGGCATTGTGGTTCGGCGGCGTGCGTTATCTGATCGCGCCGGCTTTCCGCCTGACGGCCGCCGCGTACTACCAGAGCAACAAGGCGGACAACGTGTCGAACTCGTTGATGGGCGTACTGGGGGCGGACTATATTCTGTCGAAGCGAACCGATGTGTACGCAACCGTCGCCTATGCCGCATCCACGCACTACGCCAACGATCAGTACACCCCCGTCGGCTTGACGAGCGACACCGCGTTCGGTCCGAATCAGACCGGCGTGACGCTCGGTATTCGCCACCGGTTCTGAGTATTCGGTTTTTCAACGACGGATTTGACGATGCGCCGCGTTCAAGACAGTACACGGTGATCAGGAGCAAGCTGCATGACTTTTACTCTTTCACGACGTCTTGGGTTGCTATGCGCCGCAACAGCCGCTGCACTGCTGATGACGCTCGTGCGACCCGCGCTCGCGGTCCATGCCTACGAGCCGCATCTGAAGCCGGTGGCGACGATCTCGGATACGCGCTTCACGCTCGACACGCCGCAAGGGCAAGCGGAATTTCCGCTGTATCTGTCGAAGGATTGGAACGTCGCGCAGCCGCAAGTGACGCGCGCGGTGATCGTGATTCACGGCAAGCTGCGCAACGCGGACGTGTACTTTCGCACCGCGCAGAATGCTCGCGATGCCGCACACGCGGACCCCGACGCCACGCTGTTGATCGCGCCGCAATTCCTCGCCACGCTCGACACGCGCGTGCATGATGAACCCGCCGATCTGCTGCGTTGGACCGGCGACGCCTGGATGGGCGGCGAAGCGGCGCGCGCGCCGCTGCCGATCAGTTCCTATGAGGTGCTCGATGCGATCGTCACGCGTCTCGCCGATCGCAAGCTGTTTCCCAATCTGCGACATGTGGTATTCGCCGGGCATTCGGGCGGCGGACAAGTCGTGCAGCGCTACGCCGTCGCGGCGCGCAACATCGCCGCGCTGACCGGCGAGGGTATCGACGTGCGGTACGTGGTGGCGAGTCCGTCCACGTATGCGTATTTCGATGCGCAACGGCCCAACGCGCAGGGCATTGCAGCGCCGTTCGACGCGGCGCAATGTCCGGACTTCAATCAATGGAAATACGGCATGGACAACCGGCCGCCCTATCTCGACGACCGGACGCCCGCGCAGCTCGAAGCGACCTATGCGGCGCGCCGGATCGACTACCTCGTCGGCGGCGCGGATGACGATCCGCAGCAAAGCGCGCTCGACAGAACCTGCGCCGCAGAAGCGCAAGGGCCGCAACGCGTCGCGCGCGCCGAGGCGTACTACCGGTATATCCAGTCGCGTCATCCGGACGGCCTGAAGCAGAGTTTTCATATCGTGCCGGGCGTGGGGCACAACGGTGCGCGTATGCTGACCTCGGTGTGCGCGCTGGCGGCGATGTTCGACACTCAGGGATGCGAGCAATGAGCGAAGCGACCTTCAATCAGCGCGACGCTACCGCGTCCGGCGCCGATGCGTCGAACGCCTTGAGTCCGTCGATGGTGCGGCGCGCGATCTTCGCCTCCGTGCTCGGTAACGGGCTCGAGTGGTTCGACTTTCTGATCTACGGCTACTTCGCGAAGATCATCGCCCAAGTGTTCTTTCCCGGCGGCAGTGGCTTCGTGTCGATCATGCTGACGCTCGCCACGTTCGCCGTCGGTTTCATCGTGCGGCCGATCGGCGGCATTCTGCTCGGTATCTACGCGGATCGCGCGGGGCGCCGCAAAGCGCTCTCGCTGCTGATCATTTCGATGGCGGCCAGCACCTTGCTGATGGGTTTGACGCCGGGCTATGCGCGCATCGGCATCGCGGCGCCGTTGCTGGTGGTGCTCGCGCGCCTGTTGCAAGGGCTCTCCGTGGGCGGACAGTTCGCGACGGCGTCGGCGATGCTGGTCGAGTACGCGCCGCCGCACAAGAAGATGTTTTACGGCAGCTTCAACATGTCGGCGCAGGCGTTCGCGTTGCTGTTGTCGTCCGGGGTCGGCTATCTGCTGACCACGCAGCTCACGCATGAGCAACTGGTGGCGTGGGGTTGGCGTCTGCCGTTCCTATTCGGCGCGTTGGCGGGGCCGTTCGGCTTCTACATCCGGCATCGCGTGGCCGAGTCGCCGGAGTTCGAGCGGCTGCTCGATCACAAGGACAAACCGCCGCGCGTCACGATCCGCCAGTTCTTCCGCGATAACGGCGACGCGGCGATCTGTGCAATGGGCGTGATCATCATCGGGGCAGCGACCAATTATGTGTGGCATTCATATCTGTCGGTGTATGTCGAACGGCAATTGCATTTGCCTCTCTCCACCGCGTTGCTCGGCGCGTTCGTGTCCGGCGTCTTGAATCTGTTTCTGTTTCCGCTGTCGGGCAAGCTCGCGGATCGTTATGGCGCGTACAGGCTGTTCTATCCGATCGTAATCGCGTGGATGGTCTGCGTGTATCCGCTCTATCACTTCGTCGTGACGAATCCGACGCCGGGGCATCTGTTCATCGCGCAGATGATCGCGACGCTGTTCCTCGCCGCGATGTCCGGCGCGCATCCCGGCATGCTCGCGACATTGTTCCCGGTGCGCAGCCGTTCGGCGGGCGTGGCGCTGTCGTACAACGTTGCGGTGACGCTGTTCGGCGGCATGGCGCCGCTCACCATCACCGGCTTGACGCGCGTGACCGGCAGCAGTCTCACGCCCGCGTTCTACCTGATATTTGCCGGCTTCGTGTCGCTCGCGATGGTGTACTTCACGCGCGCCGGACGCATGTCGGGCGGCGCGGCGGCGAGGCCCGCCACCCATTGATCAACCACGAGCCTATTGCATGACCCAGCCTTTCATCACAGACGACGAACGCGCGCCGAATGAGCACCCGGTCGCGGTCGTCGCGAGCCGGCATCTGAGCGTCACGACGCAAGCGGGCAGCGGCACCGTGCCCGTGTTTTCGAACGGCGACTGGCTAGCGCCGACGCGCGAAGTCCAACGCGCCGTGATTCTGATTCATGGTCGCTTGCGTAACGGCGACACGTATTTCGAACTCGCGCAACGTTCGTGCGCGCTCGCCGGCGGCAGCGCGGCCGATACGCTGCTGATCGTGCCGCAATTTCTCGCAACTGCCGATGTCGAGGCGCATGAGGTGCCGCCGTCCACGTTGCATTGGGACTGGACGAGCTGGATGGGCGGCGAAAACGCCGAAGGTCCCGCACCGATCAGTTCGTTCGATGTGCTCGACGCCATTCTGCATACGCTTGCTTCGCGCGAGCAGTTCGCGTCGCTTGCCGAGGTGGTGATCGCGGGACACTCAGGCGGCGCGCAGGTCGTGCAGCGCTATGCGGTGGTGGCGCGCGACGAGGCGCCGCTCGCGGCGCGCGGCATCGCGCTACGCTATGTGGTCGCGAATCCTTCGTCGTATGTGTACTTTGATGCGCTGCGGCCCGTTGCGTCCGGCAAATTCGCGGCGTTCGATCGGGCGATGTGTCCATCGTTCAATCGCTGGAAGTATGGGCTCGAGGATTTGCCGGGCTATGCAGACAACGCAGCTTCTGCCGCAGCGCTCGAAGCGCGTTACGCGCAGCGTGACGTCACCGTGCTGCTCGGCGGCGCGGATTGTGATCCGCAACATCCGGCGCTCGACCGTTCGTGCGCCGCGCTGACGCAAGGGGAACACCGGCTCGGGCGCGGACTGGCTTATGCGCGCTATATGGCGTTGCGGCATCCGGAAGGATTGGCGAAGCATCGGACGTATGTGATCGATGGTGTCGGGCACGATGCCAAGGGCATTTTTGCTTCGGCGCAGGGGCTGGCGGCTTTATTTGGCACTGGGCCGTGAGTGTGCATGGGCACGAAGCGTGCTACCGCGCTAATACCTATGAGTGACTTTCAAGGACCGCGCCGACATGAACAGAACCCGATTACTTGCCACCGCGCTTGCCGTTGCATCCCTAGGCGCCTTGCCGACCGGCAGCGCGTATGCCGACGATGCGCCTAGCCCCTGTACATCGCTGAAACGGATTGTCGCGGCCGCCCCTGGCGGGCTTGCCTCATTGACGCCGGACGACGGCAAGGGCGTCGCGCAACCTTACGGCGATGACGCGCAATGTTCGCCGAGCCGCGGTGCGTATCAATGCACATGGACGCCGCATCACGACGCCGGTTCGAATGCCGATGCGCTGCAAGCTGTCGCGGCGGACATCGCATCGTGTCTGCCGGACGCGACACACGATCAGAATTCGCCGGGACGTCAGCACTTTTATCTGGGAGCGAAGGGCAAGCGGACCGACATCACGCTGACGCCGACCGGTTCGAACAAGCTGCGTCTGGTGGTGTCGGGTAAGTAAGCCGCCAGGCGAAAGCGGCTAGTGTGACGCCGGCCACCATGTCCAGCCGCGCGGCGAGCGCCGCAACTCGATCATCGAAAGCGGCGCGATTTCAATGCGCGGAAACACTACGGGCGATGCCCCGAGCGCATACACGATTGCTGCCCGGAGCACCGGCGCGTGGGTGACGGCGATCACGTCGCGCGCATGGGTCGGTGCACGATCCTTCGCGCCATCTAGCGCGTCGAGCCATTCTCCCACCCGTTTCACGAGTTGACTGAACGACTCGCCGCCGTGTGGCGCGGCGTCGGGATCGCGCGTCCATGCGGCGAGGTCTTGCGGCGCTTCGGCAGCGAGGTCGGCTAGTCGCCGTCCTTGCCATGTGCCGTAGTTCATATCCGCCAGACCGGCATCGACCGATGCCGCGAGGCCCAGGGCCGCTGCCGTATCGCGCGCGCAGATGGCCGGGCTGACGAAAGCGGCCGCGTCGTCCGCTGTCGCCAGACGCGTGCGTGCGGCGTGGGCTTCGGCGAGGCCGCGGGCGTCGAGCGGGTCATCGGCGGGAAAACGGCCTGCGCGCTGGGCGGCGGTCGATGCGTGGCTGACCAGTAACAGCCGTGTGTCCATCTGTTCATGTCCTGTGAAGCCACGCCCCGAAGCCGAACGCGGGCGGGATGAAGCGTACGTTTTGGGTTGCCGGGTGCCGAAGTTTAGCGCGTAGAATAGCGGGACTGCGAAGCGCGGAAGCCGGTGAGAGCCCGGCGCGGTCGCGCCACTGTAATCGGCAGCACAAGCCGAAAGCCAGACCTGAGCTTCGCACCAATCCTCTGCAATGACTATCGGGGCGCGTTACCCCAGGAGATGTCCATCATGAACGAAGCTGTTTTCGATCCCGCCAACCAGCCTGTTGCTCAACCCACGCCGATTCCGCTGCGCGAGTTGTTGCCTTGGGTCGTGTTCGGCGGTTTGTTGCTGTTGCTCGCGCTTTACTTCGTGGGTGCGGAACAGGGCGCCACCTCGCTGGTGCCGGGCATGTACGTGCATGAGTTCGTGCACGACGGCCGCCATCTGCTCGGCTTTCCCTGCCACTAACGGAGTCGACCATGGTTGGTAAATTGTTGGTACGCGGGATGCTCGCAGGCATCGCCGCGGGACTGCTCACGTTCGGCTTCGCCCGGGTGGTGGGCGAGCCGCAGGTCAATCAGGCGATTTCATTCGAAGAAAAAGCCGACGCCGCGAAAGGCGAGGCCGCTGAACCGGAGATTGTGAGCCGCGATACGCAGCGGGGTATCGGTCTGTTGACTGGCGTGGTGACTTACGGGGCGGCATTCGGCGGCCTCTTCTCGCTGGTGTTCGCGTACGCCTATGGACGAGTGGGCGCATTGAGCCCGCGCGCGTTGTCCGCGTGGCTTGCGCTCGGCGCGTTCATTGCACTGGCGGTCGTGCCGAATCTGAAGTATCCGGCGAACCCGCCCTCGGTCGGCGATCCTGAGACGATTGGGACGCGGACCGGTTTGTTCTTCCTGATGATTGCGATCTCGCTGGCCGCGATGGTGTTTTCGCTCAAGGTGCGGCGCCGTGCGGCCGTGAAGCTTGGCGCGTGGAATGGCTCGATTGTGGGGGCGGTGGTGTTCATCGTGATCATCGCCGCGGTGCAGTTGTCGATGCCTACGATCAACGAAGTGCCGGAGGCTTTCCCGGCGGTGCTGCTGTGGAAGTTCCGCGTCGCGGCGCTGGGTATGCAGGCGATCATGTGGGCGACGATTGGGCTGCTGTTTGGCGCGCTGGTTGAGCGGAGCGCGTTTATGCGGGTGGGGGGAAGGTCGGCGGTGAAGTCGGTTTGATGTTTGGATTTGAGGAGCGCAACTGCTTTGGCGGTTGCGCTCTGTGCTTTGCTCTCGGCGCTTTGCGCGCAG
This sequence comes from Paraburkholderia sediminicola, assembly GCF_046027355.1. Taxonomy (GTDB): domain Bacteria; phylum Pseudomonadota; class Gammaproteobacteria; order Burkholderiales; family Burkholderiaceae; genus Paraburkholderia; species Paraburkholderia sediminicola_B. Next base: position 43,041 of record NZ_JAQQEK010000039.1, on the reverse strand, counting down.
TGGTCAAGATGGGTTCTGCGTCAAGGAGTTGGGGCGGTTGTGGGGTGGTTATCCACAGGCTTAAGAACAATTTCTGTGGGTAACTTTTTGGGGCGTTGGAACCCTTGCAGCGAAAGGTTGGCACGATGCTTCGTGCCGCGTCTCGCGCCTTCCTTCTAGATATGTTTGCTGGGAACGAAGAACCGGTTACGGCTATTCGCCCGATATCGGCTTGTCCTGACCGCTCGCAGTCTGCGGCAAGCGAACCTCACTGTAGCGCATTCTATTCAGATCGCCGACTGACTCAACCAAACCCTTTTCAGCCATCAACTTGATTCGCTGTGCGTAAAACACGTCGATGATGTCGGGGTAAAACGTCGTATCGGAGCCCATGCCAAGTGACACGATTAAGGCGACCTTTCGATAATGCCCAGTCAGATGCTTGAGAAGTGCGGCATCAATTAGGCGCAGGTCAGCGTCGGTCAGACGATCGGCAGCAGCTTGTTGCGCGGGGGTCAAAGGAGGATCGTCTCCGTCATCGTCGTAAGCGTGGCACCAGCAACGTCTTGACTGGAGATCGTGACCTTTAAGCTGCGGTGTGGAGTTGATCGGCGATGACCCACGGTGCGAGTTCGTCGATACGGTTGATCGCATGGTCGGCGACGCGTGCGAGCACGTAGCGCAGATACGCCTCAGGGTCGATGCCGTTGAGTTTTGCGGTGCCGACGAGGCTGTAGATGGCGGCGGCACGTTCGCCGCCGGAGTCTGCCCCAGCGAACAGATAGTTACGTCGACCGAGGGCCACCCCGCGTAGCGCGCGCTCGACTGGCAGATTGTCGATTTCGAGCTGACCGTCATCGCAATAGCGTGTGAGCGCTGCCCAACGGTTCAACGCATAGAGGATTGCCCGACTCGAGTCCGATTTGCGCGAGAGCGTTTCCAACGTCGTCGTGAGCCACGCATGGAATTGATCGAGTAGCGGCCGTGCGTGCGCTTGGCGATGCGCACGGCGCTCGTCGGGCGGCTTACCCCTGATCGTTTCCTCAATCCTGTATAGCGCGCCGATACGCTCGAGCGCTTCGGTGTTCAACGCATTGGGGCGCGCTGCGTGCAATTCATAGAACTGTCGTCGGGCGTGCGCCCAGCAGGCCGCCTCCGTGACGCGCCCGGTTTCGTAGATGGCCTGGTAGCCACCGTACGCGTCGGCTTGCAGCGTACCGTTGAACGACTCGAGGTGCTGCTGCGGATGGATGCCCTTGCGATCCGGCGTATAGGCGAACCACACCGCTGGCGGCGTCATGTCGGCCGACGCACGATCATCGCGCACATACACCCACAAGCGGCAGGTCTTCGTCTTGCCGTTACCCGGGGCAAGCACAGGAACCGGCGTGTCGTCGGCGTGCAGTTTCGTCGCTGACATCACGTGGCGACGCAGTGTTTCAACGAGCGGCTGCAGCAGCGTCGCCGCGTGACCGACCCACTTCGCAAGCAGCGAGCGATCAAGCTCGACGCCTTCTCGCGCGTACATGACCGACTGCCGGTAAAGCGGCACGTGATCTGCGAACTTCGAGACCAGCACGTGTGCCATCAGCCCCGGGCCGGCGAGACCGCGTTCGATGGGACGACTCGGTGCAGGCGCCTGAGAGATGTAGTCGCAACACACGCACGCAAACTTCGGGCGCACATGACGGATGACGCGGAAGCTTGCCGGTACGTACTCAAGTTGTTCGGCGACGTCTTCGCCCAGCGACTTCATCCGGCCACCGCATTCCGTGCACTTCCCGGCAGATTCTGGCAAGTGTGTTCGGATCTCCCGGGGCAGATGTTCAGGCAGCGGCCGGCGCGGTGTCTGTTCTGCAGCCGTGCGCGGCGTCTTCGGGATTTCGACCGGCGCTGCGCCTTCGCCGGCCTCAAGCTCTTCCAGGCGCAGCTCGAGTTGCTCGATCTGACCGTCAAGCTTCTCCGACTTGCGACCGAACTGCATGCGGCGCAGCTTGGCAAGGAGCAGTTTCAAGTGTTCGACTTCGGCTGCACGCGAAGCCAACGCGGCCTGTTGTGAGTCGACCGTTTCTTGTAGTTTGAGCATTTGCGCGTCGCGCTCGCGCAGTGCTGCCTCCTGGCTGAGCAGCATGGCCTTCAGCGTTTCGACATCGTCGGGAAGTGGGTTCGCGCGCGTCATGCGAGCAGTTTACGCGCCGGCAGCGACGTTTACAACGCTGACGTGGGTCGTGCCGTTCTCGTCGGTTGCCGCCAGTCGATGCCTTCCAGCAGCATCGATAGTTGCGCCGGGCTCAGGCAAATAACGCCACCGTCGGCTTGAGGCCAGACGAAGCGCCCCTTCTCGAGTCGCTTCATCAGCAGGCACATGCCATCGCCGCTCCACCACAGCACTTTGAGCAGGTCGCCGCGTTTGCCGCGAAACACGAAGACGTGTCCGCAGAACGGATCCCGTTCAAGCACGGTCTGCACCTTGGCGGCGAGACTGTTGAATCCGGCTCGCATGTCGGTCACGCCGGCAGCCAGCCATACACGGGTGCCGCCAGGAAGACCGATCACGCCTCAGCCTCCGCAGCAGCACGCAGAGTACGCAGCACAACACGCAGCGTGGCTGCGTCGGGCGTGCCTTCGATACGCACGCGTGCAATGCCGACGCTAATCTCAATCACTCCCCCGACGACCGGCTGGGCCTTGCTCTGCGACTGAACGGGCAATGCAGTTGCGCTCTGAATCGTGCGTTCCTCGTGCACCACTTCTACCGGCAATAGTGTCGGCGGCTCATACTGCCCGGCCTGATAGGCCCGGCGCCATTTAAACAACAGATTCGTATTGAGCCCGTGTTCCAGAGCCAGTCGTGCGACCGAGACGCCTGGTTCACATGCCAGCTTTGCGAGTTCTCGCCGAAACTCGATCGGGTGGTTGGGGGTACCTTTACGCGTCCGTCTCGCTGCTGTCGCTATCTCAGGTGACAAAGTAGTCTCCACCACTCGTTTGGTGGGGCCTACTGTGTCCACTTTGGCGCTATCGGTCTAGACGGTTCTCGTGCAACGCTTACTCATCATCTAAATCATCCTCATATTCGTCGGTTGCGTCATTCATTTAACTACCTCTTAAAGCACTCGTATGGCATATGCTCAGGCCGCCGGTTTGGTCGGCGACCAACTGTTGTACTTCGAGCAGATAGGTGAGGTGGCTGGAGGCCATGGCGCCGCAAAATTAACAGCTCTGCCGCTCGTTTATAACCTCTTTCAGCCTCAAGAGCACAAATGCTGTTCAGTTTTTAACTGAGCGGCATTACATCTAGGATGTGCCCTTTATGGTACTTCTTTAGGGGGCTTCACGGCATCCCATCCTTTTTCCCTGGAGCCGGACCTATGTCGGGTCGGTAGCCTCGCGGTGACACTCCACAGTTTACCTTTGCCAACCTGAACGCAGGAATTCCTTACGCTGGCGATGTCCGGTGCCGTTGTCTTATCCGTTGATATCTGACAGGTCTATGGCTAGTTTCCTACACATAGTGTCTTAACGTGTAAGTTGTTTTTTTCGTAAATAACTGGGATCTGTAATTTTAGGAGTTGTCGTATTTCCGTTTGGCGTGGTCCTTATAGGGTGCTTGTGCTTCAAACAAGTGCAACCAAAGGGATGACGATGAAAAATAATGTGGAATTCAGGGCATATGTGCATGCAGACGGACAGGTGAGTGTTGGAACAATTTTCGTGATCAAATGATGCTTCGTGAACTAACTGATGGCGAGAGGGCTTTTGTTCGTGGTATTGCATCCCGGCTCGATGCCAAGGAGAGGGAAGAACTCCTGTCTGACTTGGAGAGGGCCCGTGCAGAACCGACACTTGACGATGGCTCGTTGATTCTTTTCCACATCGAGGGTTACCAGCGGCCCCCCCATATCGGGCAGCATACATTTCCATTTGAGGGAAGGGTACTGGATGCGGACGGCGCAGAAGTTTGTGTTCTGTTGTTCGCTGACCCGGGCAACCGACTTTTGGAACTCGAGTTCTTACGGTGGGGAGACGGGGGGCTGCAGGGACCGGATTGGACGACATTACAGATAGTCCCAAAGCCGTCACCAATCCAGTAGCACTGGTGCCGTGCTCTATAGGGTGCGCTCGTCGCGCCTTTTCCATAGAGGCAACAGGCGTCGCCCGTCTGAGCAGCAGCGGTCATCACCTATCGCCGTCATTTGAAGCAGCTCTAATCGCGTATCACCGGACGAAACTACTGAAATCCTGGGAGACTGACTTTCGAGTTTGACGGCGAGGACGCGATCCTTGTCGATTACGAAGATTGCGTCAACTAAGGGAACTCCGAAACACGTCAACCTCTTTCTCCAGCAAGCCATTTGATCCACGCGCCTTGATCTAAGCATCGTTCGTGTAGTTCATGTTCCAGTCGAAGTAGGCATTGCCAAGACGTTCGAGCAGGTCGACGTCGAGATTGATCAGCGCGCGCTCGCCCAGGTGAATGACGATGGACAGGGAGTACGGTGGTACGAAGCGGGACGGAAGCGCTGGAAAAATCACACCCTGTGATTCTCCGGCACCCGCGAGGGCGTCGGTTTTTTGCACGGCCCTATCACCGACACGGACGTTCTCGTGGCAACCGGTTTATGTGCGCTACGTGCAGCGCAAAAACAGTTCATGGAGCTTATCCTGAACAGAACCGCCCCTTACGGCAGGGCACAGATTGGGACGTGACTTGATGATGCGCGGCGTTTTGTTTGTCGAGACATAACTTCGCATTTCTATCTGGATGCCCCCTTCCCCGCATGGTACTTCCTTTGGGGTGGCCTTCACGGCACCCCACCTTTTTCCGGTGACGGCCCTACGTCCGACCTTCGGCCACCGATCATTTCCTCAAGTAATTCTCTTGCGCTCGCCGACACCCTGCGGCCGCTCCCACTTGCTATTTTCCACGTCGTGATTCAGTGACGCCTGACGGTGACCGCTGGATTTCCTACGCCTGATGCGGCTATTTCCCGAGCGTTTTTTAGGCTGACGCAAGGACTTCGTAATTTTAGGAATTATCGGATTTTCCGCTCGTCGCGGCCCCTATAGGGTCTTGCTGCAAGCAAGTACAACCAATAGGGATGACAATGAAAAACTCTAGATACGACGGGGAGGTTGCAGGATTCGCTGGCCGCCTGTTGACTGCGCTCATACTGCTGGTACTTGCGTTCGGCGTGCACGCAGATGACTGTTTCTCACTCTACTCAAAGTCCGGCGCGACGCCGGGTTCCAGGACTTGCAAGCTTGATGTGACCAGCAATACCCCAGGCGGCATGGGCAACTACGCTTGCATAAATGACCTTGCCCTGATTGATCAGTGGTGCTCTGCCCCGACAGACCCGGACGATGCTTGTCCGGTTGCTGATCCTGTCTACCCGTCGAATGGCAAGGTTGCCCTGACAGAAAGTGATTTCCGAAGCGGTGACGACGTACCATTTACGTTCACGAGAAGCTATCTGTCTTCTCCGTATCTGACGTCAGCGAGGTCAATGGGTCCGGTGTGGTTGAATAACTGGCAACGGCTGTTGAACGTTTCCGGTTCGAGCGGCAACTCGCCAAAAGTCGTCGCGTATCGGGCAAATGGCAAACCACTTACATTTCAGCTAAGCGGTGGGCAATGGAGGGCCGCAGCTGTTAGCGGACTGGCCCTCGCTCAGACTGGAGCGGGATGGACACTAACAGACCTGACTACCGATGCAGTCGAGTCGTACTCGATGCAGGGTGTGTTGCTGTCCGAGACCACGCATACAGGGTTCACCAGAATGCTCACCTACGATGCAGCGGGGCGACTGACATCGATTGGTCAGCGTGCGGCGGGCGGGCACCCAAACTGTGACCATCTGACTATCAAACTCGAATACGACAGCCAGGACCGTATCTACCGCATGACTGACCCAGGCGGTGGTCTCACACAATATGGCTATGACGCAAACAGCAATCTTGTGTCAGTCACATGGCCGGATGGCTACGTGCGTCGCTACATTTACGACGATTCACGATTCAAGAACGCACTGACGGGCGTAATAGACGAAACCGGCGCACGCATTGCAACGTGGTCGTATGACGGTATGGGTCGTGCTGTCTCCGTAACGCATCCCGATACCACGAAAAATGTCCAGTTCGGATACGGGAGCGGGACAGCAACCATGTCCACGTCGGGCATCTCAGGCTCAAGTAGTTTCGCATCGATCGGTGGCATGTTGCGGCTTACTGGAGGCAGCACTTCTGACGGGACCGAAACCCGGACGCTGGATACGAGCGGGAACCTGCTTCAGAAAACGTCGCCCGACGGAACTGCTGCTTATTCCTACGACACTTTGGGAAGACCGGTGCGAGCGGCTGTTAGTAATCTGAGTGGTACGATAATTACGTCGGTGCGATACGCCGATGCGATGACGCTGCATCCGTCGTTGGTCGCAACTCCCGGCAAGATGCGTGCTTTCGTGTATGACACGAACGGTAACGTAACCGGCTACAGCGAACTGAACACAACCGATTCAACGGGAGCGAGCGGTTTCGACGCGACCAGTACCGGAAGCACGTTGACGGTTGGTGCTGTCTATGACTCCAACAATCGTCTCAAGCAAGCGACAGTCTATGTAAATGGCATTAAAACAGAAGACTGGGTGTACACGATTGATGAAACCGGCAACCTTCAAATTGCTCAGGATTTGGCTTCGCGTTGGCTCCTTGGTGAATGGTACCGAGACGCGTCCAATCGTGTAACGGTCGTGACCGGCAACAACCGTGAAGCACGGTTTACCTACGATAAGCGGGGACGCGTAAGCCGATTCACATACAGCGAAGACGCCGTCGCATCGACCGTTGGACTGAAGCGGTTTCTGACCGTTGACTACGGTTACGCGCCCGATGGACGCATCGCAAGCCGGACAGGAACGGTCTCGAAGAATGGTGGAGCTGCGCAGGCGATAACGGGCGACGAAATCGACCAGTGGGTTGCCAATTATGAGGCTGGTGTTGATCCCGTCGGGCCGGCTGCAAATCTGTCCGGGGCGCGCATTAGACTTAGGGCCGGCGCTCCAACGACGATTTCACCGGTGTGTCCGGGGTGCTACGTTTTCGCGAAGGCAAAACTCGCATGGAAACTCTTCTACCGCGATTTGACTGTTACGCAATCTGCTCAGCCGGTACCAGGAAACGTGCCTGAGCTTCAAATTGCGGGCCAAGAGCAGGTTCCGTTCCCCCTTCTGATGCCTGATCAGTCGGCTCAATCCAAGCGGGCCGTACTCTATGCTCAGTTGTTTAACACGAACGGAGACTCCGATCCGGGGATGGTCAAATGTGGGGCTTGGCCGCCGCCTTGGACTCAACGCTGCAAAGCTGTACTGCAGAAATGTATCGACTATTGTACTGAAACCACTTTGATGACTGGCCAAGGAGCCGGTTTCTTTAGGTGCCGACAACAATGTCTTGAACGCGAGGGATGTTGAAGAAAATGATGATTGAAAACAGAGATGTGGCCGCCGAAGTAGGTAGACGGCTTTATGCCATGAGCGGTTCGATTAACGAAACCATTCTGTATGTGCGGGAAAACTGCCCAGAAGAGGAATTCAAAGAATTCTGTCGAGCAATGGGAAGGTTGCTCGATCGCCTGTATGTGATTGGCCTCGAACCGCTGTACGAAGACCATCCGGATATCGCGCCGCCAGAAGTAGGGTTTAAACCTCGGCGACAGCAGCGTTAGCAGCGCGCGCCACCCATTCCGCTTGGCGGCTGTCTCGTTGAAAGGGCAGCACGATTCTAAGCGGACGGCGACGGCAGGCACCGAGGCCCCGAGCAACTTGGCGTGTCCCGTGTGGTCTTGGCCCGCCTGCTCAACAAGTGTGGCGGGATTACCCCCGAAATTTCTATGCGCATCGAGCGGTGGCTCGGTGTTAGGCATGGAGGCCGGGCTGACCTTTGGTTGGAGATGCAGCTTGCTTACGATTTGTGGCAGGCACGCAAGCCGATCAAGCGGGCATCTTCAGGTGCAACGGCCTGATCTCCAAAAATCATAGGGCGTGATTTATGGCGTTGAGTTTCCGGCCGGGCAAGAGTGCCAGCGCCTTCCTCGTGGACGGCCTTTACCGGTATCTGAAAGAGCACAAAGGCGAAGAACATCCACGTGTGTTGCGCGATGAACAGCGGGTGCGGCGTGCTGGCATCACTCCGACGCGTGTTCCGAGTACGTATGTTGCCCAACGGTACACCAAATGTTGGAACGATTTTTCCAGTAAAAGGATATTGACGTGATTCGCGCACTGACCGACGACGAGATATTTTTTATCAGGGGCGTAGCTGCTCGGCTTGACAGCGAAGCGCGTGACAGGCTGCTGAGTGACCTGGCAATCGCACAGGTAGAAGCCGACTGGCCGACGGAGAACTAATCCAATTGCACCTTGATGGATACGAGCATCCACACGGCGGCGGCCAGAGTCTATATCCGGTTGAAGGAGAGATGAACGACGCGGATGGCGCGCCGATAGCCCTGCTTTTGTTTGCCGATCCAGCCGACCGGTTGTATGAGCTTGAATATCTGCGCTGGGGAGACGGGCCACTGCAACAACCGAATTGGGCGACACTCAGGTTTATACCTGACGTGATTCCCACCTAAAACATCGCCGCGTAGCGGGAAATGCAAACGAAGAAGACTCGCGTATTGGGTCTTCTTCGTTTAAATAGCCAAGCAGCCCTGCCGTGTTGCCCTACACACCCCTCCCCCTCAACGCCCAATTGAACACCCGCCGCGTATCCGAAACCGGCTGCATCAACCGATCGAACAACTGCGCGACCGCGCCATCCAACTGCGCAAGTGCGGGTGCCTTGTTCACGTCGAAATCAACGGCAGGCATCACACGCACACGCTCATCTGACCCACCACGCGCAGCACCCGCCACACCGCCGTTGTAACGCGCAATCAACGAATCCAGCCGCGCCACGATCGACGCGACATGAGCCGAGCCCACCTCCGCCGTATTAAGCGCCACCTCATCCCGCAATGCGCCTCGCCGCGCAGAATCGCTCAACACCCGCGCCCAATGCAGGCAACATAGCAACGAACCCGTCGCCAGCTCGACATCCGGATTCCACACCACCACACGCTGCGTCTGCAGCGGCCGCAGCGCGATCCGCAGATCATGCCAACTGCGATCGAGCTTACGCATCGCCGCAACCGCATCGGCCGCGTGCGCATCGGACCCGGTCAACCGCACGCCCTCACGCAACGCTCCCAGCACCGCAGCGAGTCTCGCCTCGACATGCCGCGTCGCTGCAAGCGGCATCATCAGAATCGCGACCGCGAACGACACGAGACAACCCACCAGCACTTCTTCGATCCGCATTTCGACCAGCGGCCCCATCGCGAACCCCAGTTCGCCGTAGACCAACCCGACAAGCACGGTGATGAAAAACACCCCCGGCGCATACGCACTCAAGATGTAGTAAGCCCAGCCGAACACGCACATCACCATCGCGGCCACGAGCAGCACTGGCGAGTCGTGCAGCGGCGCGACCAGCAACACGCTGACGAGCGCGCCGGCCAACGTCCCTACAAGGCGCTGCGCGCCGCGATACACCGTATCAGCGCGCGACCGCGTGCCGAGAAACACAACGAACGTCGTGATAACTGCCCAGAACCAACGCTCCGGCGAAAGCGAGTGGCCGATCAGCATCGCGAGCAACGCAGCGGTCGTGGCGCGCGTGGCGGGAAGCCAGCAGAGCTTGCTGCGCAAGTCGGCAAAGCGCTGCGCCGCGGTCAGCGCGACCGCATTGCTCGCCGGTGTAGATAAAGCGCGTCGCGTGTCGCCTCGGTGCGCAATCTCCCTGAGCCGCGCAATCGCGTGACGCAATACATTGGCACTCGCCTTGACGCCGCCATCCGCGGGTCCTGATGCAAACGCATGCTGCCCGGCCGCCACTTCCACTTCGACGATCCGTTCTCGAATCGTTTCAGCATCCGACGGATTCAGCAGCGCCAACTGTTCTTCGAGCGAGAGCGCGGCTTCGTTCAACGCGGAGAGATGCTCGGTAACCGGCGCGTGAAGCACACGAGAAGCACGCAACGTCACCGTATGAACGGCGAGGCGAAAGGTCGCCGCCGCCCGCATCGGCACGATCACGCGGCCCACCAGCGCGACCATCAACGGGCCGAACGCGGACAGCAGGAGCGACTGCGCGAGATGCGTCGCCGAGGGATGCAGATACAGGCCGAGGTAAAAACACACCACGCCAAGCATCGCGCAACCCAATGCACGCGGCCCGCACGCCTGGCACAGCATGCCGACGAACATCACGACGAGGAAGCCCGCATCGCCGGCCAATGGATAACGGCACAGTACGCTCGCCGTAGCGAAGCACACGCAAGCGCAGAGATAAAGGCTGAAGAGCGTGCCGAACCAGGCGGTCCGCCGCGCGTCGCGCACGAACAGCGGCGCGACCATCGCGAAGAGGATGCCGGGCGCGGCGAGCGTAATGGGCTGATCCTGGCAGACGGTCCACGCGATGCTGGCCACGCCGGTGAGCAGGCAGGCGAGCGCAACGCGCAGCGCGGTATGGAGACGCGCGAGGCCCGGGTCCGCAACTAGCAGGCGGTCGGCGACGCGCGAAAACGCGGCAGCAATCATGATCGATGATATCCAGGCTAAATGGCCGCCACCGGCTTTTGGCCGATTGCGACAGGGCGGGCGCGCGGGCCCGCCACCTTCGTATCGTCGAACTGGGCCGCCACGCCGGGATCACCGGCTGAAAGCCCCCGTCCGACGACGGGCGATAACACTCGAACAGACAAGCCAAATGCACTGCAAAGGGTGGCGCAGCGCATCAAGCGGGTTCGGGTTTTCCCGGATGATACCGGGTCAAAATTGCGATTGTCTAATTTTTTGCCGCAGCGCAGCAGCACGAGGCGCGCATCAAACCGAGCGAAGCCAAGTCGAGGCCGCGTCAGGCCGCATCGTGGAAAATCACCCCGAGCGTATGCCGCTGTCCGGAGCGCAAGCGGCTCACGCCATGCCGCAGATTCACGCGGTAGGGACCGCGCGTCCCCTGAACCGGCCGATGATGAACCGCGAACACCACCGCGTCACCCTTGCCGAGCGGCACTACTTCCGTCCGCGATTGCATGCGCGGACGCTGCTCCGTCATCACGAATTCACCGCCGGTGAAGTCCGCGCCGGGCTCGGACAACAGAATCGCGACCTGCAGCGGGAACACGTGTTCGCCGTAGAGATCCTGATGGAGACAGTTGTAGTCGTCGGTGGCGTATTGAAGCATCAGCGGTGTGGGGCGCGTCTGACCGGCCGCATGACAACGCTCGATAAATTCCGCATGCGCGGCCGGATAGCGGACGTCGATACCCATCACCTCATTCCAGCGATTCGCCACCGGCGCGAGACGCGGATAAAGCGCGGTGCGCAAATCGCCGATCAAAGGTGGCAGCGGATACGCAAAGTACTTGTATTCACCGCGGCCGAAACCGTGCCGCGCCATCACGACGCGGCTACGAAACAACGCATCGCGCGGATAGAGCGCGGTCAGCGCGTCGCACTCCTCTGAGCTGAACAGATTGCGCAGCATCGCGCAGCCATACGCGTTCAAGCCTTCTTCGACATCGAACCAGTCGATCGCGCCGACACGCTGCGCAAGCGAACCGCGCGCTTCTGCCTCAGCGCCTTTCACCTCCGGCTTCCGTCCCGCATCGGGCTTCAAGTCCAGCTCCAATTCCAGCGAGTGCGACTGTGTACCCTTCGCAACCGTATCCATAAGCCCTCTCCATCAAGCGATCACCAGAACGATGATTGAGTGTAAGCACGCGCGCCATGCCGCGCACTCCGACTCTTGCTGTTCAATTCCATGCTGCTCACGGCCGGCGCCTTGGCAACGAGCGCATTATGTTCAGAACGACCCAACGGCAGCGCCCGCCACACGGCGGCCCAGCGAGCCTTAAGCAAATCCAAACGCCCGCTTCGGAAATGCGAACTTCGCGGGACGTGCTGCGTCGTTCATAGTAGGACCCTATTAACCCGAATGCGTGTATCCGGAGACTGTGCCCATGTCTGCTTCCCCGCAGAAACTCGACGACTGGCTCGACAAGCAGGAGGTGCTCAAAGACGACATCACCGCCTTTCCACTGAAGGCGATGGCCGCCACGCTCGATCGCGAAGAAAGCGGTGACAGCGTGCCGCCGCTGTGGCACTGGCTGTATTTCCTGCCGATTGCGCCGATGTCCGAAGTCGGCCCGGACGGCCATCCGAAGCGCGGCGGTTTCCTGCCGCCCGTGCCGCTGCCGCGCCGCATGTGGGCCGGCGGCCGGCTGACCTTCCACGCGCCGCTCAAGGTGGGCGAGCACGCCACGCGCACTTCGACGATCGCCAATATCGAAGACAAGACCGGACGATCCGGCCGTCTCGTGTTCGTCACGGTGCAGCACACCATCGAAGCCGGTGGCGAACTGAAGCTCGAAGAAGAGCACGACATCGTCTATCGCGACGCGCCGCAGGAGGGCGCGCGGCCGCCGCAGCCGCAGCTTGCGCCGGAAGGCGAGACGTGGCGCCGCGCGATCGACGCCGACGCCGTCATGCTGTTCCGCTACTCGGCGCTGACCTTCAACGGCCATCGTATCCACTACGACTACCCGTACGTCACGGAAGTCGAGGGCTATCCAGGCCTGATCGTTCATGGCCCGTTGATTGCGACCCTGCTGGTCGATCTGGTGCGCCGTGAACAACCAAACGCCACGCTGCAAAGTTTCGCCTTCAAGGCGGTGCGTCCGACGTTCGCAGGCCAGGCGTTCACGGTGTGCGGCAAGCCTTCCGCCGACGGCAAGCTCATCGAGCTATGGGCCAAAGACCACGAAGGCTATCTGACCATGCGCGCCACGGCGGCCATTGCCTGAGCTTCGCCTGACCTACAAGAGATTCGATTTATGCAAACCACGCAGCAGGATTCCTTCCAGGACATTCGCGAAGCCGTGCGCGATCTGTGCCAGCAATTTTCCGGCGAGTACTTCCGCAAGATCGACGAAGCCCGCGGCTACCCGGAAGAATTTGTCGACGCGCTCACCAAAGCCGGCTGGCTTGCCGCGCTGATTCCGCAGGACTTCGGCGGTTCGGGGCTGGGGCTGACGGAAGCGTCGGTCATCATGGAGGAAATCAACCGCGCCGGCGGTAACTCGGGCGCGTGTCACGGCCAGATGTACAACATGGGCACGCTGCTGCGCCACGGTTCCGAAGAGCAGAAGCAAAAGTACTTGCCGAAGATCGCGTGCGGCGACTTGCGTCTGCAATCCATGGGCGTGACCGAGCCGTCCACGGGAACGGACACCACGAAGATCAAGACCACTGCCGAGCGACGCGGCGACCGTTATGTGATCAACGGCCAGAAGGTGTGGATCTCGCGCGTGCAGCATTCGGATCTGATGATTCTGCTCGCGCGCACCACGCCGCTGTCGGATGTGAAGAAGAAATCGGAAGGCATGTCGATCTTTATCGTCGATCTGCGCGAAGCGATCGGTCACGGCATGACCGTGCAGCCGATTCTGAACATGGTCAATCACGAAACCAATGAACTGTTCTTCGATAACCTCGAAATCCCCGCCGAGAATCTGATCGGCGAGGAAGGGCAGGGCTTCAAGTACATCCTCGACGGTCTGAATGCGGAGCGCACGCTGATCGCCGCCGAATGTATCGGCGACGGTTACTGGTTCGTCGATAAGGTCACCGCGTACGCGAAAGAGCGCATCGTGTTCGGTCGTCCGATCGGCCAGAACCAGGGCGTGCAGTTTCCGATCGCGCGCTCGTTCATCAACGTCGAGGCGGCCAGCCTGATGCGCTTCGAGGCGGCGCGCCGTTTCGATGCGCATCAACCGTGCGGCGCCCAGGCGAACATGGCGAAGCTGCTCGCCGCCGATGCATCGTGGGAAGCGGCCAACGCGTGTCTGCAATTTCACGGCGGCTTCGGCTTTGCCTGTGAGTACGACGTCGAACGCAAATTCCGCGAAACGCGTCTTTACCAGGTCGCGCCGATTTCCACCAATCTGATTCTTTCGTACGTGGCCGAGCATATCCTCGGGCTGCCGCGTTCATTCTGACTTTCGGGCGCAAACAACATGAGGCCACTCGACGGTATCAAAGTCGTCACACTCGAACACGCGATCGCCGCGCCGTTCTGTACGCGCCAACTCGCGGATCTCGGCGCGCGGGTGATCAAGATCGAGCGACCCGGCGTCGGCGACTTTGCGCGCGGCTATGACGAGCGTGTGCATGGACTATCGTCGCATTTCGTCTGGACCAATCGCTCGAAGGAAAGTCTTGCGCTCGATCTGAAGCAGCCCGCGGCGGCGGAGATTCTCGACGCCTTGGTCGCCGACGCGGACGTACTGGTGCAGAACCTCGCGCCCGGCGCGGCGGACCGTCTCGGTCTGGGTTACGACACGCTGAGCAACAAGTATCCGAAGCTGATCGTCTGCGATATTTCCGGCTATGGTTCCGACGGCCCGTACCGCGACAAGAAAGCCTACGACCTGCTGATCCAGAGCGAATCCGGTTTTCTGTCGATCACGGGTTCGCGGGGCGAGCCGGCAAAAGCCGGATGTTCGATCGCGGATATTGCGGCGGGCATGTACGCGTATTCGAACATTCTGAGCGCACTGCTCTTGCGCGGCCGCACGGGGCGTGGTTGCCGCATCGACGTGTCGATGCTGGAGAGCATGGTCGAGTGGATGGGGTATCCGCTCTATTACGCAATCGACGGTCAACCACCACCCGCGCTCTCCGGTGCCGCACACGCGACGATCTATCCGTACGGACCGTTCCCCGCCGGCGACGACAAGACGGTGATGCTCGGTCTGCAAAACGAACGCGAATGGAAGCTCTTCTGCGAGCGTGTGCTTGTGCAGCCGGAACTCGCGACGGACGAGCGCTTCAACTCGAACTCGAAACGCACGTCTGCGCGTGACGCCTTGCGCGAGGTGATCGTCGCGGCCTTTGCGAAGCTGAGCGCGGCGCAGGTCATCGAACGGCTCGATGACGCCGGCATCGCCAACGCACAGATGAACACGCTCGGCGACGTATGGGCACATCCTCAGTTGAAGGCGCGCGAGCGCTGGCAAGAGGTCGGCACGGCCGCAGGCGTGGTGCCGGCCTTGTTGCCGCCGGGTTTGCCGACGGACTTCGAGCCGCGCATGGACCCGGTTCCCGCGCTTGGCGAGCATACCGACGCGATCCTGCGCGAACTCGGTTACGACAGCGTGCGGATCGACGCGCTGCGAGCCGCCGGCACGATCTGAATGTTTCCTGTGCCGGCGCGTGAACGACGCCACGCCGGCGACCTGAACGAATACGACGCGACCTCATCATGAACGACCATCCCAGTCTGACGCTTGCCACCTTCGCCGCTCAACTCGACTTCGACAGCATTCCGCACGCGGTGGTGGAGCGCACCGTCAACCTCTACGTCGACTGGCTCGGCTCGGCGTTGGCCGGCAAGGGCGCGCGGCCGGTCGACACGATTGCGCGCTTCGCCCGCCAGGCCGGCGGCGCGTCGAACGACGGCCCGTGCGAAGTGTTGATCGACCGCAGCCGCACCACGCCGTATTTCGCGGCGATGATCAACGGCGCGGCGTCGCACTTCGCCGAACAGGACGATGTGCACAACGGCTCGGTGTTTCATCCCGCGACAGTCGTGTTTCCGGTGGCGCTGGCGTTGGCGCAAGCGCATCGCAAGTCGGGCCGCGACCTGATCGCGGCGGCGGTCGCGGGCTATGAAGTCGGCATCCGCATCGGCGAGTTTCTTGGGCGCTCGCACTACAAGGTGTTTCACACAACGGGCACGGCGGGCACGGTGGCAGCGGCCGCGACGGCGGGACGGCTGCTTGGACTGTCGCCGGCGCAGATGCTCGACGCGTTCGGTTCGGCGGGCACGCAGGCGAGCGGCCTGTGGGAGTTTCTGCGCGACGCCGCCGACTCGAAGCAACTGCACACGGCAATGGCCGCCGCCAATGGACTGATGGCCGCGCAACTCGCGGGCGACGGCTTCAAGGGCGCGACGCACATTCTCGAAGGCGCGCAAGGCATGGCAGCGGGCATGTCGAGCGACGCGGATCCGGCGCGCCTCGTCGACCGCCTGGGCAGCCGGTGGGCGACGGCGGAGACGTCGTTCAAGTATCACGCGGCATGCCGTCACACGCATCCCGCCGCCGACGCGTTGCTCGCCGTCGTGCAGGAACACCGTCTCGCCCCGCGCGATATCGCGAAGGTCGTCGCGCACGTCCATCAAGGCGCGATCGACGTGCTCGGCGCGGTCGTCACGCCGCGCACCGTGCACCAGGCGAAGTTCAATATGGGCACGGTGCTGGGGCTCGTCGCGCATCACGGTTATGCGGGCGTGACCGAATTCGAGCAGGGTTTCGACGCGGACGCGATCGCCGCCTTCCGCGACAACGTCGAAATGGCCTTCGACGCCGAAGTCGATGCCGCCTATCCCGCGCGCTGGATCGGCAAGGTGACGGTCACGACCACCGACGGCCGCACATTCAAAGGCCGCGTCGACGAACCGAAAGGCGACCCAGGCAATACGCTGTCGCGCGATGAGATCGCCACCAAGCTGCATCGGCTGGCGGCGTTTTCGGGCGCGGCCACCGAAGGCGAGGCCGCGCGATTGCTCGGCAACGCGTGGCAAGTCGCGGGGCTAACGCAGGTCGGTTCGGTATTCGAAGCAGAGTCCAACGCAACGGTGGCCGCATGAGCGCGGCGCTGCCGCGTTCCTATCTGTTCGTGCCAGGCAACCGCCCTGAACGCTTCGAAAAAGCACACGCGGCCGGCGCGGACGCGGTGATTCGCGATCTCGAGGATGCCGTGCAGCCCGATGAAAAACCGGCGGCGCGCGTGGCAGTGCTGGCCGCTGTATCGAGCGATGCATCGCGGCCTGCATGGGTACGCATCAACGGCTCGGACACGTCATGGTTCAACGAGGATGTCGCCGCGCTGGCCGGGCAACCGGGTGTCGCCGGGATCGTGTTGCCCAAAGCGGAGACGCGCGAGCAGATCGAGGCCGTGCTGGCGACGGCGCATTCCACGTTGAGCGTGTTGCCGATCGTCGAAACCGCGCGTGGGTTTGCCAACCTCGCGGTGTTGTGCGCCGCGCCGCGCGTGCAGCGCATCGTGTTCGGCACGCTGGATTTTCAGATCGATCTCGGTATCGACGGCGACGGCGAGGAACTGCATCTGTTCCGCTCGCAGATCGTGCTGGCCTCGCGGCTTGCCGGGATCGGCGCGCCGGTTGACGGCGTGTCGACCACCATCACCGACACCGACGCCATCGAAGCCGACGCTCGCCGTGGCCGGCGCTTCGGCTTCGGCGGCAAGCTGTGCATTCATCCGCGGCAGATCGATGCGGTGCATCGCGCGTATGCGTGGAGCGAAGCGGACAAGGCGTGGGCGAAACGTGTGCTGGCCGCGGTGGAAACGAGCCACGGCGCGGCGGTGGCGGTGGACGGCAAGATGGTCGATATGCCGGTGATTCTGAAGGCGCGAAGGATCGTGGCGGACGCGTAGGCTGCGGCGAACGCATCGCCGACGCGTGACCGCGAGCTGGCCATTAACCGCGACGAAACATCGGCTTCCAATAATGCCAATTCCCTGAAAACACGGCGTGACGCAATCTTGACGTCACGCGGAGAGGCGCATTCGCGCCGCGTTACTCAAGATCATGCACAGAGCCGTCGCCATAAAAAGACAGCCATGCATAACTGTTTTGCGTGCGCGGTCCAGCCGCGCGCGGACCACGAACAACCATCTTGCATGGGACTGGAGTAAGCGCTAAAGCGCCAACTCCAATCGACAGGAGACACAATTTGGCAACCGTTAATTCCGGCGCGCGGCTCGACCGCCTGCCCATCACCCGTTTCCACTGGAACATTCTCGGCCTGATCGGCGCGGGCGCTTTCCTCGACGCATTCGATATCTATCTGGCCAATGGCGCGTTAGCCGCGATGGTCAAAAGCGGCTTCACCGATTTAAGGCTCGGCTCGTTTTTCATCTCCGCGACCTTCATGGGCATGATGATCGGCGCAGGTCTGTCCGGTTATCTCGGCGACCGGTTCGGCCGGCGTTATTCGTATCAGGCGAACCTGGCGATCTTCGGCCTCGCGTCGATCGCCGCGTGTTTTGCGCCGAATATCTACTGGCTGATTCTGCTGCGTTTCATCATGGGCGTGGGGCTCGGCGCGGAATTGGTGGTGGCGGCCGGGACGTTGTGCGAATTCGTGCCGCCGGCCACGCGCGGACGCTGGACTTCGCTGCTTGCGTTGATCATCAATTCCGGCCTGCTCGGCGCGACGGCGATCGGCTACTGGGTGATTCCGCACCTGGGCTGGCGCTACATGTTTGCGATTGCCGGGATCGGTGCGCTCGTCGTGTGGTTTCTGCGGCATCGGATGCCGGAATCGCCGCGCTGGCTGGAGACGGTCGGACGGCTCGACGAGGCCGAGGCGACGGTATCGGCGATCGAGCGGCAAGTCGAAGCGCGTGTCGGCAAGTTGCCGCCGGTGGCGCGCGTGATGAGTCACGAGGTGCCGGCCGCGCCGTTCTCGGCGCTGTTCGCGCGCGGCATGATCGGCCGCACGCTGGTGGCGGCGCTGACCTGCATGGCGATCAACATGTCGCTGTATGGGTTTGTCGCGTGGTTGCCGACGTTCTTCGTCAAGGAAGGGCTGACGATCGTGCAGTCGCTGGGATTCGTGCTGTTGATGTCGTTCGGCGCGCCGGCCGGCGCGGTGGTCGGATATCTGGTCACGGACCGGATCGGCCGGCGTAACGGCATCGTGCTGTTCTCGCTCGTAACGATCGCGCTCGGGCTCGTGTACGTGCAGATGCGGACGCCGGCGGCGATTTCCGTAGTTGGATTTGCGCTGGTGACGGCGATCTATACGGTCTGCACGCTGGGACTGTTCGGCTATATCCCGGAGTTGTTTCCGACCGCGCATCGGCTGCGTGGGACGGGTGTCGCGGGCACATGCGGACGCGCCGCCTCCATGTCCACGCCTTATGTTGCGCTGTTGTTGTACACGCACTTCGGCGTGACCGGCGTGCTCACTATGGTCGGCGGGGTTCTGCTGTTGCTGAGCGTGGCGATCCTCGCGCTGCGGATCGAAACGAGTCAGCAGACACTCGAGGACATCTCGCCCGATGCCGAGCTGACGCCGGCCGGAGAATTGTTCGAGAAGTCGGTATAGGCAGTTGAGCGCGTGAGCGCGGTCCGTCGATTCGCTCTTTCAGACGCGATCGCACGCCAAAGGAACCGCACCTCGATGCCGCACGACTGCGCTCGCGAACCCAGCGCGTGCCCCGCTTTTGTGCGCGATTCTGGCTGGCGAGCACATCGACGACGCTTGCCGGCGTCTGCAAAGTGTTCAGCAGACGGCTGGTGCCGCCGCGTCGCTTTCGCATTCGGCCAGCAACGAGAGCAGCTTGTCCAGCGCGAATGGTTTCCTGAGAAAGCCTTTGACGGGTAAGGCAGGCGCTTCGCCGCTGCCGCTCGTCAGAATGACGGGTACGGACGCCAGTTCACTGCGTGCCTGCATCGATTCGATCAGCTCGGCGCCATCCATGTTGGGCATGCGCCAGTCACACACCACGGCGCTCACGCGCGTGCGTTGCAGTCGTTCAAAAGCTTCGACGCCGTCCGCCGCCGTGGCGACCGTGTAACCACGGCCGACCAGCACGGCGCGCAGCGCGGACAATGCCTCGGGTTGGTCGTCGACCAGTAATACGCGACTCATATTGCTTATGCCTGAAATATTCGGTTGCACTGGGCCTCGGGTATTCGTGGCGCCAGCCGTGACAGGGACATGGGCTAAATTGCCATGCGTTCTTCTCCTGTCGAGCCACAGGTTAAAGCAAGTGCTGTGCCTGGTTATGCGCAGCGGCGCGTACGTGTGGCTTTCGAGGAGTCAGCATGCGCCGGCCGGAATCTGTTCAACACAATGCGCGGGGGCACGAGAGTCGCATTGCAGGGAATCAACGAGGTCGCGCGCGCCGATCGGAGCATGATGGTCGGAGTGCGCGCGATAAGCGGTTCAACGCTTACCTGTATCGCGGCGTCTAATGCATGCGGTGACGGGCGAGACCGGCGGCTCTGCCGAAACGGTCTAGCGCTTCCTTCACGCCCGGTTAAGATTGGCCTTTGTCTTGCGAGCGCCCAGCGGCGCTTCAACCCAGGCCTTCATCATGCATTTCGATTTCGTGGATTTGCGCTTGCTCCTCAATATCGCCGACACGCAGAACCTCGCGCGCGCGGCGGAGCGCTCGCATCTGTCGGCGCCGGCGGCAAGCAACCGGGTCAAGAATCTCGAGGAACAACTGGGTTTCAAGCTGCTCTATCGCACCAGCCAGGGCGTGACGCTGACGCCCGCCGGCGAAGCCTTCGTGCATCACGCGCGGCTCGTGCTCGAACGGGTCGAGCATCTGGCCGGCGACATGCAGGAGTACGGTGAAGGCATCAAGGGACACGTGCGCATCTGGGCCAACACCACCGCGATCAGCGAGTTCATGCCGGCCGTGCTGAGTCATTTCTTGCGCGATCATCCGGACGTCAACATCGATCTGCGCGAAGTGCTGAGCGGCGAAATCGTCAAGGGCGTGGCCGATAGCGCGACGGATATCGGCATCGTCGCGGGCAATGTGCATGCGGAGCATCTGGAAATGCTGCCGTATCGCGACGACCGGCTCGTGCTGGTCACGTCACGCGACCATCCGTTGGCTCGTCTGGCGTCGGTCGATTTCGCGCAAGTGCTTACGGCCAATTTCGTGAGCTTGCCGACGTCCAGCGCGATCCACGCGTTCATCACCAGTGCCGCCGATGCGCTCGGCGCGCGTCTGAAACTGCGCATTCAGGTCGGCAATTTCGAAGCCGCTTGCCGGATGATCGAAGCGGGCGTGGGCATCGGCATCGTGCCGGAATCGGTCGCGCTGCGGCACAAGAAGACGATGCAGATCGCCACGGTCGGACTGAACGACCCTTGGGCGGAGCGCAAGCTCAAGATTTGCGTGCGCAGCCTCAAGGACCTGCCGCCGTTCGCGCGTGTGCTGGTCGACAGGCTGATGGCGGGCGTTTGAGGCCGACGCCCGTTCGCGTTCACTCGTGCGCGTTGTCGGCCCGGTTGCGGCAAGGCGCCGCCAGCGCGGCCCGTGCGCACGCGCCGAAGTCAGGGTTCACGTATTTCCAATAAGAAACTAATGGGGCAGCGCTGGCGTGCTGGCGCGGGGTTCGTGCCGGCGCTGGCAGAGCGCGGTGCGTTGCGCTCGACGTGCTAGCCAGTCCGTGCAGAGCAAGCCTTTCCGAGCTTTCCACCAGCCGGCTC
This sequence comes from Paraburkholderia sediminicola, assembly GCF_046027355.1. GTDB lineage: Bacteria > Pseudomonadota > Gammaproteobacteria > Burkholderiales > Burkholderiaceae > Paraburkholderia > Paraburkholderia sediminicola_B. Next base: position 21,689 of record NZ_JAQQEK010000039.1, on the reverse strand, counting down.
CGGGCAAATACCCTTGCCGCCACAAAAACCCGCGTGTATAGTTTCCGAACTTACTCTTGTTTCGCATCGGAAATTAAAGGGATTCTCATGGACGCTTCCACCATCCTCGCCGACCTCGGCATCGCCCACGCGGCGCAAGCCGGCGACATCGCGGTTCACTCGCCCATCACCGGCGACCTCATCGGCCGCGTGGCCAGCAACACGGTGGCGGAAGTCGACACGGCCCTCGCCCAGGCAAAAGAGGCGTACATCGCCTGGCGCAACGTTCCGGCGCCGCGGCGCGGCGAACTGGTGCGTCTGCTCGGCAACCGTCTGCGCGAGAAGAAGCAGGCGCTCGGCAGCATCATCACGCTCGAGACCGGCAAGATTCTTCAGGAAGGCATGGGCGAAGTGCAGGAAATGATCGACATTTGCGATTTCGCGGTCGGTCTGTCGCGCCAGTTGTACGGTTTGACGATCGCCTCGGAGCGTCCGGGCCATCGCATGGCGGAGACGTGGCATCCCATGGGCACCTGCGTCGTGATCTCGGCGTTCAATTTTCCGGCCGCGGTGTGGTCGTGGAATGCGGCGCTCGCGCTGGTCTGCGGCAACGCGGTGATCTGGAAGCCGTCGGAAAAGACGCCCCTCACCGCGCTCGCCGTCAATCAGATTCTCAACGAGGCACTGCAAGAATTCGGCGACGCGCCGGCCGGTCTCACCGCCTTGATCAACGGCGGCCGCGATGTAGGCGCGAAGCTGGTGGCGGATCCGCGCGCGTCGATCGTCAGCGCGACGGGCAGCACGGAAATGGGCCGCACCGTCGGCGTGGAAGTGGCGAAGCGCTTCGGCCGCTCGCTGCTCGAACTCGGCGGCAACAACGCCGGCATCGTCACGCAAACCGCGGATCACGAACTCGCGATGCGCGGCATTCTGTTTTCGGCGGTGGGCACGGCGGGCCAGCGTTGCACGTCGCTGCGCCGGTTGTTCGTGCATGAAAGCGTGTACGACAAAACCATTGAGCGTCTGAAGCAGTTGTACAGCAAGGTGCCGATCGGCAATCCGCTCGAAAAGGGCACGCTGATGGGACCGCTGATCGACAAGCAATCGTATGGCCGCATGCAGGAAGCGCTGCAACAGGCCACGGCCGAAGGCGGCAAGGTGTTCGGCGGCGAGCGCGTCGACGTGAAGGGCTATGAAAACGGCTACTACGTGCGTCCGGCGATTGTCGAAATGCCGTCGCAAACGTCGGTGGTGTTGAAGGAAACCTTCGCGCCGATTCTCTATGTATTGCGCTACGCCGATTTCGCCGATGCGGTCGAGGCAAATAACGCGGCGGTGCACGGTCTGTCGTCCTGTGTGTTCACGACCGATCTGCGCGAAGCGGAACGCTTCCTGTCCGACTCGGGCAGCGACTGCGGCATCGCGAACGTCAACATCGGACCGAGCGGCGCGGAAATCGGCGGCGCGTTCGGCGGCGAGAAGGAAACCGGCGGCGGCCGCGAGTCGGGTTCGGATGCGTGGAAAGCCTATATGCGCCGCGCCACCAACACGGTGAATTACTCGTCGGCGTTGCCGCTCGCGCAGGGTATCGACTTCAATATCGGCTGATACCGTTCGCTTGACCGGTCAAAAAGCAGCGGCGCATTCCTGCGCCGCTGCCGCTTTGCAAAACCTTCTTCAGCAATCCGTTTGCGCCGCCGGCGTTTGCGAGCGGCCAGGCTACTCGTGGAGTGAGACGTGAGTTCCAAAGTCGTGATCGTCGGCGGTGGGGTGATCGGCAGCTCGATTGCGTATTTCTTGCGGCTGTCCGATCCGACAGTCAGCGTCACGGTGATCGAACGCGATCCGACTTATGCGCGCTCGTCGTCGGCGTTGTCGGCGGCGTCGATCCGTCAGCAATTCTCCACACCGCTTTCCATTCAGATGTCGTTGTTCGGCATCGAGTTTCTGCGCTCGATCGGTGAACGGCTCGAGGTCGACGGTGCCAGGCCGTCGATCGATCTGCACGAAGGCGGCTATCTGTTTCTGGCGACGCCCGCCGGCGAGACGACGCTGCGCGAGAACCACGCGCTGCAAACGAGTCTCGGCGCCGACATCAGCCTGCTCGACAACCACGCGTTGCAGGCGCGCTTTCCCTGGCTCAACACGGAAGACCTCGTGGCTGGTGCGTACGGTGAGAGCGGCGAGGGTTGGTTCGACGGTTACGGGCTGGTGCAGGCGTTACGCAAGAAGGCGCAGTCGCTCGGCGCGCGCTACGTCGCCGCCGACGTCACCGCCATCCATCGCGACGGCAAACACGTCACGCAAGTGCAGACCGCGAACGGCGAGACTTACGCTTGCGACGTGGTGGTCAATGCCGCCGGCGCCTGGTCGCGCAAAGTCGCGCAGATGGTCGGCATCGACATCCCGGTGTATGCGCGGCGCCGTAGTATTTTCAATGTCACCTCGCCGGGGCAGCTCGAACGGTGTCCGCTGCTGATCGATCCGAGCGGCGTGTATTTCCGTCCCGAGGGGAAATCGTTTATCTGCGGTACATCGCCGTCAGCGGATAACGACCCCGACGATCTGCCGCTCGACGAAGTCGATCACGCACTCTTCGACGACGTGATCTGGCCGACGCTCGCGCATCGTGTGCCGCAATTCGAAGCGCTGCGTGTTCAGAACTGCTGGTCCGGCTATTACGAATACAACGTGCTCGACCAGAACGCGATCATCGGCTATCACCCGGATGTCGATAACTGCATTTTCGCCAACGGTTTTAGCGGACACGGTTTGCAGCAAGGTCCGGCAACGGGGCGCGGCATCAGCGAACTGATCCTGCATGGCCGTTACACGACCCTCGATCTGAGCTCGTTGAGCTTCACGCGCGTGCTCGAAAACCGGCCCATCGTGGAGAAGAACGTGGTGTAGCCGCGCGCGCCGGGGTGATGCGGAAAACGCAATACGTAGTGCGTAGATATCGTTTGCCGCCCATCCTGACGACGACCACAATCGACGCCGATCTTCCCTCTCGAGACAAGCGGCCCGTCACCATGTTCACGTTCAATCCCGTATTCGAAGCGCCGACCGGTTCACCGATCCGCGAGCTTTTCAAATATCTGGCGCAACCCGGCATGATCTCGTTTGCCGGCGGCTATCCAGCGAGCGATCTGTTCGATCGTGAAGGGCTCGACGCCGCCGCGTCGCGGGCGTCGCAACACACCACGCTCTGCCTGCAATATGGTCCCACCGACGGCCTCCTCGTCCTCAAGGAACAACTCGCGCACCTGATGGCGCGCCGCGGCGTGTCTTGCACGCCGCAGGAATTGCTGGTGACGACCGGCTCGCAGCAAGGCTTCGATCTGCTGCTGCGCGTGATGGTCGCGCCCGGCGACGTCGTGTTGGTCGAGCAGCCCGCTTATCCCGCAACCTTGCAGGCGCTCAAGCTGCAAGAGGCTGACGTCGTCACCATTCCCGTCGATCAGGACGGCCTCGACGTCGACGCGCTCGCCGCGCTGCTCGAAGCTGGCACACTGCGCCGCGCACCGAAACTGTTGTACACGGTGCCCACGTTCGCCAATCCGACCGGTGCGACCTTGTCGCTCGAACGCCGTACGGCGTTGCTGAAACTGGCGGCGCGTCACCGCTTTCTGATCGTCGAAGACGATCCCTACGGCGATCTGCGCTTCAGCGGCACAGCGTTGCCGTCGCTCCTCGCGCTAAGCGAGCAGGTGCCGGGTTCACGCGACTGGGTCGTGCATTTCTCCAGTCTGTCGAAGATCGTCGCGCCAGGTTTGCGTGTCGGCTGGATGCTCGCGCACGCGGAAATCCTGCGACGCTGTGTGGTCGCCAAACAGACCGTCGACCTGTGCAGTTCGCCGTGGACCCAGGCGATCGCCGCGGAGTACCTCGCGAGCGGAGCGCTGGAGCGTCATTTGCCACGCATCGTCGACGCCTACGCCGTGAAATGCCGCACGCTATGCGACGCGCTCGACGCGCAATTGGCGGAACACATTGCGTTTCATCGTCCGGCGGGCGGCATGTTCGTGTGGGCGCGATTGAAGGCCGGTCAGAATGCATCCGATTATCTGCACGCCTGTATCGAGCGCAATGTGATGTTTGTGCCGGGCGTCGCGTTCTATAAAGACAATATCGATTCGTCGGCGCTGCGCTTGTCATTTGCCGCGCCCGGTGTGGCGGATATCGAAACCGGCGTGCAGAGAATGAAACTGGCGCTCGAACATTTTTGACGACGGCTAAGCTGGTACTCGCGTCAAAGTAGTAATCACGATGCTTGAAATAACCCGGCGAGCACACTGCTGCAGCCGGGTTTTTTATGCGCGCGCTAAATTAAGCGGATTTAGCATACAGGCTTCGGACGAGTAATGCCATGCAAGCCGACGGGCACTATGCTCAAAGCGTCGGGGCCATGTACCGCGTGTTCCTGCATATAAGCGCCGCACTGGCTCACACCGGTTTAACGAATCGAATCGCCGCATCCAATCGAGACGTTTCCTAATGCCTTAATCAGGCATGTGTCCGATTTTTGTCAAACGCCTCAAGCAAGTCCGACTGTTAAATAGGAAGTGTCGCTGGTTTTCGGTTAAAAATATCGGTTATCATCGCTGCCTTCGGAGATTGATCCCGCTGGCTTAATCTACCGGGCATCCGCGTTAATACCGTCGCATCGAACCAGAAGAAATCAGATGAAGATGTCGCGCAAAAAGATTGCAATCCTGGTAGTCGGTCTTCTGGTTGTGGCCGGCGTGATCATTCAGGCGGTATGGCGTCCATTTGGGCATCGCAAAGTCGCCGAGAACAGCGAGATCATCCTCGATATTCATCACCCTGACGCGGTGATCGACAGCGAAGCGCTCTCGCGTTTGCCGCGCGACATCCTGCGCGTGCCGCTGTTACACGACGTGTTGACGCAAGACTTCGTCGACTACTACGAATCGAGCAATACGCGGCTGTCCGCCGAAGGCGCGCTGCGGCGTCTCGCGTTCGAACATCAACTCGACTGGCGCGACGAACTGATCCGCCGAGTCTTCGACGAACCCGCGCACGTACTGCTGTGGCGTTCGCCCGACGGCCGTCTCGGCTACTGGGCGATGTCGATGCATCGCAACGGCTTCGCCAAACTGCTGCAAGGCGTGGGCAACGTCGCCACGAGCGACGCGCAACTGAGCCAGGTGGCGAAGCTTTCCGGCGACGTGCCGGTCTATGCATTGAAACTCGCGGTCGGCCGCACGCTGCTGTTCGCCACCAAGGACGACCGCCTGGTGTTGCTGTCCGCACCCGGCGTACTGCTCGACGGGAAGGGCGGCTTGCTGAGCGAGCGGGCCGACGCCGTGTCCGAGATGCTGTCCTCGGGCCGCGACGATGCCGCGCACGCCTATCGGCTCGACGCGTCCGGCGACGCACCGAAGGGCCACCGGCTGGTGGTGTCGGCGAATTACCTGTCGTTTGGTTACCAGGCGTTTTTCTCCGGTATCGACGCGCTGCGCTTCGACTTCTCGCCGAACGGCAATGCTGCTGCGAACTGGCAAACCTCGGCGCTGATCGAGCCAGCCAAGTTGCCGCAGCAGTGGAACGGCGCCGACCTGTGGCGCGCCTTGCCGGCCAATGCGGCGGCGTGCACGAGCTTGCCGGCGGACTGGAAGGAGGCCTCGGGTCTGTTGAGCAAAGTGGCCGACGGCGGCGCGGACAACGCTGCCGCGATCGGCGATCAGCTCACCGGTCCCGCGGCGGTGTGCTGGTATGCGAAGTCCACGCTGGTCGCGCCGGTGTTCGTCGCGCGTGTGAAGCAGCAGGACGCGGCCGGCATCGCCGCATTGAAGACCTCGCTCGGCAAGACTTTCGGCGACGTGATCGGCGCTTATGAAGCGAAGGCCGCCAAAGCCGACGGCACCGATTCGGGCTATCGCCGCTTGCCGGTCACCACGCGCGATCAGGGCGCGGACGTCACCGTGTGGCAGCGGCCGGTCAGCGCGCGTTCGGGCACGGCGGTGACTAGCAAGGCGTCGTTCGCTTCGCAGTTGTCGGCGGAACGCTATTTCCCGGTCACGCTCGCACTCGCGCACGGCTATCTGATTTTTTCGCCGGACGGCCGTCTCGTCGACGACACGCTCGCGGTGCTCGACAAGCGCTATCCGGCGCTTGCCGATACGCTCGGGCCGCAACGTCTGCCGCGCACGATTCTGACGCTCGCGCCTTCGTCGGCCGCCGCGCTGATCGAGCGCGAGGCCGGCGCGGCGTTGCCGGCGGATCAGGAAGCGGTGTTCCGCAACGCGTCGCGCACGCATCTGGTGCCGAAGCTGCACGCGCTCGCTCATTACCCGCCGGTTTCGCTGACGCTGCCGCAGGATCTGCCGGGCTCGACGGGCTGGGTGCCGGTGGAGTGGTGGTTCGACCGCGCGAAGGCCGATGCCGGTGCGAATACCACCGCTGCCGATACGCCCGCGGATCAGCCCGGCACCGAGGGCGACTGAGTGCGCCGCCTTCGCGTACTTAGCGCGGCATTCGCGGCGCACGTGCCTGAGCGCGCGCTGCAACGCGTTGTTATAGCGCGGTCCGCGCATGTCGCGCATGCCGCGCAGGCAACGCACGCCCTGCAGCCCGCGCGTGCCACGCAGGCAACGCACGCCCTGCAGCCCGCGCGTGCCACGCAGGCAACGCATGCCCTGCAGCTCGCGCGTGCTGCGCAGTCCGCGCACGCCACGCAGGCAACGCCCGCCACGCCCGCCACGATCCACTCCTTCACCACATCGCGCCGCACGTGGCTCACACGCGCGGCTGCCGCGTTCGCCATCGCGACCCTCGCACCCTGCGCGCACGCGCTCACCAGCACCGCCGCATCGCCCGACCCCGACGCGCTCTCACCGCAACAATCCGCCGCTTTTCGCGCGTGGTTCGCGCGCATCGTCGACCAGCAGATGCGGCGCGGACCGACGCCGCGCTGGACGCAACGCGATTGCGCGGGCCTCGTGCGCTTCGCGGTCGGCGAGACGCTCAGGCCGCACGACACCAGATGGCTGCGCGCCAACGGCATGACCAGTCTCGCGGATACCAGCAGCATGCCGCCCGAACTGCAACTGTCCGCGTCACAGCGCACGATCGCCAACCGCTGGACTCAGCTCGACGGTTCCACCGGCGCATACGCGTCGGCGATCGCACTGATTCAACGTAATAGCCGTTTTGTTTCGAAGGACGTGAACCAGGCGCTGCCCGGTGATCTGTTGTTCTTCGACCAGGGCGACGACCAGCATCTGATGATCTGGCTGGATCGCTACATCGCTTATCACACAGGCACCGTCACGCCGACCGATACCGGTCTGCGCGCCGTCGCCGTCTCCGACCTGATGCAATGGAAAGATTCCCGCTGGCAGCCGCTCGACGGCAATCCGAATTTCGTTGGCGTGTTTCGTTTGGACTTTTTGACACCATGACCCGAATGATTTCCGTCACACGATCGAGCGGTTGGTCGGGCAATGCGCGCCGTCGCGCGGCATGCACGTTCGCCGCATTGCTCCCGGTCTTGCTTGCCGCCATGACGCTCGCCCTCGCACCGGCCGCTCATGCCGACGACGATGCATCGAGCGCCGCCGCCACGGATGCGAACATCGCCGGAAATCCGACGCTGCAGACGGCGCCGTCGAGCAACTTCAGCTCGCAGAAGGTGGACGGTCAGCCGTTCTTCCTGCTCTCGGACGCGAGCTTCGGCAGCGATCAACTGGCGCAGGTGCGGCTCGAAGCGCCCGGCCGCGATTTCAAGGACGCCCTACAAGCGTATGGCGGCGCGGACATCGTCGTGTATCGCGTGCCGAAGCCGCTGGACTTTCTGAAGGCGCAAAAGAATCTGCATCGGCTGAATGTCGCGCCGAATTATCAGGGCGAAGGGCTCGCGAATACGCTCGCGTATCTCTGGGACCGCTGGTTCACCGAAGCACGGCGCGCATGGCAGCGCGTGTTGTCGTTCGCGACCCGCAGCAAGGCGACCGAAGCGGCGCCGCAATTCAAGCTCGGCGAGCAGACCGGCAAGCAAACGCAATTCGCGCCGAACTCGCAATTCGCGCCGCTCAAAGGCTACGACATGGTCGCGCGTTTCCGCTATCCGATCTGGGACGCGAAAGTGATCGAGCCACCCAAGGGCGTGAATCTCGCGGGCAGCAGCAGTAACTTTATCGAAGCCAGTTCGGGCAACGTGATGATTCCGGTCGGCAAGTTGCCGCCGGGGCTGTATATCGTCGAAGCGGTGATTGGCAACTATCGCGCGCATACGCTGCTGTTTGTGTCGGACACGGTGGCGGTCGTGAAGGCGGCGTCGAGCGGCATGCTGGTGTGGACCACGCGGCGCGATAACGGCAAGCCCGTGGCGAGTACGGAAGTGAATTGGACCGACGGCGTGGGCGTTCTGCAAAGCGGCACGACCGGCAACGACGGCGCGCTGGTGCTGCAACACGTGAGCCCCGAGCGCAGCTATGTGCTCGGCACCGATCCGCAGGGTGGCATGTTCGTCTCCGAGAATTTCTATTACGACAGCGAGATCTACAACACGAAGATCTACGCAGTGACCGATCGGCCGATGTACCGGCCGGGCGATCCGGTACATGTGAAGTTCATCGGCCGCACGTTCCAGAACGCGACGCAATCGTCCGCGCCGGCCGAGGCCGATATCAAGCTCGACGTGCTCGATCCGAACGGCGCGCCGGTGGCGACCAGCAAGGCGCATTTCGCGTCCGATACGGGCGCGGATACCGCGTTCACTCTGCCCGCCGACGCCACCGCCGGCGGTTACACGCTGCGCTTCGACTACAACGGCGATGTCTACGGCAGCGCGTTTCGCGTCGCCGAATATGTGAAGCCGCATTTCGACGTGAACCTCTCGATGGATAAGGCCGACTACGCGACCGGCGAGGCGCTGAAGGGCAAGATCCAGCTGCGCTATCCGGACGGCAAGCCGGTGCGCGACAGCAAGATCTCGGTCACGCTGCGCGCGCAGAAAGTGACGATCGTCGACGGTGAATTGCGTTACGCGGGTCTGTTTCCGGTCAAACTCGAACAACAGGAATTGAAGACGGATAGCGACGGCAACGCGAATCTCACGCTGCCGGCTGCGAAGGAGCCGAGCCGCTACGCGTTGACGCTGTTCGCGCAGGACGGCGCGGCATACAAGGTGCGCGTGACGCGCGAAGTGCTGATCGCGCGCGGCGCGACGCCATATCGTTTGACCACGGCCAAATCGTTCTCGCAACCGAAGGAAGCGGTCAGCTTCGATCTGCAGGCGCTCGGCGCGATCGATCCGGCGTCGCATGCGCCGTCGAAGTGGGAATGGACGCGCCTCGAATCGCAAACGCATGGCGAAGGCGCGTTGAAGGGCACAAGCGTGGGCGGCAAGCTGTCGTTCCCGGTGCAGTTCGACGAACCGGGTTCGTACATGCTGTCGGTCAAGGACGATTTGGGTAACCTGCTCGCCGCCACCAGCCACTGGGTCGCGGGCGATGGCCTGAAGGCGATTCCGGGCAGCGTCGAGATCGTGTTCGATCGCGACAGATACAAAATTGGCGATACCGCTGAAGCGCTGATCACGTTCCCGATGCCGGTCGACGACGCGCTGCTTACACTCGAACGCGACAACGTCGAACGTCGCGCGTTGCTCACGGCGGGCGGCGACTGGCTACAACTGCAGCGCGTGGCGCCGTCGCAATGGAAAGCGCGGATCAAGGTGGGCGAAGACTTCGCGCCGAACATGACGTTCTCGGTGCTGTACGTGCACGCCGGCGAATACGTGTTCCAGAACGCGGGCATCGTGGTCGCGCAGCCGCAGATCGAACTGAACGTAAAGAGCGACAAGCCGGTGTACGGACCGGGCGACACGGTCACGCTGAATTTCGACAGCACGTTGAACGGCAAACCGGAAGCGGCGAATTTGACGGTGAGCGTGGTCGATGAAATGGTCTACGTGTTGCAGCCGGAAATCGCGCCGAATATCGTCGACTTCTTTTATCACCCGCGCCGCAATAACGTGCGGACTTCGTCGAGCCTGTCGTTCATCACGTACGACCTCGCGCGCTCGCCGCTGAAGGGCGCGCCGGGTGGACCGCAACGCGCCAACTACAACGAGCGCGGCGTGAAGGTGCTCGAACGGCCGCGTCGCGACGATCAGGACACGGCCGCGTGGGAAGGCAACCTGAAAACCGACGCGAACGGCCATGCCACCATGACGTTCAAGATGCCGGATTCGCTGGCGCGCTGGCGGATCACGGTGCGCGCTGCAGCGCCGGACGGCATGGTCGGTCAACGCACCGCTTACGTGCGCTCGGACAAGGCGCTGTATCTGAAGTGGAGCGGGCCGTCGCACTTCCGCGTCAACGATCAGCCGGCCATCGACATGATCGCCTTCAATCAGACCGATGCGGATATGGACGCGCAGTGGGTGGTGGACGGCGGCGGGTTGTCGTTGAATCAGAAGGTCACGCTCAAGCGCGGCGCGAACTATCTGCGTCTGCCGAGCGGCGCGCTGAAGGACGGCGTGATTAACGCGACGCTGCGCAGCGCGGGCAAGGACGTCGATCGTCTGCAAACGGCGATTCATCTCGACGCGAGCGGCTGGCTCGATCTGCATCAGAACACGGTGGCGCTCGACGGCTCGAACAAGCCGCTGAATCTGCCGCAAGATGCGCAGGACATCAGCGTGCGTTTCATCGGCAGCGCGCAGAGCCAGTTCATGCGCGTCGCCGACGATCTGATCAACTATCCGTACGGTTGCGCCGAGCAGACTTCGAGCCGGCTGATTCCGCTGGCACTCGCGCACGATGCGATCGGCCACGGCCGTGGCTACGACGATAGCGCGAGTTCGACGCAAGGGCTCGAAGCGCTGCTGCGCAATCAGCGGCAACGTCTGGCGATGCTCGCGGGCGTCGGCGGCACGTTCGGCTGGTGGGGCGATACGACGGGCGGCAGCGCGCTGATCACGGCGTATGCGTATTACGCGGACTGGCTCGCGAGCCGCAGCCTCGGCATCAGCCTGCCCGCCGACAACTGGCAGCACGCCATGGACGTCTATCGCGACGCCGGGGCGAAAGAGCCGCTGTTGCATCGCGCGCTCGCCTTGTGGTTCATGCAGCAGATGGGCCTGCCGGTCGCGACGCCCGTGTCCGGCGTTGCCGCGGACCTGATGAGCGACGCGGCGGCCACGGCCAATGCGCCCGCGCGCAGCGGCACGTACGGCGCGTCGGACAGCATCGTGTTCGCACAAGCCGATTCGCCGCGCGGCAAACAGATGGCGACGCTGCTGATCGCCGGCATGGCGCGCAGCACGAGCGCGCAATTGCCGGACGGCTTCGACGCCGCGGTAAGCGCCGCGCGTACCGCGTTGAGCAACGATCCGGCGCCGTTGGTGCAAAGCCTGCTGGTCATGTCAGGTGGCGACGGCGGCGCGGCGGTCGATGCATCGGCCCTGCTCGCGAAGAGCAGCGCCGATTATCCGACGCTCGATCGTGCGCTGACGCTCTTGTGGTTGCGTAAAGCGTTGGGCGGGGATGTGCCGACCGCGTCGTTGCCGTCGCTGCAAGGCGCGGGCTGGACACGCGCTGCGACGCTGACCGGCACGCCGCTGTACAAGTGGACTGGCGCGACGCAGCCAACCACGCTCGACGCTGGCGCCGCGCTCACCGACGTCAACGCGCTGGTTGCATTCCGCAGTCATACGAGTGAGGACAGCCGTCTGAACATCACCGTCGAGCGGCGTTTCTACAAGCTTGAACCGGTCGAGGTCGCAGTCGATCCGAAGAAAAAGGAAGCCGCCGGCGAGAGCCAGTTGGGCCGCTCCGCATTCACCGCGCGTCTGGTGAAGCAGGGCGATGCGATCGACAGCAATGCGCTGTACGTCGACGAAGTCACGCTCACGCCGCGCTCGGGCAATGCTTACCACTACGGTTTGCTCGACGTGCCGCTGCCGCCGGGCGGCGATGTCGAGGCGACGAGCTGGGGCGTGTCGATCGACGGTCTGCCGGGCGCGAAAGACGGCGCCAGCGGCCCGCAGCCGTTCCAGCGCGTTGCCTCGTACGAGATGGGTGAGCTGGCTTATCACCAGCCTGTGCCTTTGCTCGACCGGCCGGTCACGCTGCGGCAACTGGTGCGCTTCGCGTTGCCGGGCACGTTCGCGCTGCCGCCCGCGCGCTACTTCCGCATGTATCAGCCGGACGCGAAGGCGTTCGAAGGCGGCAAGAGCGATCGCGTGACGACGTTGCGCATCCAGTAAGCGAGGCGAGACAGTCATGTTCCGCGCGCTTCGGCCTTTACGCGATCGTCTGGCAGCCAGGCTGCGGATCGCGTTTGTCGTGGGCATGGTGTGTGGTTTCAACGGCGCGGTTGCATATGCGGCGGCTTCGTCTCCGGCCGCGTCTGCGACAGCATCCTCATCGCAAATGCTGCGCTTTGCCTGGTTGCGCGACGGCCAAAGCCAGCTTTGGCAAGTCGACGGCAGCGGCGCCGCAGTCGGCTTCTCAGCGCAGGGCGCGGGTGTCTTGCCCGCGACGCTGGAGACGCCGCTCGGCAGCGTGTGGAAACTGTTCGTCTACGGCTATCTGGTGGACCGCAACGTCGCCACGCCGGACTACGCCTGCAACGGCGGCGATCCGGAAGAAGTGTATTGCTGCATGACAGGCGGTCACATCGACCGTGAACATGCGCTGGTGCAGTCATGCGGACTCTTCTTCGAACCCGCGCGCCTGCAGCTCGATTCCGCCGACTGGCGCAAGTATTGGACAGCCGCTCATGCGCCCGCCTGGCTGCGCGATCTGCACGCCATGACGCCGGCGCGCCGCGTACCGGTGGCCGAACTGCTCGCCGCCTTGCAGGCGATGCCCGCCCGGCCGCGCGAAGCGGCGGCGAGCACGCTGGTGTCGGTGCTGACCAGCGGACGCGGTGAAGGCACGGTGTCGCTATACGGCAGCGTGCTACGCGCCAAGACCTGGACGATGCCGGATCCAGCGCGGCCGGGCGCCTCGATTGGCGGCGCGGCCGGCTGGCTCGCCGACGGCACGCCGGTGTGGCTGGGCGGTTCGGGCGGCAGTGCGCGCGTGCTGAAAGACGCCGCGCCGCGCATCGCGCCGCTGCTCTCGCAAGTCACCGTGCCGGACGACGGCGCTTGTGTGCTGGTCGATTTCTTCAGCCGCTATCCGATTCGCGAAGTGCTTGGCGATAAGGGACCGGTCGCGGCGTTCGAGGGGCCGTTGCGCGGCGATGTCCGGGTCGGCTTCGTCAATGGCAATTGGGCGCGTGTGACGAGCCGCGGCGAATTGCGGCTCGATCGCGATGCGGCCGGCGCGCCGCAAGTGGTCGGCCGTTTCGGCATGAACGACTACGTGGCGCGCGTGGTCGAGCGCGAAGGCGACACGAGCCAGCCGGAAGCGGCGAAGGCGCTGGCGGTCGCGGCGCGCACTTACGTCGTGCAGCACGGCAACCACGATCACGGCTGTTTCCGTATCGACGACAGCAGCAGCACGCAGCGCGTCCTGCCACGCGCGCCGACGGCCGCCGCGCGCCGTGCCGCCGATCTGACCGACGCGCTCGTGCTGACCGGCGTGCCCGTTCAGTATCACCACGACAAGGCCGCGCCGGGACAGATGAGCTGGCTGGCGGCGAAGGCCTCCGCGCAAACCGGCCTGACGTTCGACGCGATTCTCGCGCGCACCTGGCCGCAAGCGACGCTGACTTCGTTCCAGAGTCCGCTATCGGGCGACTGCATTGAGGTGGCCGGCGCGCAGGCATGGTTGCAGCGTAACGCGCCGTTGTGGGCGCGGCGCATGGACGGCGCGGAGGGCTACGAAACGCCCGATCTGCCCGCGGTGTGTGCCGTGCGTGAAGGCCGGCCGTATGCGGATGCGCAGCGCAATCGCGTGTACGTGTATCGCCTGCAGACCGAAGAGGACCGTATCGCGTTGGCGCATGAATACATTCACCTCGCGTTCCAGCATCATCCGCGTGGGCTCGATGAGACATTCGTCGAGCGCACCGCGCGCACGCTGATTCGTACCGACAATCCGATCCAATGAATACCGTCTCGCGCTCGCCGTTGTCTTTGTTGCGCTGGCCATCGCTGCGGCGTGCTCTTCGCGTTCGCGCAGTCGTGACGCTGGCCGCAGCCGCAGCCGTGGCTACGCTCGCACTCTGCACGATCGCGCCGAACGCCCAAGCCGCGACTGACGCCGACGGCGCGATCGCTAATCTCACCGGCGCGTTCGGCGGCTGGCGTCACAGCGGACTGACCAACGAAGGCGAACATTTCGTCGCGGCGTATCCACGGCCGCCGGTCGATCGTGGCGCGCAGCGCTATCGCACGCTGATCGAAGGACGTCTGAAACACATCGACAAACACGCGCGCAAGCCGCCGACGCTAGTCGTCAACGGCAACCCCACGCCGCTTTATACCGACGACGAAGGCGCGTTCGCGCGGCCCTGGGCGTTCGGCGCGGGTTCAAACAGCATCGAGCTGATTTCCGCCGATGGCAAACAACACCAGCGCATGCAGTTCTACGAGGCCGACCGCAGCAAGCCGCAGGCGAGGCTACGTGCGATGGTCACGTGGGATGATCCGCACGCGCAGGTCGATCTGCATGTGATCACGCCGGGCGGCTTGCATGCGTTCTTCGCCAACCCGACACTCGAAGACGGCAGTGGTTTCGACGTCGATTCGGTGGACGGCGCGGGGCCGGGGATTTTTTCGTCGGCGGCGCCCGAGCATGGCACGTGGCTGTTCTTTCTGAATTACTGGGGCAACTTCGATTCGACCGGCTACAACTTCGACGCCGCCGCGCACGATCGCGACGTGATCACGGCGACGTTGACGCTGGTGTTCAACGAAAACACGCCGAACGAACGGCGTGAAACGATGGTCGTGCCGCTGCGCAAGATCGGCGACCTGATGCTCGTGAAAAGCGAGCGACTCTGACAGCGGGATGGGAGCAGTGACGATGAAGGTCGAGACGACGGGTTGGATGAAGGCGAGCCGCGGTCGGCTCGCAGGTGCATGTTTAGCCTGCTTGGCCTGCTCGCTGGCGGCGCCGGCGGCGCACGCGAGCGACATCGACTTCGCCGCGCCGTTGAACGGCTGGCGCAACACGAGCGGCGATAGCGAGCGCTATACGCAGGACGTGCATTACCCGGCGGTGGCGGTGTCGACGCCGGAAGGGCAGTCCAGATTCGCGCTGATCGAAGGGCAGATCCGCAACGCGCCGAAGAAGAAGGGGACCTCGGTGGGCACGCTGGTGGTCGACGGCACGCCGCTGCCGCAGCGCGTGGAAGAGGACGGCAAATTCTCGCGTCCGTATGCGTTTCCCGCAGGCAGTAACGGCGTCGAACTGCGTGCGTCGGATGGCAGCCGCAAGCGCGTGCAGTTCTACGACGCCTACAGCGGCAAGACCCAACCGAAGCTGCGCGTGCTGCTCGCGTGGGATACCGACGGCACCGATCTCGATCTGCACGTCGTCTCGCCCGACGGCGCGCACACCTGGTACGGCGAGCGCGTCGCGCCGAACGGCGGCGCGCTCGACGTCGACGTGACGACCGGCTATGGGCCGGAGATTTACTCGTCCGCGGCGCCGTTGAAGGGCACGTATCTGGTTTATGTGAATTACTACGGCAGCGGCAATAGCGGCGCCGATATGACCGTCGCGCAAGTGACCATCATCACGAACGAGAATACGCCGAACGAAAAGAGCGAAACGATTCGCGTGCCCATGCGCAAGGCCGGTGAGTTGACGCTCGTGAAAACGTTTGTATTGCCGTAAAAACTGCGGAAGCGAGCGGCTTCTGATTTTTCTGGTCGCGATGATGCGAAATGGTTTAATTTGTTGATAAACCTTCACTTAATAAAGGCGAGATTTCGTTAAGTAGGAAGCGTGTTTATAAATCAACGAAAGCGTGTAATGATCGTACTCGTCGGCTTGCTTTGTTTCGTCAGCCGGTTTTCAAATGCTTGCGCGACGTGAGTCAGTTTTGCGCGGCGCGGCGTGGCGCGGTCGCCAGCCCGCAACGCCTACACCAACGCCAACGCGGGCCATAAAAACGTCAGTTCGTGAAATGGGGCAGAAGAAAAATGAATTCACTCGACCAGAAGCAGCCGCTCTTGACCTATGACGGCAAGATTGGGGAGTTGTACGGGATCTTCATCAAAAATTTGCTGCTGCAGATCATCACGCTAGGTATTTATCGATTTTGGGCGACCACCAATACTCGCCGATATATCTGGTCGCGCATGCGTTTTCAAGGTGAGCGATTTGAATACACCGGCACCGGCGGGGAATTGTTCAAAGGGTTTTTGCTGGCGATCGCGATTATGATCGGCGCAATTGTCGGCGCGGGTATTCTCAGCGTGGTTCTGCGCGCCGTTACGGGAAGTGCGTTGTTAGGAGCGGTGCCGCTTCTGGCGCTCTACATCGTGATCGCGGTGGTCGCGGCGGGCGCCTATTTCAGCGCGCAGCGTTATCGCCTGAGCCGCACGCAGTGGTGCGGGATTCGCGGCGGCATGACCGGCTCGTCCTTCGTCTATGGCGTGTATGTGCTGCTGTATGGCCTGCTGTGCATCGTCACGCTCGGTCAGATGGCGCCGTGGGTGTCGATGCGCCTCGCGGAACGCCGCATCAACGCAAGCAGTTTCGGCAGCTTGCCGTTTCATTTCGAAGGCCGCGCTCGCGCGTTATATCTCGCTTTCGTCGGGACGTTTGTGGGCGTGGTCGCGCTGCTGGTCGTGCTCGGGGCGATTTTCCTCAAAAGCTTCATGGCTTTGCTGCCTATCGGCCACGCTCCGCTGAAGGGCAACGATCCCGCCGCGCTCGCCGCTGTCGGCTCGGTGTTTCTGTTTTACGTGCTGTTCATCGTCGGCGCGTTGCTGATTCAGTGCTTCTACCTGGCGCTGGTCACGCGCCATGTCATGGGCAATACGACGTTGGGCTCGCAACTGCGCTTCGGCAGTAGCATCACGGCGGGGCGTCTGCTCGGCATGATCCTCGGCAACCTGGCCATCGTCGTGTTCACGCTGGGTTTGGGTTTACCGATCGTGCTACATCGTGTGATGCGACTCGCGGCGGATACGCTGCAGGTATCCGGTCAACTCGATCCGCAGACACTGGCTCAAAGCGATCAGGCGCCGCCGCGTACCGGCGAGGGCATGCTGAACCTGCTCGATCACGGCGGCGCGTTCTGATTCTGAGGCGGTGTTGACCCTCGCTGATTCAGAGGACGCGCGCTCGACGGGCACGCGCTATTACGACGGCCGCAGTGCCGCGGCTCATGCCGCGACGCTGCGCTGGAGCGACACGTTTCTCTTCATCGACGGCGTAGCGGGTGAACTGGCGGTGTGGCCGCGCGCGCGGCTGATCGTCGGCGAACCCGATCCGGAAGGACGAGTCGCGTTGTCGTGCAAAGGCGAACCGGGTCGCGTGTCGACTGACGCCGCCGCGTTGCCGGCGCAGATCGTGCCACGGCGCATGAAGCGGCGGCACTATCTCGGCTGGACGGCGGTCGGCGTGGTGGCGCTAGTGCTCGCGTTCGTGCTCGTCGTGCGACTGCCCACGGTGGGTGCGGCGCTGGTGCCGCGCAGCGCGGAAAACCAGCTCGGCGAGATGGTGGAATCGGTCGTCGTCGGCAAGCACAACGTGTGTCGCGGCGAAGAGGGACAGCGCGCGCTCGAGCAACTCGAAGCGCGGCTCGCTCACGCGGCGGGTATTGCGCAGCCGGTCCAACTGGAGGTGATCGACCGCAAGATGGTCAATGCGCTGACGCTGCCTGGCGCGCGCATGGTGATCATGCGCGGTCTGATCGAGAAGGTCGGCAATGCCGATCAACTGGCCGGTGTCATGGCGCACGAGACGGGGCATATCGCGCGGCGTGATCCGATGGTCGCGTTGTTTCGCGGCGCCGGCATCGGTGTGATTAGTGCGACGCTCGGCATCAATCTCGGTTTTGCCGACGTCTCGTCGCTGGCTGGGCGGCTCGTGGGTTTGTCGTATAGCCGCGATATGGAGCGCCTCGCCGATGCGAACGGCGTCGCCTATCTGCAAGCAAGCGGCTTGCGCAGCGACGGGCTCGCCGGGTTTTTTGCGCTGACTGACGCACGCAACGACAAGCGCAATGGCAGTGCCGGCGCTGCGGTGGAATTCCTCTCGGATCATCCGCGGACGAGCGATCGGCAAAAGCAAAGCCAAGGGTCCCCGCTCGGTGAGAGCGCGCTGACGCCGCGCGAATGGGCCGCTGTTCGCGCGATGTGCGGCAAGCCGTGAGGCACGCGCCTCATTGAGAGCGCAGCGGTGAAAGCCAATGCGTTCAAGGAGTTGGATGAGTCATGCGCAGGTTGTCCACAGGCTTGCGAACAGTTTCTGTGGACAAATGCTGTGGACAAATTCGACCGCGAGCACGCCTTCAGCGAGAAGGCGGCTCGTGAGGCTCGCTGCCGGCCGTCTGACGGTCAAAGGTCAGAGTCCAATCCCCGCTCTTCCACTACGTCACGCGTGATCGCCCGGCGGCGCGAGGACGCAGCGATCCAAAGGAAAGCGCTTACCCTTTCTTACCTGTGCTCAAGTTTCGGCGCACTGGGGTCGATAGGTGTTGTAACCGGCCGTGCGCCGTCGACATGCCGTTCACGGCGCAGCTGCATGAGCGTACTTCGAGTTGCCGCTAGCGGACGGCGGCCGGCGCATCGAATAAGCGAAACCAACGGAGGTTACTATGCAAATCGACAGTGCGTTGTCGTCGACACTGCCGGGACCGGATCGCGCGGCGACGAAAAGCCCGTCCGCGGCGGACGACGCCGTCATGCAGACATCGACGGTGGATGCACCCACGCAGGACGACGCCGTCCGTATCTCCGCGGACGGCGCGGCGACGGCGGCTCAAGATGGCAAGACGGGTCAGGGTGAAGCGCTGAACGATTCCGCGGACGAGGGCGCACCGGCATCCGGCGTCTCAGCGGTCAAATCGTTTGCGTACGGCACGCTCGGGCTCGAGCGTCCGGATCAGCCTCAGGAAGCGCACAACGCGTTCTATACGGCGGGGCGGTGGCTGGCAGCGGGAATCACGATCGGCGGGATCATTTCGCTGCTTGCTTGAGAGAGGGACAAAAAAAAGCGCTTGCCGTGCGTGACGCACGACAAGCGCTATTGCTGACTTAGCGACTGGCTTAGCGGTCGAGGAACGACTTCAGGCGGTCGGCGCGGCTCGGGTGCATCAGCTTGCGCATGGCCTTGCTCTCGATCTGACGAATCCGCTCACGCGTGACGTCGAATTGCTTGCCGACTTCTTCGAGCGTGTGGTCCGACTTCGTGTTGATGCCGTAGCGCATACGCAGCACCTTGGCTTCACGCGGCGACAGCGAGTCGAGTGCGTCGTCGATGGCGGCGCGCAAGTCGGCTTGCATCGCTGCGTCGGCCGGCGAGGACGCTGCCGAGTCTTCGATCATGTCGCCGAGCGTGGCGTCGCCGTCGTCACCGACCGGCGTTTCCATCGACACCGGTTGCTTCGCGATCTTCAGAATGCCGCGCACCTTCTCTTCCGAGAGTTCCATGCGTTCTGCCAGCACGGACGGATGCGCTTCCTGACCGGTCTGCTGCAGGATTTCGCGCGAAATGCGGTTCAGCTTGTTGATCGTTTCGATCATGTGCACCGGCACGCGGATCGTGCGAGCCTGGTCGGCGAGCGAGCGCGTCACGGCCTGACGAACCCACCACGTTGCGTACGTGGAAAACTTCCAGCCGCGACGGTATTCGAACTTGTCCACGGCCTTCATCAAGCCGATGTTGCCTTCCTGGATCAGGTCGAGGAACAGCATGCCGCGGTTCACGTACTTCTTCGCGATCGAGATCACGAGACGCAGGTTCGCCTCGATCATCTCGCTCTTCGCCTTGCGCATCTTCGATTCGGCCGCGACCATCTGGCGGTTGATCTCTTTCAGATGCTTCAACGGCAGCGAAACCGTCGCTTCAATTTCGATCAACTTTTGCTGTTCGGACTGAATCGCCGGCAGATGGCGCTCCAGCGCCGCGCCGTACGACGACGCCGAGCGCGCGGCGCGTTCCGTCCAGCCGAGGTCGGCCTCATGACCGGCAAACGACTCGATGAACTTCTCGCGCGGCATGCCGCTCTTCGATACGACGATTTGCAGAATGTTGCGTTCGATCGCGCGAACTTGTGCAACCTGTTGCTGCACGTCGCCGCACAGGCGGTCGATCGTGCGTGCCGTGAAGCGGATCTTCGCAAGGTGCTGCTGGATCTCTTCGCGCGCGCGCTGGTACGCTTTCGAGGTGACGTCGCCGCGCGTGTGCGACGCGTTCATCTGGTCGGACAGCATGCCGACCTGGGCGAAGATTTCCAGGCAGTCGCTCGTGAGTTGCTTCAGGCGTGCTTCGTCCGCTGCCGAGGAGTCGGCCGGGCCGACGTCGTCGTCGCTGTCTTCTTCGTCGTCGCCGTCCGTGTCGGCGTCGACATCGGCGGATGCGTCCGCGCTTGCGCTGTCTTCTTCGGCGGCGAGCGTGTCTTCATTCAGACCGTCGACCAGTTCGTCGATGCGCAGTTCGCCGTCGGCGACCTGCTGGGCGCTCGCCAGAATGGCCGAGATCGCGAGCGGGCAAGCGGCAATCGCCTGCACCATTTCGTGAAGGCCGTCTTCGATGCGCTTCGCAATCGCGATTTCGCCGGCGCGCGTCAGCAGTTCGGTCGCGCCCATCTCACGCATGTACATGCGCACCGGGTCGGTCGTGCGGCCGAATTCGGAATCGACGGTCGACAGGGCGACTTCGGTTTCCTCGTCCGCCTGATCGTCCGACACCACGGCGGGGGCGTTCGAGTTCAGCAGCAGCGTTTCCGCGTCCGGGGCCTGTTCGTAGACCTGCACACCCATGTCGTTGAACGCGCTGACAATGCTGTCGATCGCGGCCGTTTGCGCGAAGTTGTCGGGCAGATGGTCGTTGATCTGCGCGTGGGTCAGGTAGCCTTGCTCCTTACCCAGCTGGATCAGCGCACGCATCTGGCGCTGACGTTCTTCGGCTTGCTGCGGCGGCAGCTCGGCCGCCACGGGGATCGCTTTACCGGCGCCCTTGCCCTTGGCCGTACGGCCCGAGGGCGCTTTGGCGGTGTAGGTGGCGGTTTCGTGTTGCGAATCTTCGCGATCAAAAGGGTTCACGTATTCTCCTCTAGAGGCTTCGCTATGAGACGCAAGACGCGACCGTCAGGCGTTTCGAGCATGGCTCAACATCACCTGAGTGACTCAACGCGGTTGTTTGGCTGTGCTCTGGGGAGCAAAAAAGATGAGCCCGCTCGAAGCGGGCCGATAGAAATGTGCGAAATTCGCGCGGCTCGCATTATATCCGAGCTTGGGCCTTTGCGCTCATCCTGTGCACATCATTTCATCATGCGCGTTTGTCGCAGGTTCGTCCTTGGGCCGCTGGTCGGGCGTAGAGCGGTCGCCGGGTCGATGCATCTAGGTGCGTGCACATTCGCTTATTTCAAGCTTCTCACTATAGATGAGTTCGGTCGTCCTGACACGACAGGGTCGCGTTTGCACCACTCTCCCTATATATAGGGGACGCCTGTTTCTGGCGTCGATCGGCGCTTGGTCAAAAGAAAATTCACAAAAGGGGGTTGACGACGTGTCAGTCGTTCTCCATAATCTCGTTTCTCTGCTGCTGATGCAGCGACGCAGAACGAAGCGGTGCCGGGTGGTTGTGAGGTTGACGACA
>NZ_JAQQEK010000038.1:0-77813 GCF_046027355.1 Paraburkholderia sediminicola | reverse complement strand
ATGCGTGGCTTGCGGGACGTCGAGAATCAGGATGATGGTCCAGTCGGCGTCGCCGTCATGGTGATACTGGCGTTCCGCGACGATGAACGGCTGCTGCTTGCCGTCCGGGCCGAGAAACAGCACGTCGCCTTCCATCGGCAGGCATTCGACGGGCGGCAGCGCCAGAAACGCTTCCTGACCGCCGCGCGGCATCAGTTTTTCGATTTTGCGAGATGCTGCTTCAGTCCATTCGATATCAAGCTGGATGTTGCTCATGCTGTCCTCCGCACCAAGGTGCGCACGGGTTAGGGGATTCCGGCCAGGCGCCGGTCGGTGCGCGACTTTAGCACACCGCCAGCCAGGCGCCGCGAGGCCTTGAACCGCTGGCGCGGGGCAGGTCGGCGCGCCGCGCTGCTCCGCCTCTGGCGAGTCTTTCGCCAGCCCATTAAACAACAAAAAAGCCGAAGCCGGCGGTGCCGGCTTCGGCTTTTCACCTTCGCGGCGCGGCCGCGGGTGAGTCGGGTAACTGCGCTTAGGAGCCGGCGTCGGCCTTAGGGGCCTTCTTGTGATGCGGGGCCGACTTGTGATGTTTCATCGGCGTGGCCGGTGCGCTTTCCATTGCTTGCTGGCGGTTTTGCAAATCTTGCGCGCGCTGTTCGACGTCGGCGGCCTTGGCCGGATCGGTGCTCATCATGACGCCGTTGTCTTGCGCATAAGCCGCGCCCGTTACGGCACTGAGGGAAACCAGGATCGCCAGGGACACTTTCTTCATCGCTACCTCCGCAGAGTGGTTGTGGACCCGAGTACTTGCCTGTCCAAACGGAAAGACAATGCATTCTAGCCAGCAATATCCGCTCCAACAGACGGTTTTGTAACTGCAATGACAATTCGTTACATCTTGTTACGCTCAACCGGCCGTCGCGATGCGCGGTGAGTCGAGCGGGGAGTCACGATAACCCGTTGCCGCTCAGGAACATTCTTCGTATTTCTAAATAAATCGGTCTGTAATGCGGTTTGAGTTTCAGAAATGAATTTCAGAACCAGCCGATCGCGCGATAGACGTGAAATTGCGCGATGCCAATCAATTCGTGCAGCGCGGTCTCCGCAGTCACCAGGTTGTCATATCGCGGCAGTACACCAAGACGTGCGCCTAGCGCGTTCGAGATCAGTGGTTGCGGCGCGAGGCCGAAACGGTGGAAGTCGAGCAAGGCGCGCGGCATCTGATAGGCGGAGGTGATGAGGATCAGCGAATCGTAATCTGAGCCCTGCAAAATGGTGGAAACGTTGCGCGCGTTTTCGTAGGTCGTGCGGCTGCGATTTTCCAGCACGATGTCCGCGCGCGGCACCTGTCGGCGCAGCAGGTAAGGCAGATAGGTGTCGGCTTCAGTCGCGCGATGCCGCTGCGGATTGCCGCCGCTCACGATCACATGGCATGTATCCGCCGCGCGTTTGCAGGCGGCGTAGTTCTCAGCGCTCGCCGCAATACGCGCAAGCACGTCGCTTGGGGGCACGAGGACGTGGTCGTCGTCGTAGATCGTGCCGCCGCCCAGCATGATGATCGCGGTGCGCGGCGCGAACGTGGCAGGCGTCTCGGTTCGCCAGCGCGGCTGCGCCAATTTCAGCAAGGGCGCGGTGAGCCAGCCGGCCGCGAGCAGCCAGAAGAGGGCGACCGTGCAGATGGCTAGAGGTCGGCGGGCGCCTTTCCATAGCACGATTGCTGCAAAAAAAAGCGCTAATAAAGTGAATAGAATCAATTTAAATGCGGTAACGTATGTCTTTCGGGACAAATCCACGGGCTTGCTATCGCGCCGCAGCGGTTGCATCGCCGGTTCGTGGACAGAACGCTAACATGCCGTTCAGACGGGGGTTCCGAAAACGAGACCAGGCAGCACCTGGCGGAATTCGACTGCACGAGTTGCAGTCAGCTTCCAGCCAAGGGCGGGTGCTACGCGCGTCACTGGTGGCGCGGTGACGTGTTGGGCATAAATGTGTCATAGCTGCACTTTAAGAAAGAAGTGAGATGACCACGTATTCCAACGAAGCGGTACTTGAAGCGCTGCGGCGGGCGCAATATCGCCAGGTCCCATGGGCTAGAAGGCCGGGTGTTTTCCAATATCTTCGCGCACTAGGCTTGATGGACACCGTTCGGCAGCGCACTGTCGCGCCGGCGCCGGGTTTCCACGCACCGGTCGATATCGCCGTGCTCACTGAGCGGGGCAGAGCCGAGTTCGCGCGGCTCGCCCATGACGAACGTCTGCTCACCTGGACAGCACAGCGCATGAACGACTACGTCGTCGCTACAGCCGACACGCGGCCCACCGCCGCGCTCGAAGTCCGGCCTTAGGTCCGGCAGGCTGGCAGGCGTTGTTTTCCGGCCGCTTCGAGCGGCTGGCGGTGTCTCCATTGTTGCCCTCCATCCACGTCATTGCACCTGCGTGTCGCGCCGTGCGTCTTGCGCGCCCGCAGGCGTCGCGCAGGCTTCGTTTGCGCAACGAAAACCTGAAAAAAAAGCCCGTATCGCGAGGATACGGGCGTACCGGAATTACTACTGCCACGCTGTGCTAATGGCGTTAAATCAGACTGGCACAACGCGAGGTGGTTCCCCCAATTATTCAATATGCGCTACGGAGTTTCGCGAGTGGGCCGCACGGGCTTTGCTCACGCTCGACTCCGCCTAACGTCGGTGCGTAGGATCCTGGCGAGGCGCCTCCGGCCGCGTTCGCACATTGCTGGCGATATCGCCACGCAAGTCTCCGCGCGGCGCCGGCGGTGTGAAGTCGCGGGCGCGCGTATCGCTTTGCTGCCAGGCTTCGATGGTAGCCGGACGATCCGGCCGCCAGTTCCAAGCCTGTTGGCGCTGCTGGGCAAGCGCCGGTGCGGCCATCGATGAAACGACAATGCCGCACAGAAGCAGTGACATTGGTTTCATGCTGAGCTCCCGTCAAGCCGATCGACTCAAGGCCTGTTTGCATACATATAAGGTATGCCCAGTCGCGAAAGCACGCTGTAAGTAATAGTAAATGGATGTTTCACCAGCAACTATCGCGCTGCTTCAGACGTCTGAAGCAGCGCGCAGGCAGGCTGGGTGTAACGGGAAGGGACGACTATGTTGGGCGCGCCGAAGAGCGGTGCCCATGACAGGTACGGCGTGCGTCAAGACGCCTCGACCTGGGATTGATACACGCCGGGCGCCCGCAGGCGCCCGGAGGAAAAGGCAGTTGCGTCAGGCCATCTTGACCGGCGCGCGCCACGATTCCGGATTGGTCCAGAATGCGCCGCGCAGGCGGTCACGGCTCGGCGGTGCCGGTGGTTTCGCGGCGGTCGCGCCAATCCGGCCGCGCAGCGAAATTTCACGGCCGCTTGTGCCGAGTCGCTTAACTATTTCGGCGAGCGTACCATCGGCTTGCCACTCGTCGAAGCGACGGCGGCAAGTCGGCGGCGACGGATAGCGGCCCGGCAGTTTGGACCAGCCTTCGCCCGTCGATAGCACCCACAGCACGGCGTTGACAACCGCGCGCGCTTCCACGCGAGGCCGACCGCGCCGTTCGCTCCGTGCTGGCTCCGCACAGAACAACGCCTCGACCAGCGCCCACTCGTTGTCTCTCAAATCGTCGAACAGCATCATGTTTCACCTCAGCGAAGCTAACTCCGGTGCGCTGCCCCGCGCCGCGCACTCTCCATGCACTCGATAGGCGAGTGCCAAGGAGGGTCGGGCTTGCCACGGTCTGCTATGCAGTCAGAATCATGGCGCCGACCCTTGTCTGCAGATAAATGCAGGAAGTGTGCCAAGTTGAGTCCAACCGCCTGAGAGCCCCGTGACAGCGGGCCAGCGCGGGCGCTAGCTAGGGGCGTATAAGAATCCAAAAAACCCATCTCGCAAATCGGGACAATCACCAATCTTGTGCAATCAGGCCCGACCAGCGTGCGTTTGCGCCTTATTGCTGCATTGCAGCGAGATTGCGAAAAGCGACTGTGGTGCTATCTTTAGCCTTACAATATGCATTAAATGATGTAATTGATGAGGTTGGTAAATGAATGTCACGTTGCGCCAGCTAAGGGTTTTTATCGAGGTCGCCCGTTTGCAGAGCTTCAGCCGGGCCGGCGATGAAATCGGCCTTACACAGTCGGCGGTCAGTCGCTGCGTGCGCGAACTGGAGGGCGAGATCGGCCTCAAGCTGATCGATCGCACCACCCGCGAGGTGCAGCTCACGGATGTCGGCGGCAACCTGGTGTCTAGCGTGTCGCGTCTGCTGACGGATCTGGACGACGCGCTTCGCGAGATCCGCGAAATCGGCGAACAGCGCCGCGGACGCGTGGTGGTGGCCGCCAGCCCGACGGTGGCGTGCCGGCTCATGCCGCGCGTGGTGGCCTCGTGCGGACAGCAATTCCCCTATATCGCGCTTGGGCTGCGCGACGACGTGCAGAGCGACGTGGTGCGTAAGGTCAAGTCGGGCGAGGTCGATTTCGGGGTGATCATTGGCCCGTTTTCCGCCGACGACCTGCTCAGCGAATCGCTGATGACCGATTCGTTCTGCGTCGTTTCGCGCGACGATCATCCATTGGCGGCGAAGGAACGCGTGGCGTGGACGGATCTCGACGGCCAGCAGCTCGTCATGCTCGATTACGCGTCGGGCAGCCGGCCGATCATCGACGCCGCGATGCAGGAATATGGCGTGAGCGCCACCGTGGTGCAGGAGTTGGGGCATTCCGCGACCGTTTTTGGGCTGGTCGAGGCGGGCGTCGGCGTGAGCGTGCTGCCCTGGCTGGCCTTGCCGCTGCCGGCGGGCGCCTCGCTGGTGGCCCGGCCGCTCGTGCCGCGCGCGGAGCGCACGGTCGAACTGGTGCGGCGGCGCGACCGGTCGCTGTCGCCGGCGGCGGAGGCGGTGTGGGGGCTGATTCGTCAATTGCCGGGACGGGCGGAGGATTTGAGCTAGTCGGCGGTGGTGCGGTGTGCGCGATGTTTCCGTGAGCGAGCGGCAAAAGCGCCGTCGCGCGGGGGAGTGCGCTGCTCCCGTGGACAGCAAAGGTGCGGTCGCGTGATGCGCGCGACGCCGCATGATCGGAAAGGGTGCGATGGGACGAATGTGGCCGTTCTCGAAGCGCGGCGCCTGGCCGCAACCCATCCGGCGGCCGATCGTCCCGCCACGCCTTCTCAGTCGCCGATTTCGTGGTCCCGAAAAGTCGCGCCAAGCTAAACTGTCGCCTCTGCTGAATTTCAACCCATGCCCTTCACCCGTCTGGAAGCCTCGATGAGCGAATCGGATCTGCCCGTGCCATCCATCCCGAACGCGCGCGACGCCGTGCGCGCACTACGTCCTTCGCAGATCCGCGAAGTCGCCAACGCCGGTTTCGGCGTCGACGACGTACTGCCGTTCTGGTTCGGTGAGTCCGACCGCGTCACACCGGCCTTTATCCGCGACGCCGCCAGCGCCGCCTTGGCGGCCGGCGCGACGTTCTACACCCACAATCTCGGCATCGCGCCGCTGCGCGCCGCGCTGGCAGGCTATGTCAGCGACCTGCATGGCGAGACATCGGCTGAGCACATCGCGGTGACGAGCGCGGGTGTGAACGCGCTGATGCTCGCGGCGCAACTCGTGGTGGGCGCGGGTGACCGCGTCGTCGCGGTGACGCCGCTTTGGCCGAATCTGGTCGAGATTCCGAAAATTCTCGGCGCGCACGTCGAAACCGTCGCGCTGGGCTACGGCGAGCGCGGCTGGCAACTCGACCTCGAGCAATTGCTGGCGGCGCTGACGCCCGATACGAAAATGCTGCTGATCAACTCGCCGAACAATCCGACCGGTTGGGTGATGAGCCGCGACGAGCAGCGCGCCGTGCTGGCGCATTGCCGGCGCCACGGTATCTGGATCGTCGCGGACGAGGTCTACGAGCGCCTTTACTATGCGGATATTTCTGTGGACGCGACCGGCGCGCCCTCGCGCACCGCGCCTTCGTTCCTCGATCTGGCCACCCGCGACGAACGCGTGATCTGCGTCAATTCGTTTTCGAAGGCATGGTTGATGACGGGCTGGCGGCTCGGCTGGATCGTCGCGCCGGCCGCGTTGATGGACGATCTGGGCAAGCTCGTCGAGTACAACACCTCGTGCGCGCCGGCCTTCGTTCAGCAGGCGGGCATCGCGGCCATCGAGCAGGGCGAGCGCTTTACACAGGAACTGGTGCGCGACCTGAAGGCGTCGCGTGACCATCTGGTGCGCGCGCTCGCCGCGGTCCCTGGCGTCGACGTCAAGGCGCCGCCCGGCGCGATGTACCTGTTTTTCTCGATGCCGGGCGCCTCGCGCAGTCTGGAGCTTTGCAAGGCGATGGTGCGGGACGTCGGGCTCGGCGTGGCGCCGGGCAGCGCATTCGGTCCGCAAGGCGAGGGCTTCGTGCGTTGGTGCTACGCCTGCGACACGGCGCGGTTGGACGCGGGCGTCGAGCGCCTGAAACGGTTCCTGGCGGAACACGCCACGGCGCAGTAAGTGAGTGGCGGAACAGGCGGCGGCGCAAAGCTATTGAACCAACCAGGCGAAGAACAGCGCGAAGAAAGCGGGTTTTTGTCAAATTAAGCCCACTTTTTCGCTAAAGCACGTCCGCCAAGGCGTGGCTTGAAAATGCGCGGGGGATTTCGTCTTTACGCACTGATTGTTTTTGCGTAATATGGCGCTCAGTCACGCGGTTCCTTTCAGGAATATCGCTGCTCCGTCCGGCTGGGTTTGGCTCGATTGTCTGTTTCGCCTCCCCCCGGTGCGTGCTCCCATCAATATGACCGATCAGAATCGGGCGAGCGCGTCTTCAGTTCCACATCGTCTGTTTGATCCGGTTCTTTGACCACAGGGTCTGACCTAGCTGCATGAATACCCAAGAGGCGAAGATCGTCCTCGAGACAGCCTTGATCTGCGCGCAGGAGCCGTTAAAGCTCGGCGAGTTGCGCAAGCTCTTTGCCGACGGCGTGTCGGCAGACACCGTTCGGACTTTGCTCGAAGACCTCAAGCAGGACTGGTCTGGGCGCGGTGTGGAGTTGGTCGGGCTGGCGTCGGGGTGGCGGTTTCAAAGCAAGCCCGCGATGCGTTCGTATCTGGATCGTTTGCATCCTGAGAAACCGCCGAAATATTCGCGCGCGGTTCTCGAAACGCTCGCGATCATTGCGTACCGGCAACCGGTGACGCGTGGCGATATTGAAGAGATTCGCGGCGTCACGGTGAATACGCAAGTCGTCAAGCAGCTCGAAGATCGCAGCTGGATCGAGGTGATCGGTCATCGTGATGTACCGGGCCGTCCCGCGCTGTACGCGACCACGCGGCAGTTCCTCGACGACCTCGGGCTGAAAGCGTTGGACGAATTGCCGCCGCTCGCCGATCCGTCGGCGCAGTTGAACGCGGATCTGCTCGGCCAGCATGCGATCGAGTTCGCTGACGCCGATGTCGGACAGGCTTTGGCTTCGGAAGAGGAGTTGGTGGATTCCGGCGTTGTGGTTGAAGCAGGCGTTGTTGCAGGCGACGCTGTTGTGGACGAATTTGTGAGCGTAACTGCCGATGGCGAGTCGGAGAATATTCCGCAAGCCACGGACGAAGCGCCGCAATCCGACTCCGCTGACGCAGCTAGCCATGCCGTTGACAGCCGGCTTCAAGCAATAGACGAGGCGTCGGGAACGGAAATCGCTGACGAACTCGCTGAAGAGCATCAAACGCAGCACGCTGAGCCGGTGGAATCGGCGCAGGCGGCCGACAGCGCAGCGGAAATCGCGGCGCGAGACGCATTGGCATTTTCCGGGGCGCATCCGGACGCCGCTGCCGCGCCGGCCGCGCAAGAACATGCTGAAACGGCACACGTTGCACCGCAGACCGGCGCCGCCGAGTCCGCACAGAATCACGATCCGGTCTCCCAGGCCGATCCGGCAACACCCGCGCACGACTCGGGCGTACTCCGCAATACGGAGCACGCCGCCGAGCCGAACCCGACCAAGGCGGCGCACGGCGATCCTGAGGATCGTCGCGATGCGGCGCAGGACGCAGGCATTCTGACCGACGACGAACCCGAGTCGCGCAGCGCCTGACGTAACCGAACTTTTTTTGCCACGCCCGCAACGGGCGTGCGCGACCTGACATTTTGAGGTTGTTTTGACACATACCCACGACACCGATTCGTCCGAATCCGAGCGCGCCGTGCCGTCGGCGCGCGCTGACGAAACGCGCACCACGCAAGCGTCGGCAGGCGAGGGCGAGCGCCCGGCGCAGACCACGGAAGCAGACGGTGAAGACCGTCCGCGCCGCGGCCTGCGTCGCGGCCCGCGCAGCCTGATCGCCCGGCGCCGCGCCGGCGCGAAGACGAAGGGCGCCGAAGGCGCGCCCGCGCAAGGAGCGCCGGTCGTCACCGAGGCGCCGCCGGACGGCGAAGTCGTCGCGCAAGTGCGCATGCCGCGCAAGGACGCCGGCGCCAAGGGTCAAGGGCCGCGTCGCAATGCAGGCGCGAAGCGCGAGGGCGCACCGCGTGACGGCGCACCTCGTGAAGGAGGTCAACGCGAGCGTCAGCCGCGCGAAGGCGGCCAGCGCCAGAACAACCGCCGCGGTGGTGAAGCGCCGGTGGCAGCGGCCGCCGCGGGGCAGGACGACCTGTTCTCGTATGTGACATCGCCCGCGTTCGACGCGGACAACAGCGCCACCGGCGGCGTGCGCGCGCCGATGCTGCGCCGTGGCAAGCCTGCCGCGCCCAAGCGCGTGCTCGCGGCCGACGACGACGCGCCGAAGCTGCACAAGGTGCTGGCCGAAGCCGGCATGGGTTCGCGCCGCGATATGGAAGAGCTGATCGTCGCTGGCCGCGTGTCGGTGAACGGCGAGCCGGCTCACATCGGCCAGCGCATCATGCCGACCGACCAGGTCCGCATCAACGGCAAGCCGGTCAAGCGCAAGCTGGCCAACAAGCCGCCGCGCGTGCTGCTGTATCACAAACCGACCGGCGAAATCGTCAGCCACGCGGATCCGGAAGGCCGCCCGTCGGTGTTCGACAATCTGCCGCCGATGAAAACCGCCAAGTGGCTCGCGGTCGGCCGTCTCGACTTCAACACCGAAGGTCTGCTGATGTTGACCACGTCGGGCGATCTGGCGAACCGTTTCATGCACCCGCGTTATAGCGTCGAGCGTGAGTATGCGGTGCGCGTGGTCGGCGAACTGGCCGAAGGCATGCGTCAGAAGCTGCTGCACGGCGTCGAGCTGGAAGACGGCCCGGCGAACTTCCTGCGTATCCGCGATGGCGGCGGCGAAGGCACTAATCATTGGTATCACGTCGCGCTCGCCGAAGGGCGTAACCGCGAAGTGCGCCGTATGTTCGAAGCGGCCGGCCTGATGGTCAGCCGTCTGATCCGTACTCGTCACGGCCCGATTTCGCTGCCGAAGGGTCTCAAGCGCGGCCGTTGGGAAGAGCTCGAGGACAACCAGGTGCGCGCGTTGATGGCGTCGGTCGGCCTGAAGGCTCCGACGGAAGAAAAGGGCGGCCGCCGGGAAACGCCGGAGCGCAAGCAGCCGGACCCAATGCAGACGTCGATGGGCTTCATTAGCCGTGAACCCGTGCTGATGTCGCATGGCCGGTTCGACCAGCAGCAACCGCGTGGCCAAGGTCGACGCGGTGCGGCAGGCGGTGGCTTCGGCGGCGGCGCGGGCGCCGGTTTCGGCGGTGGTTACGGCAATCGCGGCGCCGGCCGTGGCGCCGGTGGTTTCAGCGGTCCGATGGGCGGTGGCGCGGGCGGCCCGCGTGGCGGCCGTGAAGTCGATGGCAATCGCGCACCGTCGGGCAGTGGCAACCGTGCGGCTGGCGGCGGCAAACGCGCCGGCGGCAGCGGCGGTCCCAATCCGGGCAGCGGCGGTGGCAACCGTGGGCCGGGTGGCAATCGCGGCGGCGCCGGCAACCGTGCGGGCGGCGGCAATGCCAACGCCGGCGGCGCCAATCGCAGCGGCGGCGCACCCCGCGGCCGTTCGCGCGGGCGTTAAGCAGCACGCCAATCATGCATTGCGGTTGGCCGCGGATCGTTCTTCAACGATCTTTCGCCGGCCACCGCCAGACTCGATCGACGAACGCCATTGGTTTAGCGTCACGCGGTTTCATGTGACGCATAAAACCGCGGCGCAAATGGAAGTGGGGGCGGATTTCATTTGCCCCGCCTGTCCAGCGCGGGTTCGGGGCGGCATGAGCCGCCTTGCAAAAGGCCCGAAGCGCCGTCATATCGTTGCAAGATTCCCATGAAATCAAGCGGAAAAGCGCGTTGGGCGGCGTTCTGCGGTTTGCGTTTGTCCCGAAAAATGGCTACAATCGCGAAGTCGCTGGGCGTGCGGCTTTTTATGTGCGGCTCAGGTGCGACCACCGGCAATAAGATGATGGGCGTTTAGCCCATTTTTTTTTGCCGCTCAGTTCTCAGTGGTTCGGCATCTCGGGTAGCACGAACGTGCGCCGGCTTGGCGCGCGGCCCGCATTGGTTGTTTGCAGAACAGGCGGCAGGCTCGCTGCGCGAACATCTAAGAGGGCATTGTGCAACTGACGGAACTGATTGAAACCACGGTCGTGGGACTCGGCTACGAGCTCGTCGATCTCGAGCGCACTGGGCGCGGCATGTTGTGTATCTATATCGACCAGCCGGCCGGCATCGCGATCGAAGACTGCGAGAAAGTCACGCGTCAGCTCCAGCACGTTTTGACGGTCGAAAATATCGATTACGAGCGGCTTGAAGTATCGTCGCCGGGGCTCGACCGCCCGCTGAAAAAACTGGCGGATTTCGAACGCTTCGCAGGCAGCGAAGTGGTAATCACATTGAAAAAGCCATTGGACGGACGGAAATCGTACCGGGGCATCCTGCATGCTCCGCAAGGCGAGACGATCGGTCTGGAATTTGAAGGGAAGGAAGGCGCCGCGATGCTCGATTTCACGCTCGCGGACATGGACAAAGCACGCCTCGTTCCGAAAGTTGACTTTAGGAGCCGCAAACAATGAGTCGCGAAGTGTTGATGCTGGTGGATGCGCTGGCACGCGAGAAGAATGTCGACAAAGACGTGGTATTTGCCGCGCTCGAAGCGGCTC
This sequence comes from Paraburkholderia sediminicola, assembly GCF_046027355.1. Lineage (GTDB taxonomy): Bacteria > Pseudomonadota > Gammaproteobacteria > Burkholderiales > Burkholderiaceae > Paraburkholderia > Paraburkholderia sediminicola_B. Next base: position 66,776 of record NZ_JAQQEK010000038.1, on the reverse strand, counting down.
TCGCTTCGGCCTCCAAGAAACTCTTCGAAGAAGATGCGGATATCCGCGTCCACATCGACCGTGAAAGCGGCGAACACGAAACGTTTCGCCGCTGGAAAGTGGTGCCGGACGAAGCCGGTTTGCAGGAACCGGATCAGGAAATTCTGCTGTTCGAAGCACGCGAACAGAAGCCCGAGATTCAACTCGACGAGTTCATCGAAGAACCGGTGCCGTCGATCGAATTCGGCCGTATCGGCGCGCAGGCCGCCAAGCAGGTGATCCTGCAGAAGGTGCGCGACGCTGAGCGCGAACAGATCCTGAACGACTTCCTCGAGCGCGGCGAGCACATCATGACCGGCTCGGTGAAGCGTCTCGACAAGGGCAACTTCATCGTCGAAACCGGCCGTGTCGAAGCGCTGCTGCGTCGCGACCAGTTGATTCCGAAGGAAAACCTGCGCGTGGGCGACCGCGTGCGCGCCTACATCGCGAAGGTCGATCGCACCGCACGCGGTCCGCAGATCGAACTGTCGCGTACGGCGCCCGAATTCCTGATGAAGCTGTTCGAGATGGAAGTGCCGGAAATCGAACAAGGCCTGCTGGAAATCAAGGCGGCCGCGCGCGATCCGGGCGTGCGCGCGAAGATCGGCGTGGTCGCGTACGACAAGCGCATCGATCCGATCGGCACCTGCGTCGGCATTCGCGGTTCGCGCGTGCAAGCGGTGCGTAACGAGCTCGGTGGCGAAAACGTCGACATCGTGCTATGGTCGGAGGATCCCGCACAGTTTGTGATCGGCGCGCTCGCGCCGGCAGCCGTCCAGTCGATCGTCGTCGATGAAGAAAAACATTCGATGGACGTCGTCGTCGACGAAAACGAACTGGCGGTCGCGATCGGCCGCAGCGGCCAGAACGTGCGTCTTGCCAGCGAACTCACCGGCTGGCAGATCAACATCATGACGCCGGACGAATCTGCGCAAAAGCAGAATCAGGAACGCGGTGTACTGCGTGACCTGTTCATGGCGCGTCTCGATGTCGACGAAGAAGTCGCCGACATCCTGATCGACGAAGGCTTTACGAGCCTCGAAGAGATCGCTTATGTGCCGCTCAACGAAATGCTCGAAATCGAGGCATTCGACGAAGACACCGTTCACGAACTGCGTAATCGCTCGCGCGACGCGCTGTTGACGCTGGCGATCGCGAATGAAGAAAAGGTCGAAAATGTAGCGCTCGACCTGAAGAGCCTGGACGGCATGGACGCCGACCTGCTCGCCAAGCTGGCCGAACATCAGATCCAGACGCGCGACGAGCTCGCCGAGCTGGCTGTGGATGAACTGGTCGAGATGACCGGAATGGAAGAGGATGCCGCTAAGGCGTTGATCATGAAAGCACGTGAACACTGGTTCCAGTGAGAAATGACCATGGCGCACTAAATTGAAGCGGCCGTCAGGCCGCATGACCCGATGCTAACCGCAAGGAATCGGTCCTTGCATTAAGAGGAATGAATGGCGAGTAACAACGTAGCCCAATTTGCCGCGGAACTGAAAATGCCTGCAGGCGTGCTGCTTGAGCAGCTGCAGGCGGCGGGCGTCACAAAAGCGAGCGAAGACGATAGCTTGTCCGAAACGGACAAGGCGCGTCTGCTCGACCACTTGCGCAAGTCTCACGGCTCGACTGATGCTGACAAGCGCAAGATCACGCTGACGAAACGGCATACGTCGGAAATCAAGCAATCCGATGCGACGGGCAAAGCTCGCACCATTCAGGTCGAGGTGCGCAAGAAGCGCACTTTCGTCCGCCGCGACGAAACCTCCGCTGAAAACGGGGATGCATCGAATCATGTGGCCGAGGCCGACGTCGACGATCTGGAACTCCAACGTCGTGAAGAGGAAGCTCGTCACGAAGCCGAGTTGCTCGAAAAGCAGGCTCAGGAGCTGAAGGCGCGTCAGGAACAACTCGAGCGCGAAGAAGCGGAACGTCAGGCGCGCGAGCAGGCTGCTGAAGCCGAGCGTCGCCGTGCGGAAGAAGAAGCGGCGAAGAAGCGCGCCGCGGCTGCGGCCGAGGCGGCAGCTCGCGAGCAGGCGCAGACCGCCAAGCCGGCGCAAGCCGCGCAGCCGGTGGCAGCCAAGGCTGAGCCGGTGGCTGCCAAGGCAGCGGAGCCGGCGGTTGCCAAGCAAAGCGAGCAGGACGACGAACGCGCCGCCGCAGAACGCGCCGCGCAACGCGAAGCCGCGAAGAAGGCAGAAGACGCAGCGCGTCAGGCTGCCGAGAAAGCGCGCGCCGAGCAGGAAGAAATCGCCAAGCGCCGTGCGGCTGCTGAAGCCGAGGCACGCGCGATTCGCGAAATGATGAACACGCCGCGCAAGGCACAGGTCAAGGCGCCGGAACCGGCACCGAAGCCCGCTGAGCCGGCCAAGGCTGCGGAAGCCAAGGGCACGCTGCACAAGCCGGCACGTCCGGCGGGTGAAGCACCGGCGCGTCCGGCAGCCAAGAAGCCGGCTGCTGCGGCTCCGGCTGCCACGACCACGCCTTCCGCCGGCGACAAGAAGAAGCCGGGCGGCGGCAAGGGCGGCTGGCAGGACGACGCTGCGAAGCGCCGCGGCATCAAGACCCGTGGCGATACGAGCGGCGGTGTCGATCGCGGCTGGCGCGGTGGCCCGAAGGGTCGCGGCAAGCATCAGGATCAGAACACCACGTTCCAGGCGCCGACCGAACCGATCGTGCGTGAAGTGCATGTGCCGGAAACCATCACGGTCGCCGATCTGGCGCACAAGATGGCGGTGAAGGCGTCGGAAGTCATCAAGTCGATGATGAAGCTCGGCCAGATGGTCACGATCAACCAGATGCTGGACCAGGAAACGGCGATGATCATCGTCGAGGAACTGGGCCACCACGCGGTTGCGGCCAAGCTGGACGATCCGGAAGCCATGCTGGTCGAAGGCGAAGTGTCCGATGCGGAAGCACTGCCGCGTCCGCCGGTCGTCACGGTCATGGGTCACGTCGACCACGGCAAGACATCGCTGCTCGACTACATCCGCCGCGCCAAGGTCGCAGCGGGCGAAGCGGGCGGGATTACGCAGCACATCGGCGCTTACCACGTCGAAACGCCGCGTGGCGTCATCACGTTCCTCGACACGCCGGGTCACGAAGCCTTTACGGCCATGCGTGCTCGCGGTGCGAAGGCAACCGACATCGTGATTCTGGTGGTCGCAGCCGACGACGGCGTGATGCCGCAAACGAAGGAAGCGATTGCTCACGCGAAGGCTGGCGGCGTGCCGCTCGTCGTCGCGATCAACAAGATCGACAAGCCGGATGCGAATCCGGAGCGCGTGAAGCAGGAACTCGTCGCGGAAGGCGTCGTGCCGGAAGAATACGGTGGCGATTCGCCGTTCGTGTCGGTGTCGGCTAAAACCGGCGCGGGCATCGACGACTTGCTGGAAAACGTGCTGCTGCAAGCCGAAGTGCTGGAACTGAAGGCACCGGTCGAAGCGCCGGCCAAGGGTCTCGTCATTGAAGCGAAGCTCGATAAGGGTAAGGGTCCGGTCGCAACGATCCTGGTGCAGTCGGGTACGCTGAACCGCGGCGACGTGGTGCTGGCGGGTAGCGCTTACGGTCGCGTGCGAGCCATGCTCGACGAAACCGGCAAGCCGACCAAGTCGGCTGGCCCGTCGATCCCGGTTGAGATTCAAGGTCTCTCGGAAGTGCCGCAAGCGGGCGAAGAAGTCATCGTCATGCCGGACGACCGTAAGGCGCGTGAAGTCGCATTGTTCCGTCAAGGCAAGTTCCGCGACGTCAAGCTGGCCAAGCAACAGGCCGCGAAGCTCGAGAACATGCTGGAACAGATGGGCGAAGGCGAAGTGGCGTACATGCCGCTCATCGTCAAGGCCGACGTGCAAGGTTCGCAGGAAGCTTTGGTGCAGTCGCTGCTCAAGCTGTCGACCGACGAAGTTCGCGTGCAGATCGTGCACGGCGCCGTGGGTGGCATCAGCGAGTCGGACGTCAACCTGGCTACGGCTTCGAAGGCGGTCATCATCGGCTTCAACACCCGTGCGGATGCTCAGGCGCGCAAGCTGGCGGAAACCAACGGCGTCGATATTCGCTACTACAACATCATCTATGACGCAGTGGATGACGTGAAGGCTGCGATGTCGGGCATGCTGGCACCGGAGAAGCGCGAAGTCGTGACGGGTACGGTCGAAGTGCGTCAGGTCTTCAAGGTGCCGAAGATCGGCGCGGTGGCCGGCTGTATGGTCACGGACGGTTTCGTCAAGCGCTCGTCGTCGGTGCGCGTGCTGCGCAACAACGTCGTCATCTTCACGGGCGAGCTCGATTCGCTCAAGCGCTTCAAGGACGACGTCAAGGAAGTCCGTCAGGGCTTCGAGTGCGGTATGTCGATCAAGAACTTCAACGACATCGTCGAAGGCGATCAGTTCGAAGTCTTCGAGGTCACCGAAGTCGCGCGTACGCTGTAATTCACGCGGCACGGCTCTAGGGGGCGGAGCGGGCTTTAACGCCCGCTCCGCCCGTTGTTTTTGGGGCCACGCGTTTGCGTTTGTCGCGCAGAGCGCCAGCGGTCGAGCTTCTTCTGGTCATTCCGGGTCGTCTGAATGCGACCTGAACAGGAAGCCCGCATCGCGGCGGCGCGAGCCACTTTTTGCATCCGCTAGAACGGATCACATCACACCATGCCTAAAAAACGTTCTTCTCCCAATCGCAACGTGCAGATCGCCGATCAGATCCAGCGCGATTTGTCCGAGCTGCTGCGCGAGGTCAAGGATCCGCGCATCGGCATCGTCACGATTCAAAGCGTCGAGCTGACGCCGGACTATGCGCACGCCAAGGTCTATTTCACGACGCTCACCGGCGATCCGCAGCAGACACTCGAAGCGCTCACGCACGCGGCCGGTCATCTGCACAATCAGCTTTTCAAGCGCCTGCACATTCACACCGTGCCGACGCTGCATTTCCATTACGACAAGACCATCGAGCGCGCCGTCGAGATGTCGCGTCTGATCGACGAAGCGAACGCCAATCGCGCGAAAGAAGACTGAGCGCGCGGTTCGCCGCGACGCTCGCTGCCATGCCTGGGTTGCCTTGCGCTCAGTGCTGTTTTACGTATCCATCGAAGGCTTCGTCTTTCTGACATGACCGCACCTCAACGCCCCCGCGTGCCGCGTCGCGCGCTCGACGGCGTGCTGCTGCTCGACAAGCCGCTCGGCCTGTCGAGCAACGACGCGCTGATTCGCGCGAAGCGTCTCTATCTGGCGAAAAAGGCGGGCCATACCGGCACGCTCGACCCACTGGCAACCGGCTTGCTGCCGCTCTGTTTCGGCGAAGCCACCAAGTTTTCGCAAGATCTGCTCGAAGCCGACAAGACGTATGAGGCGACCATGCGCCTCGGCATTCGCACGACCACCGGCGACGCCGAAGGCGAAGCGATCGACACGCGTGAAGTGACATGCGACGAGGCGGCGGTTCGGGCGATTCTGCCGACATTCCTTGGCGAGATCACGCAGGTTCCGCCGATGTATTCGGCGCTCAAGCGTGACGGCAAGCCGTTGTACGAATACGCACGCGCCGGTCAGACGGTGGAGCGGGAAGGGCGTCAGGTGACGATCCTCAAGCTCGAGATGCTCGCCTGCGCGTTGCCGGACGTGGCGTTTCGCGTGACATGCAGCAAGGGCACGTATGTGCGCACGCTGGCTGAGGATATCGGCGAGGCGTTGGGTTGCGGCGCGCATCTGGTGGCGCTGCGGCGCACCGGCGTCGGCGCGCTGACGCTCGACAATTCGGTGACGCTCGACGCGTTGTCCGACGCGGCTGAAGGCGAACGCGATGCGTGGCTGCAACCGGTGGATGCCTTGCTGTCGACCTTCCCGCTCGTGCAGTTGAACGAAGACGCGACGCGCCGCTTCCTGCACGGCCAGCGGTTGAAGCTGTCCGAGTTGACGATCACGGACGAAGCTTTGAATGCGCCGCGCGTCCGGGTGTACGCGGCGGAAGGGCGTCTGCTTGGCGTCGCTAAACAAGGTGAGGGCGTGTTGGCGCCGGAACGGTTGGTCGTCACGACGGCAAGCTAAAAGCCGCATAGGTGGCGGAGCGAGCGACCAAGACGCAGCAAAGAAAAAGGCGGGACCGCTTCCAGGCGGCCCCGCCTTTTTTCATATCGTCTGCCGGATTCGGCCTGGCGCCGAAAACTCAGTGCGCCGCCGCAGCCGCCGCACCCGCGTCACCACCGGCGCGTTCAGGCCTCGTGATCCAGATCAGCGCAATCAGCGCGACAAAGATGCCGGCGGAGACGAAGAACAGATCGTTCACGCCCAGTTGTGCGGCCTGCTGCGTCGCCATCGTGTTGAACAGGCCATACGCCTGCGGTTGACTGAAGCCTGCCGCGCCCATCTGCCGGATCGACTGATCGAACACCGGGTTGTACGCGTTAGCCTGTTCGGCCAGTTGCGCGTGATGCATGATCGTGCGGTGATCCCACGCGGTCTGGAAGATCGACGTGCCGATACCGCCGCACATGATCCGCACGAAATTCGACAAGCCCGACGCCGCCGGAATCCGGTTGCCCGGCAGCCCCGACAAGGTGATCGATACCAGCGGGATGAAGAACCCCGCCATGCCGATCCCTTGAATCAAGGTGGGCACCAGCAGCGAGTATGTATCGACGCCGGTCGTATAACGCGAGCGCATCCAGAAACACAGCGCGAACACGAGAAACGACAAGGTCGCGATATAGCGCGGATCGGTACGCGGCAAAATCTTGCCCGTGATCGGCGAGAGCAGCACGGCGAACAGGCCGACAGGCGCCATCACCAGACCGGCTTCGGTCGCGGTGTAGCCGATATCGGTTTGCAGCCACAACGGCAGCAACACCAGATTGCCGAAGTAGAGTCCGTAACCGATCGACAGCGCGACCGTACCGCCCGTGAAATTACGCCGGCTAAAGAGCGACAGGTCGACCACCGGATGCTCGGCCGTCAATTCCCACACGATAAAAAACGCGAGCGCGATCACCGCGACCAGCGCCAGCACGACGACGGTCGTCGACGAAAACCAGTCGAGATCCTTACCCTTGTCGAGCATGACCTGCAGCGAGCCGACCCAGACGATCAGCAGGCCGAGACCGACGCCGTCGATCGGTGCTTTTCTGATGACGGAATCGCGATTGCGGAAGATCATCCACGTCGCCACGGCGGCAATCGCGCCGACCGGAATGTTGACGTAGAAAATCCACGGCCACGAGATGTTGTCCGAGATCCAGCCGCCGAGAATCGGGCCGGCCACCGGCGCGATCAGCGTGGTCATCGCCCACATGGATAACGCCATGGGCGCCTTGGCGCGTGGATAGCTCGCGAGCAGCAGCGTTTGCGACAGCGGAATCATCGGACCGGCCACCGCGCCTTGCAATACGCGCGAAGCGAGCAGGAACGGCAGGGTGGGCGCGAGGCCGCACATCCACGACGAAATCACGAACAGGATGATCGACGCCATGAACAGCCGCACCTGGCCGATGCGATCGGTCAGCCAGCCGGTGAGCGGCACGGAGATCGCATTGGCGACCGCGAACGAAGTGATCACCCACGTGCCTTGATCCGACGACACGCCGAGGTCGCCCGAAATCGACGGAATCGACACGTTGGCGATCGACGTGTCGAGCACATTCATGAAGACGGCGAGCGACACCGCGATGGTGCCGATCACCAGTTGCGCGCCCTCGAGCGGCGGATGAGGGACTGGCGCCTGAGCCTGAGCCATTAAAGAAGCCTTGTCTGAATCGTCGCGTGGCTTACATCAGCTTCGCTGCGACAGGCTTCGCGCCGCCGGCCTGGGACGACTTTTGCGAGCCGCCGTTCGGGCCGGCATTTTCCGAAATGATGCGAGCGATTTCCGCGTCAGCCTGGTCGCCGTACTTCTCGAACACGTTGGTCTGATAGACCGTGTTCGGCGCCTGACCGAGCTGGCCGCCGTTGTCGTCCTTGATGCTGACGTCGGCTTGCATGGACAGGCCGATACGCAGCGGATGCTGTTCAAGTTCCTTCGGATCGAGCGCGATCCGCACCGGCAGACGCTGCACCACCTTGATCCAGTTGCCGGTCGCGTTCTGCGCGGGCAGCAGCGAGAACGCCGAACCCGTGCCCGCCGAGAAGCCGACCACCTTGCCGTGGTACACCACCGACGACCCGTACACGTCGGCCGTCAGTTCGACCGGCTGGCCGATGCGCATGTGCTTGAGCTGCACTTCCTTGAAGTTTGCGTCGACCCACACGCCGCCGAGCGGCACGATCGCCATCAACGGGGTGCCCGGCGAGACGCGCTGGCCGACCTGCACCGAGCGCTTCGCCACGTAGCCGGTGACCGGCGCCGGCAGGTTGTTACGCGCGTTGTTCAGGTACGCGTCGCGGACCTTCGCGGCGGCGGCCTGCACGTTCGGGTGATTCGCGATCGTGGTGTTGGCGGTCAGCGCGCGGTTCGAGTTCAACTGCTGCTGGGCGGCGTCGACGGAGGCTTGCGCGCTCTTCACGGCGTCGCGGGCGTGCGAGATTTCTTCCTGCGACACGGCGCCGGTTTGCGCGACCGTCATACGGCGCTTCAGGTCGTCCTGGGCGCGCGACAGATCGGACTGGCGCTGGGCCACTTGCGCCTGGTATTGATTGTCGTCGGCGAACAGGCCGCGCACCTGGCGCACCGTTTGCGCCAGATTCGCCTCGGCCTGTTCGAGCGCGACGCGGGCGTCGGCCGGATCGAGCACGACGAGCGGGTCGCCCACCTTCACCGTTTGCGTGTCGTCCGCGTTCACGGCGACGACCGTGCCGGTGACTTGCGGCGTGATCTGCACGACGTTGCCGTTCACGTACGCGTCGTCGGTGTCTTCATGGAAGCGCGCGACGAGGAAGTAGTAAAAGCCGTAAGCGATCGCGGCGATCAGGATCACGATGACGAGCAGCGTCATCATGAGCTTGCGTTTGCCGTTGTTCGCCGGTGGTTGTGCCGGCGGTTGCGTCGGCTGCGGGGCCGACTGAGTCGGCTGGGTAGTAGCCGCGGGCTGTTGGGTGGTGCTCATTGATGTGCTCCGGGTTCTTTCAGACGTCGTCGTTTATTCGGATGTTCGTGCGTATGTTCGATCTGGCCGTGGTTTGCGCGCTCAGTTCGCAGCGGCGGTCGCGGCGGTGGCCGATGCCGGGGCATCGGTCGGCACCACGAGGCCCGTCTGCGTCGCGTCGAAACCGCCGCCGAGCGCCTTGATGAGGCCGATCTGCATGTCGCGGCGGCGCATCTTCAGGCCGGTCACCGTCTGGTCGGCGGCAAGGCGGTTCTGGTCGGCGGTCAGCACCTGCAACTGCGGCGACAAACCGGCCTTATAGCGGATCACAGCCAGCTGATACGCCTTGGTCGATGCGTCGAGCGCGCGTTGTGCGTCGCCTTGCTGCTGGTCGATCGAACGGATCGACGACACTTGCGTCGCGACGTCCGAGAGGGCGCCGATCAGCGTCTGGTTGTAGTTCGCCACGTCCAGGTCGAAGTCGGCGTAGCGGCCCTTCAGTTGCGAGCGCAGCGCGCCGGCGTCGAAGATCGGTAGGTGGATGGCCGGCCCGAATTGCATCTGACGGCTGCCGGATTTAAGGAAGCGGCCCCAGCCGAATGCGTCGAAACCGAAGCCGGCTGCGAGGTTCACGTCCGGGAAAAATTCGGCTTTGGCTTCCTTCACGTCGTGCATCGCGGCTTCGACTTGCCAGCGCGCGGCGACGATATCCGCGCGGCGCGCGACGAGGTCGGCCGGCAGATTGTTCGGCAGCGCCACGATGTCGCCTTTGGTCAGCGTCGGTTGCGCGATTTGCAGGCCGCGATCCGGACCCTTGCCGAGCAGTGCGCCCAACTGGTAGCGCACGACGGTGATCTGGCCGTCGAGGTCGGTCAAATTGGACTGGCTGGTCGCGATGTTGCCGTTCGCTGTTTGCCGCTCGACATTGGTGTCGAGGCCGGCGGTCACGCGGCCGTTGGTGATGCGGCCGATATCCTGGCGGTTGGCGATTTCGCGCGCGGCGATGTCGCGGAACGCGTACAACTGGGCGAGCTGGTTATACGTGCTGGCCACCGAGGCGGCGAGCGTCACGCGCGCCTGCTGCATGTCGGCCTCAGCGGCTTTTTCCTGCGACACGGCCTGACCCAGACGCTCGCGATTCTTGCCCCACAGATCCAGATCCCATGACGCGCTGGCGAGCACGTTGTTCTCGCTATACCAGGTGCCGCCATACGGAGGCGGGTAGAGCGCGTTCGCCGAGAAGAGTTCGCGGGTCCACGAATAGCTGCCGTTGACCTTCGGGTACAGCGCCGAGCGCGAACTCTCGATGTAGGACGAGGCCTTGGCGAGACGCGCCTGCGCCTGCGCGATCGACGGGCTGCCTTCCAGCGCTTCGGCGATCAGCTTGGGCAGTTGCGGGTCGCCGAACTGGTTGGCCCAGTCGAGCGACGGCCACTGACCGCCCTGACCGGCGAGGCTCTGCGTGGACTCGTACTGAGCGGGCGACGAGATCTGCTTGTCGCTTTTCATACCGAAGTAGTTCGCGCACCCCGTGAGGGCGAGCGCCGTCACCGCGGCGGCGACAGCGGCCCGGCTCGAAAGTGCGGGCGCGGACAGGGAAAGGGATTTCATCGCTCGACTCTTTGAGTGGAATGTAATGATGGACACTGCAAGCAATTTCTTACGATTTGCTGTCAAAATTGCTTGCTGCATCACGGGTTAGCCCCGTTTGTTCGCCGGAATTGACGAGCACGCGACGCAGCATGCTCTTCAGAAAACCCACTTCTTCCGGGGTGAAGCCGCCCAGCAGACTGTCCAGCACGCCGGTGAAAATAGCCGGCATTTTGGCGGCGATGGCATGGCCTTCCGGCGTCAGCGCGAGGCGCACGACCCGCCGGTCTTCATTGCTGCGCACCCGGGTCAGCAGGCCGCGTTTCTCCAGCCGGTCGATCAGACGCGTGACGGCGCTCGCGTCGATGCCGTATTCACGGGCCAGTTCCGCCGCCAGCAGGCATTTGCCGCTCGCCACCATGAACAGGATGCTGCCCTGCTGGCTCGTGATGCCCAACTCGGCCATGCTGCGCTGGGTGACCAGGTTCGACAGGGTCGATTTCACTCGCGAGATCAGATAGCCGACGCTTTCGCCTAGCTGATATTCGCTGATCTCCGGCGGGGGTGTAGAGGACGGCTCCGTCATGATTCTCGTGCGAATGCAATGGTTGACTAGGCAGGATTATAGGGGGCGGTTGATTGACGCGGCAAGTGTTATTACAGCTTAGGCAAGGAACTTTCCCCGCTCAAGTCACAATCCGCGTGAGTTTGCGTAGGGTTTCGCCCGCCGGCTTACGTTTCATTTCTGGCGGCCGCTGCGCGGACTGCGGCGGCTCTATCAGGGAATACCAGAAAGCTTCATTTGTGCGTGCTACAATATTGGGTTCCCAAAAGTGCGCTTTGGGCTTTGTTGGCTTCGTACACACAATGCTGCTGCTGGCGCACTCAACTGTCTCCAGGTTCCTATGACTCGCGCCCTACGCAACATCGCCATCATTGCTCACGTCGACCACGGCAAGACCACGCTCGTCGACCAGCTCCTCCGCCAGACCGCCACGTTCCGTGACAACCAGCAGATCGCTGAGCGCGTGATGGACTCGAACGACATCGAAAAAGAACGTGGCATCACGATTCTTTCGAAGAACTGCGCGGTCGAGTACGAAGGCACGCACATCAACATCGTCGACACGCCGGGCCACGCCGACTTTGGCGGCGAAGTGGAGCGCGTGCTGTCGATGGTCGACTCGGTGCTGTTGCTGGTCGACGCCGTCGAAGGCCCGATGCCGCAAACGCGCTTCGTGACCAAGAAGGCGCTGGCGCTCGGCCTGAAGCCGATCGTCGTGATCAACAAGGTGGACCGGCCGGGCGCGCGGATCGACTGGGTGATCAACCAGACGTTCGACCTGTTCGACAAGCTGGGCGCAACCGACGAACAGCTCGACTTCCCGATCGTGTACGCATCGGGTCTGAATGGCTACGCAGGCTTGAGCCCGGACGTGCGCGAAGGCGATATGCGTCCGCTGTTCGAGGCCGTGCTCGAACACGTGCCGGTTCGCCCGGCTGATCCGTCGGCTCCGCTGCAACTGCAGATCACGTCGCTGGACTACTCGTCGTACGTCGGCCGTATCGGCGTGGGCCGCATCACGCGCGGCACGATCAAGCCGGGCATGTCCGTCGCCGTGCGTTCGGGTCCTGACGGCGCGATCCTGAACCGCAAGATCAACCAGGTGCTGTCGTTCAAGGGCCTGGAGCGCGTGCAGGTCGACTCGGCTGAAGCTGGCGACATCGTGCTGATCAACGGCATCGAAGAAATCGGCATTGGCGTGACCATTTGCGCACCGGAACAGCCGGAAGCGCTGCCCATGATCACCGTCGACGAGCCGACGCTGACCATGAACTTCCTCGTCAATTCGTCGCCGCTGGCCGGCCGCGAAGGCAAATTCGTCACGAGCCGTCAGATCCGTGACCGCCTGATGAAGGAACTGAACCACAACGTCGCGCTGCGCGTGAAGGAAACCGGCGACGAAACCACGTTCGAAGTGGCGGGCCGCGGTGAACTGCACCTGACCATTCTCGTGGAAAACATGCGCCGCGAAGGCTACGAGCTGGCCGTGTCGCGTCCGCGCGTGGTGATGACGGAAGTCGACGGCGTGAAGCACGAGCCGTACGAAAACCTGACCGTCGACATGGAAGACGGCCACCAGGGCGGCGTGATGGAAGAGCTGGGCCGCCGCAAGGGCGAAATGCTCGACATGGCGTCGGACGGCCGTGGCCGTACGCGTCTCGAGTACCGTATTTCGGCACGTGGCCTGATCGGCTTCCAGTCGGAATTCCTGACGCTCACGCGCGGCACGGGCTTGATGAGCCACACGTTCGACTCGTATCAGCCGGTTAGGGAAGGTGCGGTCGGCGAGCGTCGCAACGGCGTGCTGATTTCGCAGGACGACGGCGCGGCAGTCGCGTACGCACTGTGGAAGCTGCAGGATCGCGGCCGTATGTTCGTGTCGCCGGGCGAGCCGCTGTACGAAGGCATGATCATCGGCATTCACAGCCGTGATAACGACCTGGTCGTGAACCCGATCAAGGGCAAGCAGCTGACCAACGTGCGTTCGTCGGGTACGGACGAAGCAGTGCGCCTCGTGCCGCCGATCCAGATGTCGCTGGAATACGCAGTCGAGTTCATCGACGACGACGAACTGGTCGAAGTCACGCCGCAATCGATCCGTCTGCGCAAGCGTTACCTGAAGGAACACGAGCGTCGCAGCGCGAGCCGCAAGGGCGCGGTGGACTAAGGGGCGGGCATCGGCTGCGGCCGGTACGACGCTTTAGCAGTCAAGCAAAAGCCACCTCCGGGTGGCTTTTGCCGTTTCTGGACTTCAGCGACTTTATGCGCGGTTGCACGTGCTTCGCCGTTCGTTTGTCCCCGTTTCTCGCAGAAGACTGTTGCAGCCGGTGAAAGTGCCCCGAAAGCCCGTCGCAAAAGGCTCGAGCGGCAATCCGTCTGCTATCTGCACTATCCGTTCTGTGATATGCTCCCCGGGTGCAAAGTTTTAGGTCCTTCCAAGCAAGACTTGATTCGCGCAATCCGCTAAACGGTCAGGCCGTGTCGCGGAAGGTTCTGTAACCCGCTATTTCTCGAGAAACTCGAAGAAAGGTGAGCGTAAAAATGATGAAGCAATTCCAGTCGAACTCTTATCTGTTCGGCGGCAATGCTCCGTACGTAGAAGAAATGTACGAAGCGTATCTCGATAATCCGGCGTCAGTGCCCGAGAACTGGCGCAGCTATTTCGACGCGTTGCAGAACGTCCCTGCATCGGATGGCAGCAATGCCAACGACGTGGCCCATGGCCCGATCGTCGAATCGTTTGCACAACGGGCCAAGGCTAACGCCTTCATCCCGCGCACGGCAGCCGGCGGCGAAGATCTTGCTACCGCTCGCAAGCAAGTCTATGTGCAGTCCCTCATCGGCGCATATCGCTTCCTCGGCTCACAATGGGCCAACCTCGATCCCCTGAAGCGCCGCGAACGTCCCGCTATCCCCGAACTCGAACCCGCGTTCTACGACTTCACCGAAGCCGACATGGACCAGGAGTTCAGTGCAACGAATCTGTATTTCGGATTCGAGCGCGCGTCGCTGCGTGAGATCGTCAAGGCATTGCGCGACACGTACTGCGGCACGATCGGCGCCGAGTACATGTACATCAGCGATCCGGAACAGAAGCGCTGGTGGAAAGAGAAGCTCGAATCGATCCGTTCCACGCCGAACTTCTCGAACGAAAAGAAAAAGCACATCCTGAATCGCCTGACGGCCGCTGAAGGCCTCGAGCGCTTCCTGCACACCAAGTACGTCGGCCAGAAACGCTTCTCGCTCGAAGGCGGCGAAAGCTTCATCGCGTCGATGGACGAAGTCGTGCGTCACGGCGGCGCCAACGGCGTTCAGGAAATCGTCATCGGCATGGCTCACCGCGGCCGTCTGAACGTGCTGGTCAATACGCTCGGCAAGATGCCGGCTGACCTGTTCGCCGAATTCGAAGGCAAGCACCACGACGACCTGCCGGCCGGCGACGTGAAGTACCACAAGGGTTTCTCGTCGGACGTCTCGACCGAAGGCGGCCCGGTTCACCTGTCGCTCGCGTTCAACCCGTCGCACCTCGAAATCGTCAACCCGGTGGTCGAAGGCTCGGCCAAGGCCCGTATGGATCGTCGCGGCGACGACAGCGGCCTGCAAGTGCTGCCGGTGCAGATTCACGGCGACGCGGCTTTCGCGGGCCAGGGCGTCGTGATGGAAACGCTGAACCTCGCGCAAACGCGTGGTTACGGCACGCACGGCACGCTGCACATCGTCATCAACAACCAGATCGGCTTCACGACGTCGGACCCGCGCGACTCGCGCTCCACGTTGTACTGTTCGGACGTCGTCAAGATGATCGAAGCGCCGGTGCTGCACGTGAACGGTGACGACCCTGAAGCGGTCGTGCTGGCTACGCAGCTGGCAATCGACTTCCGGATGCAGTTCCACAAGGACGTCGTCGTCGACATCGTCTGCTTCCGCAAGCTGGGCCACAACGAGCAGGACACGCCGGCCGTCACGCAGCCGCTGATGTACAAGACGATCGCCAAGCACCCGGGCACGCGCGCACTGTACGCTGAAAAGCTGGTGCAGCAAGGCGTGATCACCGCGGAAGAAGGCGACGAATTCGTCAAGGCTTACCGCAAGGCGATGGACGAAGGCCATCACACGGTCGACCCGGTGCTCTCGAACTACAAGAGCAAGTACGCGGTGGACTGGGTGCCGTTCCTGAACCGCAAGTGGACCGACGCAGCCGACACGGCCGTGCCGCTCGCCGAGTTGAAGCGCCTCGCGGAACGCGTCACTACGGTTCCGGAAAACTTCAAGGTTCACCCGCTGGTCGAGCGCGTCATCAACGACCGTCGCGCGATGGGCCGTGGCGAAGCGAAGCTCGACTGGGGCATGGGCGAACACCTCGCATTCGCGTCGCTGGTCGCATCGGGCTATGCAGTGCGCCTGACCGGCCAGGACTCGGGCCGCGGCACGTTCACGCACCGTCACGCGGTGCTGCACGATCAGAACCGCGAACGCTGGAACGACGGCACGTACGTGCCGCTGCAGAACATCGCCGAAGGTCAGGCGAAGTTCACGGTGATCGACTCGGTGCTGTCGGAAGAAGCGGTGTTGGGCTTCGAATACGGTTATTCGACGGCTGAACCGAATACGTTCGTCGCGTGGGAAGCGCAGTTCGGCGACTTCGTGAACGGTGCGCAAGTCGTGATCGACCAGTTCATCTCGTCGGGCGAAGTGAAGTGGGGCCGCGTTTCGGGTCTCACGATGCTGCTGCCGCACGGCTACGAAGGCCAGGGTCCGGAGCACTCGTCGACCCGTATCGAACGTTTCCTGCAACTGTGCGCAGACCACAACATGCAGGTCGTTCAACCGACCACGCCGGCGCAGATTTTCCACCTGTTGCGCCGTCAGATGATCCGCCTGTTCCGCAAGCCCCTGATCGTCGCTACGCCGAAGTCGCTGCTGCGCCACAAGGAAGCCGTGTCGGATCTGTCGGAACTGGCGAAGGGTGCGTTCCAGCCGATCCTCGGCGAAATCGACGAAGCGATCGAGGCGAAGAAGGTCAAGCGCGTGATCGCCTGCTCGGGTCGCGTGTACTACGACCTGCTCGCGCATCGCCGCGAATCGAAGTCGAACGACGTCGCGATCATCCGTATCGAACAGCTCTATCCGTTCGCGCATAAGCAGTTCGAAGCGGAAATGAAGAAGTACGACAACGCGACCGAAGTGGTCTGGGTGCAGGACGAGCCGCAGAATCAAGGCCCGTGGTTCTACATCGAGCACCACCTGAAGGAAGGCATGAAGGACGGTCAGAAGCTGGCATACAGCGGACGTCCGGCTTCGGCTTCGCCGGCAGTCGGCTACTACGCGAAGCACTACGAGCAGCAGAAGGCGCTGGTCGAAGGCGCTTTCGGCCGCCTCAAGAGCGCGTCGATCGCTAAATAATCACAAGAGCTGAACCGGGAAAGCGCAGGGCGCTTTCCCGTGCCGCATCTGAAAGATCAGTGCGGCAGTCAAGGTTCGCAGGCGGTCGACGGATCCCTGGATCGCGCGCCGTCACCCGATACGTATTCAGGATATTCATAATGGCTATTGTTGAAGTCAAGGTTCCCCAGCTCTCCGAGTCGGTCTCGGAAGCCACGATGCTGCAGTGGAAGAAGAAGCCGGGCGAGGCTGTTGCTCAAGACGAAATTCTCATCGAAATCGAGACCGACAAAGTCGTGCTCGAAGTGCCGGCACCCTCGGCCGGCGTGCTCGCGCAAGTCATCGCGAACGACGGCGACACCGTCACGGCTGATCAGGTGATCGCCAAGATCGACACCGAAGGCACGGCAGGCGCCGCTGCTGTCGAAGCCGAAGTGAAGCCCGCTCCGGAAGCCGCACCGGCACCCGCCGCTGCACCGGCTCCGGCGGCTCAAGCCGCATCCGCAACGGGTGCGAACACCGCTGCTTCGCCGGCTGCCGGCAAGCTGATGGCCGAGAAGGGTCTGGGCGCGGGCGACGTCGCCGGCACGGGCCGCGACGGCCGCATCACCAAGGGTGACGTGCTGACTGCGGGTGCTCCGGCTGCCAAGGCCGCACCGGCACCGGCACCGGCCGCCGCACCGAAGGCTGCCAAGCCGTCGCTGCCGGACGTCAAGGCGCCGGCTTCGGCTGAGCAATGGCTGAAGGATCGCCCGGAACAACGCGTGCCGATGTCGCGTCTGCGCGCGCGTATCGCCGAGCGTCTGCTCGAGTCGCAGCAAACCAACGCCATTCTGACCACGTTCAACGAAGTGAACATGGCGCCGGTGATGGACCTGCGCAACAAGTACAAAGACCGGTTCGAAAAGGAACACGGCGTGAAGCTCGGCTTCATGTCGTTCTTCGTGAAGGCGGCGGTTCACGCGCTGAAGAAGTTCCCGCTGGTGAACGCGTCGATCGACGGTAACGACATCGTCTATCACGGCTACTTCGACATCGGTATCGCTGTCGGCTCGCCGCGCGGTCTGGTGGTGCCGATCCTGCGCAATGCGGATCAGCTGAGCCTCGCCGAAATCGAGAAGAAGATTGCTGAATTCGGCCAGAAGGCCAAGGACGGCAAGCTGTCGATCGACGAAATGACCGGCGGTACGTTCTCGATCTCGAACGGTGGTGTGTTCGGTTCGATGCTGTCGACCCCGATCATCAACCCGCCGCAATCCGCGATTCTGGGCGTGCACGCCACGAAGGAACGCGCTGTGGTCGAAAACGGCCAGATCGTGATCCGCCCGATGAACTACCTGGCGCTGTCGTACGACCACCGCATCATCGACGGTCGCGAAGCGGTGCTGTCGCTGGTCGCCATGAAGGACGCGCTGGAAGACCCGGCGCGCCTGCTGCTCGACCTGTAAGCGCCGGTTCGGCGGGCGCCGGCTTGTCATTGTGCAAGCCGGCGCCATATAGGCCTTAAGCAAGCAACATGCAAGCAGTACGCCTCTAGCATTCCGCAGTACAGGAACGCCGCGCGCCACGAAGCGTGGCCGCGCGCCGTTCCGTTATCGAAAGGATTGTCATGTCCAAAGAATTTGACGTCGTCGTGATCGGCGCAGGCCCTGGCGGTTACATCGCCGCCATCCGCGCAGCGCAGCTCGGCAAGACCGTCGCATGTATCGAAAAATGGAAGAACCCGGCCGGCACGCTGAAGCTCGGCGGCACGTGCCTGAACGTGGGTTGCATTCCGTCGAAGGCGCTGCTCGCGTCGTCGGAAGAATTTGAAAACGCGTCGCATCACCTCGCTGACCACGGCATCTTCGTGGAAAACGTGTCGGTCGATATCGCGAAGATGATGGCCCGTAAAGAAGGCATCGTCGAAAAGATGACCAAGGGCATCGAATTCCTGTTCCGCAAGAACAAGATCACGTGGCTCAAGGGCCACGGCAAGTTCACCGGCAAGACGGACGCCGGCGTGCAGATCGAAGTGAGCGGCGAAGGCGAAACGGAAACGGTCACAGCCAAGAACGTGATCATCGCCACGGGTTCGAAGGCACGCCATCTGCCGAACATTCCGGTCGACAACAAGATCGTCGCCGACAACGAAGGCGCGTTGAGCTTCGAATCCGCGCCGAAGAAACTCGCTGTGATCGGCGCAGGCGTGATCGGTCTGGAACTGGGTTCGGTGTGGCGCCGTCTGGGCGCGGAAGTGACCGTGCTCGAAGCGCTGCCGGAATTCCTCGGCGCGGCTGACCAGGCGCTCGCGAAAGAAGCGGCCAAGCAGTTCAAGAAGCAGGGTCTGGACATCCAGGTCGGCGTGAAGGTCGGCGAAGTGACGACGACCGACAACAGCGTGACGATCAACTACACGGACAAGGACGGCAACGCGCAGAAGCTCGAAGCCGACCGCCTGATCGTGTCGATCGGCCGCGTGCCGAACACCGACAACCTCGGTCTCGAAGCGATCGGCCTGAAGGCGAACGAACGCGGCTTCATCGACGTCGACGACCATTGCGCGACGGCTGTGCCGAACGTGTACGCGATCGGCGACGTGGTGCGTGGCCCGATGCTCGCGCACAAGGCTGAAGACGAAGGCGTGGCGGTTGCCGAAATCATCGACGGTCAGAAGCCGCATATCGACTACAACTGCGTGCCGTGGGTGATCTACACCGAACCGGAAATCGCGTGGGTCGGCAAGACGGAACAGCAACTGAAGGCGGAAGGCCGCGAGGTCAAGACGGGCCAGTTCCCGTTCATGGCGAACGGCCGCGCACTCGGCATCAACAAGGCGGATGGTTTCGTCAAGATGATCGCCGATGCCAAGACCGACGAACTGCTCGGCGTGCACATCATCTCGGCCAACGCATCGGACCTGATCGCGGAAGCCGTGGTGGCGATGGAATTCAAGGCGGCGTCGGAAGACATCGGCCGCATTTGCCATCCGCACCCGTCGCTGTCGGAAGTCATGCGCGAGGCGGCACTGGCCGTCGACAAGCGCGCGCTGAACATGTAATCACGCGCACGCCTGACTGACAGTACTCCGGCATTACCACGAAGGCGGGCGGGTTCACTCCCTCCCGCCTTTCTATTTGCAGCAACACGATGAACGTCACCGAATACTACGAAAAAGAACTGCAGACGCGGGGTTACCAATCGGACCCGGCGCAACGCGCGGCGGTCGACCGTCTGCAGCGGTGCTATGAAGAGTGGGCCGAGTACAAATCGCGCCGCTCGAACGCGTTCAAGAAGCTGCTGATTCACCCGGACCTGCCGCGCGGCGTGTACATGTGGGGCGGCGTGGGGCGGGGCAAGAGCTTCCTGATGGACAGCTTCTACATGATCGTGCCGTTGCACCGCAAGACGCGTCTGCATTTCCACGAGTTCATGCGCGAAGTGCATCGCGAACTTGAAGATCTGAAAGGCCAGGCCGATCCGCTCGACGAACTCGCGCGCCGCATTGCCAAACGCTACCGGCTGATCTGTTTCGACGAATTCCACGTGTCGGATATCGCCGACGCGATGATCCTGTATCGCCTGCTCGACAAGCTGTTCGAAAACGGCGTGCAGTTCGTGATGACCTCGAACTACGATCCGGACACGCTGTATCCGGACGGCCTGCATCGCGACCGGATGTTGCCGGCAATCGAACTCATCAAGGAAAAGCTCGACGTGATCAACGTCGATGCGGGCATCGACTACCGGCAACGTACGCTGGCCCAGGTCGAGGTGTATCACACGCCGCTGGGCGCCGCCGCCGACAAGGCGCTGCGCGACGCGTTCGCGCGTCTTGCCGCGGTGCCCGACGAAAGCCCGATCCTGCATATCGAAAAGCGCGAGTTGAAGGCGCTGCGCCGCGCCGACGGCGTCGTGTGGTTCGACTTCGCCACCTTGTGCGGCGGTCCGCGCTCGCAGAATGACTATCTGGAACTGGCGAGCCGGTTTCATGCGGTGGTCCTCTCCGGCGTACCGCAGATGTCCGCGCGCATGGCCTCGGAGGCGCGCCGCTTCACGTGGCTGATCGACGTATTTTACGATCACAAGGTGAAGCTGCTGATGTCCGCCGCGGTGCCACCCGAGGAACTCTATGTCGACGGTCCGATGGCCAACGAGTTCACGCGCACGGTGTCGCGCATCGTCGAAATGCAATCGAAGGAGTATCTCGACACGCCACGGCGAATCGTCGATACGTCGCTGACCTGAGGCGTCGCACGCCACGGCCGGCGGCGCTTTCGCGATAGATCACGCTCCGTTTGTCGATGACGCGCCGTCGCCCGGCGTATTTTCAAGATTCGGATTGGTCTTATATTCCGTCCGCGGACGAGTGGATATCTTTTGTCAAGGTTCTGACAAAGGAGAAACCATGAATCCTTACCGTGATATCAACGACGAAGAATGGCAACGTGTCGCACCGTTGCTGCCCGAACTGCGGCCGCGCTCCGAACTGCGTGGCCGGCCGCTCGCCAATACGCGCTCGGTGCTCAACGGCGTGCTGTGGGTCATGTACAGCGGCGCCACCTGGTCCGCCATGCCGCGCAAATATCCGTCCTACCAGACCTGCCATCGCCGCTTCAAGGCATGGTACGAATCCGGCGTGCTCAACCGTGTGATGGAACAACTGTTCGGCGCGGCGAGCGAAGAGCTTTGCGGCCTGATGGAAGCGCGCATGCGCACGCACGTGAACGAGAAACCGAAGAGCGTCGAGGCCGAAAAGGCTCCAGTCGTCGCGCCTGCGGTGTACAGCCCGCCTTCAAACCAACCGCTGCCGTCTTCGCCGTTCGCGTTCCATTCGCCCTTCAAACACGCTGCATGATCCATTCACCCCAGCGTCTTCAAACAAAAGAAACGGCCGAACGATTGCGATCGTCGGCCGTTTCTCATCGTTCTACCCGGGCTCCGCAACGAGCACCTGAACTACCCACGCATCATTGCTGACGAACCCACGTCTGCGAGCGGCCCAGCAGCGACACGCCGATATAGCCTCGCACGACCAGCTTGTTCCCACCCTCTTCCAGGTGCATCTTGCACTTGTAGAGCTTGCCGTTTTCCGGGTCGAGAATCTGCCCGTGATCCCAGGCGTCGCCGTCCTTCTTCATATCGCTGATGATCGTCATGCCGAGAATCGGCTGATCCTTGCGCGCGTCGGTACAGGCCGTGCAGCGGCGATCCGGCTGGTCGTTCGCGCCGAGCCCCTTGATCACCTTGCCGCTGAGCGCGCCGCTGCCGTCCTGCGCGATCTGCACGAGCGCCTTAGGCTGGCCGGTATGGTCGTCGATGGTTTGCCACGTGCCGACCGGGCTGTCGGCCTGCGCCATGGCGGTCACGGCACTGGCGAGCAATACGCCGGCGAGTGCGGCATGTTTGGCTGTGCGAAGCGCGATTGCGCGCGCGCGTTGGGTGAATTGCATCATTGTCTTCCTCCTTGATTAAAGACGGCGCGATCATGGTCGCGCGGCGTTATTGGCATCTCGGGCGGTCTTCAAACGACGGCCGCCGTGATGCCTGGCATGGTCCCTCAGGTTCGACTTCTGCTGCCTTCGTGTGCCACCGGCGGCTGAGGATTGCGGCTTGCGCGCAGCGGGCAACACATCGTCAGCGCAGAATACGTGAAAGTGCGTGCGCCGTTTGATAGTGGACCCTCTAATCAGGGCGCGGCACTTTTACCGATCAACTCAGCTGATACGAGAACGTCGCGTTGATGCGCGGACTACGCGACGCGCTCTCCACTGGCGCGTCGCCGATCGCTTTGGCCACCGAGAGATCCAGGCTGTAGTACTTCGCATCCGAGATGCGGAAGCCGAACGCGATCGACGAAAGCTTCGAAGGCGAGGGCGTGCCGGCATGCGGATAGACGCGCGCCATATCGAAGGAGACGTAGGGTGTGAGCGTGCGCAGGTACGCGAAACCCGGCGTGAACGCACGGTTGACTTCCAGTATCACGCCCCAGCCCGAATCGCCCGATGCTTCGCCTGGCTGATAGCCCTGCGCGAAACGCTGCGCGCCGAACGAGATCTGCTCGGAGGTCGGCAGCGACACGCCGCTGTATTGGCCGGTCAGCGAGACTGCGGTGCCGATCTTCAGAGGCCGCTCGTTGGTTTGCGAAAAACTGGCGCCGGTGCGCACGAAGTTGATCGACGTCAGATTGGTGACGGGCGAGCCCGGCACATTCGAGTCGCCGGACTTCGACGCGCCCAGAATGTCGAACGCCTTCGCCACGCTGACGCTTGCGCGGCGTACCTCGCCGGTCTGCACGCTGGTGTAATCGGCCTGCAACTGCATGACCCGTACTTGCGAGCGGAAGCCGATCTGCGCGCCGGTGTCGTGGCTGTGACAGCGATCCTCGTCGTGCGAGGAATAGACCGAGGCCGTGCCGATCACGCTTTGCGTGTTGCTCAACAGGATCGGATACGCCAGCGAGCCGGCCACCTTGTCGTTGATGACCGTGCGTTCGATCGAAGACGGCAGGTCGGGATTGTCGGTCGGATTGCCGCGATAGTGTGAGGCGTCGATCTTGGCGATCAGCCCGTTGCTGCCGATCGGCACCGCGCCGTGCGCGGCGAGATAGGTCACGTTGTCACGCCCCTTCGGCAGCAAGGCCGATATGCTCAACTGTTCGCCGAACGAGGTCAGTCCGTTTTCGATGGCGGTCAGCAGCCCTTGCACGCCGGGGTGATTGAAGTCGATCCCGGTACTGACGTCGAACGGCTTGTGGTCCACGTTCAGTTCGAGCGTGGTGGCGCCGCCGGTGTTCTGCGGCGGCGGCACGTTGGCCGCGACCTTCACGCCGGGAAGCGAGCCGAGCACGTTGATATAACGCTCGAACGTGGCGCGCCGCAAGGGTCGGTCGGCGGTGATGGGATCGGCGATCGCGTGGATCTTGTCTTCCACGGCGCCGGCCTTGTCCGTCACCTTGACGGCCGATACGTAGCCTTCCACCACCGTCACGCGCACCACGCCGCCTTCGAATGTCTGCGCCGGAATGAAGGCGAACGAGAGCGCGAAGCCGCGGTCCTGATAGAGCTTCGTGACGCCGTTGGCGACCTGGATCAGATCGGCTCGCCGACGCCGACACGTATTTCCCCGGCAATGTGCGCGAGCTGCGCAATCTGGCCGAGCGCATCGGCGTGACCGTGCGGCAGATCGGCACATGGGATGCGGCGCGCCTGCAACGGCTGCTCGCGCTCGCGCGCGCCAGCCAGCCGGTGCCGGCCGAGAGCGTCGCCGAGGTGCTGGTGGATCGCGGCAAATGGGACATGGCCGAGCGTAATCGCGTGCTGGCCGCGCTCGACGCAAACGGTTGGCGGCGCCAGGATACGGCGCTCTATCTGGGCATTAGCCGCAAGGTTTTGTGGGAGAAGATGCGCAAGTATCAAATTTTCGACTAAGAGCCCGAAACACGCGAAAGTGAGTAATAATGAGACGGTTGTACTAAAACAAAAACTGTTCAAGCAGGAATTACATGGACCACAAGTCGAAACTACGACAGATTGCCCTCGCCGTATTCATCGCGATGTGGGCAGTGCAAGGCGTCAATGCTCAGGCTCCGTCTGACAGCAACGCCAACGCCGGGGGCGGCGTTCTTTCCCAGCCAGGCACGACGGCGGCGTTGCCGGCTACCTCACCGACAGGACAGGCACAAACCTCGGCGCTCACGCCCGACGAAGCGAAGCAATCCGCGGCGGGCAACGTGGCGGAATTGCAGCAGATGATCCACGGGTCGGATCTGAGCGAACTGCGCACCACGTATAACGGCAGCTACGGGGCGAGCTTGCTGTTTTACGGCAAGGAAATGACGTACTACGTGGCGTTGTTCCAGCAGAAAAATTTCTGGCGTGTCATCAAGACGCAGGACGCGGGGCGTGCCGAGATGATCTACAAGGATTTCGCGCGTCAGACGGTGCAACTGTCGGACGTTGAGATTCGCCGCACGCAACTCGAGGCGCAAAAAGCGTTCACGGAGCGGATGATCGCGTTGTCTCAGGACCGCGCCAACCGCTTGCAGGCGGACCTCGATGTCGCGCGTCAGCAGCAGACCATTGTGGCGACCCAACAGCAGCAGACGCGTGCCGAAGCCACGGCGCTCGCGCAGCAGAAGGCCTCGGCGCAAGATCAGTTGCGTGCCGCGCAGCGTCAGGTGCGCGACCTGCAGCGCCAGCTGGAAAGCGGTTTGCCCTCGCACTGAGTGTGGTGGTCTGAAGAGCATCAGGTGGGCAGGGCGGCGCGGTCTTGAACGTGTTGCCCGGCTCATCGGAACGATGACTCGTTGTTCAGCCGTCTTCGTGCAAGGCGCGTGGTTCGCGAGGTCCGCGCGAACGGTGTCGCCGTTTCACGGACTCGCTCAATTCTCCATCCCCAGCAGTAACAGCCCGCTACGTTTACTCCACGCGTGTTCGCGTGACGTCTCACGCGCGGCTCGGCGCAAATAGTCCCCTTTGTCCTGCGCGTGCACGAACGCCCACGCCCATCGCACCGCCTTTGAGGTGCCGGCCACGCCTTGGCAACTGCTTCGTTTCCCTGTGCTCCGCGAGACAACAATGCGGCGGGTTCTATTGCCGCTTCTTTCCCGCCGAAGACGCTCCCTTCTCCGGCGCGTGATGCGGGTCCGCCATGTCGACGGCGATCGGATCGCTGGCGGGGAAGCTTTCCTCAAGCGCCTCGTCGAGACGGCTATCGGCGGATTGGTCGGATGCCTGTGTTTCGGCGGATTTAGATTCGTGTTGCTTCTTGCTGGTCATGACGTGCTCCGTGAGAAGAGAGTCTGCAAATCAGCATAGCGCAAAGCGGGCCTCGGCGAACATCGGCCGAACGGCCTAAGACTGTCCGACGTAGGCGGCTGCTTCAAAGCCGCGAGTCGAGCGCGTTCCGAGCCGGCGCAAAGTCATCAGCCGAAACTTAAAACCATTGCGCATCAACTCGTTTTCCGTGTGTCGACAGAAAGCGGCGCGGGACAACAAAAGCAAGCGCCGGCCGCGTGGGCCGGTAGACCGCAACGCATGCCGTGAGCCGGCAGTGTCGCGCTCGGGAGGGGCGCAACCAGAACCCGTGAACAACAAGGCAGCGAACAACATGAACCGGAAAAAAACCGCGTGCGCGGCGCAGCGCCTGAACGCGTCACACGTCGTGGAAGCTGAACTGGAACACCTGGATTGGGCAACGAAGCAACCGGCGCAGCGCTTGCTGGACGCCGTGTATTGGCGCCGCCGCGTGCTGGCGGTCAAATGCGGATTCGAACTGACGGAACTGCAGGTGATGCGTCTGGAAAAGATCTTGCAGCGGCTCGGCCATTCAGCGGAATAGCCAGGCGCGCTGCCGTGGCCGCTTACTCGCTGCCGCCGTTATTGCCGTTATTGCTGTTACCGCCGCCGCCATGGTGACCACCACCGTGGTTGCCACCGTCGCCGCCCGTGCCGAACAGACGGCGGCGGCGCGTGACGACCACCGGGCCGTCCGACGTGCCGCTGCTACGATCCGACGCAGGCCGGTCCGAAGACGGCGCGCCATACGACTCGCGCGGTTCACGCGGTTCGCGCGGCTCACGATGATCGCGCGGTTCACGCGAACCGTGCGGACCACGCGTGGTGTGCTCGCCGTGCGAGGGACGCCCCGCGCGCGGAGCCGGACGCGTGCCGGTGTCGAGCTGGATCGTCGAGATCGCGCGCTTGTAGATGCCTTGCAGGCCGACAGGCGTGCGCAGCATCACCAGATACTGATCGAACGACTCGATGCACCCCGTCAGGCGAATGCCGTTGACAAGATAGATCTCGACGCGCTTTCGTTCTTTGCGCGCAGCGTTCATGAAGTCGTTTTGCGGATGCGATTCTGCGGAAGCCATGGACAATTCAGGTTAGAAAGACGGTTGTTCGCCGCGATTCTACCCTGTGTGGGGGCGGAACGCGTCGGCGGGCGAACTGCGTCCACTATAACGGCTTGTGGGCGCATAAGCATCTGATAACGATTGACTGTAACGTTGCGTTACGAATCTGCCGACGAATGCCGCGTTCATCCGCCACACGCGGGCCTTTGCGGCGCGGATGGCGGAAAAAGATAGCGCATGGTCGTGCTTTGGGCGGAATAAATCATCGCCTGAGCGCGTTATATCAGGCATGGCGACGCTGCATCGTGCGCGTGGCCGACCGGCTTGCCGGCCGCACCCGATGTACGGGCGCTCATCCGCAAGCATTTTGCATGGGATCGGAGTCAGGCGCCAAAGCGCCAACTCTGGCCGACAGGAGACTCACCATGAAAGTATCCCGCATTCTTTCCGCCGTTTTCGTTCTGCTGGCACTCGCGGGCGGTACGCTCGCGACGAGCGCGTGCACGTCCGCGACCGATAGTGGTGCCTCCAGCTCGAGCGGCGGCAGCAGCGGCGGCTACTGAGCGCCGCCCGCCGGGTGAATTTCGAAGCTGAAGTGATTTCGTGGCTCCCGCAGCTGCGCCGCTACGCGCGCGCACTGACGGGCGACCGCGCGTGGGCCGACGACCTCGTGCAGGATACGGCGGAGCGCGCGCTCGCCCGTTGGGCGGCGTTCCGGCCGGACAGCAATCTGCGCGCATGGCTCCTGACGATCCTGCGGCATCTCTACATCGACCAGCTACGCGGCCGCCGCGAGATTGCCGTCGACGACGAGAGCGCGCCGTGGCGTAATCTCGAAGCGCCGCAAGGGGAAGTCGACGGCCTCGTGCTGCGCGATCTGCAGCGCGCGTTGTATTGTCTGCCTGTCGAACAGCGCGAAGTGCTGTTGCTGGTCTGCGTGGAGGAGCTGTCTTATCAGGAGGCGTCGCGCGCGCTCGGCGTGCCGATCGGCACGGTGATGTCGCGGCTCTCGCGCGCTCGCGAACATATGCGCGCGTTGCTGACGGAGGGGCCGGCTCAGGGGCCGGTGCGTAAAAGTCCACCGTTGAAAGTAGTGAGAAACCCGTGATGAACAGCGACGACTACGATTCCAGCTTGCCCGAAGGGCTCGATCTGCGAGCGCTGTCGGCGTATGTCGACGGTGAGTTGCCGGGCGCGGAGCGCGCCGCGATCGAGGCTCAACTGGCGCAGCATCCGCAGGCCGCCGCGCGCGTAGCCGCGTGGCGCGCGCAGAAAGCCGCGTTGCGCGTGCTGTGCGGCGCGCCGCAGCGCAGCGAACGTGATGAGCGCAACGAGCGCCATGAGCGCGAGGCGGCCGATGAGCCGGCCTTCATCGTGTTGCGGCGGCGGACGCCGTGGTGGCAGCGCGCGGGCGTCGCGGCCTGCTGGCTCGCGGCCGGCGCCGGACTCGCGCTTGCCCTCGGGCCGCTCGCGCCGCGTCTGACCGGCGGCGCGTGGGGCGGTCTGGGCGACAGCCCGCCGAGCTTCGCCGAGCGCGCGGACATCGCCTACGCGGTGTACACGCCGGAGCGGCGTCATCCGGTGGAAGTCGCCGCGAATGAAGAAGAGCATCTGATCACCTGGCTCTCCAAACGGCTGAACCGGCCGCTCTCGGTGCCGTCATTGCAGGAATACGGCTATTCGCTGGTGGGCGGGCGGCTGTTGCCCGGCGAAGCGGGACCGGCGGCGCAGTTCATGTACGAGAACGCCAGCGGCGCGCGGCTCACGCTCTACGTCACCGGCATTTCTCGCGACGAAACCGCGTTCCGCCTGTTCCGCGACGGCAACCGGCGCACCTTCTACTGGGTCAGCGACGGCATGGGCTACGCGCTCTCCGGCCCGATCGCGGAAGGCAAGCTGCGCACGATCGCCATCGACGTGTGCAGCGCGCTCGGCGGCAAACCGGAGTCGTGGCAGTAACGGCATTCGCGGCTTTGCCTGGGCCGCCCGTCGATCTGCCCGCTTTGCAATACCCGGTAACAGAAACCGCGTGCGCGCCCGCCGCGCACGCGGAATAGCGTCGCGCGACGCAACGTTTACTTGTTGCTGGATCGTGCTGTCGCCGCGTATCTGCACATGTTCACGGCGAGGTCTTCAGCAAGGCAAACCGACGGTGTCTTCACGGTGCCGACACGTTTCTTTCGGGTCGCAACGCCGGCGCGTCGAGGCAGCAAATCATGCTCACATTTCATCAGTTCGGCAGCGGGCTGTATTGCGGCGTAGCCTGTGTGTGCCTGTGCGCCGCGTGCGCGGCGCCGGTCGAAGCGCAATCGGACGCGTCGACGTGCCGGTTCGTGGCGGGGCAGGCGGAAATCGACGGCGTCATGCAGCAGATCACTGGCCGCGCGTGCCTGCAACCGGACGGCACGTGGCAGATCGTCGAGGACGATGCCGCGGCGCAGGCCCTGGCGGATGGCCCCGTCTACTACTACGATCCATACTATTGGGGGCCGCCGGTGGTGTTTGGTGTCGGCGTGTCGTTTGTGTTCGTCGACCGCTTTCATCATTTTCATCACATGGATCATGTGCGCTATGTGCATGGCGTGCATGGATCGTATGGCATGGGCGGCCGCGGCGGTTGGCATGGCGCGCCGCCCATGCACTCATGGGGCGGCATGTCGCACGGCGGCGGTGGAATGCGCCGCTAACTCACTGCCGCTGATTCGTTGCCAGTGACTCGTGCCGCTGACTCGCGGCGGCCAAGGAGACGCTTTGATTCGCAGCTTGCCGCCGAAGGTGTCCGCCGCGCAGTTCGATCGCGCGCTCGCCGGTTGGCGCTCGATTGTCGGCGAGCCGCAGGTGGTGACCTCGGCGGACGGACTCGCCGGGTATCTCGATCCGTTCGCGCCCGGCGAGCGCGAAGCGTTTTCGGCCAGTGCCGCCGTCTTGCCCGGCTCCGTCGATGAAATTCGCGCGGTGCTGCGCATTGCCAATCAATTTCGCATTCCGCTGTGGACGGTCTCGACCGGACGCAACTTCGCGTATGGCGGCGCGGCGCCGCGTCTTGCCGGTTCGGTCGTGCTCGATCTGCACAGGATGAACCGCATCATCGAAGTGAACGAGGCCATGGCGTACGCGCTGGTCGAGCCGGGCGTCAGTTACTTCGATCTGTATGCGTATCTGCGCGACAAGGGCTACAAGCTGTGGGTCGATCCGCCCGCGGCCGGTTGGGGCAGCGTGGTCGGCAATACGCTCGAGCGTGGCTTCGGCTATACCGCATACGGCGATCACGCGGCCTCGCAGTGCGGCATGGAAGTGGTGCTGGCCAACGGCGATGTGTTGCGCACGGGCATGGGCGGGATCGACATCGGCACCGCGTGGCAGCTATATCAGCCGGGTTACGGACCTTCGTTCGATGCGATGTTCATGCAGTCGAACTACGGCATTGTCACCAAGCTGGGCGTCTGGCTGATGCCCGCGCCGCCCGCGTATCTGCTCGGCGAAATCCAGTTTCAACATGAAGCGGATCTCGAAGCGATCGTTGAGATTTTGCGGCCGTTGCGGCTCGATGAAACGATCCGCAATCACGCGGTGATCGAAGGCGGGTTGCGCCGCGCGGCCGGCTTGTCGGCGCGCGCGCAGTGGTACGACGGACCGGGCGTGATGCCCGAGAGCGCCGTCACCGCCATGCTCGAGAAGCTGAACGTGGGCCGCTGGAATCTGCATTTCGCGCTCTACGGCACGCCCGAATCGATCGACGCGCGCTACGCGGCCGTGCAGCGCGCGTTCGCGCGCGTGCCGCAGGCGCGGTTCCTCGCGGCGCGCTATGCGGGCGATGCGCAGCCCACGGCGGGCGGCGACCGCAACCTCGCCGGCATTCCGGCGATGAGCGCGTTTCGCATGCTCGACTGGCGCGGCGGCGCGGGCGCGCATGTGGACTTCGCGCCGGTGTGTCCCGCGACCGGGCGCGACGCGTTGCGCCAATACACGATGGTCAAGGCGCGCGCCGCGGAATACGGTTTCGACTACTACGGCGGCTTTACGGCGGGCGTGCGCCATCTGCATCACATTTTCGCGGCGATCTTCGACCGCGACGACGCGAACCAGGTCGAGCAGGCCGGCGCGCTGTTGCGTTCGCTGATGAGCGACGCGCGCGCGGCGGGCTATGGCGAATATCGCGCGCATCTTGCGTATATGGATTTTGCCGCGGCCCAATACAGCTTCAACGACGGCGCGTTGCTGCGGTTCTCGGAAACGATCAAGGACGCGCTCGACCCGAACGGCATTCTCGCGCCGGGTAAGCAGGGCATCTGGCCGGCGGCGTGGCGCGACCGGCGCGGCTACACCTGAAGGCGCGGGCCGCACGCGCGACATGACGACAGGAGCGATGAATGGACCGGCGCACTTTCATGATGACCGGCGCTTACCTCTCGACTGCGGCAGGCAGCGCATGGCCGCGGCTCGCGCATGCGGCGGCGCATAGCAATACGGTGGCGGTGGTCGACTCCACGCTCGCGTACGGCGCCGCATTCGCCGGCTATGCCGCGCACAGGCAGTTGCGCGTCTTCGAAACCGGCGACGATATCGGCGCGCTCTGGTACACGACACTCGCACCGCTCCTTTGCGCAGCGCCGACACCCATGTCCACGTCCACGCTCGCGCCAGCCTCGCTGATTGGCCTCACACGCGCTTCCGATTACTTCGTGCTGAACCGACTCGCTAAAAGCGTGGGACATGTGATCGAACACAGTCACGAGCAAAGCGCGGGTTCGGACACGCAGCGTGCCCATGTCGCATTTGCATTCGCCTTTGCGCCGCGCGTATCGCACAAGAGCTAGAACTTGTACGCCTTGTTCTTCGGATCGAAGGTCGAGTCGTCGAACGTTTTCGGTGTGATGGTTTCGAACACGATCTTCTCGAAGATCTTGCCGTCGTTGTCATAAGACTCGACGGTGCGGAAATACGGATGCCGCAGGTCGAGGCCGAGTGTCTCTTTCTTCGCGTAGAACTGCGGCTGACCGGTCGGCGTTTCGAAGGTGAAGGCCACCACGCGCACGCCATCGATCGTTTTGACTTCCACCTGGGTCGAGCGCGGCAAGCCGGCCTCGATGTATTTCTTGCCTTCGCTGAGGTACTGGTTCGCAATGTATTCCGTGCCGAGATCGCGCACCTGATGGTTCGATTGCGCGCGGGCGAGGGAGCCGTTCAGCGACGACCACACCGGCATCACATTCATGATGCCGCCCAGGTGCCCATACATTTCATCGGTTCGTTTGGACTCGTCGTAGATGATTTCCTGGCCGGCGTGCGCGCCGTCGGGCAGCCACTTCGCGTAGATGCGCAGCGGGTCGTGCGCGACGCGCACCAGCATATGATCGGGCTTGTCGGGCCATTGGCCGTGAATGCGTTCCGAACGCGCCGTCGTGAACTCGTACGATGGATAGCCGTTCGGCCCTTCCTTGATATAGCGCGGCAACGCGAGCGGATCGAGCGACTGGAACAGCGCGACCAGTTGCGCGTCGCCGAGCTTTTCCATCGCGCTGCTCTGCTGCGCGGCGCGCAGCCATTTGACCTGCTGATCCAGCGTGAGCTTGCCGACCTGCGAGGACGGCGTGGCGGGCGCCTTGACGGCGCTGGCGGTATCGAGCGCGGGCGGCGTGTCGTCGTTTTGCGCGAACGCCGTGGGCGTGGCCAGTGCAGATGCGCCCGCCATGAGCGCCGCGATCAGGAGTTTGCGAGACGGTACGCTTTGCAATGACACATTGAAGGACGCGAACAAGCTCGCACGCAAACCAGCGGTCCGCGGCGAAAAACGGGCGAGGCGCATGAAGGCCGACGTGCGGCATGAGCGTGCGGACAGGCGGTGCTTCATGAATCTCTCCGAAAGGTGGCGCGAAGCGCCTTCCCTGTCAGGCAGGCTTTTGCTTCGCGAGTTCCTCGTCGCGCAGGGCGCGGCGCAGAATCTTGCCGACGTTGGTTTGCGGCAGCTCGTCGCGGAACTCGACGAGCTTCGGCACCTTGTAGCCGGTCAGATTCTTGCGGCAATGAGCGATCACCTGTTCCGCCGTCAGCGACGGATTGCGCTTGACGATGAACACCTTCACCCGTTCGCCCTGCGCGGCATCGGGCACGCCGATTGCGGCGACTTCGCGCACGTCCGGATGGGCCGCGATCACGTCTTCGATTTCGTTCGGATAGACGTTGAAGCCCGACACCAGGATCATGTCCTTCTTCCGGTCGATCAGCCGGATGTAGCCGCGCGAATCCATCACGCCGATGTCGCCGGTGGCGAGCCAGCCGTTGTCGTCGATTACCTTGGCGGTTTCGTCCGGACGGTTCCAGTAGCCTTTCATCACCTGCGGTCCCTTCACGCACAATTCACCCGCTTCGCCGATGTTCGCCCAACTGCCGTCGTCCTTCCTGAAACGGACTTGGGTGGATGGCGCGGGCAAACCGATCGAACCTTCGAAGTCGCGCATATTGGAGAGGTCGACCGGATTCATCGACACGATCGGCGAGCACTCGGTCAGCCCATAACCTTCGATGATCGGCTTGCCGGTCACCGCCTTGAAGCGCTCGGCCACCGACTTTTGCGTCGCCATGCCGCCCGCCATCGCGAGCTTGAGATCGGAGAAGTCGCGCTTGCAGAACTCCTCGTTTTCGAGGAACGCGTTATAGAGCGTGTTCACGGCGGTCATGCCAGTGAACTTCTCGTGACGGATGATCATCATCACGCGTTTCATGTCGCGCGGATTGGCGATCAGAATGTTGCGCCCGCCCAGTCCCATGAAGATCAGCGCGTTCACCGTCAACGAATAGATGTGATAGAGCGGCAGCGGCGTGAGTACCGTTTCGGCGTCGCCGGTCAGTTGACCTTCGGACCACGCCTTCGCCTGCAGCAGATTGGCGATGATGTTCTTGTGCGTGAGCATCGCGCCCTTGGCGACGCCGGTCGTGCCGCCCGTGTACTGCAGGAACGCGATGTCGTCGTGCGTGGGGCGCACGGGCGTCAACGGCCGCGAGTAGCCGATCGAGAGCGCTTCGAGCAGCGGCACCGCCTTGGGCAGGTTGTACGCGGGCACCATCTTCTTCACATGCCGCAGCATGAAATTGAGCAGACGTCCCTTCAGATTCAGGCCGTCGGCGAGCAGATCGCCCAATCCCGTCACGATCACGTTCTGTATCTTGGTGCCGGGCAATGCGTCTTCGACCGTCTTCGCGAAGTTCTCGAACACGATGATGGTTTGCGCGCCGCTGTCCTTCAACTGATGCGCGAGTTCGCGCACGGTATAGAGCGGATTCACGTTGACCACCACGCCGCCGGCCTTCAGCACGCCGAACAGCGACACAGGATACTGGAACGTATTCGGCAACATGATCGCCACGCGTTCGCCCGGCTTCACGCCGAGGCTTTGCAGATACGCGGCGAACGCGGTGGCCTTGCGGCCGAGTTCACCGTAGGTCAGGTTCGCGCCCACGCTCACATACGCGACACGCTCGCGGAACTTTGCGATGCATTCGTCGAAGAACTGCACGACCGATTCGTATTGCGCGACGTCGATGTCATGCGGCACGTCCGCCGGATAGGACGCGTACCAGATGCCGTCGGTGTTGGGCGCGTGGTGTGGCGCCGCGGATCCGGTGGCAAGCGGAAGCGGGGTTTGAGTGGGTTCGGTCATGGTCGTCTCCTGAAGCTGTGGCTTCATCTCTTTGTGTGCTGGTCTTGCGGCCAGTCATCGAAGCAATCCACGCGAGTGTGGCAGCGTGTGAAGCAAAAACATGCGGCGAAGCAAACACTGAAACGCATGTCATGTCAGCGTTCCAGAATCGCGACCACCCCTTGGCCGCCCGCCGCGCAGATCGAAATCAGCCCGCGCGCGGTGCCGGCCGGTTTGTCGAGTTGCGCGAGCATTTTCGCGAGGCCGGCGACGATGCGTCCACCCGTCGCCGCGAACGGATGGCCTGTGGCAAGCGAGCTGCCGTTCACATTTAATTTTGCCCGGTCGATCGCGCCGAGCGGGCCCGGCAAGCCCAGTTGCGTGCGGCAATACTCGTCATCCTGCCACGCCGCGAGCGTGCACAACACCTGGGCGGCGAACGCTTCGTGGATTTCGTACAGGTCGAAGTCCTGCAACGTGAGCCCGGCGCGCGCCAGCATGCGCGGCACGGCGTAGGCGGGCGCCATCAGCAGGCCTTCTTTCTTGTCGAAGAAATCGACGGCGGCTGTCTCGGACCAGCTCAGGTACGCGAGCACCGGCAGTCCATGACGCGCGGCCCATTCTTCGCTCGCGAGCAGCACGGCGGAGGCGCCGTCGGTGAGCGGCGTCGAATTGCCCGCGGTCAACGTGCCCGCGTCGCGGTCGAACACCGGCTTCAGGCTCGCGAGTTTTTCGAGCGTGAGGTCGGAGCGCAGATTGTTATCGCGCGCGAGACCGCGGTAGGGCGTCATCAGATCGTTGACGAAGCCGCGCGCGTACGCCTCCGTGAGCTTGCGGTGGCTGTCATAGGCGAGCACGTCCTGCGCCTCGCGCGAGATGTTCCAGCGCTTGGCCATCAGCTCGCAATGCTCGCCCATCGACAGGCCCGTGCGGGGCTCGCCGTTGCGCGGCAGGAGCGGCTTGAAAAACATGCCGGGTCGCAGCTTGGTCAGCGCGCTGACGCGTTGTCCGGTGCTCTTGCCGCGATTCGCTTCGAGCAGAATTTTGCGCATCCGCTCGTTGACGCCGATCGGCGCATCGGACGTCGTATCGACGCCGCCCGCGATGCCCACTTCGATCTGCCCCAAGGCGATCTTGTTGGCGACGAGGATCGCGGCTTCGAGTCCGGTGCCGCAGGCCTGCTGCACGTCGTAAGCGGGCGTTTCCTTGGCGAGCGTGGTGGACAGCACGGATTCGCGTGTCAGATTGAAGTCGCGTGAATGCTTGATGACGGCACCCGCCGCGACTTCGCCCAGACGTTCGCCGTGCAGGTTGTAGCGGTCGATCAGGCCTTGCAGCGTGAAGGTCAGCATGTCCTGATTCGACGCGGTCGCGTAGGCGGTATTCGAGCGGGCAAACGGAATCCGGTTGCCCCCGACGATGGCGACTCGGCGTACGGCTGGCAGCGGGTTGGACATGCTCGGCTCCTTCGGGTCGTCCCTGGTTATTGAATGATGCGAATGATGCAAATGGTGTGACGGTTGATGCCGATGCTCCTGCTCCAACAACGATTTCATCCGCCCTGAATTCCACTACTGGACGCACGCTGCGCGCACCTCATTGCAGCCTCCATTGCATGCGGCCGCGCAAATGCGGTTTCTGCCCGGCGATGTCGCGCACTTCGATGTCGCGTTCGATCAGCGAAGGCGACGCACTCCATAGCGACGCCTCGCCGGGCAGCAGCATCGGCAGTTTGAATTCGGCGCTGAGCGTGGCTTCCGCAAGCGGCTTCGGCGGCTGCAACGCGGAGGCGGCGCGCGCCAGTGTCCACATACCGTGTGCGATCGCGCGCGGAAAGCCGAAGGCTTTCGCGGACAGCGCGGTCAGATGGATCGGGTTGTAATCGCCGGACACGCTTGCGTAGTCGCGGCCCAGTTGCGACGCGAGTTGCCAGCGCGCGATGCGTTGCAGCGCTTCGGGCCCAAGTTCGAGCGGATCGAGCACGCTGCCGCTCGCCGGCACGCCGCGCTTCAGATAGACGCTGTCGCCGTCCCAGACCGCTTCGCCGCGCCGGTACATGCGGGTGTGCAACACGAACGCCTGGCCTTTGTCGTGGCGCAGCAGCGCGCCGAATTCCACCTCGACGCGCAGCATGTCCTTGTAGGCGAGTGGCCGGCGCAGGCGCACATGGTTGGCCAGATGCACCAGGCCGAGCGCCGGCCACGGAAACGCCGGGTCGGTCAGCATCAGCAGATGCAAGGGAAAGGCGAGCAGGTGCGGATACGTGAGCGGCACGCCGTGCTCGGGGATGAAACCGCACACGCGCGCGTAACGCCAGATCGGCCCCGGATCGAGCGCGACGGCGGGGCGCACCAGCCGCAGCGGCGGCAGATGCGTCTCGCGTCCACGTTTGACGATGCCGGACAACGCGCGCGCATAGAGCTTGGCGGGCGCGGGCAAGGTGTCGATCACGACGGTCTTGGGCCGCACCGCGTCCTGCCGCGCCGTGTTCGATAGAGGACTGCCGCCGAACGGATCACCGGGCTCACCCATGGTCACGCTCCAATCAGGCTTTGTCCGCACACGCGCACGATCTGGCCGCTTACGCCCGCCGATCCCGGATGCGCGAGCCACGCGATGGTCTGCGCGACGTCGACTGGCTGGCCGCCCTGGCTCATCGAATTCATACGGCGGCCGGCTTCGCGGATCGTCAGCGGAATCTTCGCGGTCATCTGCGTTTCGATGAAGCCGGGCGCGACCGCGTTGATCGTGATGCCGCGCGCGCGCAGATGCGGCGCCATGCTCTGCACCCGGCCGATCACGCCGGCCTTCGAGGTGGCGTAATTGGTCTGGCCGAGATTGCCGGCAATGCCGCTGATCGACGACACGCCGATGATGCGCCCGCCGTCGCGCAGGATGCCTGCGGCGAGCAGGGCGTCGTCGATCCGCTCCTGCGCGGACAGGTTGATGTCGATCACGCTTTGCCACGCGGCCTCGGTCATCTTCGCGATGGTTTTGTCCTTCGTGATGCCGGCGTTGTGCACGACGATGTCCACGCCCTGTTCGTCGAGCGCGGCGGCGATCTGCGCGGGCGCTTCGGGCGCGGCGATGTCGAAGGCGAGGGCGGTGCCGTTCAACTGACGCATGGTTGCGTCGAGCGCGTCGCGCGCTGTTGGGATGTCGATGCCGATCACGTGCGCGCCTTCGGCCGCCAGCACGCTCGCAATCGATGCGCCGATGCCGCGCGCCGCACCCGTCACGACGGCGCGGCGGCCCGCGAGCGGCTGCTGCCAGTCGAACGCGGGCGTGGCATCGCCGCTCACGCCTGAACCGGCGGCGATGCGTACGACCTGGCCCGACACATATGCCGAGCGCGGCGACAGAAAGAACCGCAGCGTCGCTTCCACGCGGCTCTCCGCACCGTGCTCCACATACACGAGATTCGCGGTGATGCCGCGCCGCGCTTCCTTGCCGAGCGACCGCGTGAAGCCCTCGAGCGCGCGTTGCGCGGTCCACTGACGCGGCGTCGCGCAAGTTTCCGGCGGCCGTCCCAGCACGATGATGCGCCCGCACTTGCCGAGCGAACGCAGTGTGTCGTGGAAGAAGGCGTGCAACGGTTCGAGCTGCGTGCTGTCTTCGATGCCGCTCGCGTCGAACAGCAGCGCCGCGAGTTTGCCTTGCGAGCCGGACTCGGCGGCTTCGAAACGGCCTGTCATGAGACCGTGGCGGTTGGCGAGCGGCACCCACAAGCCGGCGCTTTCATGCGCGACGCTCGTCACGCCGATGCTCGCCACCAGTGTCGCCAGCGCGTCAAGCAGATGCGGCTCGCGGCCCGCGCCGAGCGCCACCTGTCCGCCGAATTCGGGCTGGTCCGCGCGATAGCGGCGCAGCACCTCGGGCTTGGGCAGGCCAAGCGAACGCGCAAGGCGCGCGCCGAACGGCGAGTTGACGAAGTTCAGATAAGAGTCGTTCATATTATTAGTCGCTCCGCTGGCCACGCCGCAAGGTTGCCCCCTCGGGAGACGCCCCGCAGGAAGTCTTCGTGAGGGGCGTCGAACGTGTGTCAGTGTGCACCGAGTTCGGCGCGCGCGGCGCGCCTTCCCGGGATGTTTTTTTAAGCCGGCGCCGAACTCAAGCCGCGAGCCCCAGCGCCTTTTCCAGCGTCTCCTTGCGTTTTTGCAGGTTGGCGAGCATGTCGAAGTCGGCGGGGAAATCGTCCACCTTCACAACTTGCGCGGCGTAACGCGCGTAGTCGTCGAGCACGCGCCGGTCGTCGGCGTCGATCAGGCCTTTTTTCTGTGCCGCGTCGGTCCAGGCGGCCAGTTGCGGCAGGCTCTGCGGCATTGGTTCGATCAGGCCTTGCTTGACTGCGTCGCGCAGCTTCTGCTCGATCTGCGTGAAGCGCGGGTTCAGCTCGAACACCAACTCGCCGTAGCCGAGCGCGTCGACATCCGGATGCGGCACGTATGAATCGGACACCAGACGATTGCGCGCGGCGCCCGGCGTTTGCATCAACTCGGCAATCTCGCTGCCGAGCTGGTCGGACGGCTCACGGTAGGGCAGCCCGAATGGGAACGCGAGCATGCGCACGAGACCGGCGGCAAGGCGATTCGAATAGTTGGCGAGCACGCCGTCGAGCGCGTGTTGCGCCTTGTACAGCGAATCCTCGACACCCCAGCGGACCAGCGGCAGGTCTTCTTCCTGACGGCCTTCGTCTTCGAAACGCTTGAGCGTGGCGGAGATCAGATAGAGCTGGGACAGCACGTCGCCCAGACGCGCGGAGATGCGCTCGCGGCGTTTCAGATCGGCGCCGAGCACGAACATCGAGACATCGGCGAGCAGCGCGAACGCGGTGGACAGGCGGGTCGCCGCGCGGTAGTACGCATGCAGCGGCGCATGCGCCGTGCGCGGTTTGTCGATGAAGGCGCCGCCCGTCACGCCATAAACGAAACTGCGCACCACGTTGGAGAGCGTGAAGCCGACATGGCCGAAGAACGCCTCGTCGAAATCGCGCAGCGCCTTGGCGTGGTCCGTTTCGCGCGTGGCGGCCATTTCCTTCAGCACGTACGGATGACACCGAATCGCGCCCTGGCCGAAGATGATCAGGCAACGCGTGAGAATGTTGGCGCCTTCCACGGTGATCGAGATCGGCACCTGCTGATAGGCGCGCGCGAGAAAGTTCGACGGCCCCATGCAGATGCCCTTGCCGGCGGTGATATCCATGCCGTCGTTGATGACCATGCGGGCGCGCTCGGTGATGTGATACTTCGCGATCGCCGAAATCACCGAAGGCTTTTCGCCGAGATCCACCGCGTGCGCCGACAGGCGGCGCGCGGCGTCCATCACGTAGAGGTTGCCGCCCATGCGGCCGAGCGCTTCCTGCACGCCCTCGAACTTGCCGACGGCGGTGCGGAACTGGCGGCGAATCGCGGCGTAGGCGCCGGTGCCGCGCACGGCGATTTTCGCCATCCCCACATTCGACGAAGGCAGCGAAATCGCCCGGCCCGCCGCGAGACATTCCATCAGCATGCGCCAGCCGTTGCCGACCTGCGCGCGCCCGCCGATCACCCAGTCGAGCGGAATGAAGACGTCCTTGCCCGAGTTCGGGCCGTTCTGGAACACGGCGTTGAGCGGCCAGTGGCGGCGGCCGATGTTCACGCCCGGATGGCCGGTCGGAATCAGCGCGCAGGTGATGCCGGGTTCGTTGTCCGTGCCGAGCAGATGGTCGGGATCGAGCGCGCGAAAGGCGAGGCCGAGCACGGTCGCAATCGGGCCGAGCGTGATGTAGCGCTTGTCCCACGTGACGCGAAAGCCCAGCGTCTCGCGGCCTTCGAACGTCCCCTTGCACACGATGCCGACGTCCGGAATCGCCGCCGCGTCGGAACCGGCGTAGGGGCTCGTCAACGCGAAGCAGGGGATTTCCTCGCCACGCGCGAGGCGCGGCAGGTAGTGGTTCTTCTGCTCGTCGGTGCCGTAGTGCAACAGCAGTTCGGCGGGGCCGAGCGAATTCGGCACCATCACCGAAACGGCGGCGGCCGAGCAGCGCGTGGCGAGCTTCATGATGACCTGCGAATGCGCGTAGGCGGAGAACTGCTTGCCGCCGTACTGCTTCGGAATGATCATGCCGAGAAAGCCGCGTTCCTTGATGTACTGCCAGGTTTGCGGCGACAGGTCCTGCCAGACCATGGTGGTTTCCCAGTCGTTCGCGAGATCGCAGAGTTGCTCGCATTCGACGTCGAGGAACGACTGTTCTTCCGCCGTCAGCGTGGCGGGGCCGTAGCCGAGCAGCTTGTCCCAATGCGGACGTCCCGAGAACAGTTCGGCGTCCCACCAGACCGTGCCGGCTTCGATCGCATCGCGCTCGGTCGGCGACATCTCCGGCAGGATCTTGCGGAAGATGTCGAGCACGGGCTTGGCGAGCCACGTGCGGCGCAGCGGTTTGAGCGCGAGCACGAGGGCGGGGAGGACGAATAGGATGGCGAGCAGCGTCGTGACCACCGCACCCGCCGCTCCGCTGACATGCGCGGCCGTCACCCACACGATCATGAAGGCAAGCCACCAGGCCGCGCGCGCCTGAACGTAGACGAGCGCGATAGCGGCAATGACGAGTATCAGGATGAACCACGGCATGACGTTTCCTCCTCTTTCGATGGTGCGAGCGAGCGCATCCACCTAGTGCGGACGGTTCGCATTCTATTGATTTGCTGCCTCACGCTCGCGCTGCCTCGCCGCGCGTTCGCGTGTTGCCTGTGTTTGTTTTCCTGTCGCGCGTGCTGCGTTTGCTTTTGCGTGTCGTCTCTCCTAGTTCGACAGCGCGGCGTTGCTTAGGTGCGGGACTTAGACGTGCTGCTCAGGTATGCGGCGTTCATCGTGTTCGGCTGCCTTCTTGCTGAGTGTTGACTGAGTACTTGTTGCCTGTCTGGCGCTGACCGGTGGTGTAGGGATTGCCGGTCGATTCCTTATTCGAAGCTGCGGCGTGCTTACTATTGCGCGGGTTGCCCACATGGCGCGGTAGGGATCCGTTTGCTTGCTCGCGCGTGCGCCGCGTGCGGGCCACGGCTCATGACAGCGCGCTGCCCGCGGCGCTCGATCGTTAACCCGCGCGGTGAAATGCGTGCTGACGTGAACCCGCTTCCATATCGCCGCCACGATGTTCGCCTTCCGATACGACCGGCGATGGCGACCCCGATCCGCCTTCAGTGTGTGCCGCGCTCGCGCCTTCCGCACCGCCGTCGCCGGCGCACTCCGCGCCGCCTTCGCTGGCGTCGCCGAGTACCGCGGCGAACGCGGCCAGTTGCGAGCCGTCAGGCAGCGGCGCCTTGAGCGCGGCCACCATCAGCGAGGCGAGACGGGCGATGAGTTGCAGGTCGTTCATCGACTTGCCCTGCGAGAACTCGGAAATCAGGCTGTCCGTGTCGGTGCCGGCCAGCACGCCCGACAGCGCGCCGATCGCGAAGTGCAGACGCCAGCCGAGTTCCTCGCGGGGCAGATGCGGCAACGCACGCTGAAACGCGTCGAAAAAACGCACCGCCACCGAAGCATAGTGCCCGTTGAGAAAGTCGCGAATGAACGACGACGGATCGGTATAAGCGCGCCCCAGCAAACGCAGAAACGCGTTGCCGCCGACGCGCGGATCGCGCGACAGACGCAGCGCCGGAATGAACATCGCGCCGAGCACGTGCTCGCAGGTCAGGCGCTCGCCGAGCATGGTGTCGAAGCGATCGAGCAGCTTGAGCCGCTCCTGGTTGAGGTGGTCGAGGCGGCGCGACAGCATCGAGTGAATCAGCGATTCCTTGCTGCCGAAGTGATAGTTCACTGCCGCGAGATTGACTTCGGCGCGCGAAGTAATCTGGCGCAACGACATAGCCTCATAGCCGCATTCGATAAAGAGTGTTTCGGCGGCGTCGAGGATGCGGGACTTCGTGTCGCCGGCATGCCGGCCTGTCGTGCGAACTGCCATATCGCGTCTCCCAGTTGCCGGGCGTTCGGCCCGCAAACAAGCAATTCAAATGCTTATTTGAAACAGCTGTTTTTTCAGGATAAGAAGAAATGAGGTGTGCGATCAAGGGGTCACAGTCGACTAACTCCTCTAGAAGACCTGAAGAAGGTCGACCTTCCATGCACGCGGCGCGTCAAACCGCGCGGAAATAAAAAAGGCCGTTCCGATGGAAATCGGAACGGCCTCGTATTGCTTGCTACCTTGTTTGGCCTTGCTGCTATTTGCTGACGTGTGCTCTGCGTCGCGGCGGTTCGCGCCGTCTTTGCGCCTATTGTTCCCGATAACGCGCCGGCAAAATAGCTGTATGGTTCGAACGCTTAAACCCGTGCAGCAACCTGCCTGGCCGACTGCGTCATGTCGATGCCGCGGCGCTCGCGGCTGAACGGAATCAGCGCGGCGATCACCACTGCCACGATGCCGATCACGACTGCCATGATGAGCGCGTAGTTGTTGCCGTGCGCTTCGGCAGCGCTCGCCTGCAACGGTCCGTTCACCGACGCGATCAGATTGCCGAGTTGATACACGAGGCCGGGGAACGTCGCGCGAATTTCATCGGGCGAGATTTCGTTCAGGTGTACTGGAATTACACCCCACGCGCCCTGCACGGAGATCTGCATCAGGAAGGCGCCCACCGCGAGCAGCACCGGTGTGGTCGAGAAGGCCCACAACGGCAGCACCGGCAACGCGATCAACGCAGCAATGAAGATCGCGCGCTTGCGGCCGATCTTTTCGGACAACGCGCCGAAGAACAGGCCGCCGCAAATCGCGCCGATGTTCAGCACGATTGTGATCCACGACACCGTATGCGCGTCGAACTGATGCTGCACGCGCAGGAAGGTCGGATACAGATCCTGCGAACCGTGCGAGAAGAAGTTGAATGCGGTCATCAGAATGATCGCGTACAGCGACAGCTTGACGTTCTGCCTGAGCGTGGCGACGAGACCCGGACGCGCTTTCTTTTCGAGCGTCTTGAAGGCTGGCGATTCCGGCACATGCGCCCGCACGTACAGCACGAGCAACGCCGGCAGCACGCCGACGAAGAACATGCCGCGCCAGCCGATGTACTGATAGAACACGCCGAACACGACCGAGGCGAGCAGATAGCCGCTCGGATAGCCGGCCTGCAGCAGACCCGAGACGATGCCGCGCGACTTCGGCGGCACGGTTTCCATGGTCAGTGCGCCGCCGACGCCCCATTCGCCGCCCATCGCGATGCCGAACAGCGCGCGCAGCACAAGCAGCGTGGCCAGGTTCGGCGAAAAGCCGGACAGCAATTCCAGCAGCGAGAAACACGCGATGTTGACCATCAGCGTGGGACGGCGGCCGTACTTGTCGGCGAGCCAGCCGAAAATCAATGCGCCGAGCGGACGCATCACCAAGGTCAGCATGATGCCGAAGGCGACTTCGGGGATTTTTGTATTGAACTCCGCCGCAATATCTTTCAATACGAACACCATTAGAAAGAAATCGAATGCGTCGAGTGTCCAGCCCAGATAGGCAGCGATCGTGACGTTTCTCTGTTCCCGTGTCCAACTCATTGATTGTTCTCCTGGTTCTCCAATCACCCGTGTTCAACGAAGGGTGGCTCCGCAGCCCCGCACGCCCCGTGGCATGGACTTCGAGCGAGTGTACGCCGACTGTTAAACGCTTGCGTGAATGAACGCGCGTTTATCCGTATTAATCCCTGGAGTAGATTTCATGCGGCGCCCGATTTATGTCGGGTAAATGTAATTATTGTATTAATGGTGTGTGCAGTTTAGTTTGTTATTTGTAATCTATTTCGGGTGCGATTTTCTTGCTGATCCGGTCATATTTCACTTTAGATGATTCGCTTATCGGTAGAGGTGGCGCTCGCGGGATTCCGGTTGGCGGCGGCACGGGCCGGCGGGTATAACAGCGGCTCGCGGCATTTCGTGTCGCGCATACAAGGAGACTAACTCATGACGATTCCGCATTTATGCCTGCTCATCGTGGCGCTGTTGCCGTTTCCGTGGACCATGCTGGCGAAAGTCAGCAAGCGCTACGACAATCGCACGCCACGCGCTTATCTTGCCGGTCTCGAAGGCTGGCGCGCGCGGGCTCATGCGGCGCATCAGAATGCGTGGGAAGCGCTGGCGATGTTCACCGCCGCGATCGTCGTGGCGGGACAGGCGGGCGGGTCGGTTACGTGGATCAACTGGCTGGCGATCACATTCGTCGTCGCGCGTGTGCTGCACGGCGTGCTGTATGTCGCGAACCTGGCGTCGCTGCGTTCGCTGGTCTGGTTTGTCGGTGTTGCGTGTGTGGTGTCGATGTTCTTCGTTTCCGTTCGCTAGGCACGTGCGTGACATCGCGCCAGTCGCGCGGTGTGAGCCGGAAAGGCTTCACTTTCAATATATGCAGCATACGCATCAGTCGAGCTGAAAAATCAATTTGATTCATGTTGCGTCGCGGAATACCATGGTCGCCATCCCACTTATTTCGCCTTGGTCGACGCGCCATGTCAGTCAAATCAATCACTTCGGAGCCTGTACGCCGCGAGCGGAGTCCGTTTGCCGTGGTCGCCGCGGTCACGCTGCTCACGGGTATCGGTGCCGGCCTCGGCGGCATGCTGCTCGCGTTGCTGCTGCACGGCATCCAGCATCTCGCATACGGCTACAGCGTGACGCACGTGATCAGCGCCGAGAGTTTTCTGCAAGGCGTCGCCGGTGCCGCGCCCGAACGCCGCCTGCTCGTGCTGACGCTTTGCGGCCTGGTCGCGGGGCTCGGCTGGTGGGCGCTGTATCGGTTCGGCCGGCCGCTCGTGAGCATTCGCCAGGCCGTC
Source organism: Paraburkholderia sediminicola (assembly GCF_046027355.1). Taxonomy (GTDB): domain Bacteria; phylum Pseudomonadota; class Gammaproteobacteria; order Burkholderiales; family Burkholderiaceae; genus Paraburkholderia; species Paraburkholderia sediminicola_B. The sequence goes on along the minus strand of NZ_JAQQEK010000038.1, from coordinate 21,964 downwards.
AAGTCCGACGATCCGCGGATGCCCGTCATGAGCACGACGATCCATGCGGTGCTGCAGATCGTCACCGTGGCGCTCGGCTCGCCGCTCGGTCGCGAAGTCGCGCCGCGCGAAATCGGCTCGGCGCTTGCCGGCTGGCTGTCGCGTCGCGCGGGTCTGTCGGTCGCGCAGAGTCGGATCATGGTGGCGTGCGGCGCGGGCGCCGGTTTAGCCGCCGTCTATAACGTGCCGCTCGGCGGCGCGGTGTTCGTGCTCGAAGTCCTGCTGGGCACCTTCGGCTGGCCCGCCCTGGTGCCGGCCATCGTGACCTCGTCGGTGGCCGCGCTGGTTGCGCAATTGGGACTGGGCAACGAGCATCAATATCTCGTGCCGTATATGACGCTGAGCCCCACGCTCGTGGTCTGGTCCGTGGTGTGCGGTCCGATCTTCGGCGTGGCGGCGTGGAGCTTCGCGGAACTGATGAAACGCTCGCGGGCGGCCGCGCCGAAGAACTGGCGCCTGCCGGTGTTGTCGCTGCTGAACTTTGCGATGATCGGCGTTCTCGCGATGCATTTCCCGCAGTTGCTCGGCAATGGCAAGGGACCTGCGGGACTGGCATTCGATGGTGGCTTGACCATCAGTCTCGCCGCGATGCTGCTGGTGCTGAAGGTGGTGATCACCGCGAGCAGTTTGCGCGCGGGCGCCGAAGGCGGCCTGCTCACGCCGGGGCTGGCGAACGGCGCGCTGCTGGCGATCGTGCTCGGCGGATTGTGGAGCCTCGTGTGGCCGGGGGCGTCGTTGGGCGCATTCGCGGTGGTCGGCGCAACGGCGTTTCTCGCTGCCTCGATGCAGATGCCAATTACAGCCGTGGTGCTCATGTTCGAATTCACCCGCGTGAGCCAGGATTTTCTGATTCCTGTGTTGTTTGCCGTGGGCGGCGCGCTGCTGGGTTTTCGTGCGTGCGCGAAGTGGGCGCCTGCGGTGCAGTCGAGCTTTGGGTTTAGCTGGAGTGGGGCGAGCAAAGCGCGATAAGGCTCAGGTCCAGGCGGCAGCATGGTCGATGTCATGCCATGCCGTCAGAAGCGAAATCCGGCCGCCGGAAAGAAGCAAGGTCAGAAGTAAGGAAACCAGCGAAGCCCAATGGTTCAACGGGCAGTTTCGATGCCCCACGAAGCACTCATTCTTCACTGCATGAAAGACGTAGCCGCGAGAACGACGCTGATCGTGCGGAACGTTGCCAACCATCTTCGCCCGATAGCACTCAGCTTCGGGCTGCCCTTGGCGTCAGCGTGCCTCGCCTGGGCGTCGGGATACGGGCAGACCTGCGAGCGAATCAGGGTAACCGGCTACAACTAATATGTCATTCCAAGTCGCTGCTGCGCCTCCTAATATGCATAGCTCTAGCCAGAGCGCATTCGCAAGCGCCTGAACGTCAGGGTAGTGCTCGACGATCCGCGCGAATCACAACGAGCGTTATAGCGAGCACTCGAGTCGGTAGTCCGACTCTGTCACCTTCCGGCGTACGCTTTCTATCAGCACAGCGTCCAGGACGGCAAGGGAGAACGAAAGGAGAATCAACCTGGAATCTCACGTGAAATATCAACTGTGCGGTGTCGTCCTGCTCGCAGCCAGCGCGGCTGCTTCTGCACAATCGAGCGTGACGCTGTATGGCCGTGTCGATGGCGGTATCGAATACCTGAATCACATTGCCAACGGCACGGGTGGCAGTTCGAGCCGTTGGAGCGCGGAAGGCGGCGACTGGGGTACCAGCATGCTGGGCTTCAAGGGCACCGAAGATCTCGGCGGCGGCATGTCCGCACTGTTTGATCTCGAAACCGCGCTGCAGATCATGAACGGCACGACTGGCGGCGGCAGGCTCTTCTCGCGCCGCGCGTATGTAGGCCTCAAGAACGAGACGTGGGGCCAGTTGCAGGCCGGGCGCAATCTTTTCATCGACAGCGACGGCGTCTGGGAATTCGATCCGTTCGTGCAGCAGGCCGTGTCGTCGGCTTCGCTCGTGCGCGGACGCAATTGGCAGCAGACCAGCAACAACGTCGAGTACCACAGCCCGGTCTCTTCCATGGCTTTGACGTTCAGGGCCAATATGCCTTTGGCAATCAGGCGAACGGCTTCAACAACGGCGCCGCAGGCGAGTTCGGCCGCTCGGACGGCATCATGCTGACCTATCACTCGCCGCTCTTCGACGTGCGCGGCATCTACGACGAGCTACGCGATTCTAGCGGCCGCTTATCCAACATCTTCACGGCCTCGCGCGAGTATTTCGTCGGTGCGAACGTGCGCGTGCAGAAGTTCAAGATTCAGGCGGCCTACACGCACTACGCGGCACCCGATTCGCCCGCAGGCGTAGCCGACAGCGCCGACCACTACTGGCTCGGCGCCACGTATCAGGCCACGCCACGCTGGGCCGTGACGGCGGCGGGCTTTTATATCCGGGTAGGCGAGGGCGCCGGAGATGCCGCGCACGACCCTGGCAGCCATGCCTTGCTCTATGCGCTCGGGACCACCTATAACCTAGACGCGCGCACCTTCCTTTACGGGACCGTCGCCTATGTGAACAACAGCAGGAACGGTACGTTCTCAGTGTTCGCGACGCCGCGCGATTCGTCCTCGCCGACGAGCCCGATAGCCGGCGAATCGCAAACCGGCGTGTACGTCGGAATGATGCACACGTTCTGATATGCTTTTTACCATGCTCCGGCGCGTGAATTCGGCGTCGGTACTGGCGGCAGGCGACATCCACTCAAGAGGGTTGAGATCATCATGACCAGTCAGTCGAATTCGCGGGGCGTGATCGGCGTCATCACATTGCTCTTTACGGCGCTGACCGCGCTCTATCTGCTGATCGGCGGCGCATGGCTGCTCGCGGTCGGCGGCTCCGCTTACTATCTCATCACGGGCATCGTGCTATTCGGTGTGGCCTGGCTGCTTTGGCGGCGCAGTCCCGCCGCGCTCGTGCTTTATGCGCTTGTGCTGATCGGCACGGCCATCTGGGCTCTGCTGGAGTCGGGGCCCGACTTCTGGGCGCTCGCGCCGCGCTCCGGTGTGCTTGTCATCTTCGGCGTGTGGTTGCTGCTGCTCATGAGCTGGCGGCTCCCGGGCGAGCGCAAGCTGGGTGTCGCGTCGCTCGTCGTCGCGCTCGTGGCTTGGGCGGGCGTGCTCGTGTACGCGAGCTTCAACGATCCGCAGCAGGTCAACGGCACATTGAGCGCTTCCTCGCCCGCAAGTGCTACCAGCACCGGGATCGACGCCGCCGACTGGCCCGCCTATGGGCGCACCCAGGAAGGCACGCGCTACTCGCCATTGCAGCAGATCACGCCTGGGAATGTGAAGGATCTCCAGGTGGCCTGGACCTTCCGCACGGGTGACATGAAGGGGCCCAACGATCCTGTCGAAATCACCAATGAAGTCACGCCGATCAAGATCGGCGATCTGCTTTACCTATGCTCGCCGCATCAGATTCTGTTCGCGCTCGACGCGAAGACGGGCACGCTCAAGTGGAAGTTCGATCCGAGACTGAAGTCCGATCCGTCGTTCCAGCACGTGACGTGCCGTGGCGTGTCGTATGTCGATTTGTCGGCCGGCGCCACGGCAGCTGCACCCGCTGCCACACCGACGAGCGATGCCGCGGCAGCTGCTGCCGCGCCAGCGAGCGATTCCACCGCAACTGCTGCCGCGCCGACAAGCGATGCCACGGCCGCCTGTACGCGCCGCATCTACCTGCCGGTCAACGACGGCCACCTTTACGCGCTCGACGCGCTGACAGGCCAGCGTTGCGAGGGCTTCGGCAACCACGGCGACCTCGACCTTCAACACGCCCAGCCGGTCACGACGCCGGGCATGTACGAGCCCACCTCGCCGTCGATCATCACCAGCAAGGTGATCGTCGTGGCGGGCGCGGTCGAGGACAACTTCTCGAACCGTGAGCCCTCAGGTGTCATCCGCGGTTTCGACGTGCGCACGGGCGAGTTGCTCTGGGCGTTCGATCCGGGCGCGAAGGACCCGAATCACATTCCGGGCGCGGGCGAGCATTACACGTGGAATTCGCCCAACTCGTGGGCACCCTCCGCCTACGACGCGAAGCTCGACATCGTCTATCTGCCGATGGGCGTCACGACGCCGGATATCTGGGGCGGCAATCGCACGCCGGAGCAGGAGCGTTACGCCAGCGGCCTGCTCGCGCTTCACGCCTCGACCGGCAAGCTCGCCTGGTTCTACCAGAGCGCGCACCACGATCTGTGGGACATGGACCAGCCGTCGCAGCCCACGCTCGCCGACATCACCGGCAAGGATGGCCAGACCGTGCCGGTCGTGTACGCGCCGGCCAAGACCGGCAACCTGTTCGTGCTCGATCGCCGCACCGGTGAGCTCGTCGTGCCGGCGCCCGAAACGCCCGTGCCGCAAGGCGCCGCCCCCGGCGACCACGTTGCGCCGACGCAGCCGTTCTCGCAGCTCACGTATCGCCCGTCGAAGAACCTGACCGACGCGGACATGTGGGGCGCCACGATGTACGACCAGCTCGTGTGCCGTGTGATGTTCCACAAGCTGCGGTATGAAGGCACGTTCACGCCGCCTTCGCTGCAGGGCACGCTGGTGTTCCCGGGCAACCTGGGCATGTTCGAGTGGGGCGGCATTGCCGTCGACACCGACCGTCAGATCGCCGTCGCGAACCCGATCGCGCTGCCGTTCGTCTCACGTCTGATTCCGCGCGGCCCCGGCAACCCGCTGGAGCCGGTGCCGGGTGCCAAGGGCAGCGGCACGGAGTCGGGCATCCAGCCGCAATACGGTGTGCCGTACGGCGTGGTGATCAACCCGTTCCTCTCGCCGTTCGGCTTGCCGTGCAAGCAGCCGGCATGGGGCTACATCTCCGCGATCGATCTCAAGACCAATGAGATCGTGTGGAAGAAGCGCATCGGCACCGTGCGCGACAGTTCGCCGATTCCGCTGCCGTTCAGGATGGGCATGCCGATGCTGGGCGGTCCGATCGTCACGGCGGGCGGCGTCGCGTTCATCGGCGCGACCGCTGACAACTACATCCGCGGGTTCGACGTGAACAACGGCAAGCAAGTTTGGGAGGCCCGCCTGCCCGCGGGCGGCCAGGCCACGCCGATGAGTTATTCGATCGACGGCCGTCAGTACGTCGTGATAGCGGCGGGCGGGCATGGCTCGTTCGGCACGAAGCTCGGCGACTATGTGATTGCCTACGCGTTGCCGCAGCAGTAAGCGGCGCACCGGGAGGCCCTAGCCTCATACAGCGGCATGCCGCGCGCGCGAGAAGCGCGCCGCGCATGCCGTTTTTCTCGTGCTCCGGTTTCTGGCATTGCGCCGGCGGTGGTTCAATAACTGGGACGGCGGTGCAAGCAATAGCCGGGAAGGCGGGAAGCGTGGACAATAATTTCCAAATGGAATTCCCAGCCTTACAGCAACCATCTTGCATGGGATCGGAGTCAGTGTCGAAGCACTAGCTCCGGTCGACAGTGGAGTCCGCCGTGGATCTCACCGGATATGAGTTGGAGCCGCTGCACGATGACGGCGACTTCTCCCTGTATCGCGCCCGGAGACCCCGCCATCCCGTCTCGGTGCTCGCGCTGGTCGCCACCCGCACGGTCTCGCAGAGCATTACACGGCTCGAGCACGAATACGGACTAGCCTCGTTGCTAGATTCCAGTTGGGCCGCTCAGCCGCTCGCGCTCTACCGCCGCAGAGAGCCGCCCATGCTCGTTCTCGACGACGACGGCGGCGAGCCTCTCCACCGCTCACTCGGCCGCCCGCTGGAGCTCACGCGTTTTTTGCGCATCGCCGTCAATCTGGCGAGGGTAGTCGGTCACGTTCATCGATGCGGTCTCGTTCACAAAGACATCAAGCCGGCGAATGTGCTCGTCGACGGAAACGGCAACGTACGGCTCACCGGCTTCGGCATTGCCTCGCAACTACCGCACGAACATCAGCCGCCCGCGCCGCCGGAGATCGTGGCCGGGACCTTCGCGTATATGGCGCCCGAGCAGACGGGCCGCATGAACCGCTCGATCGATACGCGCAGCGATCTCTACTCACTTGGCGTCACACTGTACGAGATGCTCACCGGGTCGCTGCCGTTCACCGCCTCGGACGCGATGGAATGGATTCATTGCCACATCGCGCGCAGGCCGGCACCGCCAGGCGAGCGTGTTGACGGTATTCCGAAGGCGGTCGAGGGCATCGTGCTGAAGCTCCTCGCCAAGGCCGCCGAGGACCGTTACCAGACCGCGGCGGGCGTCGAAGCCGACCTTCGGTCGTGCCTCGCGGCATGGGAGACGTACCACCGCGTCGACCCGTTCCCGCTGGGGGCGCACGACGCGTCCGACCGCTTGCTGGTCCCCGAAAAACTGTACGGGCGCGAGGCACAAATCGAAGCGCTCGTAACAGCGTTCGATGGTGTCGTGGGCAGCGGGGCGGTCGAACTGGTGCTGATCTCGGGCTATCCGGGCATTGGCAAGTCGTCGGTCGTCAACGAGTTGCACAGGGTGCTGGTGCCGCCACGCGGCCTGTTCGCGTCCGGCAAGTTCGACCAGTACAAACGTGATATCCCGTATGTGCCATTTGCACAAGCCTTCCAGACGCTCGTACGCAACCTGCTGAGCCAGAGCGACGCGGAGGTCGAGCCGTGGCGGCACGCGCTGATGGAAGCGCTCGGGCCCAACGGCCAGCTCATTGTGAATCTGATCCCCGAGCTTGCGCTCATTATCGGCGAGCAATCGCCCGCGCCGGTTCTGCCGCCGCAAGATGCGCAAAACCGCTTCCAGATGGTATTTCGACGTTTTCTCGGCGTGTTTGCGCGACCTGAGCATCCGCTCGCGCTGTTTATCGACGATCTGCAATGGGTCGATACGGCGACGCTCGACCTGCTTGCCCACCTCGTCACGCATCCGGACGTGAAGCATGTTCTGCTGGTCGGCGCGTACCGGGACAATGAGGTGGATGCATCGCACCCGTTTGCGCGCACGCTCGAGTCGATCAGCCACGCCGAAGGGAAGGTGCAGCAGATAGAACTCGCGCCGCTCACATCGGAGAGCGTCGCGCAACTCGTGGCTGATTCACTTCACTGCGACAGCGCGACGGCCGGGCCGCTCGCGCAACTGGTGCATGAAAAGACGGGCGGCAATCCGTTCTTTGCGATCCAGTTTCTGACGGCGCTCGTCGATGAAGACCTGCTCACATTCGATCAGCGCGCCGCGGCGTGGTGCTGGGATTTGCCACGCATTCGTGCGAAGGGGTTTACCGAGAACGTCGCCGATCTGATGGCGGCGAAGTTGAGCCGCTTGCCTGCGCTGACGCGCGACGCGTTGGGGCAACTGGCGTGTCTCGGCAACGTTGCTGAAGTCACCGCACTGACATGGGTTCAGGGCGGCTCTGAAGAGACGATGCACGCGAACCTGTGGGAAGCCGTGCGGACGGGGCTCGTGTTTCGCGTGGCCAACGCCTATGAATTCGCACACGACCGCGTGCAGGAAGCTGCTTATGCGCTGATTCCCGCCGACGAGCGCGCCGCCGCGCATCTGCGGATTGGCCGGGCGCTGGTGTCACGGACCCCGCCGGAAGCGCTCGAGGATCCCATCTTCGATATCGTCAACCATCTCAATCGCGGCGTGGCGCTGATCCTGGCGGAGTCGGAGCGCGAGCAGGTCGTCGAGTTGAATCGCATCGCGGGCCGGCGCGCGATGAATTCGACCGCCTACGCGGCCGCTCGCAGCTATCTGGCGCAAGCCGTGGCGCTGCTGTCGCCGGATGCGTGGACGCAGCGCTACGACAGCACGTTCGAACTCTATCTCGCGTTTTCGGAGTGCGAATATCTGGCCGGCGATTTTGCGGAAGCCGACGCGCTGGCCGACATGATGCTCGGCAGGGCACGCTCCAATCTCGATCGTGCGAAGGTCTTCAGCCTGCGGATCGAGTTGTATCAGCTCGCCGGGAGATATGACGAGAGCTTCGCAGTCGCGCTGGTTGCGCTGCGCGATTTCGGCATCCTCTTTCCTGAGACCGATCAGGACATCCAGGCGGCCGTCGACGACGGATTGCGGGACGTTCTTGTCAATCAGGCCGGGCGTCCCATCGGCGAACTGGTCGAGGCGCCGGTCGCGACGGACCCGGCGATCCGTGCAATCGTCAACCTTCTCCTTCAGGCGATGAACTGCGCTTTTGCCGCGCGGCCCGCGTTTTACCCGCTCATCACCCTCAAGGCGGTCAACCTCTCCCTGCAGCACGGCAATACCGAGAACTCCAGTTTTGCTTACGGCAATTACGCGCTGATGCTGGTGTCACTGATCGGCGATATCCCCACCGCAGTGCAATTTTCGGAGATGTCGCTCAAGCTGAACGAGAAGTTCGGCAATCGGCGCCTGAATGGAAAGCTGCTTCACCTGTACGGCGCCCACGTCAATTTCTGGCGCTGCCACATTGCAGCTAATCTGCCGGTTCTCGAACGGGCCACCGCTGCGTGCCTGGAAGTGGGCGACCTCGTTTTTGCAGGCAACGTCGCATTCAACGCGGTTTGGCAGACCATCGAGAAAGGGGCCGCCCTCGAGGACGTGCAGACGCTCTCGGAAAAGTACGCGGCGCTCGCGCGGGAGAGCCACAACGACGCGGTGTATGAGTTGATCTGGGTCGAGCGGCAATTCGTCGTCAGTCTCCGCGGCAAGACGACCGAACCGTTGAATCTGAACGACGAGACGTTCGACGAAGCAGCCTGCTTCGAGGCCATCATCAAATCGAATTTCGGCTGCGCTATCGGCGTCTATCGCATCATCAAGGTCATGCTTGCCTTCCTCGATGGCCGGTATGCCGACGCGCTGGAGGCCGCGGACCGGGCGGAGGCGGTCCTCAGTTCTGTCATGGCACTGGCGATCGAACCGACCTATCACTTCTTTCATGCGCTCACCTTGACGGCGCTTTATCCGCAGGCATCCGAGGAGCAGCAGCAAGTGTATCGGCGCATTCTTGCAGCGAAACTCAAGAAGCTCGAAACGTGGGCTGAGCACTGCCCGGAGAACTATCAGAACCGCTACGCGCTTGTTTGCGCGGAGCTCGCACGTCTGGAGGGCCGCGATCTCGACGCCATGCGCCTTTACGAACAGGCGGTCCACTCCGCTCATGAAAATGGTTTTTTACACCACGAAGGCATCGCCAACGAACTTGCCGGCCGCTTCTATCTAAGCAGCGGCCTGAGAACGAGCGCCGATGCGTATTTGCGCAACGCGCGTCATTGCTTCGCCTTTTGGGGCGCGGACGGCAAAGTCGCGCAACTCGACGGGCAATTCCCCCGCCTCGCCAATCAGGATGGGAGCAATGCCACGTCGACACTCAGCTTCGATTGGCGGCAGTTCGACGCCGCGACGCTATTGAAGGCGTCGCAAGCCCTTTCCAGCGAGATCGAGCTGACGGGCCTGATCGAGCGCCTGATGACAATCGCGCTGCAGACCGCGGGCGCCGATCGGGGCCTGTTGGTTGTCCTGCAGCAGCCGGACGGCTACCGGATCGAGGCAGAGGCGCGAATCAATGGAAACGGGATCGAGTTGAACCGGGAGCCGCTTGCCAATTCTGCCGTCCCTGCCGCCATTCTGCGTTACGTGATCCACACGCAAAAGAGCGTCATCATCGACGATGCGTTGATACCCAATATGTTCTCCCAGGACAGCTACCTGGCAAGCGGCGCCACTCGGTCCGTGTTCTGCCTGCCTCTGGTCAGACAGGGCAAACTCGGCGGCCTGCTGTATCTCGAGAACACGGCCACTTCGCATGTTTTTACGGCACGCCGCTCGTCGCTGCTCGATTTGCTGGCGTCACAGGCGGCCATTTCGCTCGAGAACACCCGTCTTTATGCCGATCTTCAGGAGCGCGAGGCAAAGGTTCGGCGTCTGGTGGACTCGAACATCATCGGGATCCACATTTGGGACTTTGAGGGCAACGTCGTCGAAGCCAACGACGCTTTTCTGCGCATTGTGGATTACAGCCGGGAAGATCTGATCTCGGGGCGTATCCGGTGGCCCGATTTGACTCCGCCCGAGTGGCGTGACCTCGACGAATTGGTGAGGGCGGAATTGACGGCCAACGGAAGCGCCAAACCGTTCGAGAAAGAATACTTGCGCAAGGATGGCAGCCGGGTGCCCGTGCTGGTCGGCGCGGCGGCCTTCGGCGATCGCGAAGGGCAGGGCGTCGCTTTCATACTCGACCTGACCGATCAGAAGCGGGCGCAACAGGACGTGCGCGACAGCGAACGGCGATATCTCGGACTCCAGATGGAACTCGCGCATTCAAACCGTGTGGCGACGATGGGCCAGTTATCGGCATCGATTGCCCACGAAGTGAAGCAACCTATCACCGCAACGGTTGCCTACGCCAGTGCGGCCTTGCGCTGGCTGGCGGCGCGCCCGCCCAATCTCGACGAAGTGCGTCAGGCGCTCAACCGGATTGTCGCGGATGGCGGCCGCGCCAATAACATCGTCGACCGCACCCGCGCTTTTTTTAAAAAGGAGCCGCAGCGAAAAGACGGCCTCGACATCAACGAAGCGATTCTCGAGTTGATCGCGTTCATGCGAGGTGAAGCCGGCAAGCACGGTGTCGAACTCGTCGTCCAACTGGTGGAGGGATTGCCTCAGATCCAGGGCGATCGGGTGCAACTGCAGCAGGTGATGCTCAATCTGATGATCAACGCCCTTGAAGCGATGAGTGCAACGGACGTCGGCGAGCGAACGCTTTTGATCCAAACCAGCAAGTCCGGTGCCAAGGAACTCTGCATTAGCGTGGAGGATTCTGGACCAGGACTCGACGCCGACCATCTGGAAGGCGTCTTCGAGGCATTTTTTACGACCAAACCCAACGGCCTGGGGATGGGACTGCCGATCTGCCGCTCGATCGTGGAAAGTCACGGCGGACGATTATGGGTGACGTCGAACTCTGCGGGGGGTGCCACTTTTCAGTTCACGTTGCCTGCGCAAGGCAACGGATCGCATCCGGGCAACGGATAGGCAATCGCGATATACGCCGACAAACGGACCTTCGGTCAGGTTACTTCCGCAGTATCTCGTCAATCAGCGCGAGCAATCGTGCGTCGTCCACTGGCTTTGAGAAGAAACCGGCGGCTCCGCCGGCATCGGCTCGCTCGAGAAGCTCTTGCGTCGCGTAGGCAGTGATAAAAATGACAGGGACTGGCCGCTTCCATAGCTTGATCGATTCAAGCAGCGCAAAACCGTCCACGCCCGGCATGTGAATATCCGCGACAACGAGCTTCAGTTCCGATCGGCGTGTATCACCTAGAAGATGGTTGGCGGACTCATAGACAATGACCCTCCAGTTTGCCGAACGAAGCAAACTGGATGTCGCCATCCGGACGAATTCGTCGTCGTCCACTACCCCGATAACTGCAGGAGAGCGCTTTGTTCTCATCTCGAGTCCGCACGGCATCGAAAGGATTCAGAAAGGCTGAATCCTCTAGGCAAATTACAGGCCTACGGACGAGGCGACAATAAGACCTTAGAATGATTTTAGTGACAGTTCGTATTAGCCGGGATCGATCCCGGCTGAAGATGGCGGCGAGAGCGCAGCGAATACAGAAATTGCTGCGTCGCGCCTTAGTGGAGAGGCAGCACCTGCTGCAACTTCCTGACGACATCAGGCACTGAGCGTGCCTGCAGCTTGTGCATCGCTTGCGCCCGATGGATCTTGACCGTTACCTCGCTCAGACACAGGAGGTCGGCGATCTGCTTGTTCAACAGTCCGTCGGCGACCAGCCTGATGACTTCCCGCTCGCGCGCTGTCAGCGAATCGTATGTTTGACGGATGCCCGCAACGATCCTTTCCTGGCGCTTCAATTCGCCGTCCCTTTTCAGAGCAGCGGCGATCGTATCGATCAGATCCTGATCCTTGAACGGCTTTGTCATGAAATCGAATGCGCCCGCCTTCATTGCCTTGACGGACATTTCAATGTCACCGTGCCCGGTCAGAAATATGACCGGAAATCGAACACTTTCTTTAAAGGGCTCTTGCTGCAGGGTCAGGCCGCTCGTGCCTCGCAGACGAACGTCAAGAATGAGACAACTCGGCACGTCCGGCATGTCCGTGGCTAGAAAATCGTCGGCCGATTCGAACGCCCGCACGTGAATGCCGACTGACATGAGCAGAGAGGTTAGGGCGCCTCGAATGGACTCGTCGTCGTCGACCACATACACAAGCGAGTCCGGCAATGATTCACTTCCTGCCCCAACGTTGTCATGTTTCATCGCCCGATCTTCGAAAAGTTCGTTACGCCAAGCTGACGCCGATACTTTTCGTATAGTAAGCAATGCTCGCGCTTATCGCTACCTGTTGCGCACGGTCTTTCCTGGTGTCATTGCGCGGCAACTATATCGTTACCTGATAGCCTGAGCGGCGATAAAGCAAGGATGCTGTTTCTTCTGACGAATCGAGCGATCCGCATGATGAAGTCGTATCTGTCCGCATCCCTTCCGGCCACGCGTCCGAGCTTACGCGCCGTTGATTCACAGCAGGCAGACACGACTCAGGTCCACGGTCCGCCGATAGACGTTCTTGTTGAGCCACGGGACGAAGGTGTACTCGTCGTAGGCGTGAGTGCCGACAAAAATCCAGTTGTGCAATACGCGAGACATATCCACCTCCTCAAATAAGTGCGTCGGCGCGCAACCGCATTTCTGTCGAGCACGCTATTGGCGGCGCGACTGCTTTTCTCGCGACGATGCGATGCCGAATGCGATCACGCACGCGGCCTTGCTGAAGCATTCGATCGACGAGAAGATTGCTATCGCGAAGGAATGGTTGAATTCCATCGGTAGAGCGGGTGCGATGGCCAGCACGCTCGCACCGCAGAGAAAGGCAAACGTTTCGCGAGCAAAGCGTGCTTTGGCAATGGCAGCGAGACCTGTGCCGACCACTACGAGCTTCGACAGGAGCAGGGCAACCAACCCGGCGTGGGCGTCGGACACACCTAACTCTAGCGGTGCCTCAATCAACGACCACCCGCAGACGACAAGTACGAGTGTTTTGAATACCCGCTCGGGGAGTGCATTCACTGTGTCGGCGTCGGTCTGAATCCAGCGCGGTTTTGACGGGAGCGCGTCGCCGTGCAGACTGATCACCGAATTTGCTGTTTCCCTTGCATCCACGACTCGCCCTCCTCGTCGGTGGCGCGCGAGACGGTCGCACTCGCCATGAGATCAAGGTACACGGCTCAGCCGCTGAAAGACATTGTACGAACGGGTGGCATGGCCTCTGAAAAAGCGTGTGGAACTCATACGGCCGTATATCCAATTGGAGCGAAATCCGTTCTCGAGAATGTCGATGCGAGTAGACCGCCCGCGCCATGCGGCCGCGGACGCATCCGGGCAAGTTGCATCGGCTATACCTTGGTATGAACGGTCGATGCACCTCGCGCGTCGGGAAAAGTACCTGCACGCAGCCATCGACCAGTCAGGAGACCTTGGTTACACGGTGTAAAAAGTGAAGTGAGGCCAACCTGGTTCGTGACATCACGGTTCGGCTCTATGATCCTTTCGACAGACGTCACCCGGCGGCGGATCACCGCGCTCTTCAAGATCGGCGCAACGGGCCTGCGCAACAGAAAAATTTAACGGAATTAGCTATGAAACTGATATTTGTAGGTGACCCAATGTGCTCCTGGTGTTACGGCTTCCACAAGGAGATGACAACCATCGTAGAGGCGATGCCCGACCTTGCAGTACAGGTTGTGCTGGGTGGCCTGGCCGCAGGTTCCACGCAAGTTTTGGATGACGCGGGCAAGCAGTTTCGCCTGACGCACTGGGCCCGCGTCGAGCAACTTAGCGGCGCGCAATTCAATCGCGAAGCGTTGCTTGCGAGGAAGAACTTTGTCTATGACACTGAGCCGGTCTGCCGCGCCGTGGTAACGGCCCGTCTGATCAAGCCCGCGGTCAATCTGTTGACGGTCTTCGGTGCGTTTCAGCGTGCGTTCTATGTTGATGGACTTGATACCACGGACGGTAAGGTTCTGGCCGCGATCGGCGCGTCGGCGATGAAGGCTGCGGGCTTTGACGTCGACGCCGATGCGTTCCTCACCGTCTGGTCCTCGGACGAGGCGATACAGGCAACTCGCGCAGATTTCGCGCTGACCCGCCGCCTGGGTGTATCGGGCTTCCCATCGCTGTTTGTCGAACTGCACGGAAAAATTGGGCAGCTCAGTTCGGGCTACGCTACGGCGGCCAGCGTTCAACAGACGCTTACGCGCCTCGCCGCATGAGCGAACCAACAACGAGGCGCAGACCGTAGGCACCTCGCGCATGAATGCGGTCATACCGATCGCCGGGCGTAGACACGCGGCGCACTCGCAGACACGGAAGCAATCGGGCTCGTGCCAGAGGTGTTGCGGCGGAAAAAGCCCTTTTCCTAAGCGTGCATTCTATCCACACCTCAATCGCCATATCATGGCTTCGGAGCAAATACGCGGACGCACGGACCGATAGATTGACGAGCCGCCGCATCGAGCATCGCCGGGGAGACAGACGCAGCGGCGCCGTCCCTAGGCGCTGGAGTCATTGCGCGTCTGTTCGGTGCGCTTAATGTGTTGTTACTGGCGTGGCGTCCCGTTCAGCGAGAGTGAAACGTTACGTTTCGATTCATAAGGAGCGCGGCCATGCTGGTTAGCCAAGTCGACCCGTGGGTTCAGACGATACGACTGTTGTCATCGGGATTACGATGTCCCAATGCAGGCGTTGATACGACGCCCGTGTCAAAACGCGGGACATCCTATGGCTTCGAAGCGATGCCAGGTATTAGTCGCTTGCCTCACCTGAAGGTGAGTCTGATTGAGCGGACCACGTCGCTCACCGTGACAATTGCGTGGCGGGATCCGACTAGCTGCTTCTACGGCGCCCAGGTCTGGCGAGTAGCGAACGCCAAGGTATCAGGGATATGCGTGTTGAGCGGGCAACGGATCAGGCGCGGCGACCGCATATTTCATCCGCAGCGCTCGAAACCTGCACCGGTCAACGCCCGCGCGATGATCCTCGAATCGGCCCTGAATGCGATCGAACCGTTGCAGGCAAGTCAGGTCTAGATGTAGTCCTTTCCGCCAACCGATTTCCTTCTTATATCCTTGCCCTCGAAAGTGCCGCGACGCCTCGCTAGCACATCATGCGGTGCGATAGCCGCGTCCTGAGACCACGAAAAAATTGCCGAAAGAGCATTCGGGCTGGATAGGTGCGCGCATCCGAACGTATTAGTTGAGCACGCGAGCGCACGATGCGTTACACCATATCGGACGATGGCGCCACGCGGCGTTCGCGCTTACCCTTCATTCGTTTCCGGGCTATTTGGACTGTGTCGCCAGTAACGATTCACGGCACCTGAATACTCTGCTCCAGATCTCTACATTGACCAGTGAGGTGCGAGATGGACCAGCTTTACATGTTGCGTGCATTCGTTGCTGCCGCACGGTATCAAAGCTTTAGCAAGGCTGCGGAATCGCTGAATGTGACCACCGGGTCGGTATCGAAAGCGATCGCCAAGCTGGAAGGGTGCATCCAGACGAGGGTCTTGCTTAGAACAACAAGGTCCGTTTCCTTGACTGAAGCGGCACAGCCGTACTATCTGAGTTGCTGCCGTTTGCTCGAGGAACTCGACGAAGCGAATCGTCGCATTACGCGCTCGCGTGAAGTCGACAGCGGAAAGCTGCGGCTGATTGTGCACCCGATGCTGATGAGCGAAACCTTTTCGCGTCTGGTGCGGGGCTATCACGCCATTGCCCCTAATGTGAATCTGATCGTTTCCGTTCAGGAAGGGGCCGCAAATCTGTATGACGGCCGATTCGACATGGCGATTCTTCCGCCGCACCTGGTCGAGCAGTCTGCCGTGATTCGCCGCACATTGTCGAGGTCACAGCGCATCTTCGTTGCAGCGCCCGCTTATCTTGAGCAGTGCGGTACTCCCAAAACCGCCGCCGAGCTGACCCATCACTTTCTCCTGCTGGACACGGATTCACGAAAGAAAGGCGTGGACGTGGTCGATCTGCTGGAGAGCGACACACGGGTGAGTGTGTCTCCCATGTCGTCGATGGACGGGAACGAGATATTGCTTAGGGCGGCGGCACTCATGGGGACCGGCATTGCCGCCTTGCCTGAAACCATGGTGCGTGAGGATATCGAAGCAGGGCGCCTTAAGCATATCTTGCCGCTGTGCACCACATTCGACAGCAAGGTTGAGATCTGCCTCTTCTACTCGCACCGGGAACTGCTTCCGGCGAGGCTCAGGACATTCGTCGACTATTGCACCCAGTTTTTCAGATCATCGGCTCGATATGACGTCAGGGATGCGGAGACGGTTTTGCCGTTGAAGAACTATCGGGAGGATTACAGTTGGCGGCCGGTTGAGGCGCGGTATGCGCGGCCTTCGCCATTAGAACAGGTGGGTCGGTGACCCAGGCATCGTCGCAATGAAGACCCGCGGTATGCAAAGCTGCGCCATCATCTGCGCGGGTCAAAATCGAATTCGCGTCTGATGCCGCCGGGTTCATACACCGTTGTGCGCCGCTTTGGTCCTTCATCCAGTTTTTCTGCGAATGCCCTTATTTCAAGCTCGCTGCTTGCGATATACGTCAGCCGGCAGACCGCCCCAGCCCCAGTTCTCCGTTTCCACCTCCTGGATGACCACAAAGGTTGCTTCGAGCGGCTTTTTCAGCACGTCGAGTAGCAGGTGGCTGACGCCCTTGATGAGTTCAGCTTTTTCTTCTGCGGTGACCGAGTCGACGCCCGGCCTGGTGCCTTCGCGGGTCACCTGGATCGTGACGATTGGCATGGATGTTCTCCTTGATCCTGGTCGGCAAACCGGCTGCCGGCTGGCGGCGTCCGGTCGTGTGAAACGGAGCCTGCTATTGCATGGTTGCGCTTAGTGGCCGGCGCTCTGGCCGCCGTCGACGTGCAGGATCTCGCCGGTGACGAACGGGGCGGAGTCCAGATACAGGATCGCGTTCACGATATCGCTCATTTCGCCCATATGGCCCATCGGATGGAGCGCGCCGAGTGCCGCATGCGTTTCCGCAGGGTGCATCGGCGACCTGATGATGCCCGGCGAGACCGCGTTGGCACGAATGCCGCGTTTGGCGTATTCGATCGCGAGGGACCGGGTTGCCGCGTTCAGGCCGCCCTTGGTGAGCGCGGCGAGTACTGAAGGCACGCCGTCGATCGCATGGTCGGCCAGGGTGGTGCTGATGCTGACGACGTGGCCGCTGGAATGCTTCTCCATTTCAGCGATGGCGAGCTGCGTGATGTAGAAGAAGCCGTTCAGGTTCACGCCGGTGACCGTTGCATAGTCTTCGGCGGTATAGCTGGTAAAAGGCTTGGCGACGAAGATGCCGGCGTTGTTGACGAGCGTATCGATGCGGCCGAAACGCGTCACGGCTTCGCTGATCACGCGTCGGGCGGTGTCGGGGTCGGCGATGTCGCCGGCCACGGTCAGAATGTTGGGATCCTCCGACGGCTTGATGGTGCGCGCGGTGGCGACCACGCGATAGTCGAGCTTGCGGAACGCCTTGACCACTTCTGCGCCGATGCCTTGCGACGCGCCGGTAACGACGACGACCTTTTGTGACGTGCTCATGGAGAACCTCCAAATCGATTGAGTGGGCGCTGTTGCCGATCGGGTCCACGGCTCCGATAAGGGGCTAATCTAGGCGCTTTGGCGCCGGGTTCGAATACCCTCCAGCGACAAACAGACTTGCGCGTGAGGAACAAGTCAGGCGCGACGGGCGCGGGTTGAAGGTGCCCACGGCACTCGTGAGAGTTGTTCATTTTTGATTTTCCTCCTTTAATCTTTATTGGCTCGGAGGTTTCCCGGAGACTTCTCACATAAGCGACCGGCCCTTTGGTAAGTCATCGGATACTACAATTCCATCAGGCTGAACAACATAGAATCGGATTTCCCAGATCAGGAAGGTAAGTCGCCGAGATTGAGAACGTATGAGTCACCCTTGAATCACCGAAACACGAGGAGCTTGACATGAGCAATGCACAAACATCCAACCAAGCCAACACGGCTGCCGGTACAGCGCAGACGGTCGACATGAAGCTCGAGATTGTTGTCATCCCAGTCTCTGACGTCGATCGCGCCAAGCAGTTTTACGCCAGGTTAGGTTGGAGGCTCGACGTCGATATCGCGAAGGATGAGCAGTTTCGGGTTGTGCATTTCACGCCGCCCGGCTCGCAATGCTCGGTCCTCTTCGGCAAGGGCGTCACGACGGAAAAGCCGGGCTCGGTACAGGGACTCCATCTCATCGTGTCCGATATAAACAGGGCGCACGCAGAGCTTGTCGAGCGGGGCATCGACGTGAGCGAAGTCTTCCATGACGCCGGCGGGCTTTTCCACCGTGCGGGCGAGGAAGGACGCGTGAGTGGCCCGCAACCGGAGCGGCGCAGCTATGGTTCCTTCGCCTCGTTCAGCGATCCTGATGGAAATGGCTGGGTCTTCCAGGAAGTGACCACTCGACTCCCTGGAAGGGTGGACGCGCAGGCCACGGCATTCACTTCGGCAATGGAGCTCGCAGGGGCGCTACGACGCGCCGCGGCCGCGCATGGCGAGCATGAGAAACTCTCCGGACAGCATGATGAAAACTGGCCGGACTGGTATGCCAACTATATCGTCGCCGAGCAGGCCGGCACGCAGTTGCCGACATGAGTGCGGCGGCTGATGGTTCGGCCCGGCGCGAAGCGCGATGATTACTTGTCAGGTTGATTGACTTTGCCGGTGTACCGGTCGAGATGAATTTCCACATCAGGTTTTTTCTGAAGCCCGAGTTCCATCAGCCTCTTGATATCCTGCTGTGCCGCTGGACGTTGTACGGAAGTAATGAAAGCATCCCACTGTGGCCCAACCTCGCTATCGGGAGGGAGCGTGGCGATGTTGACGAAGTGCTTGATCTCGCCGATGGTTTGCTTGTCGAAGGATGCAATGCGGCGAGCGAGGGTATCGACGAACCTATCCAGTTCGGCATCTGGAAGTGAGCGGTTGACATAGCCATATCGTTCGGCAAGTTCGCCGTTGATATCGTTGCCGCTCAGCAGAATTTCCAGCGCGCGGCCTCGTCCCATCAGGCGGGGAAGTCGGGACATCGGTCCGCCGCCGGGAACGAATCCGGCACCCACTTCGAATTGGGAAAGCACGGCTTTTTCACGGCTGGCGAAGCGCATGTCGGATGCAAGGGACAACTCACTGCCAACGCCGGTAGCGCGGCCCCGGATCGACACGATCGACACCACGGAAGAGCGGCTCAGGCGAGTCAGCATATCGGGTAGTGGCGGCATGCCTGTCGGACCGGGCGGCATGCGCGTCGTGACTTCGAGGGGCGGCACAAAGTCATAGTGAGTCAGGAAAAAACCGGGTACCGCGCTGTCGAACACCACGACCTTCAGTTCGGGATCGTTCTCCATCTGGGTGATCACGCTGTTCAACTGCGGTATGGATTCCGGCCCGAAGATATTGAATGGCGGATGGTCGATGGTGACGCGCCAGTATGCTGGCGTCACGCGCTTGATCCTGAATTCCTGCTTCGCGCCAGCTTCCGGTTGCGCATTTTGAATCGCAGCGGCGCTCGCCTGGTCGTTCTGTGCTATCGCGCTGCCGTTGTAAAACAGTGGGCCTGCGAACAGTGCCACCACCAAGTGGGTCAGTTTCATGTTTGCTTCCTTTCTGATGCTGAGGAAATTCGCGGAAGAAAGACTGCGCGGGACATTCGGTCCACACGAATCAGTGTAGGCACCCACTCGGCAGATACCAATGAGCATGACTGCATCGGCCAATCAAGAATCAGGAGACCATATTGAGCGGTGTGAAGCAATGGCGGATTATTTAACCGACACGGCCGCCGTGGCATAACATCTCGTCACAGTCGGTTCGTGCATTGCATGCACACGGCGGTGGACAGAAAAGTCGAACGCGAAGAATTTGTTCGCGACCGACACAACTGTTGTTCTAACTTGGCCGTTTACCCGGAGAGCTTGCTTCCACACAATCACTGCAACTACTGCGAACTGCGGTTTGCGGTCGGTCGAAGCGATAACCATGTGAGGCTTGCCAACTGGCTGCCTCCATAGACGGCTCAATTGGACAATCGTGAAGGTGTTTGCCCAGGATGTTGAATTGCCGCCGCACTCATCGCTCCGCCTCATCTGATTCATTGCCAACAGGAGCTTGTATGGCTGACGATATCCTTCCCCAAACCCCATCGCGCCGTCGTTTTATCGGCGTGGCAGCCGCCGCCGCCGTTGCGGGCTCGTTGAGTCGACTCGCTTTCGCGGAAACGACTCAAACCGTCACTGAAGTCGCGAAGCCGAGCGGCGGTGACAAGACCGCTATTCGTCCACTCCATGTGCACGCGCCGGAATCGCAACTGATCGATTTGAAGAGGCGGATCAAGGCGACCAGGTGGCCTGAGCGGGAGACCGTGACTGATGCGTCACAAGGCGTGCAGCTCGCGACAATGCAGAAGCTCGCACGCTATTGGGCGAACGACTATGACTGGCGCAAAGTCGAAGCGAGGCTGAACGCACTGCCGCAATTCGTCACCGAAATCGATGGGCTCGACATTCATTTCATCCACGTTCGTTCGAAAGATGCCAACGCGTTGCCGGTTATCGTCACGCACGGATGGCCCGGTTCGATCATCGAGCAGTTGAAGATCATCGGTCCGCTGACCAATCCGACCGCTCATGGGGGGATGGCATCGGACGCATTCGATGTGGTGATTCCGTCGCTCCCGGGTTACGGGTTCTCAGGCAAACCGACCGCGACCGGCTGGGACCCTGCTCGCATCGCGCGCGCGTGGGTCGTGCTGATGAAGCGGCTCGGATACACGCGATATGTGGCGCAAGGCGGCGATTGGGGAAATGCTGTCACTGAGCAGATGGCCCTCCTTGCGCCACCGGAACTGCTCGGCATTCACACCAACATGCCGGCCACCGTACCGGACAACATTGCAGAGGCGCTCAAGTACGGCAATCCGCCGCCGGCCGACCTCTCAGCCGACGAGCGGCACGCTTATGATCAGCTCGACTTTTTCTACAAGCACGGTCTTGGTTACGCCCAGGAGATGACGAACCGCCCGCAGACGCTGTACGGAATTGAAGATTCGCCTGTCGGCCTCGCCGCGTGGATGCTCGACCACGACGCCGCCAGCCAGGCACTTATCGCACGCGTGTTTGACGGTCAGTCCGAGGGGCTGACGCGAAACGACGTTCTCGACAACGTGACGCTCTATTGGCTCACGAACACGGGAATTTCTTCGGCGCGGTTGTATTGGGAAAACAAGCTCAACTTCTTCGCTCCCAAGCACGTCGCCATTCCGGTTGCCGTCAGCGTCTTTCCAGATGAGATTTACGCTGCCCCGCAAAGCTGGACAGCGAAGGCGTATCCGAAGCTGATTCACTACAACCGCCTTCCCAAAGGCGGACATTTTGCGGCCTGGGAGCAGCCGCAAGTTTTCTCGGAAGAGGTACGCGTGAGTTTCCGGTCGCTGCGTTCAGCGTAAAGATGTAGGCGGCGTCGTCCCGGCCGTTGTTGAAACGGCTGACGGGTCCTAGAGGCGATCGTTCGCCGACCTTTTTTCAAGAAGTCGACGACGGGAAGACGCGCGCCTCACACACATCCTGTCGCACGCAACAGAACGCCGGTTCAAGGAAGACTGTCCTGTCTGGCATACGTTGACTCCCATCCGCCGCCGAGCACCTTGCATAACGTGATGAGGTTCGCGTCGGCGTCGGCCTTGCTTTGCTCGAGGTTGCTCTGCGCATCGAGCAACTGTTTCTGCACGTTCAGCACGTCGAGGAAATCGACCGCGCCTGCCTTGTACCGTTGCCGCGCAATCGACAGCGCACGCTGGTTCAGGCTCACGACCGTTTTCAGCCGATCACGCCGCCGCTGTTCAGCGTCATAGACGACGAGCGCATCGTCCACCTCGCGCCAC